>NZ_JAEMDY010000002.1:0-509467 GCF_016457215.1 Luteimonas sp. MC1895
CGCCGGGGTGAGCCGCACATTGTAGCGCGACTTTCGCGTCCGTCAACACCCTGTGGGTGGAAACTTCCGCCTCCCCCGCCGCCGCGCCGTGTTGGCCGTGTCCGCCGGGGAGCCGCACATATTAGCGCGGTTTCGAAGAACGTCAACACCCTGTGAAGGATCTTCTTCGACCCCGCATGCCGTGGCGCGTCGCCGGCCATGTCATGCGGGGCGCGCATTGTGCCTGTCCGCGGAGGATCCGGGAAGGGGCTTGACGCGGACCCCTTGACCCGACCGCGCGCCTCCCCGAGTGTGGCCGTCTCCACCCCTGCGGGAACCGCCATGCGTGCACTTGGCCTCTACCTCACTCTGCTGTGCGCGAGCGCGCTGGCGACCGCATGCGCAGGCGACGAGCCCTGGGTCGAGGTGGGCGGCGAGCGCTTCACCGTGGAAGTCGCCAACGACAACGCCTCGAGGGCGCGCGGGCTGATGTTCCGCGATGCGCTCGCGGACGGACACGGCATGCTGTTCATCCACGACCAGGAGGAGCGACAGGCCTACTGGATGAAGAACACGCGGATTCCGCTCGACATCCTGTACTTCGACGGGTCGCTGCGGCTCGTGTCGCAGCAGCGCGACGTGCCGCCGTGCTCGGCCGGCGACCGCTGCCCGCCCTACCCCAGCAATGCACCGGCGCTGTACGTCCTGGAGCTGAATGCAGGGGAAGCGCGGCGGCTGGGGCTGCGCGACGGGACGGTCATGGAGCTGGCCCCGGCAATCGCCGCGCAGCGCTGACCGCCAGGCCAACCCGAAACCGCGGGACCGGGCGCGCCGGGACTGCCGGCAGCGCCCGGGGCGCTCAGACCACCATCATCTCGAAGTCATCCTTGGTCACGCCGCAGTCGGGACAGGTCCAGGTGTCCGGGACGTCCTCCCAGCGCGTGCCCGGGGCGATGCCCTCTTCGGGCAGCCCGAGGGCTTCGTCGTAGATGAAACCGCAGACGACGCACATCCAGGTGCGGAGGGCGGTGGTGGAGTCGTTCATCGGATAATGGCTGTGGCAGCTGCGTACGCGACGCGGGTGGCCATTCTCACATCCCCTCCGGCAACAGGACACTCACGCCATGGGCGAACATGCCGCCGCCGAGTCGCCGCGCCGCATCCGGCGCGGGCTCTACCTGCTGACGCCGGACGAATGCGATACGCCGCGCCTGCTCGACCGCGTGGCCGCGGTGATCGACCATGCATCGCTGCTCCAGTACCGCAACAAGCGCGCGGACGCGGCGCTGGCGGATGCACAGGTGGCCGCGCTGCTGCCGCTGTGCAGGGCACATGGCGTGCCCCTGCTGGTGAACGACGACTGGCGCCTGGCCGCCAGCCACGGAACCGATGGCGCCCACCTGGGCGAGCGTGACGGCGACCTGGCCATGGCGCGTGCCGTCCTGGGGGCCCGGGCGATCCTGGGAGCCTCCTGCTACGACAGCCTGGAGCTGGCGCAGTCCGCCGCCGCGGCAGGCGCCAGCTATGTCGCGTTCGGCGCCTGCTTCCCATCCCCGACCAAGCCACAGGCGCGCCGCGCGGCACCCGCCCTGCTGCACGACGCACGCGCCCTCGGCCTGCCGGTGGTGGCCATCGGTGGCATCACGCCGGACAATGCACCACGCGTGGTCGAGGCCGGCGCCGACCTCGTGGCAGTGATCAGCGGCGTGTTCGACGCGCCGGATCCGGTCCAGGCAGCACGCGCCTACCTCCGGGCCTTCGACGAAGTCCCGGGCCGGTCGCCGGACACGTCGGACAGCTCCGCGCCGACCGCCTGACGGCCGCCTCGCGACACGCGGCTGCGGACCACCGACAGCGGAAAGCCGCACGACGCCAGCCGCGCCCCGCGCTCCCCACACCCATGAAACCGGTCGCCCGACGACCCGAGGATCCAGCCCGATGAAACACGAACACTCCGAGGCCCTTTTCGCCCGCGCCACGACGCTGATCCCCGGCGGCGTCAATTCACCGGTGCGCGCGTTCAAGTCGGTGGGCGGGGAACCGTTCTTCGTCGAACGTGCCGACGGCGCGTACCTGCATGACGTCGACGGCAACCGCTACGTCGACTACGTCGGGTCCTGGGGACCGATGATCGTCGGCCACAACCATCCCCGCGTGCGCGACGCGGTGGCGGACGCGATCGGCCGCGGGCTGTCGTACGGCGCGCCCTGCGCCGCCGAGGTCACGATGGCCGAGACCCTCACCCGCCTGGTGCCGTCCTGCGAGATGGTGCGCATGGTCAACTCGGGCACCGAGGCCACGCTGTCGGCGATCCGCCTCGCGCGCGGCGCCACCGGCCGCCAGCGCATCGTCAAGTTCGAGGGCTGCTACCACGGCCATGGCGACTCGTTCCTGGTCAAGGCCGGCAGCGGCATGCTGACCCTGGGCGTTCCGACCTCGCCCGGCGTGCCGGCCGGCCTCAGCGAACTCACCACGACCATCAGCTACAACGATTTCGACGGTGCGACGCAGCTGTTCGACGACATCGGCGGCGAGATCGCGGCGGTGATCATCGAGCCCGTCGTCGGCAACGCCAACTGCCTGCCTCCGCGCGAGGGCTACCTGCAGCATCTGCGCGAGCTGTGCACGAAGCACGGCGCGCTGCTGATCTTCGACGAGGTGATGACCGGCTTCCGGGTCGCGCTGGGCGGGGCGCAGGCGCGCTATGGCGTCGTGCCCGACCTCACCACCTTCGGCAAGATCATCGGCGGCGGCATGCCGGTCGGCGCCTATGGTGGCCGCCGCGACCTGCTGGAGCAGATCGCACCCGCCGGCCCGATCTACCAGGCCGGCACGCTCAGCGGCAATCCGGTGGCCATGGCCGCGGGGCTGGCGATGCTGGAACTGGTCCAGGAACCCGGCTTCCACGACCGGCTGGAACAGACGACCAACCTGCTCTGCGACGGCTTCGAGGACGCCGCCCGGGCGGCCGGCGTGCCGCTGACCACCAACCGCGTCGGCGCGATGTTCGGTCTGTTCTTCACCGACCGGAAGGTCGACACCTACGCCGACGCCACCGCCTGCGACACCGCGGCGTTCAACCGCTTCTTCCACGCGATGCTGGAGCGCGGCGTGTTCCTGGCGCCATCGGCGTACGAAGCCGGCTTCGTCTCCAGCGCCCACACCGGGGACGTGGTGGAGGCGACGCTGGTCGCCGCGCGAGACGCGTTCCGGGTGGTCGCCGCGGGGTGAAGCCGCGCATCCGCCAGCTGCTGCTCGATTTCGACGGCGTGCTCGCACGCTACGACCACCGGCGGCGCCTGGCGTACCTGGCCACGCACGCCGGCTGCGAGCCGGCACGCGTGGACGCGGCGCTGTTCGCCTCCGGGCTGGAAGCGGAATACGACAGCGGGCGGGTCGACACCGGCGGCTACCTTGAACGGCTCGGCGGCGCGCTGGCCTGCCGCGTGGACCACGAGGCGTGGGCCGCCGCGCGGCTCGCCGGCACCGTGGCCGATGCGCAGGCGCTGGCCTGCCTCGACGCGGTCGACGCGTCCGTCGCGCTGGGCGTGCTGACCAACAACGGCGCGCTGATGCAGGACCTGATCCCGCGCATCGTCGCGCCGCTGTCGGCGCGGCTCGTGGATACGGTCCTGGTCAGCGGCACCCTGGGCATGCGCAAACCCGATCCGCGCGTCTTCGAGCGCGCGCTTGGCCTGCTCGGCTGGGACGCCCGCAGCACGCTGTTCATCGACGACACGTTCGCCAACGTGCAGGGCGCGCGCAAGGCCGGGCTGCATGCCGACACCGCAGGCGACGCGCGCGCGCTGCGTCGCGTCCTGGTCCGCTACCGCTTGGCCTGAGCCGCGGCTCAGCGCGCCATCGATGCAAGCGCCGTGCGCAGCCGCGCGAGGCCTTCCGCCAGCTCTTCGTCGCTGATGCTCAGTGCCGGCACGAAGCGCAGCACGTCCGGACCCGCCTGCAGCATCAGCAGCCCTTCCGCCGCGGCCAGGTCGAGGATGTCGCCGGCGCGCCCCGCATGCGCGGGCGCCAGGACCGCGCCCAGCATCAGTCCCCGGCCGCGCACGCCGGAGAACAGGCCGAGCTCGGCGTTGATCGCCTCCAGGCCGGCGCGCAGCGCGGCTTCCTGGCGCGCCACGTTGGCGATGATCGCCGGCGACGCCAGCTTGCGCAGCGCCACGCGCGCCACCGCCGCCGCGAGCGGGTTGCCGCCGAAGGTCGTGCCGTGGTCGCCGAACTGCATGGCATCCGCCGCCTTCGGCCCCACCAGCATCGCGCCGATCGGAAATCCGCCACCCAGGGCCTTGGCCAGGGTCACCACGTCCGGAACCACGCCGTCGTGCCAGTGCGCGAACAGCTGTCCGGTGCGTCCCATGCCGCTCTGGATCTCGTCCAGCACCAGCAGCGCGCCGTGGCGATCGCACAGCGCGCGCAACGCCTGCAGGAAACCCGGCGCGGCCGGCAGCACGCCTCCCTCGCCCTGGATCGGTTCGAGCATGACCGCGGCCACGTCGCCGCCGGCCATCGCGGCCTCCAGCACGTCCACGTCGTTGAAGTCGACATGGCGGAAGCCACCGGGCAGCGGCTCGTAGCCGGCCTGGTATTTCGGCTGCGCGGTCGCGGTGACCGCGGCCAGGGTGCGGCCGTGGAAGCTGCCGCGGAAGGTGACGATCACCCGCCGCGCGGGCTCGCGGCCCTGGGCGGTGGCCCACTTGCGCACCAGCTTGATCGCGGCCTCGTTGGCCTCGGTGCCGGAGTTGCACAGGAACACCCGTTCGGCGAAGCGCGAGGCGTCCACCAGCTCCTGCGCCAGCCGCAGCGGCGGCTCGCTGTGGAAGACGTTGCTGGTGTGCCAGAGCCGGCCGGCCTGCTCGACCAGGGCCGCGACCAGGTCGGGATCGCCGTGCCCCAGGCTGCAGACCGCGATGCCGGCGGAGAAGTCGATGTAGTCGCGGCCCTCGCTGTCCCAGACCCGGGCGCCCTGCCCGCGCTCGAGCACCAGCGCCCGCTGGCGGTAGACCGGCAGATAATGGTCGCGGCCGATGGCCAGCAGGTCGTGGACGGACGCCATGTCAGTCCAGGAACAGGTCCGGCAGCAGCCGGCCGGCAGGGTCCACGGCGTACGGGTCCATGTCGGTGATGCCGGCCTCCGCCAGCACCTCGTCGTCGATCAGGAAGCGGCCGCTGAATCCCTTCGCCTCGCGCACCAGGACGGCATGCGCGGCGTCGGCCATGATCTCCGGGCGGCGTCCGTTGCCGGGCTCGACGCCGGGAATCATGTTCAGCGCGTCCGTCGCGATGATGGTGCGCGGCCACAGCGCGTTCACCGCCACGCCCTTCGGCCCGAACTCCGCGGCCAGGCCCAGGGTCACGAAGCTCATGCCCATCTTCGCCAGCGTGTAGCCGGTGTGCGGTCCCCACCACTTCGGGTCGAGCGACGGCGGCGGCGCCAACGTCAGGATGTGCGGGTTGGGGGCCTCCAGCAGGTAGGGCAGACAGGCCTGCGCGCACAGGAAGCTGCCGCGCGAGTTGACCTGCTGCATCAGGTCGAAGCGCTTCATCGGCGTGTCCAGCGTGCCGCGCAGCCAGATCGCGCTGGCGTTGTTGACCAGGATGTCGATGCCGCCGAACGTGTCGACCGTGGCCGCCACTGCCGCGCGCACCTGGTCCTCCTCGCGGATGTCGCACTTCAGCGCCAGGCCCTGGCCGCCGGCTTCGGTGACGGCCTGGGCGGCGCTGTGGATGGTGCCCGGCAGGCTCGGATTGGGCACGTCGGACTTGGCGGCGATGGCGACGTTGGCGCCGTCGCGCGCGGCGCGCAGCGCGATCGCGAGCCCGATGCCGCGCGAGGCACCGGTGATGAAAAGGGTCTTGCCGGCGAGGGTGGCCATTCGGAACACATCCACTGCAGGAGCGGCCGTGGCCGCGACGGCCCGATGATAGGGCACGCTCAGGGCTTCGGTCCCTGCCCCTCGTTGTCTTCCCATTTGAGGATGCGCCGCGTCACCACCCGGTAGACCGGCTTTCCGGTGGCAAACCAGGCGTCGCGCAGCCACGAGGTGCGCTTCAGCACCCGCCGCTCGACCGGGGTGATCGACCCGGGACAGTAGGTCCGCTTGTGCTTGAGCAGGTGGCGCAGGTCCTCGCGTGCCAGCAGGCGCATCCAGCGCGACCGCGGCCGGCCGCGCACCGCCAGCTGGAAGTCGATCAGCGCGGGCCGGCCATCCTCCAGCACCAGCCAGTTGGCTTCCTTGGCGAGGTCGTTGTGGGCCACGCCGTGCCGGTGCAGCAGCTGCAGCAGCCGCCGCGCACGCCGGAAGTAGTCGAGGTCCCCGCGCGGCGGTCGCTGGTACATCGCATGGCCGGCCATGTAGCTGCGGTCGAGCACGCGCCCGTCCCAGCGCAGCAGCTGCGGCACGTCGGCCATCCCGGCCACGGCCTGCAGTCCACGCGCCTCGCGTCGCGCCAGCCACCACGCGGGCAGGCGCAGCCAGGCCGGCACGTGGCGCAGGTCGCGGCGCACGAAACACAGGCCGCCGCCGTCGCGCATCAGCGCGATGCGTCCGAAGCTGTCCGCCTTCAGCGCCGCGACTTCGACTGAACCCTCGTGATCCATGCCGGCATTGTAGGCGGCGCAAGCGCGATGGCGGCTGCCATAATCGCGGCGGTGAGTGCCTGGTTCGACAGCCTCGTTGCCTGGATCGGCGCCCATCCCGTGGCCGCCGGCGTGGCCGTATTCCTCATCGCCTTCTGCGACGCCGTGATCATCCTCGGCGCCATCGTGCCCGCGCTGCCGATGCTGTTCGCGATCGGCGTGCTCATCGGGCTGGGCGAGATCTCGGGGCCGTACGCCGTCGCCTGCGCCGCCGCCGGCGCCTTCCTGGGCGACGCCAGCAGCTACTGGATCGGCCATCGCTGGGGACCGCAGCTGCGCGCGACCTGGCCGTTCAGCAAGTATCCGCAGCTGCTTGAGCGGGCCGAACTGCTGTTCCGGCGCAACGAGACCAAGGGCATCTTCATCGCGCGCTACGTCGGCCCGGTGCGCCCCTTCGTGCCGGCGATCGCCGGCATGTCGCGGATGCCGCTCCGGCGCTACCTGCCGGCAAGCCTGATCGCCGCGGTCACCTGGGCCGTGCTGTTCCTCGCCCCGGGCTGGATGTTCGGCGAAGCCTACGAGGCCGTGGCCGCGGTGGCCGACCGCCTGGCCCTGGTGGTCGGGGCGCTGCTGGCCGCCATCGCGCTGGCCTGGGCGCTGGTGCTCTACACCTACCGCTGGTTCGCCAACCATGCCGACGCCCTGCTCGCCCGCGCCCTGCGCTGGACCCGCGACCACCCGCGCCTGGGCCGCTACGGCGCCGCGCTGATTTCCCCCAACCGCCCGGAGTCGGCCTCGCTGGCGCTGCTGGCGGCCTGCCTGCTGGCGATCGGCGTGGCCTGGTTCACCCTGCTGGCGACGATGCTGGCGCGCGGCGGGCCGCTGGCACTCGACCTGCGCATCCACGAGGCGATGTACGCGCTGCGCAACCCGCTCGCCGACCGGCTGATGGCGGCGCTGGCCTCGATCGGCGACCCGGTGGTGCTGGCGCTGCCGATCGCGCTGTCCACGCTGTGGCTGCTGTGGCGGCGGCGCTGGATGGCGGCGGCGCACTGGCTCGCGGCGCTGGCCTTCGGCCTGGTGCTGACCGCGGCGCTGGAGGCGGCGATCGACATGCCGCGTCCGCCGACCGCGCTCAGCGGCTTCGGCTTCCCGGCGGTCGGGCTGACCATGACCACGATCACCTTCGGCTTCTTCGCCGTGCTGATCGCGCGCGAACTGCCGGGGCGCCAGCGCGTCTGGCCCTACCTGGTGTCGGGCGCCGTGGTCGCCATCCTCGGCTTCGCGCGGCTGTACCTGGGCGCGCACTGGCTGACCGACCTGGTCGGCGGCATGCTGCTGGGCGTCGCCTGGCTGCTGGCCCTGGGCATCGCCTACCGCCGCCACGTCGCGCGCTCGTTCTGGATGCGGCCGCTGGCGGCGCTGTTCTACGGGGCGTTCATGGTGGCGGCGCTGTGGCATGCGCCACGCGCCGTGGATCCCCTGCTCGAGCGCTTCGCGCCCACGCCGCCGCCGGCCAACATCGACATCGACACCTGGTGGCAGGATGGCTGGGCGGAGCTGCCCTGGCAGCGCAACGAGCGCGACGCCAGCCGGCGCTGGCCGCTGGACGTCCAGGTGGCAGGGCCGCTGGCGCCGATCGAACGGCACCTGGCATCCCGTGGCTGGACCACCCAGCCGCAGGCCGACTGGCGGGACACCCTGCTGCTGCTCGACGACGACATCTCCGCGCTGCAGCAGAAGGTGCTGCCGGCCGCGCTCGGCGCCAGCGCCGAAGCGCTGCTGATGCGCCGAACGCTCGAGGACGGGCGCATCATCGTGCTGCGCCTGTGGCGCGCGCCGCGCCAGCCGCGCGACGGCGGACTGCTGTGGATCGGCACCGCGCAGACGCTGACACACGCGCGGCCGTTCGACCTGTTCGGACTGTGGTCGCCGGAGGCGGATGCCAGCGGCGCGTACGCCCTGCTGCGCGAGGACCTGGCGGGACTGGAGCAGCGCGAGGACCCGCATCCGGCGTCCGGCGAGCCCGTGTTGCGCCTGCGGACGCCGCGCATTCCCGGGACCGCGCGCTAGCCGATCAGCTCGAGCAGTCCGTCGAGGCGCGCATGTGGATCGTCGACGCCGAGCATGGCGGCTCGGCTCTCTTCCGGCATCGGCAGCATCTCGAGCAGGCGCCAGCCGACCCAGACCGCATCCTCGACGCTGCCCTCGGCGCCGGGCGGGCGCCCGACCTGGTCGAAGATGCGCTCGAGGAGCGTGCCCAGCAGCGCGTGCTGCGGGCGCAGGCGCGTCGCCGGCGCGTCCCCGAGCCACTCGACCCCGGCCTCGACCAGGCCGTTTTCGCGCACCGCGCTGCGCAGCACGCGGAAGCGCCGTGCGCCGCGCACGCGCAGGGTGAGCAGGCCGTCGTCATCGGTGCCGAAGTCCTCGATGACCGCTTCGGTGCCGTACTCGGAAGGGACGGCCGGCCCGCCGACCTCCTCGCCCTCCGTGATCAGGCAGATGCCGAAACCACGGCCGCTGCGGCCGCATTCGCCGACCATGTCCAGGTAGCGCGGCTCGAACACGCGCAGGCCCATGACCGCGCCGGGGACCAGCACGGCCTGCAGTGGAAACAGCGGGAGCATCGGGGTCTCTGACATCACCGACAGTCTAACCATCGGGTGTCAAGGCGAGGCGGAGGCGAAGCCACCGTCGGCGGCGGCCCGCGGGCGCCCCACCGGCGCGCGGCGGCTCAGTCGCCGCGCAGCATGGCCAGGAAGCGCCGCGGAGCGCCGTCGAATCCGCCGTTGGACATGAACACCACATGGTCGCCGGCGCGCGCCATCGCGTGCAGGCGTGCCAGCAACGCATCGGCGTCCGGCGCCGCCACGCCTTCGCCACGGAGCGCGCCGACCACGGCGCCGGCATCCCACTCCAGCGCCGGGCGATGCAGGAAGACCACCGCGTCGGCCAGCGCAAGCGACGGCGCGAGCGCCGCGGCATGCGCGCCCAGACGCATCGAATTGCTGCGCGGCTCCATCGCCACCACGATGCGGCCGCTTGCGCCGATCCTGGCGCGCAGGCCTTCCAGCGTGGTCGCGATCGCGGTCGGGTGGTGGGCGAAGTCGTCGTAGACGCTGATGCCGCCCGCCTCGCCCAGCAGTTCCATGCGCCGCTTGACGCTGCGGAAGGCCGACAGCGCCGGCAGGACCGAGGCCACATCCACGCCGACCGCATCGCAGGCGGCGAGCGCGCCCAGCGCGTTCATCACGTTGTGGCGCCCGAGGAGCGGCCAGCGCACCTCGCCCAGCGCCTGCCCCGCCTTCAGCACCTCGAAGGCGCTGCCGTCGTCGGCCAGCAGCCGCGCCTGCCAGTCGAACGGCGCGCCCGGCCCGGCGTCGATGCCGAAGCGCACCACCGGCGTCCAGCAGCCCATGGCCAGCACCTCGGCCAGGTGCGCGTCCTCGCCGTTGACCACCAGCCGGCCGCGGCGCGGCACGGTGCGGATGAAGTGGTGGAACTGGCGCTGGATCGCGGCCAGGTCCGGGAAGATGTCGGCGTGGTCGAACTCGAGGTTGTTGAGTACCGCGACCAGCGGCCGGTAGTGCACGAACTTCGAGCGCTTGTCGAAGAACGCGGTGTCGTACTCGTCGGCCTCGACCACGAACTCGCGGCCCTGGCCGACGCGCGCGGAGACGCCGAAGTCCTCGGCCACGCCGCCGATCAGGAAGCCCGGGCCGCGGCCCGCGGCCTCGAGCAGCCAGGCCAGGATGGTGGTGGTGGTGGTCTTGCCGTGGGTCCCGGCGACCGCGATCGTGTCGCGGCCCGGCAGCACGTTCTCGCGCAGCCATTCCGCGCCCGAGGTCCAGGCCGGGCCATGGTCGAGCACGTGCTCGACCGCGGCGTTGCCGCGCGACAGCGCGTTGCCGATCACCACCTGGTCGCAGCCGGGCGAGATGTGCGCCGGGTCGTAGCCCTGGCGGAGATCGATGCCGAGCCGTTCGAGCTGGGTCGACATCGGCGGATACACCGCCTGGTCGCTGCCCTCGACCGCGTGGCCGAGCTCGCGCGCCAGCGCCGCCACCCCGCCCATGAAGGTGCCGGCGATCCCGAGGATGTGGAGCTTCACTGCCGTTCGAAGGCGGCCAGGATGCGGCCGAAGACCTCGTCGAGGCTGCCGACCCCGTCGACCACCCCGAGCCTGCCGGCCTCGCGGTAGTAGCCGATGACGGGCGCGGTCTGGTCGTCATAGACCTGCAGGCGCTTGCGCACCGACTCCGGGTTGTCGTCGGCGCGGCCTTCGGCCTGCGCGCGCCCCGCCAGGCGGTCGATCAGCAGTTCGTTGTCGACCTCGAGCTGGATCGCCATGTCCATCGGCTGGCCGATGCGCTGCAGCAGGGCGTCGAGCGCCGCCGCCTGGGCCAGGTTGCGCGGATAGCCGTCGAGGATGAAGCCGTTGGCCACGTCCTCGCGCGAGAAGCGGTCCTCGAGCATGCCGAGCAGGATCGCGTCGGAAACCAGTTCGCCGCGCGCCATGACTTCCTTCGCCTGCACGCCGAGCGGGCTGCCCGCCTTGACCTCGGCCCGCAGCAGGTCGCCGGTCGACACGTGCGGCACCTGCAGGTGCTCCTTCAGGCGCGTGGCCTGCGTCCCCTTGCCGGACCCCGGCGCACCAAGCAGTACCAGTCGCATCGAACGCTCCAATTGATCGCAGGACGTGGACCGGGCGGAGCGTAGAATCCCCCGCCTGCGGCCTTCACCGTGCCAGCTTACCCATCGCCCCCCTGCTTCGAAACCCCCAGCTTCGAAACCACTTGCCCGGACCCGAGATGCCCCAAGGTAGCCTGTTCTATGCCCAGTCCGGCGGCGTCACCGCCGTCATCAATGCCACCGCTTCGGCGGTCCTCACCGAGGCCCGGGCGCGCAAGGTCCGCGTACTCGCCGGCCGCAACGGCATCCTCGGCGCGCTGCGCGAGGAGCTGTTCGATACCTCGAAGGAATCGGCCGCCACCGTGCGGGCCCTGGCACACACGCCGGGCGGCGCCTTCGGCTCGTGCCGCTACAAGCTGAAGTCGCTGGAGGAGGACCGTGCGAAGTACGAGCGCCTTCTCGACGTGCTGCGCGCCCACGACGTGCGCTGGTTCCTCTACAACGGCGGCAACGATTCGGCCGACACCGCCAACAAGGTCTCGCAGCTGGCGGCGGAGTTCGACTATCCGCTGACCTGCATCGGCGTGCCCAAGACCGTCGACAACGACCTGGTGGTCACCGACTGCTGCCCGGGCTTCGGCTCCGCGGCCAAGTACACCGCGGTCTCGGTGCGCGAGGCCGCGCTGGACGTCGCCGCCATGGCGGACACCTCGACCAAGGTCTTCGTCTACGAGGCCATGGGCCGCCACGCCGGCTGGCTGGCCGCCGCCGCGGGCCTGGCCGGAGACGGTCCCGACGCCGCGCCGCACCTGATCCTGTTCCCCGAGCGGGCCTACGACGAGGCCGACTTCCTCGCGCGCGTGCAGAAGGTGGTGGACCGCGTGGGCTATTGCGTCGTGGTCGCCAGCGAGGGCATCCGCACCGCGGACGGCCGCTTCGTCGCCGACGCCGGCGGCGGCAAGGACTCCTTCGGCCACACCCAGCTGGGCGGCGTGGCCTCGCACCTTGCCGGACGGGTGAAGGACGCCCTGGGGCTCAAGGTGCACTGGACCCTGCCCGACTACCTGCAGCGCTCGGCCCGCCACATCGCATCGAAGACCGATCTCGACCAGGCGATGGCCGTGGGCAAGGCCGCGGTGCGCTACGCGCTGGAGGGCCGCAACGCGACCATGCCGGCGATCATCCGCACGTCGGACGCCCCCTATCGCTGGAAGATCGAGCCGGCACCGCTCAACCGGATCGCCAACCGCGAAAAGACCATGCCCAAGGGCTTCATCCGCCGCGACGGCTACGGCATCACCGCGGCGGCGCGCGCCTACCTGGAGCCGCTGATCCGCGGCGAGGCCTATCCGCCCTACGGGCGCGACGGCCTGCCGAAGTACGTGGCGCTGAAGAACATGATGGTGGCGAAGAAACTGCCGGCCTGGGAGGGCTGAGCCGAAACACCGGGCTCACGACCCACACGCATCCCCTTCCACGCCCATCTCGGCGGCGAACATCGGAATGGCGGCAAGCTTGCCGCCGGCGGCGGCCTGCTTCGATTCCTCGACGTAGATCCGCGACTGGCCCTGCCCGTCGAGATTCATGGTCTGGTCGACCGGCTTGCGCCAGACCCGGACCACGGCCTGCTGCGAAGGACATGCGGCATTCGGCACGCGCAGGAGGTCGTTGAACACCCAGCCAGCGGAAACCGACGGGCGTGCCTTGGCGGCGTCGACGAAGCGCGCGCGCGGCTGGCAGTTCGGGCTGGTGCGCACCACGGCGAAGCGGTAGGGCTCGGCGGCATCGCCCGTGAAGGCACCCTCGATGCGCGCGCAGGCCTCGGGGATCTGGCGCAGCGTGTGGACAACGCCGACGGCCTGCGCCTGCACGGCATCGCGGGTGATTTCGGGCCTGGGATCGGCGGCCATGGCGGGCGCCGCGGCGGCGAGCGCGAGCAGGATCAGGACGGCAGGGCGCATCGCATGGACTCCACGGGTGGGGTGCGGCGCAGGCTGGCACGCCGGGCCTGAATCAGGCCTCCACGCCCTGTCCGCCAGCCCCTTGGACCAGCCGGTCTGATGCGCTGCAGCGCGGCAATACCGGGATGGGGGCCTGTGCCATAGTCGGCCGGTTCCAGCTCCAACGCGACGAGCTCCAACAGATGTTTCCGTCCACACCCTGGGGAGGGTTTCAATGCTCGAGCAACAAGGCTTGTGGCTGGCGCTGGCGTGCGCCGGCCTGGCGATCATCTACGGCATCTTTTCGGCACGCTGGATCCTGGCGCAGCCCGCGGGCAACGCGCGCATGCAGCAGATCGCGGCCGCGATCCAGGAAGGCGCCAGCGCCTACCTGCGGCGGCAGTACACCACCATTGCGATCGTGGGCGTGGTGCTGTTCCTGGTGATCGGCCTGGTGCCGGCGCTGGGCTGGTCCACGGCGATCGGCTTCGCCATCGGCGCGCTGCTGTCGGGACTCGCCGGTTTCATCGGCATGTTCGTCTCGGTGCGCGCCAACGTGCGCACCACGCAAGCGGCCACCGTCGGACTCAACGAGGCGCTGGCGGTCAGCTTCCGCGGCGGTGCGGTCACCGGCCTGCTGGTGGTCGGCCTGGGCCTGCTGGGCGTGGCCGGCTACTTCATGTTCGTCATCGGCGAGGGGCGCGACGCGCTGGCCGTCGAGGCGGCACTGCAGCCGATGATCGGCCTGGCCTTTGGCTCCTCGCTGATCTCGATCTTCGCGCGCCTGGGTGGCGGCATCTTCACCAAGGGCGCCGACGTCGGCGCCGACCTCGTGGGCAAGGTCGAGGCCGGCATCCCCGAGGACGACCCGCGCAACCCGGCGGTGATCGCCGACAACGTCGGCGACAACGTCGGCGACTGCGCCGGCATGGCCGCCGACCTGTTCGAGACGTACGCGGTCACCATCATCGCCTCGATGCTGGTGGCGGGCATCTTCTTCGCCACCTACGGCTGGACCGGCGTGGTCTATCCGCTGGTGCTGGGCGCGGTCTCGATCGTGGCGTCGATCATCGGCACCTTCTTCGTCAAGGCACGCCCGGGCGGCAAGATCATGAACGCGCTGTACCGCGGGCTCGCCGTCTCCGGCGTGCTGGCGGCGATCGCGTTCTGGTTCGTCACCGACAGCATGTTCGGCGCCGAGGTCGGCATGCCGCTGTTCTGGTGCGCCATCGTCGGCCTGGTGCTGACCGGGCTGCTGGTGGTGATCACCGAGTACTACACCGCCACCGAATACGCGCCGGTGCAGCAGGTGGCGAAGGCCTCCGAGACCGGCCACGGCACCAACGTGATCGCGGGGCTGGCGGTGTCGATGAAGTCGACCGCGGCGCCGGTGATCGTGGTCGCCGCGGCGATCTGGGCCTGCTATGCGGTGGCCGGCCTGTACGGCCTGGCGATCGCGGCCACGGCGATGCTGTCGATGGCCGGCATGATCGTCGCGCTCGATGCCTATGGCCCGATCACCGACAACGCCGGCGGCATCGCCGAGATGAGCGGGCTGCCGCCGGAGATCCGCGAAACCACCGACGCGCTGGACGCCGTGGGCAATACCACCAAGGCGGTCACCAAGGGCTATGCGATCGGTTCGGCGGGGCTTGCGGCGCTGGTGCTGTTCGCCGATTACGCGCACAAGCTGGAAACCTCGGGCACCGCGGTCAACTTCTCCATCGACAACCCGAACGTGGTGATCGGCCTGCTGATCGGCGGCATGATTCCCTATCTGTTCGGCGCACTGGCGATGCAGGCCGTGGGCCGCGCGGCCGGCGCGGTGGTGGAGGAAGTCCGCCGCCAGTTCCGCGAGATCCCCGGCATCATGGAGGGCACCGGCAAGCCGCAGTACGACCGCGCGGTCGACCTGCTGACGAAGTCGGCGATCAAGGAAATGATCGTGCCCTCGCTGCTGCCGCTGGGGATCCCGGTGATCGTGGGCCTGACGCTGGGCGCGGATGCGCTGGGCGGCCTGCTGATGGGCACGATCGTGACCGGCCTGTTCCTGGCGATCTCGATGTGCACCGGCGGCGGCGCCTGGGACAACGCCAAGAAGTACATCGAGGAAGGCCACCACGGCGGCAAGGGGTCCGAGGCGCACAAGGCCGCGGTCACCGGCGACACCGTGGGCGATCCCTACAAGGACACCGCGGGCCCGGCGATCAACCCGCTGATCAAGGTGACCAACATCGTGGCCCTGCTGCTGGTGCCGCTGCTCTAGTCGGCTGGCCGGGGCGTCCGCTGCGGAAGCCCCCGGGATGTCACGACGAAGGCGGCCGCGAGGCCGCCTTCGTCGTGAGCGGCTGTCGGCGGGCGCCGCCCGCCGCGGATGTCAGGACGCGTCGAACGTGCCCGCGTCCAGGTCGAACCACGGCGTGCACAGCCGCTGCTGCGCCTGCGCCATCTCGAACGGCGCGGTCCACACCGCGACCTCGCCGGCGGACTCCGCGGCGTCGAACCGGTTGCCGTCGAACGGCGCCACACCCAGGCACCAGCGCACCCGTCGCGGGCCTTCCGTGGACGCCAGCGACAGGTCGAACGCGAAGGCGCCGTCCAGGGCCTCGCCAGCGGACAGGCGCGCAGCCAGGGGAACCGGCGGCACGGTCGGCGTGGGCCGCGGCAACCCGCGCGCCGCGTGCGACAGCACCAAACCGTCCGGCCCGGCGTCGAAGCGCGGCGGCGGCACTTCGCCGGCGACCAGGCGCCTGGTCAGCACGGCATGCCGGTCGCCGCGATCGAACACGGCCAGCTCGGCGGTGCCGGTATTGCGGATGCGGTAGCGGACGGCAAGCGCGCTGCCGTCCGGGTCGAACGCGACTTCGAGGCGCGCGCCGTCGCCCTCGACGGTGGTCCGGGCCACCTGGTCTTCCTCATGCATTGGCGTGGACTCCATTGGCGGCTGCGCGCCGGCAGCATGCGCAGCGAGCAGCGCCGCGGACAAGAGGGTCGGCATCGCGGCGGCGCGCGGGTTCAAACTCATGGGCATGACTCGGCAGCGGACGATCGGGGGACAGGTGGAACGCGTGGAGCCCGCGGTGAACGCGGGCTCCAGGGACGGCCGGGCAGCCGGGATCAGAGCGCGTAGCTCGGGCGATCCGGAAGACCCAGCTCCTCGCGCAGGCCGTTCTCGGTCAGGTGGTCGGGATTGGTCGTGGTGGCGGGGGTGGCGGGGTTGCCGTCGAAATCGAAGGGAGCCGCGCTGGTCTCGAGGCCGACGGCCTGTCGTTCGGCATTGGGCACCCGGCCGGAATCCGGGCCTTCGCCGCGGTAGGTCCCGGGCTGGAAGCTGCCGTTCACGCCGTTGTAGGCGTGCGACATCTCGTGGTAGAGCACGACCACGGGTGCGGGGAAGGCGTCCATGTGGAAAGACGGGTTGTAGCTGATGTCGACGTTGCCGCCGGCGCCGGCGCGGCCGTTGCGGATGTCGGCGTCGCCGCTGAAGGTCTGGGCATAGCCGTTCTGCTCGTTGGCCAGTTCCTTGATCGTGACCACGTTGCCCTTCACGTCCGCGGCCCGGTCGAACTCGGCCAGCATCTGCTGGCCCACCGGGGAGGCGCGCAGGAAGTCGAGCTCGGCCTGGATGCGCTGCACGAAGCCTTCCGAGCCCTCGACCCGGATGCTCTGGCCGGCGCTGGCGTCGATCACCACGTTCACCACCGTCGGCCTGGCGTTGGCCGCCGCGTTCACCACGTCGCCGACCTCGGCGTAGACCGTGGCCCTGGTGCCGGCATTCTCGACCGTGTCCTTGCCCGCGCCGGCGTAGACGCGGCTGTCGCCGTTGCCGACCACGATGCGGTCGTTGCCGGTGCCACCGGACAGGATGTCGCTGGTGCCCCCACCCCGGATGAGGTCATCACCGGCACCGGACTCGATGAAGTTGGTGCCGGAGCCCGCGGTGATCGCGTCGTCGCCGTCGCCGCCGTGGATGATGTTCACCCCCGCGCCGCCGGTGATCGCGTCGTTGCCCGTGTTGCCGAAGACATCGTCGCGGCCCGCGCCGGACGCAATCGTGTCGTTGCCCGCTCCGCCGTCGATGCGGTCGTCGCCGGCACCGGTGGTGATGGTGTCGTCGCCATCGCCGCCCTCGACCACGATGTTCACCTTCACGTTCGCGGCCACTTCGATCACGTCGTCGCCCGCACCCGCGCGCAGGGTGAGCTCCTGGCCCTCGCCCAGCCTGACCTCGTAGCTTTCCCCGTTGACGTTGACATCGAGCGTGCCATCGTCGCGCTGTCGGACACCGATGACGTCGTCGCGCGCACCCGTGGTGAGCACCAGCTGGTCGCTGCTGACGTAGCTGCCGTCGGCAACGGTGCGCTCGCGGGCGATCTCCACACCGGTGCCGGAGAACAGCGGATCGACGACGATCGGCTTGCCGTCGGGGGTGCTGCGCTGGCTGCGCTGGCCGGCGTTCTCCGCGGACCCATCGATCCTGCGGCCTTCGCTCGCGTCGTCCTGTCGGCCGATGACGTCGTCGACGCCGCCCGCGGCGGTGGCCGACGGCGCGGAGGCATCGCTGCCGAGCCCGTCCGGTCCGTGGTTGCGGCCCGGCGCCTCGGGGTTGTTCCAGTAGCCGGCGCGCTCCAGCTGGGCGGCGGCGCTGGCGCCGGGGTCGAAGCTCGCGGACTGGATGGTCATGGGGCCGGACTCGCTGTGGATACGGTGGCGTACTGTTTAAGCCGCCGTTCCCGCGTCACCAAGCTGGGGCGTACCCCACCTCGGGTGCGCCCCTGGCCATTCATCGGCCGGCCGCCGGCCTTTGGTGCGTCGCAGCAGCGGGGCGTAGAATGCGTGGTTTCCCAGCGGCACCGATCACCGGCGCCGCCTTCCCACGACTGGAGCACCCATGGGCCTGGACCATGTGAAGACCGGCAAGAACCCGCCGGACGAGATCAACGTCATCATCGAGATCCCGAAGGACGCCGAACCCGTCAAGTACGAGGTCGACAAGGAGTCCGGGGCGATCTTCGTCGATCGCGTGCTCTCCACGCCCATGCGCTACCCCTGCAACTACGGCTACGTGCCGGAGACCGTCTGCGGCGATGGCGATCCGGCCGATGTGATGGTGATCCTGCCGCTGCCCCTGGTGCCGGGCTCGGTGATCCGCTGCCGCCCGGTCGGCGTGCTGAAGATGACCGACGAGGCCGGCAGCGACGAGAAGCTGCTGGCGGTTCCGGAGCCGAAGGTGTTCGCCGGCTATGCGCACATCACCGACATCGGCCAGGTGTCGGGCCACTGGCTGGAGCGCATCGGCCACTTCTTCGAGCACTACAAGGATCTCGAGAAGGGCAAGTGGGTCCAGCTGGAAGGCTGGGGCGACGCCGCCGAAGCCAAGGCCCTGCTGCTCGAGGCGATCGAGCGCTACAAGGCCGGCGGCTGATTCTCCGTGGGCGCGCCGGGCTCACGCCCCGCGCGCCTCCGCTTGCGGGCGCGCCGGCCGCTGCGCTGGCGCACGATGCTCAACGCGATCAGCCGCGACACCACCGCGGCGATATAGCCGACGCCCGCGAACTGCTCCAGCATCACCAGCACGCGCGCATACGGCGCCAGCGGCACCACGTCGCCGTTGCCGGTGCCCGAAAGGGTGGAGAAGCTGAGGGACAGCAGCTCGAGCCAGCGTCGCGGGCGCTCCGGCTCGACCATGCCGGCGAAGCTGCCCGGGTCCAGCGCCTGGCAGACCAGGAAGGCGTAGGCGAAGCCCCAGGCCAGCAGGGTGAACGCCGCGGCCGCCGCGAACAGCTCGTCCACGGTCACCGTGTGGTCCTCGAGCATGTACACGATCAGCGCGCCGGCGGCATAGAAGTACAGCAGCGATTCGAGCACCGCTGACAGCACGACCAGCGCCGGCATCCCGAGTGCAATGGCCGCAACGGCCAGCAGCATTGCCGGCACGGCCAGGGCCCAGGCGACCCCGTTCGCCGCAGGGCTGCGCGACACCACCCACACCGCCAGCGGCACGGCCACAAGCGTGAAGGCGCTGAACAGCACGCGGCTGTCCTGCCCGTCGACCAGCGGGTAGACCAGCAGGCTGGCGAGCTGCACCGCCAGCAGCAGGGCCGACGGATGCCGGGCCGCGATCGCCGGCCAGTGCAGTGGAGTGCGGAGCAGGCTCACGCCTCAGGTGGTCAGTAGGACGTCCCGCCGGCGCGGTGGGGATACTGGGCGAAGATGTCGCGGAAGGTGGCATCGATCGCGGCGTCGCGGGCGGCCGCATCCTGGTTGCGCTTGACCCGGCCAACCGCGATGCCTTCCCACACCAGGGCGTTGCGCTTTGCGTCCACGAGGTCGACGTTCATCGTGCCCTCGGTGTAGCGATGCACCGTGGTGCGGTCGTGCCAGAACGGCACCGCGACGTAGCCCCGGTAGCGATAGCTGTAGTAGTAGGCATAATCGACATCGGGAATCGTGCTGACGTCGGTGCGCTGCTGCATGTAGGCATTGATGTTGAGCCACAGGTCGGGGTCGGTCTCGCTGTAGCGATAGCCGCGCGCCTCCATCTCGGCTCGCGCGGCGGCCTTCATCCGCCCACTGACCAGGCTCGCGTAGCCTTCGCGCTCGATCGCCAGGGGCGAATAGAAGGCGAAGGTGCGATAGGCGCTGAAGTCCGCGCGTGGATCGGAGTCCGAGCTGATGCGCGGGCCGGTGGCGCAGGCCGCGAGCAACGCCAGCAGCAGCGCCGCCAGCAGCCAGCGGAATGGGTGGGGAACACGTGCCATGGCGGATCTCCCTGGTCCTGGTTTGGCGGGACGCTAGCACGCGCCCGCGCGGCAACGCGTGATCCCGACGGGGCCGGCAGACCCGCCCCGTCGACTGTTTTCTTCCGTTCAGCCTGGTCGGTAGAGCTCCGCGCCTTCGGTCCGGAACTGGGCGGCCTTCCCGGCCATGCCTGCCTCCACCGCCGCGACCCTGGCCTCCTCCTGGCCGGCGGCATAGTCGCGCACGTCCTGGGTGATCTTCATGCTGCAGAAGTGCGGCCCGCACATCGAACAGAAGTGGGCGAGCTTGTGCGCGTCCTTCGGCAGGGTCTCGTCGTGGAATTCCTTGGCCTTCTCCGGATCCAGGCCGAGGTGGAACTGGTCTTCCCAGCGGAACTCGAAGCGCGCCTTGGACAGCGCGTTGTCGCGAACCTGCGCGCCCGGGTGTCCCTTGGCCAGGTCGGCGGCGTGGGCGGCGATGCGGTAGGCCATGATCCCGTCGCGCACGTCCTGGCGGTTGGGCAGGCCCAGGTGTTCCTTGGGCGTCACGTAGCAGAGCATCGCGCAGCCGTACCAGCCGATCATCGCCGCGCCGATGGCGCTGGTGATGTGGTCGTAGCCGGGCGCGATGTCGGTGGTCAGCGGGCCGAGGGTGTAGAACGGCGCCTCGCCGCATTCGGCCAGCTGCTTGTCCATGTTCTCCCTGATCAGCTGCATCGGCACGTGGCCGGGGCCTTCGATCATGGTCTGGATGTCGTGCTTCCAGGCGATCTTCGCCAGTTCACCCAGCGTCTCCAGCTCGCCGAACTGGGCCGCGTCGTTGGCGTCGGCGATGCAGCCCGGGCGCAGGCCGTCGCCCAGCGAGAAGGCGACGTCGTAGGCCTTCATGATCTCGCAGATGTCCTCGAAGTGCTCGTACAGGAAGCTCTCGCGGTGGTGCGCCAGGCACCACTTGGCCATGATCGAGCCGCCGCGGCTGACGATGCCGGTGACGCGCTTCGCGGTGAGCGGGACGTAGCGCAGCAGCACGCCGGCGTGGATGGTGAAGTAGTCGACGCCCTGCTCGGCCTGCTCGACCAGCGTGTCGCGGAAGATCTCCCAGGTCAGCTCCTCGGCGCGGCCGTCGACCTTCTCCAGCGCCTGGTAGATCGGCACGGTGCCGATCGGCACCGGCGAGTTGCGGATGATCCACTCGCGGGTCTCGTGGATGTGCTTGCCGGTGGACAGGTCCATCACGTTGTCCGCGCCCCAGCGGATCGCCCAGACCAGCTTCTCCACCTCCTCGGCGATCCCCGACGACACTGCGCTGTTGCCGATGTTGGCGTTGATCTTGGTGAGGAAGTTGCGGCCGATGATCATCGGCTCGCTCTCGGGGTGGTTGATGTTGCAGGGCAGGATGGCGCGGCCGCGGGCGATCTCGTCGCGGACGAACTCCGGTGTGATGCGCTTCGGGATCGATGCGCCGAACGACTGCCCGGGATGCTGGGAAAACAGTGCAGGAGCGGCCATGGCCGCGATGTCCTCCACGGATCGCAGCTGTAGCTGTTCCAACAGGTCAAGGCGCTGGTTCTCGCGGATGGCGACGTATTCCATCTCCGGCGTGACGATCCCGCGCCCGGCGTAGTGCATCTGGGTGACGTTGGCGCCGGCGTTCGCGCGCCGCGGCTGCGGGCGGGCCGGAAACCGGACCGCATCGAGCTTCGGATCGGCTTCGCGCGCGCGGCCGAACTCGGAACCCAGCTCCGCCAGGGCGTGGGTATCGCCACGCTCCTCGATCCAGCGCGCGCGCAGCGCAGGCAGGCCCGCCGACAGGTCAATGCGCGCGCCGGGGTCGGTATAGGCGCCCGAGGTGTCGTAGACCGGAATCGGCGGATTGTCCTCGCCGCCGAACAGGGTCGGGGTCCTGGTCTGCGCGATCTCGCGCATGGCCACGCGCAGGTCGGGACGCGAGCCTTCGACGAAGACCTTGCGTGAACCCGGGATCGGCCGGGTGACGGAATCGGAAAGCTGCTGCGCCTGCTGCAGCAGCTGGGAGGGCACTGCGTTCATCGGCATCGTCCTGTCGGTGGCTGCGGGACGATCCCGCGTGCCGGACGAAGCGAAGGCGCGGCCGCCGCCACCGGGAACGGTGGCCGCTTGCCGCGAAGCTTCCCTACGGCGGTATCAACCGCATCAGGTTCGAAGGGTCTGTCTCAACCGCGCCCATGGCGCGGTACCCCCGCTTCAGCCGGCATTTGACCACGCGGCATGCGTCCGGGCCAATGCCGGCGTACCGAAGTCGCCAACGGCACCGTGCCGCAGCCTCCCCTGTAGGAGCGGCTACAGCCGCGATCCTCCGACACTCCGCAATCGCGGCTGTAGCCGCTCCTACAGAGGCGGGCAGCAGGCCCGGTCAGCGCAGGGCGGCGTTGATCCTGTCCAGGGCCGCCGCGCCCGGCGACAGCTCGGCGGCGCCCAGTGCGTTGAGCGGGGTATCGACGGTGCCGATGTGGCCGTGGAGATCGTCGGCGTCCGGATCCACGAACAGCAGGCCCGTCACCACCTCGCCGCGCGCATTCCCCTGGTGGATCAGATTGAGGGCGGCGATCCGGTCGCGCGGGTCGTAGCCGGCATCGAGCTTGTGCAGGCGCAGCGTGCGGCCGTCGTGCTGGGAGATATCGATGGTGGTGCCGGCCTCCTGCTCCACCTCGATCGCCGTCCGCGACGGCATCACGTCCAGGCGGTTGACGGCCTCATTGTGCTCGCGCACGTAGTCGTAGCTCTTGGTGCTGCCCGCGTGGTTGTTGAACGCCACGCAAGGACTGATCACATCAAGGAAGGCGGCGCCGCGATGCGACAGCGCGCCCTTGATCAGCGGCACCAGCTGCTGCTTGTCGCCGGAGAAGCCGCGGCCGACATAGCTTGCGCCCAGCTGCAGCGCCATCGTCACCAGGTCGATCGGGCTGTCGGCATTGGCGACGCCGCGCTTGGACACCGAACCCTGGTCGGCGGTGGCCGAGAACTGGCCCTTGGTCAGCCCGTACACACCGTTGTTCTCGACGATGTAGGTCATGTCGACGCCGCGCCGGATCGCATGCACGAACTGGCCGATGCCGATGGAGGCCGAGTCGCCATCGCCGGACACGCCGAGGTAGGTGAGCGTGCGGTTGGCGAGGTTGGCACCGGTCAGCACCGAGGGCATGCGCCCGTGCACGGTGTTGAAGCCGTGCGACTGGCCGAGGAAGTAGTCGGGGGTCTTGGAACTGCAGCCGATACCCGACAGCTTGGCGATGCGGTGGGGCTGGATGTCGAGCTCCCAGCAGGCCTGGATGATCGCCGCCGAGATCGAGTCGTGGCCGCAGCCCGCGCACAGCGTGCTGATCTTGCCCTCGTAGTCGCGGCGGGTGAAGCCGATGGCGTTGCAGGGCAGCGTCGGGTGGTGGAGTTTCGGTTTGGCGAGCCAGGTCATGCCACCTTCTCCTGCGTCGCGTGCCTGCGCATATGGGCCTCGATGGCGCCGGTGATGAAGCGCGCGGTGATGGGGGTGCCGTCGTAGTGCAGCACCGCGACCAGGCGCGCGGGATCGGTGCCGAAGGCATCGATCAGCAGCAGGCGCAGCTGCGCGTCGCGGTTCTGCTCGACCACGAACACCTGCGCGTGGGTGTCGATGAAGTTCCGCACCGTGTCCGGGAAGGGATAGGCGCGCACCCGCAGCGTATCCAGCGCGACGCCGGCATCCCGCAGCTGTTCCATGGCCTCTTCCATCGCCGGGCTGGTGGATCCGTAGAAGATCGCGCCGTAGCGGGCGGGCACGTCGGACTGCACCAGTACCGGCTGCGGCACCAGCGTCTTCGCGGTGTCGAACTTCTGCAGCAGGCGCTGCATGTTGTAGACGTAGTCCGGCCCGCGCTCGGAGTACTGCGCCTGCGGGTTGCGCGAAGTGCCGCGGGTGAAGTACGCGCCCTTGTCGGGATGCGTTCCCGGCCAGGTCCGCCAGGGGATGCCGTCGCCGTCGACGTCCTTGTAGCGTGCGAACTCGCGGCCGGAGTCCAGCTGCTCGGCGGTCATCGCCTTGCCGCGGTCATGCACGCGCGCGTCGTCCCACGCGAACGGCGCGCACAGCCGCTGGTTCATGCCGATGTCGAGGTCGCTCATCACGAACACCGGCGTCTGCAGGCGGTCGGCCAGGTCCAGCGCGGCGGCGGCGAAGTCGAAGCATTCGCGCGGGTCTTCGGGGAACAGCAGCACATGCTTGGTATCACCGTGCGATGCATGGGCGCAGGCCAGCACGTCGGACTGCTGGGTGCGGGTGGGCATGCCGGTGGACGGCCCGCCGCGCTGCACGTTGAGGATCGTCACCGGAATCTCGGCGAAGTAGGCCAGGCCGATGAACTCGTTCATCAGCGATACGCCGGGGCCGGAGGTCGTGGTGAAGGCGCGCGCGCCGTTCCAGCCGGCGCCGACCACCATGCCGATCGAAGCGATCTCGTCCTCGGCCTGGATGATGGCGTAGCGGGCGCGGCCCTCGCCGTCGACGCGGTACTTCTGGCAGTACTTCTGGAAGCCCTCGGCCAGCGAGGACGAGGGCGTGATCGGATACCAGGCGCAGACCGTCGCGCCGCCGTACACGCAGCCCAGCGCCGCGGCGTCGTTGCCGTCGACGAAGATCCGGTCGCCGACCGCGTCGGCCGGCTGCACGCGCAGGCCGATCGGATGCGGCAGGTGTTCGCGCACCCAGTCGCGGCCCAGGTGCAGCGCCTCGATGTTCGGCGCCAGAAGCTTCGGCTTGCTGCGGTACTGCTCGCCGATCAGCGCTTCGATGACCGCCGTGTCGATGTCCAGCAGCGCCGACAGCGCGCCCACGTACATGATGTTCTTGAACAGCTGGCGCTGGCGCGGATCGCTGTAGTGCGTGTTGCAGATGTCCGTCAGCGGCACGCCGATGGCGGTGATGTCGTCGCGGAAGCGCGACCGCGGCATGGGCTTGCTGCTGTCGTGGAACAGGTAGCCGCCGGGCTCGATCTCGGCGACGTCGGCGTCCCAGGTCTGCGGGTTCATCGCCACCATCATGTCGACGCCGCCGCGGCGGCCCAGCCAGCCGCGCTCGCTGACCCGCACCTCGTACCAGGTCGGGAGCCCCTGGATGTTCGAGGGGAAGATGTTGCGCGGGCCGACCGGCACGCCCATGCGCAGGATCGCCTTCGCGAACAGTTCGTTGGCCGAAGCCGAGCCCGACCCGTTCACGTTGGCGAACTTGACCACGAAGTCGTTGACCGCCCGCAGCGGCGCGTGCGCAGGCGTCATGCCACGGCCTCCGTGTTCACCGCGGCGCGGTCGCCGCCGGCGTGCGTTTCGCGCAGCAGGAACTGCTGCATGTCCCAGGCGCCGGTCGGGCAGCGCTCGGCGCACAGGCCGCAGTGCAGGCAGACGTCTTCGTCCTTGACCATCACCCGCGCCGTCTTCAGCGGCCCGGACACATACAGCGGCTGGTCGAGGTTGAGCGCCGGCGCGGTCAGGCGCGTGCGCAGTTCGCCCTCCTCGCCGTTGATGGTGAAGGTGATGCAGTCGGTGGGACAGATGTCGACGCAGGCATCGCACTCGATGCACTTGTCATCGGTGAAGACCGTCTGCACGTCGCAGTTGAGGCAGCGCTGGGTCTCCTTCCATGCGGTCGCGGCGTCGAAGCCGAGCTCGACTTCGACATGCATGCTGTCGAGCTTCTTCGCCGCCTCCGACCACGGCACCGCGAAGCGCTCGTCGGGCGAGACCGCGTTGTCGTAGCGCCACTCGTGGATGCCCATCTTCTGCGAGGCCAGGGTGACGCCCGGCGCGGGGCGCTCGTACGGGTCCCCGCCCTGCAGCAGGCGGTCGATCGAGATCGCCGCGGCGTGGCCGTGCGCCACCGCCCAGATGATGTTCTTCGGCCCAAAGGCCGCGTCGCCGCCGAACAGCACCTGCGGCAGCGAGGACTGATGGGTGACCGTGTCGACCACCGGCATGCCCCACTCGTCGAAGTCGATGCCGAGATCGCGCTCGATCCACGGGAAGGCGTTCTCCTGCCCGACGGCGATCAGCACCTCGTCGCAGGGAATCACCTCGTCCGGCTCGCCGGTGGGCACCAGTCGACGGCGGCCACGCTCGTCGTACTCCGCGCGCACGCGCTCGAAACGCATGCCGGTCAGCCGGCCACTGGCGTGTTCGAAGGCCTTGGGCACGCGGTAGTCGAGGATCGGGATGCCCTCGTGCATCGCATCTTCCTTTTCCCAGGGGCTGGCCTTCATTTCGTCGAAGCCCGAACGCACCACCACCGTCACCTCGTCCCCGCCCAGCCGCCGCGCCGAGCGGCAGCAGTCCATCGCGGTGTTGCCGCCGCCCAGCACCAGCACGCGACGGCCGACCCGGGTGACGTGGCCGAAGTAGACGTTGGCCAGCCAGTCGAGGCCGACGCGGATGCTGTCGGCACACTCCTTCCGCCCCGGCAGGTCCAGGTCGCGCCCGCGCGGCGCGCCGCTGCCGACGAAGATCGCGTCGTAACCCTGCCTAAGCAGGTCGCGCATCGAGTCGATGCGCCGGCCACCGACGAATTCCACGCCCATGTCGAGGATGTAACCCGTCTCCTCGTCGATCACCTCTTCCGGCAGGCGGAACCGCGGCACCTGGGTGCGCATGAAGCCGCCCGCCTTCGGGTCCGCCTCGAACACCGTGATGTCGTAGCCCAGCGGCGCGAGATCACGGGCCACCGTGAGTGAAGAGGGCCCGGCGCCGACGCAGGCGATGCGGCGGCCGTTGCGCTGGACCGCGGGCCGGGGCATGCGCCCGCTGACATCACCCTTGTGGTCGGCGGCAACGCGCTTCAGGCGGCAGATCGCCACCGGCTGCGGCTTGTCGCGCATCGACGGCGGACCGTTGTTCTCTTCGACCCGCCCGCGGCGGCAGGCGGGCTCGCAGGGACGGTCGCAGGTGCGGCCGAGGATCCCCGGGAACACGTTGCTCACCCAGTTGACCATGTACGCGTCGGCGAACCGGCCGGCGGCGATCAGGCGGATGTACTCGGGAACCGGCGTGTGCGCGGGACAGGCCCACTGGCAGTCGACGACCTTGTGGAAGGTGTCGGGATCGCGGATATCGGTCGGGTTCACTGCGCCCCCCGTGGCTGGCGGCCGGACGCCCCGGCCGTCGCAAGCGGCCCCAGTCTAGGCGCAAGCGCCGGCGCTGCTTGCGGCGGCGCAGCAACGCCATGGGCGGCGTGGCAATGCCGCGCAGGGCGTCGCTGCACCGACGGCTGCCGGGGAGCACGCCGGATGTGACAATCAGCGCATGACCCTGCACCCGACACAGGCCCGCGCGTTCGCCCCCGCCAGCGTGGGCAACATCGGCGTCGGCTTCGACCTGCTCGGCCACGCGATCGACGGGCCGCGCGACATCGCCACCGTCCGGCTGATCCAGCAACCCCTGGTGCGCGTGGACGCCGTGCGCGGCAGGGTCCGCGGCATCGAAGACATTCCCCTGGAAGCGGCCGCGAACACCGCCGGTCGCGCGCTCATGGCGCTGCGCGAGGCCCTCGGACTCGCCCATGGCTTCGCGATCGAACTCGACAAGGGCATTCCGCTGGGCTCGGGCCTGGGCGGCTCGGCGGCGTCCTGCGTCGCGGCCCTGGTGGCGGCCAACGCCCTGCTCGACGCGCCCCTGTCGCGCGAGGCGCTCTATCCCTTCGCCCTCGAAGGCGAATGGGCCTCGACCCACAGCCGCCAGGGCGACAACGTCGGGCCGATGCTGGTCGGGGGCGTCGCACTGGCCACGCAGACACGGCTGCTGCGACTGGACGTCCCCGAGTGGCTGCATTGCGTGGCCGTGCAGCCCGACCTGGTGCTCGAGACGCGCCGCGCGCGTGCCGTCCTGTCCGAACCCTATCCACTGCCGCAGGTCGTGGCGCATTCCGCACACCTGGCAGTGTTCCTCACCGGCCTTGCGCGCGCCGACGCCGCACTGATCGCCGAAGGCCTGCGCGACATCCTGGTCGAACCCCGGCGCGCACCGCTCATCCCCGGCTTCGCCGCCGTGAAGCAGGCCGCCATGGACCACCGTGCACTCGGCGCCAGCATCTCCGGCGGCGGCCCGACCTGCTTCGCCTGGTTCGAATCCCGCGCCGAAGCCGAGGCCGCAACGCCGGCCATGGTTGCCGGCTTCAACCAGGCCGGCTGCGCGGCGCAGGCCCATGTGTCACCCGTGGCCGGCCCGCGGGCGGAGCTGCTTGGGGCGGATTGAAGCCGGCGAGGGCGGATCGCAGCTGTAGCTGCTCCTACAGGGGGGCGCGGCGGGCAGGAATCGGCTCGTCGCGGCGCACGCGGAACCAGGCGGCGTACAGGGCCGGGACGAACAGCAGCGTCAGCACCGTTGCGACCGTCAGCCCGCCCATGATCGCCACCGCCATCGGGCCGAAGAACACGCTGCGCGACAGCGGGATCATCGCCAGGATCGCCGCCAGCGCGGTCAGCACGATCGGCCGGAAGCGGCGCACGGTGGCGTCGATCACCGCGTCCCAGCGCGCGTGCCCGGCGTCGATGTCCTGCTGGATCTGGTCGACCAGGATGATCGAGTTGCGCATCACCATGCCGGCCAGCGCAATCGTGCCCAGCAGCGCGACGAAACCGAACGGCACGCGGAACACGAGCAGGAACAGCACCGCGCCCACCAGGCCCAACGGCGCGGTGGCCAACACCAGCAGGCTGCGCGGGAAGCTGCGCAGCTGCAGCATCAGCAGGGTCGCCACCGCGAACAGGAACAGCGGCATCCCGGCCTTGATCGAGTCCTGGCCGCGCGCGGAGTCCTCCAGCGTGCCGCCGGTCTCCAGCAGGTAGCCCGCGGGCAGTGCTGCGCGGATGCCTTCCAGCGTCGGCAGGATCTCGGCCACCACGCTAGCCGGCATCGCGTCGCCGCGCACGTCGGCGCGTACGGTGACCGTCGGCAGGCGGTCGCGGTGCCAGATGATCCCGTCCTCGAATGCGTACTCCAGCCGCGCGACCTGCGACAGCGGCACCGGCCGGCCGCCGGCACCGTGCACGACCAGGTCGCCCAGCGTGTCGAGCCCGGAGCGCTCGTCCAGCGAGCCGCGCACCAGCACTTCGATCAGCGCGTCGCCTTCCCGGTAGACCGCCACCGCCTGCCCGGACAGCGAGGCCGAGAGGAAGCGCGCCAGCCCCTGCGAGTCGACGCCCAGCACGCGTGCACGCTCCTGGTCGACCACCAGGCGCACCACCTTGCTCGGCTCGTCCCAGTCCAGGTTGACGTTGGCCACGTGCGGATTCGCGCGCACCTGGTCCGCGACCTGGCGGGCGATGTCCCGGGCGCGGTCGGCGTGCTCGCCGGACACGCGGAACTGCAGCGGATAGCCCACCGGAGGCCCGTTTTCCAACCGCGTCACGCGCAGCTGCAGCTCGGGGAACCGCGGCGCGGCCTTGTCGATCAGCCAGTCGCGCAGCGCCTCGCGGCCTTCGACGTCGCGCGCCAGCACCACGAACTGGGCCAGGTTGGTCTGCGGCAGCTGCTGGTCCAGCGGCAGGTAGAAGCGCGGCGAGCCGGTGCCGATGTAGGCGACGTGGTTGTCGACGTCGGCGCGCCCGGCCAGCAGGGTTTCCAGGCGGCGCGCGGCGGCGTCGGTCGCGCGCAGCGAGGCGCCCTCGGCCAGCTCGAGGTCGACCATCAGCTCGAGCCGCTGCGAATCCGGGAAGAACTGCTGCGGCACGAAGCGGAAGCCCAGGAGCGACAGCACCAGCAGGGCCACGGTCGCGGTGATCACCAGCCAGCGGTGCACCAGGCACCAGCCGAGCAGGCGGCGCAGGCGGCGGTAGAAGGGCCGCTGGTAGGGGTCCTTGTCGTGCGCGTGCGGCTCCCGCGGCCCGAGCGCGAAGGCGTACTGCGGCCAGCGGTCGGCCAGGCGTTCGCGCCAGGCGCGATGGCGCGCGGCCAGCGAACCCGGCTTCGGCGGCGCGCGGCCGGCGAAGTCCGGCAGCATCTTCTCGCCCAGCCAGGGAATGAACAGCACGGCGGCGATCCACGACACCACCAGCGCGATCGTCACCACCTGGAACAGCGAACGCGTGTACTCGCCCACCGACGAGGCCGCGGTCGCGATCGGCAGGAAGCCGGCGGCGGTCACCAGCGTGCCGGTCAGCATCGGCAAGGCGGTATGCGACCAGGCATAGCCGGCGGCGGTGAAGCGGCTGTCGCCCTGCTCCATGCGGATGGCCATCATCTCGACCGCGATGATCGCGTCGTCCACCAGCAGGCCCAGCGCCAGCACCAGCGCACCCAGCGAGACCTTGTGCAGGCCGATGCCGAACGCGTGCATCGCCGCGAAGGTCATCGCCAGCACCAGCGGGATCGAGACCGCCACCACCAGTCCGGTGCGCAGGCCCAGCGAGAAGAAGCAGACCAGCAGCACGATCACCACCGCCTCGGCCAGCACCTTGACGAACTCGCCCACCGATTCGCGCACCGCGGCCGGCTGGTCGGAGACCTTGTGCAGCGCCATGCCCAGCGGCAGCGTCGCCTCCAGGCGCGCGGCCTCGGACGCCAGGGTCTCGCCCAGGGCCAGGATGTCGCCGCCCGCGCGCAGCGCCACGCCGATGCCGATCGCCTCCTCGCCCATGAAGCGCATGCGCGGGGCGGCCGGGTCGGCGTAGCCGCGGGTGACTTCGGCGACGTCGCCCAGGCGCAGCGTCCGGTCGCCGGCGCGCACCGGCAGCGCGCGGATGTCGTCGATCGAGCGGAAGGCGCCGTCCACGCGCAGCTGCACGCGATCGCTGGCGGTCTCGACGAAGCCCGTCGGGGTGACCGCGTTCTGCTGCGCCAGCGCCTGCTGGATCGCGCCCGGCGCGATGCCGAGGTTGGCCAGGCGCACGTTGCTGGCCTCGATGAAGACCTTCTCGTCCTGAAGGCCGATCAGTTCGACCTTGCCCACGTCAGGCTGGCGCTGCAGCTCCAGCTCGATGCGCTCGGCGTAGTCCTTGAGCACGGCATAGTCGAAGCCGTCGCCGGTCAACGCGTAGATGTTGCCGAAAGTGTCGCCGAACTCGTCGTTGAAGAACGGCCCGACCACGTCCGCCGGCAGGGTGGCGCGGATGTCGCCGACCTTCTTGCGCACCTGGTACCAGAGCTCGGGTACGTCGCGCGAAGGCAGCGAATCGGTGGCCATGAAGATCACCTGCGATTCGCCGGGCCGCGAGTACGCGCGCACCATCTGGTAGCGACCGGTTTCCATCACCGCGCGCTCGATGCGGTCGGTGACCTGGCGCGCGACGTCCTCGGCGCTTGCGCCGGGCCACAGCGTGCGCACCACCATCGCCTTGAAGGTGAAGGGCGGATCCTCGGACTGGCCCAGCTGCCGGTACGACCAGGCCCCGACCAGGGCCGCGACCAGCATCACGTAGAGCACCAGCGCGCGATTGCGCAGCGCCCACTCCGACAGGTTGAAGCGCGACGGGGCGCTCATCGCGACGCGGCGACCGGCCGGTTGCGCAGATCCACGGCGCGCACGTCCTGGCCTTCGCGCAGCAGGTGGCCGCCTGCCACGACCACCCAGTCATCGGCGGCCAGGCCTGACGTCACCGGCGCCCGCTCCGCGCCCAACCGCCCGGTTTCGACCCTGGCCGCGCGCACGCGGCCCTGGTCGAACACCCAGACGCTCGCGCTGCCGTCGCGGTCGGCCTGGATCGCGGACAGCGGCACCGACAGGGCGGCACCGGCACCGGTCACATGGACCTTCGCGCTCTGGCCGAGTGCGACGCGGGCGGCGTCGGCCTCTTCCAGCGCGACCCGCGCGGCATAGGTGCGCGCCACCGGATCGGCCGCCGGCGAGATCTCGCGGAAGCGGCCGCGCAGGCGCTCGCCCGGCGCCGACCACAGCTCGACCTCGACCGGCTGGCCGACGCTGAAATCGCCCACGGCCGACTCCGGCAGCGCGATCGCGACTTCGCGACCGTCGTCGCCGGCCAGGGTGAACACCGCCTGCCCGCCCGCGACCACCTGCCCGGCTTCGGCCTGCCGGCTCGCGATCACGCCGTCGGCCGGTGCGCGCAGCTCCGCATGGCTGGCCTGGTTGCCGGCCACCTCGGCCTGCGCGCGCGCCGCGCGCACCTCGCCGTCCGCGGCGCGCCATGCGGCGTCCTGGGCGTCGAGCGCCGAGCGGCTGACCAGCTGGTCGCGCGCCAGGGTCGCGTAGCGCGCGCGATCGGCCGCCGCGCGCGTGAGCTGCGCCTCGGCCGCCGCCAGTCGCGCGCTGGCGGCGCGGGCCTGGGCCTCGAAGTCGGCCGGATCGATCACCGCCAGCAGCTGGCCGCGCGCGACCCGGTCACCCACGTCGACCAGGCGCCGCACCAGTTCGCCGCCGACCCGGAAGCCGAGCGGCGTTTCGGCGCGCGCGCGGATCTCGCCCGGAAAGCTGCGCGCCAGGGCGGACCCCGGCTGCGGCTGCGCCACCAGCACCGCGCGCGGCGGCGGCTCCGGCACCGTGCCGTCGCCGCATGCGGCCAGCACCAGCGCGATCGCACCCGGGACCGCCCAGCGGATCCTTCGCATCCCCGACATCGTCGCTCCTGATCGGTCGTCCGCGGCCTGCCGCGAAGCGCGATGCTATAGTTACAGAACTACACGGTCCAGTATTTGAGTGCCGATGTCCAAGCCCAGCGACAGCCAGGCGGTACAGCGCCCCGCGCCGGGCCGTCCCAAGGATCCCGCCAAGCGCGCGGCGATCCTGGATGCGGCCAAGGCGCTGTTCCTCGAACACGGATTCGAGGGCGTCAGCATGGACCAGATCGCCGCCCGCGCCGGGGTCTCCAAGCTGACCGTCTACAGCCATTTCGGCGACAAGGACGCGTTGTTCATCGATGCGGTCGAGTCCTACTGCGACGACCAGGTCCCGACCACGCTGTTCACGCCGGCGCCGCACCAGCCGCTCCCGGAGCGGCTGGCCGGAATCGCCCGCGCGGTGTACGCGCTCATGGCCTCCCCCGAAGCGGTGTCCGGCTTCCGCCTGATGTGTGCGTCGCTGCGCGCGGATTGCACCCTGGCCGACCGCTTCTGGAGCGCCGGCGCCGGCCACCTGCAGTCGGGCTTCGCCGCGTTGCTGGCGCGGCGCACCGCGGCCGGCGAGCTCGCGGTGGACGATCCTGCGCGCGCGGCGAGCCAGTTCTTCGCCCTGCTCCGCGGCGACCTGCATCCGCGCCTGGTGATGGGCTGCGATGCGCTGGCCGGATTCGATGTCGAGGCCCACATCCAGGCGACCGTCGACACCTTCCTGCGCGCCTACGCCGTTCGCCCGGCGCCTTGACCCGCCGCCGGCCGGCCCGGTGACTTCCGGCACTCAGTGCGCCGCCGGCGCGGCGGCGATGCTGTCCCGGCCAATCCCGGCGATTCGACGTAAAATGGCCGGTCCCCCCGATCAGCCAGGCTCCGACACCATGACCCTCGATTTCGCCAAAGCCCGTGAAGCCATGGTCGAGCAGCAGGTCCGCCCCTGGGACGTGCTCGATCCGCGCGTGCTCAACGTGCTTCTGCGCCTGCCGCGCGAGGCCTACGTGCCCGAGGCGCACCGTGCGCTGGCCTATGCCGACATCGCGCTGCCGCTGGCGCAGGGCGAATCGATGATGAAGCCGGTGGTCGAGGGCCGCGTGCTGCAGGCGCTCGCGCTGGACGGAACCGAGGACGTGCTCGACATCGGCACCGGCAGCGGCTTCCTGGCCGCCTGCCTGGGACGCCTCGCGCGCTCGGTGACCTCGATCGAGCGCCATGCCGATCTTGCGGCCCATGCACAGGCGACGCTGCTCGCCCAGGGCGCGACCAATGTCTCGGTGGCGCACGCCGACGCCTTCGCCTGGGAGCCGGGCCGCCAGTTCGACGCGATCGTCGTCGGCGGTGCCGTCGACAGCATCCCCGAGCGCTTCCTCGGCTGGCTGCGCCCGGGCGGACGCCTGTTCGTGGTCCGCGGCCGCGCGCCGGCAATGGAGGCGGTGCTGGTGCATGCCGACGTCAACGGACCGCGCCTGGAATCGTTGTTCGAAACCGACCTCGCCTACCTGGCCGGAGCGGCGCCCGTCCCGGCGTTCTCGCTCTGACCGCCGCCCCCACAAGGACTCCCCGATGACCCGTCGTCCCCTCGCACTCGCGCTTCTCCTCGCCCTGCTGCCCGCCGCGGCCTCGGCCGAAGACCTGCTGCAGACCTACGAGCTGGCACGCAGCAGCGACACCCAGCTGGCGATCTCGGAGTCCAGCCGCGACATCTCGCGCGAAGGCCGGGTCCAGGCGCGCGCGGCGCTGCTGCCGCAGATCAACGGCAGCGCCTCGCTGAGCCGCAGCTACGCCGCCGGCGTCGACGGCGACGCGCGCCGCCGCAGCATGGGCGTCGACCTCAGCCAGACGGTGTTCGACCTGGGCGCGATCTCCAACCTGCGCGCCCAGAGCGACCTCGACGTGGCCGCCGGCTTCGACCTCGACGCCGCCAACCACGAGCTGATCACCCGCACCTCGGCGGCGTACTTCAACGTGCTGGTGGCGATCGAGACCCTGGCCGCGTCCGAGGCCGCCGAGGCCGCGCTGCAGAAACAGTTCGACTTCGCCGACAAGCGCCTCGAGGTCGGCCTGGCGCCGATCACCGACGTGCACGAGGCGCGCGCCCAGTACGACGCCGCGCGCGCCAACACCATCCTGTCGCGCAATGCGCTGGAAGACGCCTACCAGGCGCTGGCGGAAATCACCGGGCGCCCGGTGCGCACGCTGCGCGCCCTGCCGGAGGACTTCCAGCCGCAGGCGCCCGAGGGCGACGGCCTGGGCCGCTGGCTGGCCACCGCGATGGAGAACAATCCGTCGCTGCGCGCGGCCGAGTACGCCCTCAGCGCCTCCGAGCACAGCGTCAACACCGCGCGCTCGGGCCACCTGCCGCGGCTGACGCTGGGCGCGGGCTATGACAACGGCGCGGCCTGGGGCGACCTCGGCCCGGGCGGCGTGGGCGGCACCTCGACCGGCGAAGGCCACAGCGTGGGCCTGACCCTGACCGTGCCGATCTTCGCCGGCGGCGCGACCCAGTCGCAGGTCCGCCAGGCGCTGTCGCGCCGCGACATCTCCGAGCAGCAGCTCGAGCAGTCCCGCCGCTCGCTGGACCGCAACACCCGCAACGCCTACCAGACCGTGGTCGCCGGCGTGTCCGAGATCGCCGCCCGCCGCCAGGCGCTGGTCTCCGCCCGCAGCGCCTACGAGGCCTCGCAGGTCGGGCTCGAAGTCGGCACGCGTACCGTCGTCGACGTGCTGATCAACCAGCAGAACCTGTTCAACGCCGAGCGCGAGTACGCCCTGGCCCGCTACAACTTCCTGCAGAACCGGCTGCTGCTGGCGCAGGCCGCCGGCACCCTCGGGATCGACGACGTGCAGGAGATCAACCGCCTGCTGACCGCCGAGGCCGCGACGCCGGACACCCAGGTCACCAGCGGCGGCTGAGTCCGGCCGCCCGCTCCGCGCACGCTCAGGCCGGCGGCAACGCCGGCCTGATCATGTCCAGGGTCAGCGCGAGCGCACCGCGGCCTTCCTTCACCAGCCGCTGCCCCTCGACCACCATCGCCGCGCGCGCGGCCTCGTCGCCCAGCAGCGCGTCCAGCTCCGCCACCACCGCGTCGGCATCGGCGCCGATGCGCAGCGCGCCGGCCTCGTCCATGCGCTGGGCGATGTCGGCGAAGTTGTGCAGGTGCGGACCGGTGACGACCGCCACGCCGAGCGCCGCGGGCTCGAGCAGGTTGTGCCCGCCCACGGCCTGCAGGCTGCCGCCGACGAAGGCGACCTCGGCGCAGGCGTAGAAGTGCACCAGTTCGCCCAGGGTGTCGATCACGAACACGTCGTCGCCGCCGTCGGGCCACTGGGTCAGCTTGCGCGTCGCCACGCGCCATCCCGCCTCGACGCAGGCCTGCGCGACGGGCCGGAAGCGTTCCGGGTGCCGCGGCGCCCACAGCAGGAGCAGGTCCGGCCAGCGCGCGCGCAGCCGCCGGTGCATGGCGATCACCGCGGCCTCCTCTTCGGGGTGGGTGCTGGCGGCGATCCAGGCCCGGCGCCCGCCGCTGTGGGTGGCGAAGGCGGCCGCCGTGCGGCGCGCGGTTCCGTCGATGCGGATGTCGAACTTGAGGTTGCCGAGCACCGACACCGCCTCCTGGTGCGCGCCGAGCAGGACGAAGCGCCCGGCGTCGGCATCCGACTGCGCGGCAACCCCGGCCAGCGTGCGCAGCGCGCGCCCGACCAGCGGACGCAGCGCGCGGTAGCCACGCAGCGAACGCTCCGACAGCCGCGCGTTGACCAGGTAGGCGGGCACGCCGTGGTCGCGGCAGCAGAACAGCAGGTTCGGCCAGAGTTCGGTTTCCAGCACCAGGGCCAGCCGCGGGCGGAAGTGCGCCAGGAAGCGGCGCACCGCGCCCGAGAGGTCGTATGGCAGGTAGACGTGCTCGACGCGGTCGCCCCAGAGCGCGCGCACGCGCGTCGATCCGGTCGGGGTGATGGTGGTGACCAGCAGGCGCAGGTCCGGCCGCTCCTCGAGCAGCGCGTTGACCAGCGGCGCGGCGGCGTTGACCTCGCCCACGGAGACCGCGTGCACCCAGATGCAGCCGTCCAGCGGCGGCGTGCGGTAGGCGGCGTAGCGCTCGCCCCAGCGCTCGAGGTATTCGGCCTGGCGGAAGCCGCGCCAGATCAGGTGGTAGACGGTGACCGGCGCCAGCACATACAGCATGGCCGAGTACAGGCCGCGCAGCAGGCGTTCGACGGCGCGGTCTCGGGGGGTGGCCTCCATGCACCAAGGATAGCGAAGCCGCCGCGGCAGCGGGCGGCCGGTGCCGCGTACGCCGGTAGAATCCAGCCATGACCACCCACGCCGACACACCGCCGCTGGGCCTGCGGAACTGGCCGACCTGGATCGGCATCGGCGCGATGGCGCTGCTGGCGCGCCTGCCCTGGACGCTGCAGCGCGTGCTGGGCCGCGCGATCGGCGTGCTGCTGCAGCGCGTGCTGCCGGCACGCCGCCGCGTGGCCGCGCGCAACCTCGAGCTGTGTTTCCCGGAACTGGACGCGGCCGCGCGCGAGGCGCTGCTGCGCGAGCACTTCGCCGCCATCGGCACCGGCCTGTTCGAGTTCGCGCGCGCCTGGTGGGGCTCGGTGGCGCCGCTGCGGCGCGGCCTGGTGGTCGAAGGCCTGGAACACATGGAGGCCGCGCGCGCCGGCGGCCGCGGCGTGATCGTGGTGAGCGGCCACTTCACCACGCTCGAGGTCTGCGGGCGGCTGATGTGCGACCACGTGCCGCTGGCCGGCATGTACCGCCCGCACGCGCAGCCGGCGATGGAATGGGCGGTGCGTCGCGGACGCATGCGCTATGCCGCCGCGATGTTCCCCAAGCAGGACCTGCGCGGCACGGTGCGCCACCTCAAGCGCGGCGGCCTGCTGTGGTACGCGCCCGACCAGGACCCGAGCCGTGGCGAAAGCGTGTACGTGCCGTTCTTCGGACGCCCCGCCAACAGCCTCGCCTCGACCCACCAGCTGGCGCGGATGTCGGGCGCCGCGGTGCTGTTCTTCCAGCATGCGCGCCGCGCCGACGGCGGCTACACGCTGCGCCTGTTCCCGGCCGCCGAGGGCTTTCCCTCGCGCGACGCCACCGCCGATACCGCCGAAGTGATGGCCGCGATCGAGACCATGGCGCGCGCGGCGCCGGCGCAGTACCTGTGGATCCACCGCCGCTTCAAGCGCCAGCCGGACGGCAGCTCGGCCTACTGAGCGGGCGCCGGCGTGGCGGCGTCCGGGTCCGGTGGCGCCTGGCCGGCGCGCGCCAGCAGGCTGCCGGCATACAGCGCCGCCAGCATCAGGGTCAGCGCGCCCCAGAAGGTGGAATAGAACGCCAGGTGGGTGTTGAGCGGGAACACCGTCACCAGCAGCGCGAGCATCGCCGGACGCGCGCGTTCGCGGGCGGCGGCCGAGGCGAAGCGCCACGCACGCAGCGCCAGGGCGACGCCCGACAGCCACAGCAGCAGGCCGACGATGCCGGTCTCGCTCAGCACCTCGAGCACGATCTGGTGCGCGTGCAGCGCAGGGCCGGCACCCCAGGCCGCGGGTGCGCCAGCCTCGGGGTCACAGGCCGGGAAGGCTTCGCGGAAGCCGCGCGCGCCCACGCCGTTGAGCGGATGCTCGCGCACCATGCAGAGCGCCGCGCCCCAGATCCGCGTGCGCCCGGACAGCGCGGCATCGACCCCGGTGGAGCTGGCCTGGAAGGCCTGGGTGGTGCGCTCGAACCGGTCGCGCACCTCGGGCGAGGTGATCGCGATCGCCAGCGTCACCAGCACGCCGCCGGCGAACACGCCGAGCAGGCGCTTCCATCCGAGCAGGCGCCAGCCCGACAGCAGCAGCACCAGCGCATAGGTGAGCCACGAGGCGCGCGAACCGGCGAACACGATCGCGACCCCGATCGCGGCGGCCGCGACGACCCAGCCGAGCGTGCTCCAGCGCCGGCCGGCGGCATACAGCGCGAACGGCGACAGGCTCGCCAGCACCACGCCCAGCTTCAGGTTGCAGGGCCCGAGCACGCCGCCCAGGCGGTCGGCCTCGGCCAGTTCGTCGAGGTTGCACATCGGCCGGCCGCTGATCGCCTGCTTGGCGGCATCGATCCCCCAGAACAGCGGGCTGGTGTCGAAGGCCACCTCGACCAGCGCGTCGAGCGTCCAGATCGCGACGATGACCGCGAGCCCGGTGAAGGTCAGCCGCCGGCCACGGTCGTCGGCCACGGCGATCGCCACCAGCCACAGGAACGGCAGGTAGCGCAGGTCGACGGCAGCCTCGCGCAGCGCGCGCCCGGCATCGACCGAACCCACCGTCGACAGCAGCTCGGGCAGCCAATAGGCGAAGAACAGCACGCTGGTCAGCGCCCACGCCGGGCCGCTGAGCAGCTGCGCGCCGCCGCGGAAGCGGCTGGCGGCGAGCTTGATGATCGCCGCCAGCGCGCCGAGCACCACGATGCCTTCGGCATAGCCCGGTGCCGGCCACAGCGCGACGAAGGCCAGTACCCAGTGCGGCGCCCAGCGCCAGCCGGTGGCGGCGCTCCTGTGCGGTGGAATGGCGGCGTCAGCGGAGTTCGTCATAGACCGAGAGCGTGGCGTCCTGCATGGACCGGAGCGTGTAGCGGCGGGGCAGCGCTGGAATCGTAGCCGCTGCGGACGCGCCGCGGGCGAGCAGCGCGCCCGCGCCGGCGTGCAGCGCGGACGCGTCGAAGGGCTGGACCGTGCCGGCGGGCTGCAGCTCGCGCAGCAGCTCGCCCGCGCCACCGTGGTCCCAGCCCAGCACCGGGCGGCCGCTGGCCAGCGCTTCGATCACCGTGCGGCCGAAGGCCTCGGGCTTGCGCGAGAGCTGCAGCACCAGGTCGCAGGCGGCGTAGGCCGCGGCGATCGCGGCGGTGGGCGGCGTGATCGCGAGCGCCCCGGCCACGCCGAGCACGGCCGCGCGGGCCTCGAGCTCCGCGACGTAGGCCGCGCGCGCCGGGTCGCGGGCACCGGGCATCCACAGCCGGGCATCGAGGCCGTCGGCGCGCAGCGCGGCCAGCAGCTCCAGGGCATCGGCATGGCCCTTCAGCCGCGTGCCGCGCCCCGGGAGCAGCAGCAGCGGGCCATCGCCGGCCAGGTTCGGCGCTTCGAGGGCGGCGGCGGCGCGCGCGGCGCGGTCCGGGAAGGCCGCGCGGGGAAACGCCGCCGGATCGATCCCGCGCGGGATCACCCGCAGCCGCGCCGGGTCGGTGTCCGGGTAGTGGCGCAGGACGTAGTCGCGGACGGTGTCGGAAACGCAGACCACGCGCTCGCCGCGCACCATCACCCGGCTGTAGCGCGAGGGCGAATTGAGGCCGTGGACCGTGGTGGCGAAGCGCGGACGCGACGCGACGGGCAGGCCCTGCAGCGCGCGCCAGCCGATCCACGCCGGCAGGCGCGAGCGCGCATGGACGATGTCGACGCCCTGCTCCGCCATCAGCCGTCGCAGCGGCCGCACCAGGCCGAGGGTCGCGAGCGACTTGCGGCCGAGGTCGAGTTCCACATGCTCCGCGCCGCTGGCAAGCAGCGCGGGCAGCAGGCGTCCGCCGGCCGAGGCGACGAGCGCGCGGTGTCCCGCCGCGACCAGGGCCGCGGACACTTCCAGGGTGGAACGTTCGACCCCGCCGGACTCGAGGGCCGGCAGCAGCTGCAGGACGGTCAGCGGCCGGGGCACGTGCCGGCGGCCCGCGGCGCCGCGCTCAGTCGACCAGGACGAAATGGGCGCCGCAATACGGGCAGTCGGACTGGCCGCCTTCGCTCTCGATCGGCAGGTAGACGCGCGGATGCGAGTTCCACAGCGCCATCGCCGGCAGCGGGCAGCTCAGCGGCAGGTCGGCGCGACGCACCTCGTACTGCTTCTCGGCGTTGGCGGGCTGCGGCTGGGCGGTGGACATCGTGGCGTGACCGGGGCTGGGGAACCGCGACAGTTTAGCCTGCCCCGGCGGCGCGGGTCCGCTCAGGCCGGAAGGGCGACGAGCAGCACGCGGGCCGGACGATCGCCAGCGGCAGCCACGGCCACGGGCGCCAGCCCGTCTGCGGGCCAGGCCATGCCGTCTCCCGCAAGCAAGCGCAGACCGGGATCGGCGACGGCCGCCGGGGCCTGCACGACCAGCTCGCCGTCGATCACCTCCAGCCAGTACCGGCCGGCAGCGCACACCGGCAGGTCCAGGCTGGATCCCCGGGCCAGGCAGGCCGACAGCAGTTGCGCCCGCAGACGGATGGGCAGCGGGTCGGCCGACGCGGGCGAACTCGCGGCAGCGGCAGCGGCAGCGGCAGCGGCAGCGGCAGCGGCAGCGGCAGCGGCAGCGGCAGCGGCAGCGGCCGGAGTTTCGACCGCCGCGGATGCGCCCGCCACGGGTCCCTCTCCCGCGGCCAGCAGCGTCCACGCGGACGCGGATGGAGCCGCATGCTCCGCATCGAGCGCAGGCGAAGCGGCCCGCAACTCGATCCGCGGCGGCGCATTGACCCGATCGGGCTGCAGCCAGGCTTCGACCAGGCGCAGGGGCTGCGTGGACGAGGCGTTGGCCAGCCGCACGACCACGCCGTGGCCGGCCCCGATGTACAGGGCTGCGCCGGCCTCGACGCGCTGGCGGCCGAGTTCGCCGCAGTCGGCGTCCATGGCCCCGGACAGCACCAGCAGCAGCCGCTCCATGTTGGCGACCCGGCCCTCGTCGCGCGCGGCACCGGGCGGCCAGGACTGGGTCGACAGCACGCGCAGCGCGCCCCAGCCCATCCAGGCCGGATCGATCGCGTCCGCGCGGGAAAAGGCTTCGACCGCGTCGATGCCACCGGCACCCGCGACGTGGCCGCGTGCGCCGGCGCGCCGCAGCCGCGGCCCGCCCGGAACCTGTCCGGCAACGGCGCTCATTCGATGCGCGCGGCCTCGTCGAACGACAGCCGCGGCGAGCGCGGGAACAGCTGCGCCGCATCGCCATGGCCGAGGTTGACCAGGATGTTGGAGCGGACCGACGTGCCGGCGAAGAACGCGGCGTCGACCATCGCGTTGTCGAAGCCGGTCATCGGACCGCAGTCCAGGCCCAGCGCGCGCGCGGCGAGGATCAGGTAGGCGGTCTGCATGCTCGAGCCGCGCAGGCCGACGCGATCCAGCCGCGCCTCGTCCGAATCCGCGAACCACGAGCGCGCGTCGGTGTGCGGGAACAGCACCGGCAGCTTGTCGAAGAACGCCATGTCGTGGCCCACGATCACGGTCACCGGCGCGGCGAGGGTCTTGTCGCGGTTGCCGTCGCTGAGTGCGGGCGCGAGCTTCGCCTTGGCCTCGGGCGAACGCACGAAGACGAAGCGCGCGGGACAGGCGTTGGCCTCGGTGGGCGCGAACTTCACCAGGTCGTACAGCGCGCGCAGGGTGGCGTCATCCACCTCGCCACCGATGGCGTTGTGGGTGCGCGCTTCGCGGAACAGGCGCGCGAGCGTGGCGTCGGACAGCGCTTCGGACATCAGGATCCCTCGTGGTTCGGTGCAGTGGAGCGCCAGTGTAGAGTCCCGGCGGAGTTCCCACGTCCCACGGCCGCAACGCATGGTGTCGATTCCCGCAGATGGCGCTGCACCGCGCACCCTGGCGCTGAGCGATGGCCGCGCCGGCAATGCGCGCCAGGCGCTGGCGCTGGCGCAGGCGCTCGCACTCGCGGCTGCCGGCCACGTGCTGGAACCGCGGGCGCCGTGGCGCTGGCTGGCGCCGCGCAGGAGCCCGGGCGACCGCCATGCGTTCGGCCCGGCGTTCAGTGACCTGCTGTCCGCGCCGCCGGCGCTCGCGGTGGGCTGTGGACGCCAGGCGGCACTGGCCACCCGCCTGCTGCGCGGGCACGGCGCGCGCGTGGTCCAAGTGCTCGATCCGCGCCTGCCGCCGCGGCACTGGGACCTGGTCGTGGCGCCCGAACACGACGGCCTCCGCGGCGACAACGTCATCACCCTGGCCGGCAGCCTGCATCCGGTGGACGACGCGTGGCTGGCGGAGGCTCGCCGCGCACTCCCCGCGCTGGCCGCCCTGCCCGCGCCGCGGATCGCGGTGCTGGTGGGCGGCCCCAGCGGCCACGCCGGCTTCGGCGTGGAGGAGTTCGATACGCTGCTGCGCGACGCCGGCGCCATGGCGCTGCGCGAAGGCGGCAGCCTGATGGTGGTGGCCTCGCGCCGCACGCCCGACGCGGTGCGCGCCGCGCTGCGTGCCTGGTCGCCGCCGGTCCCCGCGCGCAGCTGGGCCGATGCGGGCGACGGCGCCAACCCGTATGCCGGCATGCTGGCCTGGGCCGACCTGCTGGCCTGCACGGCCGACTCGGTCAACATGCTGTCCGAGGCCTGCGCCACCCGTGCGCCGGTCTTCGTCCACCGGCCCACGGCGATGCGCGGGCGTCCGCGCCGCTTCGTCGATGCCCTGCTCGCGCGCGGGCGCATCCGGCCGCTCGACGCGGCGGCGATGCCCTTCGAGGCGCTGCCCCTGCGCGAGACCGCGCGCGTCGCCGCCGAAGTCCGGGCGCGGCTGGGCCTTGGGCCGGGCATCCCGGACGCCGCCCTCCACGACGGCTGAGGACCCGCCAGCCGCGCCCGCTTTTGGCCTATGCTCTGGCGAGACACGCGCCGGGGAGCCCGCATGGCAGCGCAGGGACACGCAGACCGCCCGATCGACCGCTGGTTCGACAGCTATTCGGGCGACCATCGCAACCACACCAACCAGGCCATCCACGTGCTGGCGGTCCCGGCGATCGCGTGGAGCGTGATCGCCCTGCTGTGGTGCATCCCCGCGCCCGGCACGCTGTTCCAGCCGGGCATCTGGGCCGCGCTGCCGATGTTCGCGGCGTGGCTGTTCTACCAGCGCAGCTCGCGTGCGCTCGGCGTCGGCATGCTGCTGGTGTTCGTGGCGTTCTCGGCGCTGACCTGGTGGCTGTTCGCCGAACTGGGGCGAGGCGGCCTGCTGAAACTCGCGATCCCGGTGTTCGTCGTCGCCTGGATCGCGCAGTTCGTCGGCCACAAGCTCGAGGGCCGCAAGCCGAGCTTCCTGACCGACCTGGTCTACCTGCTGATCGGACCCGCCTGGGTGCTGGCCAAGCTCTACCGCCGGCTCGGCCTGCGCTGGTAGGCCGCGGGCCGCGCGGGTGACAATGCCGCATGTCACCTCGCGACCTCCTGCTGGTCCTGGCCATCTGCCTGGCCTGGGCGGGGAACTTCCTGTTCTCCGCCTATGCCCTGCTCGAGCTGCCGGCCTTCCTGTACACCGCGCTGCGCATGTCGATCGTGGCGCTGGTGCTGGCGCCCTTCCTCAAGCCGGTGCGGCGCGCGCAGTGGCCGCGCTTCCTGGCCGTGGCCGTGTGCATGAACGTCCTGCATTTCGGCCTCAGCTTCTGGGCGCTGCGGCTGGCCGGCGAGCTGTCCGCGGTCGCGATCGTGATGCAGAGCTACGTGCCGATGTCCGCCCTGCTGGCATGGGTGGTGCTCGGCGAGCGCTTCGCCTGGCGCACCGGCACCGCGATCGCGGCGAGCTTCATCGGCGTGATGGTGATCGGCTTCGATCCCTCGCTCATCGACAAGCCCGCGGCGATGCTGGCGATGCTCGCCTCGGCCGCGTTCCTCGCCCTCGGCACGGTGCTGATGCGCCGGCTGGGCGGGATCGGCCTGGTCACCCAGCAGGGCTGGAGCGCGCTGATCGCGATCGGGCCGCTGCTGGCGATCAGCCTCGCCTTCGAGCCGGGCGGGCTGGCCGCGCTGGCCGAAGCCAGCCCGCGCGCCTGGATCGGCGTGGCCTATTCGGCGCTGGTGGCCTCGCTGCTGGGCCACGGCGTGTACTTCCTGCTGCTGCAGCGCCATCCGGTGGCCCAGCTCACGCCGTGGCTGCTGCTGACGCCGCTGCTGGCGGTCGGGCTGGGCATCGTGTTCTGGGGCGACGAGCCGGGTCCGCAGCTGTGGATCGGTGGCGCACTGGTGCTGGGCGGCGTGGCGGCGATCGCGCTGCGCGCGCTGGCCAAGGCGCGCCCGCTGCCGCCGGCGCGCGAGATCTGAGCGCCGCTGCGCTCATCGCGCCTGGAACATCGCCGCGTCGGGATTGAAGGCCCGCGGGGCGTGCCCCAGCGCCCTGGCCGCCGGCGCGAGGTCGAACACCAGGTCCTGGCGCAGGCGCGCCTGCGCTTCGGCGCCGAAGCCCTGCAGCCGGCCGGTGGCGCGCAGCGCGCCGGCGAGCAGCGCGAACAGCGGCGCCGGCAGCTCCACCAGGCGCGCGGGTGGCTCCAGGGCCGCCAGGACGCGCGCGACCATGTCGCGATAGGCCAGGGTTTCGCCGCCGGGCAGGTCATAGCCGCGGCCGCCGGCGCCGCGCGCGGCCAGCGCGGCCAGCGCGGTCGCCGCCAGGTCGTCCACGTGCACCGGCTGGCGCAGGCCGACGGCGCCGCGCGGAAGCGGGAACGCCCCGGCCCGCCGGGCCATCGCCGCGATGCGGGTCAGGGTCTGGTCGCGTCCGGCCCCGTAGACCAGGGTCGGGCGCAGCACGATCGCCGTCGTGCCGCGCGCCTTCGCGGCGGCGAACAGCGCGCCTTCGGCCGCGGCCAGCCGCGCCGCCAGTCCGCGCTCGCCGTCATCCGCCGAGCCGCGCTTGACCGCCAGGCTGGTCGACCCGAAGGCCACCACGCGCGACGCGTCGATGCCGGTGCGCGCCTGCCAGTGCGCGAAATGGTCCAGCGGGCCGCAACTGACGATCGCATCGTAGCGGCGCGCCAGCGCGGGCATGGCGTCGAACCCGCCGCGCAGCCAGCGCAGTCCCGGCGCCGGCACCTGGTCGCTGCGCGACAGCGCATCGACCTCCCAGCCCGCGTGCAGCAGGCGCGCGAGCACGGCCGCACCCACCTGTCCGCTTCCGCCGAACAGCAGCGCACGCGCGCCCGTGGCGCTCACGCGAACGGCGTCCGGTGGCGCATGGCGATGGCGGCTGCAGTGGAACGCATCGACGCAGGATAGGCGACGCGGCCACCGGGGCGTGACATCCCGCGCTGCTAGAATCGGCAGGGCCGTGCGGAGCGCGGCGTCCCCCTGCAAGACCCAAGGACACTGATGCTTGAACTGATGCTGGCCCTGCCATTCGTGCTGGCGCTGGTGCTCGCGATCCTGCGCGATGCGCCAGCCCGGGCGGTCGCGTGGCTCGCCGGTCTCGCGCCGCTGCTGGCGTTGGCGGTGCTGGCGTGGCTCACGCCGTCGGTGATGGCCGGCGACATCCCGCGCGCGATGCACGAATGGCTGCCGCAGGCCGGCCTCGCCTTCAGCCTGCGCCTGGATGGCCTGGGCTGGATGTTCTCGCTGATGGTGCTGGGCATCGGCGCCCTGGTGGTGCTGTATGCGCACTACTACCTCGGCCCGCAGGAAAAGACCCGCCGCTTCTTCTGCTTCCTGCTGGTGTTCATGGGCGCCATGCTGGGCATGGTGCTGTCGGGCAACCTCCTGCTCACCGTCGTGTTCTGGGAGCTGACATCGATCAGCTCGTTCCTGCTGATCGGCTTCTGGTTCCATCGCGACGATGCCCGCGAGGGCGCGCGCATGGCGCTGACCATCACCGCCGCCGGCGGCCTGGCGCTGCTCGGTGGCGTGGTGCTGATCGGACGCGTGGTCGGAAGCTACGAGCTCGACGCGGTGCTCGCGGCCGGCGACGCGATCCGCGCCGACGCGCTCTATCCCTGGATCCTGGGCTTGGTGCTGGCCGGCGTGTTCACCAAGAGCGCGCAGTTCCCGGTGCATTTCTGGCTGCCGCACGCGATGGCCGCGCCCACGCCGGTCTCCGCCTACCTGCACTCGGCGACGATGGTGAAGGCCGGCGTGTTCCTGCTCGCACGCCTGCATCCCTCGCTCGCCGGCACCGACCTGTTCTTCTACGTGGTCTCCAGCGTCGGCGCGCTGACGCTGCTGATCGGCGCCTGGAACGCGATCTTCCAGCACGACATCAAGGGCGTGCTGGCGTACTCGACCATCTCCCACCTCGGCCTGATCACCCTGCTGCTGGGCCTGTCGACGCCGATGGCCGTGGTCGCGGCGATGTTCCACATCCTCAACCACGCCACCTTCAAGGCCTCGCTGTTCATGGCCGCCGGCATCATCGACCACGAGACCGGCACCCGCGACATGCGCCGCCTCGGCGGCCTGCGCCGGCTGATGCCCTACACCAGCGCGCTGGCGATCATCGCCTCGCTGGCGATGGCCGGCATCCCGCTGCTCAACGGCTTCCTGTCGAAGGAGATGTTCTTCGCCCAGGCGCTGGAGATCGAGGGGCACGAGGAGATGCGCGGCTTCATCACCGTCGCCGCCTTCCTGTTCGCGACCTTCGGCGTGGCCTACAGCCTGCGCTTCGTCCGCGACACCTTCCTCGGCCGCGGGCCGCGGGCCGTGGACACGCCGGTGCACGAGCCGCCGCGCTTCATGCAGGTGCCGGTGGCGATCCTGGTGGTGACCTGCATGGCGGTGGGCATCGCGCCGCAGTGGACCGTCGGCCCGGCGCTGGAGACCGCGGCGCGCGGCGTGCTCGGCGACGCGCTGCCCGACTACAGCCTGGCGGTCTGGCACGGCATCAACACGCCGTTGCTGATGAGCCTGGGCGGCGTGGTCTGCGGCGTGCTGCTCTACCTCGGCCTCGACCGCGTGCTCGACCTGCATGCGATCGTGCGCCAGTCGCAGGGGCGCCGGCTGTTCCACCTCAACATCGAGGCGCTGTTCCGCCTCGGCCGCCGCTTCACCCACACCGTCGCCAACGGCAGCATGCAGCGCAGCCTGCTGTGGCTGGTGCTGGTGGCGATCGCCGCCGGCGCGGCGCCCTTCGTCGCCGCCTGGGGCGAACCACGGCCGCCGGTCGCGTTCGTCTCCCAGCCGATGGTCCGCCTGGCCTGGGTGCTGTGGCTGCTGCTGGTGTGCAGCGCGCTGGCGACGCTCGCGCTGTACCGCAACCGGCTGCTGGCGGTGATCATCATCGGCGGCTGCGGCCTGGCGGTCAGCATGACTTTCGTGGCGCTGTCGGCGCCCGACCTCGCCCTCACCCAGCTGCTGGTGGAGCTGGTGACCGTATCGCTGATGCTGCTGGGCCTGCACTACCTGCCCAAGGATTCGCCCCCAGAGCGCTCGATCTGGCGGCGCCTGCGCGATGGCGCGGTCGCACTGGTGGCCGGCGCCGGCACCGCCGCCCTGGCCTGGGTGATGATGACCCGCCCGCCGATCAACGGCGCCGCCGCCGAGATCACCGCGCGCGCGCTGCCCGAGGCCTGGGGCAGCAACATCGTCAACGTGATCCTGGTCGACTTCCGCGGCTTCGACACCCTGGGCGAGATCACCGTGTTCGGCATCGCCGGGCTTGCGGTGCACGCCATGCTGCGCCGCGCGCGCATGGCGCCCGAGAAGGTCATGCCCGGCCCGCCGATCAAGCTGCCGGTGCCGGCCGACCTGGCGCAGATGATGTTCCCGCTGACGCTCGTGGTCTCGATCTTCCTGTTCCTGCGCGGCCACAACTCGCCCGGCGGCGGCTTCATCGCCGGCCTGACCCTGGCGGTGCCGCTGCTGATCCAGTATGTGATCCAGGGCGCGGCGTCGGTCGAGGCGCGCTTCGGCTTCGACTACATCCGCGCGATCGGCCTGGGCCTGCTGATCGCCCTGTTCGGCGGCGCCGGGGCGATGCTGCTCGACCTGCCCTTCCTGTCCAGCGGCCATTACGACCTCGAGCTGCCGCTGCTGGGCACGATCCCCCTGGCCAGCGCCGCCGTGTTCGATCTCGGCGTCTACCTGGTGGTGTTCGGAAGCACGATGCTGATCCTGTCGATGATGGGCACGCTCAAGCCCTCCAAGAAGATGATCGCCCACCGCGGCACGATCGACCCGGCCACACGCTCGGCCATCACCGGGGAGGCCATCTGATGGAAATGGCCATCGCCAGCGGCATCGGCGTGCTGGTCTTCGCCGGCGTCTACCTGATCCTGCGCGCGCGCAGCTTCGACGTCGTCCTCGGCCTGACCCTGCTGTCCTACGCCACCAACCTGCTGATCTTCTCCAGCGGCCGCCTGGTCGTGGGCAAGCCCCCCGTGCTGCAGCCCGGCCTGGATGCCACCCTGGCCAACCACGCCGATCCGCTGCCGCAGGCCCTGGTGCTGACCGCCATCGTGATCTCGTTCGCGATGACCGCGGTGGCCATCGTCCTGGCCATGCGCAGCCGCGCCGACAACGACAGCGACCATGTCGATGCCGGCGACGTGCGCGACGACCGGGAGCAGCGCTGATGACCCACCTGCCGATCCTCCCGATCCTGCTGCCGCTGCTGGGCGGCGCGCTGTCGCTGTTCGTCGAGCACCGGCGCGTGGGCACCGTGGTCCAGCGCTCGGTGGGCTGGGTGTTCATGCTTGCCACCGTGCTGGTCTCGGCGCTGCTGGTGGCGCGCGCGCACCAGGGCTCGGTGCTGGTCTACCTGGTCGGCGACTGGCCGGCCCGGATCGGCATCGCGCTGATGGTGGACCGGCTCTCGGCGATGATGGTGCTCACCAGCTCGCTGCTGGGCGCGGCCTGCCTGCTGCATGCGTGCTCGGGCTGGGACCGGCGCGCGCCGCACTTCCACGCACTGTTCCAGCTGCAGCTGATGGGCCTCAACGGGGCCTTCCTCACCGGCGACGTGTTCAACCTGTTCGTGTTCTTCGAGGTGATGCTGATCGCCTCCTACGGCTTGCTGCTCTCCGGTGGCCGTGGCGTGCGCATGAGCGCGGGCCTGCACTACGTGGCCTTCAACATCGCCGCATCGACCCTGTTCCTGATCGCGCTGGGCCTGGTGTACGGCGTCTTCGGCACGCTCAACATGGCCGAGCTGGCGGCGCGCGTGGCCGAGGTGCCGGAAGCGAGCCTGCCGCTGGCCAAGGCCACCATCGGCCTGCTGCTGGCGGTGTTCTGCGCCAAGGCCGCCCTGTTGCCGCTGTACCTGTGGCTGCCCGAGGCCTACACGCGCGCACCGGCGGCGGTCGCGGCGCTGTTCGTGATCATGACCAAGGTCGGCATCTACGCGGTGCTGCGCGTGGGCTCGCTGGTCCTGGGCGACCACGCCGGTCCGCTGGCCGGCTACGGCTGGGAGTGGATGCTGCCGGCCGCGGTCGGCGGGCTGGCCCTGGCCACGCTCGGCGTGCTGGCCGCCTCGCGGCTGCGGGTGCTGGTGGCCTATATCGTGATCGTCTCGGCGACGACGCTGTTCATCGCCTTCGGCCTGCGTTCGGCCGGCACCATCGCCGCGGGCCTCTATTACCTGGTGCACAGCACCTTCGTCGCGGCGGCTCTGTTCCTGATCGCCGACCTGGTGCGTCGCGGGCGCGGCGATGCCGGCGACGCGCTGCGCGCCTTCGTCCCCGCGCCCGGCGTGCGCGTGATGGCGGGCGTGATGTTCCTGGTGGGCGCGGTCTCGGTGGCCGGCCTGCCGCCGCTGTCGGGCTTCATCGGCAAGACGATGCTGCTGCAAGCGGTGCCCGAGGCCGACATCCAGTGGGCCTGGCCGGCGATCCTGGGCAGCAGCATGCTGGTGATCGTGGGCCTGACCCGTGCCGGCACGCGGATCTTCTGGAAGCCCGCACCGGTGCAGGCGTCCCTGCCCGGTGACCTCCCGCGCAACGCACGTGGCCGCCTGAGGCTGCCCGAGACCGTCGCCACCATGCTCCTGCTGAGCTACGGCGTGGCGATGTCGGTGGCGCCCGGACCGGTGACCGCCTACACCCGCGCCACCGCGGACCAGCTGCTGGCGCCGTCGACCTACATCGAGCAGGTGCGCGCGGCCATGCCGGCGAGGAGGCTGCCGTGAACCGCCGTGCCTTCCTGCCCTCGCTGCCGCTGACCCTGGCGATCATGGCGTTCTGGCTGCTGATGGTGTCGGAGATCAACGCCGCGCAGTTCACCCTGGCCCTGGTGCTGGGCCTGGTGATCCCGCTCTACGCCACCCGGATCGACCGCGAGTTCGCCCGCTTCGGCACGCTGCGCCCGCTGCCGAAGCTCTTCGTGGTGCTGCTCTGGGACATCCTGATGTGCAACGTGCGCGTCGCGCGGCAGGTGCTGGCCAAGGAGTCGCGGATCCACTCCGGCTTCATCTGGTATCCGCTGGAGATCGGCAACATCCACGGCATCACCGCGCTGGCCTGCTGCATCACGCTCACCCCGGGCACCGTGACCGCCGCGCTCTCCGACGACCGCCGCTACCTGCTCGTGCATGTGCTCGACCTGGCCGACGAAGCGACGCTGGTGGCCGACATCAAGCGCCGCTACGAGCGCCCGCTGATGGAGATCTTCCCGTGAACACGCCCGAATTCGCCGGCCTGCACCTGTTCGGCCACAGCCTGATCGACGTCGCCATCGGCGTGTCGATGTACGTGGTCGGCGCCTCGATGCTGCTCGCGCTGTGGCGCCTCTTGCGCGGCCCCACCGTGCCCGACCGCATCCTCGCTTTGGACACGCTCAACGTCACCGCCATCGCCGAGCTGATGCTGCTGGGCATGTACCTCAAGACCGCGATCTATTTCGAGGCGGCGCTGATCATCGCGATGCTGGGCTTCGTCACCACGGTGGTGCTGAGCAAGTACGTCATCCGGAGGGACATCGTCGAATGAACGTCTTCTGGGAACTGCTGCTGGTGGCCCTGCTGCTGGTCGGAAGCTTCTTCCTGCTGATGGGCGGCATCGGCCTGGTCAAGCTGTCCGAGTTCTTCCGCCGCCTGCACGCGCCGACCAAGGCCAGCACCCTCGGCGTCGGCTGCGTGCTGGCCGCGTCGGTCGGCTACCACCTGTTCCTGGGCAGCGACCCGCAGCCGCGCGAGCTGCTGATCACCGCCTTCCTGCTGATCACCGCGCCGATCAGCGCGCACCTGATGTCGAAGGCCGCGCTGTCGCTGCGCATGGACGAATGGCCGCAGCTGCCCGGGAAGTCGGACGAGGACACGCACGTGCCACCGCGTCCCGACGGCGGCGACGACGAGGGATACTGAGCCGCGCCTCAGCGCAGGAGCGCGAGCTCCAGCACCACCCAGGCCGCGAAGGCCGCCAGCAGCAGCCCGCCCTCGCCGCGGCTGACCGTGGTGTTGCCGCGCAGAAGCGGCACCAGCAGCAGCGCGAACAGGAAGGCCACCGGCAGCTCCAGGCGCACGAACGAGGCTGGCACCGGCACGGTGCCGCCGACCGCCGCCATGCCGCCCAGCACCAGCAGCAGGTTGAAGACGCTCGAGCCGATGACGTGGCCGGCCACGATGTCGCCCTGGCCGCGGCGCGCGCCGGCCACCGCCGCGGCGGCCTCCGGCAGCGCGGTCCCGATCGCCACCAGCACCAGGCCGGCGACCAGCGAGTCCATGCCCAGCGCGTGCCCGATCACCGGCACGTGGCCGACGATCCACCCTGCGCCCAGCCACAGCAGGGCCGCGGCCACCACCACCCGGATCACGTTGAGGCCGGTGCCGCCGCGGGTGGCGATGAAGGCATCGACTTCGGCCCGGACCTCGGGCGATTCGTCGCCGGCGCGCATGGCGGTAAAGGCCACCACGGCCGCGAAGGCCAGCAGCAGGATGACGCCTTCGATGCGCGACAGCCCGCCGTCCAGCGACATCAGCGCCACCGCCAGCGTCGCCAGCAGCAGCACCGCGAGCAACGGCGAGAGCGCGCGCCAGCGCAGCACCAGCGGCGCCGCGAGGGCCGCCAGGCCGAGGGTCAGGCCGATGTTGACGATGTTGCTGCCCACCGCGTTGCCGAGCGCCAACGCGCGGTCGCCCGACACCAGCGCGCGGGCGTTCACCGCCAGCTCCGGAAGCGAGGTGGCCACCGCCACCAGGCACAGGCCGACGGTGAACGGCGGGATGCGCAGGCCCTGCGCGAGCCCGGAGGCGCCCTTGACCAGGGAGTCACCGCCCAGTCCCAGCAGCAGCAGGCCGAACAGGGTGAACATGATCGCTTCGAACATCGGGCTTCCCCTCAGCGCGGTTGGAGACGGACCGCTCCCGCGGGAGCGGCGATGGCCGTGACGGCCGCGGCGCTCAGCTGCAGCCTTCGACGTAGCCGATCTGCGGCGCAAGCCCGACGCGCCAGCTGGTCACGCGGCCGGCGGCGTCGAGTTCGAAGACCAGCTGCGAGGGCAGCGTGCCGGCGTCCTCGGGGCTCATCAGCACCTTGCCGCCCTCGACGTACTTGTGCGGCATCGACTCCAGGCGCGCGCCGTACAGCCCGGCCAGCGCGGCCTCGTCCATGCCGACGCGGCCGCCGCCGGGCGCGGTGATCTGGTCGGACTCGGCGCTGTAGCGGACGAAGATGTCGTCCTCGAACATGAAGGCGAGCTGCGCCGGGGTCTCCTGCCCCGCCGGACTCAGGTGATGGCAGGCCATCGGATCCTCCGCGGGCCCGGCCGGCTCCAGCGGATTGCCGGTCCAGTCCGTGCGCGCTTCTTCGGCGGACATGCCGAAGTCAAGCACGGCGTAGCCGTCCATGCGCGAATCGCCGGACGCCGGGATCGCATCCGCTGCACCCGGAGGTTCGGTGCCGGGCTCGAGCGCCTCGATGGCCGCGGTGGACGCGTCCACCGCCGCGGCGGTGTCACGGTCGGCGTTGCAGGCAGCGAGGGCAAGGACCAGGGCGAGCGGCAGGGCGGCGGTACGGATCAGGCGCATGCGTGGGGCTCCGGAAGCGGGAGCCCAAGGCTACGACAAAACCGGGCGCAGGCGACATGCACGCCGCCGGCAGCGCGGGGCGGGCGTCACCCCGCGCGGAAATGCCGCTGCAGGCCGGCCCAGCAGGCCTGGTACTGCTGCTGCCGGTGGGCGGCGTCGAGCGCCTGGCGCGTTGGCCGGATCACGCCGCGGGTCTCGAACATGAAGGCCATGGTGTCGCTGATGACGTCGGGCCTGGAGAGGTCGGCCGCCGAAGCCTTTTCGAAGGTCGCGGCATCCGGGCCGTGGCCGGTCATGCAGTTGTGCAGCGAGCAGCCACCCGGCGCGAAGCCCTCGGCCTTGGCGTCGTAGGCACCGTGCACCAGGCCCATGAACTCGCTGGCGACGTTGCGGTGGAACCACGGCGGACGGAAGGTGTCCTGGGCCACCAGCCAGCGCGGCGGGAAGATCGCGAAGTCCATGTTGCTGGTGCCGGGCGTGTCGCTTGGCGAATGCAGCACCAGGAAGATCGACGGATCCGGGTGGTCGTAGCTGATCGAGCCGATCGCGTTGAAGCGCCGCAGGTCGTACTTGTATGGCGCGTAGTTGCCGTGCCAGGCGACCACGTCCAGCGGCGAGTGGCCGATCGCGGCGCGCCAGAGGTGGCCCTGGAACTTTGCGACCAGCTCGAAGTCGCCCTCGTCCTCCTCGTACGCGGCCACCGGGGCCAGGAAATCGCGCGGGTTGGCCAGGCCATTCGAGCCGATCGGTCCGAGATCGGGCAGCTGCAGCAGGGCGCCGTAGTTCTCGCAGACGTAGCCGCGCGCAGCGCCGCCGCCCTGCCCGGCCCCGGGAAGCTCGACGCGGAAGCGCACGCCGCGCGGGATCACCGCGATCTCCTGGGGCTCGACCTCGAGCACGCCGAGCTCGGTGGCGATGCGCAGCCGCCCTTCCTGGGGAACGATCAACAGTTCGCCGTCGGCGCTGTAGAAGAAGCGCCCCTGCATCGACGCATTGGCCGCGTACATGTGGATGCCGACGCCGGTCCCGGCCGCGGACCCGCCGTTGCCGGCCATGGTGAACAGCCCGTCGACGAAGTCGACCCGCTGGCCGTCGGCCGGCATCGGCAGCGGATCCCAGCGCAGCTGGTCGGGCGTCACCGGCCCGGCGCAGAAGTCCTCATGCAGGCGCGGCTGCGACACCAGCTCGAAGCTGCCATGCATCGCCGCAGGCCGGATCCGGTACAGCCAGCTGCGCCGGTTGGCATGCCGCGGCGCGGTGAACGCCGTCCCGGTGAGCTGCTCGGCATACAGGCCATGCGCCACCCGCTGCGGCGAATTCCGCCCCACCGGCAGCGCCCCGGCCACCGCCTCGGTGGCGAACTCGTTGCCAAACCCCGACATGTATCCGACCACGGTTGTCTCCTGGAAAGCCTTGACGCTTTTTTTGCCACGGATTGACGCTGAAGGCGCGGATTTGCACGGATAAAGCAGGAGCTATCGGGAAAGAGCGGGAGCCTTTTTTTGCCACGGATGACGCGGATGACGCGGATTGCGCGGATCTGGCCGAGGCGAGAACGAGGCCGAAAGCCCATTGAAGGAATAAGCCGATGCGGGGCGTGGTGTTTGCGCTGGCCCCGCACTGATCCGCGTCATCCGCGTCATCCGCGTCATCCGCGTCATCCGTGGCCAAACGCCCTTCGCTTTCTCCGCCTTTTCCGCCTTTCCGCTCTATCCGCGCAAGTCCGCCTTTATCCGCGCAAATCCGTGGCCAAAGCCGTGTCTACAGCACGCCGCGGCGCATCTGGTCGCGCTCGATCGACTCGAACAAGGCCTGGAAGTTGCCTTCGCCGAAGCCTTCGTTGCCCTTGCGCTGGATGATCTCGAAGAAGATCGGGCCAAACGCGTTCTGGCCGAAGATCTGCAGCAGCAGGCGCTTCTTCGTTTCCATGTCGGCGTCGATCAGGATCGCGTTCCTGCGCAGGCGATCGACGTCCTCGCCGTGGTCGGGCACGCGCTGGTCGATCACGTCGAAATAGGTGTCCGGTGTGTCGAGGAAGGCGATGCCGGCTTCGCGCATCTTCTCCACCGACTCGTAGATGTCGTCGGTGAACAGCGCGATGTGCTGGATGCCCTCGCCCTTGTAGTCGCGCAGGTATTCGTTGATCTGGCTCTTCTCGTCGGACGACTCGTTGAGCGGGATGCGCACCACGCCGTCCGGCGCGGTCATCGCCTTCGACAGCAGGCCGGTCTTGGAGCCCTTGATGTCGAAGTAGCGGATCTCGCGGAAGTTGAACAGCGTCTCGTAGTAGTCCGACCACTTCTGCATGTTCCCGAGGAACAGGTTGTGCGTGAGGTGGTCGATGAAGGTCAGGCCGAAGCCGCGCGGATGCTGGTCCACGCCCGGCAGCGGCTCGTAGTCGGCGTAGACGTCGGCGCCGTCGTCGACCAGGTAGAGCATGCAGTCGCCGATGCCCTTGATCGCCGGGAAGTCGACCGCGCCGGTGTCGGCCTTGTGGTCGGCCTTCTCGCCGCCGTTGGCGAGCACGTGCTCCAGCACTTCGGCGCTCGGACGCTTGAAGCGGATCGCGAAGCCGCAGGCCGAGGGGCCGTGGCTGGCGGCGAAGCCGGACGCGAAGGAATCGGGCTCCTCGTTGAGCAGGAAGTTGATCGTGCCCTGGCGGTACAGGGTGATCGCGCGCTGGCGGTGCCGGGCGACCGCGGTGAAGCCCAGCTTCTGCAGGTAGTCGCGCATCGAATCGGCGCGGCCGGCGGGCGCTGCGAACTCGACGAACTCGAAGCCGTTGATGCCCATCGGGTTTTCGAAGGTGGTGACCTGCATGCCGAGGTTCGGCTGGGTGCTGGCCTGGGTCTGGGCGCTCATGGCGGCTCCTGGCAGTGGACGGGGAGGGGTCGACTGTTATAGTTTCAGATGAAACCAGTTGCAAGGCGCGACGCAGCAATGAACGCAACTCCTCCGCCCCCTGCCGCAGACGACGACGGCGCCGCGATCCTCGATCTCGAGCGCTTCATTCCCTACCAGCTGAGCGTGTTGTCGAATGTCGTCAGCCAGGAGATCGCCGAAGCCTACGGCGACCGCTTCGGCCTGGCGATCACCGAGTGGCGGATCCTCGCCGTGCTGGGGCGTTTCCCCGGCATGTCGGCGGTGGGCGTGGCCGAGCGCAGCGCCATGGACAAGGTCGCGGTCAGCCGCGCGGTCGCGCGCCTGCTCGAGCGCGGGCTGCTGCATCGCGAGACCCACGGCGACGACCGCCGGCGCTCGGTGCTCGAGCTCAGCGATGCCGGCCGCGAGGTCTACTCCGAAGTCGCCCCGCTGGCGCTGTCCTACGAACGCGAACTGCTGGCACCGCTGAGCGACGAGGAGCGCGTGCAGTTCTCGCGCATGCTCGATCGGCTCGGGGAACGCTACGGTCTCTGACGCCTCGCGCTGATGTCGTCCGTCCCCGGCCCCGGCGCTCCCGATCTTCTGCACGCCGACGCCCGGCAGCGCGCCGACGCGCTGGCCGCGGCCCGCGACTGGACCGGCGCCGCTTCGGCCTATGCCGCGCTGGCGGCGGCCACCCCCGATGACGCCGGCGCCTGGATCGGACTGGCCACTGCCAGCGGCCGCGCCGGCCACTATCGCGACATGCACGCCGCTGCGCTGCGCGCGGATGCGGCCGGACCGCGTGGCTGGCCGCACGCGCTGGCGCTCGCGCGCCTGCTGCGCGGCCTGCATGAAACCCGTGCGCTGGCCGAGCTGTCCGCGACGCTCGGCGGGCACGCGGATGCACCGCCCGTCGACGACCTCGTCGCCCTCGCCGATCTGCTCGTCGACGAAGACCTGCACCGGGAGGCGCTGGCCTGGCTGGACCGCGCCGTGACGCGCGAGCCCGGGCACGCGCCGGCACGCTACGTGCGCGGCAGCGTCCGGCTGTTCCTGGGCGACATGCCCGGTGCGCGCGAGGACCTGCAGCAGGCGATCGCCGCCGCGCCCCATTTCGCGCACGCCCACCGCCGGCTGTCGCAGCTGCGCGCCGAGGACCGCGTGGGCGCGCCCGTACGCATCGCGCGGCTGCGCAAAGAGCGCGCGCGCGTCGCGCCGGGCAGCGAACACGACATCCACTTCAGCCATGCGCTGTTCGACGAGCTGCACGACCTCGGTGAACACGCGCAGGCCTGGCCCGAGCTGGAACGCGGCATGCGCGCCAAGCGGGCGACGCTGCGCTATGACGCCGGCGACGACCTGCGGCTGGTGGATGCGATCCGCGCGCGCTGCGATGCGGACTTCGTCGCGCGCGCGGGACACGTGGCCGACCGTGACGCTCCAGCGCCGGTGTTCATCGTCGGTCTGTTCCGCTCGGGCTCGAGCGTGCTCGAGCGCATGCTCGGCGGTCATCCGTCGGTGTCCGAAGGCGGCGAGAGCATGGGCTTCGCCGCGGCGCTGCGCCTGGCGGCCGACCACCGCGCCCAGGGTCTGGTCGACACGACGCTGCTGGAGCGGCTGGACGCGGTCGACTGGCCCGCACTGGGCCGCGACTTCATGGCCGCGAATGCGTGGCGGGCCCGCGGCCGCGCACTGTGGACCGAGAAGCTGCCGACCAACTCGCTGCTCCTCGGCTGCATCGCCCGCGCGCTGCCACGGGCGCGCTTCATCCACACCACGCGCGCGCCGATGGACGTGTGCTTCTCCAACCTGCGCATGCTCTACGGCGGCTTCGCGCGCTGGTCCTATGACCAGGGCGAACTGGCGGCCTGGCACCAGGCGCACGCGGCCTTGATGTCGCACTGGCGGGACGTGCTGGGCCCGAGGGTGCTCGATGTGCGCCACCACGAGCTGCTGCGTGATCCCGAGGCCACGATGCAGCGCGTGACCGGCCATCTCGGCCTGGCCTTCGATCCCGCGGTACTGAAGCCCGAACGCAGCGGCGGCGCGGTCGCCACCGCCAGCGCCGCGCAGGTGCGCTCGGGCCTGCGGGCGCCGCGCGCGCCCGACTGGCTGCCCTACCGCGACCACCTCGGCCCGCTTGCCGCCGGCCTCGGCGTCACGCTGGACTGAACTCCGCGCAGAAAAAACCGCGCCCCGGAGGGCGCGGCATGTCACTCAGCCCGAGTACGCACGGGCGCCGCTCAGCGGCGTTCCTCGGTGACGTCCATCCCGGCAGCGGCCGGCTCGCCGAGCTCGCTCTGCCCCGCGAGGTCATCGTCACGCAGCGTCTCGAGGTGCATGAGCTTCTTGACCACCGGCGCGATCACCAGCATCACCACGCCCACGCCCACCGCCAGCCAGCCGACGTTGGAGTAGACCTCCATCACCCGGTCCACGCCGCCGCCCTCGCCACCGGTCGCGGCGGAGATGAGGCCGGCTGCGAAGTTGCCGGTGGCCGAGGCGAAGAACCACGCGCCCATGATCAGGCTCGCCATCTGCGCGGGTGCCAGGCGGTTCATCGCCGACAGTCCCACCGGCGACAGGCAGAGCTCGCCCATGGTGTGGATCAGGTAGATCAGGAAGATGAAGATCACCGGCGTGGCGCCGGGGCCGGCGGCCTGCGCGCCCCACACCAGCACCAGGAAGCCCAGGCCCACCATCACCACGCCCAGCGCGAACTTCGCCGGCGCCGACGGCTCCCAGCCGCGCTTGGCCAGCCACAGCCAGAACATCGCGAACAGCGGCGCCAGCGCGATGATGTACATCGAGTTGAGCGACTGGAACATCGAGGCCGGGACTTCCCAGCCGAAGATCGCGCGATCCACCGAGCGGTCGGTGAACAGGTTGAGCGAAGCGCCCGCCTGCTCGAACAGCGCCCAGAACAGGATCGAGCCCACGATCAGGTAGAGCGCGGCGATGATGCGGTTGCGCTCTTCGCGGCTGAGCTTGAACACCGCCGTGACCAGCACATACCCCAGCAGCACCACGCCGGCGCCGCCGAGCAGGAAGCCGACCAGCTTCTGGTTCTGGATCATGAACCACACCAGGCCCACCGACAGGAAGGACAGCGCGTACAGCACCCACTCGAAGGTGATGCCGCCGAGCACCGGCTTCGCCAGCCGCTCGGGTGCGCGCGACTCGCCGCGGCCCATCAGCATCGGCTTGCCGATCACGAACACCACCAGGCCCAGCAGCATGCCCACGCCGGCGGCACCGAAGCCGTACTTCCAGCCGTAGGTCTGGCCGAGGTAGCCCGCGATCAGCGAACCGAGCATCGCGCCCAGGTTGATGCCCATGTAGAAGATCGTGTACGCCGGATCGCGACGGATGTCGGTGCGCGGGTACAGCTGGCCGACCATCACCGAGATGTTGGCCTTGAGGAAGCCCGAGCCGACGATGATGAAGGACAGCGCCAGCCAGAAGATGTTCATCTCCGGCGCGTCCTGGCCGCCGGTGCCTTCGAAGGCCATCAGGAAATGGCCGAAGGTCAGCAGCACGGCGCCGAACAGCACCGCCTTGCGCTGGCCCAGGTAACGGTCGGCGAGATAGCCGCCCACGACCGGCGCGATGTACACCAGCGCGGTATACGCGCCGTAGATCACCGAGGCATCGGAGTCCGAGAACATCCAGTGCTGCACGAGGTAGAAGATCAGCAGCGCGCGCATGCCGTAGTAGGAGAAACGCTCCCACATCTCGGCGAAAAACAGCACGAACAGGCCGCGCGGGTGACCGAGGATGGTCTTCTGGGCCTCGAGGGCGTGGTCTGGATGGGCCAACTCGCTACTCCGTGATTGCGCCCGCATTCCACGAGCCGAATCGGCCAACTTAACGCGTGAAGTCGCCGCATGGAAGCTGAACAGGCCTCGCCGTCGTGGGAGGCACGCTCTTTGGAGGACCGCGCCGCCTGCCACGGATGCAGGGGGGATGCCCAGCCGGAATGTCCGCGTCCTGCTCCCAGTTCCGGCCGCCGGCCATCCATGGCCGGCTCTGGTCATCCCCCCTGCATCCGTGGCAGGCACCACCACCTCCGCGATCGGGAAGACCCGAAATCCCAAGCCTCGCGCCCCTGCCCCTGTAGGAGCGGCTACAGCCGCGATCGCCCTTGGCGTGGCTGTAGCTCTGGCTGTAGTGGTGGTGGCTGTGGCTGTAGCTCTGGCTGCAGCTGCGGCTTTCACTCAGCCGTTGCCCTTGCTCTTCCCCCGAAGCCGACACTGGCCACAGCCCGTCCCGCGCACAGGGGGTGTGCGTACAGCCGGCCATGGATGGCCGGCGGCCGGCCTTGGGAGCAGGATGCGGACAGGACGGGGGAGCACACCCCCTGTGTGCGGGACGGGCCGCGCGATCCCCATCGGAGCGACGGCAAGTCCACGGCCCGGAGCGCGCGATCTTGGCGCCAGTCAAAGTGCCGCCGTCACCACGCACTGCGCCAGGCGCCAGCCAGAACGCAAGCGGCGGCCCGAAGGCCGCCGCTGCGTGGATCCCTCGCGACGCGCGTGGCGCCGCGCCGGGTCAGGACATCGCCTGCGCCCGGCTCCCGATCACTTCACCCCATGCATCAGCCGCTGGATCAGCGGCGCGATCAGGAACAGCAGGACGCCCGCGCCGAGCAGTGCCCAGAAGCCGAACGTGTAACCGGCATGCGCCGATTCCACGGTCATGCCGCCTTCGCCGCTGACGCTGGAGGCGAACATGCCCGACAGGTTGTTGCCGATCGCGATCGACAGGAACCAGCCGCCCATCGCCAGGCCGGTGAGCTTGGACGGCGCCAGCTTGGTGGTCATCGACAGGCCGATCGGCGACAGGCAGAGCTCGCCGATCGACTGGATGACGTAGACCATGAACAGCGTCCAGAACGGGATCTTCAGCGTGGCCGGATCGACCATGCTCGACAGCGCCAGCATCAGCAGCAGGAAGGCCAGGCCGTTGAAGATCAGGCCCAGGCCGAACTTGCGCGGGATCGACGGGTTCGCGCGGCCCATCTTCACCCACAGCCACGCGATGATCGGCGCGAGCGTGATGATCGCGATCGAGTTCACCGACTGGAACCAGCCCACCGGGAAGATCCAGCCGCCGAGGTCGCGGTTGACGATGTTCTGCGCCAGGAAGTTGAACGAACTGCCGGCCTGCTCGAAGAACATCCAGAACAGCACGTTGAAGCCGAAGATGATCAGCATCGCGATCACCATGTCGCGCTGCTTCGAGCCTTCGCGGATGCCCTCGACCAGCAGCATGATCGCCGGCACCACGAACAGCGCCAGCAGGATCCAGTTGAGCACGCCGGCCTCGATCGTCAGCAGGGCGTAGAACGCGGGGATCGCGGCCAGGGCACCGACCGCCACCGCCAGCACGCGGCCCATGCCCGGCGCGTCCGCCGGTGCCGCGCCGATGCCCTTGAGCTGGGCGCGGCCGAACCAGAACCACAGCAGGCTGACCAGCATGCCGATGCCCGAGGCGATGAACACCACCTTGTAGGCCGGCATGCCGTCGGCGCCGAAGACCTTCTCGGCCAGCCAGCCGGTCAGGATGGGCGCGATGAAGGCGCCCATGTTGATGCCCATGTAGAAGATGGTGAAGCCGGAGTCGCGCCGCTGGTCACCGGTGGCGTAGAGCTTGCCGACCATGGTCGAGATGATCGGCTTGAACAGGCCGTTGCCGACGATCACCGTCGCCAGGCCGAGCTTGAGCCAGGCATCGCTGGGCGTGGTGATCATGAACAGGCCCGCGGCCATGAACACCGCGCCGAGCAGGATCGCCCGCTGGTAGCCGATCAGCTTGTCGGCGACATAGCCGCCGAAGATCGCCGCCGCGTACACCAGGGCCAGGTAGGCGCCGTAGAGCTCGCTGGCCGGCGCTTCGCCCGAGGCGTCACCGCCGTGGAACTGGGCCACGATGTAGAGCACCAGGGCCCAGCGCATGCCGTAGAAGGCGAAGCGCTCCCAGAACTCGGTCATGAACAGCATCCACAGCGGACGCGGGTGACCCATGACCTGGGCGAACTCCGGGATGCCGGAGCCGGCGGCAGGTGGATCCATGCCAGGCCCGGCGGGCTCGACGCGGTTTGAACTCATCAACGTGACTCCCCTTTGGGTGCAACGGACTTCCGCACACGCCCAGGCACGGGCTCCGGCGGCGCCACGGCCGCGCTTTCGCCGGTCGTCTCGGGCGCAAACTTATCCCGGACGGCGGGGTCTTGGGAACTGCCTGCGGCCATGGCCGGCCGCAGATGGCTCAGTCCGACGGGTAGCCGTAGCTCGCGCCGATCCCGAGCGGCACGTCGAAGGCCCAGAACGCCAGCAGGAACAGCGTCCACAGCACCGACAGCGCCACCGAGTACGGCAGCATCGTCGACACCAGGGTGCCGATGCCGGCCGACTTCACGTAGCGCTGGCAGAACACCACGATCAGCGGGAAATACGGCATCAGCGGGGTCAGGATGGTGGTCATCGAGTCGCCAACCCGATAGGCCGCCTGGGTCAGGTCCGGCGAGACGCCCAGCTGCATCATCAGCGGCACCATGATCGGCGCCAGCAGCGCCCACTTGGCCGAGGCCGAGCCGATGAACAGGTTCACGATCGCGGTCATGGCGATCAGGCCGATGATCGTCATCCACATCGGCAGGCCCAGTGCCTTCAGGAAATCGGCGCCCTCGACCGCCATCAGCGTACCCAGGCCCGAGCCGTTGAAGCCGGCCAGGAACTGGGCGATGAAGAACGCGATCACGATGTAATAGCCCATGCCCGCCATGGCCCTGGTCATCGCGCCGATGATGTCGCGATGCGACTGCACGGTGCCGGCGACGTAGCCGTAGACCACGCCCGGCAGCAGGAAGAACACGAAGATCAGCGCCACGATCGATTGCATCACCGGCGCCGCGGCGACCAGCAGCGGGTGGCTGCCGTCGGGCACCTGGTCGGGCGCGGCGCGCCAGGGGCTGGTGTCCGGCCACAGGCTCAGCGCGAACAGCAGGCCGGCGATGGCCATGGCCGCCAACGCCCAGGCCAGGCCGCGGCGCTCGGGCGCGGTCAGCGGCTCCATGGTCGGCAGGTCGCTGGTGTCGCCGTCGACCTGCATGCGCTGCAGCCGCGGCTCGACGATGCGGTCGGTGACAAACCAGCCGATGGCGATGATCAGGAACGAGGACGCGGTGGTGAACACCCAGTTGTTGAGCGGGTTGACCACGTGCGCCGGATCGAGGATCTGCGCCGCGCTCTGGGTGAAGGTCGCGAGCATCGGGTCCAGCGACGAGGGCACGAACAGCGTGGCCGAGAAGCCGCCCGAGACGCCGCAGAATGCCGCGGCGATGCCGGCGATCGGATGCCTCCCCGCGGCGTAGAAGATCACCCCGCCCAGCGGGATCACCAGCACGTAGCCCGCGTCCACCGCGACATGGCTCAGCACCGCCACCGCCACCAGGGCCGGCGTCAGCAGCTGCTTTGGCGTCACCGACAGCGCGCGGCGCAGGGCGGCGTTGATGAAGCCGGTGTGCTCGGCCACGCCCAGGCCGAGCATCGCCACCAGCACCACGCCCAGCGGTGCGAAGCCGAGGAAGACCCGGACCATGTTGGCCATGAAGGCGGTCAGCGATTCGCCGGCCAGCTGGTTGACGATGCGGATGGGCTCGCCGGTGCGCGGGTCGGACGCGGCGAAATCGATGCCCGACAGCGCCCAGGACAGGGCCCAGACCAGGAGCATCAGCAGCAGGAACAGCATCGCGGGATCCGGGAGGCGGTTGCCGACGCGCTCGATCGCGTCGAGGAAGCGGGCCATGGCGCCGCGCGACGGCGGCGCGGTCTCCGGAACGGGCTGCATCATGCTGTGGGTCCACCATTTGGCAAACCGCGGATCCTATCAGGCGGTTTTACGCGGGGCCTGGCGCTACATCGGTCGCCCGGGCCCCAGGTAGGTGCGGTCGTCGAAGCCGGGGCACCACTGCGGCCGATAGACCACCACCAGCACCATGACCCCGCCGGTGAGGAAGGCCTCGCCGAAACTCATCAGCGGCGTGGCCGCGAGATAGGCCGTGGCCGGGCCGCCGAAGACCGCCTCGGGACCGCTGATGAGGGCCGCGAACAGTGCCGTGGCCAGCGACGAGGCGGCCATCGCCAGCGCGGCGGCAGCGAAGGCGTTGACCATCACCCAGGTGAAGATGTTCGGCGGCACCCAGCGTGTCGCGGCCATGCCGACCGCCACGGTGACCGCGACCGGCAGGGCGCCCGAGAGCAGGAAATCAAACGGCCAGCTGCCCTGCCAGGCCGCGCCGAGCAGCACGCCGGCCAGGCTTGCCAGCGCCATCATCCAGCAGGCGACCCGCCCGCCGAACATCAGCGTGGCGATGGTGGCGCCGAGGAAGTGCAGGACCACGCCCTGCAAGGCCGAGGTGTTGAACCAGCGCAGCGCCATGACCGCCACGGTCGCGGCCAGCAACACGCGCCGGGCCTCGCCTGCGCCATCACCGCGGTAGCGCTCCAGCCGCAGGCCGCGGCTCACGAGCGCCAGCACGGCCAGCGCCAGCACCCAGGCCAGGGACGTGGCCCCGGGCGGCAGTCCGTTGCCGGCGCCCACGGCGACTCAGTAGGCGCTGCCCGGTGCCCCGCCGATGCGCGTGCGCACCTCGAACAGCTCCGGGAAGAAAGTCAGCTCCAGCGCCTGCTTGAGGAAGCCCACGCCGCTGGAGCCGCCGGTACCGCGCTTGAAGCCGATGATGCGCATCACCGTGCGCATGTGGCGGAAGCGCCAGAGCTGGAACTCGGTCTCCAGGTCGACCAGGTCCTCGCAGAGGTGGTAGGCCTCCCAGTGCCCCGAGGTTTCGCCGTAGATGCGCTCGAACACCGGCACCAGCTCCGGATCCATCACGTGCGGGCGGGTCCAGTCGCGCTCGAGATGCCGCGCCGGCACCGGGTGGCCGCTGCGCGCCAGGTAGCGCAGGGCCTGGTCGTACAGGCTCGGCGCTTCCAGCGCGCCGCGCAGCATGGCCTGGGCCTCGGGGTCGTGGGCGAACACCTTGAGCATCCCGGCGTTCTTGTTGCCGAGCAGGAACTCGACGGTGCGGTACTGCGCCGACTGGAAGCCCGACGAGGGCCCGAGCAACTGGCGGAACTCGGCGTACTCGGAGGGCGTGAGCGTTTCCAGCACCGACCACATGGCGGTCAGCTGGCGCAGCACCGCCTTGCAGCGCGCGAAGATCTTCTGGCAGGGATCGAGCCGCCCCTCGCGCAGGTGGCCGACCGCCGCCTGCAGCTCGTGCACCAGCAGCTTCAGCCACAGCTCCGAGACCTGGTGCTGGATGATGAACAGCATCTCGTCATGGTGCGGGGGGTCCGACACCGGCTGCTGCGCCGACAGCAGCCGGTCCAGCTGCAGGTAGCCGCCATAGGTCATGCGGCCCGACAGCTCAGTGTGGATGCCGGCTTCCAGCGCGCGCTCGTTCTGGTCGATGCTCATGCGCGGAAGGGTAACGCAGGGCGGGCACGGGCCGCCCTCCGCCCGCCTGGCCGGGTGTCACCCCGCTGCCGCATGGCTGGTGCACAATCCCGAAGCCGCGGCGGGGGCCGCGCCACATCTTCCAGGGGACCACACGCCATGCAACCGACTCCGCGCCGCCTGGCGCTCGCCCTTGCCCTGTCCGCCGCCATCGGCGGGGCGCAGGCCGACTCCTCGCCGCAGACACTGCCGTTCGCGCAGGACTGGAGCGACACCGCGCTGATCACGGCCAACAACGACTGGTCGGGCGTGCCCGGTATCATCGGCTTCCGCGGCGACGGCCTGGCCAGCGGCACCGGCGCCAATCCGCAAACGATCCTCGCGCCCGACGCGCCCGGCGTGGTCAACGTCATCGCCAACCAGGCCAACCCGAACACCAACAACACCGGCGGCGTGGCGGAGTTCCAGGTCGCCAACCCGGTCGTCGCGTTCCAGGGCAGCGGCACCGCCCGCGCGCCGTACATCCGGATCCACCTCGACACGCGCGGCGCGAGCGCTATCCAGGTGTCCTACCTGCTGCGCGACCTGGACAGCAACGCCGACAACTCGGTGCAGCCGGTATCTCTGCAGTACCGCGTCGGCGGGAGCGGCGACTTCGTCAACGTGCCGGAGGCGTTCGTCGCCGACGCCAGCGCCGGCCCGTCGCTCACCAAGGACACGCCGGTCTCGGTGACCCTGCCCGCGGCGGTCGACAACCAGGCCCTGGTCGAGCTGCGGGTCATGACCGCGGACGCCGTGGGCAGCGACGAATGGATCGGCATCGACGACATCCGCGTGGTGGCCGGCGGCGGCGGCGGACCGGTCCCGGTCATCGGCATCGGAAACGGCAGCGTGGCCGAGGGTGATTCCGGACCCACCGAGATGTTCTTCCAGGTCTCGCTGAGCCAGCCGGCCGGACCCGGCGGGGTCAGCTTCAACTACGCCACCGTGGACGACACCGCGCTGGCTGGCGCGGACTACGTCGCGAAGAGCGGCACGGCCAACATCGCCGAAGGCGACATGTCGGTGACCCTGTCGGTGAGCGTGATCGGCGACACCGTGGTCGAGCCCGAAGAAACCTTCGGGCTCGTGCTGTCGAACATCAACGGGGCGCTCGGCGGCACCCTGGCGGGCACCGGCACGATCATCAACGACGACTTCGTCATCGTGCCGATCTCCGCGATCCAGGGGCCGGGCGCGACCTCGCCGCTGGTGGACCAGGTGGTGGTCACCACCGGCATCGTCACTGCGCGCAAGTCCAACGGCTTCTTCATGCAGACGCCGGACGGCCAGGACGACGGCGACGAGGCCACGTCCGAAGGCCTGTTCGTGTTCACCGCCGGCGCCCCCGGCCCGGAGGCAACCGTCGGGCATCGGGTGCGCGTGCAGGGCACGGTGCTCGAGTACATCCCGGCGGCCGATCCGCACCAGCTGCCGATGACCGAACTCGGCTTCGCCACCGTAGCGCAGCTCTCCACCGGCCACGCGCTGCCGGCTCCGGTGGTGATCGATGCCCAGCGCGCCTCGCCCGACGGCGGGCTCGACCAGCTCGAGCGCTTCGAAGGCATGCGCGTGACCGTGCCCGACGCGCACGTGGTCGCGCCGACCCGCGGTTTCACCAACGAGTCCAGTGCCACCTCGACCGGCAACGGCCAGTTCGCCGTGGTCGCCGCCGGCCTGGCGCGGCCGCTGCGCGAGCCGGGCATCCAGGTGCCCGATCCGGACCCCAGCGGCACCACCGCCACCGCCATCCCGCGCTGGGATTTCAATTCCGAGGTGATCGCGGTCGACAGCGACACCATCGGCGCGCCGCAGGCCGATGTGGCCGCGGGCTGCATCCTGACCGGCGACACGCTGACCGGGCCGCTGGACTACACCTTCCGCCGCTACACGGTCTATCCCGAGGCTGAGCTTGCGATCGCATGCGACGGACTCGACCAGCCGCGCGGCGCGGTGCTGCCGGGCTCGGACCACGCCAGCTTCGCGACCTACAACCTGCAGCGCTTCTTCGACACGGTGAACGACCCCGTGATCAGCGAGCCGGTGCTCACCGCCGACGCATTCGCGGCCCGGCTCAACAAGGCGTCGCTCGGCATCCGCGCCTACATGCATTCGCCCGACATCATCGGCGTCAGCGAGGTCGAGAACCTGGGCGCCCTGCAGGCCCTGGCCGGCAGGATCAATGCCGACGCGGTGGCGCTGGGCGGGCCCGACCCGGGCTACGTGGCCTACCTGGCCGAGGGCAACGACGTCGGCGGCATCGACGTCGGCTTCCTGGTCAAGGCCGGCGACATCGGCGCGACGCTCCCTCGCGTCGACGTGCTGTCGGTGGAACAGGTGGGCAAGGACGCGACCTGGACCTACGAGGGCACCGGCGAGTCCAGCCTGCTCAACGACCGCCCGCCGCTGGTGCTGGACGCGGTGGTGAACTTCGCCGACGGGCGGGCCTTGCCGGTGACCGTGGTCGCCGTGCATCAGCGCTCGCTCAATGACGTGAACAGCGAGGACCCGGCCGGCACCGGCACGCTGGGCGACCGCGTGCGGCGCAAGCGCCAGCTGCAGGCGGAGTTCCTCGCCGACCTGCTGCAGGGCCTGCAGGCCGACGACCCGGAGCGCAACCTGGTCGTGCTCGGCGACTTCAACGCCTTCGAGTTCAACGACGGCCACGCCGACGTGATGGGCACCGTGACCGGCATGCCCTCGGCCGACGCCACCACCGCGGTGAACGGCGACGGCATCGACCTGGTCGAACCCGACCTGGTCAACGCGACCTGGCTGATGGACCCCGCGGAGCGCTATTCGTTCGTGTTCGAGAACAACGCGCAGTCGCTCGACCACATCCTGGTGAACCAGGCGACGCTCGCCTCGCCGCTGGTCGAGTCCTGGGCCATCAGCCATGCGCGCCTCAACGCCGACTTCCCGGAAACCGCGCGCAACGATGCCGGCAGCGCCGCGCGGCTGTCCGACCATGATCCGTCGGTGCTGATGTTGCGACTGCCCGCCCTGGCGTTCGCCGACATGCGGGCCGTCGTGACCGCGCCGCAGACAGCGGTGCCGGTGGCCGGCCGGATGACGTGGCAGGTCACCGCCAGCAACGCCGGCCCCGACGCCGCGCGGTTTCCCGGCATCGGCTTCGCGCTGGACGCGGCGCTGCCCGACCTGCAGATCACCGCGCCCTCCGGATGGGTCTGCGACGCCCCCACCGTAGCGGCCGGAGAGACCACCGCCGCGTGCACCGCGGACGCCCTGGCCAGCGCGTCGGCCGCCGCGTTCACCGCCTCGGCGAACGCACCGCTGGCGGCCGACGGCGCCAGCGTCACGCTCAGCGCCGCCGCCACCTCGCAGACCCGGGATCCGGATCCGGCCAACGACGGCGACTCGGCCAGCATCTCGGTGGATGCGGTCGCCGACCTCAGAATCACCCTCAACGGATTCCCCGAGTACAGGCGCAACGGCCAGCAGCTGCGCTACTCCGTGCTCCTTTCCAACAGCGGACCGTCGCCCGCCATCGATCCGAACGTGCACCTGGCGGCGACGCTGACCGCCGCACGGGTCACCGTCGTCACGCCGGAAGGCTGGTCATGCGCCCGTGCGCCTGGTCAGCGCTTCGCCGCCACCTGCACGACCGAACCCGGAATCATGTATCCGTCTGCAGCGGTTTTCCAACTCCTCGTCGACGGGTCCACGCGGATGATGCCGCCGCAGTTCCGGGTCTCGGCCGGCACCTCGTCGTCCTCGACCGACCCGGTCCCGGCGAACGACTCCCGCGAGCTCGACGTGCGGATGGTGCGCTGATCGAGCGCCGGCCCGCCAGGAGCCATGGCCGCGGCCGTGGCTCCGGCGGGCGCCACGCGCCTCTGGCCGTGGGGCATCGCTTGCCGCAGCGCGCAAAGACCCCTGTGCACCCTGCGGGTATCATGTCCGGCTCCCGTGGATGACCGAGCACGTGACCGCATGAGCGTTGCCGCTAGCTTCGAGATCGAATACCTCCAGTACCTTGGCCCGGATGGCACCCTGGTGGCCGAGCTGCCGCCCGAGGCACCCACGGCCGCCGACATCCTGCCGCTGTTCAGGCAGATGCTGCTGGTGCGCACCTTCGACGCCAAGGCCATCGCCCTGCAGCGCACCGGCAAGCTCGGCACCTACGCCGCGTGCCTCGGGCACGAGGCGACCCACGTCGGCATCGGCGCCTCGATGCGCCCCGAGGACGTGTTCGCGCCCAGCTACCGCGAGTACGGCGCGCAGTTCATGCGCGGGGTGAAGCCGCGCGAGGTGCTGATGTACTGGGGCGGCGACGAGCGCGGCAACGACTTCTCCGGCCCGAAGCACGACTTCCCGTGGTGCGTGCCGATCTCGACCCAGTGCCTGCACGCGGCGGGCTCCGCGCTCGCGTTCAAGCTTCGCGGCGAGGACCGCGTGGCCGTGACCTGCTGCGGCGACGGCGGCTCGTCCAAGACCGACACCTACGCCGCGATCAACTCGGCCGGCGCGTATGCGCTGCCCTTCATCCAGTGCATCATCAACAACGGCTGGGCGATCTCGGTGCCGCGCAAGGCCCAGACCGGGGCGAAGACCCTGGCGCAGAAGGGCCTGGCCGGTGGCCTGCACTGCCTGCAGGTGGACGGCAACGACCTGTTCGCCGTGCTCGAGGGCATGCGCCGCGCCATGGAGCGCGCGCGCTCGGGCGGCGGCGGCAGCGTGATCGAGTTCATGACCTATCGCCTGCATGACCACACCACCGCCGACGACGCCCGCCGCTACCGCGACGAGGCCGAGGTCAAGGACGGCTGGACCCGCGACCCGATGACCCGCCTGCGCACCTGGCTCACCGCCCAGGGCGCGTGGGACGAGGCGCAGGAAAAGGCCTGGATCGAGGAATGCGGCCAGATGGTCGACGTGGAAATCAACGCCTACCTGGAGAGCAAGGTGCAGCCCGTGGAAGCCATGTTCGACTACCTCTACGCCGATCCGCCGGCCGACCTGCTCGAGCAGCGCGCCGCCGCCATCGCCCTGGAGAAGCGTTCGTGAGCGCCGTTGCGAAGGACGCGGCACCGGCCGCGATCACCCTGATCGAAGCCGTTACCCAGGCGCTCGCCTACGAGATGCGCAATGACGCGTCGGTCGTGGTGCTGGGCGAGGACGTCGGCGTCAACGGCGGCGTGTTCCGCGCCACCGCGGGCCTGCATGCCGAGTTCGGCGACCAGCGCGTGATCGACACCCCGCTGGACGAGACCACCATCGCCGGCCTGACCGTCGGCATGGCCGCGCAGGGCATGCGCCCGGTGGCCGAGGCCCAGTTCGACGGCTTCGTCTATCCCATGCTCGACCACATCATCTGCCACGCCGCGCGCTTCCGTTACCGCACGCGCGGCCGGCTCACCTGCCCGATGGTGCTGCGGGTGCCGTGGGGCGGCGGCATCCGCGCGCCCGAGCACCACTCCGAGGCCAACGAGGCGCTGTTCACCAACGTCCCGGGCCTGCGCGTCGTGCTGCCCTCGTCGCCCGCGCGTGCCTACGGCCTGCTGCTGGCCGCGATCCGCGAAGAGGATCCGGTGATCTTCTTCGAGCCCAAGCGCATCTACCGCCAGTACAAGGAAGTGGTGCCGGACGACGGCGAGGCGCTGCCGCTGGACGTGTGCTTCGTGCTGCGCGACGGCACCGACCTGACCCTGGTGACCTGGGGTGCGCAGGTGAAGGAGACGCTGGAGGCCGCCGAGGCGCTGGCGAAGGACGGCATCAGCGCCGAGGTGATCGACGTCGCCACGCTGAAGCCGCTGGACTTCGCCACGATCGCCGAGTCGGTCGCCAAGACGGGCCGCTGCGTGATCGTGCACGAGGCGCCCAAGACCGCGGGCTTCGGCGGCGAGATCGCCGCGCGCCTGGCCGAGGAATGCATCTACGACCTGCTGGCACCGGTCGAGCGCGTCACCGGCTACGACACCCACATCCCGCTGTTCCGGCTGGAAATGAAGTACCTGCCGAGCGTCGACAAGATCGTCGCCGCGGCGAAGCGGGCGATGGCGGCGGGCTGAGCCCGCACCACTTCCGCACGCGTCACGGCGCGGCCCGCGGGCCGCGCCCTGCACCATCAAGCACGGCGGTCCGCGACACCGAACAGGCAGCGCGACCGCGCCAGGCACAACCGCTCCCACGAGCACCGGATTCCCGAGGACACCATGGCCGACAAGAAGACCTTCCACCTCCCCGACCTCGGCGAGGGCCTGCCCGACGCGACCATCGTCGAATGGTTCGTCAAAGTGGGCGACACCGTGCGCCTGGACGAGAACCTGGTGTCGATGGAAACCGCCAAGGCCGTGGTCGAGGTGCCCTCGCCGGTCTCCGGAAAGGTGCTGAAGCTCGCCGGTGACGCGGGCGACGTCGTGATCACCGGCGCGATGCTGGCCGAATTCGAGATCGACCCGAACCTGCCGCAGCGTGCCGAAGGCCAGGACACGGGCCACCACCACGGTGGCGGACACGGCGTCGGCAGCCAGGATCCCGCGCCGGACGACCGCGTGGTCGCCTCGGACGAAGGCGGCGCGATCGAGGAATCCGGCGAACCGGCACCGCAGGCCGCCGCGAGCGGCGAGCGCGCCGACAGCGGCACCGTGGTCGGCGCGATGCAGTCCTCCGACGCCGTGCGCAGCGAGCAGGCCGTGGCCGTGGGCGGCGTGCGCGCCGTGCCCGCCGTGCGCGCGCAGGCGCGCAAGCTCAAGGTCGACCTGAGCCGCGTGCGCGGCACCGGCACCGATGGCACGGTGACCATGGCCGACGTGAAGCGTGCGGCCGCCGACGGCAGCGCCGCGATCGGTGCCGGCGGTGGCGGTGGCGGTGCCGGCCGCTCCGGCCCTGGCGCTGGCCCTGTAGGAGCGGCTACAGCCGCGATCCCCGCAGCCCCGATCGCGGCCATGGCCGCTCCTACAGGAGGAGCCGCCGCAGGCCGCGCCGCCTCCGAGCGCACCGCGCTCTCGGCCTCCGGCAAGCCGATGCGCACCCAGCCGCCGGGCGTCACCGCCAGCGGCCAGCCCGAGCAGCTCAAGGGCGTGCGCCGCAACATGGCCCGGGTCATGGCCGCAGCCCACGCGCAGGTCGTGCCGACCACCCTGGTCGACGACGCCGACCTGCACGCCTGGTCCGGCAAGCAGGACATCACCGCGCGCCTGATCCGCGCCATCTGCGCCGCGGCGAAGACCGTGCCGGCGCTCAATGCCTGGTTCGACGGCCAGAACCTGACCCGCACCCTGCACCCGCAGGTCGACATCGGCATCGCCGTGGACACCGACGACGGCCTGTTCGTCCCGGCGCTGCGCAACGCCGACGTGCTCGACGCGGCCGGCATCCGCACCGGCATCCAGCGCCTGCGCGCCCAGGTCGAGGACCGCAGCATCCCGGCCAGCGAGCTGTCGGGCTACACCATCAGCCTGTCCAACTTCGGCATGTTCGCCGGCCGCTACGCGACCCCGGTCGTGGTGCCGCCGTGCGTGGCCATCGTCGGCGCGGGCAAGCTGAGCCAGGACGTGGTCGCGGTGATCGGTGGCATCGAGGTGCACCGCCGCATGCCGATCTCGCTGACCTTCGACCACCGCGCCGCCACCGGCGGCGAGGCCGCGCGCTTCCTCAAGGCGATCCTCGACGACCTGGCGCTGCCGAACTGAGGCACCCGCGGCGGCACTTGCCGCCGCCACCGGCCCGGGCGGAGGATCGGACACCCCGCCCCGGAGCCTGACATGGGCCACCGCAGCCGCCTGTCGACCTTCGTCCTCGACTGCCACGTCGAGGAGCTCGCGCCACACGTGGAATTCTGGAGCCAGGCGCTCGGCAAGCCGGTGGCGGCTGCCGACGAGGACGGCGATGGCCGCTATGCGCGCCTGTCGACGGACGCGGACGAGCCGGTCCTGCTGCTGCAGAAGGTCGGCCACGGCAGCCGCATCCACCTCGACATCGAAACCGACGACGTCGAGGCCGAGGCCGGCCGGCTGGAGCGCCTGGGCGCGAAGCGCGTTCGCAAGGTCCACACCTGGTGGGTGATGGAGGCGCCCAGCGGCCACCGGTTCTGCGTGGTGCGACAGCAGCGTGAGCCCTTCGGGCCGCACCTCAACCGGTGGGAATGACCCAAGTCCGGATCGCGGCCGTGGCCGCTCCTACAGGGGTGTGGCGCGCCGGCCTTGCCGGTCGAGCCACACCGCCAGTCCCTGCGCATTGAGCTCGATGTCCATGTCCAGCAGTTCCGGCACCCGCCGCTCCGGATCCGCCGCGCCGTGGATGCGCGCGCGGTCGACGTACAGCCGGGTCAGCGCGCGCACCAGCGCCGCATGCCGGTCGGGCGCATCGGCCAGGAACTGCGCCAGCGCGACCATCGCGTCGACCTGCTCGACCAGCCGCAGCCCGACGCGCTGCACATCGCCGGCCACGGTGCCGAAGTGGGTCAGGTGGCAGGCCAGCGGCCGGGTCGCCAGCAGCCGCCGGATCGAATCCTTCATCTGCAGCGGGTCGAACTGCACCGGCGAGGTGGTGGGGATCGCGAACGGCCGCCCGCCGACGTCGAACTCGCGGTACGAGATCCCGAAGGCGTCTCCGGTGAACCAGGCGCGGCTGCGTTCGTCCCAGACCGAGAGGTGGTGCAGCGCATGCCCGGGCGTGTGCGCCAGCAGCAGCGGACGGCCGGCGAGTTCGACGACCTCGCCGTCCGCCGCGGCGCGCACGCGCTCCGGCGGCGCCGGCACCAGGCTGCCGTAGGACCGCTCGAACAGCGCATCGCCGTAGACCTGGCGTGCGCTGGCGGTGAGCCTGGCCGGATCGACCAGGTGCGGCGCACCGCGCGGATGCACCACCAGGGTGGCCGCGGGCAGCTCGCGCAGCAGCGCGCCGGCGCCACCGGCGTGGTCGAGGTGCACGTGGGTAGCGATGACGTAATCGACCGCGTCGTGCGCAACGCCGACGGCGTCCAGCGCGGCCAGCATGCGAGGCACGCTGTGCAGGGTGCCGCAGTCGATGAAGGCGGCGCGCCCCTGCTCGACCACCAGCCATGCGGCGCAGAACGCCGGGCGATCGCCGAAGCCGGTATCGACGAGGATGACGTCGCCGCTCACGCCACCGGCGTCCGCCGCCGGCCGAACAGCAGCGCGCGCACCAGCACCGCGACCAGCAGCGCGCCCAGGAAGACCCCGTAGCCGAGCGCGGTCGCCAGGATGTGCTTCCACATCCGGCCATGCGCGGGATCGGCGATGTCCTGCACCCAGTACAGGCTGGCCACGAAGGCGGCCAGCGACAGCAGCAGCGCCACGACGTCGTAGAGCCGGCGCGCGACGCCGCGTGGCTCGCGCGGCCAGAACCAGAACAGCGTCGCCAGGATCAGGAACCAGGGCAGGAACAGGATCAGGGTGAGGTTGGCCTCGAGCAGGGGGTTCATCCGCTCTCACCCGCGAAGCGCTCCAGCGCGCCCAGCACGTCGTCGACGTCCACGCCCTCGGCCACCGCGCCGACCGCGGCATCGTCCAGCCACATGCGCCGGTTCGCGTCCACGCGCGGCGCCGCGGCGCCCGACTTCAGCAGGCCGACGATGCGCCCGGCATCGCGCGGCGACGCGAAGCCGTCGCCCTGCAGCAGCAGACGGTCGCCGTCGACGAGCTTGAAGTGGAAGCGGCCGTCGGCTTCGCGGTACTGCTTGAACACCGGCAGGGCAGGCTTCGACGTGTCGGCGCCGGCCTCGACGCGCGTTGCCAGCGACAGGTCGCGCAGCCCCACCGCGTCGCGCAGGCGCGCCAGGAAGGGCCGTGCCTGCTCGTCTCGCAGGCGCTCGCCACCCCTGCGCAGCAGCCGCTCGAGTCCCGCGGGGTCGGCGACCAGGGCCTGATAGCGCTCGCGCAGCGGCGCCAGCTCGGCATCGATGCGTTCGAACAGCCGGGCCTTGGCCTCGCCCCAGGCGATGCCCCCGGCGAAGGCGGCGCGCATGGCTTCGGCCTCGTCGCGATCGGCAAAGGCCTGGTAGAGCTGGAACAGGGCCGAGCCCGCGGTCGCCTTCGGCTCGCCCGGCGCGCGCGAGTCGGTGACGATCGAGAACACCAGCCGGCGCAGTTCGTCGCGCGGCGCGAACAGCGGGATCACGTTGTCGTAGCTCTTGGACATCTTGCGGCCGTCGAGGCCGGGCAGCGTCGCGACCTGCTCCTCCACCAGCGCCTCCGGCAGGGTGAAGTGCTCGCCGTAGATGTGGTTGAAGCGCTGCGCGAAGTCACGCGCCATCTCGATGTGCTGGACCTGGTCGCGGCCGACCGGGACGCGGTGGGCGTTGAACAGCAGGATGTCGGCGGCCATCAGCACCGGATACATGTACAGCCCCGCGGTCACCCCGGCGTCGTCGTCCACGCCTTCGGCGCGGTTGCGGTCGACCGCCGCCTTGTAGGCATGCGCGCGGTTGAGCAGGCCCTTGCCGGCGACGCAGGTCAGCAGCCAGGTCAGCTCGGTGGTCTCGGGGACATCGGACTGGCGATAGAACGCCACCGTGTCCGGATCCAGCCCGCAGGCGATCCAGCTCGCCGCGATCTCCAGCGTCGAGCGCTGCACGCGCAGCGGATCCTGGGTGCTGATCAGCGCGTGGTAGTCGGCGAGGAAGAAGAAGCTCTCGGTGCCGGCCGCCGACGCGGCCGCGACCGCCGGACGGATCGCGCCGACATAGTTGCCGAGATGGGGAACGCCGGTGGGCTTGATGCCGGTGAGGACGCGCAGGCTCATACGGAAACGGGACGACAGTGGACTGATGCCCATTCTATCCCGCGGCCCGCGCTGCCCCGGGCGGCCCGCCACAACAGAAAAGGGCCGGCATGTGCCGGCCCTTCGGGTGACGCGGGCGATGGATCAGCCGAGGGTCTTCTCGAAGTCACGGACCTCGCGGTCGGCGCGGTCGCGCTCCCAGCCGTACTTTTCCTGCAGCTTGCCCGACAGGTATTCGCCGTTGCCCTCGGCGACGTCGAACACGTCGTCGGTGAGGTCGCCCCAGCGTGCCTGGGCCTTGCCCTTGAGCTGGCTCCACTTGCCGGAAATGATGTCCTTGTTCATGCGCTGCTCCTCGATCTTCTTGGGGAAAGTGACCGCATCGCTGCGGTACGCCCCCACAGTGCCGAAACCCGCATCACCACCAGGTCAAGATTCCGTTCGCCGGCCTTCACCTTGGCAACGTGCGTTCAGCGCGGATCGGTGGCACCGGTGTCGTCGGCCGCGCCTTCGACCTTCTCGCCGACCTTCTGCACGTCCTTGCCCGCGCCCTTGACGGTGTTGCAGGCGCTGAGCATGCCGATCGAGAACATCGAAACCATCATCAGGATCGCAATACGCTTCATGTGGATCTCCTTCTTTGCAGGGTGCCGCAGGCGGCAGCCGCCCCGGTCAGGGACATGAAACGCAGCACGAGGTGAAATCCGCGTTGACGCCGGCCACGCGCGTGGCCGGGCTCGCGCGACCGTTCAGTCCCGGATTCAGTCGCGCATCAGCGTCGACTTGCCGAACAGGCTCTCGACCAGGTCGACCGCGAGGCGCGCGGTGCGGTTGCGCGTGTCCAGCGCCGGGTTCACTTCGACCACGTCGAGCGAGTCGGCGCCGCCCGCGTCGGCGATCATCTCCATCATCAGCTGGGCCTCGCGATAGTCGAGGCCACCGGGCACGCGCGTCCCGGTGCCCGGCGCGATGGTCGGATCGAGCACGTCGACGTCGAAGCTGACATGCAGGTGGGTGTCGCCGTCGAGGCCGGCCAGCGCCTCTTCCATCACCTGCTTCATGCCGACCTCGTCGATGTAGCGCATGTCGTAGATGTCGAGGCCGTGCTCGCGCACCAGGCGCTTTTCCTCCGGATCCACCGAGCGGATGCCGATCTGGCGCACGTCGGACGGCGCGAGCATCGGCCCTTCCCCGCCCAGGTTGACCAGGACGTCCGGGCCGAGTCCGCACAGGCAGGCGACCGGCATGCCGTGGACATTGCCCGACGGTGTGATCGCCGAGGTGTTGAAATCGGCGTGGGCGTCGATCCAGAGCACGCGCAGGCGCTTGCCGCGCGCGCGGCAGTGGCGGGCCACCGCGGTGATCGAGCCCATCGCCAGGCTGTGGTCGCCGCCGAGCATCACCGGCATGCGGCCGGCCGCGAGTTCGGCCGCGGACATCTCCATCACCGCGCGGTTCCAGGCCACGACCTCGTCGAGGTGGCGGTATCCGCCGTCCGGCCGGGTCCAGGGATTGCGCGGCCCGCCGACGTCGCCGCGATCGACCACGTCAATCCCGCGCGCCGCCAGCGCCTCGACCAGGCCGGCGACGCGCAACGCTTCGGGCCCCATCGATGCGCCGCGCGTGCCGGCACCCACGTCGGTGGGCACTCCATAGACGGACACGGGCTGCGGCTTCAGCATGCGGAACTCCAGCGGGCACGGAAAGATGGTGCCGGCAGTCCGAATCGAACGGACGACCTACCGCTTACAAGGCGGTTGCTCTACCAGCTGAGCTATGCCGGCACATGCGCCACGAGGGCGCGCGGCATTCTAGCGCGCCGCGGCCGCGACCACGCCGGCGCAATCGATCGTACGGGCGTCGGACGCACCGGCCGCGGCGCGCGCGGCGGCGGCATCGAAGGCCGGACCCGCGGCCAGATCGAGCCAGTAGCGCGTCGTGGCCTCGCCCAGCGGCTGCGCGCGGGCGGGGAAGCCCGCGGCGCGCAGCGTGGACTCGCGGCGGCGCGCGGCGGGCTCGCTGCCATAGCGCCCGAGGGCGATGGCGTTGGCCTCGTCCCCCGACGGGACCACCAGCAGGTCGTCGAAGCCCGCCGCGCGGATCTTCGCGGCCAGCGCATCGGCCGCGGCGCGGTCGGCCTGCGCCGCCATGGTCACGCGCCAGCCACGCGGCGCATCGATGACGTCGCGCACGCGCGTGCGCGTCGCACCCAGCGGCTGCAGCGCGCCGCGCGCGGCGGCCACCGACGCGGCGTCGGCATAGGGACCGAAGCTCATGCAGCGCAGGGGCGATTCGGGCGGAAGCTGGGGCGTCGTTGCCGCGGGGTTCGAGGCGCCAGTCGCGCCGCTCGCGCCGGCATCGGCGATCGCGGCGTCGCGCAAATCCGTTCCCGCGGCCGCGATGGTTCCGTCGGCTCCGGACGCGGGTTCCGGCGGCGCGACCCCGCTGCCAGTCGAGCCGACCGCAGCGGCGACATCTCCCGCGCCGCCAGCAGCGGCCGACCCCGACGCGGCGTCATCGCCGTCGCGCACGGGCTCGCCCGGCAGCCGCAGCGTGGGCACGCCTTCCGCGGGGGCCCAGGGCGTCGGCGGCAGGGGGCCTGGCCGCAGCACCCACCAGGTGGCGACTCCGAAGTTGAGCATGACCAGCAGGACAAGCAGGGCGCGTGCAGGCATGCCCGGATTCTAGCCCGGGCCTGCCGGCTGGCGTGCCAGCCGCGCGAGGCCGTCCATGACCAGCGACGGCAGGTGCACGGCCCGGGCAAGCCCGGGCAGCAGCGCCGCGGCGCCGCCGCCATGCACCACGATCGACGCCGACGTACCGGCCAGTTGCCGCGCCTGTTCGCGGCTGCGCTCGACCAGGCCGAGCGCCGCACCCAGGCAGCCCGTCGCCAGCGCATCGACGGTGTCGGTCGCGAAGTGCGTCGCGGTCCCGCCATCCAGCGGCAGCTGCGGCGCACGCGCATGCAGCGCCTCGCGCATCAGCGTCGGCGATGGCGCGATGCAGCCGCCCAGGTGCCGCCCATCCGCATCGACCAGGTCGACGGTCAACGCGGTGCCCACGCCCACCACCAGCACCCAGCCGCGGACGCGCCCGCGCGCGCCGACCATCGCCAGCGCGCGGTCGACGCCGAGCCGGGACGGATCCTCGTAGCCGATGCGCACGTCGGCCATCTCGCGCTCGACGCGCACTTCGACCACCCGCCTCGCGCGCGGCACCAGCACCTGCAGCAAGGCGGCGCGCAGTGCGGCCGGGCCGACGCTGGCGACCCAGGCCACTTCGATCCGCGGTGGCAGGTGCGCGGCCCAGGCCGGGTCGAGGTTGCGGCCGTCGTGCGCGAACGCCGCGACGTCACCCGCCCCGCCCGCGTCCAGCGGTGCCAGCTTCAGCCGCGTGTTGCCGAGATCGAAGGCCCAGTCGCTCATGCCGCTGCCCCGCGCACGCGCAGGCTCGCTTCGCCCGCATGGACATGACGCTCCACGCCGTCGACCTCCACGCGCAGCGCCCCGTCGGGCGCGAGCCCCAGCGCGATGCCCGCCTGCACGGTGCTTCCGGCGCGCACCTCCACCGGGCGACCGGCAAGCGCGTCCAGCGCGGCGTAGCGCGACAGGAAGGGCGCGAGGCCTTCCCGGTCGAACTGCGCCAGTGCCGGCACCAGGCCGACCACCAGGGCCGCCGCGAGCGCGTTGCGCGACGGCGCGGCCGGGCCAAGCGCCGCAAGATCGCACCAGGGCTGGTCGATGGCGGCGGCCACCGTCGCCGGCATGCGCACGTTCAGGCCCAACCCGACCACCGCGCGGACCGGACCGGCATGTTCCCCGCCGCCCTCCACCAGCAGGCCGCCGAGCTTGCGCAGCCCACCGGTCAGGGGCTCGACGACAACGAGGTCGTTCGGCCACTTCAGCCGGACCGCGTCGTAGCCCAGGGCATGCAGGGTCTCGGCCGCCGCCACGCCGGCCACCAGGCCCAGGCCGCCCAGCCGCGCCAGCCCGCCGTCGAAGGCCCGGGCCAGCGACAGGTACAGGTTGGCGGCGAGGGGCGAGGCCCAGGCGCGGCCCAGCCGGCCGCGGCCGCCGGTCTGGCGCTCCGCCAGCAGCACCTCCACGCCGGTCGGCGGCGTGCGCCGGCGCAGCAGTTCGCTGCTGGTGGAATCGATCGTCCAGGCGACGTCCGGTCCATGGATCGCGGCGCGGACCCCGTCGGGCAGCAGGTCCGCGATCGCGCCCGCCTCGAGGAGGTCCACCGGCGCCTCCAGGGCATAGCCCCGTCCGGGACGCGCGGCGATCGCGATCCCGGCCGAGCGCAGCGCCTCGATCCGCTTCCACATCGCCGCCCGGGTCAGTCCGGCCTCGCGGGCGAGTACGTCGCCCGACACCGGGCCTCCGGCCAGGCGCCGCAGCAGGGCTTTTTCCACCAGTTCGGGCGCGCGGGCGGTGGTGGCGTCGTCTGGCGTCGGCATGCCCGGATTATCACACCGGCCCGCGCGTCGACGGCCGGCCCCCTTGCAGCGGCCCGCATGCATGTATGATCCGGAGGTTGACCCGGTTACCGAACAGGCCTCTGCCATGTCCGTCCGCGCCCTTCTCGTCCTGACGCTGCTGTCCCTGGCCCTCCCTTCGGAGGCCCGCGAGGCGCGCATGTCCGGCCCGGGTGGCGACGGTTCGGCGTGCTCGACCGACTACCCCGCCAGCACCGGGCCCGACGTCGACCCGGTCCGTGCCGCCAGGCGCCCCGAGTCGGACAAGCCGGCGATCCCGCGCGGCACCGGCTCGGACGCCGACGCCTCGCGCCCGGCGCGCTGGCACAGCTTCCTGCCGGGAATGTTCCGCTAGGCGACGGCGTGCTGGTCAATAGGGTGATCAGGCGCCTGTTCCGGCGCCCGCCCGCCGACATCGATCCCCGCCACTGGCAGACGGTGCAGGCCACCGTCCCCTGGGTCGCTGCACTGGATGACGCGCGCGCCGAACGGCTGCGCGTGCTCGCCGCGCGCTTCCTGCGCGACAAGACCATCACCCCCATCGCCGGACTGGTGCTCGACGACGCCGCCCGCACCACGCTCGCCGCGCTGTGCTGCCTGCCGCTCCTCGAATTCGGCGCCGAAGGCCTGCATGGCTGGTCGCAGCTGCTGGTCTATCCCGACGCGTTCCGGGTCGACCGCAGCCACGTCGATGCGGCCGGAGTAGTGCACGAGTGGGAGGACGACCTGGCCGGCGAGGCCTGGGAGCACGGCCCACTGGTGCTGTCCTGGGCCGACGTCAGCGCCGACCTGGCCAGCCCGCGCGACGGCTGCTGCGTGGCCGTGCACGAGATGGTGCACAAGCTCGATGCGCTGGACGGCGTGCTCGACGGCACCCCGCCGCTGCCGCGCGACTGGCAGCGCGAATGGGCGCGCGACTTCCAGCAGGCCTATGACGGCTTCGCCGGGCGCGTCGACCGCGGCCTGCACACGCGCATCGATCCCTACGCGGCCGAGGCGCCCGAGGAATTCTTCGCGGTCTGCAGCGAATACCACTTCAGCGACCCGGCCCTGCTGGCGCGAGAACTGCCGGCGGTCGCCGGACACCTCCGCCGGCTGTACGGCACGCCGCCCTTCGCCAGCGCCTGAGCGCACGCGCGACCGGGCGGGCTCAGAGCCCCGGCGGCAGCCGCACCAGGAAGCGCGCCCCACCCAGCTCGGGCGCGGCCGACACCTCCAGCTCGCCGCGGTAGCTGCGCACGATGTCCTGCACGATCGACAGGCCGATGCCGTGGCCCTGGACGCGCTCGTCGCCGCGCACGCCGCGCTGCAGCACGTGCGCGATGCGCTCGGGCGGGATGCCGGGGCCATCGTCGTCCACCGCGACCAGCAGGCCCGGCCGCCGGCGCGGCGCGCTGGCGCCGGGCTGCACGGTCAGCAGCACGCGCCCGCGTGCCCATTTGAAGGCGTTCTCCAGCAGGTTGCCGAGCAGCTCCTGCAGGTCGCCCGGCTCGCCATGGAAGCGCGCGGCCGGATCGATCTCGAACTCGCAGACCGCGCCCTTACCGGCATAGATCTTCTCCAGCCCGCGCACGATCGCCTCCGCATAGGGCTCGATCTCCACCGGCGCCGCGAACAGCTGGTGTCCGCCCGACGCGCCGCGGCTCAGCTGGTAGCTCACCAGCTCGTTCATGCGCCGCACCTGGTCGGCGACGTCGGCGCGCAGCTCGGCTTCGCTGGCGTCGCCGTCCAGGCGCGTGCGCAGCACCGCCAGCGGCGTCTTCAGGCTGTGCGCGAGGTCGGCCATGGTGTTGCGCTGGTGCTCGAGGTTCTGGCGCTCGCTCTCCACCAGCGCGTTGATGCTCTCGGTCAGCGGCTCCAGCTCGCGCGGATGCAGCTCGCTCATGCGTTCGGCCTGGCCGCGCTGCACCTTGTTGAGCTCGGCCACCACGCGCCGCAGCGGGCGCAGGCTCCAGCGCAGCACCAGCGCCTGCAGCAGCAGCAGGACCATGCCGGCGATGCCGAGGTAGCCCCACAGCGCGGCGCGGAAGACGCGCACCTGCTGTGGCAGCAGGCCGGCGTCTTCCATGATGTAGATGGTGTACGGGAACTCGGCCTCGGGGCGCTGTTCGAGGTCCCAGATGAAGCCCTTGCCGTAGCGCAGCACCTCGCCATAGGTCTCGTCGGCGCGGGTCATCGGCAGCGGCCCCTCGAACTTCTCGACCCCGCCCTCGAGCAGCTCCGCGTCCGGCAGCTGCGGTCCGCTGGTCGACTCCGACGACCAGGTGCCGTTGGGCAGCACGACCAGGGCGTACAGGCCGCTGCCGGGCCGCTCGAAGCGTTCGTCAGGCTGGGTGTACGGGGGAATCAGGTTGCCGGCGCGGTCGAACTCGATGTCGCGGGCATAGGAGGTCGCGTAGCTGCGCAGGCGGTCGCGCTGCAGCTCGCTGGCGACATCGACGAAGGCCCGGTCGAGCGCGTAGCCCGCCGCCGCCAGGAACGCGACCAGCCCCAGGCTCGCGGCCAGCAGCTGGCGCGCCTGCAGCGAACGCGGCCGCCACGCGAGTCTCCGATCCTTGCGCGCCTGCCCCACGCCGCCTCCGATCCATGCCGGGCGCCGTGGCGCCCCGCCGGCCTCAACCCTCGTTGCTGCGCGGGATCGCGAAGCGGTAGCCGCGACCGCGCACGGTCTCGATCGGCTTCAGGGTGCCGTCCGGATCCAGCTTCTTGCGCAGGCGGCCGATGAAGACCTCGAGCACGTTGGAGTCGCGGTCGAAGTCCTGCTGGTAGATGTGTTCGGTGAGATCGGCCTTCGAGACCAGCTCGCCGGCGTGCATCATCAGGTACTCGAGCACCTTGTACTCGTAGCTGGTCAGGTCGACGTTGGCGCCGTTGACGCTCACCGTCTGCGCGGCGAGGTCGAGGACCACCGCACCGCACTCCAGCGTCGGCTTGCTCCAGCCCGCGGCACGGCGCACCAGCGCGTTGATGCGCGCCAGCAGCTCCTCGACGTGGAAGGGCTTGACCAGGTAGTCGTCGGCGCCCTGCTTCAGGCCGTCGACCTTGTCCTGCCAGCTCGAGCGGGCGGTGAGGATCAGCACCGGGAACTGCTTGCCCTCGTCGCGCAGGGCCTTGATCAGCTCCATGCCCGACATCTTCGGCAGCCCGAGGTCGATGATGCCGACGTCGAACGGCACTTCGCGGCCCATGTACAGGCCCTCTTCCCCGTCCTGGGCGGCATCGACGGCGTAGCCCTCGCGCTTCAGGCGCGCGGCCAGGGTCTCGCGCAGGGGGGCTTCGTCTTCAACAAGCAGGATGCGCATCGGTGTCTCCGGTGTGCCGCCGCGTGGCTGGGCCGCCGCAGCGAAGAGGTTGCCTCAGGGTGCGCATTCAGTCGTCGTCGCCGCGTGTAGGGCGTGCCGCACGACGCGGACGGGCGTCCGGGTCGTCCATGTACACGCGCACGCGACCGCGATCGTCGACCACTTTCACCCGGTTGATGTCGCGACCGTCGAACGGCACGCGCTCGGCGCTCAGCACCTGGCCACCGGTGCGGCTCTGCACCCGGCGCACCGAATCCGACAGCGCATCGCGGCGCGCGCTGCGCTGGGCCGGCGGCGGCAGGCCGGGGATCGGCGCCTCGGCGCGCGGCGGCTGCGCCTGGCCACGCCGCGAGGGTCGGCCGTCATCGCCATGCGCGGTGCCGGCCACGGCAAGCGTGGCGAGCAGGCACAGCAGCGGAAGCGGACGACTGACGGTCATGTGCGGCATTTCCGAAAGAATATAGAAAGTTACGGGCGCGGGCAGCGTGGCGCACCGCAGCGATGCAGTGATTCTCGGAAGCAGGCGGTGAATTACCCCTTAACTTTTCCGGAGGCGGTCCGCCCCTGTTCACGTTCGACAGGCGCGCGGCCCGTTTGCGACGCCGTCAGTAGATCTCGGCGACGCAGCAGCGCAGCGAACCGCCCGCCGCCTCGATCGCATCCAGGGCGACCGCGCGCAGCGAAAATCCCGCCTGCGCGAGCCCGGCCCGGCTCGCGGCGGAGAGCGCCTGCGCGGCGCGCTCGCTCATCCAGGCCAGGTCCGGCGAGAGCGCGATGGCGTTGCCGGCGAAGGCCGCCTGCTCCGCCTCCGACAGCAGGATCGCGTGTGGCGCATACAGCGCGGCGATGGTGTCAGGTACGGCCGGATCGGCGAAGCCCGCCGGGCAGATGAGCGCCGCACGCCCGGCGAGCACCGCGAGCACGACGTTGGTGTGGTACTCGCCGGGGGCGAGGTCGAACATCAGGGTCGCGCGCAGGCCCAGGGCCTCGTGCATCAGGCGCGCCCCTTCGGCGTCGCAGCGCTCGGACAGCCCGCACAGACCCAGGCCGCGTGCGCGATCGATGACCAGGGCGCCGGTGAGTTCGCAGGCATGCGGCTGCTGCGACAGGTCGCGCACGGCGTGGCCCATGAGATCGCCGAAGAAGCCGCGGATGTCGGCGCGCAGCGCCTCGCGCTGGCGCACCGGGTGGCGCATGCGCCCGACCACCAGTGCGCCGGGCGCGGTGGCGAAGACGTTGTTGGGGAACAGCCCATCGGGCGCCAGCGGATCGCCGGGAAAGCACAGCGTCGGCAGCACCGTCGCCAGCGCGCGCTGCAGCTCGCGGTGCTGGGCCGATGCGCGCGCGGCGTCGAAGCCGTCGGCCTCGGCCATGTAACGGTTGTCGCTGGCCGACTCGTCGGCGCGGCCGAAGCCATCGGGCGCGACCAGGAAGGCGGCGCGCGCGGTCGCCGGACCGAAGTCCGGCGGGCAGCCGCGGGCGAAGGCGAGGAAGGCGGCGGGGTTGCGGGTCAGCGACGCCATGTCAGGCGACAGCACGGCCGCCACCGGCGGTCATCGCGATCGCGCGTTCCACCAGCGACCAGTCGGCGCCGGGACGGTGCGCACCCTCGCTCAGCACCTGGCGGAACGCGCGGCCGCCGCGTTCGCCCTGGAACAGGCCGAGCCAGTGGCGGCTGATGTGCTTCAGCTGGGCGCCCCGCGCCAGCCGCGCTTCCACGTAGGGGCGCATGGCCCGCAGCATGTCGGCGCGCGTGGACACCGCACCGCCGTACCAGGCCGCGTCCAGCCGATGCAGCAGCCAGGGGTCGTGGTAGGCGGCGCGCCCCAGCATGGCCCCGTCGACGTGGTCCAGGTGCGCGGTGGCTTCCGCCGCATCCGCGATACCGCCGTTGACCACCACCGCCAGCCCCGGTCGCTCGCGCTTCAGCGCGTAGGCCCAGTCGTAGCGCAGCGGCGGGACCTCGCGGTTCTCCTTCGGCGACAGCCCCTTCAGCCAGGCGTTGCGTGCATGCACCACGAACAGGCGGCAGCCCGCCGCGGCGACCGTATCGATGAAGGCGAGGAAGCGCGCGTACTCGTGGTCGTCGTCCACGCCCAGCCGGCACTTCACCGTCACCGGCACGTCGCAGGCCGCGCGCATCGCCGCCACGCTCTCGGCGACCAGCGCCGGCTCGCGCATCAGGCAGGCACCGAAGCGCCCGGCCTGCACCCGGTCGGATGGGCAGCCGACGTTGAGGTTGATCTCATCGAAACCGTGATCGGCACCGATGCGCGCGGCCTGGGCCAGCAGCGCCGGCTCGCTGCCGCCGAGCTGCAGCGCCACCGGATGCTCCACCGGATCCAGCGCCAGCAGCTTGGCGCGATCGCCGTGGATGACCGCATTGGCGTGCACCATCTCGGTATACAGCCGCGCGTTCGGCGCCAGCAGGCGGTGGAAGACACGGCAGTGCGAGTCGGTCCAATCCATCATCGGGGCGACCGAGAGGCGGATGGAGGCCGCGTAGCGCGCGCTGTCGCGGCGCGGGCCCGCTGCGTCCGGGGCTGCCGCTGCGTCGAGGTCGGGGGGGGCTGTCGTCGTCATACCGGTCACCGCGCTGGCAGGGTCGGGAGGCGCCGCGCAGGGCCGACAGGGTACACGCCGCCCTGCCCGCCTGCAGGGCCCCACCCGGCCACGTTCACGCGTCGCCGGGTTCCCCGGCCGCGTCCGCTTCCAGGCCCTCGAGGATCGGGCAGTCCGGCCGGTGGTCGCCGGCGCAGCCATCGGCCAGGGTCTGCAGGGTGTCCGCCATCTGCCGCAGCCGGGCGATGCGGTCCTCGAGGTCCGCGATATGCGCCTGCGCAAGCCGCTTGACGTCGGCGCTGCGGCGCGAGCGATCGCTCCACAGCCCCAGCAGCCCGCCGATCTCGGCGACCGCGAACCCGAGGTCGCGCGCCCGGCGGATGAAGCGCAGGCGGTGCACGTCGGCATCGCCATACAGGCGATAGCCCGCGGCGCTGCGCGCGGCCGGCGGAACCAGCCCGGCCTCCTCGTAGTAGCGGATCATCTTCGCCGACACCCCGGACGCACGTGCGGCCTCGCCGATGTTCACCTGCGCGGCTCCCCGGCCGGCCCGGGCGCGCGACTCATGCCGCCACCGCCGGCGGCTGGAAGCGCCGCAGCCGCAGCGCGTTGCCGAGCACGAACACGCTCGACAGCGACATCGCGCCCGCCGCCAGGATCGGCGACAGCAGGATGCCGAAGGCCGGATACAGCACGCCCGCCGCTACCGGAATCAGCGCGGTGTTGTAGGCAAAGGCCCAGAACAGGTTCTGGCGGATGTTGCCGATGGTCGCCCTGGACAGCGCGATCGCGTTCGGCACGCCCTGCAGGCTGCCGGACATCAGCACGACGTCGGCCGCTTCCATGGCGATGTCGGTGCCGGTGCCGATCGCGAGGCCGACGTCGGCCTCGGCCAGCGCGGGCGCATCGTTGATGCCGTCGCCGACGAACGCGAGGCGGCCATGTTCGGCCTTGAGCCGGCGGACCGCTTCCACCTTGCCTTCGGGCAGCACCTCGGCAACCACCTCGTCGATGCCGAGGCGTGCGGCGATGGCCTGGGCGGTGCGCGCGTTGTCGCCGGTGATCATCGCGACCTTGAGCCCCTGCGCATGCAGCGCGGCGATCGCGGCCGGGGTGTCGGGCTTGACCGGGTCAGCCACCGCGATGATCGCGGCCAGCCGGCCGTCGATCGCGGCGTACAGCGGCGACTTGCCTTCGCTGCCCAGGCGCGCGGCCACCGCGGCGAAGACATCGACCTCGACGCCCAGCGCGCGCAGGTAGCGGTCCGCGCCCACCTCGACGCGATGGCCGTCCACCCGCGCATGCACGCCCATGCCGGTGACCGACGCGAAATCGCCCGGCTCCGGCACCGCGATGCCTTCGCCCTCGGCCGCGGCGACGATCGCCCGCGCGATCGGATGCTCCGAGCGCGACTCGACCGAGGCCACCAGGCGCAGCACCTCGCCGCGCGTGAAGCCTTCGGCCAGTTCGAGGTCGGTCAGCGCCGGGCGCCCCTCGGTCAGCGTACCGGTCTTGTCCACGGCGACCACCGCGGCATCCTTCAGCAGCTGCAGCGCCTCGCCCTTGCGGAACAGCACGCCGAGCTCGGCACCGCGGCCGGTGCCGACCATGATCGAGGTCGGCGTGGCCAGGCCCATGGCGCAGGGGCAGGCGATGATCAGCACCGCGACCGCGTTCACCAGCGCCAGCCCCAGCGCGGGCTCCGGGCCGAACAGCATCCAGACGACGAAGGTCAGCAGCGCCACCAGCATCACCGCCGGCACGAACCAGAGGGTGACGCGGTCGACCATGCCCTGGATCGGCAGCTTCGACCCCTGCGCCTGCTCCACCAGGCGGATGATCTGGGCCAGCACCGTCTGCGCGCCGACCGCGGTCGCGCGCAGGGTCAGCGCGCCCTGCTGGTTCACGGTGCCGCCGACGACGGCCGCGCCGGCTGATTTCTCCACCGGTACCGGTTCGCCGGTGATCATCGATTCGTCGACGTAGCTGCGGCCCTCGACCACCGCGCCATCGACCGGCACGCGCTCGCCGGGGCGCAGTTCGACCAGGTCGCTCGGCCGCACTTCGCCAATGGGAATCTCGGCGCTGACGCCGTCGCGCACCACCCGGGCGAGCTTGGGCTGCAGGCCCACCAGGCGCTTGATCGCCTCCGAGGTGCGGCCCTTGGCGCGCGCTTCCAGCCAGCGGCCCAGCAGCACCAGGGCGACGATCACCGCCGCGGCTTCGTAATAGACATTCACCGTGCCCGCCGGCAGCAGCCGCGGCGCGAAGGTCGCGACCAGCGAATAGCCCCAGGCCGCGAGCGTGCCCACCGCGACCAGCGAGTTCATGTCCGGCGCCAGCCGCATCAGCGCCGGGATGCCGGCGGTGTAGAAGCGCCGCCCCGACCCGACCAGCACCGCCGTGGTGAGCGCGAACTGGATCAGCCAGCTGCGCTGCAGGCCCAGGCCCTGGTCCACCCAGTGGTGTATGGCCGGCACCAGGTGCGCGCCCATCTCCAGCACGAACACCGGCAGGGCCAGGGCCACGGCCAGCAGCAGGTCGCGCTTGAGGGTCGCGCTTTCTGCCTCGCGCCTCGCGGACTCGGCCGCGTCGTCGCGCGGTCCGCTCGCGTCGAGGGCGCGCGCGGCATAGCCGGCCTTGCCGACGGCGGCCAGCAGGGCCGCGGAGTCGGTCGGGCCATGCACCGTCGCGCGCTCGGTCGCGAGGTTCACCGCGGCCGTGGTCACGCCCGGCACCGCCTGCAGCGCGCGCTCGACGCGGGCGACGCAGGAGGCGCAGGTCATGCCCTCGATGGCGAGTTCGATGGGCGGGCCGGCCGGGCCGCGCGCCTTTTCCTGCTGCTGTCTGTCCATGGGGACAGCCTAGACCTTCCCACCGCTGGAAGGTCAAGGCGGCCCGGGGTCAGCCGTCCGTGGGCAGCGGCCGGCCCCACCGGCGATAGCTGTCGGCCATCCCCTCGCGCAGCCGCCTGGCCCGGGCGCTGCCAGGCTCGACGCCGAAGGCGCTCGCGATGCCCTGCCAGCCGTCCGGGTGACCGGCCGACCAGGCCTCGATCACGCCCCGGCAGGGGCGGCCGGACACCCGCGCCAGCGCGCAGGCGTAGTAGAGGTCGCCGGGCACGCGTTCCTGACGGCCGAGCAGGTCCTCCAGCAGCGGGCGCGGGGCGTCGAAATAGCGCACCAGTTCGTCGACGAAGGCGTCGGGATAGCGGCCTGCATAGCGGTTGATGTCGCCCAGGCGGACATCGACCACGGCGTCGCCGGTGGCGGGCGTCCACGTCGCCGGGGCGTCCGGCGTCGGGACGTCCTGCGCCAGCGCGGCCAGCGGCAGGAGCAGCCACAGCAGGCAGGCGAGCAGCAGAGGGTATCGAAGGTTCATGCGGTCTCCGCGTCAGGGGTGCCGGCCAACCGGCAGCAGCAGGTCGTGTTCGCGCCCCGGGAACACCTGCCCCTGGGGATCGCGGACCTGCAGCGCGCCACCGCCGACCAGGGCATACCGGCGCAGCCCGCCGGTGCCCGGCTCGAGGCTGAGCAGCTGGCCGTCGAGCCGCCATTCGCCCGCTTCGTCGAAGCTCTGGCTGCCGTCGACGGCAACATACACCTCGACCAGCCGGTAGCGGTCCCGGCCGGCCTGCCGCTCGAGGACCAGGCGGGTGTCGATCGCCTCGCAGTCGGCGCAGGGCAGGCGCCCGCGCCATTCCGCCGCGCCCTCGCCGATCACCGGCGGAGCCGTCCCCGCGTCATCGGGCTCGCGCACGCAGCCCGCGGCGACGCCGGCAAGCAGCAGTGCGACCAGGAGCGCGTGGAGGCGTGGCATGCGTCGATTGTGCCGCAGGCGCAACCGCTCCGCGTCAGGCGGCGAGGATCGACCGCAGTGCCGCGGGAAGTTCGGCCGCCGATCCGAGCGTCGCCATGCGCACCTGGTCGCCGGCGGACAGCGTGGCCTCGCGCTCGTGCTCCCAGGTCAGGTGGTAGGGCAGGTGCAGGCCCCAGCCTCCCAGCTCGAGCACCGGTGCGATGTCCGAACGCAGCGAGTTGCCGACCATCACGAACTCGGCCGGGGCCACCTCGAACTCCTCCAGCAGGCGTCGATACGTCGGCACGTCCTTCTCGCTGACGATCTCGATCCGCCGGAACAGCGAGGACATGCCCGACTCGCGCACCTTGGCCTCCTGGTGGAACAGGTCGCCCTTGGTGATCAGCACCACCGGCACCGTGGCCGCCACCGCCTGCACGGCTTCGCGCACGCCGGGCAGCAGCTCGACCGGATGACGCAGCAGCGCCTTGGCCAGCGCGACGATGCGATGGACGTCGGCGCCGCTGATGCGGCCTGCGGTGATGTCGATCGCCGACTCGATCATCGACAGCGTCATGCCTTTCACGCCGTAGCCGAACACCGCGAGGTTCGCCTTCTCGACCGCGTACAGCCGTTCGCTGGTCCGCGCGTCGCCGTTGACGTAGCCGGCGATGATGGCTTCGAAGTCGCGCTGGGCCTGGTCGAAGTAGTCCTGGCTGCGCCAGAGCGTGTCGTCGGCGTCGAAGCCGACCATCCGGATGCTGGGCATCCGGCGATTATCCCTGAACGGCAACGACGGCGGCATCCCTGCCGCCGTCGTGCACGATATGGGTGGCCGCGCGCGGCGGCCGGGCGGTCAGTCCTGGCCGCCGGCCTTGGCCGCGTGGCTGCGGTACTCGTCGGCGGTCAGCTCGCCGTCGCCATCGGCATCCGCGCCGTCGAACACGGCCGCCAGCGCCGACAGCGCCGCGGACTCCTCGCGGGAAATGGTGCCGTTGCCGTCGGCATCGACGTCGTTCCAGCCGAGCTGGCGACCGGCGGGCTGCCCGTCGGTGGTGGGGGCCTGCGTCTGGGCAGCGTCCTGGGTCTGCGGGGTGCCGTCCTGCGCCTGCCGGGCGGTCGCGGCCGATTCGACGGCCGCGTCTTCGGCGGCGCGGACCTCGGGGGTGATGGCGCTCTGGGCCAGGGCCACGGGCATGGCCAGCGCGGCACCGAGGGCGAGGACGGCGGCGATCGGCATGGTTGCATTCTTCATCGGGGAATCTCCTCAGGGCGGATGCGGGGGCATCCGGGTCCACACCCTGCAATCCCCTGCATTAACCGCATCCGCTGCGCGGACCGGCGGGAAACTCCGCCTTAACCACTCCGGGCCGGCGGGACGCTAGGCACGGGTGCGCGAGGCGGCGGCCTGCACGATACTGGGGCTCCGACACGGTCCCGGAGTCCATCGCGATGAAACCGCACCTGCTGGCCAGCGCCCTGGCGCTCGCATTCGCCACCACCGCCTGCAACGGCAGCGCGGGCTCCGCCGCCGGCGCGGCCTCCAACGCCGGTGCCGATGGCGCGACGGCGCCCGCCGCCGCGGGGCAGCCGTTCGAGGTCGACGTCATCGCGGTGTTCGACGAGCCCTGGGCGATGAGCTTCCTGCCTGACGGCCGCCTGCTGGTGACCGAGAAGAAGGGTCGCCTGAAGCTGGTCGACGTGGAGAGCGGCGCCAGCCAGGACGTCGCCGGCGTGCCGGACGTCGACTACGGTGGCCAGGGTGGCTTCGGCGACGTCGTGCCGCATCCGGGGTTCGCCGACAACGGCATCGTCTACCTGAGCTATGCGGAAGCGGGCCGCGGCGACCGTCGCGGCGCCGCGCTCGCGCGGGCCCGTCTGGTGACCGGCGAGGACGGCGGCGCGCGCCTGGACGGGCTCGAGGTGATCTGGCGCCAGGTCCCCAAGGTCGATGGCCGCGGCCACTACGGCCACCGCATCGCCTTCGACGGCGAAGGCAAGCTCTGGCTCAGCTCCAGCGAACGGCAGAAGTTCGATCCCGCGCAGGACATGGCCTCCAACATGGGCAAGGTCCTGCGCCTGGAAGACGACGGGCGCCCGGCGGCGGGCAATCCCTTCGCGGCGCAGGGCGGCGTCGCGGCCGAGGTCTGGTCGCTGGGCCATCGCAACGTGCTCGGCCTGGCCTTCGACGGCGGCGGCCGGCTCTGGGACGTGGAGATGGGCCCGGCCGGCGGCGACGAGCTCAACCTGGTCGAGCGTGGCGCCAACTACGGCTATCCCCTCGTGTCCAACGGCGACCACTACGACGGCTCGCCGATTCCCGACCATGACACCCGCCCGGAGTTCAGCGCGCCCGCCGTGGGCTGGACACCGGTGATCTCGCCGTCGAGCCTGGTCTTCTACAGCGGCGACGTCTTCCCGCAGTGGACGGGCAGCGCGCTGATCGGCGGGCTGTCCTCGCAGGCGCTGGTGCGCGTGGAATTCGACGGGACGACGGCGCGCGAGGCCGAGCGCTTCGACATGGGACAGCGCATCCGCGAGGTCGAACAGGGACCCGAGGGCGGACTGTGGCTGCTCGAGGACGGCGAAGGCGGACGGTTGCTGAAGCTGCTGCCGGCCGGCTGATCAGGGCAGGACGACGCCCGAGGCGACCGGGCGTCCGTCCTCCAGCACGCGGAAGCCACGGCGGCCGTCCCCGGACAGCTGCACGGCGCTGGCGCAGATCAGCCGCACCTCGTGGCTGCTTCCCGGGACGAGCTCCGCCAGCCCGCCGCGGTCGATCCCGCAGCGCGCCGTGCTGCCACCATCGAACGCGACCTCGCCACGCCAGGCGCCGGCGATCGGCCCCGCGCGGCCACCTTCGGCCGCGGGCAACATGTCCAGGCGCACCGGGATGCCCAGTTTCCCCGGGTAGTCGAGCCGGGACGCGGGCGCGGCGGCGGACGGCGCCGCGGCCTCCTGCGGCGCGGGTCCGCACGCGGCGAGCAGCATCGGCAACAGCAGCAGGATCGGTCGCACAGGCATCTCCCGGGGGTGGCGCGCGCGCGCGGAGCCGCGGGCCCGTTCATCACGCCAACACGAAAGGCTGCCATAGTAGGTCGCGACGCCCTCACGCGATACACGATGACCATTGCAGCACCCATCGATGACCAGGCGGCCGCGCTCGATCGCGCCATCACCGAACTGGAGAACGCGATGGCCGACCTCCAGCTCAAGCATCGCGACCTGTTCGCCTATGCCAACGCCTGGGCCGAACGCCACGATGCGGTGATGCGGCTGGCCCCCGCGCATCTGGAAGAACACGCCCGCGCGCGCCTGCGGCGGATCGCGATCCGCTGGGGCCTGGCCGACGGCGTGCGCATGACGCGCCAGTTCCCGGCGCTGCGCGACCCCTGATGCACCGTCGCCACCGGACCGCGACCGCGCTCCGGTGGCGACCGGTCAGAAGCCGACGCTGCGGGTGAAGTCGCCCAGCAGCTGGCCGAAGATCTCGACCTGGCTGCGGATCTGCGCCGCATGGTCGGCGTGCAGCACTTCGAAGTCGTAGTGCAGGAACGGATCCATCTCGTCGTCGAGCACCATCCGCCCGTAGCGGTAGCGGGTGTTGTAGACGTTGGCGACCTGCAGCGAGGTGCCGTTCTCCAGGTCGAGGCCGACCTCGAGCTGCAGCGATCCGCAGCGTCCGGCGTTGCAGTCGTAGAAGTTCAGGTAGGCATTGAGGCCGTTGGTCTGGAACCGGATCATCGGGTCGCCGACGCTGTCCTCGAGCATCTCCGGCTCCAGCTCCATCGCCTGCAGCACGGCCATGGCCTCGGCGCCGGAAACGCCCCGTCCGGTGTCGGCCAGCGCGGGTGCGGCGGCAAGCGCAAGCAGCGGGGCCAGCAGGCCCGCGGTCAGTCTGTGCATCGTGTGTCTCCCCTGTGGTGGTCGCAGATTAGCTGAATGAGCCTTCGGCCGACGGGTCCGCCGGGCGGGGTTCACCGTCGTCCGGCCAGGCATGCCCATGGGCGTCGTCGAGCAGGCGCATGCGCCTGCGCTCGATGCGCCGCTCCCCGGCAGCCTCGACCGTGCGCTGGGTTTCCAGCATCAGCGTCACCCCCGTCGAACGGCGGAACCGTGCGCGACCGGTGTCGACGATCGACATGTCGGCGGCGACCTCCGCGCGGTCCTCCGCCGACACGCCGATGCCGTACATCTGCTCGGCCGCCGCCAGCGCCAGCTGGGCCGACTTCTCGCGGTCCATCCGCGTCGTCCACTCCAGGGTGGCCTCGTCCGACCCCGGCGCGCCGGGCTGCATCAGCAGGGTGACCTGGGCCGGCAGCGTGCCGCCGCCCAGGGGGCTGTCGATCTCGATGTCGACCGCGTAGGGCACGCCCGCGGCGAGCTCGGCCCCGAACATGTCGTTGTACTGCTGGGCATCACGCGACATGAGCGCGCCCAGGACCTCGGGCCGGGTCATGCGCTCAACCATGCCGGCGGCGAACTCGCGCCCGCGCGCCCTGGCCGCCTCGCCTTCCGCACCATCCGGCCAGCCGCCCGCGGCGAGGACCCCGCGCTCGAAGGCGGCGTCGTAGGCCGGCCGGAGCACCGGACGCAGGCTGTCCGCCAGCTGGTCCAGGTTGCGGAGCGCGGCGAAGTTGCCGGTCGCGTCCAGCTCGACCTCCAGCACCAGGTCCGGCAGCGCCTCGAGGATCTGCCGCATCAGCGCCTCCTGGCCGTCGTCGCCCTCCAGCTGCTCGTAGCGGCTGTCGTCGAACGACCAGGCCTGGACGAAGCCGTCCTCGAGCACCCCGGTGATGCGGATGGTCTCGATGGCGGTGACCCGCGATCTCGCCTTGCCGGCTTCGCCGACCGACACGTCGTAGTCCTCGCTGGCGTAGCGCAGGGCCACGCCGTGGTGCCACGGCGCCACCCAGCGGACCGGTTCGGCCGCCGCCGGGGCCGGATTCTTCCTGGCGCCGGCCGTACCGGGCCAGGCGAGCGCAAGCAGCAGCGCCAGCGCCACGCAGGCGCGCCGGATGTGTTCCATGGTCTTGTCCCCCGTGGCGCCCCCCGCGCCCGACGCGTGATTCTAGCCGGACGCCTGCGCGCCGGCGCTCAGCCGCACTTGGAATAGCCGCAGTTCAGGCAGGTCGCGCAGCCGTCCATCACCACCACCGCCTTGGTGCTGCACTTGTGGCACATGGTGGCCGATGGCGGGAAGCTGGTGCCCTCGCCGGTGACGGCCACGTCCTCGCCGCTGCGGTCGGCGCCCTGGTCGGCGAGCAGCTCGCCCACCGGACCCGCATCGGCCGCGGCTACGCCGGCGTCACTGTTTTTTTTTGAGCGCGCCTCGTATTGGCGGCGCTTCTCGTCGATCAGCGCGCGCTGCGCGGCGCTCATCTCCGGGTCGTGGATCATGCCGATCGACTTCAGGTGGTCCTCGACGATCGCGCCGAGTTCGGCCACCAGCGACGGCATGTACACGCCGCCGGCCTTGAAGTAGCCGCCGCGCGGATCGAACACCGCCTTCATCTCCTCGACCAGGAAGGTGACGTCGCCGCCCTTGCGGAACACGGCCGACATGATCCGGGTGAGCGCCACGATCCACTGGAAGTGTTCCATGGACTTCGAGTTGACGAAGATCTCGAACGGGCGGCGCTGCTCGTGCTCGCTGCCGGCGTTGAGCACGATGTCGTTGATCGTCACGTACATGGCGTGCTCGACCAGCGGCGACTTGATCTTGTAGGTGCTGCCCACCAGCACTTCGGGGCGCTCGATGCGCTCGTGCATCTGGATGACTTCGGCCGAAGGGCGCTCGACGGCGGCCTCCTGGGTATCGGCGGCTGCGGCGCGCGCGGCGGCCTTGTCGCCATCGGCGGTTGCGACGGAGTACCCGGTGATTTTCTTCTCGATCCTGACGGCCATGACGCGTGTTCCTGATATTCGTGGGATGCCGGCTCCTCCCCCGGGTGACGGGGGAGGCCGGAGGGTCTTACTTGCCCGCGGGCTTGCGCGCGGGCGCCTTCTTCGTGGCCGCCGTCTTCACGACGGCCTTCTTCGCCGCGACCGTCCTGGCCGCCGGCTTCGGCGGCGTGGCCGTCCTGGCGACCGCCTTCTTCGCCGCGGCCTTGCGCACCGCCTTCTTGGCGACCTTCTTTTCCGCCTTGCGGCGCTTCAGTTCCGCGGCCTCGGCGCGCGCGCTGGCACTGGTCGCCGCCAGCGACTGCTTGGCGCCCGCCACGCGCTTGCCCACCGCCTTCTTCGCGGTCCCGGTGCCCTGGCTGACCGCCTTCCTGGCCTTGCCCGTGCCCTCGACCACCGCCTTCTGCGCCTTGCCCGCGGCCTGCTTCACCTGCTCCACCGCCTTGGACGCGCGCCTGGACACCGTGCTGCCGACGTCCTTCGCCTTTTCGGCGACGGTTCCAGCGGCGTTGCCGAGCGTTGCTGCGACCCCATTGCCGTTGCTCATCGTGTTTGCCTCGTCGTCATGGTCGCGGGCGGGGCGCCCGCAGGCCGGAATGTAGCGCGCGGCGAGCCGCGCGGGCGTGGTCAGAACTTGCCGTAGTACCCCTCTTTCAGCGCGTCGAAGAGGTTTGCCGCGGTGTGGGTCTCGCCGTCGTACTCGATTTCCTCGTTGCCCCTGGCCTCCACCGTGGTCCCGTCCTCGAGCTCGAAGCGGTAGGTGGTGGCGGCGAGGTCGGACTCCTTGACCAGCACGCCCTGGAACGCCGCCGGGTTGAAGCGGAAGGTGGTGCAGCCCTTGAGGCCCTTCTCGTGGGCGTAGAGGTAGATGTCCTTGAACTGTTCGTAGGGGTAGTCGGTCGGCACGTTCGCGGTCTTGGAGATCGACGAGTCGACCCACTTCTGCGCGGCGGCCTGCACGTCGACGTGCTCCTTCGGGCTGATGTCGTCGGCGCTGATGAAATACTCCGGCAGCTGCGCGCCCGCGTCCTCGCTGAACGGCATCGCCGCGGCGTTGACCAGGTGGCGGTAGGCGAGCAGTTCGAACGAGAACACGTCCACCTTCTCCTTCGACTTCTTGCCCTCGCGGATCACGTTGCGGCTGTAGTGGTGCGCGAACGAGGGCTCGATGCCGTTGGAGGCGTTGTTGGCCAGCGACAGGCTGATCGTGCCGGTGGGCGCGATCGAGCTGTGGTGGGTGAAGCGCGCGCCGTGCTCGGCGAGCTGCTCGACCAGCTCCGGCGCCACGCCGGCCACCTGCTGCATGTAGCGGCTGTAGCGCGCGTGCAGCACCTTTCCGGGGATCTCCTGGCCGGCCTTCCAGCCGTCCTTCGCCATCTCCGGGCGCTTGCGCAGCATCTCGGCGGTGACCGTGAAGCGCTCCTCCATGATCGGCGCGGGACCCTTCTCCTGCGCCAGCGCGAGGCCCATCTCCCAGCCGGCGACCGCCATCTCGCGGGCGACCTGCTCGGTGAAGTCGCAGCTCTCCTTCGAGCCGTACTTCATGCGCAGCATGGTGACCGTGCTGCCCAGGCCGAGGAAGCCCATGCCGTGGCGGCGCTTGCGCATGATCTCCTCGCGCTGCTGCGGCAGCGGCAGGCCGTTGACCTCGACCACGTTGTCGAGCATGCGGGTGAACACGCGCACCACCTCGCGGTACTCCTCCCAGTCGAAGCTGGCCTTGTCGGTGAACGGATCGCGCACGAACTTGGTCAGGTTGACCGAGCCCAGCAGGCACGCGCCGTAGGCCGGCAGCGGCTGCTCGCCGCAGGGGTTGGTGGCGCGGATGTTCTCGCACCACCAGTTGTTGTTCATCTCGTTGACGCGGTCGATGAGGATGAAGCCCGGCTCGGCGTAGTCATACGTCGAGACCATGATCATGTCCCACAGGTGGCGCGCGCGGACCTTGCCGTAGATCTTGCAGGCCACCAGGCCGTCTTCGCGCACGATGTAGCCGGCGTGCTGCGGCCAGTCGCGCCAGACCACTTGCGTGGCGTCCGCCAGGTCGATGTCGCCCTGCTCCTTGGCGCTGACCGGGAACACCAGCGGCCAGTCGGCGTCGGACTTGACCGCATCGATGAAGCCGTCGGTCACCAGCAGCGAGAGGTTGAACTGGCGCAGGCGCCCGTCCTCGCGCTTGGCGCGGATGAAGTCGCGCACGTCGGGGTGCGACACGTCGAAGGTGCCCATCTGCGCGCCGCGGCGGCCGCCGGCCGACGAGACGGTGAAGCACATCTTGTCGTAGATATCCATGAACGACATCGGGCCCGACGTGTAGGCCCCAGCGCCGGCGACGAAGGCGCCGCGCGGGCGCAGCGTCGAGAACTCGTAGCCGATGCCGCAGCCCGCCTTCAGCGTCAGGCCGGCCTCGTGGACCTTCTCCAGGATGCCGTCCATCGAGTCGACGATGGTGCCGCTGACCGTGCAGTTGATGGTGCTGGTGGCGGGCTTGTGCTCGAGCGCACCGGCGTTGGACGTGATGCGGCCGGCCGGGATCGCGCCGCGGCGCAGCGCCCAGAGGAAACGCTCGTTCCAGTACCTGCGCTTCTCGGGCGTCTCTTCCGCCTCGGACAGCGCGCGCGCGACGCGCTGGCAGGTGCCGTCGATGTCGGCATCCAGCGCCTCGCCCTGCTTGGTCTTCAGGCGGTACTTCTTGTCCCAGATGTCGACCGAAGCCGGCTGCATCGGGATGTCCTGGTCGGTGCCAGCCATCGTGTTCTTCACAGCCTCCAGGCGAACCGTGCTCATGCTGCTTCCATCTCCTTGATCCTGCCCGGTCGTGCGCGAACCGGCCGTGGTGGTCGTGTCCTGCCGGGCGCGGTCCCGCTGCGGGTCGCGCCGACGGCAATGCCGCATGGCGCGCAGGCGCGCCATGCCGTGTGTGCGTCAGTGTCGAGTCTGGCCAGTCGTCATGTCACGCATGCGAACCACCCCCCAATGGTTGGCGTGCCGGCCCGGCAACAACTAGCGCTGGGCTGAACCTCTCCTGCCGACCACTACATCTTGTGGCCGACAGGTGAGACCGTAAGGCCGCGGCAGACCGAAGTCAATCGCTCGCGCGACCCCGGCGCGTGACCCCAGCCGTGTCGCGGTTCACACCCCGCAGCGGACGTGCGACACATCGCAATGCGCGACCCGACCGCGCGCGTAGGGGGGCACCGGACATCCCGCGAAGCCGGCGCGCGGCCTGGAACCCTCTGCCGCCCGCAGCGCGGCGCGCAGCCTCCATTCGGCATCCCGTTGCTACGATCGGCGCCGCCGAAGCGGCGCTCCAGCGCCCGGCTTTCACACGTCAGCCACCGTCCAACCGGGATAACAGTCCGACATGCGCGCCTCCACCCGCACCACGCTCCTTGCCCTCGTCGCAGCCTCCGCCTTCGGGGGCTTCGCGGCCACCTTCGTGCGCGATGCACTGGAGGCGCCGGCGCGCGCCGAACCGCTGCCGGTCGCCGCGGTGCCGATGGCCGGGTCGCTGCCCGCCGTGGTCGATGGCCAGGCGCTGCCCTCGCTGGCGCCGATGCTGCGCCGGGTCACGCCCGCGGTGGTGAGCGTGCATTCGCGGCAGCGCGTGCGGATCAACAACCCCTTCGCCAACGATCCCTTCTTCCGCCGCATGTTTCCCAACGTGCCGGACGAACGCATCAACGAGTCGCTGGGTTCGGGCGTGATCGTCGACGCCGCGCGCGGCTACGTGCTCACCAACCACCATGTGATCGAGGGCGCGGACGAGGTCTCGGTCACCCTGACCGACGGCCGCACCATGACCGCCGAGTTCGTCGGCTCCGATGCGGACACCGACGTGGCGCTGATGCGGATCCCGGTGCCGGGCGAGGGCCAGCCGCTGCAGGCCATCCAGCTCGCCGACAGCGGCGCGCTGCAGGTCGGCGACTTCGTGGTGGCGGTAGGCAACCCCTTCGGCGTCGGGCAGACAGTGACCTCGGGCATCGTGTCCGCGGTCGGCCGCAGCAACGTGCCGGGCGTGGGCTTCCAGAACTTCATCCAGACCGACGCCAGCATCAACCCGGGCAACTCGGGTGGGGCCCTGGTCAACCTGCGTGGCGAGCTGGTCGGCATCAACACCGCCAGCTTCAACCCGCGCGGCAGCATGGCCGGCAACATCGGCCTGGGCTTCGCCATTCCCGCCAACCTGGCGCGCAACGTGATGCAGCAGCTGGCCTCCACCGGCGAGGTGCGCCGCGGCTCGCTGGGCATCGACACCCAGGACCTCGACGACCGCCTGGCCGCGAGCCTGGGGCTGGCGGCCGGGACCCGCGGCGCCGTGGTCACGCGCGTGCATGCGGACTCCTCGGCCGCCGAAGCCGGCCTGCGGCCGGGCGACGTGATCGTCGCGGCCAACGGCGAGCGCATCGGCGACAGCGAGACCCTGCGCAACTTCCAGGGCTTGCAGCCGGCGAACGCGCGGGTCACGCTCGACGTGCGCCGTGACGGCAGCACCCGACAGCTGCAGGCGACGCTGCGCGAGCAGCCGCGCGTGCTCGCCGGCCAGCAGCTCGACCCGCGCCTGGCCGGGGCCAGCTTCGCCGAGCTGCCCGAGGCGCTGCGCCGCGGTGGCGTGGCCGGTGTCCTGGTCGAAGAGGTCGCCACGGCCAGCCGCGCCGCGCGCAATGGCCTGCGCGCGGGCGACGTCATCCTCGGCGCCGGCGGCGCACGCGCATCCGGCACCTCCGACCTGTCGGCGCTGCGCGCCGCGGTCTCCGACTCACCCGCGCAGCTGGTGCTGCGCATCCAGCGTGGCCGAGGCCAGGGCAACCTGGTCATGGAATGAACCACCCCACCCCATCCCCCAAGGAGACAACACGATGAGCCCCACCCATACCGACAACCTGAAGACCAACCTGTCCGAAGCCGGCGGCCACCTGAAGCAGGCCGCGAGCGATACCGCCGAGGCCGTGCGCGGCGCCGCGTCCGCCGCGGGCGAGGAGATCCGCCTCGGGCGCGCCAACCTGAAGGCCGACCTGGCCGATGGTTCGGTGGCCGCCCTGTCCGCGCTGGAGGAGGCTACCGCCGCCGGCAGCGAGCAGGTCGACCAGCTGATGGAAAAGGGCCGCGACCTGATCGACAGCGCCGCCGACCTCATCCGCGAGCGTCCGATCGCGTCGTTCGGCGCCGCGTTCGCGGCCGGCTGGATCATCGCCAAGCTCGCCCGCGGCGGCGACCGCTAAGACGTGGAGCCACAGACGCCACCCGCGTCCGGCCGGGCGGGCCCGTTGCCGGGCGGCCTGCCACCCGGCGCGCCGCCCGCTGGCGGGCTGCCGCCTGGCGGACCGGAACCGGCCCCGCCGCCGGCACCCGACCTGGCCGAGTCGCTGCGCGGCCTCCGCGACAGCGGCAAGGCCGGGATCGGGGCCGCCGGCGATGCGGCCAAGGCGCTGCGAGAGCTGCTGGCGGCGGATGTCTCGCTGGCCCGCAGCGCGGCCGGGCGCAGCGCGGTTTTCGCCGGCGTCTCGGTGATGTTCGGCGTCTCGGCCTGGCTGCTGCTGATGACCGCGCTGATCGTGGTGCTGAGCAACCAGTTCGGGCTGCCGTGGTGGATGTCACTGGCGGGATGCGGGCTGCTCAGCCTGCTGGGCGCCTGGCTCGCGCTGCAGAAGGCCACCGACTATTTCGAACACACGCGGCTCAAGGCCACGCGCCGCCAGCTGGCACGGCTGGGCATCGGCGAGCTTGCCGACCTGATGCCGCCGCCCGGCTCGCCCGCCTCGGCCCGCGCCGCGGAACCCGTGGTGCGCGAAGACGCGCGTGCCGAAGGCAAGACGCCCCCATGAGGCCATGGACATGAGTTTCGAAGCTTTGCAGGCCAAGGTCGCGCGTGCCGAGGACGCGCTGGAGGCGCGTGAGCGCCAGGTCGCCGCCGATTTCCGCGTGTTCGGCGGCTGCTGGCGCGACACCTGGTCACCGCCCCGGATCATGGTCGCCGGCCTGGCGGCCGGCTTCCTCGCCGGCTGGGCACAGCCGGGCCGGGCGATCGCCGGCGTGCAGCCGGCCCGCTGGCTGCAGCTGGCGACCAGCCTGGCAGGCCTAGCGGGCACCGTGCACGCGGCGTTCGCGGCATCCGATGCCAAGGAGGCGGCCGAGGATGCCGGCGATGCCGCCGCGGTGGCCGGCGGGATGCCGCCCGGTGCCAAGGTGCCGGCGGATGTCGCCGCTGCCGCGCGCGCATCGGCCGCGGCGACCGCCGCGGCCACGGCGGTGCCGGCAGCGGTTCCGCCGGCGGCTTCACCGATGTCGCCCAGCGCGCGCCGCTATGTGCCCGATCCGAGCTGGGAGTCCCCGCCGCGCCCGGCCGAAGCCGCCACCGAAGTCTCCGAACGGCGCTGAGGCGCCGTTTTCCCCATGGGTGCCAGTCCGGACGCGAGTCCCGTTCCCTCCGCCGCGGATGGCGACCCGGGAGGTCCCGCTCCCCCGCCGCCCGCGGCACCGCCGGTCCCGCCGCGCCCGCGCGCGCCAGGCGCCGTGGTTGTCCTCGCGATCCTGGCGGTCGGCTACACGCTGTGGGCCGCGCAGGGCGTCGTGCTGCCGGTGCTGCTGGCGATGTTCCTGGCCCTGGTCGGCAACCCGGTCATCCGTGGCCTGCGGCGGCTGTACGTGCCGCGTGCCCTGGCTGCGCTCCTGGTCCTGGTCGGAGGCATCGCCGGCGCCGGGCTCCTCGGCCAGCAACTGCTGGCGCCGGCCGTCGACTGGATGCAGGAGGCACCCCGGCAGATGCGCCAGGTCGGTCGCGAGCTGAGCGAGCTGGTCAAGCCGGTGCACGAGGCCAACCGCGTGGCCGAAGACATCGCGCGCCAGGCCAGCGGCGAGGGCGGGCGCAAGGTCGAGGTGGTGCGCACGGTTCCCGACGACCCCTACGCCCTCCTGACGCGGGCGCCCAAGGCACTCGGCGGCGTGCTGGCGGTGGTGCTGCTGACGTTCTTCTTCATGGTCTTCGGCGAAGACCTGCAGCGGCGCGCGATCGCGCTCCTGCCGACGCGCCAGCGGCAGAAGATCACCGTCGAGATCATGCAGGCGATCGAGCGCGACCTGTCCCGCTACGTCTTCACCATCACCCTGATCAACGCCGCCGTCGGCCTGCTGCTGGCCGCGGTGCTGCATTTCGCCCTGGGCGTGGAGGTGCCGGAGGCGCTGCTCTGGGGCACGATCGCGACCCTGCTCAACTTCGCGCCCTATGTCGGCCCGGCCATTGGCGTGGCGCTGATGCTGGCGATGGGCTTCGTGACCTGGGACGAAGTCGGCCCCTCCCTGCTGCCGGCCGCGATCTACCTCGGCCTGCACACGCTGGAAGGCCAGCTGGTAACGCCGCTGGTCCTCGGCCAGCGCATGCAGCTGTCGCCGCTGGTGCTGATCCTGGCGCTGGTGCTGTTCGGCTGGGTCTGGGGCATCGTCGGCCTGCTGCTGGCGGTGCCGCTGCTGGTCTGCGTGAAGCGCGTGCTGGCGCGGATCGACGGCATGCACGGCTGGGCCCGGCTGCTCGAGTAGCCGCCTTACAATGGCGGCATGGCCTTCGCCGTCCGCGCCATCACCCTCGACCTCGATGACACCGTCTGGCCGTTCGCGCCGATCGGCGTGCGCATCGAACGCGTGCTCGACGACTGGATGCGCGCGCACAGCCCGGCTACCGCGGCGATGTTCCCGGTCATGGCGATGCGCGCCCTGCGCGAACGCGTCGCGGATGAGTACCCGGCGCTGGCCCACGACATGTCGGCGCTGCGCCGGCTGACGCTGGAAGCCGCGCTGCGCGAGAGCGGCGGCGACGTGGCGCTGGCCGGTGCGGCCTACGAGGCGTTCTTCGCCGAGCGCAACCGCGTGGAGTGCTATCCCGACGCCATCGGCGCGCTCGAGCGGATCAGCGCGCGGCTGCCGGTTGCGGCGCTGAGCAACGGCAACGCCGACCTCGCGCGCATCGGGCTGGACCACCTGTTCAGCGCGCAGCTCAGCGCCTGCAGCTTCGGTCGCGCCAAGCCCGACCCCGCGATCTTCCTGGCCGCCTGCGCGCAGCTGGACGCGCCGCCGGGCGAAGTGCTGCACGTCGGCGACCATCCCGAGGCCGACGTCGCCGGTGCCGCGCGGGCGGGCTTGCGCAGCTGCTGGATCAACCGCGCCGGCGACGACGGCCTGCGCGCGGCCTGGCGCCACGCCGAGGTCGAACCGGACCTGCATTTCGATTCCCTGGCCGGACTGGCCGACTGGCTGGACGCGACCCTGCCCGCGCCCGCCGCATCCATACGGAGCTCCCACGCATGAACCTTCCCCCCTGCTACGCCCCCGCCGGCACCACCGGCGCACGTCCGCTGCACGTGGTCGACGCGGGCGGCCTCGAGGCCTGGCGTGCCGGACAGCCGGCGCCGGTGGCCGCCTGGCTGGCGGCGCACGGCTTCGACGCCTCGGCCGGCAGCTGCCTGGTCATCCCCGGCAGCGATGGCGCGCCCGCGGCCGCGGTGATCGGCATCGGCGACGCGCAGGACCCCTGCGCCTATGCCCATGCGCCACGCGCACTCCCGGCCGGCGACTGGGCGCCGGCGGGCGAGTCCGCGGCCGAGGCGCTGCGCGCGCTGCAGCTCGGCTGGGGCCTGGGAAGCTATGCCTTCACCCGCTACCGCGACGCGAAGCCGGTGCGTGCGCGCCTGGCGCTGGCCGAGCTCGATGCGGAAACGCTGGACGTGCTCGCCGCGACCGTGCGCGTGCGCGACCTGGTGAACACGCCCACCCAGGACATGGGGCCGGACGAACTCGAGGACGTCGCGCGCGCCATTGCACAGGTACATGGCGCCGGCCTCACCGCCATCACCGGCGGCGACCTGCTGGCGCAGAACTTCCCCGCGATCCACGCCGTGGGCCGCGCCTCGCACCGCGCGCCGCGACTGCTGGCCCTGCGCTGGGGCGATGCTTCGCATCCGCACGTAGCCATCGTCGGCAAGGGCGTGTGCTTCGACACCGGCGGCCTGGACATCAAGCCCGCCGACGGCATGCGCAACATGAAGAAGGACATGGGCGGCGCCGCGCACGCGATCGCGCTGGCCGAACTGGTGATGGCCCGCCGCCTGCCGCTGCGCATCACCCTGCTGGTGCCGGCGGTGGAAAACGCGATCGGTCCCGACGCCTTCCGGCCCGGTGAAGTGATCGCCACCCGCACCGGGGTCAGCGTCGAAATCGACAACACCGATGCCGAGGGCCGCGTCATCCTGGGCGACGCGCTGGCCTATGCCGGCGAACAGGTGCCCGACCTCGTGCTCGACTTCGCCACCCTGACCGGCGCCGCGCGCATCGCGCTCGGCCCGGACCTGCCGGCGCTCTTCAGCAATGACGACGCGCTGGCGCAGGCGTGGCTGGACGCGGGCATGCAGGTGCGCGACCCGCTGTGGCGCATGCCGCTGTGGCGGCCGTACCTGCGCTACCTGACCAGCAAGGTCGCCGACATGGCCAACGCCGGCTCGAAGATGGCCGGCAGCGTGACCGCCGCGCTGTACCTGGAGCGCTTCGTGCCCAAGGGCATGCCCTGGGCGCACCTCGACACCTACGCCTGGAACGACAGCGACCGCCCGGGCCGCCCGGCCGGCGGCGAAGCCCTGGGGCTGCGCGCCGCCTACGCGATGCTGAAGGCCCGCGCAGGCGTTCCTGCACCGGCTGACGGTTCCGATCCAGCGAGGGCGCGGCAATCGCGGCTTTAGCCGCTCCCACAGCAGCTTGCGGGCAGCACCCGCGGCGGGCGCGGCCATCGGGGCGATAGCGCTCCTACAGCCAGCCTTTCTGGCGGGCCAGGCGATAGGCCTCGATGCGGTTGCCGACGCCGAGCTTGCCGATGGCCTCCGACAGGTAGTTGCGCACCGTGCCCTGGGACAGGCCCAGGGCGGCGGCGATCGCGCCCGCCGACTGGCCCTCGCCGGCCAGGCGCAGCACCTGGCGCTCGCGTTCGTTGAGCGGGTCGGCTTCGGACCAGGCTTCGAGCGCAAGCTCCGGATCGATCGCCCGGCCGCCGGCCTGCACGCGGCGCAGCGCCGCGGCCAGCTGCTCGGCCGGCGCATCCTTGAGCAGGTAACCCTGCACGCCGGCGTCCAGCGCTCGGCGCAGGTAGCCGGCGCGGGCGAAGGTGGTGACGATCACCACCTTCGTCGCCAGGCCGTGCCGCTGGATGCGCTGGGCGAGCTCGAGGCCGGTCAGCCCGGGCATCTCGATGTCGGTCACCAGCAGGTCGGGCACATGGCGCTGGAGCTCGCGCCAGGCCTCCTCGCCGTCGCCGGCGGTGCCTACGACCTCGAGGTCGTCCTCGAGCGCCAGCAGCGCGGCGAGCGCACCGCGCAGCATGGCCTGGTCTTCGGCGAGCACGATGCGGATCACGCCCGCGCTCCCGCATCGGGCTTGTCCGAACCGTGCGTGTCCAGCGCGCTGGTGCCAGCAACCTCGTGGCCGTGCAGCGGCAGCCAGGCTTCGAGCACGGTGCCGCGACCGCGCACCGACTCCACCGTCAGCCGGCCACCCAGCGCCTCGACGCGCTCGCGCATGCCGGCAAGTCCGTTGCCCGGCGCCATCGCCCCGCCGCGGCCGTCATCGCTGATGCGCAGCACGACGCCGTCGCCCTGCGGACGCAGTGCGACCTCGGCCCGGTGCGCGTGTGCGTGGCGGTGGATGTTGGTCGCGGCTTCGCGCAGCACCAGCGCCAGCACGTTCTCGACCGGCGCAGGCAGCGCGTCGCCGGCCAGGCCGCGCTCGTCCCAGTCGTGGCGCAGGGACACCCCCTCGCACTCGAGCAGCAGCTTGGCCGACGCCAGTTCCGCCGCGATGCCGGCAGCGCGGATGCCGCTCACCGCCGAACGCACCTGCGCCAGCGCCTCGCGCGCGACGTGGCTCACCGCGTCGATCTCGCGGCGCGCCGCCGCCGGGTCGCGCTCCACCAGGCGCCCGGCCAGGTCGGACTTCAGCGCCACCAGCGACAGCGTGTGGCCCAGCAGGTCGTGCAGGTCGCGGCCGATGCGCTCGCGCTCGGCCAGTCCGGCAAGCCTGCGCACCTCGTCGTGCGACAGCCGGAGCGCGGCGTCCTTGTGCTGGCCGACGTGCTCGGCGTGGACGACCATCGCCACGATGATCGTCACCACCGGCAGCCACACCAGCGCCTGCCACGGATAGCCGATCCACAACGCGAGCGCGACGAACCCGGCGCCCAGGGCCCCGAGCACCAGCAGGTAGTCGCGCAGCGTCGCCGTGCGCCAGGTGCGCAGCATCACGCAGCCGAAGATGAAGTAGCTCATTCCCGACGGATACCAGGGCAGCAGCACGACGCTGAGCGCCACCATCGCCAGCGCGTAGCGCGGGGCCACGCGCTGCGGCTGCAGCAGCGCCATCGCGTACAGCCAGACGAACAGCGGGTATGAGGCCAGGGTCAGCAGCAGCCAGCGCAGCGTGTAGCCACCGGGCGCGAACAGCGGGGTGATGAAGACCCACAGCGTCCACATCAGGTGGACCCATTCGGTCCACTGCGGCCGTCCCAGCCGCAGCGTCGCCGCCATCAGCGAATCGGGCGCCGGCGCGAACCACGCGCGCCAGCCCCCCTGCGCCTTGCCTCGGACACCTGCCTGCAACATGGCGCGATGATGCCCCACTCAGCGCAGCTCCACCTGGTCGATGACCAGTTCGAAGCCGCCCTCGGGCAGGCCCGCGGTGATCGCCACCGCGCGCAGCGTGGCCAGGTCGGCACCGGCGAAGGCCGACAGCGGGATGCGCACCTCGCTCCACTCCGGGCCCGCGGTGAAGGACTGCATCGCGGGCATCGCCTGCGGCGACGCGCCCGAGAACAGCATCGCCTGGTAGGTCCGGCCATCGCCGCGCACCTGGAACACCAGCTCGCTGCGCGCCGAAGCGTCGACCGGCTGCATCGGCTGCGCGCCGGGATGGAACATGCTGCCGGCCCAGGGGAAGGCGAAGCCCGGGCGGATCTCACCTGAGACGCGCAGCGCACCGCGCGAGCTGGACGCCCCGCCGCTGACGGCTTCCTGGGTCGCGACCGAATGGCCACCCGCCATCGCGTCGGTGGTCACCTGCCAGCCGTGGCCGAAGCGCACGCCGGTGCCACCGTCCTCGAAGTCGGCCACCAGCGCGCCGGCGCTGATCACCGGCGCCCCCGCGGCCTGCTCCACGCGCGGGCGCGGCACGGCATGGCCATTCTTCCAGATCCCGGCGATGGCGCGCGTGTCGGCGATGTCCGCGGTGGGGTCGCCCTCGACCAGCACCAGGTCGGCGCGCAATCCGGATGCAATCCGGCCGCGATCGGCAAGCCCGAAGCGGCGCGCGGGCACCGAGGTCGCGGCGGCGAGCGCCTCTCCCGGCGTCAGGCCCGCACGCACCAGCAGGGCGAGTTCGCCGTGGATGCTGGCGCCGTGCGCGGTGCCCGGGTTGCCGGCGTCGGTGCCGGCGAGGATGTCGACGCCGGCGGCATGCAGCGCCGCGACGCTGCGCAGCGCGTTGTCGAGCGCCTCGGGACGCGGCGCACCCGGGAACGTCGCCGCCAGGCCGTCGCGCTGCCCGGCCTCGAGCCACGGCGACAGCCGCGCGTCGTCGGCCAGCGCGGCGCCGCTGCCGTCCTGGGCGAAGCCCGCGATCACCGACAGCGTCGGCGTGACAAAGGTGCCCGCCTGCTTCGCCGCGGCGACGAAGGCCGGCGAGGCGGCCGCGTCGTGGAAGACGTGCACCAGCCCGTCCGCGCCCGATCCGACCGCGTGCAGCGCATCCGCCTGCGAGGCGACGTGCACCAGGGCCAGGCGCTCCCCGGCCTGCGCGGCGGCGATCGCCGCGGCGACCTGGGCCGGCGTGATCGTCGGCAGCCGGCGCTCGGCCGAATGCGTGCTGAAGTCCTCGACGATCAGCTTGATGTAGTCCGAGCCCTCCGCCACGCGCGCGGCGACGAAGTCACCGGCATCGTCGCCGGGCGCCAGCGTCGGCACCGCGATGCCGAACTGGGTACCGTGGCCGCCCGCGGTGGTGACCGTCGCGCCGGCCGTCCACAGGTCGGCGAGCGCGGTGGCCGCGAGCGATTCGCGCTGTGCGCGCAGCGCCGGGATGCGGTTCCAGTCACCGAACATGTCGAGCTCGGCGGTGACCCCGTAGCGCAGTGCGTCGCGCTGCGCATCGCCCCAGCTGTGGGTATGCGCGTCGATGAAGCCCGGCAGCAGCGTGCGTCCGGCGCCCTCGACGACCGCGAGGCCTTCGGGGATCGCGACTCCGGCGCCCACGGCTTCGATGCGGCCGTCGCGGACGATGACGTTCGCGTTCGGCAGCACGCGTTCGCCATCGAACACGCGCACGCCGGAGATGGCGAAGGCCGCGCTTTCGCCACCGGAAGGAAGGGTGACGGGCGCGGTGGCCGCGGATTCCGGGACCGCTGGACGCGATGGCTGCGCCCACACCACGGCGCCGGCGATGGCGACGGCGATGGCGCTGGCGGCGAGGACTTCAGGAATGCGGTTCATGGCAGGACTCCTTGGAAGGCGTGCAAATCACTCTCAGGGCGGAAGCGTCGTCGGCGTGGCGCCGGCTCAGCCACGTCGCGACAGCCGGGCGTGCGCCAGGACGAAGAACCCGATGGTCACCACCAGCAGCACGCCGACGTGCATGGCGACCGGCTGTCCGGCGTCCATCCCCACCACCTTCAGCGCCAGCTGCGCATGGTGATAGGACGGCCAGACCGGCGCCAGCCTGGCCAGGGCATCCGGCAGCGCCGAGAGCGGCAGCCACAGGCCGGACAGGAAGGACAGCGGCAGGTAGACCAGGTTGACCACCACCGGTGCCGCCGAGCCGCTGGCGAGCGTGCCGATGTACAGGCCGATGGCGCAGAACGGCAGCGCACCGGCCACGTGCACCAGCCACAGCGCCAGCCACTGCGCGGGCGCCAGCAACACGCCGGCCAGCGTGGACGCGAGCACCGCCAGCAGCAGCGACACGATCGCCGAGAACAGCAGCGCCATCGCCATCTTCGACATCAGGTACGCGCCCGGCGGCACCGGCAGCGCACGCTTGAGCGCGAGCAGGCCGTGGTCGCGGTCCATCGCCACGGTGACGCCGAAGCCGAACAGCGCGGCGCCCATCACGCCGAACACGCCATAGGTCGCCAGCAGGTACTGGCCGACATTGCCGCCGCGGTTCATCGCAACGCCGAACAGCAGGTAGAACATCAGCGGGAACAGCAGCGTCGGCAGCGCGAAGATCGGCGTGCGCAGCAGCCCGAGGAATTCGTACTTCGCCTCGAGCAGGCGGGCGCGCAGCAGCGAGTGCCTGCCTGTCGCCGGGGTTGCGTGGGCCAGGGTGTTCATCAAGCAGCCTCCTTCAGCGGTGCATCGCGGGTGATTTCGAGGAAGGCCTCGGCGAGGCCGGCGCGGCTGACGTCGAGGTCGGACAGCGCGGCGTCCGCGGCCAGCAGCCGGCGCACGATGTCCTCGGCGGCGCCGGCCAGCACCTCCAGCCGACCCTCCTCGCTGCTCGCCGATCGCACGCCGGGCCAGCGCGCGACCTCGGCGGCCTGCAGCACGGTGACGCAGCGGATGCGGCGCTGGTCGACGCGGGCGCGCACCTCGTCGAGGCTGCCCGCCGCGACCACGCGGCCGCCGGCCAGGACCACCACGCGGTCGGCCAGGGCTTCGGCCTCCTCCAAGTAGTGCGTGGTCAGCAGCACCGAGGTCCCGTCGGCGACCAGCGCGCGCAGTCCGCGCCACAGGCCCTGGCGCGCCTCGATGTCGAGGCCGGTGGTCGGCTCGTCGAGGAACAGCACGCGCGGGCGGCCGCAGATTGCCAGCGCGAACTGCACGCGGCGCTGCTGCCCGCCAGAGAGCCGGCCGTAGCGGCGCCCGAGCAGGCCGTCGAGTCCGGCGATCTCCACGCAAGTGGCGACGTCGAGCGGATCGGCGTAGTAGCTGCGGACCAGGTCGAGGTGCTCGGCGACCTTCAGGTTGGGGGCCAGCGCGCCGGACTGCAGCATCACGCCCACGCCCTGGCGCGCCGCAAGCTCGCGCGGATCGCGGCCGGACAGGCGTGCCTCGCCGGCATCGGGCGCGGCCAGGCCCAGCAGCAGCGAGATCGCGGTCGTCTTGCCGGCGCCGTTCGCGCCGAGCAGCGCCAGCACCTGGCCTGCGCGCAGTTCAAGGTCGACGCCATCGAGCGCGACCGACTGGCCATACCGCTTCGTGGCGTGGTGCAGGCGCGCCAGCGGCGCGTCGAACGGATGGTCCATGGGGCGTCCTCCTCGGTGTGCCCACAGACTAGGAAGCCGCGGCCGCCGGGATCAGTCGCCGCGATCACCCATCCAACATGACAGGCGTCACGTCGCTGCACGCGGGCCCGCCGCGTGCGTTGCCGCCCGTCTCCACGCACCGGCATCGCCACGCTCAACGGCTGGGGAGGCGACCACCCCGCGCGGCGACTGCACGGGCTCCGGATCAGCCCGGCCGATGTGGAGGCCTGGCGCCGTTCGCCCTCCGCGCTGCACGGCTTCGCACTCGACCCGCTGGGGCGCTGGCCGAGCTCGCGGCGGCCATCGAGGCCCGCCTGCAACAGGGTGACCCGCCCGTGCTGGCGCACGTGGGCAGCGGCTCCGACAGCCTGCATGGTTGCCACCGTCCTTGCACTCGCGGCGATGTCGCTCGCCGTGGCCGGGCGGGTATTCGGCACCTCGGCCGGCAGCCTGGCCATCCAGGCACCGTTGGCCATCACGCCCGCCCTGTGGGCCACGGTCATGGCCTACAGTCTGGCGCTGGGCCTGCTGAGTGCACTCCTGCCGACCTGGCGCCTGGCGGGCGGGCGGCTGATCGACGCCCTGCGCGCGGACTAAAGGCCGCGCACCGGAACGCATGACACTCCTCAGGTGACACGCCGGCCGCGCGCAGCGAAAGTGGCGCGACGCCGCGACACGTGCGGTCACACTCCATCCCCTTTCCTGGTCCCATGCCGAGATGAACACAAAAGCCGACCTGCTCAAGGAACTGCGCATCGACCGCCAGCCGACGCCCCCGCCGTCGCGACGCGGCCCGTGGATCGGGCTTGCGGTGGCCGCCATGCTCGCGGCGCTCGCAGCCCTGGCCTGGGCGCTGGCTGGCGGCACGCGCGCGGTCGAGGTGCGCACCGCCGACGCGGTGGCCACCGGCGGCGGTGCGGCCGCGGCCTCCGTGCTCGACGCCAGCGGCTACGTGGTCGCGCGGCGCATGGCCACCGTGTCGTCGAAGATCACCGGCCGCGTGCGCGAGGTGCTGATCGAGGAAGGCATGGCGGTGGCCGAGGGCCAGGTGATGGCCACGCTCGATCCGATCGATGCGGACGCCCAGAACGCGCTGGCCCGCGCCCAGGTCGATGCCGCGCGCAGCCAGATCGCGGGGGTCGAAGCGCAGCTGGTCGAAGCGGAGGCGAATGCCACGCGTCTGTCGAGCCTGGTTGGACAGCAGCTGGTCTCACGCGCGCAGTACGACCAGGCCGTGGCCCAGCGCGAATCGCTGCGCGCCCAGCTCGCCACCTCACGCCGGAACGCACAGGTGGCCGGCCAGCAGCTGCGCATCAGCGGCATCGGCGTCGACAACACCGTGGTGCGCGCGCCGTTCGCCGGCGTGGTCATCGCCAAGGCGGCACAGCCGGGCGAGATCGTGTCGCCGCTGTCGGCCGGCGGCGGCTTCACCCGAACCGGTATCGGCACGATCGTCGACATGGACTCGCTCGAGGTCGAGGTCGACGTGGGCGAGGCCTACATCGGCCGCGTGCAGCCGGCGATGCCGGTCGAAGCCACGCTCAACGCCTATCCCGACTGGAAGATCCCGGCCGAGGTGATCGCGATCATCCCGACCGCCGACCGCGGCAAGGCGACGGTCAAGGTGCGCGTGGCGCTGAAGGAAAAGGACCCGCGGATCGTGCCGGACATGGGCGTCACCGTGAGCTTCCTCGAACGCGCCCCCGAGGCCGGCGAAGGCGACGACGCGCCGCGCGGCGTGCGGGTGCCGGAGGCGGCGGTCGCCGCGCGCGACGGCGGCGACGTGGTGTTCGTGGTCGCCGGCAGCGGTGGCGACGCCGTGGCCGAACGCCGCGACGTGAGCACCGGCGGCGCCGCGGGCGGCCAGCGCATCCTGCTGTCGGGCGTGGCGCCGGGCGAATCCGTTGTGCTCGATCCACCTGACGACCTGGCGGATGGTGACAAGGTCACCCTGGGCGGCCCCTAGGCCGCTTTTCCACCAGACCCACATTGGTGACCTCACCTGTAGGAGCGGCTACAGCCGCGATGGCCAGACTCCGATCGCGGCTGTAGCCGCTCCTACAGGGCCGCTTGGGTCCACCGCATCCACTACTTCCACCGGAGCATCGTGATGAGCACCCTGGTATCGATCCGCAACCTCACCAAGTCCTACCAGCGCGGGCCGGAGAAGGTCGACGTGCTCCACGGCCTCGACCTCGACATCGCGACCGGTGACTTCGTCGCGCTGATGGGCCCCTCCGGCTCGGGCAAGACCACGCTGCTGAACCTGATCGGTGGCCTGGACGCGCCCACCAGCGGCGAGATCGACGTCGCCGGCCAGCGCATCGACCGCATGGGCGCCGGGCAGCTCGCCGCCTGGCGCAGCCAGCACGTGGGCTACGTCTTCCAGTTCTACAACCTGATGCCGGCGCTCAGCGCGCAGAAGAACGTCGAGCTGCCTCTGTTGCTGACGAAGCTTGGCAGCGCGCAGCGCAAGCGCAACGCGCAGATCGCGCTCGAGCTGGTGGGCCTGTCCGACCGCGTCTCGCACAAGCCGGCGGAGCTGTCCGGCGGCCAGCAGCAGCGCGTCGCGATCGCCCGCGCGATCGTCTCAGACCCGACACTGCTGATCTGCGACGAGCCGACCGGCGACCTTGACCGGCAGTCGGCCGAGGAGATCCTCGGCCTGCTGCAGGAGCTCAACCGCGAGCACGGCAAGACCATCGTCATGGTCACCCACGACCCGAAGGCCGCCGAACACGCCAGCCACACCCTGCACCTGGACAAGGGCGTGCTGGTCGAACAGCAGTCGCACGCGGCCTGACCGCGCCGGCCACCCGAGGAGGTCGCCATGAAGTACTTCCATCTGGTCTGGGCGGCGCTGTTCCGGCGCAAGACCCGCACCTTCCTGACGCTGGCCTCGATCGTGGCCGCGTTCCTGCTGTTCGGCCTGCTCGACGGCATCCGCACCAGCTTCGCCCAGCTCGGGCAGAACGCGGATGGCGCGCAGCGCCTGCAGACCGCGTCGAAGCTGTCCTTCATCGAGACCTTGCCGATCTCGCTGCAGTCGCGCATCGCCACCATCGACAACATCGAGGCGGTGACCCACGCCAACTGGTTCGGCGGCGCCTACCAGGACCCGAAGAACCAGCTCTTCACCTTCGCCGTGGCGCCGAACTACCTGGAGCTCTATCCCGAGATCGAGGTCGATCCGGCCCAGCTGGAAGCGTGGAAGCGCAACCGCACCGGCATGCTGGTGGGCGAGGCGATGATGAAGCGCTTCGACTGGAAAGTCGGCCAGCGCATCCCGCTTCAGTCGACCATCTATCCCAACAGCGACGGCACGCTCGACTGGGCCTTCGACATCGCCGGCGTGCTGCGCGCGAAGGAAGGCGGCGCCGGTGGCGGCTTCACCGACTCGCTGATCCTGATGCACTACGACTACTTCGAGGAGTCATCGCCCTATATCGACGGCGACGTGGGCTGGTACATCAGTCGCGTCTCCGACGTGCGCCGCAGCGACGCCGCGGCCAAGGCGATCGACGCGCTGTCGGCCAACTCGCCGCACGAGACCAAGAGCATGAGCGAGCAGGCGGCGATGGCCTCCCAGCTCAAGCAGATGGCCGACATCGGCCTGATCGTCGGCTCGATCATGGGCGCGGTGTTCTTCACCCTGCTGCTGCTGACCGGCAACACCATGGCGCAGGCGGTGCGCGAGCGCACCTCGGAACTCGCGGTGCTCAAGACCATCGGCTTCACCAGTACCAGCGTGCTGATGATGGTGCTGGCGGAATCGATGCTGATGGTGGTGATCGGCGGCGTGCTGGGACTCGGCCTGGCCGCAGTCATCGGCAAGGCGGCCACCGCCGGCAGCGGCGGACTGGTCAACCTGCCGCCGGTCGGGCTGGAGAGCTGGCTGCTGGGCCTCGCGCTGATGCTGGCGATCGGCCTCCTGGTCGGCGCCCTGCCGGCGATCCGCGCGATGCGCCTCAACATCGTCGACGCCCTCGCGGGCCGCTGACCGGAGACCTGCAGATGAACCGCATGAAGAAGATGCTTCGCGGGACCGGCCTGGTGCTGCTGCTGGCCGCCTTCCTGGCCGCCTGGATCCTGCTGCCCTGGCCGGCGCTGCTGGCGCTGGCGGTGGCCTTTGCGCTGTGGATGATCCTCACCCGCAGCGGCCGCCAGGCGGCGTCGGTGACCGGCGTGGGCGTCAGCACCCTGGGCCAGCGCGTGGGCTCCTCGTCCGTGGTGGTGATCGGCATCGCCGGCGTGGTCGGGGTGCTGGTTGCGCTGCTGGCGATGGCCGAGGGCTACCAGCACACCGTCAGCAGCAGCGGCGACGAGGAGACCGCGGTGGTGTTGCGCGGCGGCTCGTCGGCCGAGCTGATGTCGGTGATGACGCGCGACGCGATCACCGCCATCGAGCGCGCGCCGGAGATCGCCCGCGACGCATCGGGCAGGCCGCTGGCCTCGCCCGAACTGGTGGTCGCGGCCAACCTGCCGCAGCGCGCGAATGCCGCGGAAGACGGCAGCGTGCAGCTGCGCGGCGTCGGCGACATGGCCTGGGCGGTGCGTCCGAACATCCAGCTGGTCGAAGGCCGGCGCTTCGAGCCCGGCAAGCGCGAACTGGTGGTCGGCAAGGGCGCGCGCCGCCAGTTCGCCGGGCTCGAGCCCGGCGCCGAGCTGCGCTTGGGCAACCAGCCGTGGACGGTGGTCGGCGTGTTCGAGTCCGGCGACGCGATGGAGTCGGAGATCTGGGCCGACGCCGAGGTGGTCGCCACCACCTACCGCCGCGGATCCAGCCGCGCCTCGGTCTTCGCCCGCCTCACCGCGCCCTCGGCGTTCAAGGCCTTCAAGGCCACGCTCGACGCCGACCCGCGCCTGCAGGTGGAGGCGCAGACCACGCTGGCGTATTTCCAGGGCCAGTCGGCCGGCGTGTCCAAGGTGCTGCGCATCATCGGCATCGTGGTCGGTTCGATCATGGCGATCGGCGCGGTGTTCGGCGCGCTCAACACCATGTTCGCCAGCGTCGCCTCGCGGGCGCGCGAGATCGCGACCCTGCGCGCGATCGGCTTCCGCGGCATCCCCGTCGTGGTCGCGGTGATGCTGGAGACCATGCTGCTGGCCGCGCTGGGCGGTGCGCTGGGCGGGCTGCTGGCCTGGCTGGTGTTCAACGGCTACACCGCATCGACGCTCGCCGGCGGCGTGGCCCAGCTGACCTTCGAGTTCAAGGTATCGCCGGAGCTCCTCTGGCAAGGCCTGAAGTGGGCGCTGGCGATCGGCTTTGTCGGCGGCCTGTTCCCCGCCATGCGCGCGGCGACGATGCCAGTGACCGACGCGCTGCGCGCGGCCTGAGCCGCGCGGATCCGGCGTGCCCGGTCCGGCTCGATGCCGGCGACCGGGCCGTCGCCGATCAGGCCTGCTGGGCGACCACGCGCCGCCGCGCGCGGATGAAACCGTCGATCGCGAAGACCGCAAGCCCGGCCCAGATCACCGCGAAGCCGATCGCCCGGTCGCGGCCGAAGGCTTCGCCGAACACCAGCACGCCGCACAGCAGCTGCAGGGTCGGCGCGAGGTACTGCAGCAGGCCGACGGTGGACAACGACACCTGGCGCACCGCGTAGGCGAAGCCGATCAGCGGCAGCGCGGTGAGCGCGCCACCCAGCACCAGCAGCAGGTTGGTGCCCCAGCCCCAGCGCAGGTCGCTGAAGCCGCCGTCGCCGCCCAGCTCGAGCCAGGCGAGCAGCGCCGCGGCCGGCAGCAGCAGGTACAGGTTCTCGACGCCGAGGCCGGCCACCGCGTCCACCTGGGCCTGGCGCCGGATCAGCCCGTACATCGCGAACGAGCCTGCCAGCGCCAGCGCGATCCACGGAAAGCTGCCGTAGTTGAACGTCAGCCACAGCACCCCGCAGGCCGCCAGCACCACCGCCACCCACTGCGCGGGCACCAAGCGCTCGCGCAGGAAGACCACGCCGATCACCACGTTGAGCAGCGGATTGATGAAGTAGCCCAGGCTGCTTTCGACCACGTGCCCGGCGTTCACCGCCCAGACGTAGAGGCTCCAGTTGAAGCCGATCAGCAGGCCCGAGGCCAGCAGCATGCCGGCCAGCCGCGGCTGGGCGAAGACCGCGCGCAGCCAGCCGCGGCCGCGGGTGAGGGTGAGGAAGGCCGCGACCAGCAGCGCCGACCACAGCGCGCGGTGCAGCACCACCTGCAGCGAGGGCACGTGCTTGAGCAGGTGCCAGTACAGCGGCATCAGGCCCCAGATGATGAAGGCCCCCACCGCCATCCACAGGCCGCGGGTGCGCGCGTCCATGCTCAAGCGCGCGTCTCCGCGTCGGTCGCCGCCGCGATCGGCTCGGCCACGGTCGAGGGCGCGGGCTGCAGCGAGGCCCGGCGGCGGCGCGCGCTGGCCACGGTGATCGCCACCACGCCGGCCAGGATCACCGCCATCGCGCCGATGTCGTGGGCGCCGAAGCGCTCGCCGGCGAGCAGGGTGCCGAGCAGCACGGCGATCACCGGGTTGACGTAGGCGTAGCTGCCGAGCAGCGATGCGCGCACGTTCTGCAGCAGCCAGGCATAGGCCGAGAAGGCCACGATCGAGCCGAACACCGCGAGATAGGACACGGCCAGCCAGCCGCGCGGCGTCGGCATCGCGGTGATGCGTTCGCCCAGCAGCCAGCCCGCCACCGTCAGCAGCACGCCGCCGCAGAGCATCTGCGCGGCGGCGGCCATGAACGGCGACGGCAGCGCGCGCCCGCGGCTCCAGACCGAACCGAAGGCCCAGGCCAGCGGCGCCACGAGGAGCGCGATCAGCCCCTGCGGCGAGGCGGTGAGCGAGCTGCCGGCGTTGAGCCAGGCGACGCCGGCGAAGCCGATCGCCAGGCCGACGACCTCAAGCCGCGACGGCCGCTCGCCGCGCAGCGCCGCGAACAGGCCGATCCACAGCGGGCAGGAGGCCACCGCCACCGCGGCGAGTCCCGAGGACACCGTCTGCTGGGCGATGCACACCATGCCGTTGCCCAGGCCGAGCAGCAGCAGGCCCATGACCCAGAGGTCGCGCCACTGCGCGCGCGTCGGGGCCGGAACGCCGCGCAGGCGCAGCAGCGCGTAGAGCAGCCCGCCGGCGGCAAGGAAGCGGCAGCCGGCCATCAGCAGCGGCGGCCAGCCGCCCTCCAGCGCGAAGCGGATCCCGAGGTAGGTCGAACCCCAGACGACATAGACCGCGCCCAGCGCAAGCACGACGGCCATGGGGCCGGGCGACGACGGGCGGGATCCGAGGGACGGCGAAGCGGCACCCATGCTGGCGTCCGGGCGAAGTGTGGAAGGAAAAGCGGCAGGGCCCGCAGGCGCGGGCCGGAGCGCGATTCTACGCCTGCACGGCCCCGGCACGCCCGTGCGGAAATGCCCACCGTCGCGATCGCATCACCCGCCGGGGCGGCTACCGCCGCGATGCCGCCCCCCTGTAGGAGCGGCTACAGCCGCGATCGCCTGGCGATGCCGAAGGCCGCTGGCTGGCGTGACTCCTGATCGCGGCTGTAGCCGCTCCTACAGTGGGCGGGGCGCCGGGGATCAGCGCGCCCGCGCCCGGCGCCCGGGGACGGGAGCGGCGTGGATCAGCGCGCCCAGCGGCCGGGGGCGGTGGATTCGGGCAGCACGACGCCGGACAGCTTGCGGTCGGCGTCGAGCAGGCGCACGGCATCGGCGAGGATCGCCGCGGACTCGCGCAGCAGCGGGTCCGGACGCTTCTCGGCGGCGTCCTCGCGTGCGGTGTCGGTCGCGATGTCGCGCTCGTTGGCGGTCAGGCCGTCATCGTCGGACAGCTCGGCCAGCGGATCCAGATCCAGGCCCAGGCGCTTGCGCTCGTCCTGGCGCTGCGCGCGCTTGGCCGTCTGGCGGTCACGCTCGGCGCGGCGCTCGGCCTCGTTGAGGGAGATGTACTCCTTGTCGGCCTCGGCGCGGAACTCGGCCACGTCTTCCTTCCACCACTGGAATTCGCGATCGCGCGCCACGCGCGCCGAGTGCAGCTCGTCCAGGCGCGGCAGCAGCGGCGCGAAGTTTCCGTAGCGGGTGTGCTGCACGGCCGAGATGCGGGTCCAGGGCAGCGCGTTGTCGTAGGTGCTCTCGCCGAACTCGCTGCCGTTGACGGTGGCCGGGAAGCGGATGTCCGGCACCACGCCCTTGTTCTGCGTGCTGCTGCCGCCGGGCAGGAAGAACTGCGCGATGGTCATCTTGACCTGGCCATGGCGCGTGCCTTCGTTGGCCGGCCAACGGTCGAGGTCGAACAGGTTCTGCACCGTGCCCTTGCCGAACGTGGTCTCGCCGATCACCAGCCCGCGGCCGTAGTCCTGGATGGCGCCGGCCACGATCTCCGAGGCCGAGGCCGAGGCGCGGTTGACCAGCACCGCCAGCGGGCCGTCCCAGGCCACGCCGGCCTTGCGGTCGGACTCGACGTTGACCCGGCCGCCCGACTCGCGCACCTGCACCACCGGGCCGGTGTCGATGAAGAGGCCGGTGAGCTCCACCGCCTCGTTGAGCGAACCGCCACCGTTGTTGCGCAGGTCGAGCACCACGCCGTCCATGCCCTTGCCGCGGAATTCGCCGAGGATGCGCGCGACGTCGCGGGTGGCCGAGGCGTAGTCGCCGTTCCGGCTGCGGCGGCCCTCGAAATCCTGGTAGAACGCCGGCAGCTCGATCACGCCGATCCGCCGGGCGTCGCCCGCGGGGCCGGCCGGGATGTTGATGATCTTGGACTTCGCGGCCTGCTCCTCGAGCCTCACCTTGGCGCGGGTCAGGGTGATCCGCACCGGCTCGCTGTCGAGCAGCGCCTCCACCGGCACCACGTCCAGGCGCACCTGGCTGCCTGCCTTGCCCTTGATCTTGTCGACCACGTCGTCGATGCGCCAGCCGATGACGTCCTCCATCGGCCCGCTGGTGCCCTGGCCGACGCCGACGATGCGATCGCCCGGCGTGAACTTGCCGCTGCCCGCGGCCGGACCGCCGGCGATCAGCTCGCGGATCACCACCACGTCGTCCTGGCGCTGCAGCTGGGCGCCGATGCCTTCCAGCGACAGCGACATGCTCTGGGTGAACAGGTTGGCCGTGCGCGGGTTGAAGTAGTCGGTGTGCGGATCGATCGACGCGGTATAGGCGTTGAGGAAGGTCTGGAACGCGTCTTCCTGGTTGAGCTGCGACACGCTGGTGGCCATGTTGGCGTAGCGCTTGTCGAGCGTGGCGCGGATCTCGGCCGGCGGCTTGCCGGCCAGCTTCAGGCGCAGCCAGTCGTTGCGCACCGACTTCTGCCACAGCGTGTCGAGCTCGGCCTGGTCCTTCGCCCACTCCGCGTCCTCGCGGTCGTAGTACCAGCGTTCGTCGGCGTCGAAGGCGAAGATGTCCGTGCCCAGCAGGTCGCGCGCGTACTGCACGCGCTCGGCCACGCGCTGCTTGTAGATCGCGTACATCTCCATCGCCGCCGTCGGATCGCCCTGGCGCACGGCCTCGCCCAGCTTCGGCTCGTGGCGCTGGAAGCGCGCGACGTCGGTCGCATCGAGGAACAGCTTGTTGCCGTCCAGCGCCTCGAGATAGCGGCGGAAGATGTCCTGCGACAGCGAGGCGTCGAGGCCGCGCGGGCGATAGGCGTAGCGGCTGTCCGACAGCAGGCCGTAGACCAGCTTCGACGTGGTCGCGTGGTCGGTGGACGGACCGGCCGGGATGGCGTCGCTGCCCGAGCGCGCCATGAGCGCCAGTGGCATCGCCAGCGCGAGTGCGACGACGGAAGTGGACAGGACTTGGCGTGCTTTCATGGGTGCTCGGTGCTCACGTGGGGGGCGTCGCGTCCTGCCCAACATGGCCCGCCGGCGGCAGGCTGCACAGTGCTGGAAGTCGCTTCGAAGCGCCCTCGGACCACTCTAACCGCGGCCCTGGGGCGAGGTGTGAACAGTTCGCCAAGCGGCGTGCAGCCGCGTTCAGGCGACGACGCCGGCGTCCGCGGCCTGCAGGTCGGCGTGGTAGGACGAGCGCACCAGCGGCCCCGACGCGACATGGTGGAAGCCCAGCGCCATGCCGTAGTCCTCGAAGGCCTTGAACGCCTCCGGCGTCCAGTAGCGCAGCACCGGATGGTGGTGCGCGCTGGGCTGCAGGTACTGGCCGATGGTGACCATGTCGACATCGTGAGCGCGCAGGTCGCGCAGCGTGGCTTCGACCTGTTCCTGCGTCTCGCCGAGGCCGAGCATGATCCCCGACTTGGTGGCGACCTCCGGGTGCTGCGCCTTGAAGCGCTGCAGCAGGGTGAGCGACCACTGGTAGTCCGCGCCCGGGCGCACGTTGCGGTACAGGTCCGGGACGGTTTCGACGTTGTGGTTGAAGACGTCGGGCGGGTTGGCCGCCATGATCTCCAGCGCACGGTCCATGCGCCCCTTCCCGCGGAAGTCAGGGGTCAGGACCTCGATGCGGGTCTGCGGTGTCAGCGCGCGGATCGCGGTGATGCAGTCGACGAAGTGCTGCGCCCCGCCGTCGCGCAGGTCGTCGCGGTCGACCGAGGTCACCACGACGTACTTCAGGCCCATGTCGGCGACCGTTTCGGCCAGCCGGCGCGGCTCGTCCGCATCCGGCGGCTTCGGCCGGCCGTGGGCGACGTCGCAGAAGCTGCAGCGGCGCGTGCACACGTCGCCCAGGATCATGAAGGTCGCGGTGCCGTGGCCGAAGCATTCGTGGATGTTCGGGCAGCTCGCGTCCTCGCAGACCGTCACCAGCCGGTTCTCGCGCAGCTTCGACTTCAGCGCCGCGACCGCGCCGTTCGACGGGATCCGCACCCGGATCCACGACGGCTTGCGCAGCACCGGCGCATCGACGAACGCCACCGGCGACCGCGCGATCTTGTCGCCGGCCACCTGCTTCACGCCCGGCACCAGGGACAGCGGCGCATCGGCGACGACTTCGAGCGGGATGGCCTTGGCGGCGGGGATGTTGGTCATTTCTTTTTTTGCCACGGATTTACGCGGATAAGCGCGGATTTGCACGGATCGAGCAAGAACGCAGAAAGAGCAGGAGCATTGGCCACGAATTTGCGCGGATTCACGCGGATAGAGCAAAACCAGTGAAAAAGTTCTTCGCCTGATCCGTGTGAATCCGCGCTTATCCGCGTAAATCCGTGGCAAAAGCTTCTTCTTCCGAAGCCTCCACCACCGCCAGATCGAACTGCGCGGCAAGGGCCGCGACCAGCGCGGGGCGGGCGGCCTGGAGGCTTGCAGGACCGCCGCAGTCTACCACCGAGGTCACGTCCAGCCCGGCGTAGCCGCAGGGGTTGATGCGGTGGAAGGGCTCCAGGTCCATGGCGATGTTGAAGGCCAGGCCGTGGAAGCTGCGGCCGTGGCGGACGCGGATGCCGAGGGCGGCGATCTTGGCGCCGCCGTCGACGTAGACACCCGGCGCGCCCTCGCGGCGCTGCGCGTGGATGTCCCAGCCGGCGAGGGTGTCGATGAGCGCCTGCTCGATGCGGCAGACGTAGTCGCGCACGCCCAGGCCCAGGCGCCGCAGGTCGAGCAGCGGATAGGCCACCAGCTGGCCGGGGCCGTGGTAGGTCACCTGGCCGCCGCGGTCGACCTTCAGCACCGGGATGTCGCCGGGCAGCAGCACGTGCTCCGGCTTGCCGGCCTGGCCCAGGGTGAACACCGGATCGTGCTCGACCAGCCACAGCTCGTCCGCGGTATCGGGATCGCGCGCGTCGGTGAAGGCCTGCATCGCGCGCCAGACCGGCTCGTAGGCCATCCGGCCGAGGTCGCGGACCCGCAGTGGCCGTTTGCCCGCGGCGACTACAGCGTCCACTTCACCTCGGGATGCTCGCGCAGCGCGGCGTGCGCGCTCTCGTACTCCTCGCGCGAATTGGCGCGGAAGGCCAGCCGCACCGAGACGAAGCGGCCGCCGCTCGAGGGCCGGCTGGTCAGGGTCTCGTGGAGCACGGTCAGCCCGGCCGCGCGCAGCAGGTTGGGCACCTCGACCTCGAGGCGTGCGGAGGCCGGACCCATCGCGGTGATCTCGAAATCGCCGGGAAACTGGAAGCCGTGTTCAGGGTTGTCGGACTTGATTTCCATGCCCCGGATTATGGACCCGCCCGCGTCGGATCCCAATGCCGCGGCCGCAACGGTCCGGACCGCGGCGGGCCGCGCAAAGGCCGGTGCGAAGGCCCCCTGCCGTATTGCGAGGTGAGTGCACCGACCCGCAAGGAGCCCCCATGTCCCGCACCTGCCACGCCCTGTTCGCCGTCGCCCTGCTCGCCGCGCCCCCGCTGGCGCTCGCCCAGCAGGCCGATGTCCCGGTCTGCTCGCGCAACCTGGGCAGCATCGCGGTCATCGAGCCGACCGGCCAGAACTGGTGGACCGGCCAGCGCCTGGCCTCGCCTGCGGCCCTGATCAAGGTCTACGTCAACCGGTCGCGCTGCTTCACCCTGGTCGATCGCGGCACCGGCATGCAGGCGATGCAGGCCGAGCGCGCGCTGGCCGCGTCCGGCGAGCTGCGCGGCGGCTCCAACATCGGCAAGGGCCAGGTGCGCGCCGCGGACTACGTGCTGGTCCCCGACGTGGTCTCGCAGAACCGCGACGCCGGCGGCACCAACATCGGCGGGCTGGTCGGTGGCCTCCTGGGCAACCGCCGCGCCGCGGCGGTGGTCGGCGGCGTCAACCTCAAGCGCAGCAGCGCCGACGTGGTGCTCACCGTGACCGACGCGCGCTCGTCCGAGCAGGTGGCGATGACCGAAGGACATGCCACCAAGACCGACGTCGGCTGGCGTGGGGCCGGCGGCGGGATCGGCGGCGCGCTGCTGGCCGGAGGCGCCTCCGGCTACGCGAACACCGAGATCGGCCAGGTCGTGGCCCAGGCCTACCTGCAGGCGTACAGCGACCTGGTCGCCCAGCTCGGCGGACTGCCCTCCGATGCCTCGGCGTCGAACGTGTCGCAGGCGGTCACGCTGACGCGCCCGGGCCGGCTGCTGGCCGCGGCGGACGGCAGCGGCACCGCGGTACGCGACCTCGAGCCGGGGATGCTGCTCTATCCCACCGGCACCAGGGTGGGGACGATGTGGGAAGTCGAGGACGAGGTCGGCAACCGCGGCTGGGTCAACTCGACCCAGCTGTCGAACGCGCGCTGACGCCCGGGACTACAGCGACTGCCACCACATCAGCAGTTCGTGCCACAGGCGCTTGAAGAAGCCGGCTTCGGGCACCTCTTCCAGCGCCACCAGCGGCGCTTCGGCCACCAGCTTGCCGTCGAGCATCACCCGCACCTTGCCCACCGCCTCGCCCTTGGCGAGCGGGGCCACCAGGGTGCGCGGCACGTCCATGCTCGGCTGCAGCTTCGCGTACTGGCCGCGCTGCATGCTCACCAGCAGCGGCTGGGCCACGCCCAGGCCGATCTCGTTGGCCTCGCCCTTCCAGACCTTCTGCGTCGCCACCGGCTCGCCGGCGGTGTACAGCTCGTGGGTCTCGAAGAAGCGGAAGCCCCAGTTGAGCAGGGCCTGCGAATCGGTCGCGCGCTGGCTTTCGCTGGTCGAGCCCATCACCACCGAGATCAGCCGCTGGTCGCCGCGCTTGGCCGAGGCCAGCAGGCAGTAGCCGGCGCCCGAGTGGTGGCCGGTCTTGATGCCGTCCACGCTCTTGTCGCGCCACAGCAGCACGTTGCGGTTGCGCTGGGTGATCGGCCCGACGGTGAATTCCTTGATCGCGTTGTAGGCGTAGTGCTCGGGGAAGTCGCGCGCCAGCGCACGGCCCAGCGTCGCCAGGTCACGCGCGGTCGAGTAGTGCTCCGGGCCCGACAGGCCGGTGGCGTTCTCGAAATGGGTGTCCTTCATGCCCAGGCGTGCGGCATGGGCATTCATCAGCGAGGCGAACGCCTGCTCGGAGCCGGCGATGTGTTCGGCCAGGGCGATCGCGGCGTCGTTGCCCGACTGCACGGTCATGCCCTTTTCCATCTCCAGGAGCTTCGCGGTCTTGTTGACCTCGAAGCCGCTGTAGCTGCCGTCAGTGCCGGCGCCGCCGGTGCGCCAGGCGTTGACCGACATCATCACGTCGTCGTCGTCGCTGATCTTGCCGGCCTTCATTTCCGCGGCGATCACGTAGCTGGTCATCACCTTGGTGATGCTGGCCGGCTCCACGCGCTGGTCGACGTTTTCGCCGGCCAGCACCTGGCCGGTGGCGTAGTCCATCAGCAGCCACGCGGTGCCGGTGACCGCCGGCGCGTCCGGCACCGGCAGCTGGTCACTCAGGGCGGCGACCGGCGGCGCGGGAGTCGGCGCAGGCGCGGGGGTCTGGGCGAAGGCGAGGCCGAGCGTGGCGGCGGAAACGGCGGCGAGCAGCGCGACGCGGGCAGCGTGGGCTTTCATCAGGCAGGGAACTCCGGGAATTTCGGGCCACCCGTGTCGGGGCGGCGTGAACAGGCGTTGATTCTAACCGTGCGGGTCACTCGCGCACGGGCTGCGGCGCGCCGAAGCCGAGGCCGGCGACGCGGGCGCTGAGGTCCGCGACCGTCGCCGGAGCGACCGGGCCCACGCGCAGGCGCCAGACCGGCTTGCCCGCCGACGTCCCGTCCTGGAGGCGTGCCTCGCCGATCCCGGCGCCGCGCAGCATGGCGAGCGCGCGTTCGGCGTTGTCGCGCGAGCCGAAGGCGGCGACCTGGAGCAGGATGCCTGCGGCCGACATCCGCGCGGACGCCGGAGAGGCCGCGGGCGCCGGAGCGGCCGCGGGCGCAGGCGCAGGCGCAGGCGCGGACGACGTGGACCCTGCCGCGGCCAACGCGGGATCGCGCGGGTCGGGCTTGCCGGCGCGGCCGGTGGCCACGCGCGCGCGGCGCGACTTCATCCAGGCATCGAATTCGTCGGCGGTCATCGCCCGCCCGTCCTGGTGCATGTCGAAGCGCCAGTCGCCGCTGCCGGCCGCCTTCGCCGGCTGGGCAGTGGGCGCATCGGCCGCCTGGCCGCCGGCCTGCGTGGCGGCGGACGCCTCGGCGCGCAGCGCGGCGGGCTGAGAGACCGCGGCGATCAGTGCCGGCGGCGCGACGGCCGGTGCCTGCACGCTGGCCACCAGGCCGTCCATGGCGCTCGGCGGCGCCGGCTGCGGCTTGCCGGTCGCGACGCGCACGCCAGGCGGCAGTCCGGTCGCGGGATCGATGGCGGGCGTGGTCGCAGCGGTGCGCGTGTCGGCAGGTCGTTCGCGCGCGTTCTCGCCCGGACCCAGGGCGCGCACTTCGACCCGCGCGGTGCCGCGCGGATGCACGCCGATCTTCACCGCCGCGGCATAGCTGAGGTCGACCACGCGGCCCTCGTGGAACGGGCCGCGGTCGTTGACGCGCACCACCACCGACTGCCCCGTGTCGAGGTTGGTCACCCGCGCGAAGCTCGGCAGCGGCAGCGACTTGTGCGCCGCGGTGAACGCGTACATGTCATAGACCTCTTGGTTGGAGGTCCGTCGGCCGTGGAACTTCTGGCCGTAGTACGACGCCAGGCCGCTTTCGACGAAGCCTTCGGTGTCGTCGAGCACGCGGTAGGTCCTGCCCAGCACCTTGTAGGTCGGGCCGTTGCCATAGCGCGAGCGCGGCAACTCGACCACGTCCGGCTCGGGAATGGCGTCGACGTCCGGCAGATAGTCGGGGATCGTGTCGGAGACGCCCGGCTTGTACAGGCCGCCTGCGACGTAATCGCCGCGGGTGGACGGATCTTCCTGCGCCGGGGCATAGGGCGACACCCGGGTGCCGGTGGCTGGCGTCGCCGGCGCAGCGGGACCGGCCGCCGTGCCACCGCCCGGCGCATCACGCTTCGGCGTGCCCGCGCAGCCCGCCAGGAGCACGGCGAACACGACGATGGACCAGCACGCCGACCGCGCGCGCCGGGGCCGCCTCACGGCCCGCGCCCCGCGATCGCCTGCGCGAGCTGGTGCACCGCCAGCGAATACATCGGCGAGCGGTTGTAGCGGCTGATGACGTAGAAGTTGCGGTAGCCCAGCCAGTATTCGCGTCCGGCGTCGCCGTCGAGGGCGATCACGGTGGCGCCCTCGCCCACCGGCTGGCCGGCGCGCGGGGTGAAACCCAGCTCGGCCAGGCGCGGCAGGGGATGGTCGGGCTCGAGCGACTTCGGATCGCCGCTGGGCACGAAGTCGGCCGCGCCGTCCGCCTTGTCCGCGCGCGCGACCACCGGGCCGCCGCGCTGCCAGCCATGCACCACGAAGTAGTTGGCGATCGAGGCAAACACGTCCGGCTTGTGGGTCAGCAGGTCGCGACGTCCATCGCCATCGCCGTCCTTCGCCCACAGGCGGTAGCTCGACGGCATGAACTGGCCCATGCCCATGGCACCGGCGTAGCTGCCCTTGAGCGCGGCGAGGTCGAGCTGCGGCTCTTGCTTCTCCAGCGCGAACAGCTGCGCCAGCTCGCCGGCGAAGAAGGGCGCGCGCCTGGGGAAACCAAAGGCCAGCGTGTACAGCGCGTCGAGCACGCGATGGTTGCCGGTGATGCGTCCGTAGCTGGTCTCGACGCCGATGATGGCGACGATGTACTCGGCCGGCACGCCGGTCTCCGCGGCGACGCGGTCCAGCGCCGCGCGGTTCTCGGCGTAGAAGGCCTTGCCACCGCTGATGCGCGCGTCGTTGATGAAGATCGGGCGGTAGTCGCGCCAGGGGCGCACCGCCTCGGCCGGCCGCGACATCGCGTCGATGATCGACTGCTTGTGCTCGGCGCCGGCCAGCACGCTGCGCACATGCGCCGGGTCCACGCCGTAGGTCGTGGCGGTGTAGTCGACGAAGTTGGTGATCCGCTGCGCGCGCTCGATCGCCGGATCGGTCACCGAAGGCGGGGCCACCGGGCGTTCGGGTGGCTGCGGCACGGGCGCGAGCAGTCCGGGAGCCTGCGCCGGGGCCGCGGCAGCGGCTTCGACCGGTACGGCATCGGCGGCCGCCGCCGGATAGTGGACGATGGGAGGCGCGCAGGCGGCAAGCAGCAGCGGCGCTGCAAGGACCGGCAGCAGGCGCGGTCGAGGCGTGGTCGGTCGCGGGTGTCGGTTCATCGGCGGCGAGGTTAGCACGCGCCTGCAGCCCGCCAGGGCGCCGCGTTCATGCACGGTTGTGGCGCTCAGCGGCCGCGCACGGGGCGTGCGGCGTGCACCGCCATCACCACGCCCATGCCCGCCAGCAGCGACACCGCGGCGGTGCCGCCGAAGCTCAGCAGCGGCATCGGCACGCCCACCACCGGCAGCAGGCCGGAGATCATGCCGCCGTTGACCAGCACGTAGACGAACAGCGCGAGCCCCAGGCCCCCGGCCAGCAGCCGTCCGAAGCCGTCGCGCGACTCTGCCGCGATCCACAGGCAGCGCCCCACCACCACCAGGTACAGCGCCAGCACGGTGACCACGCCGATCCAGCCGAACTCCTCCGACAGCACCGCGAAGATGAAGTCGGTGGTGTGCTCGGGCACGTAGTTCAGGTGCGACTGCGAGCCCTGTCCCCAGCCCTGCCCGCGCAGGCCGCCGGAGCCGATCGCGATCTTCGACTGGATGATGTTCCAGCCCGCGCCGAGCGGATCCGACTCCGGGTCGAGGAAGGTCAGGATGCGGTCCTTCTGGTAGGGCCGCAGCATCCAGAACCAGGCGGCCGGCGCCGCGGCGGCGATGCCCGCGGCCGCGGCCACGAACCACCACCACGACATGCCGGCGAGGAACAGCACGAACACGCCGCTGCTGGCCACCAGCATCGCCGTGCCGAAGTCCGGCTGCAGCAGGATCAGCCCGGTCGGCACCGCGAGCAGCAGCAGGCCGACGACGGTGGTGGCGAAGGACGGCGGCTGCGGCCGCGAATTGAGGTACCAGGCCACCATCATCGGCAGGCTGAGCTTGAGCAGCTCGGCCGGCTGGAAATAGAACACGCCCAGGTTGAGCCAGTGCGCGCCGCTGCGCCCGGTGCCGAGGAACAGCACCGCGACCAGCGGCAGCAGCGACAACACATAGGCCGCCGGCGCGGCGTCGCGCAGGCGCAGCAGCGGCACGCGCGACAGCAGCCAGAGCACGCCGAGCCCGACGCCGTAGCGCGCGCCCTGCGACAGCACCAGCGCCGGGTTCTGCCCGCCGGCGCTGTGCAGCACGGCAAGCCCGATGCCCATCAGCGCCACCAGCGCACCCAGCAGCACCCAGTCCAGGGTGCGCACGAAGCGCAGCAGCAGGTCGAGCAGGAAGCGGAGGATGAGGTTCATCGCGCCGGCGTCCGGGGTGCGGGCGCGCCGACATCGGCGCCACGGCCATCCGGCGCCGCTGCGGTCTCCGCGGCCGGCGCACTGCCCGATCCTGCGAGCACCGCGGATTCGACGTTGCCGAACAGGTCCACCACCGGGACCACCTCGCCGTCGGCGCCGGGCATCACCGGCATCTGGCCCAGCAGCCAGGCGTCGAAGATGCGCCGCGCGATCGGCGCCGCGGTGCTGCCGCCATAGCCGCCGTGCTCGACCACCACGGCCAGCGCGATCGTCGGGTTGTCGGCCGGCGCGTAGCCGGCGAACAGCGCCTGGTGGCGCAGGTGGTAGGGCAGCGAGCGCGGATCGAGGCTGACGCTGCCGCGGCGGCTGATCTTCTGCGCGGTGCCGGTCTTGCCGGCCATGCGGTAGGGCGCGCCGCGCGCCATGGCGATGGCGGTGCCGCGGCCGTGGATGGTGTTTTCCATGCCTTCCTGCACCGCGCGCAGGTGCGACGGGTTGTCGGTGATCCGCGGCGCCGGTGCCGCGGGCAGCGGGACCCAGGGCGCGTCGTAACCGGTGCGGCGTTCGGCCACCAGGCGCAGCGGGTGCAGGCTGCCGCCGTTGGCGATCGCCGCGGTGCCGCGCGCCATCTGCAGCGCCGTGGCCACCCAGTAGCCCTGGCCGATGCCGGCGATCACGGTTTCGCCCGGGTACCAGGGCTCGCGGCTGTTGCGCGACTTCCATTCGCGCGAGGGCACGATGCCCGAGGTTTCGCCGGTCAGGTCGATGCCGGTGGGTTCGCCGAAGCCATAACGGTGCATGTACTCGGCCAGGCGGTCGATGCCCATGTCGTAGGCGAGCTTGTAGTAGTAGTAGTTGATCGAGCGCGAGATCGAATCGCGCAGGTCGACCCAGCCGCCGCCGCGGCCCGCATCGCGGTAGCCGCGGCTCTGGCCGGGGATGAAGAATTCGCCGGTGGAGAACACCCGGCTCTCGGGCGTGCGCAGCCCGCTGTCGACGCCGGCCAGCGCCATGAACGGCTTGACGATCGAGCCCGGCGGGCCGCCGCCGAGCACGTTGCGGTTGAACAGCGGCCGTGCCGGATCGTCCATCAGCGCGCGGTAGTCGGTGCTGGAGATGCCGTTGACGAACAGGTTGGGGTCGTAGCTCGGCAGGCTGACCATGGCCAGGACCTGGCCGGTGGCCGGATCCACCGCCACCGCCGAGCCCTGCATCTCGCCGAACGCGGCGACCATCGCCCGCTGCAGTTCGACGTCCACCGACAGCCGCAGGTCGGCGCCCGCCGTGGCCGGGACCAGGCCGAGCCGGCCCAGCGCGCGGCCCTCGACGTTGGTCTCCACCTGCTCGTAACCGACCAGGCCGCGCAGCGCTTCGTCGTAGTAGCGCTCGAGTCCGGTGCGGCCGGTATGGGTGAACACGCCGTGGGCCTCGCCGTAGCGCGCGATGTCGCTTTCGTCCGTGCGGCCCACGTAGCCGATCACGTGCGCCAGCAGGTCGCCGTAGGGGTAGCGGCGATTGAGGTAGGGCACCAGCTCCACGCCCGGGAAGCGCCAGCGCTCGACCGCGAAGCGCGCCGCTTCGACGTCGCTGATGCGCAGCTTGAGCGGGATGGCGCGGAAGCCGCGCGTGGTCCTGCGCGCGGCCTCGAAACGCTCGATGTCCTCCGGCGCCAGCTCCACCACCTGCGACAACGCCGCGATCAGCGCCTGCGGGTCGCCGGCCTCGTCCGGGGTCACGTCGAGGCGGTAGGCGGGCACGTTGTCGGCCAGGATGCGGCCTTCGCGGTCGAGGATCAGCCCGCGCCCCGGCACCACCGGGCGCGGCTTGATGCGGTTCGCCTCCGAGCGCATGGCGTAGGCGTCGTGGTCCAGCACCTGGAGCTTGAAGTACCAGCCGGCGAGGCCCAGCAGCGACAGCAGCACGACGGCGAAGCCGAACAGCGCGCGCCCGCCGAACAGGCGCGCCTCGGCTTCGGGGTTGCGCAGCCGCCGGGGCTTCCGGCCGCGCGCGCCGGCCATCACAGCCGTGCGCCGCGGCCCATGCGCAGCGCGTCGAGCAGCACGAACAGCGGCGCCCAGAGCAGCATGCCCACCAGCGGCGCCCACCAGTAGGCAAGCGGCAGCACCGGCTCGCCCAGCGCCAGGTGGATGATGGTGCTGATGACGCGGTCGTTGAGCAGCAGGCCGCCGATCGCCAGCGCCTGCTGCGGGATCGGGAAGAAGCGCAGCTGGGTGCGGAAGCGCTGCAGGATGAAGGCCATCACCACCAGGCGCAGGCCCTGCTCGCCGAGCAGGCCGCCGAAGGCGACATCGGCGACCAGGCCGACCGCGAAGGCGAAGCCGAGCCCCACGCGCTCGCTGTCCTCGATCACCCAGTAGGCGACCACCAGCGCCAGCCAGTAGGGACGCAGCGGCTGCAGCAGCCCCGGCATCGGCAACAGGCCGAGCAGCAGCGCCAGCAGCACGCTGACCGGCAGCACCCAGGAGCGTCCGCGCGCGCTCATTCCGCGGCCGCCGCGGTGGCCGCCGGATCGGCGGGAATGGCCTCGTCGACGGGCGGCGGCGCCGCGCTGGCCGGCTGGTCGCGCAGCAGCAGCACGTCGCGGCCGCGGTCGAGCTGGGCCGCGGCGTCGACGTCGCCGACGAGGAAGGCGCGGCTGTCGTCCGGGCGCAGCGCGGCGATCGTGCCCACCGGGAAGCCCGGCGGGAAGCGCCCGCCCAGGCCCGAGGTGATCACCACGTCGCCCGCGCGCACGTCGCTCGACAGGGGCACGTTGCGCAGCTCGAGCATGTCGCTGCGGCCGGTGCCGTAGACGATCAGGCGCACGCCGGTGCGCGCGACCGCCACCGGCACCGCGTGGTCCGGATCGGTCAGCAGCAGCACGGTGGCGGTGGACGGCGTGGCCTCGATCACCTGGCCGACCAGCCCGCCGGCGTCGATCACCGCCTGGCCGCGGCGCACGCCGCTGGCGGTGCCGGCATTGAGCATCAGGCGCTGGCGCGTCGGGTCGAGGTCGACGTCGAGGATCGGCGCCAGCTGCACGTCCTGGCCGCCGCGCTCGGCGGCGCCCATCAGGCCGCGCAGGCGTGCGTTCTCCTCGGCCTCCACCTGCAGGCGCGCCTGGCGCGCGGCGCCCAGCAGCAGCTCGTTGCGCAGCAGGCGGTTCTCCTCCGCCAGCCGGGTGCGGGTGGCGGCGTCGTCGCGCAGGTCCTCGCCCAGGCGCGAGGGCAGCCCGGCCAGCCACCACAGCGGCTGCATGGCGACGCTGGCATGGCCGCGGACCTGCGCCAGCCAGTCGCCGCGGTGGTCGAGCACGATGAGCGCCACCGAGATCGCGAGATAGGCCAGCAGCCGCAGCGTGCCGGTGACGTCACTCGATCGGGGGGTGGCGGGACCGGCGTAGTGGGACACAGTCGTGGCCGCGGTCTGTCAGCTCACTCCGAGGCGAAGAATTCGTTTCCGTGCATGTCGAGCAGCTCCAGCGCGCGGCCGCCGCCGCGGGCCACGCAGGTCAGCGGATCCTCGGCCACCTGGACGTGCAGGCCGGTCTCCTCGCTGAGCAGCCGGTCGATGTCGCGCAGCAGCGCGCCGCCGCCGGTCAGCACGATGCCGCGCTCGGCGACGTCGGCGCTGAGCTCCGGCGGGGTCTGCTCCAGCGCCTGGCGCACGGCGGCCACGATGCCCATCAGCGGCTCGCGCAGCGCGTCGAGCACCTCGCTGGAGCTGATCTTGACCATCTTCGGCACGCCCTCGGCCAGGTGCCGGCCGGAGATCTCGGTCTCCAGGACCTTCTCCTGGGGATAGGCGCAGCCCAGCTCGATCTTGACCCGCTCCGCCGTTGCCTCGCCGATCAGCATGCCGTGGTTGCGGCGCACGTAGTTGATGATCGACTCGTCGAAGCGGTCGCCGCCGATGCGCGCGGACTGCGAGTAGACGATGCCGTTGAGCGCGATCACCGCCACCTCGGTGGTGCCGCCGCCGATGTCCACCACCATCGAGCCGCGGGCCTCGGTGACCGGCATGCCGGCGCCGATCGCGGCGGCCATGGGCTCCTCGATCAGCGACACGTCGCGCGCGCCGGCTTCCATCGCCGAATCGCGGATGGCGCGCTTCTCCACCTGGGTGGAACCGGCCGGGACGCAGATCAGCACCCGCGGGCTCGGCCGCAGGAAGCGGCTCTTGTGCACCTTGCGGATGAAGTACTTGAGCATTTCCTCGGTATAGGTGAAGTCGGCGATCACGCCGTCCTTCATCGGCCGATGGGTGGTGAGGTGCCCGGGCGTGCGGCCGAGCATCTGCTTGGCCTCGCTGCCCACGGCGGCGACCGCCTTCGGGCCGCCGTTGCGGTCCTGGCGCACCGCGACCACCGACGGTTCGTTGAGGACGATGCCCTGGCCGCGCACGAAGATGAGGGTATTGGCCGTGCCCAGGTCGATGGACAGGTCGTTGGAGAACATGCCGCGGAACTTCTTGAACATCAGGGGCGCGCGTCCGTCAGGAGGGGGCGGGAACGGGGGAATTCCCGCGAAAAGGCGATCGGGAAGCGTAGCAACCGCCCCCTCCCCGGGCAAGGAAAACCGGCCTGCAGGCCGCGCCGCGCCTGGTGCGGCGGCCGGGCCCGCGCTTGGCCCGCCGACGGCCGCGGGCTACCCTATGCGCCCCGCGCCGCTGCCTGTGCGGCGGTGGCCCCTGCGCCGGATCCCGGCCAGTTCCCCGAGCAACCTGACCGCCGTCCCCCGGGCCGGCACCCCACCGGAGCGCCTTCCCGATGCCTGCCCTGATCTGCGGTTCCCTGGCCTACGACACCATCATGGTGTTCCCCGACCAGTTCAAGAACCACATCCTGCCGGACAAGGTGCACATCCTGAACGTCTCGTTCCTGGTGCCGCGGATGCGCCGCGAGTTCGGCGGCTGCGCCGGCAACATCGCCTACAACCTCAAGCTGCTGGGGGGTGATCCGATCCCGATGGCGACCGTGGGCCAGGATTTCGGGCCCTACCGCGAGTATTTCGCCGAGCTCGGGATCCCGCTCGACCACGTCAAGGAAATCCCGGAGCTGTTCACGCCGCAGGCGTTCATCACCACCGACCTCGACAACAACCAGATCACCGCCTTCCACCCGGGCGCGATGATGCGCTCCTACGAGAACCACGTGCGCGACGTGCCCGGCGTCACTATCGGCATCGTCAGCCCCGACGGCTACGAGGGCATGATCCAGAACTCGAAGGAATTCGCCGAGGCCGGCATTCCCTTCATCTTCGATCCGGGCCAGGCCATGCCGCTGTTCAACGGCGAGGAACTGCGCGCGTTCATCGAGCAGGCCGACTACGTCACCGTCAACGACTACGAGTCGAACCTGCTGCAGGAGCGCACCGGCTGGGACGAGGCGACCATCGCCGGCAAGGTCAAGGCCTACATCACCACCCGCGGCCCCAAGGGCGTGGTGATCTACGCCGACGGCAGGATCCACGACGTGCCGCCGGCGCACGAGAGCCGGGTCACCGACCCGACCGGCTGCGGCGACGCGTTCCGCGCCGGCCTGCTGTTCGGCATCGAGAAGGGCTACGGCTGGGAGACCATCGGCCGCATCGGCAACCTGATGGGCGCGCTGAAGGTCGAGCACCCGGGCACCCAGAACCAGCGCTTCGACTACGACGAGTTCGCCGCGCAGTTCACCCAGCAGTTCGGATACGCGCTCTAGCGCCGGCCGGAGCCCACGCATGGACCCCGTGCCGGCCGTTCGCCGGGCCGCATGGATCGCGGCAGCCCTGCTCGCCCTCCTGCCGCTTTCGGCCGCCGCGAAGGGCTCGCGCCACCTGGTGCTGCCGGCCGACCGGCTGGTCGAGCCCGGCGGCGCGGTCGAGCTGCTGTCGGCGACGATCGAACTCGAGCGCGCCGGCTGGACCTACCTGCACGCCGACGGCGGGCTGGCGCCGGTGGGCGAGGCGATCGCCAACGCCTGGATCAGCGTCGACGGGCGGCGGGTGTCCAACCAGAGCGTGGTCGACTGGCGCGGGTCGCGCGCGCCCAACCGCCACGCCTTCAACGCGATCGCCGCGGTGCACCTGCCCGCCGGACGCTCGCGCGTCGCGTTGCACGCGCGCACGGCGGACGGGGCGGCACTGGCCACGGCGCGCAGCAGCCTCTCGGTGCTGACCGACGCCGCGCGGCACGCGTCGAGCGCGTTCCTGGACGCCTCTTCCCCCTGGCTTGAATTCGACACCCGCGACACGCCGGAAGGCCGCGCCCTGCCGGCCGGCCGCGGCTGGGCACCGGTGCTGTCGGTGCAGGCGGGAAATGACGGCGGCCCGGTCGTGGCCATGGCGTCGGGACGCGCCTGGATGTCGAACCAGCCGGGCGATGCGATGTGGGGCATCTTCCTCAACGGCCGCGAGCCGCCGCTGCACTCGGCCACCTGGTCGATCAACGACCTGTTCGAGGGCGCCGAGGTCCAGGCGCCGATGTTCATGCAGGCGCTGTTCCCCTCGCCGCCGCGCGACAGCTCGGTGCAGCTGGTGGCCAGCGAATCGCCCTACTACCAGCCACGCATGGCCAGCACCAACGGCGTGCGCTACCGCGTGGGCTCCAGCACCGGCCTGGTGACCCTGTCCGGCGGCATGCGCGTGGTCGGCCGCGGCTACGCGCCCGCGTGGGACTACGTGACCCGCGGACGCTACCGCCGCTACGCCTATATCTGCATCGGCACCAACGGCTTCCGCCCCGGAAAGTGCCCGCCGACCGGAACCCAGGTGGTCCTGGCGCGGGGACGGGCCTGCATCCCGCCCGGACACGACGGCGAGGTGCTGTTCACCAGCCGCACCCGGATCCAGGGCGACGACCACGACCTGGGCGGCACGGTGAGCCTGTCGCTGCGGGTGGCCGGGCGCGAGGTGGCGCGCAACGCGCAGACCCTGGGCCCCCGGCCCGACGCGGTCAGCACGCGCACCATGGGCACCAGCTGGCTCTCCGCCGGAGCCGAAGCGCTGGCCGAGGGCTGCCATGCGGTGGAAGCGATCGGCGAGGCGACGGGCGACTTCCGCAACGTCTCGCTCAACGCCGACCTGCCGCTGATCTGGTTCGACTGAAACTCAGTTCCAGGCAGGCAGTCGGCCGCGCTCCAGGCCGCCGACTTCGAACTCCACCGTGCGCGTCCCGCCGGCCTTGACCGGATACTCGACCGCCAGCCGCTTCGCGCCGTCGATCATGCGCCACAGCGCCTTCTCGTCGTCGATGAACATGGCGATGGCCTCGTCGGTCTTCGGGCGGTTGGCCGCCATGCGCTCCGGGGCCGCGTCGTCCACGGTGACCGCCACGCGACAGGCGCCGTAGCAGTCGAAGTCGCCGGCCTGCATCACCAGGTAGCTGCTGCGGCCCCAGTCCGGATGGTCGCGGAAGATCAGCCGCACCGGCTTCGCGCCGCTGCCGTCGCTGTCGACGTTTTCCTTGGCGAAGATCGCGGCGGACAGCTGCTCGCCCCCCTTCACCGCCTCGACGTTATAGGACCAGAGCGCGGCCAGGCGCGCGTCCTCGCGCACCGCGTTGCCCTTGGCGCGGGCCTCGGCGTGCAGGGAACCGATCCGCTCGGCGGCGGCGGTGCCGGGGTAGCGGGCCAGCAGGACGTCGCCCTGCGCGGCCGCCAGCGGCCAGTTCTCGGCCGCGTAGGCCGCGTCGAAATCGGCGGCGGCCTGGCCTGCAGCCGCCTCGTCGGCCTCGCGCTGCGCCGCGGCCTGGGCCTCGGCGCGGGCCGCCGGGTCCTGGCAGGCAACGAGCGCGGAGGTGGCGGCGGCAAGCGATGCCGCGAGCAGGGCGGTGCGGGCTGCGCGGGGGAAGCGTGGCGTGCGCATGCGCGTGTCCTCGGCTGGCGCGCCGCGGGACGCCTGCGTCCCGCGACGGCGGTGGTGGGTGCGGTCCTGGCTCAGCGCCGGGTCGGCGCCGGACGGGTCGGATCGCCGTCGGCGACCGGCATCTCACGGGTCGCGGGGTCGGTCGGGGCCTCGACCGATGCCGGCGCGGCCGGTGCCACGGCGGCCGGAGCCGGCGGCAGGCCGCTGCCCGGCACCGGCCTGGCCTCGGCGATCAGCTTTTCCACCGAGCCGGTGGTGATCGGGTGGTAGCCCGGGCGCGCAGCGGCGAGCTGTTCCTTCGCGAACGCCAGCCCGCCCTCGGTCGCCACCAGGGCCTGGTAGGTCGGCATGATCAGCTTGCGCCGGCCGATGGTGCGCACGAAGTCGGCGATCGCCGGATACGCCTGCATGTAGCTGCTGCGCACCGCCAGCGGATACCAGCGCTGCGCCAGCTCGGCGTTGGGCGTGCCGGTGAAGCGGTAGGCGGTGTCGAGCTGCGAGAGCTGCTCGATCGACAGGGTCGGCGGCAGGCCCTCGAGGAAGTGGATCCACTCCTGGGTGCTCCACTCACCGGTGATCGCCTGCGGCGGCAGGGTGCCGCTGCCCAGCCACGCCAGGCGCGCGCTGTCGACCACGCCGAAGTTGCGCGACATCACCTGCGGCGCGCTGCCCGGGATGCCGGGCTCGTACAGCCACGCGTCGAACTCTTCCGGCGTCACCTTGCCCGGGTACTTGTCGAGCAGGTTCTCCTGGGCGTACTCGATGAAGCGCGCGGTCGGGATCGACTGGAAGGCGAAATGATCGAAGTAGCCGCGCAGGAACGCGTCGAACTCGGCGCGGCCGAAGCGCTCCTCGAGGAACTGCAGGAACCAGGCGCCCTTGTCGTAGGACACCGCGCTGAGCGAATCGTCCGGATCCTTGACCACGCCCGGGCGCACGGCCAGGGCCTGCTCTTCGGGGCTCATCTTCGCGATCTCGGTCTTCAGCCCGTTGCGCGAGATGACGTACTCCATGTCGGAGCGTTCCTTCCCGTACAACGCCTCGACGATGCGGTTCTCGACGTAGCTGGTAAAGCCCTCGTTGAGCCAGCCGTCCTTGGCGCTGGAGTTGGTGACCAGGTTGCCCGACCAGCTGTGCGCCAGCTCGTGCGCGATCAGCGCGACCAGCGACTTGTCACCCACGATCACCGTGGGGGTGATGAACGACAGGCGCGGGTTCTCCATGCCGCCGTAGGGGAACGACGGCGGCAGGATCAGCAGGTCGTAGCGCTCCCAGCGGTAGGGGCCGTACAGCGACTCGGTGGTCGCGATCATCTTCTCGGTGTCCTCGAACTCGGCCACCGCGCGGTCGACCGTGGCCGGCTCGGCCCAGACGCCGGCGCGCGCGGAGATCGGCTTGAACACCAGGTCGCCGGCGGCGATCGCCATCAGGTAGGACGGGATGCGCTGCGGCATGCGGAAGCTGTAATCCCCATCACGCGCGGCCGCCGGGTCGTTGTCGGCGCTCATCAGCACCATCACGTCGGCCGGCGAGGTCACGCGCGCGCTGTAGGTGTAGCGCACGCGCGGCGTGTCCTGCAGCGGCACCCACGAGCGTGCGTGGATCGCCTGCGACTGGCTGAACATGAACGGCGTGGCCTTGCCTTCGGTCATCGAGGCGTCGAGCCACTGCAGGCCCGAGGCCGCCGGCGAGGTGCGATAGGCGACGCGGATGCGCGCGTTGCGCTCCGGGGCCTGGATGGTGAGCTTGCTGCCGAGCAGGTCGTCGCGCCCGGCCAGCTCGAACTGCAGCGGCTGCCAGGCACCGCCGGCACCCTCGCCTTCCGCGCGTTCGATGGTCAGGTCGCGGGTATCGAGCACCAGCGCGGTGGCGGTGTCGTCGCGCCAGTCGAGCGTGTAGGTGGCGGTGCCGCTGATCGTGCGCGCGTCGAAGTCCAGCGCCAGCTCCAGCGCCAGGTCGTCGATCGCGACCTTGTCGGGCTCGGCATAGGAATGCTCGTCGTAGTCGCCGGTGTCGGCGGCGGCCTGCGGCTTGGGGGCCGGGGCGACTTCGGTGGGCGTCGGCTCGCGCTGGCAGGCGGCGACGGCGAACACGACCAGCGCCGCGAGCGCGGCGAGGCGGAAGAAACGGCTCAGGGTCATGGACGGGGGTCCGGTGATTGGAACAGCCGTCGATTCTAGCCCGTGGCGCGGGCCGTGGTGCCCGGGCGCGCCGCGCCGGCGTGCGCCAGGCCCTGGCCTCAGGCCTTGTAGCCGTCGTGGATGGCGACGATCCCGCCCGAAAGGTTGCGGTAGCGGCAGCGCGCGAAGCCCGCGGCTTCCATCATTCCCTTCAGCTCGGCCTGCGGCGGGTGCTTGCGGATCGACTCGGCCAGGTACTGGTAGCTGCCGGGGTCGCCGGCGAACAGCTGGCCCAGCTTCGGCAGCACCTTGAAGGAATGGAAGTCGTAGAGCGGCTTGAACCACTCCGGCACTTCGGAGAATTCCAGCACCCGCGCCTGGCCGCCGACCTTGAGCACGCGCAGCATCTCGCGCAGGCCCGCGTCCTTGTCGGTGACGTTGCGCAGGCCGAAGGCGATCGTGACCAGGTCGAAGCTCGCGTCGGGGAACGGCAGCGCCTGCGCATTGCACTGCACGTAGCTGAAGCCACGCACGTTGCCGCGGTCGACCATGCGGTCGCGGCCGACGCGCAGCATGCTGCCGTTGATGTCGCCGAGCACCAGCTCCCCGGTGTCGCCAACGCGCGAGCGCAGCAGCGCCGCGATGTCCCCGGTGCCGCCGGCCAGGTCGAGCACGCGGTCGCCCCTCGAAACCTGGGCGGTGGCGGTGAAGTAGCGCTTCCACAGCCGGTGGATGCCGAACGACATCAGGTCGTTCATCAGGTCGTAGTTGCCGGCGACCGACGAGAACACCTCGCCCACCAGCTTCTGCTTTTCGGCCACCGGCACGTCGCGGAAGCCGAAGTGGGTGGTGTCGTGGCGGGGGTCGCGCTCGGTCATGCGAGGATTATCGCACCCCCCGCCCGGAGCCGCCCATGATCGCCACCCCCGACTACCGCGCCCTGCTCGACACCGCCATCGCCGAGGCCCGGCAGGGTCTGGCCGAGGGCGGCATCCCGATCGGTGCGGCCCTCCACCACCGCGACGGCCGGATGCTGGGCTGCGGCCACAACCGACGCGTGCAGGAGGACGACCCTTCGATCCATGGCGAGACCGACGCCTTCCGCAAGGCCGGCCGGCAGCGCTCCTACCGCGACACGATCATGGTGACCACGCTGGCACCCTGCTGGTACTGCAGCGGCCTGGTGCGGCAGTTCAACATCGGCACCGTGGTGGTGGGCGAAGCGGCGAACTTCGCCGGCGGCGTGGAGTGGCTGCGCGAGGCCGGTACCGAGGTGGTCGTGCTCGACGACGAGCGCTGCATCACGATGATGGGCGATTGGATCGAAGCGAATCCGGCGCTGTGGAACGAGGATATCGGCGAGGACGAGGTCCCGCGTCAAACGCCGCGCTAGAACGGACAGGGATCCTCCCAAGGCGGATCGCGGTGCGCGGCGCGCAGGCTGGCGCGCGTCGGCAGCACGCCATCGAGCGCGACGCTCATGTTCTGCTGCGCCGTGGACTGCGCGAGCGGCGCGCCGCGGCTGTAGGCGGTGAGCGCGAACGGCGGGCGCCCGGGTGCCGTAACGATGGCGACGGCGTTCACTTCACCCGGGCCGAAGTGGTAGCAGCCCAGCGGCTCGACCCCGCCCCGCGCGCCATCAGCGCGCCCGCCAGGTCGTAGGGCGTATCTGCGCCCACCTCGCTCCAGCCCAGGCTGAGGGAACTCGGCGCGCTGGCCGTGCCGTCGACCCAGGCATCCAGTGCGCCGAGGCGACCGGTGGCGACGGCGGTCGACGATCCGCTGACCGACGGGCGCGCGTCCCAGCGCGCGGCCGGCACGCGCGTGCGCAGGTCCGTGAGCGCGATGCGCTCGCCTGGGCGAGCCGGCACTGCCGCCAGCATCGCGTCGGCCAGCGGCCCGGCCGCTTCGATCTTTCCCCACGTGTACCCGCAGTCGCTGTCGATGTCCGCGGCGGCCATCTGCGGATGGGTCCGCCGGTGTCCGGCGCGACAGCGCTCCAGGTGGGCGGCGCGCGCACCCGTCGCGACCGGCAACGCCGGTGCCGCGGGCCCGGCTGCCCGACCGGATATGGGCGGCGCAGGCGGCGGGGCAGGAGTGACAGGGGCGGGCACGCCCGCCGCGGATGCCGCGGCGACCAGGAGCACGGCATACGGCAAGGAACGGGGGTCACGGCGCATGGCGGTGGGTTCGACGTCGCCACAGCGGCGACCTGCCAATGGCGCAACGACCGCCGCAGCCGTCTCCGGCCACGGCGGCGCCGGCCGCCCAGCCCTCAGAGGATGTAGCGGCTCAGATCCTGATCCTGCACCAGTTCGCCCAGTTGCTCGTCCACATATGCGCGGTCGATCGCGACCTGACCACCGCGGTCCGGCGCCTCGAAGCTCAGGCTGTCCAGCAGCCGCTCCAGCACCGTATGCAGCCGCCGCGCGCCGATGTTTTCCTGGCGCTCGTTGACGTCGGCCGCGATCTCGGCCAGGCGGTCGATCGCGTCGGCGCCGAACGCCAGCTCCAGGCCTTCGGTCTTCATCAGCTCGACGTACTGCCGGGTCAGCGCCGCCTTCGGCTCGGTCAGGATGCGCACGAAGTCGTCCTTGGTCAGCGCCGACAGCTCCACGCGGATCGGGAAGCGGCCCTGCATCTCGGGGATCAGGTCGCTGGGCTTTGCGAGGTGGAACGCACCGGAGGCGATGAAGAGGATGTGGTCGGTCTTCACCGGTCCGTACTTGGTGCTGACCGTCGAGCCTTCCACCAGCGGCAGCAGGTCGCGCTGCACGCCTTCGCGGCTGACGTCGGCGCCCATGCCCTCGCTGCGCTTGGCGACCTTGTCGATCTCGTCGATGAAGACGATGCCGTGCTGTTCGCAGGCCTCGATCGCCGCCGCGCGCACCTCGTCCTCGTTGACCAGCTTGCCGGCCTCTTCCTCGACCAGCAGCGGGCGCGCGGCGTGGATCCCCATGGTGCGCTTCTGGGTCTTGCCGCTGCCGAGGTTGGCGAACATCTGCCGCAGCTGCTGGCCCATCTCCTCCATGCCGGGCGGAGTCATGATGTCGACGCCGCCACCGGCGGCGAGGTCGAGTTCGATCTCGCGCCCGTCGAGCTCGCCGGCGCGGAGCTGGCGACGCAGCTTCTGGCGCGTCTCGGATTCACGCGACGACGGCTCCGCGCCGATGTCGACGGTGGTGCTGCCCGGCCCGCCCGCCGCGCCGAAGCCGAAGGGTGCCTGTGGCTGTTCGCGCCGGGGCAACAGCGCGTCGAGGATGCGGTCTTCCGCGCGCTCCTCGGCCTGGGTGCGCATCTTCTGCTTGGCCTGCTCGCGGTACAGCTTGACCGCGGTGTCGGCCAGGTCGCGGATGATCTGCTCGACATCCTTGCCGACGTAGCCGACCTCGGTGAAGCGCGTGGCTTCCACCTTCACGAACGGCGCGTTGGCCAGCGTCGCCAGGCGGCGCGCGATCTCGGTCTTGCCGACGCCGGTCGGGCCGATCATCAGGATGTTCTTGGGCATCACTTCGTTGCGCAGCTCGTCGCCGAGCTGGGCGCGGCGCCAGCGGTTGCGCAGCGCGATCGCGACCGCGCGCTTGGCGTCCTGCTGGCCGATGATGTGGCGGTCGAGCTCCTGCACGATCTCGCGCGGGGTCATGGTGGCGTGCGAGGTGTCGATCTTCATGGCCATGCTCAGAGTTCCTCCACCACGACGTTGCGGTTGGTGTAGATGCAGACGTCGCCGGCGATGTTGAGCGCCTCGACGGCGATCGATCGCGCGTCCATCTGCGTGTGGGCCAGCAGTGCGCGCGCGGCGGACAGCGCGTAGGGGCCGCCGGAGCCGATCGCGACCAGTCCGTCCTCGGGTTCGATCACGTCACCGGTTCCGCTGATGATCAGCGAGGTGTCCTTGTCGGCCACCGCGAGCAGCGCCTCGAGCTTTCCGAAGCGGCGCTCGGTGCGCCAGTCCTTCGCCAGTTCAACGGCGGCGCGGGTGAGCTGGCCGTGCTTTTCGAGCTTGGATTCGAACAGTTCGAACAGGGTGAAGGCATCGGCGGCGGCGCCGGCGAAACCGGCGAGGATCTGGCCATCCTTGCCGAGGCGGCGCACCTTGCGCGCATTCGACTTCATCACCGTATGGCCGAGCGTCACCTGGCCGTCTCCGGCGATCGCGACGCGGCCCTCGCGGCGCACCGAGACGATGGTGGTGGCGTGGAAGACATTGGGGTTCTGGCTGGGGTCCATGCGGGCCTCCGGGGGCTGAAACCCATGGATGGGGACCGGCCCCGGCGGATGCAAGCCGCCCGCGACGCTGTCGGTCGCGTCACTTCCCGGGCGCGGGCTCCAGCTTCAGGAAGCGCGCCGCGTTGTCATGGAAGATCGCCCGCTTCTGCGCCGCGGTGAGGAAGGGCGCGCTGTCCACGCCCTCCACCGCCAGCGTGATCGCCTCGGGCCAGACCATCTGGTCGGAGCCGAACATCAGCCGGTCGCCCAGGCCCGCGGTCAGCAGCGCCTGCAGGTAGTCGTGGAACTCCTGCCGCGGGATGATCCAGTTGATCACCGACACGTCGGCATGCAGCTGCGGATAGACGTACATCAGCGCCTTGGTCTCCTGCAGGTAGGGCCATCCGGCGTGCATCAGCCACACGCGCAGCTTCGGGTGTCGCTTGAGCATCGGCTCCAGCAGCTTCGGGTTGCCCAGTTCGATGCTGAAGTCCGGGCAGCAGCCGTAGGGCGTGCCGGGCGGACCCAGGCCGGTATGGATGCCGACCGGCACATCGAACTCCTCGGCCAGCGCCAGGTAGGGCTCGAACCAGGTGTCGCCCGCGTCCAGTCCGTGGTACTGCGCGCCGATCTCGCCGAGTACCTGCAGCTCGCCGCTGGCGAAGGCCTCGCGCAGCACGTCCGGCGGCGGCAGGCGGGTGCGGCCGTCGTCCATGAACGCGCCGGCGCGGATCGCGTCGCCGCCGGCCCGGCGCATGCTGGCCATGTAGGCATCGGGGCCGCTGACCAGTCCGAGCACGATGCCGTGCCGGCGCATCCGTTCCAGGGTGAGGCGCTCCCGGTCGGCGTCGGTGGCGGCGGTGGTCGGCTCGCCGGTCGCGGGGTTGGGCGCGCCCGGCGCCGCGGGACCAACGTGCAGGTGCACATCGATGATCGGGCCCTTGTAGGGCTGGGCGCAGGCGACGCCGGTAGCCAGCAGCAGGACGGCAGCAAGCGGCAGGCGCATCGGCAGGGCTCCGGTGGTGGTCTCCACGCCAACGGCAGGCCGGATGCGCAGCGGACAGCGCGGTTTCCGCCAGCCTCAGTCGCCGACCGGACCCTTGCGCCGCCTGGCGCGCGGATGCGCGTCGTCGTAGACCCTGGCCAGATGCTGGAAGTCGAGGTGGGTGTAGATCTGCGTGGTGGCGATGTCGGCGTGCCCCAGCAGTTCCTGCACGCCCCTGAGGTCGCCGGACGACTCCAGCACGTGGCTGGCGAACGAGTGCCGCAGCATGTGCGGGTGCACGTGCTTGAACAGGCCCTGGCGCTGGCCGAGCGCGCGCAGCCGGAGCTGGATGGCGCGCGCGCTGATCGGCGCGCCGCCGCGGCCGGGGAACACCGGGGCCTCGAGCCCCGGGCGCTGCCCCGCGACACCCTCGGCCCGCCAGGCCTCCAGCGCACGGCAGGCATGCGAACCGACCGGCACGGTCCGCTGGCGGCTGCCCTTGCCGAGCACCGTCACCAGCCCTTCGGCCAGGTCGAGGTCGCGCCAACACAGCAGGCGCAGTTCGGACAGGCGCAGCCCCGAGGAATAGAACAGCTCGAGCAGGGCGCGGTCGCGCAGCCCCAGCGGCGCATCGGTCGGGACTTCGACCAGGGCCACGGCCTCGTCGACGTCGAGCACCTGCGGCAGCTTGCGCGGCGCGCGCGGCGCGCGGATCCCGGTGGCCGGGTTGGCGCGGATCCGTGCATGCCGGAGCAGCCACTGGTAGAAGCTGCGGCAGCCGGACAGCCGGCGCTGCAGGCTCTTGGGCGCGAGCCCGCGGCGGTGCTCGGCGGCCACGAAGGCGCGGATGGCGGCGCTGTCGAGCGCCAGCAGCTCGCCCTGGTCCTGCGCCTGCGCCCAGCCGGCCAGCGCCGCGAGATCGCGGCGGTAGGCGTCGAGCGTGTGCGCGGACATGCGCCGCTCGACTTCGAGGTGGGCGAGGTAGTCGGCCACCGCCGGGTGCGTTGCCGCCGCCGCGCGCCCCGCTGCATCCAGGGTGGTCACGGCCGGCGCGCGCCCGCGCGACTCAGTCGCGATGGCGCCGCAGCGCCACTGCGAAGGCCTCGCCCATCATGCGCAGGAACAGCGTGCCCATGCCGGGGTAGAAGCGGTTCGGATCGCGGCTGCCGACGGCCACCAGGCCGATGCCGGCGACCGGCAGCAGGGCGGTCGAGGCCACCTCGTCGATGCGCGCGGCGTACAGCAGGGCCTGCTTGTCGGGATGCAGGCGGCCACACAGCGGCTCGCCCTCGCGGATGCAGTCGGCGAACGGCTGCAGGCGGCGTTCGTCGCGGTCGATGACCTGCAGCCAGTCCTCTTCGGCCAGTCCGGGCAGGGCTTCGAACAGCACCACTCGCACCAGGTCGCCGCTGAAATCCTCGGCAAGCGTCGCGACCATCGCGCGCACCACGCCGGCGGCGCTGCCGGGGCGCATCAGCGCCAGTGTCAGCTGGTGCGTGCGCACGGCCAGGCGCTCGTTTTCCTGCGATACCGCGTACAGGTCCTGCAGCCGGCGCGACAGCTCGCGGTTCTTGTCGCGCAGCACTTCCAGCTGGTAGCTGGCGAGCGATGCCGCCGGGCCATCCTCGCGCGGGACCACCATGCTGATCGCGAGGTCCGGGAACTGTTTCAGGAAGTCCGGGTGGCGGCGCAGCCAGGCCGCGACCTCGTGGGCGCCGAGCTTCTCGACGGTGTCGGTCATGCGATGAATTCCCCTTCGTAGACGAAGGCCGCCGGGCCTGCCATGTGCAGGACGCCGTCGGCCGTTTGATGGATGCGGAGCGTGCCGCCCGGTAGCGCCACCTCGACGCCGGCCGCGGCGTCCACGCGGCCGCGCCGCGCGAGCACCGCCACCGCCGCGCAGGCACCGCTGCCGCAGGCGAGCGTTTCGCCGACGCCGCGCTCGTGCACGCGCAGGCGGATGCGGCGGCGGTCGAGCACCTGGGCGACGCCGACGTTGCACTGCTGCGGGAACGCGGCGTGGCGCTGCAGCGCGGGGCCGAGCGTGGCCAGCGGCGCGGCGTCGATGTCGTCGACCTCGATGACGGCGTGCGGATTGCCCATCGAGACCGCGCCGAGCGACACGGCATGGCCCCCGACGTCGAAGGCGTAGGCATCGGCCTGGGCGTCGACGCCGGCCAGCGGGATGTCCGCCGGCGCGAAGGCCGGCACGCCCATCGCGACCTCGAAGCGGCCGTCGCCCAGCGCGCGCACGCGGTGGCTGGCACCCGGGCTGTCGAGGACGAACGCGCCGCTGGCGGCGCCGTCGCGCACCAGCCAGGCGGCCACGCAGCGCGCGCCGTTGCCGCACTGCCGCGACGGCGAGCCGTCGGCGTTCCAGATGCCATAGCCGGCGACGGCGCCTGCACTGCGCGCGCGCGAGATGGTCAGGATCTGGTCGCAGCCGACGCCGAGGTGGCGGTCGGCCAGGTGGCGGCACAGCGCGGGATCGGGCGGCGGCGTGCCGTCGCGCAGGTCGAGCACCACGAAGTCGTTGCCGGCGCCGTGCATCTTGCTGAAGCGCAGCCCGGCCGGGGCGGCCGCGGGATCCACCGGATCAGGCGCCGCCATCACCGTCGGCAGCGGGCGTCGGGTCATCGGCGTCGACGTCGACGTCGACGTCGGAGTCGGCGTCCGTATCCGTATCCGCGTCGGTGTCGATGTCCAGGGCGTCCCGGTCGCCGGCGTCCGCGTCGGCGTCCGCGTCGGCGTCGGCGTCCGTATCCGCATCGGAATCCGCGTCAGCGTCGCTGTCGGCGTCGACGTCGGCGTCATCCGCCTCATCCTCCGGCCAGTCCCCTTCCTCGGGCGGCGGCGGCTGCACCAGCGGGCCCTTGTTGCCGCAGCCCGCGAGGGCGAGCGCGATGGACAGCAGGACGACGGGCAGGACGGGACGGATGTTCATGGCCGCAGTCTAGCGCGGCGGCGGTTCCGGCCGCATCCACAGCCACGTGCAGACCACCGCCATGCAGGCGATCGGCAGCGCCACCGCCCACCAGCGCGCATACCCCGTGGCCCAGGCGACCCCCAGCAGGAGCGCGGCGGACGCCGCCATCGCGCCGGTGGCCAGCCATTTCGAGCGGCGCGCCAGCGCCCCGTGCCGCTGCCAGTCGACGATCACCGGCCCGAAGCGCGGGTGCGCCAGCAGCCAGCGGTGCAGGCGCGCCGAACCCTGCGCGGCGGCCCAGGCCGAGAGCAGGATGAACGGCACCGTGGGCAGCCCCGGCAACACCACGCCCAGCAGACCCAGGCCGAGCGCGACATAGGCCAGCAGCCACCACGCCCAGCGAAAGCGCGTGCGGCGCCCGCCGGGCGGGGTGTGCTGGGGCCGCGGGCTCACTTCGCCGGCGCGTCTGCCGGGCCGACGGCCAGTTGGTCAAGCATGAAGGCGTACATCTCGGCCAGCTCGCGGTAGCGGCGGAACCGGCCGGACTTGCCGCCGTGCCCGGCATCCATGTTGGTCCGGAACAGGACCGGCGCGTCCGAGGTGTTCAGGTCGCGCAGGCGTGCCACGTACTTCGCCGGCTCCCAGTACTGCACCTGCGAATCCCACAGGCCGGTGCCGATGAACATCGCCGGGTAGGCCTTCGCCTCGAGGTTGTCATAGGGCGAATAGGTGGCCATGTACGCGTAGTCGCCCGCGCGCTCCGGGTTGCCCCACTCGTCGTACTCGTTGGTGGTCAGCGGGATGCTGCGGTCGAGCATGGTGGTGACCACGTCCACGAACGGAACCTGCGAAAGGATCAGCCGGTACTTCTCGGGCGCCATGTTCGAGATCGCGCCCATCAGCAGGCCGCCGGCGCTGCCGCCGTAGGCCGCCACCCGGTCTTCCGCCGCCCAGCCCCCGGCCACCAGATGGTCGGTGACGTCGATGAAGTCGGTGAAGGTGTTGACCTTGTTGCGCAGCTTGCCGTCGTCGTACCACTTGCGGCCCATTTCCATGCCGCCGCGGATATGCGCAATGGCATAGACCATGCCGCGGTCGAGCAGGCTGGTGGTGGTCAGGCTGTAGCCGGGATCCATCGACATGCCGTAGCTGCCGTAGGCGTACTGCAGCAGCGGCGCGGTGCCGTCCTTCTGGAAGCCTTTGCGGTAGACCAGCGAGACCGGGATGCGGGTGCCATCGCGGGCGGTGGCCCAGGTGCGCTCGGTGACGTACTTCGACGGGTCGTAGCCGAGCACCGGCTGCTGCTTCAGCAGGCGGCGCTCGCCGGTGGCGACGTTGAGCTCGTAGGTGGTCGCCGGCGTGGTCATCGAGGTGTAGCCGTAGCGCAGCCACGGCGTGTCGGGCTCGGCGTTGATCGACAGGCCCATGGAATAGGCGGGTTCGTCGGCGGCCACGTACTCCTCGCCGTCGGCCTTGAGCAGGCGGATGCGCTCGAGCGCGTTGGAACGCTCGGAAATGGCGGTAAAGCCCTCGAACAACTCGAAGCCTTCCAGCAGCACGTCGTCGCGATGGGCGATCCAGCTGGTCCATTCCGCGCGCGAGGTCGCGGCGGTGGGCGCGGTGACGATGCGGTAGTTCGGGGCCTTGCCGCCGTCGGCGTCCGGCGCGTTGGTCAGGATCACCCAGCGGCCGTCGTAGTGGTCGGCCTCGTACTCGACGTCGCGCTCGCGCGGCGCCAGCACGGCGAACTCGCCCGGGGCGGCCGCCGGGGTGCAGCGCAGTTCGCTCGACACCGTGCTCTCGACGCCGATGCAGATGAAGCGGTCGTCGCGGGTGCGCGACAGGCCCATGTAGAAGCTGTCGTCGGTTTCCTCGTAGACCACCACGTCGTCGGCCACCGGCGTGCCCAGCACGTGCTTCCTGACGCGCACGGTCAGCAGGGTCTCGGGATCGTTCTCGACGTAGAACAGGGTCCGGTTGTCGTCGGCCCAGACCATGTCCGCGGACACGCCGGGGATCGACTCCGGATAGACCTCGCCGGTCCCGAGGTTGCGGAAGCGGATGGTGTACTGGCGGCGGCCGATGCTGTCGTCGGCCCAGGCGAGGATGCGGTTGTCGGGGCTGGTCTCGTACACGCCGACCGAGAAGTACTCCTTGCCTTCGGCCATCGTGTTGACGTCGAGCAGCACCTCCTCGGCCGCGAAGTCGGCGGCCTCGTTGAGGCGCATGATCTCCGCCGCGCCCAGGCCATCGGCGTCCTTCCGGCGCGCGTGCACGGGATAGTCCTTGCCGGTCTCGAAGCGCGAGTAGTACCACCAGCCGTTGTCGCGGAACGGCACGCTGGCGTCGTCCTGCTTGATGCGCGCGACGAACTCGTCGTACAGGGTGTCCTCGACGGGCTTCAGCGGCGCCATCACCGCATCGACGTAGGCGTTCTCCGCCTCGAGGTAGGCCAGCATCCCGGTGTCCTCGCGGGTGTCGTCGCGCAGCCAGTAGTACTCGTCCTGGCGCACCGCGCCGTGCGGCGCACGAACCTCGTGCGCGCGCTTCTCGACGTCGGGTGGCGTGGGCGTGGCGGCGTGGCTGGTGGCGGTCATGAGCAGGAGGCTGGCGATGGCGAGGGTCTTCATGGATGGGGCTTCCGGGGTTGCAATGCAACGGGGCGCCCCTGGAGGCGCCCCGCGGGTCCTTACTCGGCGTCGCGTCCGCGGCCGAGCTGTTGCCAGAGGAAGGTCAGGTACAGCGCGTCCATGTGCGCCGCCTGGCGGTTGTTGGCCGCACCGCCGTGGCCACCCTCGATGTTCTCGTAATAGCGCACGTCCTTTCCGGCCGCCGACATCAGCGCGTGCATCTTGCGCGCGTGGCCGGGGTGGACGCGGTCGTCGCGGGTCGAGGTGAGGATCAGGGTCGGCGGATAGTCCTTCGCCGGGTCGAACAGGTGGTAGGGCGAGAACTTCCGGATGAAAGCCCACTCCTCCGGCTTGTCAGGGTTGCCGTATTCCGCCATCCACGACGCGCCGGCCAGCAGCTTGTGGTAGCGCTGCATGTCCAGCAGCGGCACCTGGATCACCACCGCGCCGAACAGCTCCGGGTACTGCACCAGCATGTTGCCGGTGAGGAGCCCGCCGTTGCTGCCGCCGCGGATGCCGAGGTGCGCAGGCGAGGTGATCTTGCGCGCGATCAGGTCCTGCGCCACCGCGGCGAAGTCCTCGTAGGCCTTGCGGCGGTTGGCCTTGAGCGCGGCCTGGTGCCAGCGCGGGCCGTACTCGCCGCCGCCGCGGATGTTGGCGACGGCGTACACGCCACCCCTGCTTCCATCAGGCCCGTTCAGCCAGCCCTTGCCGGTGCCGCCGGAATAGCCCGGCACCATCGGGATCTCGAAGCCGCCGTAGCCGTACAGCAGGGTCGGGTTCTTCCCGTCGAGCGCCATGTCCTTCGGGCGCACCAGGAAGTACGGCACGCGGGTGCCATCCTTCGAGCTGACGAAGTGCTGCTCGACCGCGTGCTTCGAGGCGTCGAAGAACGCAGGCTGGGTCTTCAGCACCTCCGGCGCGGCCGCGCCGGGCGCGGCGCTGGCCAGCATCAGCGTGGTCGGGGTCAGGTAGTCGGTGACGGTCATCCACAGCGCATCGGACTCGTCGCTGTCCACGGCGCTGGCGCTGACGGTGCCGAATTCGGGCACGCCCGCCAGCTCGCTGCGCGTCCAGCCGTCCGGACCCGGGGTGAGCACCGAGATGCGGTTCTTGACGTCGTCGAGCACGTTGATCACGAGGTGGTTCTTCGTGAACGAGCTGCCGGCCAGCGAGGTGGTGTCGCTGGGCTCGAACAGCACCTCCAGCTCGCGCGTGCCGGCCATGAAGTCGTCGAACTTCGCCACCAGCAGCGAGCCGGCCTTGTAGGTCCGGCCGCCGACCTCCCAGGGCTCGCGCAGCTCGATGCCGAGCCACTCGCGCTGCACCGACTTCTGCGCGGAATTGGGGACGTCGACCCTGGTCAGCGAACCGTCCGCGTTGCGCAGGTACAGCTCGTCGTTGTAGAAGGCGATCGTGCGCATGACGAAGTCGCGCTCGTAGCCGGGCGTGTGGTCGTGGCCGGCCGCGATGTACATGTCATCGGCCTGGCCTTCGTACACCACCGCCGCCGACTCGATCGGCGTCCCGCGCTTCCACTCCTTGACGATGCGCGGGTAGCCCGAGCTGGTCATCGAGCCGTCGCCGAAGTCGGTATAGGCGTAGACCGTGTCCTGGTCGACCCAGCCCAGTCCGCCCTTGGCCTCGGCGCGGAAGAAGCCGCCGTCGACCCACTGCTTCGTCGACAGGTCGAACTCGCGGGTGACGTCGGCGTCCGCGCCGCCGCGCGACAGCGCGACCAGGCAGCGCGTGTACGGTTCGGTGGAGAGCCGGGGGCGCAGGCAGTTGGCGCCGTGCCAGACCCAGTTCTCGCCCTCGGCCTTGTTGAGCGCGTCGAGGTCGAGCACGGTCTCCCACTTCGGCTGCGGCTTGCGGTATTCCTCGAGCGTGGTGCGGCGCCAGAGGCCGCGCTCGTGGTTCCGGTCCTTCCAGAAGTTGTAGTACCAGTCGCCCTGCTTGTAGACGCCGGGGATCTTGTCGTCGGAGTCGTAGATGGCCAGCAGGTCGGCCTCCAGCGCCTTGAAGCCGGGGGTGTCGGCCAGCTCGGCCTCGGCCTTCGCGTTCTGCTCGCGGACCCAGGCGAGCTGCTTCTCGCCCTCCACGTCCTCGAGCCACTGGTGGGGATCGGTCACGGCGGCGCCCTCCTGGGCGTTCACGCCGAAGGCGGCGACGGCAAGCGCTGCGAACAGGCAGGCATGGGGCAACGTGGGCATCGCGGCATAGCTCCGGCGGGTCGGATGGGCCGGCAACGCTAGCACAGCACCCGACCCGGCCCGCGGGCCGAAGGTCGTGTCCGGAACCCGCGCTCAGCCGGTCGCGCGGCGCCGGGTTGCGGCCAGCGCGAGCCCCGCGGTGGCCGGCAGGCCGGCGAGCCACAGCGGCAGCAGGCCGAAGGTGGCGCTGGCCGAGCGCGCGTCCGGCAGCGAGAGCATCGCGACCACCGCCAGGAAGGCCAGCGCGAGCACGACGCGCCCGGCCCAGTCGGGTGCCGCATTGGCGCCGGCGTGCGCTGGCGGGAACACGGCGGGAAACCGCCGGGACACGGCGTGGCTGCGTACTGTCATGATGGGCCTCCAGAATGTCGGCTCAGCCTGCGGATGCCCCATCTCACGGACTGCGATCGTGTTGACGCCCCCTTCGCCGTGCCGCAGGCAGGCTGCCGCGGCGCCCCGAACCCGCCCATGACCCGACCCTTCCGAGCCCTCGCCCGCCCCGACATCCTGCGCACGCTGTGCCTGCTGGCCGGGTGCCTGCTGCTTGCCGGCTGCTCGATGTTCGGCGGCGCCCGCGAGGGGCGCGCCGAGGACGCCGGCGACAGCGGGCAGCACGTGGCCATGCTTCCGATCGACACGCTGATGGGTGACTGGCACGTGGCCGCGCACGTGCCCTGGTTCGGCGAGCGCGGCCGGGTGGCCTCGCGCATCAGCTTCAAGGCCGACGGCGAGTCGAAGGTCGAAGTACTCCGCAGCTGGCGCGACGGGTTTTCCGAAGCACTGGAATCCGACGCCGGCATCGCGCGACGCGGCGGTCCGGGTGGCCGCGTCTGGAAGCTGCGCGCCTGGCGCGTGCTGCCGGCGACGCTGCGTGTGCTGGAGGTGGCCGAGGACGGCAGCTGGCTGCTGCTCGATGCCGAGGACCGCGACCACGCCTGGATCCTGACCCGCGCGCAGGTGGTGGCCGACGAGGCCTACCTCGAGCTGGAACGCCGCATGCGCGGCCATGGCGTCAACACCGACCGGCTGCGCCGCGTCGCGCAGGTCCCGGAACAGGAAGGACGGCTGGGCTTCGAGCCGGCCGCCGTGCCCGCGCCCGGGCGCTGAGCCCGGCGCGCGAACTCAGCGCTCGTAGTTCGACATCGCCAGCGACAGCAGCGCGCGGGCCTGCTCGCGCAGCGACTGCGGCTCGGTGATCTCGGCGTCGCTGCCGTAGTGCAGCACGTCCATCAGCAGCTCGCGCGGTGCGCTGTAGGGCACCTTGAGCTCGTAGCGCCCGTCGGGCAGGTAGCGGCCCTGCTGCTGCGAATGCCAGTGCTCGTCGGCGACCCAGCGCGCGGCCTTGGCGCTGAACAGGATCGTCGCCACGCCCTTGGGTGCGCCGGAGAAGATCCCGTAGCCGCCGCCGAGATGGCGGTCGAGTTCGGACTCGTCGACGTCGATCGCAGGCTGGTCGAGCCCGCGCGCCTGCGCGATGCGGTCGACCGAGAAGCTGCGCAGGCCCTCGCGCTCGTGGTCCCAGGCATCGAGGTACCAGTTGTCGCGGTAGTGGGTGATGCGCTGCGGCGACACCGTGCGCCGGGTCTTCTCGTCGGTGGAGCGCGCGCGGTAGTCGAAGGCCAGGCGCTTGCGTCCCAGCACCGCCGAACACACGCTGCGGAACACGTGCTCGTCCAGGTGGCGGGTCCGGTGCGGGATCACCCGCACGCGCTCGACCGGCCATTCCTTGCCGCTGGCGTGCTCGCTGAGCAGCTTCTCGATCCGCGACTGCAGCGGCGCCAGCGCCGAGGACAGCACGCCGCCGCCGCTGCGCGACAGCAGCTGCTGCGCGGCCAGCAGCGCGTGCAGCTCCTCCGAACTCAGCCACAGTCCGGGAAGCTCGAAGCGGCCACTGTCCTCGCTGTCGTAGCGGATGCCGGACTCGCCGTCGCCGATGATCGGTGCCATCAGCCCGTCGCGGAGGAAGGCGACGTCGCGATAGACCGTGGCGCGCGAACAGCCGAGCTCGTCCTGCAGCCTCGCCACCGTGACCGGGTAGCGCGAGGAGCTGAGGATGCGGTGCAGCGAGAGGATGCGCTCGTATCGGTCCATGGCCGGATTATGGCCCCAGATGCGCGCGCACGGCGTCGGCCACGCGCCGCGCCTGGCCGCGCAGCTCGGGCATGGCGATGGTCTCCCAGAGGTCGCCGATGCGCAGCGTGCCCAGCGTCCACAGCCCCGGGACCGGCGCCCCCGCGGCGTCCAGCGGAACGCCCTCGCCCACGGTGGCGGCGCCCATGCCGTGCGGGCCGGGGCGCAGCAGGCCGCGCGCGCAGAGTCCAGCCAGCAGGCCGCTGCCGCGGTCGATCCGCTTCTCCATGCCAAGGGCGTTGACCACGACGTCGGCCTCGAAGCGCTCGACCACGTCGCGGCCGCGCGGACGCCAGGCGATGGCGGTACGGGCACCCGGCTCGATGGCAACCAGGTGTCCGGCCAGCCGCTGCAGCTGGCCGGCGGCGGTCGCCGCGTCCAGCTGCGCCGCGACCTCGGGTGCGATGCGGTGGCGATGGACGTCCCAGTGCCGCACCAGGTGGCGCAGGAAGCGCGCCTGCGCCGTCGCGTCCAGGCTGGTCCAGAGCGCCTGCACGTGCGGGCGCAGCGCATCCAGCGCGCCCTGCCACGGGCGTCCGTGCGCCTCTTCGTGGGCCGCCAGCGCGCGCAGCGCGCGGGTCCGCGCGGCCAGCCCCATGGCCAGCAGGGCCGGGATGTCGGCCGCGGCCGGAGGCGCCGGCGCCGCGTGCGGCAGCGGGACCAGGCCGCGTCGCGACAGCGAGGTGATGCGACCGCGATGGTCGTTGGCGACCAGGCTCAGCACCACGTCGACCATGCTCAGGCCGGCGCCGAGAATGGCGACGTCGGCATCCGGGGCGATGGCGGCGATCGCCGGGTAGTCCCAGGCCTCCACCGCGCCGACCGCAGCCGCGCCCGGCGCCGGCAGCGGCAGCCGCGCCGGCCGGTTGCCCACCGCCAGCACCACCGTCCTGGCCTGCAGCCGCTGTCCCGAGGCGAGCTCGACGAGGTAGCTGCCATCGGCCGGCGAGACGTCCACGGCGGGGTCCACCACCTGCTGCAGCCGCGCGCGCCCGGGTCGCCCGTCGAGCAGCGCCGCGAGATAGCCGGCGTAGGTCTGGCGCGGCAGGAAGCGCGCGCCCAGCGCGGCCGGGTCGTCGCCGGCATGCGCGGGCAGCGACTGGAGGAAGCCGACGAAATCGCCCGGGTTCGCGTCCAGCGCGCTCATGCCCGCGGCGCGCACGTTGAGCAGGTGCTCCGGACGCCGCGTGGCATAGGCCACGCCTTCCCCGACCGCCGCGTCCGCCTGGACCAGGGCGACCGACAGCGGCGCGGCCCCGGCGCCGAGCAGGTGCGCCGCCACGAGGGTGCCGCTCGCGCCGCCGCCGATGACGGCCACGTCGACCCGCGAAGGAACTGGACTGGTCACGCGATCCCCAAACAGCGCCGGACAGTCGCCAGTATCCCCCGGCGCACGTGATGCATCCACATCCGTGCGGGTCGGTGCGTTACCCTGCGCCTCGCCCATGACCCCAGACATGCTGCTGACGTTTCTCGTACTTGCCGGCGCGGTGGCGCTGTTCGTCAGCGAGAAGATGCCGCCCGAAGTGGTGGCGATGCTGTCCCTGGCCGCGCTGCTCACGCTGCGGCTGGTCAGCACCGAGGAAGCCCTCTCCGGTTTCAGCAGCCCGGCCACGGTGACCGTGGCGGCGATGTTCGTGCTCAGCGCCGGACTGCAGCACAGTGGCTCGCTCAACCGCCTCGGCGAGGCGATCGCGCGCATCCGCTGGGGCTGGCTGCTGGCGCTGGTGATGATGCTGCTCACCGCGGCGGTGTCGGCCTTCATCAACAATACCGCCGCGGTGGCCGTGTTCCTGCCGCTGATCATCGCCGCGGCCGTGGCCAACAACCTGCCGCCGTCGAAGTTCCTGATTCCCCTGTCCTACGCGGCCCAGTTCGGCGGCGTCTGCACGCTGATCGGCACCTCGACCAACCTGCTGGTGGATTCGATGGCGCGCCAGGCCGGGCACGCGGGATTCACCATCTTCGAGTTCAGCGAGCTCGGCATCCTCTTCGTCGCGGCCGGCGTCGTCTACATGATGATCGCGCGCATCTTCCTGCTGCCCGACCTCGGCGTGCCCCACCAGGCCGACAGCGGCCATGCCGGGCGCTACGTGGTCGAGCTGCTGGTGCCCGGGAAGTCCGGTGCGGTCGGCCGTCGCGGCGCCGAGTTGCTGCCTGCCGACAGCGGCGACGTGGTGGTGCTGGAGATCTTCCGCGGCGGCGGCGCGCTGGCTTCGCCGCGCGACGGCGTGATCGAACCCGGCGACCGCCTGCTGGTGCGCGGCAACTGGAACGACGTCGAGCAGGCGCGCCGCAAGCTCAAGCTGGCCTTCGACCAGGTGGCGACCGACCTCGACCTCGAAGGCGACGACGAAGACGGCCGCGTGCACGCCGAAGCGATGGTCGCGCCCGGTTCGCACCTGATCGGCCATTCGCTGGCGGACGTGCGCTTCGCGCACATGTACCGCGCCCGCGTGCAGGGGCTGCACCGCCACCGGCTGGCGATCCGGCAGCGGCTCGACCAGGTGCCGCTGGCGGTGGGCGACGTCCTGCTGCTCGACGCGCCGGAAAGCGCGCTCGACCTGATGCGCGCCGATCCCGGGCTGGTGGTGATGGGCGAGCGTGAACAGACGCGCACCTCGCTGCGCCGCTCGCTGATGGCGCTGGGCATCCTCACCGCCGTGGTGGCGGTGGCCGCGGCCGGCCTGATGAGCATCGTCGCCTCGGCCATCATCGGCTGCTGCATGCTGCTGCTGCTGCGCGTGCTCAAGCCCGAGGAGGCCTACGCCGCGATCGACTGGCGCGTGGTGCTGCTGCTGGCCGGCGTGCTGCCGCTGGGCATCGCCCTGCAGAACAGCGGTGCCGCGGCGCTGATCGCGGACTTCTCGATCGGCCTGGTCGGCGGACTCGGCCCGGTGGCGACGCTGGCGGTGATCTACATCATGACCTCGCTGCTGACCGAGGTGATGAGCAACAACGCCTCCGCCGCCCTGGTGGTGCCGATCGCGATCGCGACCGCGGAGTCGCTCGGCCTCGACAGCAAGCCGTTCCTGGTGGCGGTGGCGTTTGCCGCGTCCACCAGCTTCGCCACGCCGATCAGCTACCAGACCAACACGATGGTCTATGCCGCCGGCGGTTACCGGTTCCAGGATTTCGTCAAGGTGGGGCTGCCGCTCAACATCATCTTCATCACGATGGCGGTGGTGCTGATCCCGCGCTATTTCCCGTTCCACGCATGAACGCCCTGCGGCGCATCGTCGGCGTGCTGATGGTGCTTGGCGGCATCGCCGGGCTGGTGGCCTGCGCCTGGGCGCTGGTCGATCCTTCGATCATGCCGGCACCGACCCCGCTGGGCGCCTTCGATGCGCCGTCGCCGCGCTGGCGGGCCGCCCTGGGGCTGGTGGTTTCCCTCGGCGTCGCGCTGTTCGGCAGCGGTCGCCTGCGTCACCGCGAACTGCCCTGACGCGCGATCGCGCCGCGCTTCCTGAACCGGAGCGCTTGCCGCGCCTTTGAACCGCCGCGGGCAGCGCGGATAATGGCGATGCAACCGTTTACGTTGGAACCCAGCATGCTTGCGGCCCTCTGGCTCGCGCTCGCCGCCCCACCCGTGTTCATCGCGCCCTTGCCCGAATCCCCGGTCGAGCCGGCGGTGTTCGCGCTGGCGACCGGTCGCGCGGAGCTGAAGCGACCGTGCTACCGGCTGGTGTGCGAGGACGCGGGCTGGCGCGAACCCAACCGCTTCACCCGCATCGACCAGCCGAAGGTGCCGGGCAGCGTCGACCCGCTGGCGAATATCCGGCTGCCGGCGATCGCCGCGCGTCGCTACCCGCTGTATTCCCCGGCCTCGCGCCGCGACTGGCGGGTCAACCACGGCAGCCACTCGCGCTTCACCGCCGGCTTCGGCTACGAGGCCGTGCGCACGCCCGACACCAACGTGCGCCTCGAGTTCGGCACCGGCTACCGCCTGCAGCCGTACGCCGACCACGGCACGGCGATGGAAGGACCGATCGCGCGCGGTCGCGTGGAGCTGCGCCAGACCATCGCCGAGCGCGCCCGGCTGACCCAGAACATCCTGGTCGAAGCCGGCCGCTTCAATACCACCACCCGCCAGGTGATCGGCCTGGACCTGCAGCTGCAGCCGCAGTGGACCCTGCAGTCGAACTTCGAGCTGCGCCACGACAGCGCCGGCAATGGCGGCGACGGCGCCACCGACACCGAGGGTTCGGTCAACCTGCGCTACCGCTTCTAGCCCGTGCGGGACCGGCTGCCCGACGTCCTGGCTTCGACGTCCTGTAGGAGCGGCTACAGCCGCGATCCACGGTGCGATGGACTGACCCGGCAAGGGCGATCGCGGCGGTGGGCGCGCCGACAGGACGGGGGGGGCCCGGCGGGATTCGCCGGCGCCGGCGTCGAGCAGTTTGGCCGCGACCTCGCGCCCGAGCGCGTCCGGCTGCGACGCCGGCCCGCGGGCTTCCGCCCGCACCGCGCGCCCGTCGCTGGCCGAGCCGACCAGCCCTTCCAGGTGCAGCGCGTCGCCATCGAGCCGCGCGAACGCCGCAACCGGCACGTGGCAGCTGCCGTGCAGCGCGAGGTTGAGCGCACGTTCGGCGCCGGCGCAGGTGCGCGTGGGCGCATGGTCGAGTGCCCGGCACAGGTCCATCACCGCGGCATCGTCTTCCCGGCATTCGATCGCGATCACGCCCTGCGCGGGCGCGGGCAGCCAGGTGGGCGCATCGAGGCGCGCGCGGATGCGATCCCCGAGCCCCAGCCGCTGCAGGCCGGCGCAGGCGAGGATGATCGCGTCGTACTCGCCGGCGTCCAGCTTGGCCAGGCGGGTGTTGACGTTGCCGCGCAGGTCGCGGATCTCCAGGTCCGGGCGCAGCGCGCGCAGTTGCGCCTGCCGGCGCAGCGACGAGGTGCCGACGCAGGCGCCCGGCGGCAGCGCGTCGAATGTCGCGAACTGGCTGCTGATGAAGGCATCGGCATGATCCGCGCGGGCCAGGAACGCCGGCAGCGCGAACGGCGCGTCGACCTGCATCGGCACGTCCTTGAGCGAGTGCACCGCGCAGTCGGCCTCGCCGCGCAGCATGGCGAGCTCGAGCTCCTTCAGGAACAGGCCCTTGCCGCCGATCGCCGACAGCGAGCGGTCCAGCACCTCGTCGCCGCGCGTGGACATGGGCACCAGTCCGACCTCGAGGCCGGGGTGGGCGGTGCGCAGCAGGGCGGCGACGTGTTCGCTCTGCCAGAGGGCGAGCGGGCTCTTGCGGGTGGCGATGCGGAGGCGGGTCATGCCGGGATTATCCCCGACCCCCGTCAAAACTGCCGGAGCGCCTCGCGCAGCGGCGCCACGCAGCGGCGGCTGACCTCCAGCGGCTGGCGTCCGTGGCGGAGGATGGCGTGGACATGGCCTTCCGGGTCGCGGCGCAGCTCGACCAGCTCGTGGCGCGCCACCAGGCAGTTGCGGTGGATGCGCAGGAAGCGGTCGCCGAACTCCTCCTCCAACGACTTCAGCGATTCCTCGATCAGGTCCTCCCCCCGGGCGTGGTGCACGACGACGTACTTCTCGTCGGCCTGGAGATAGTGGATGTCCTCGATCGGAATCAGACGCAGGCTGCCGCGCAGCCGTGCGCACAGGTGCGTGCGGCGCTTGCCGTCGCCGCCTTCGACGCGGCTGCGCACGAGGCCGGCATTGAAGGTGCGCACGCGGTCGAGCGCGGCCTGCAGGCGTTCGGCGCGCACCGGCTTGACCAGGTAGTCGACGGCGGCGGCGTCGAACGCCGACAGCGCGTGGGCGTCGTAGGCGGTGCAGAACACCACCGCCGGCCGCGGTTCGAAGGCGGCCAGGTGGCGCGCGGCTTCGAGGCCGTCGATCCCGGGCATGGCGATGTCGAGCAGCACCAGGTCGGGCTCGTGCTCGGCGCAGGCCTGCAGCGCGGCGCGGCCGTCGCCGGCCTCGGCCACCACCTCGATGTCGGGATGCACGCCCAGCAGGCTGCGCATGCGCTCGCGGGCCAGCGGCTCGTCGTCGGCGATGACCACCCTCATGCGGTCCTCCTCCCGCTCCCCAGCGGCAGCTCCAGCTCGCAGGCATAGTAGCCCCCGCCCCAGCCGCAGGCCATGCGCGCACGCGGGCCGAAGGCATAGCCCAGGCGGTGGGCGATGCTGCGCTGGGCATGGCCGGCGCCGTGCACGCCCGGGGCGTCCGGCGCATCGGGCGGCAGCGAGGGATTGCGGACCTTGATCCGCAGCCTGTCGTCCTCGACCTGCAGGTTGATCTGCACGGCGCCGCCTTCCGGCAGGCGCGAAATGCCATGCAGCACGGCGTTCTCGAGCAGCGGCTGCAGCACCAGGCGCGGCATCGGCAGGTCCCACGGCAGCGGTTCGACACGCTGCCATTCGACCCGCAGGCGCTCGCCCAGCCGCAGTTGCTCGATGCCGAGGTAGTGCTCGGACAGGCGCACTTCCTCGGCCAGCGACGAGTCGTCCTCGCCTGCGCCCAGCGCGGCGCGGAACAGGTCGGACAGGTCGAGCACGGCGCGTTCGGCGACTTCGGGATCGCGGCGCAGCAGGCTTGCGATCATGTTCATACTGTTGAACAGGAAATGCGGACGGATGCGCGCCTGCAGCGCATCGGCCTCGGCGCGCGCGTGTGCGGCGAGCTGGGCCTGCCAACGGTCGATCACGTAGAAATAGCGCAGCGCCAGCGCCGTGATCAGGGTGACCACGCCGGCGGAGCCGGTGACGAAGCGCATCGCGGAAGGCCACTGGTCCGCGCCTCCCACGCTCGCGAACAGCGCATGCACGATCCCGGCCACGATCGCGGCCACGGCCGCGGCCAGCGCCACCGCGAGCAGCGCACCGGTCCGCTGGGGAAGGCGTGACAGGCCGCGGCGCGAAATGCACAGCAGGACCGACACCGACAGCGCCATCCACAGCGCGAATCCACTGGTGGAGAGCGCACGCTCCAGGTCCCAGTGCGTGCCTGCATCAGGCACCAGCACCACGACCACCACCACCAGCTGGGCGATGCCGAGCATGGCCGCCAGCCGCGGCAGCCGGCACAGGTCCGGCAGCCAGGGCTCGTCGGCGGCGCGCTCGCCCATGCTCAGCCCGCGGCGAACCGCCGCGCCAGCCAGTCGCCGAGGTCGCGGATCTCCTCGGCGCAGACCGAATGCGGCATCGGGTAGGCATGCCAGTCGACGTCGAACCCCAGCTCTCGCAGCAGGGCGGCGCTCTGCTGGCCGGCCTGGAACGGCACCACCGGATCCTGGCTGCCGTGGGCCATGAAGACCGGCTGGCGCGCGGCGCCCTCGGCCAGCACCTGTCGCGACTTGCCCGCCGATGGCACGTAGGTCGACAGGGCGACAAGTCCACCCAGCGGCGCGGCGCTGCGCAGCCCGATGGCCAGGGTGACGGCGCCGCCCTGGGAGAAGCCGGCCACCACGATGCGCTCGCGCGCGACGCCGCGCTCGACTTCCCGTGCGATGAGCGCCTCGACCTGCTCCACCGACTGCTGCACGCCACCCTCGTCGGCCCGGTTGGCCAGGTCGACGTCGACGATGTCGTACCAGGCGCGCATCGGCACGCCGTTGTTGATCGTCACCGGCCGCACCGGCGCATGCGGGAAGACGAAGCGCAGCGCGGGCCAGCCGGGACGCAGCAGCTCGGGCACGATCGGCACGAAGTCGTTGCCGTCGGCGCCCAGGCCGTGCAGCCAGAGGATGCTCCAGGACGGGTCGGGCCCGGTCTCGCGCTCGATGCATTCCAGCAGCATGGCAACCCTCGTGGACGTGGCAAGCCATTATGCATGGCCCGGCCGGGGCTCCCCGGGGGACGTCAGTTCCCGTTCGTGCCCGGGGAGCGCAGCTCGGTCGCGCGCACCAGGACCGGCGGCGGCGCGCACTCCTCGGGGGTCAGGAAGATGCCCCGCGTCCGCAACCACCGCCCCGCCGCCGGCGATGCCCCCAGCGCGACGATCGGGATCGACAGCAGCAGGCCCAGGACCACCGGCGACATCCACGCCAGCAGCGCCGGTGAGACCATCCACGCGGCGACCGCGGCCACGACGCCGGCGAGCGTCAGCCCGCCGTACAGCCGCACCAGTTCGCGCAATGGCAGGACGCCATCGTCGCGCCGCTGCGCTTCCCATCCGGAATCCTTGCCCGCCAGGACTTCGGCCACGCCGCGCGACTGCACCCACATCGTCACCGGCGCCATCAGCGCGGCCAGCAGGGTCTCCAGCAGCATGCCGACGAAGACGCGCAGCGCCCCGCCGCAGCCGCGGCGCATCGCCGGATCACTGACCGTCGCCAGCCATCCCATCAGCTTCGGCGACAGCAGCATGAACATCGTCGCCACGAAGACGGCGATGAACCGGTCGCCGTCCTGCTCGCGCCACCAGGCGGTCGGGGTGAAGCCCTCGAGCGAGAAGTGTCCCCAGCTGAATCCTGCATGCAGCAGCGGGATCGAGACGCCGACGATCATCAGCATTGCCCACATCGGCGCGGTGAAATAATGGCCGATGCCGATCATCAGGTGCCAGCGGCTGACCCAGTGCAGGCCACGTGCGGGCAGCACGGCGCCGTGCTGCAGGTTGCCCTGGCACCAGCGCCTGTCGCGCACCAGCATGTCGGTGAGCGACGGCGGGCCTTCCTCGTAGCTGCCGCCCAGCCCCGGGATCATGTGCAGCGCCCAGCCGCCGCGGCGCATCAGCGCCGCCTCGACGAAGTCATGGCTCAGCACGGTGCCGGCGAAGGGCTTCACCCCGCGCAGCTCCGGCAATCCGGCGCACCCGGCGAAGGCGCGCGTGCGGACCATCGCGTTGTGGCCCCAGTAGTTGCTCTCCGCGCCGTGCCACCAGGCCACGCCATAGGCGATGACCGGCCCGTACACGCGGCCGGCGAACTGCTGCATGCGCGCGAACAGCGTATTGCCGTTGACGATCACCGGCAGCGTCTGGATCAGCGCGACGTCCTCGTGGCGCTCCATCGCCGCGGCCAGGCGCACCAGGGTCTCCCCCGACATCACGCTGTCGGCGTCGAGGATCAGGAACTGCGGCCAGGCTCCGCCCCAGCGCCGGACCCAGTCGGCGATATTGCCGGCCTTGCGCTCGTGGTTGTCCTGGCGCAGCCGGTAGTGGACGCGCGCGTTCGCACCCAGCCGCCCGCGCAGCGCGACGAAGGCCTCGGCCTCCGCCGCCTGGATCTCCGGCCTGCGGCTGTCGCTCAGGACGAAGACGTCGAAGCGCGCCAGCTGGCCGGTGGCGTCCAGCGATTCGTGCATCGCCTGGACGCCCGCCATCAGCCGCGCGGGATCTTCGTTGTAGATCGGCACCAGCAGCGCGGTCGACGTGGACAGCGCAGGCAGCGGGCCATCGGCGTGCATGCCCATGCGCAGCGGCCGGCGCTGCAGCAGCAGGACGAAGCCCGCGATCGCGCCGACGAAGGCCTGCACGATCCACGCGAACAGCGCCACGAACAGCACCAGCAGCAGCCCTTCCAGCACGTCGATGCCGTCGCCGCGCAGCAGCCACCACATCTGGTAGGTCGCGACGAGGGTCAGCAGCACCACGCCGCCGATCACGCCGAACCGGCGCCAGGCCATGTTCGGCGGCGTGGTCGGGCGCGGCGGATTGGCGATCCGGCCACGACCCAGCGCCTGCACCGGCATCGGCAGCGGACACTCCGGCGGCAGCGGTGGCAGGGCGTGCAGCGGAGCCGCGCGCGGTGCCAGGGGATCTCCGGTCACGGCGTCCACCGCGACAGCCAGGTCTCGGACAGGCGCCCGGCGTCACCCTCGAGCCAGAGACGCAGCTCCACCGCCGCGGCATCGCCCGGCAGCAGTTCCAGCCCCACGCGCCAGCCGCCGGTGGCGGGGTTGCGGTAGGCGGTGGCATTGCGGAGCTCGCCCGCGTTCGCCGATGCCCGCACGCGCACCGCGCCATCGCCCTGCGGCAGCCGGTCGCCGACGAAGTCGACCAGGTACTGCCGCCCCGGCGCACCATCGAGCGTTCCGCTGCGCGTCGCGACCACGCGCGCGAGACCGCGCATCCACGCCTGTCCGTCCGACCAGTGCAGGCGGTAACGGAAGCGGTGCTCGCGGCCTGGTGCCAGCGGCGCACGCGGACGCCAGAAGGCGACGATGTTGTCGGCGTACTCGTTCGCGGTCGGGATCTCGACCAGGTGCACCTCCCCCTCGCCCCAGGGGTCGAGCGGTTCCACCCGGCAGCCGGGGCGCTTCTCGTAGCCGGCCTCGAGGTCCTGGTAGTCCTCGAAGCGGCGCTTGCGCTGCATCAGACCGAAGCCACGTGGATCCCGGTCCTGGAACCCGCTGTGCTCGACATGGCGCGGATTGCGCAGCGGACGCCACGCCTCCTCGCCGCTGCCCAGCCACAGCGCCAGGCCGTCGGAGTCGTGCACCGCGGGCCGCGGATCGTCGATGCCCGCGCGATCGTGGGCGTCGAACTCGTACATGCTGGTCAGCGGCGCGATGCCGGCGGTCGCGAGCTCGACCCGCGGATACAGGCGGGCATCGACGTCGAACACGGTGTCCGCGCCCGCGGTGATGGCGAAGCGGAAGGCGCCGGCGACGCTGGGCGAGTCCAGCAGCGCATGCACCACGGCCTCGGCGGCGCCGGGCGCCGGCGTCTCCAGCCAGAAGGCACGGAACACCGGGAACTCCTCGGCACCCGGGTCACCGCTGCCCAGCGCCAGCCCGCGTGCCGAGAGCCCATAGCCCAGCCCGCGTGCGACCGCGCGGAAATAGCTCGCGCCCAGGAACGCCGCGATCTCGTCCAGGGTGCCGGCCTGGTGCACGGCGCCGTGGAGGCGGAAGCCGGCGAAGCCGATGTCGCGCCCGGCCGGCGGCGCCGGAACGCCGTGCTCGAAGCGGAACAGGTAGGTCGCGTACGGGAACGGCCGGCTGCGCCCGCCTTCGACCACGTGCATGTCCACGCGGTCCAGGAACATGTAGCCGCGATGGAAGAACTGGGCCTCGAAACCCCGCCCCTGGCCCTGCCAGAGCGCGCGATCCGGCCGGTAGCGGTAATCGCGGTAGCGGTCGTAGCCGAGGCCTGCAAGCGCGTCCGGAAGGGCGCGCGACGGAGCGCGGTAGGGCGCGGCCGCGAGCGCCCGGGCCAGCGCCGGCACGGTGCCCGCGTCGAAGGCCTCGCCGCCAGCCGTCGCCGCACGGGAACCGGCGGGCAACGCCAGGGCCACCGGCAGTGACAGGCCTGCCAGCAGGAGTTCTCTTCGATGCAAGGGGGGATGCCGTGGGCGGGGAACGCGCGGAATATAGCGCGCGAACGGGCGCCTTGCTCACGCCTCGCTAACGATCGCGCCCGCGGCGTGACATGCGCGCGACGCGACGCGTGCGATCCTGCCGCGCCGTCCTCGCCGGGATCCCGATGCCGACCACCACCCCCCTTGTCTGGGAAGCCACGATCGCCCTGATCATCGGCCTGCTGGCGTTCGACTACTTCTTCCACGTGCGCAAGGCGCACGCGCCCACGCTGCGCGAGGCGGCGGTCTGGTCCGCCCTCTACGTCGGCATCGCCCTGCTGTTCGGCGTCGCGGTCTGGACCTGGGGTGGCGCCGACATGGGCGCCGAGTACTTCTCGGGCTACATCACCGAGAAGGCGCTGTCGATCGACAACGTCTTCGTCTTCCTGGTGATCATGGCCAGCTTCAAGGTGCCGCGCGAGGACCAGCAGAAGGTGCTGCTGTTCGGCATCACCTTTGCGCTCATCGCGCGCACGGTGTTCATCCTGTTGGGCGCGGCGCTGATCGAGCGCTTCTCCTGGGTGTTCTACCTCTTCGGCCTGGCGCTGCTGGTGACCGCGGGCAACCTGCTGGCGCCCGACGACCACAGCGAGGACAAGCCGAACATCGTGGTGCGGATCGTGCGCAGGATGTTCCACTCCAGCCCGCACTACGACGGCGACCGGCTGTTCACCACCTACCAGGGCAAGCGCGCGCTGACGCCGATGCTGCTGGTGATGCTGGCGATCGGCGGCACCGACATCCTGTTCGCCTTCGATTCGATCCCGGCGATCTTCGGGCTGACCCAGAACGTCTTCATCGTGTTCACCGCGACCGCGTTCTCGCTGCTCGGCCTGCGCCAGCTGTACTTCCTGGTCGGCGGCCTGCTCGAACGCCTGGTCTACCTGTCGCTGGGGCTGGCGGCGATCCTGGGCTTCATCGGCGTGAAGCTGGTGCTGCACGCACTGCACGAGAACAACCTGCCCTTCATCAACGACGGCGAACCGGTGCCGGTGATCGAGATCAGCACCTGGAGTTCGCTGGTGGTGATCGTCGGCATCCTCGCGGTCACCGTGGTGGCATCGCTCTCGAGCCCGCGCGGCAAGGCCAGGGTCGCGGTGTCGGGCCTGCGCAACCGCATCGCCGGCTACCTCGACCTGTCGCCGCGCGCGACCGCGATCCAGCGCCGCGACGCCTTTGCCGACCTGCGCGCCGCGTGGACGCGCGTGGAGGGCCTGGAGCCGCGGTTCAAGGCCATGGTCAAACACGCCGACGTGCTGCAGGCCGACCTGCAGCGCGCCTGTGCGGCGCACGCCGAGGCGACCGGCCAGCCGCCGTCGGACTGCCGGCTGGACCTGCCCGTGCCGACGCCCGACGAGAACGGCGATCCGGCCTGATCAGCCGGCCGGGGCCTGCGCGAGCGGGGCGCTGTCCTCGCGCCAGCCGCCGCCCAACACGCGGTACAGCATCACGCGGTTGGCCTGTTCGGCCAGGCGCGTGGCCACCAGCGCCTGCTGCGCCGCGTACAGCGTGCGCTGGGCGTCGAGCCGGGTGAGGTAGCTGTCGACGCCGGCTTCGAAGCGCAGCTGGGCGAGGGACTCGGCGCGCGTCGCCGCGTCGACGAGGTCCTGCTGCGCGGCCACCTGCCTGGCCAGCGAATCGGCCTGCACCAGCGCATCGGCCACCTCGCGGAACCCGGACTGGATGGCCTGTTCGTACTGCGCCAGCGCGATGTCGCGGTCGGCCTCGGCCATTCCGAGCGCAGCCTTCAGCCGCCCGCCCTGGAAGATCGGCAGGTTGATCCGCGGCATGAAGCTCCAGACCCGCGTGCCGCCGTCGAACAGGCCCGACAGCGCGTCGCTGGCCGAACCGATGCTTCCGGTCAGCGAGATCGACGGGAAGAACGCCGCGCGCGCGGCACCGATGTCGGCGCTGGCGGCCACCAGGCGGTGCTCGGCGGCCATCACGTCGGGACGGCGCAGGAGGACACGCGCATCCAGGCCGGCGGGCAGCGCCGCGATGCCGGTGACCGGGGCGACGCGGGCGTCAGCGGCGGGCAGCAGCGAGGCGTCCAGCTGCGTGCCGGCCAGCAGGTCGAGCGCGTTGCGGTCGCGCGCGACCTGGCCCTTGAGGCGTTCGACGTCGGTGCGTGCGGTCGCGACCTGGGTGCGCACCTGCTCGATCTCGAGCGCGGAGGTCGCGCCCAGCTCGTGGCGCCGGGTGGTCAGGTCCAGCGTCTGCAGGTAGGTGTCGAGCGCCTGCTGCGACAGCTGCAGCTGCTCCTGGTCGGCGGCCAGCGCCAGCCAGGCGCCGGCGACTTCCGCCACCAGCGACAGCTGCGCGGCACGCTGCGCCTCTTCGGTGGCGAGGTACTGCTGCAGCGCCCCCTCGCTCAGGTTGCGCACGCGGCCGAACAGGTCGAGTTCGAACGCGGCAAGGCCGACGCCCGCGGTGTAGGTCTCGCCCACCGGGATGTCGCCGCCCACGCGCTCCATCATCGCCTCGGCACCGATGGAGGGCAGGCGGTCTGCACGCCGGACGCGGTACTGCGACCGCGCGCGCTCGACGTTGAGGATCGCCACGCGCAGGTCGCGGTTGTTGTCCAGCGCCAGCGCCACGATCTGCTCCAGTCGCGGGTCGGCGAAGAAGTCGCGCCAGCCGATGTCGGCCATCGGCAGCGCGACCGTGGCGTGGCTGGATCCGGCGACAACCGGAACCACCTCTGCCGGCGTCGTTTCCGGCATCGGCCAGGCGGCCGGGATACCGGCCTGCGCCTGCGGCGTCGCCGGCACCAGGGTGGCGCAGCCGCTGGCGGCGAGGGCCGCCGCCAGGGCCAGCGCGAGGCGCGCGTGCTTACTCATGTTCGATCACTCCCACCGCGGCAGGCTGTTCGCCGGCCTTGGCCTTGCCGCCGAACATCTTCTGGATCACCACGAAGAACAGCGGGATGAAGAACACGCCCAGCAGCGTGCCCACGAGCATGCCGCCGACCACGCCGGTCCCGATCGCGCGCTGCGCGCCGGAGCCCGCGCCGGTGGCGATCGCCAACGGCAGCACGCCCAGGCCGAAGGCCAGCGAGGTCATGATGATCGGGCGCAGGCGGTCGCGGACGGCCTGCATCGTGCCCTCGATCAGCTCCATGCCCTGGTCGACGTTGGCCTTGGCGAACTCCACGATCAGGATCGCGTTCTTGCTGGTCAGGCCCACCGTGGTGAGCATGGCCACCTGGAAGTACACGTCGCGCTCCATGCCGCGGAAGGTGTTGGCCAGCACCGCGCCGAGGATGCCCAGCGGGGCCACCAGCAGCACCGCGGTCGGCACCGTCCAGCTTTCGTACAGCGCGGCCAGGCACAGGAACACGATCAGCAACGACAGCGCGTACAGCAGCGGCGTCTGCGCGCCCGCCTCGCGCTCCTGGTAGGACAGCGCCGTCCACTCCATGCCGATGCCGGCGGGGAGCTGCGCGACCAGCTTCTCGATCTCGATCATCGCGTCGCCCGAGGCCACGCCCGGCGCCGCCTCGCCCTGGATCTCCATCGACGAGACGCCGTTGTAGCGCTCCAGGCGCGGCGAACCATAGTCCCAGTGCATGGTGGCGAACGCGGAGAACGGCACCATCTCGCCCCGGATGTTCTTGACCGACCAGAGCTGGAAGTCCTCCGGCGTCATGCGGAAGGGCGCATCGGCCTGGATGTAGACGCGCTTCACGCGGCCGCGGTCGATGAAGTCGTCGATGTACTGGCTGCCCCAGCCCGCCGACAGCGTGCCGGTGATGGCGTCCACCGACAGGCCAAGCGCACCGGCCCTGGCATTGTCGATGTCGAGGCGCAGCTGCGGGGTGTCTTCCTGCCCGTTGGGGCGCACGTTGGCCAGCAGTTCGCTCTGCGCGGCCAGGCCGAGCAGCTGGTTGCGCGCGCCGAGCAGCGCCTCGTGGCCCAGGCCGGCGTTGTCCTTCAGGAAGAAGGTGTAGCCGGCACCGATGCCGAGTTCCGGCATCGCCGGGGGCGGGAAGGTAAAGATCATCGCGTCCTTTACCTGGCTCATCGCGGCCATGCCGCGGCCGGCCACCGCGCCCGCCTGCTGGTCGGCGTCCGGGCGCTCGCTCCAGTCCTTGAGCTTGATGAAGGCCATGCCCGCGTTCTGGCCCATGCCGGCGAAGCTGAAGCCCTGCACGGCCATGACCGATTCGACCACCTCGGATTCGTTCTCGAGGAAGTGGTTCTCCAGGTGCGCCAGCGCTTCCAGCGTACGCTCCTGGGTCGCGCCCACGGGCGTCGACACCAGCGCCATCAGCACGCCCTGGTCCTCGTTGGGCAGGAAGGAGCTGGGCAGGCGCACGAACAGCACGCCCATGACCGCCACCAGCACGGCGAAGATCGCCATGTAGCGGCCCGGCCGGGTGATGATCGCCTTGACCTTGCCCTGGTAGCGGCGGCTGGTGCTGTCGAACTTGCCATTGAACCAGCGGAAGAAGCGCGCGATGGGGCCCTTGCCGCTGTCGTGGTGCTCGCCCTTCTCCAGCGGCTTGAGCATGGTCGCGCACAGCGCGGGGGTCAGCACGATCGCGACCACCACCGACAGCAGCATCGCCGACACGATCGTCGCCGAGAACTGCCGGTAGATCACGCCGGTCGAGCCGCTCATGAAGGCCATCGGCACGAACACCGCCGACAGCACCAGGCCGATGCCGACCAGGGCGCCGGTGATCTGGTCCATGGACTTGCGCGTGGCCTCGAGCGGCGACAACCCCTCCTCGCTCATGATGCGCTCGACGTTTTCCACCACCACGATGGCATCGTCCACCAGCAGGCCGATCGCCAGCACCATCGCGAACATGGTCAGCATGTTGATCGAGAAGCCCAGCGCGGCGAGCACGGCGAAGGTGCCCAGCAGCACCACCGGCACCGCGATCGTCGGAATCAGGGTGGCGCGGAAGTTCTGCAGGAACAGGTACATCACCAGGAACACGAGCACGATCGCCTCGACCAGGGTCACGACCACGTTCTTGATCGAGACCTGCACGAAGGGCGTGGTGTCGAAGGGAACGACCGCCTTCAGGCCCGCGGGAAAGTAGGGCTCGAGGTCGTCGAGCGCCTGCTGCACGCCCTGGCGGGTATCCAGCGCGTTGGCGCCGGTGGACAGCGAGATCGCGACGCCGGTGGCGTCCTGTCGGTTGAACTGGCTGACGAAGTCGTAGGTTTCCGCACCGAGTTCCACCCGCGCGATGTCGCCCAGGCGCAGCAGCGAACCATCGGGGTTGCTGCGCACGATGACGTCGCGGAACTGCTCAGGCGTCTGCAGGCGGTCCTGCGCGTTGATGGTGGCGTTGAGCTCCTGGCCGTCGATCGCCGGCGTGCCGCCGAGCTGGCCGATCGCGACCTGCGCGTTCTGCGCGCGGATGGCGGCGGTGACCTCCGGGATCGACAGCGCATAGGTATGCAGCTTGCCCGGATCCAGCCAGATCCGCATCGCGTACTTGGAGCCGAACACCTGGATGTTGCCCACGCCCGCGACGCGGCTCAGCGGATCGACGACGTTGGCACCGACGTAGTCGGCGATGTCGTTGCGGTCCATGCTGCCGTCCTCTGAGACGAAGCCGATCACCGCGAGGAAGCTCGACGTGGACTTGGACACGTTGATGCCCTGGCGCTGCACTTCCTGCGGCAGCAGCGGCATCGCCAGCTGCAGCTTGTTCTGCACCTGCACCTGGGCGATGTCGGCGTCGGTGCCGCTCTCGAAGGTCAGGGTGACGGTCGCGAAGCCGTTCGAGGACGACTGCGCCGAGAAATACATCAGGCCGTCGAGCCCCTTCATGTTCTGCTCGATGACCTGGGTCACCGAGTCCTCCAGCACCTGGGCGGAGGCACCCGGATACATCGCGCGGATCTCGACGCTCGGCGGTGCGACGGTGGGATACATCGACACCGGCAGGCTGGTGATCGACAGCGCACCGGCCAGCATGATGATGATCGCGATGACCCACGCGAAGATGGGTCGGTCAATGAAGAAACGTGCCATGGCGCGCCCTTACTCCTGCACTGCGTCGGTGGTCGCACCGGCGGTGCCGGCGGGGTCGGCGGCATCGGCCGCATCGGCGCTGTTCGCGGCTGCAGCCGCGGCCGCAGGCGCAGGCGCCTGGCCCGCCGCAGGCTTCTGCGCCATCTCGGCGGTCACCTCGACTTCGGCGCCGGGCTGGATCTTCTGCAGGCCCTCAACCACGACGCGGTCGCCGGCCGCGAGACCCGACTCCACCAGCCACTGGTCGCCGATGGCCTGGCCGACCACGACCGGGCGCTGTTCGACCACGCCCTGGGCATTGACCACCATCGCCGAGGTGTTGCCCTTCGGGTCGCGTGCGATGCCGCGCTGCGGCACCAGCACCGCGTCCTGGCGCACCCCGCTGCCGAGCGCGGCGCGGACGTACATGCCGGGCATCAGCACGTGGTCGGGATTGGGCACCTCGACGCGCAGCGAGAAGCTGCCCGTCGTCGGGTCCACCGCGACTTCGGAGAACTTCAGCACGCCCGCGTGGGCGAAGCGGCTGCCGTCTTCCAGCAGGATGGTCACCGGCATGGCGTCGGGACGCTCCAGCCGGCCTTCGGCCAGCGCGCGGCGCAGGTCCAGCAGCTCCGCGCTGGACTGGGTCAGGTCGACGTGGATCGGGTCGAGCTGCTGCACGGTTGCCAGCGGCGCCGGCTGGTTGGCGGTCACCAGGGCGCCCTGTGTCACGCTGGACTTGCCGATGCGGCCGTTGATGGGAGAGGTGATGCGCGCATGTCCCAGGGTCACGTTGGCGGCATCCAGGGCCGCGCGCGCCGCGCCGACCTCGGCCTCGGCCTGGGCCAGGGCGGCGGTGGCGTTGTCGTGGTCCTGCTTGCTGACCGCGGACACCTTCACCAGTTCGGCGGTGCGGTTGGCGGTCAGGCGCGCGGCGGTGCGCGTCGCTTCGGCGCGGCTGAGCTGGGCGCGCGCGCTGTTGGCCGCGGCGCGATAGGTGGCGTCGTCGATCTGGTACAGCGGCTGCCCCGCTTCCACCATCGCGCCTTCGGTGAACAGGCGCCTGGCCACGAGGCCGTTGACCTGCGGGCGCACTTCGGCCACGAGCCAGGCGCTGGTGCGGCCGGGCAGCTCGCGCGACAGCGTGACCGGCTGCGCGGACAGGGTTGCCACGGTCACCGCAGGCTTCGGAGGCTCGCCGCCCTGCTGTCCGCCACCGCAGGCGGCGAGGGCGAGGGAGAGCACGGCAAGCATGGGTAGGACGCGGATCGTGGTCATGGAAGGCCTTGTCGAAGCTTGAAAAAGGAGCACGCCCAGATGCGCGTGATCCGCGGACCGCGGGTCGGCACTGGGCGTACAGAGGAATGAGGTGTAATATACATACATGAATGTATGTTTGTCAAAGGCCGGATCCGGCCTATCACTGGAACACTGAGATGGCGCGCAGGACGAAAGAAGACGCACAGGAAACGCGCGAGGACATCCTCGACGCGGCGGAGGACTGCTTCCTGGAGCACGGCCTGTCGCGCACCAGCCTGGAGGCCATCGCCGCCCGTGCCGGCGTGACCCGCGGCGCGGTCTATTGGCACTTCAAGAACAAGGACGAAGTGCTGGAGGCCATGGTCAACCGGGTCAGCGTGCCCTTCTTCCATGGCCTGGAGCGCGTGTCGCGTGCCGACGGCACCACGCCGCTCCGCGACCTGCGCGAGCTGCTGCACACCTCGTTCGCCGACCTGAGCAAGGTGGAGCGCGTGCGCAACGCGTTGGAGGTGATCGAACTGCGCTGCGAGGTTGCCGCCAAGGGCGACATGATCAGCCGCCTGCGGCAGAGCGGCATGCGGCAGACGCACGCGCGGATTTCCGCCGCGTTCGCGCGCGCCGAGGTGCTCGGCCAGCTGCGCGAGGGCATGGCCGCCGAGAGTTGCGCGCGCACCCTGCACTTCGTGATCTCGGGGGCCCTGCGCATGTTCCTGCTGGATCCCGGGCACATCGACCTGGAACGCGATGGCCTGGCGGCCGTCGACCTGGCGCTGCGGGCGGTCGCGCGCGACCCGTCCCACCTGGACGCCACGGACTGACCCGAGGTCCGCGAGGCACCGGGTCGACGTCCACGGCGCGGACGGCGGAAGGCCGCCGCATCCCGTGCGGCGGCCTTCGGGGGCGCGCCGGTTTCGCGCGCGCTGGGGGGCTTACTTGTCCTGCTTGGGGACCGAAGCCTCGGTGGTGATGCGCAGCTGGACCTCGTCGCTGACGTTCGGCGCGTACATGCCCAGGCCGAACTCCGTGCGCTTGATGGTGGCCACGGCGTCGAAGCCGGCGGCCGGCTGCTGGGTCATCGGGTTGCTGCCGACCTTGTTGATCGTGGCGTCGAGCACCACCGGCCTGGTGATGTCCTTGATCGTCAGGTCGCCGGTGACCTTGAGCTTGCCCTCGCCCACGGCTTCGACCGAGGTGCTCTTGAAGGTCGCCTGCGGGAACTTCTCCGCGTCGAAGAAATCGGCACTGCGCAGGTGCTCGTCGAACGCCTTGACGTGGGAGGACAGCCCGGCGAGCGGCATCATGACTTCGACCTTCGAGGCGGCGACGTTGTCCGGGTCATAGGTGATCGTGCCCTCGACCTGGCCGAAGTGCGCGATCGGGTTGGAGAAACCGAAGTGGCTCCACTGCGCGATCACGTCGGTATGGGCCGGGTCCATGGTGTAGGTGACCGGCGCGGCCAGGGCGTAGGCCGAAGCGGTGAGGAGGGCGGCGGCGAGGACGCCGCGGGACAGGCGGTTGATGTTCATCGGAACTCCGGAAGGTAGGCATGGGTGGTGAATGCTGGGAGGCCGGCGGGACAGGCCGCGCCGACCAGGAGCACAGGGTATCGTTCCATTATTGACTTTGCATACACCTCTTTTGGAACGAATGGTCACATTTTCAGAACAACAGCGGATTGGTGCATCTACTGCGGAATTCACCTGCTGAAACTATCTTTAGCGGCATTTATAGAACAATGATGTCCTTTCATGCTTGTTTATCCCGAAAGCTAGCACAATCAGACTGGCTCCACCGCGGCATCCCCGCCCAGTTACCGGAGCCATTCCATGATCACCCTGCGCCCCGCCAGCGAACGCGGCCACGCCAGCCACGGCTGGCTCGAGTCCTGGCACAGCTTCTCCTTCGCCGACTATCGCGATCCCGCCCACATGCATTGGGGGCCCTTGCGTGTCATCAACGAAGACCGCGTGCAGGCCGGCCAGGGCTTCGGTGCCCACAGCCATCGGGACATGGAGATCATCAGCTACGTGCTCGAGGGCAGCCTGGCGCACAAGGACTCGATGGGCAACGCCGCCAGCATCGTGCCGGGCGACGTGCAGCGCATGAGCGCCGGCAGCGGCGTCACCCATTCCGAGTACAACCACGAAGCCGACCGGACCACGCATTTCCTGCAGATCTGGATCATCCCGGACACGATGGGCATCCAGCCCGGCTACGAGCAGAAGGCGTATCCCGAAGCCGACAAGCGCGGGCGCCTGCGCCTGGTCGCGAGTCCCGGTGGCGATGACGGTTCGGTGCGCCTGCAGCAGGATGCGCGCATGTACGCAGGCCTGTTCGACGGCGACGAAGCCGCGGCGCTGGACATCGGCCCCGGCCGCCTCGCCTATGTGCACATGGCGCGCGGCCAGGCCATGGTCAACGGCAGGAGCCTGTCCGCCGGCGACGCCCTGCTGTACGCCGACGAGCCGCGCGTGGACATCGAGCGCGGCGACGGCGCCGAGATCCTCGTCTTCGACCTGCCGCGTCTCGGATAATCCCACCCTCAAGACGGAGCCACGCCATGCAACTGCGCAACCCTTCCGATCGCTGGGGCCCCATCAGCATGCTGCTGCACTGGGCGATCGTGGGCCTGATCGGCTGGATGGCCTGGCTGGGCCTCACGATGGTCGACATGCCGCCCACGCCGGCGAAGATCAATGCCTACGCGCTGCACAAGTCGCTGGGGCTGACCCTGCTGGCGCTGGTCGCGCTGCGCCTGACCTGGCGCCTGTTCGCCGGCGCCCCGGCACCGGTTGCCGGCACGCCGACGTGGCAGGCGCGCATCGCCTCGACCACCCACTGGGCGATGTACGCGCTGCTGTTCGCGATCCCGGTCAGCGGCTGGGTGTTCAACTCGGCGTCCGGCTATCCGCTGCAGTGGTTCAAGCAGTTCAACCTGCCGGCGATCGCCGGGCGCAGCGAGGAGCTGGCCGCGACCGCGATCGCCGTGCACGAATACGGCTTCTGGCTGCTGCTGCTCCTGGTGCTGGCGCATGCCGGCGCCGCCTTCTACCACCACCTGTTCCAGGGCGACGACACGCTGCGCCGCATGCTCCCCGCGCGCCGTGCCCACGCCCCCAACCCGGAGAACTGACATGGGCATTCGCAACCGTACCTTTCCGCTGGCGCTGGCCGCCGGCCTCGCCGCTTTCGCCACGCCCGCCATGGCCGCCGACTACGTCCAGGCATCGGGCGCGCTGAGCTTCGCCAGTGAATACCAGGGCGAGACCTTCGTCGGCCTGTTCCCCGGCTTCAGCACCTCGCTGAGCTTCGATCCCGCGGCGCCGCAGGCCGCGAAGCTCGACGTCACCATCCCGCTCACGACCGCCGACACGAAGAACGGCGACCGCGACAGCACCCTCGGGACCGCCGACTTCTTCAACGTCGCGCGGTTCGCCACCGCCCGCTACACCGCGAGCGGCTTCCGCAGCCTGGGCGACAACCGCTACGTCGCCAACGGCACGCTGGAACTGCGCGGAGTGAAGAAGCCGGTGGCGCTGGCCTTCACCTGGACGCCCGGCGCCAATCCGGTGCTGCAGGGGCGGGCGACGGTGAAGCGCCTGGACTTCGGCGTCGGGGCCGGCGACTGGGGCGATGTCTCGATCATCCCGGACGACGTCGCGATCTCGACGAAGGTGACGTTCCGGCCGGCCCCCTGACCAGGCAGCCGCCGGCCGCGTCCCGCGATGGGACCGGCGGCATGGCTCAGGACATCGGCTCCGGCGCCGCGCCGAGGGCTGGCGGCAGCGGAATGAACTCGCCGTCGTCCAGGTCCGGCAGCTTCATGCGCCCCGCGGCCCAGTCGGCGCGGGCCTGCGCGATGCGCTCCTTCGAGGACGAGACGAAGTTCCAGTCGATGTGACGCGGCCCGACCGGCTCGCCACCGAGCGGCATGACCACCGCGTCCCCGAGTGCGGCCACCGTGGCCGCGCGACCGGGCGCGAGCACGGCCATGCTGCCGGCCTCAATGCGCTGGCCATCCACCTCCACGCTGCCATCGGCCACGTAGACCGCCCGCTCGCTGTACTCCGCCGGCAGGGACGCACGCGACCCGGCGCGCAGCTGCCAGTGGACGTAGAACTGCGGCGAATCGACCTTCACCGGTGACTCGACCCCTGCCAGCCGCCCCGCGATCAGCCGGCCCACGATGCCGTCGCCGTCGAACACCGGCAGCGCCTCGCTGCCGTAGTGCCAGAACCCCGGATCGATCTCCTCGCGCCCGTCGGGCAGCGCCACCCAGGCCTGGATCCCGTCGAGCGGCCCGCCATGCGCGCGCAGCGCCTCGAAGCGTTCCGAGTGCGTGATGCCGCGCCCCGCGGTCATCCAGTTGACCTCGCCCGGGCGGATCGCCTGCTCGGAGGCGAGGCTGTCGCGATGCATGATCTCGCCGTGGAACAGGTAGGTGATCGTCGACAGGCCGATGTGCGGATGCGGACGCACGTCCGCCTCCAGCGGCAGGCCCGGCGCGATCGCCTTCGGCCCCATACGGTCGAAGAAGATGTAGGGCCCGACCATGCGCCGCTTCCCGAACGGCAGCACGCGGCCGACCTCGAACGCGCCAAGGTCACGGCGGCGCTGCGGGATGACGAGTTCGATCATGGCGGCTCTCCGGCGCTCGGTCGCGGACGACGACTATCGCACCGATCCCGCGGTCGCCGAAGCGGGTGGCGATCCGCGGCGAACACCCACTTCTGCGCGCGGCCGTGGCGGTGCTAGGCTCGGCGGACGATTGAATGTCATGGAGGACGTCATGCGTATCTGCCCACGGCTCGCGATCACCCTGCTGCTGTCGACGCCCTTGCTCGCCTCGGCCGCAGACCCTGCCCCGGGTCAGCCGCGGTTTCCCGCGGAAATGCTGGGGGTCTGGGACGCCTACCCATTGGCCTGCGTCGACGATGGCCCGTCGGACAGCGACATGCGCATCCAGATCACCCCGGCCGTGCTGCACGGGTACGAGAACAACGACACGGTGCGGTCGATCAAGCCGATCGCGGAGTCGCCGATGGCCTGGCGCGTGGTGACGATCTCCGACATCGCCCCCGAAGAGATCCAGGGCGAGGCCGACATCTATGTCCTGCGGGGCGATGCGCTGACGATCACCAACGGAGAGCGCGCGTACACGTACAGACGCTGCAGGTAGCAACGGCACGACAAGGAACGTCCAATGCCCCAGGAAAATCCGAGCGCCTACCGGGTTACACAATCCGGTCGCGCGCCCCCCGCAACGGCCGTCGCGAACGGACCGGTGTCCGACCTGGACAGCCTCCACACGCATCATCCCAAGCGGAACTTCAGTGCCGTGCTGGAGGACGGGGTGCCGAGGGGCGCGGAGAACGTGCTGACGCGCTCCTATGCCGTCGTGGGCGGGGAGTTCCAGGAAGTCCTGGACCGCCGCGTCGACAAGTACCGCAGCCTCCAACCGGACCAGGTCCTGCTGATCAAGGACTTCATCCTCGACGACATGTCCGCACGCGACACGCGGCGCGTGGACGTGCCCTCGCCGCTGGCCGGCGTCATCGGCCGGGTCGATGCCGCCAACGGCGTGGTCGACATCCACGAAACCGCCGATGGCCCGCCCGTCGCCCGGATCCGGCATCTCGGCCCGATCGCGGTCCAGCCCGGTGACACGGTGGCCTACGGCCAGTCGCTGGGCACGCAGAACAACATCGGCCTTGTTGCATCGGCCGGCAAGCACGTGCACATCGAGATCGACACCCGCTACTACCAGCAGTTCGAGCACTACATGCTCGACCTCGTCGAAGGTCGACTCGCGGTGCAGGCGGCGCATCGCGCCGGCGTCGAGCCGCGCGCGTTCGTCGACGACGGCGTGCAGCGGGTGGGCGAGTCCGGGGAGCGGGTGGAAGCGGTGCAGCGTGCACTGGTCGCCGCCGGCTACCGCGGTGCCGGGGACACGCCCATCGCCGTGGACGGGGTGTATCGCCTGTCGATGCAGGGCGCCGTGCTGCGGTTCCAGCAGGACCACGGCCTGCCGGCCTCCGGCGACGTCGACGCGCCGACCTGGCGGACGGCACTCGACCTCACGCCGGGCCGCCGCGCGCTGCCACCGCCGGCGGCTGACGAACTCCCTCCAGCCCTGTCGCCGGCGCACCGGGGTCTGCTGGACCGGATCAGGGGCCGGCTGGGCCAGCTGGATGCGCGACCTGGCCTGTCGGACTGCGACCGCGAGCGGGTCGCCGGTGCGCTGCTCCGACTGGCGGTCGAGCACCACCTTTCAAGTGTGGACCACGTGCTGGTGGGCGGCGCCTGCCCGGGCGGGAACGAGGCACGCGTGTTCCTGGTCCAGGGCCGGCTGGACGACCCCGCGCAGCGTCGCGCGTGGATGCCGATGGCAGACGCCTTGGGCCCACCCGTCGAGGACGCCCTTGTGCGCAGCAGGCGGCCAGAGCACGGGGTCTCGGGAAGGGGCATGGACATACCTGCACAGACCCACACGCAGGCGGCGGAGCCATCCCATGGCACGGCGCCCCGCGCCATGGCCTGACCACGCGACCTCCCTCAGGCGGACGCGACCTCTTCGCTATAGGCCGGATAGTCGGTGTAGCCGGTCGCGTTCCCGCCATAGAAGGTGGCGCCATCGGCGTCCGCCAGCGGCCAGCCATTGCGCAGGCGCTCCACCAGGTCGGGGTTGGCGATGAAGGGCCGACCGAACGCGACCAGGTCGGCGAGACCGGCAGCGAGGTCGGACTCCGCCGTGGCACGCGTGTAGTTGCCGGCGAGGATCAGCGTCCCGCCATGCGCGGCGCGAAACTCACGGATGAAGCGTTCACCCGCTGCCGCCAGGATCGCCTCGCGGTTGCTCAGGTGGACATAGGCCAGGCCGCGCCCCGCGAGCTCGTGCGCCAGCTCCATCCAGGTATCGGCCTCGTCCTCGAAGGCGGGCATGTCGAAGATGCGGTTGAAGGGCGACAGGCGGATACCGACCCGCTGGCTGCCGATCGCCGCCACCACCGCGTCCACGGTCTCGAGCACGAAGCGCAGGCGGTTGGCGATCGAGCCGCCGTAGGCGTCGTCGCGCGTATTGAGCCCGCCGTTGATGAACTGCTCGAACAGGTAGCCGTTGGCGCCATGGATCTCGATGCCGTCGAAGCCGGCGTCGACCGCGTTGCGCGCCGCGGCGACGAAGTCCGCGGTGATGCCCGGGATCTCACCCGCGCCGAGCGCCCTGGGCGTGCTGGCGGGCATCTGCCCGGGGGTTCCGTCCTCGCGGTAGCCAAAGGCCTGGACGCCGGCCGCGGCCTTGGCCACCGGCGCCACCGGGGCGCGTTCGCCCGGCTGCAGCGACACGTGCGACAGGCGACCCACGTGCCAGAGCTGGGCGAACACCGCGCCGCCCTTCGCACGCACGGCATCGGTGACGGATTTCCAGCCCGCGACCTGGGCCCGGGAATGCAGGCCCGGCGTGAACAGGTACCCGCGCGCCTGCTCCGACACCTGCGCGCCCTCGGTGACGATCAGCCCCGCACTGGCGCGCTGCGCGTAGTAGGTCGCGGTCAGCGCGTCGGGCACGGTGGTCACCGCGCGGGAGCGCGTCATCGGCGCCATGACGATGCGGTTGCGCAGCGCCAGGCCCGCAAGGTCGTAGTGGTTGAACAGGCTGCTCATGGGAGGGGTCCGGATGCTCCAGCGGGGGATGCATCCAATCTACGTCGACGCCGAAGGCCGCGGGTGCGCGGCCATGGAACGATGGATCCCGGACGCGCCGTGCCGCAGCGCCGTGCGCGCCGCAGCGACCCACGCCGCAGCGCCGGGGCGCAGCCGCCCCGACGCGCGCGTCAGACGCGCGCGAACACCAGGCTGGCGTTGGTGCCGCCGAAGCCGAAGCTGTTCGACATCACCGTGTCCAGCTTCGCCTCGCGGCTCTCGCGCACGATCGGAAAACCTTCCGCGCGCGGGTCCAGATCGTCGATGTGCGCGGAGCCGGCGATGAAGCCGTCGCGCATCATCAGCAGGCTGTAGATCGCCTCGTGCACGCTGGCCGCGCCGAGCGAGTGCCCGGTCAGCGCCTTGGTCGACGACAGCGGCGGCACCGCGTCGCCGAACGCCGCGCGCACCGCTTCCAGCTCGACGATGTCGCCCAGCGGCGTCGAGGTGCCATGGGTGTTCAGGTAGTCGACGGGCGTCTTCACCGTCGCCAGCGCGTTCTGCATGCAGCGCACCGCGCCCTCGCCGCTCGGCGCGACCATGTCGGCGCCGTCGGAGGTGACGCCATAGCCGACGAGCTCGGCGTGGATCGTGGCGCCACGGGCCTTGGCGTGCTCGTAGTCCTCGAGTACCAGCATGCCGCCGCCGCCGGCGATGACGAAGCCGTCGCGGCCGGCGTCATAGGGACGCGAGGCGACCGCAGGCGTGTCGTTCCAGCCGGACGACAACGCGCCCATCGCATCGAACATCACGCTCATCGCCCAGTGCTCCTCCTCGCCGCCGCCGGCGAACACCACGTCCTGCGCGCCGTGGCGGATCAGGTCCGCGGCCGCGCCGATGCAGTGCGCCGACGTCGCGCAGGCGGCGGAAATGGAATAGCTGAGGCCGAGGATGCCGAAAGCCGTCGCCAGCGTGGCCGAGACCGTCGAGCACATCGTGCGCGGGACCATGTAGGGACCGACCTTGCGCACGCCCTTGTCGCGCAGCAGGTCGGCGGTTGCCACCTGCCACTCGGCCGAGCCGCCGCCCGATCCCGCGATCACCCCCACGCGCGGATGCCTGACCTGGTCCAGCGCGAGGCCGGCATGGTCGATGGCATCGCGCATCGCGACCCACGCGTAGGCCGCGGCATCGCCCATGAAGCGCTTGCGCTTGCGGTCGATCTCGGCCTCGAGGTCGATCGCCGGGACGCCGGCGACCTGGCTGCGCAGGCCGAGCTCCGCGTATTCCGGCACCGCGGTGATTCCACTGCGACCCTCGCGCAGCGCGCGCGAGACGTCGTCGAGCTTGTTTCCAAGGCAGGACACGATGCCCATGCCTGTCACGACTACCCGGCGCATCAGTTGTCCTCGAGGTTCCGGAAAAGGCCCACGCGCATGCTGCTGACGAAGTAGATCTCGTTGCCGTCGACGAAGGTGCGACCGTCGGCGATCACCAGCGGGACCTTGCCGCGCATCACGCGCTTGATGTCGATCTCGTAGCCGACCTGCCTGGCCGTCGGCAGCACCTGGCCGGAGAACTTCAGCTCCCCGCAACCCAGCGCGCGACCACGGCCCGGCTCGCCCAGCCAGGGCAAGTAGAACCCGGCGAGCTGGAACATCGCGTCAAGGCCCAGGCAGCCGGGCATCACCGGGTCGCCGAGGAAGTGGCAGTCGAAGAACCAGAGGTCGGGACTGATGTCGAGCTCGGCCCGGATCACGCCCTTGCCGTAGGCGCCGCCCTCGCTGGAGATGTGCGAGATGCGGTCCATCATCAGCATCGGCGGGGCCGGCAGGCGGGCATTGCCTTCGCCGAACATTTCGCCGCGGCCACAGGCCAGCAGTTGCTCGCGATCGAGGGAGGAAGGACGCGTCATGGGACTCCCGGGTCAGTGCGGCGCAGGCGCCGGAAAAGAGCGCCATTGTGCCACCGCGGGACCGGGGAGCGCCCGTCGGGGTCGCGGCGTGCGGTTGGTGGGCCCACCAGGACTCGAACCTGGAACCAAAGGATTATGAGTCCTCTGCTCTGACCATTGAGCTATAGGCCCGCGGGTGCAGATTGTAGTCATGCCCCGGCGCCCGCGGCCGACAGTGTTGAAACGCTAAAAAAAATCGCGCGGCCGCGACCAGACGACGAGTGACTGGCCACGACCACGCGATCCGATCGTGCGGCGGAAACCCGCCGCACGGCTCGCGATTTCGACGGATTACATGCCGTCGGTGTTGTTCTCGCCGTCGGCGGCCGCGTTGGCCTCCTCGGCGGCGTCCTGGGCCTGCTCGGCCGCGTCGGCAGCCTTCTCGGCGGCGTCGGCGAGGTCGTCGCGACGGGTCAGCTCGTCACCGGTGTCGACCTGGCCCGCGATCTGCGAAGCAGCATCGGCCGCGGCGTCAGCCGCTTCGGCGGCCGCCTGGGCCGACGAGGTCGCCGCCATGTCACCCGTGGCGGAGGCGTTGGCCGCCGCTTCATGGGCTTCGGTCGCCGACTCGGCGGCTTCCTGGGCGGAGTTGGCGGCCTGGTCGGTGTTGCTGCAGGCGGCGAGGGCGGCGGCGAAGCCGAAGGCGATGAGGGTCTTGGCGGTGGTATTCATGTGGTCTCCTGTTCCGGGCGCCTTGGTGCGCCGTGGGACGCACAATGCATGTGGCCGCGTGGTGGCCATGCGAAGAAGCTGGCAGGGCTTGGATCCCATTCAGCAAACTCGGCCCTCGCGGCAGTCCCGACGGTGTGCCCCGATCATGACCTGCCTGGAGGAATAATGAGACTTGCATCTCGACCCCTACATCATCGGGATCGCGTCGCCGGCGGCCTTGTAGGCCTTCTCGTAGGTGATGCGCTGGGCGTCCCCTATGAGTTCCACTCGCCGCGCGACTTGCCGCCAGTCGAGCTGATTGACTTCGAACCGCCACCGGACTTCAGACGGGCCCATCCGCGTGTCGCACCCGGCACCTGGAGTGACGATGGCGCACAGACACTGGTGCTCGCGCGCAGCCTGCTCGAATGCGGCAGGCTGGACCTCGATGATTTCGCCGAAGGTCTGTTGCGCTGGCGCGACGAGGGCTACTGCGCCATCGATGGCGATGTCTTCGACATCGGCATCCAGACCAGCCGTGCGCTAGACCGGCTGGGCGCGGGCGTCCCGCCCGAGTCGGCGGGACCTGCCGGCGAGCGTGACAACGGCAATGGCTCCTTGATGCGGGTGTTGCCGATCGCGCTGTGGCACACGGGACCTGACGTCGACCTCTGCCGTCTGGCGATGCGGCAGTCACTGCCCACGCATGGACACGCCCGCTCGCAGATCGCCTGTGCGCTGTACTGCCTGTGGGTGCGGCGCACGCTTGCGGGCGTGGATGATGCGTGGGACGACGCGGTGGCCACGCTTCGCGGGTTGGCAGCGCTACTGGGGATGCCGCCGCCAGAAGTCGAGCTGGTGCTCGACCCCGTGCATGGCAGGCGGTGCAACGGCACCGGCTACGTTGTTGATTCGCTGTGGTCGGCGCGGGCGGCGGTCATCGGGACGGATGATTTTGAAAGCTGCGTGCGCCGGGCGGTGGCGTTCGGCAATGACACCGATACCACCGCGGCGATTGCGGGCGGGGTGGCGGGGGCACGGTATGGGTTTTCGGAAATACCCCGCCGGTGGCGGACCGGGTTGCGGGGGCGGGATGAGCTCACGCCCTTGCTCGACGTCCCGGCCTTCTAGAGATCCTTCGGCGCGAGTGGACGACCACCCAGCAACGCGCGACTGAATCCAAGCCGGACCGCGTGGGCCAGGGTTTCGAGCGAGACCGCCTCGCGGTCAAACCGCACCGCGTGATCGGGGCTGTAGTTGATGCAGAAGCCCACCACTCGCCCGTAACACACCACGCCTTCCGGCATGGCCGCCACAGCTTGCCGGAGGATGGTTTCGGCACTGTCCGGATCCGGGTACCAGAACAGGCGACTCCTCGCATTCACCAACCCTGCGACCACAATCGGGCTCGGGATGGAGGAGGTGGTGGCCCAGACCACATGCGGCTGGAAGGACTGCCGATAGGCGCGGTCATCACGCGCCCATTGAACGTAACGGCTGTCGTCGATGGCTCCCAGGACGGAAGCCTCGTCCACATCCAGCCCCGCAGCCAGCTTGTCGGCCAGCTCTCGTGATTGCTTGAGGTCGCCGGCCAGCAAGGCCTCGATGCGGCGCACGCCCTTGGCGACGGTCGAGGCGTACCCCATTCGCCCCGCCAGCTGCGCCTTCGTCAGGCCCAGCGCGCGCATTCGCGTCTCCACCAGATCTGCCAGGGGTAGATCACCATCAATATCCAATCGATACATGTCCCCTCCAGGGCATCTGGCCGATATCACGCTAGTACAGCCGGCGCACGGCTTGCGCGCTGTACTCCGGGTTCTGTGCCTCGGCCGCGCGTCGTGCCTGGTCAGGCGTACCCGCGTGCACCACCACCTTGAACGTCGCCGTGCCGCCGCCCTTGCCACCCATCGTCACTTCCCAGCTTGCCATTGTTCCTCTCCCGTCATGGTTTCAAGTTCAACACCATCTGATTCTCTGCATGTCATGGCACGCGCCGCCCGTAGGTCAGCAGCACGGTCGAACTGCTCCCTTGGTGGGTCAGGACGTCTTGGGCAATGAATTTCCAGCCACTGAGCGACATGCCCAAGTGCACGTGATTGATGCGCTGCGGCAAGTCCGATTCCTGGCCGACATCAACGGACACCGTAAAGATCCTCAGCCCCGAGGCGATTGCCTGCATGCCGACTTGCAGGTGCGGATTGTCCGTCGGGTTGGACAGGACCGAAGGCTGGTCCACCTTCGCACTGGCGGCCATCACCGGACTGCCGGACACGAGCAAGAGCGCCCCGACAAGAAGGCAGTTGCAGGCCACGTTCCGTTGCATGGTGGTCATCCGTTGTAGTGGGTCAGGTGATGGGCAAAGTCGTCCCATTCGGAATCTCCCATGCCCCGCTCATCGCCGAACACGTTCTGGTAGTAGTCGTCTTGGAGGTCGCGCTCGAAGGGTTCATTACCGCGCCGCAGGTCGTCCAGCGAACCAGCCCAGACGAGTTCGCACAGGCCGACCAGAGTTGCATTGACGGAATCGAGGTCGATGGCCTTGAGCGCGTTCACCCCATTCAATGCCGTGCTGATGGCCTTCGCCACTGCTTGGACTTCGTCTGCCTCGCCTTCCGAATCCAGGTAGACCAACGCCAGGCGGTCGCGCAAATGGGCGATCGCTTCCGCATCATCGATAAACCAGCAGAAAGCCGTGGCACCGCCAAACGCGGCAGCGTCCTTGATATACAGGCCATGGAAGTACTCGAGCGGAGAACGTTCCGCAACAATGGTGGGAATCTCAGACTGGATTTGCATGGTATGCCCCTTGGTTGGAGTCACAGGAAGCCAATGCGTCGGGTCGGCAGATGCGCTGCCTTGCCAGACTGCTCGCGCTCGAGCATGGCCCGCAGACGCCCCGGTTCCCGGGATTCCGGCAGCAGCCGCGCCTGCCGGTACACGTTCACAAAGTCGCCCGGGGTCAACACCTTGAGCGCATCCAGGCTCAGAGGCAGCTGCATGGGCACCTGCACGTCGAGTGCCTGCAACAGGTCGGCGAACAGCACGCGCACCTGCGCGGGGGCCAGGTAATCAAAGCCCACCTTGAAGTCGAACCGGCGCGCGCTGGCTGCGTCCATGGCATCGATGCGATTGGTCGTGGCCATGAACACACCCTCGAATCGCTCCATGCAGGTAAGCATCTCGTTGACCATGCTCACCTCCCACTGCTGTGACGCACGCTCGCGGTTGCCGAGCAGGCTGTCCGCCTCGTCAATCAGCAGCGCCGCGCCAGCGGCCTCGGCGTCGCGGAAGGCGGCGGCAATCAGCTGCTCGGTCTGCCCGACGTACATCCCCTTCAGCTCCGAGATGCGCTTGACGTGCAGTGGCCGTCCCAGCGCGGCGGCCAGTTGCCGCGCCCACTCCGTCTTGCCGGTGCCCGACGGCCCATGCAGGCACAACCGCGCCGAAGGCTGGCCCGCCAGGCCCAGGGCCAGGCTCCTCAGGTCCACGTCGGCATTCACGCAATCGGCGCGATACGGCATGGCGCTGTCGCGCAAGCCTGCCTGCGGGTTCGCGTCCAGCGCTTTCATCGTCTGCAGCACCAGCGACTGCAGCAAGGCCGCGCCGTCCACCTCGTCGACCGGCGCCAAGGTGCGCAACACCGCCGCCAGGCGCTCCAAATGGCCGGGCGTCAGGGCCGACTCGCCGCCAAGCCTGTGCAGCACGCGTTCCGACAGCGGCAGGTCGGCGAACAGTTGGGCAATCAACCTGCCCCGCCCCGCACGGGTGGGCGTGGCCAGCTCGATGACCATGTCGAAGCGGCGCAGATAGGCGGGGTCGATCTGGCGCACCGAATTGCTCACCCAGAACGTCGGCCGCGCGTTGTCCTCGAGCACGCCCGTCACCCAGCCCTTGTTGCGGTCCCGTGGCGAACCGCGGCGACGTCCCGGAAACGCATCGTCACCGTCGTCCGGGAACACATCCTCGACCTCATCGAACAGCATCATCGTGCGTGGCTGGTGGCGCAGCACTTCCTGGCAGGCGCTGTAACTGGTGAGCCTGTGCATGGGGGACAGCGGGTCCCTGTCCCCGTCGACCGCCGGCACCTCCATCAGCTGGGCGTCCAGCGCGCTGGCCAGCGCGCGCACCAGTTCGGTCTTGCCCGTTCCCGGGGCACCGTGCAACAGAACATTGGCCCCCAGGCGGTTAGACGCGAACACCTGGGACAGATAGCGTTTCAGCAATACGACGTCGCTGGCGGCGTGGTCAAAATCCTCGAGCTTCAGCCGCGCCGGCGGCGCCGGGCGGAAGAACTGGCCGAGAATGGCCTCAACCGTGGCTTCAGGCCCACGCAACACCGCGACCACCGACGGGTTGAAGCGGATGAACATGAAGGGCCGGCTGCAGGTGTGGCGCAGTTCGAAGCCATTGGTGCGACGCAGCGGATTGTCGCGGCGGAACGCCGAGAGCACCTCGCGCTCTTCCAGGTCCAGCATCAGTGCAAACAGCTTCGCCGCGCCGTCGTCATCCACTTCACCGACCAGGTCGATGGCGCGCTGCAGTTCCGGATAGACATTGGCGTGCAGGCCCAGCGACACCAGCGCGCGCTCGGCGGCGGTGAACCGCAGCGCCTTGGCAAGCCCATCGGCAAGCACCTCAGTGTCGGGGGCGCCGAGCGCACGCAGCTCCTCATCGAGCCGCCGCGACTGCGCATCGCAGGCGGCCAACGCCCTGCCAACATCGATGTCCCCGGCGTCGTCATCGCCGCCGATGCCGACAAAGCGCTGCAACAGGGACCGGCAGGCACGCAACGTCAGCACGTTCTCCGCTTCGCCACCCGCCACCGCCACGCGCAGCGTGGCTGCGAGGGCACGCACCACCCAGCGCCTGACCTCGACAGAGGGCAACCTGGTCTGCACATCGTGCACCGCCTGGGCGGTCATCAGCTCTTCAAACGTCATTCCCTATCCCCCATCAGAAATGGACACCACGCGCCGGGCTTTCAGTCCTCCTCGGGATAGTCCGGCGCCGACGGCGGCAGCAGGGTGATGACCTCCAGGCCCTCCTCGAGCTCCTCGATGCCTGCGCGCAGCCCGGCCATGGCCAGCGACCAGGCCGCCAGGTTTACCGAACGCGCCGCCACCATCGAACGCGTGGCGCGCTTGGCCGCGGCGAGCACGGCTTCGGCTGCTGCAAACGCATCGCGCAGCGTCTCCAGCGTCGGATGGAACATGGCCACTTCCACAGCCTCACGCAGCTGCACGTTGACGGCGGTGTAGGTCACCAACACCGTGGGATACACACGGCGGGACTGGGCCGACACGCCGTGGGCAACCAAAGCCTGGGCGCAGGCATGGGACCCGAGGAAGCCCCGGCGCAGCAGCGCGGTCGGGTTGCTGGAACGGCGGGGGGAAGCGGAACGCGACGCAGCGACGGAAGCAACCATGGTCAATCCTCCAGGCGAAAAGTTGATTTGAGGTGAGGCCACGCAGAGGCCACGGCGCTGACAGGCGCGACGTGGCGTCGACGACAGCAGGCTGTCGAGTACGGGATCGGATCGGTGTTGGTCCGGCAGACATGCCGGCAGGATCAGGTGGATGCTCAGATCAACGCTTCGTGCGAGGAGTGGAAGGACTTGCCTCCCATCCGTGCCGAAGGACGAATGCTTTACCAGGATTTGGGACCGCCCTGGAAGTTATTGCTTTAAACCGGCGGTGGTGAATTTGCGGCGCGCACTCTAACTGCAACGTTGCTGGTACGCAAGGACTATTTTCGCGACTGGCGGGAAGATGGAATGGGGCGTGCCGCGGCAGACGCACATCATGCAACCGGGGCGTCGCACCAGCTGCGACTGGTGCGCATGACGGGACATTTCGAGCGCCTCAGCGGCTCATGTCGACAAACAGCGTGGCGCCCACGGTCGCCCGGGTCAGCGCCACATACAGGGCACGGCGCCATTCCGGCTCGCCCATGCTCGAAGCGTTGCCGCCCAGCACCAGCGCATGCGCGCACTGCTTTCCCTTCGCGCGCGACACGCTCTCGGCCAGCAGGGATCCCGACGTCATGGCCTGCTCGCCGTCGAGCGTATAGCCACCCGTAAAGCGCCGGAGTGAGTAGGGACCGATGGAGTCACCCAGGGGCTTGAGGCCGCTGGTGCCCTGCATGCCGATGACCATCAGGTCCGACAGGTCCAGCCCCTTCCGCAGCAGTTGGGCGATCTCCCGCTCCAACGCTTCCATCAGGTCCTGCTCGCCACCGTGCAGCTGGCGGACCTCAAGCCCGGAGCCTTCCGCCGGGTTGAGGAAGCGGACGCCGCTTGGCGCCACATCGGCCAACTCGGCAGCCAGGCGCGTCGGCGTGCGGTAGTTGTCCAGCACCCGCAGCACGGCATGGCCGCGGTGACGCCCGGCAGCGCGTTCCATCAGGTCCTGCGCCGGGTCGCCCACCCATACAAAGTCACCGTCGGGCGCCAGCAGCTTGAGCAGCTGGTCGATGTCTTCGTCCGCAAGATCCTGACCTTCATCCACGAAGATGCTGTCGTAGAGGAACTCTGCGGGCCATCCAAGCCTCTCAAGTGCCTCCGTCGTCTCCTCCTCGAGCTGTCTCCAGAACACCCAATCGGCCTTTTCCGGGAACTTCAACTCGATACCCAGGGCCTCGGCCAGGTTGCGGCGCAGGGCAAACCAGGTTTCCACCGTGGCCCCGGGCAAACCGTCCCGATGCAGGTCCGCCAGTGGCCGATTGAAGCAGGTCAGCAAGGTGCGCCTGCCAGCGGCCACGGACCGACGGGCGAGCACCCGCAGGAGTTCCGACTTTCCCGAGCCGGCACAGGCCTCGATGCGCAGGCGCATCGGCTGCATCTCGAGATTCTCCAGGACCACGCGCATGGGCCCGGACAACTGGATGCGCATGCGGTCGGCCAGGGTGCGATGGCCGTGCAGGCTGGGCACCAGGTCCAGGGTGCCCTCGAGGAAGGAGACGATTGCGGCGACCTTCCCTGGTTCTGGCTCCCCGCCGCCAATCAGTTCCTCGATGACACGTGGCAATCGATCGGCACGCCCCTGGTCGACCAGGCAGCAGTCGTCCAGCGCAATGTCCTGCACATCCTTGATGCGCACGTCAGGGAAGTAGCCCACGCTGATGCAGCCCGTCAGCGGCGGGACGCGACCGCGCTGCAGCTTGCGCAGGAAGCTCTCGCGATTGCGCGCCATCTGCTTGCTGACCGACTTGGTCTGGCCGCCGTACGCCTTGCTCAGCTCCCCGCCTTCGTACTCGACCGAGCCGTTCTTCTGCTCGATCAGTACGACTGCGCCGGCCGGTGAAATGACGACAAAGTCGATTTCGCCCTGCATGAGGCGGCGGCGGGTCGGGAGGGTCCAGTGACACCCGTGGACAACGACCCAATCAGCGGGGAGTCCTTCGCCGAGGGCCTGGAGGGTCGGTAGTTCAGCCGGGTTGGAGAGACTGCTCGCGAGGACATCGCCGGGAATCAGACGGGCCATAGCACTCGCTCGAACCCAAGACGCAGGTCTGGTTGTCTAGGGTTGATGTCAGTCATTGCGGTTCGCTTCTCTTGTTCGCGACGGAAGGCCGCGATGGGTCAAAGTTGATCGATCAGTTGCAGCAGGCTGGCATAGGCGCGGCGATACGCGTCGAGGGTGGTCCCATGTGGTGCAAGAACACCGTTGAGGGCAATCGCGTGGGCATCACGCAGGTAATCGGCGATGCTGGTCAGGCCGCTCGGGACGGCAGCCTTCATCTCGGCGGAGCTGTCGGGATACAAGACTGTCAGTGTCTCGTTCCACTCGCGCTGCCAAGCCTCACCGGCGGCGGGCGACTGTTTTCTCGCCAGCCACCACAGCGAAATCGCACGGCCCACGTCCTTGGTGAATCGCGGCGGACCACCTGGCAAGTTCGAGATCGGCGTCCTGTCCGGGTCGGCATGCTCCAGCAGATGCGCCAACGCCATGCGCGCTGGTGTCGCCACGCGCAGACCGAACCCGGTTTCCTGGGCGCCATGCACGGCAACGCGCATGTAGCGGAAGCTCGGCAGGCCGAACACTCCCAGCTCCGTCTGGAAGCGACGCCAATGCTTGCGCGTCGCTTGGTCTTGCGGAGGCTCGGCCAGAAGCTCGACAAACCAACCGTCGTTGCTCTCCGGTGGACTCAGGCGCAGCGCTGGCAGATCGTCGTGCGGCGTGTCGGCATTGCCGGGTTCCCGCCCGTGCGTGAACTGCGGTGTCCAGCCGTTGTCGAACAGTTCTTGCCCCAGCGTTTCTGCCGTCGCGACTGCATCAATGGCGGGACGCAGCAGCAGGTCGATGTCCTTGGTGGCGACGGAATGGGTACCTGAGATATCCCGGAACGCCCACGCCGTGGCGATACTGCCGATGACCACCACATTGGCGCGCAGGGCGGGCGGAACCTGTTCGGCCACCCGCTTCAGCAGGCTGCTGGCATCCAGCTCCAGGTACTGGTTCACCGGCGCAGCGCCCTGGCGTACTGCAGAGCCTGCTCGCGCAGCCCCATATCGAGCAGGGACAGGAACACGTCCATCCCATAAGCGCAGCGTGCCTGATTCAGGCCGGCATCGCGCACGAACGGGGTATCAGCCCGCACCAGGGTGACAACGACAGGCGCCGGCACCAGGACGCTGGGCTCCAGCTCAAGACCATCGTCGAGCAAGCGCAGCAGCCGAGAGTCGAACACCTTCGCGTCGCGTGGGACATGGGCCACCAGGTCAAGGCGGGGCATGCCCATCAGGTCGAGTTCCGGGACATCTGCCTGCGCAACCGGGGTACCCGACAGGGCCAGATTTTCCCATCCCGAGGGCGACGATGGCCCCAGCAGGGACAGAGCGCGCTTCAGCAGCATGGCCGGAGGCTTGAGCTGGGCGCCACGCTCGAAGCGGAACCGCAGCGTTTGCGGCAGGGCGCGGATCTTTGCCAGGAGTTCGGCGGAAACGTCCTCGGCAGCCACTTCGATACCGCGGCCCCACGAGTGCGCCACGCCCGCTTGTTTCAGTTTGGCCAGCGCTTCACGGATGGGCGTTTGCGAGGCGCCGATCTTGTCCATCAGGCCCTTGATCGGCTGCGGCCCATCGTCTTCCAGATTGGCGCCCAACAGGAGGCGCAGCACCTCGAAACGGTAGTTCGGTCGATCCAGCGGCAGGATGCCCGACTCGATGCGGTAGCCGGCCCGCTTCCCGATGGAATCCTCGGGCCCCTGTTCGATGCTGAGGGTCATCCGGGCGCGCACGCCCGACGCGATGGCCGGCAGCAGGCGGTCCCACTCTTCCTGGACGGTGGTAACGCCGATCACCGGGTCGACCACGGTCATCCGCCCCTTGGCCTGATTGGCAGCCAACCTCGCCGCCAGGTCCAACGTCTCCGCCCTCAGTTCGCGGGTATTCCTTAGCTGGCGCAATGTCTTGTGGAACGTGACGGGCACAGTGCTTCCTCGGTTCGGGCCCCACGCTGGTATTTTGCATATAACTTATTACATTGCAAGTAATACTTTACTTTGCATATAACTCGTCAAGCCGCTCTGCTGCAGCGCGCTTCAAATCTCGGGCAGCGGAAGTCTATTGAGCTCCGCCCGCGCTTCCCGCCATGGCGAAAAGTGCTCATCCAACAGCGCAATGAAACGCTCGTCGTGCGTCGGCGCGATCAAATGCGCCATTTCGTGCACCAGCACGTACTTCAGCAGGTGCCTGGGCTTCTTGACCAGTTCTGTGTTCAAACGGATGTGGCCGCGGGCATGGTTGCAGCTGCCCCAGCGCGTCTTCATGCGTTGCAGGTAGTAGGCACGCACCTTCACGCCGATCCGAGGCTCCCAGGCACGGATGAGGCCGGGAAGGACCGCATGTAACTGCGCCTTGTGCCACTCGTGCATCACGTCCGCGCGCTTCGCTTCATCACTCCCGGGGCGGACCACGAGGGTGATGCGCTTGTGGTCCTGAAGAACGCCAGGCTTGGCGTCCACGTATTGGACATCGAGCAGATAGCGTTGGCCCCAGAGGTAGTGGCTCTCCCGGGTGACGTGGCGCCTTGGTGGCTCGCGCGCCTGCGCATGAAACGCCGTCTGCTGCTTGCGGATCCACGAGAGCCGGGTAATGGCATAGGCTCGCAGCACGTCCAAGTGGGTTTTCGAGGGTGCGACCAAGGTCACCCTTCCTTCCGGCGGGTGTACAGACAAGTGGACGTGCTTGACATCCTTGCGTGTCACCGCAATCTCGATGTCTCCAAGCTGCAGGGTGTCCATCAGCGATAGCCGGGCTGATTCTTGACCAGTTCAAACAACCTGTCCCTTGCATCGCGGTCGCCATCAACCAGCTTGAGCAAAGTACCCCTTACCACTCGTTCGCGTATCTCGTTGCCCTTCCAGTCGGCCGGAACACTTTCACGCATCGCAGTATCGATCTGCACTGCCTTGCTGATCAGCTCGCTTTCATGCCAGATCGGGACCTGTGCAACATGCTTGGCGTCGACGGGCCTGGCCAGGATATCTGGCAGGTTTCGGTAGACTACGATCGCCTCGAGTCGGCCATGCAGCGCCTCCGGCGCCTGCTCACCACCAGTCGCATGCGCGGCCAGTTTCCTGGCCAACGCCTCGGCCTGCTTCAGGAACTCTTCGTAGTCCTTCGCGTCGTCATGCGACTGCTGGATCAAATCCTCCAGCAGGCTGGCCATCTCCGTGAAAAAACGCGGGTCGGTCAACCGTTCCTGGATGATGGCCTTGCGGACGTTGTTGATAATCCCCTCGGCCACGGCCTTGTTGCTGGCGCCCTTGGCATTCAGCTTCTGCGCGATGGCATCGTGGATGCCGGTCTTGACGATCAGGTCGACCAGTGACAGGTCGCCCATGTCACCGAGCGCGCGGGCATCGTCGGCCCTGACGTAACGGTTGAGGAGATCGCGCATGTCACCCTCGAAGGGCTTGACGTCGAACTCCTCGCCAGAATGGTTCTTGATGGCAGCACGCATCTCGGCATAAAAGGCGACTTCCTTCTCAAGCCCGGCGATTGTGGCCGCGTCGAATCCGGCGTTCTCCAGCTCGCTTCCGATATCTGCCCAGGCCCGTACAAAGGCCGTGACCAGCTTGTAGAAGGAAATCCGCAGCGGCTCGGACTGCTCAAGCGCTTCGGCGTCCTGCGATTCTCCGCAGAAGTAGCCAATGAACTGCTCCAGATCCCGTGGCGGCAGCACCGGCTCGCACAAGTGCAGCAGCGCGTCCCGGCTTTCCTCCAGCTTTCTGGTGCCTTCAACAATCCAGTTCTTCAACGTGACATTGCCATCCTGGCCATCCTTTGAATCCACCTCCAGCTGATCGGAGCTGTAGACGGAAATGGCTTCCTGCACCTTGCCGTACAGCTCCTTGAAATCGACGATAAAGCCGAAGTCCTTGTCGTCTCCATCGAGACGGTTGGTACGGCAGATAGCCTGGAACAGGTCGTGGTCGCGGAGGTTGCGATCCAGATAGATGTAGCTGCAGCTGGGCGCGTCGAATCCCGTCAGCAACTTGCTGACCACGATCAACAGCTTGCAGTTGGCCGGCTCGTCCTTGAAGCGCCGCTTCATCTCGGCTTCGTACCTGTCGGTACTGTCGAACCCGTCAAGGACCCAATCCTTGTAGGTGTCGTACTTGTAACAGTAGTCGCTGCCGGCTGGCTCCTTCGAGTACTGGGACTTGTCGGGCTCGAACGACGTGATGATGCCGACGTGCTTGCCGAACTCCGTGTTCTGGAACAGGCGGAAGTAATGGCAGGCGTCGTAGATCTCGTCCGCGACCAGGATTGCGGTGCCGCGGCCGTCGTTAAGGCGGCGACGAGTGTCGAAATCTTCGAGGATGCTGTTGATGATCCGGTCTTTGCGCTCCTTGGAACTGAGCAGCTCCTCCATCGTGGCCCAACGCTTTCGCAGGGCCGCTTTCTGGAAGTTGTTCAGATGCTTCGTCTTCTTGGCGAAGTAGTCTTCGATTCTCTCTTTGCTGCCAAGTTCCTGCGGCACCTCGCGTGCTTCGTACCGGAGGTCAAGCACCACCTTGTCGGCCACCGCCTCCGGGAACTTGTAGGTGTGGATATAGGTGCCGAAAACGTCGTGGGTCGTCTGCTTGTCCTTGCGCAGCAGCGGCGTGCCGGTGAAGCCGATGAAGATGGCGTCGCCAAGCCAGCGCTTCATCTGCTTGTTCATGTCGCCACCCTGGGTGCGGTGGGCTTCGTCCACGAACACGTAAAAGCGGCCATGCACGGGGGGCGGCAGGCCTGCAAGGTCGGTGGTATCGAACTTGTGGAGCAGCGCGCACAACAGCCTTGGCGTCGTCGCACCAAGTTTATCCACCAGGTCGGCGCGGGATGTCACGCGCGACGAATCGAGGCCAGCGTTCTTCAGCACCCGACTGATCTGCTCATCGAGTTCATCGCGATCGGTGATGACCAGAATGCGGGCAGTCGAATCGTCTTCCAGCAGCCATTTTGCCAACAGCACCATCAGGATGCTCTTGCCGCTCCCCTGGGTGTGCCAGATGACGCCGCCTTCGCGCTTGCTCGTGCGCTCCTGCGCCGCCTTGATGCCGGCGTACTGGTGCTGGCGCGGCACCTTCTTGATGCCTCCATCGAAAATCACAAAGTTGTAAAGAAAATCAAGGAGACGCGTCTTGTCGAACAGCTGCGCCAGTGGGCGGTCCAGGAGGACGCCGGCCTCGCCACTCGCCAAGCCGGCCTCGTCCTTCCACCGGACGTAAAACTCTTCAGGACTGCCGACCGTGCCGTAGTAGATCCCTTGGGAATCACTGCCCGCCAGCAACAGCTGCGCCGTGCTGAAGAAGCCTTCGTTGAACTGCTTCTTCTGGTTGCTGATGAGCTGGCGGATGCCCTCGGCCATGTCCCGACTACTGCGCTTGAGCTCGATGACGGCGATGGCAATGCCGTTGATGTACAGCACGATGTCCGGGCGGCGGTCGAAGCCGCTGCGCAGGGTGACCTCCTCGGCCAAGGCAAAGTCGTTGTTGTCCGGATTAGCCCAGTCGATGAAATGGACCTTGCGGATCGGCTCGCCCAGCGCCGTCTGCACATCGGCGCCATAGCGCAGCAGACTGTAGGTCTTGAGGTTGGCGTCGTAGAGGGTGTTGCCGCTGACCTCGGCGGCAGCGTGCAGCTTAGGCAAAGCCGCTGAGATCTGTGCATCGGTGTAGCCACGCCTTCTCAGGTTGGCAGAGAGACACTCAGCCTCGATATTGCGATTACCCTCCCGCTTGCCCCAGTCGCCCAGGTACTTGTAGCCCAGGCAGTCCGCACGCGTCTTATCAGTGAAAAGCCCAACAACGCGGTTCTGGGTGGTGCGCTCTGCCCTGGGGCGGCTAGACATCTACGGCCTCCGACAACACTTCGGCTTCGACGTACTTCTGGAACGACGCGATGTCCGTGAAGCAACGGTATCCCGCCTGACTGGCCAGCGTGATTACGGGTGCCTCCTCGTTGAGAAGAACCACCACCGGCTGACTGAGCTCTTCCTGCAGGCCCATCGGCCAGGCAAGGTCGAACACCGCGAACTGCTCGCCGGTCTGGGGGTCCGCAAAGTCGTAGTCGATGGTGCCACGCGGCAAGCCCTGATCCACCACCCAGGCGTTGAGTGCCTCCAACTCGGCTTCTTCTGCCTCGCTTTCCACACCGCTGCCAACGACTGTGCCAACGATCGGCGCAGCGGCGCCGGACAGCCACTTCGTATCACCGTGCAGCAAGCCTTCCAGACGCTTGTTCAGTTCAGCCGCCAGAAGCACTTTGCGCGCTTCCATGAACTCTCGGTAGTTCTCGATCTTCCACAGCTCCGGATCCATCGGGATCCACTGCGAGGCCAGCGCACCAGGATGCGCCTGCTCGATCTTCGGGAAATAGACCTCCGGCAGCGTGTCGCTGATGACCAGGTTGGTGTCCTTGGTCAGGAAGCAGTAGTTGGCCAGCGCATTGACTTCTGATTTCTTGAAGTTGCGCTTGTACAACTGCGCCTTGGGGAAAATGTGGTGCACTTCCAGCTTGCTCATCTTCCCGTGCATGCTCGCCTTGAGCGCGATGCCCGAGCCCCAATCGCGCGCCTCGCCCACCCGGGTCAGCATGTACAGCACGGGATAGAACCGGGCGCCCAGGCTCCACCCGGTGAAGTGGGCGGCTTCTGCACGCAACCCGCCGTGCCACAGGCGTAGCTGCTCCAGCAGGCGATCCAGGTCACCGTCCTCGATGACCGCCAGGTCCTGGTCGATGAAGGATTCGACCGAACCCGAGAAGCGGCCCCACATGCCGGACTGGAAGTACCAGAACAGCAGCTTGTCGCGGTCCTTCTCGTTCGGCGGCCCCAGCTTCTTCTGCTGGCGCTGGTCGAGGTAGCGGGCCATGACCGGGAAGCCGCCGCGGGAAAACAGCACCCGGTCATGATCCAGGCCGAGCCGGTCGGCAATCATGTTGAGGCCGACATCGATCTGCTTGCAGGCGCGCTTGAGTGCGTCCTGCACTTCCGCCGGGCCTTGCTCGTGCAGGTACAGGAACTTGGCTTCACCGGTCAGCACGGTATTCACTGAGCGCAGCAGCCAGTCCAGGCTGAAGTCGTAGCCGTGGTCGTGCCACTCCTTGAGCTTCTTCTTCATCTCGTCGCGCCCGGTCGGCCAGTCGGCACAGATCTTGGCCAGCGCCAGGTCGCCCTTGGACAACTTGGTGCCGCCGCTGTTGACGCGGTTGAAGATGTCCACCACGACGTCCAGCGACTTGTCCGCGCCGGTCACTTCCTCGATGTGCAGGTCGATGTCGGCAATGCCGAGCACGCGGCTCAGGCGCGCCACATAGTCGCCGAGTTTCGGCGCCAGTGCGGGCGTGGACAGCTGGCTGATGTAGGCGCCCATGCCATCGGTGCCGCCTTTCATCAGCGTGGACACGTCCACCCACAAGGGGTTGTCCTTCATCTTGGCCGGCTGGTAGAACTCGAAGGTCTGCGTGTCCAGGTTGAACTGCAGGCCGGTGAAGGCCTTGGCCTTGCCGTCGAAGAACTTCGGCGGCTTACCGCGAATGACACCGTACAGCGAGGTCATGCGCTGCTGGCCGTCCAGCAGCAGCTTGACGATGCCCGGCGCCAGCGTGCCGTCCCCGCGGTGGGTGGCGCCCATTGATTCCGTGGCCCAGACCAGCAGTCCACCCACCGGATGGCGTTTGTACATGGAATCGAACAGTCCACGGACCTGATCACCGTTCCAGACGTAGCCGCGCTGAAACTCGGGCAGGGCCATGTGGCCGCTGTCGATGTGGTCGAGGATGGTCGAAATCTTCATGTGGCGGACTCCCCTGGCGTCCTTGGTTCAGATCAGCCGGATCCGGCCGGTCAGCAGTGCCTGCATCATGCCTTGCTTGAGCTGGGCGGTTTTGGCGCGCTGGGCCTCGAGTGCGGTAATTCCGGCGTCCATTTCGCTCAGCACCTCCGCAATTGCAGATTGTTCTTCAATATTGGGAAGTTGAATCTCGAAGTTCCGAATCACACCCCAATCAGCACGGGGCATGTGCGTTCCGAATGCAATACTCGCCGCTTCAATGAAAGCATCTGTTTGTACAACAGCAAACAAAAAGCCGGGAACCAGTATTTCGGCATCAACAGCCAACGGCCAGATTTCGGTTGTGCAAAGCCCCGGCTCGGTTGCAAGCCAGTACTTTCGCAGGTACGAGCGCAATCGGCCGAAGAGAACGTCTCCGGCTTGGAAAGTGTATTTCGTCGAAACTGCATTTCCTGCCGTTGACCGAGACTCCAAACACCCCGTTCCTTGCCCGACGTTCTCCAACTCAACACAGAGGGTTCCTGCATCAACAAGAAGCGTGGCGATCTTCTGGTTACGAATACGCGAAAGCTCGCCCAGCGGCTTCATCTCCCACTCACCACTGAACCCCGGCAGGCGGCGCTTGCCGGCGAGCAGTTCCTGCATCGCGCCTTGCTTGATGGCGCGCTTCTTGGCGATCAGCGCATCCTGCGCGGCCAGCAGCTCATCAACGTCGCCGAGAGCGGCGGCAATGGCGGATTGTTCTGACGACGGCGGAACTGCAATCGAAAACCCCAGCAGATCGCGTGTGTAGATTGCGGCGACACTGGTGGTTCCAGTTGCCAGAGCCCTCAATTTTGAGACTGCAGTTGCGGTGTTAAGCCAATAGTTCGCGTACAGACTGGACGCGATCTCGGAAGGCTTGAACTCCAGCCTGAGAAGGTTTGAGTTGTAGTAGGCGACTGGAAGTTCCCCGCGCCAGATTGCCACCTTGCCAACGAGGTCGAGCGTGTTTCGCGTATTGAAGAGTACGTCACCGCTAGCAAGGCGATGTTGTGCTTCAGGGGTCGTGAGTGGGGATATGTACTCGGTCGCAGATACGTCAAAGACGCCCCGCGCGATGTTTCCCATCTTCATCAACGGAAAATCGCTTTCAGCATCCTGATTCGGATAGTTGCCTCCCAACCGAGCTCTTTCGAGCACCTCGCTGAGCGGCTTTACATTCCATTCCTCGGGAACAACGCCAATCTCGGTCTGTTTGTAGCCGGCGATCAGTTCCACGCAAACCCCATCTTCACTAGATGCCCGGCTACCTTGTCTTCAAGCACCGCCACCTGCGCCGCCAATTGCGGCAGCGGCGTGTCATAGCGTTCGGCCAGTTCCTTAACCCGCCGCGTGAGCGCCTGCGACACACGCTCCACTTCGCCATGCGTGGCAGCGGACAGCGCCGCCAACCACTTGTCGTCCACCACCAGCGTCTTGATCTCTTCAGCCGATAGCTTCGCGTACTTGGCGAAGGCCTTGGCATCGAGTTCCGCATCCAGCGCCTTGAGCTGCTTCTTCAGTTCGGCTTCCTGCTCCGACAGCGTTGACCACTGCTTGAGCGCGGCCAGTTCCTCGGCATCGTCCTTGGACTTGCCGATCTGCTTGATGCGCTTCTTTACCTCGGCAGCATTGAGCTTGTCGAGGCTGGCGAACAAGCCGTCTTCGCCGCCATGTTCTTCTTCCAGCGCTTCCAGCGCGCTGCTGACGGTGTCCAGCGCGGTGCGGGCTTCATCCAGCCCCTGCTGTTCGGCCGCGAAGTAGCGCGCCACGATCAGCGACTTGGGCACCAAGTCGCAGGTCCAGCCCTTGGCCTTGCCCTTCTTGTTGGTTTCGACCACAGGCTCGGCCTTCCAGCCATCCGCAGACAGCAGGTAGGCATCGTCCTGCATGGTCTGCGCCCAGTAGTCCATCAGGTGCTGGTAGATGACATAGGCGTCCAGCAGCGGTGCCTGGGCGTAGGCGGCCAGCAGACTTTCGGACACGGTGTGGATGAACTGCTTGGGATGGCCGCCCTGGCCGAAGCCGGTCAGGTCTGGCCGAATCGCCTTGGACCAGCGGGCATGCAGTTCAGTCGCGGTGGCCTGGAACGCCTTGAACTCGGCGTGGCCCAGGATGGCCGGCTTTACTTCGGCCTGCGGCAGCTTGAGTTGCAGATAGCCCGGGCGACCCGCGCTTTCGAACACGGTGTCCCGCAGTTTGGGCATCTTCTCCCAATAGGTCTGCAGCGCATCCACATCGCGCTGCGGGATGCCACCGAGCAGGTGGCCTTCGATGTCCTGCAGGTCTTCGGCGGCGCTGGCGTCGATGTAGCGCGGCAGGTTGAGGTTATAGGCGTTCTTCGCGCTGCGGATCTCGTCGAAGCCGACCATGCGCGCGTACCCGGGCACATCCTGCGCCTTGCGGAAGGTGTCCACGATGCGGTGGATGTCCTGCTCGCGCAGCCGGTTCTTGTTGCCGTCCTTCAGGAAACCCTTGCTGGCATCGATCATGAAGATGCCGCGGCGCGCGTTGGCGTTGTCTTTGTCGATCACCAGGACGCAGGCCGGGATGCCGGTGCCGTAGAACAGGTTGGCCGGTAGCCCGACGATGCCGGTCAGGTAGCCGCTATCGACCAGGTTGCGGCGGATGGCGGCCTCGGCATTGCCACGGAACAGCACACCGTGGGGCAGGATGCAGGCGCCTTTGCCGCTGGCCTTGAGGCTGCGGACGATGTGCAGCAGGTAGGCGTAATCGCCCTGCTTGGCCGGCGGTACGCCCCAGCCAAAGCGCTGGTACGGGTCCGCGTCCGGGGTCAGGCCGGAACTCCAGGCCTTGTCCGAGAACGGCGGATTGGCGACCACGTAGTCGAAGGTTTTGAGCCGGTCGCCGTCCTTGTACTTCGGTTCGGCCAAGGTGTTGCCCGACTGCACGGAGGCGTCCGGGAAGTTGTGCAGGATCATGTTCATGCGGGCCAGACCGGCGGTGGTCGCCGAGATCTCCTGCCCGTAGAGGGTGATCTGCTTTCCTGCTTCGGCTGCCACTTTGAGCAGCAGCGAGCCGGAGCCGCAGGTGGGGTCATATGCCGTGGTCTGGCGGTTGGTGTTGTGCGGGCCGATGCCGATCAGCTGGGCCATCGTGCGGCTGACTTCCGCCGGGGTGTAGAACTGCCCCTTGCTCTTGCCCGAGTCCTGGGCGAAGTGGCGCATCAGGTACTCGTAGGCATCGCCGAGGATATCGTCGTGCTCGGCACGGTTGTCGGAGAAATCCAGCTTCGGGTTTTCAAAGATGGCGACCAGATTGGTCAGCGTGTCCTGACGGTCCTTGCCTTCGCCCAGCTTCTTCGGATCGTTGAAGTCCGGGAAGTCACTGTGCGACAGACTGCTGCTGTTGGCCTCGATCAGTGGCTGGATGACCTGGGTGTTGATCCGGTCGCCGATATCTGGCTTGCCCTTCAGGGCCTTCATGTCCTCGAAGCTGGCGCCGGGTGGGATAACCAGCGGCGCATCTTCGTCGCCCGCGTACTTGTCGCTGACGTACTTGATGAACAGCATGAAGAGTACGTAGTCCTTGTACTCGGACGGCTCCATGCCACCGCGCAGCTCGTCGCAGGAGGCCCAGAGGGATGAATAGAGGTCGGATTTCTTGATTGCCATCTGATTCTATAAATTGAAGGATTATTGACTGAGCACAGCCGTGTGCAATGGGGAGTTACGTAGCCTCACTGACCTGTTGCCGATTCCAGGCGGGAAATCACAATCTGCTTCTCGCCATTTTGCGTATTCCGTGACTTCGGCGTGATGGCCAAGCCACGCGTCAGTTCCCAATAGTCCACTCCTGGATCAAACATGATCCGAAGCACGCGACCATCATCGAAGTAGACGCTCAAGGTGCGTTGGTGGGGTGCATTGCGGCGAGTCACTTCAACTGTGACGACCTTGAAGCCTGGCAGGCTCGTCTTCAGGTCGCGGTCGCGCTCCAAATCGCTTTGCCAATCCCCATAACCCGAGTGTTGGCCGGGCGGTCTATCCATCACGGACATACTGACGATCTTGACCTCGCGATCGGCCGGGCGCGAATGTCCCACCACGCCCTTGACCAGCGACGCAAATGCGCCCGCGCTACTACGACTGCGAAAGTAACGGTCGCCGTACTCGACCCGCATAACGCTCTCTTTGAGCATGCTGGGCAAGGTCGGGTCCAGCTCGGCAAGCATGGGCAGAAAGAGCGTGTCGAAGAAATCTTTTGCCGTCATGGGCGGATGTGGGTCGATCACCATCATGGCAGCGTTGCCACCGCTTCGAAGCTCGCTCTCCAGCGCAGGTGTGTCCAGCCATTCCACTGCGGGGAAGTCCGGATATTGGCCACGAACGTGGATGCCGGTTTCTCGCTCGGATACCCAGGCGAAGAACCCGCCTTGCGTCTCAACGAGCACCTGCGGCAGGAACTCCCCGTCCGGTTCGTCCCAAAGACCGATCTGCGAGAACACACCAGCCTCGCGCAGGATGGCGCAGCGGCGGCGGAAAGTCGGTTCAGACTGGAATCGCTCACGCGAGACAGCGAGCCTGCGCGCCACCGCCGGATAACGGTCATGCACGCGCCGGGCAAGGGCCATCAGCGGCGAAGTTTCGGTCGCTTGTTCTTCGCCTGAATCGTAAAAGGCAATGGACGCTTGGCTCGCGGTTGCCAACGTGGCGACGACGGCATCCTGCAAGCTCCTCACCTCCCAGGCGGCATTACTGCCGAGACAGTCCTTCGCGCCGTCGGGCACCAGAAGTGAACCCTTGAACTGCCCGCCGAACACCCGGGTTACGGCATGGCGATCCAGCTCGCCGGCCACATCCCGGGTGTCATGCGCCAGCAGGCATTCCGGGCAGGTCGAGTCACAGTTCGCCGGGCACTTGCAGGCCTCAGCTATGGCATCGGAAAGCAGTTCTTCGGCCTGTCCTTCCAGACCGGAGACATACCCGGCACCACCCGAGGCCGTGTCGTATACCAGGACTGCCAAACCTCTGTTGCCGCGGAGCAGCACCTTCTGGGTGGCAAAGCCGATCTCGCGCGAGTCAATGCCCAACCGCTTGGCGATTACCTTGCGGAGCAGGACCGCCAGCGTGGACGCCACGGCCGACTCCTGCAGAGGACTGCCGTCTATCCTTGGCACCAGCACATACTCAAGAACATCAGTACGCGTTGTTGCTCCGAGAGCACCCAGATGCCTCACCATCCAAGGGTTATCGATAGCAGCTTGACAGGATTTATTCGTGAACGGCTGCCTGTGGGGAATCGTCCCGTTCCGGGCAGGCTGGACCCGACCTGGAATGGACCAGCCGCAGCCCAGGCACAGCGTGAAGCCGCTATGGTCCTGGCCGAACGTCTGGTGATAGACCTCCGAGGAACGGCCGACACGGACCCAACCCATCTGGTTGCGCAACATCCGCCGAAGGGCATAGCTCCCATCCCGGTTACGGATGCTGAACAGTGGCATTTCACCGGGGACATAGGTTGGACGCGAAATGTCATCGTTGGGCTTCGAGCCCAGGGGTACAACGAAGCCGGCAGGAACGATGTACTCGAAGCGGCTGCGTGCACCATCCTCAACCCCATGCCCACACGCTGAGCAGGCTTCGGGGCGAACCGGGCTGTCAGTTACCTCACTGCATCCCTGACAGAGCAAGCGCCAGCGCAGGTTCTGGATCTCGCTTGCGGCACCGGCGTGTGCGGGACGCCGCCAATTCATTGTCAGGCCACCGACCGCATAGACAGCGCCGCCCACGACGACGTTGGCACCGGGCTGATACTCGCGTAGTGCGACAGGCAGTTCACGGCTAAGAGCGCGGTTGCCCATGGCCTTCCGATCGCTCTCCTTGCCCTTGGCCTTGCCGTTCCCCTGGACGATGATCAATTCGCGAACGTCAACCGGGAATCCACGCGCAGGCAACACCCCTCGTATCGTCAATAGTTGCAACAGGTACTCATCACAAAGCCGGGTCAACCGATAGGTCAGCGCCTTTTTTGCGGCATCGTTTGCGGTCACCTCATCCCATTGGCGCTTGGCCGCATCCCACTCCACGCGCCAGCCAGAAGCTGCGGCTTCAAACGATTCTCGGGCTGTGTCGAGCAAGACCTCTAGCTCAACGTCGACAAGACTGGAGCGATCCAGCAGACTCCTGATCTGTCTCCGCTTGGCCTCGGAATAGTTTTGTGGCTGCTGCAGGAACGCCATCAGACGCTGGTAGATCGAGTTGTCCCAGTGATCCTCACCAGGCTGCCCCTGAATGGTCGGGGCGCTGACACCAAAAAAGCCCCCGGCCTTCATACCCAACGCCCCGTGCACGGTACCTTCCTCCATCAGAAAGTCGCGCAGCAGCCAAGCATTGAGGTGGCGCTGGACGATGACCGGGCTACCGAGCTGCACGACCGGGGGGTTAATTGTGGACGAGAGGAACTTGTCCGGGGCATTGAAAATGGCGAGCGAGCGTGGCTCTGCTCTGCACACGGTGTACGCAAGCGCCCGTGTTTCACCCCGGCGGCCAGCACGACCGGCACGCTGCAGGTAGTTGGCCACGGTGGGCGGTGGGTTCGCCATGGCAACCACGGCCAGACTGCCAATGTCCACACCCATCTCCATGGTCGTGGAACAACTCAGCACGTTGAGCTTTCCTGACTGGAATTCACCGGTGAGTTCATCCAGCCTGGCCTGATCGATCTGCGCCGAATGCTCTCGGGCCGCATAGAACTCAGTGCCGGTCAATGCACGATCCAAGGCTTCCGGCCAAAGGCCAAGCGCTTGAAGCAGATGGCCCGCCTTCTTGCCGGACAGCCAGGCTTCGCGCTCGCCGGCCGGAACGGATTGTCCATCACGCTCCCAGAGCACATGCGGCGGAACCGGCAATGTGACCGGCTGGCAGCTGACGGGAGATACGTCACCTTGGTGATAGGGCGACACGCCCCGCAGCGTGGTATCCAGCAGCCGCCGGGTCACTGGACAAAGCCAGAGCTGCGTCGGGCGAGCCAACTCAACCGTCGCCCAGTTGAGAAAGTGGCCTGGCTGATCGCCTTTCGTCAGGTGGCCGCTGGCCAGAAGAATTGATTTGGCATCTTGCAGTACATCGCTGATTTGCAGGTCACGGACCGCAGGAAATGCCGCGCGCAACAGGCGGGGCAGGCGCGAGCGCTCCCCGGCTCCGGTGTCCGGATTCAGTCTTGGCCAGAGATATCTCTGGCCTTCGCCTGTCCCGACTTCGTCAACAAGGAATTTGCGACTGAACCGGGTTCCAATCCAGTCCTTCTCGTCGTTAGTCAACTCGACGCACGCGTTCTCGCGGACAACAAAGTCGAGGTAGATCTTGAGGAAATCCTTCCAATCCTTGAGGCTGCCGCCGATCTCTACCCAGGCACGCGGCAGTTGCCCTGCCTGGATACGTTCAATGCCCGGATACCTGAGTGACACAAGCCCCAGCGTCTCGAGCGAATTTGTCCGCTTTGGCCTTCGGTACAGCTCCCGCAACAGCAGGAGCCTAGCCACTCTGTCCTTTTCAACAGCACCCATGAGGTCAGAAAAGTAGGGGGTAATTGCACTCTCAACCGCGCGCTTTTGCGCTAGGGCATCCTGAACTTCCAGCCAAGCAATCGAGGCCCGTCCAGCAAGCGCTACTTCAACCCCGCGAAGACTGTTCTCCAGCAGGTTTCGCCTACTTTCGTTCTGGTTCTTTTCCACCTCGGCCACAAGCCGCTCACGCTCATCCGCGTAGAACTCGCGATCTTCCTCGGAGAGCGGCCTGGGCAGCATTTCAGGAACCACGTAGCGGATGTAGTCGCGCAATGCGCCGTCGTACAAACGCGCCGCGCCGCGAGCGGTTCCTTGCCGGCTATCTGTAAACATGAGCAGCCGCCGGCCTTCCATCAGCACACCGTCTCCCATGGCCTTGGGGTCTGGTGGCGCAGCCGACAGCAGCTCAGGAACAACGTTACTCAGTGAAAAGGGTGCAGCCAGCCGAATGGATCGCCTGGATTTATCTGGATTCTCATTTGAACTTCCGCAACGCGGGCATCGACAAGCGCGCTTCGCTTCTTTGACATACGCCTTGCTCGCGGCGATGTGCGGATTCCAGACAACGCCTGCAAAAGCGATCTGGCCGTCCAGCGCTGCAATCTCTCCACTGACAGGGTTGAATCGGGCATCCCCGGCGTCAACGTTGGCAATGTTGTCCTCCAGACTGGAGAGGATGACCTGCTTGTATTTTGCTGCCTCTCCCGCCTCATCCTCCGTGGTCTCTGCATCGGCGAGGAATTCGTCCTCATCATCGTGCATTCCTTTGACGTATTTTCCATCGGAGGACAGGACGCCCCGCAGAGCGGTGCCACCACAGTCATTGCACAGCGAGACTTCAAGTACGAGCGAGCCACAATGCGCGCAGCTGCCCTGGATCTCACCGAAAAGGGCACCGTGTCGCCAATCCTCGAGAGCCGCCGGCGGTCTGCCCGAGCAGCTGGGATTGACGCAAGCCCAGATGCCATCGATGGTCTTCTGGAAAAGGTGAGCCCTGATGGGAAGAAATCGACCATCCGAACGCGGCGCGTCTTCCTGTTTGCCTGACGATGCCACGTCCACCCAGCGCGCTGCTTCCTGCATTGACGACAGTCCGGAGTGCTCCTGGATCTCGCTCAGGGTTGCAGCAGATCGCTCGATCAACAGGTTTCTTGTTGCCATGGCAACCGGGGAAGAGCGAAGCGCTGAAACAAGCTCCTCCGCATCACTGCCTCGCTGATTGCACAGCGCTTCAAGTTCTTCGAGGCTCGGAGCGTTGCCAACAACAGGCTCAAGCGAAGGAATTTCCCTGTATCCGCGAATAACATCGACGCTCTCCTCTTCGCACCCGGCCACATCCGCAAGGAATCGCCTCAGTGCCTTTGTGGACTCCTCGCTCTGGTCGCCGATGGTTGCGGAGGTTGCAATAAACCGAACTTCGCTTGGGTGCACCTTGAAGGCCTGCAACGTGCGGCGCAGAAGCAGGGTCAGTTCGGCGGCCTGGCTGCCGGTGTATGAGTGCGCCTCGTCAATGACGACCCAGCGCAGCTTGCCAGCGGATTTCTCCAGAATTGGGCGGTCCTGCGGACGGACAAGCATCAACTCCAGCATCGTCGTATTGGTGATCAACAACGGCGGGGGGCTCTCCCGTAGCCGCTCCCGGTCAGGCACTTCCGCTGCAGGAAATGCCGCCCTACTGGCTGTGGGAAGGGCATCCTTCATGTCACCGTTGTAAAGCGCGAACCGGTGACGACCTTCCTGCGCTTCGAGCCAGGCAACAAGCCGCTCCTTCTGGCTCCTGATCAGCGCGTTAAGTGGATAGATAAAAAGGGCTTGGACTCCTTCCAGAGTGGATTTGGAACCAACCGATTGCTCGCACAGGTCGTTCAGGATCGGAAACAGGAATGATTCCGTCTTGCCGGCGCCGGTTCCGGCAGATACCAGAATGGACTTCCCGGCTTTTGTAGATTCCAGCGCCGAGAGCTGGTGGGTGAAGAGCTTGCGATCCCTGGGAAAGTGGTAGTCGCCCGACGCGCGTTCCAGCGACTCAACGAACCCCGGCTGAAGAATTCCGGCGGCTTGCAGATCACCGACCGTCTGATCTCCGCCTTGCCACCGGTACATACACTCAATCAAGGGGTCACCAAGAATGGCGCCAGGGCTTCCCGGATAGGCGGAAAGACGATCCCCAAGCCAGTCACGAAGGCCCACGTCAGCTGGTCGCAGCATGCTCAACATTGCGTCCGCCAGCCTCGCCGGGATTCGATCGAGGAGCGGATGGATTTTCAGGTTCTCGTAGGTCTTCACAAGGTTCCTTCAAGCAGCGATAGCGCAACGCAGTAAGCGTCATCGAACTGAACGGGATCAATCATGTGTCGCGCGAAGAGAAAGTCGTCCCTGAGTCCCGGCTCAGGCTCGACTCCGCGCGACATCAGAATTGCGAGCTCATAGGGCGCGAGAAGATGGGTTCGGAACAGATCTATGTTATCCGGAAGCCTCTGAGGTCGACGCCGCGCCTGATCGAACAGGTGGTGCCCTTCAATTGTCATCCAGACAGCCTCTGCCGCCCCGCCAACATCAGGAACTCGAAGTTGGTAATCGCGACCCGATGCACTGCACCAGTCGATCACTCGCTCCTGCCATCCTTCAAGCCACGCGGGATGGCAGAGGCGCAAAGTGGAGGACTTCATCAGTCGACTTGGAACAGACAAGCCGTCTTGACCCATAAGTTGATGGATTTCATCCAGCGCGCCATTCCCCAGCTGATGGCCCGCCCACGCACGGAGCATCTCGAGTTCGCGGTGAGTGACCCGATGCCAAAAGAGAGGCACGTCGTCCAAGGCCCATCGCAGGCCCTGCTCAGCCTGAATCTGTCCTCTTAGCCTTGCCAACGCCAGCATCCGCATGGCCAGGTCTGGATTCGCTGCCAGGACCAGGAACGGATCCAACCATCGCAGTTCGAACTGAAACTCCCCCATCCATTGAAGGCAGGCATCAATCTCACTGGACGCGACGCCATCATGCGTGCTGTCAGTCCACTGCCTGTACAGCTCTACGAGCTCGGTTTCCCGTTCCGATTCGTTCGTGATCTCGATCGCAGCGTGGAAGCACCGATTCTGAACCTGATCGTTCCTTTCGGCCGAAACCAGGCACGGGGCGGCCTGATGCGTCGTATCGACGGCAAGGTAGGTCGACGCGCTGTCAAGCCATTCGGGAATTGCCCAATTTTCCGGGTCAATGCGCTCCAGCTGCACGATGTCAGACTGGACGTCATTAGCCGGAACCATACGTTTCAATTCGAGCAAGACGTCCGGCGCAGCTCCTTCAACGGTCAGGACGCTGCCATTCCTTTTGATCCTGTATTCGTCGATCTCAAGTTTGGGACCATTCTGGAATTGCACAACGAGCGCGTGGGTTCGCCCCCTCGGATGAAACGAGAGTGCCTTGCGGTAGCCCTTGACTCGCTCATCGGAAAGGTAGAGCTTCCCGCCTTGCAAACCAACCGAATAAGCCGCAGCCCAGTGGTCCCTTTTGCGCCCAACCTCGATGCTGTCATGAAAATCAGAGGATGCTACAAAACCATCTGCGACCCGGGAGCTGACTTTGCTCGTACCGACATGAACCTCTTCTCCTGTCGCCACGTTCGAGAACGAGGTCAACATTGACCGCTTGAACGTAATTCCTATCTCGGAACTTTCGGATCGAATAGTGACGCCCAGCTTTGAATCCTGACCAAATTCGAATAGGTAGCTTCCTTCCGGATTTGGAACATGGCCTTTGACTCCAAAGTTCCCGGAAAGACTGAACGAAACCGATCTATTAGTGATTGTCGGCCGAAACTCTTCTGGAAGCACAAACACTCTGCGGCGTTCTGCAAGCACATCGCCGTCGGTTGAAACCAGTCGGAACGACAGATGGCCTGTTTCCGTTCGTACCGGCCGAGTATTCCACTCCTGCTCTCCCGCCTTTCGCCACTCGATCCGCCCAGAAAGGGCTCCAGAACGACGGGGGATGGGATCTCCCAGGAACACTGCGGAGAACTTGTGCGTTTGGAAAGCTGGAGTCTTGCCTTTAAAATCGAGGTAGACCTGCGGTCCGTCGTATCCCGCGTGGATCAGTGCCAACTCGCCATCCGCATCCATGACCTGCGCCCTTCCGGTCACTTTCCAGAGCGCCTTGCTCACACCTTGCAGCGACAGGCGCTCACCGGTTCTCACGGCATCGCCTGTTACTTCGGTCCCTTCGGCCACCGCTACCAGCAGTTCCGAGGTGCGCAGCCGCACGGGCGCATCTGCCTTGTACACGTACTCGCCCCTGCGTGGTTCAAACACCCAGGTTGCACTTTCTCCCAGAGGCTCACCCCACGCACACTCCAATGGCAGATATCTCCCATCAACATCCTGCCGGACGAGCGAGATACGTTGGCCTACCTTGCCGACAGGAACCTCTTCAACGTCCCTCGCCAGCCTGTACGAGCCATCCTTTTGTAGTTGGAGACGGAAGGCTTCGCCTACCGGTTCTTGTTCTTGCCCCATTGCGTACTGGATCAAGAGCGTCTGGCGATTCTCATCTGGCAATTCAATGCCTTCGCTGGGAACCACTGCGCGCGCTTTCATGGACCAGGTGCCGTCGCTGCACGAAAGTATCCGATCGACGGCCAAGGCATCGCCGCCAACAGCGGCGGTGGCGACGCCGAGAAGCTCTGTGACTATTTCTCGTGCGGTACTTTCTTCTACCCTGAAAGGCAGCTCCCTGCTCCAATTCGGAAGTTCCCACAGCGGATCCAGCGGACCACTCGCCCATTTGGCTCGTTCAGTCAACCGAACGACCGCTTCAACCAAGTCTGCGCACAATTTGGGGAGGTGACCTGCCTCCTGGTGGGCCTTCCATAGCTTGCCGTTATCAACAGCCTCCGAAATCAGTTTCGAGGCTTCCGATTGAAGATTGTCGCTGCCAAGTGCGCGCCCCCTCACAAGCTCATCCAAGACGCTTCGAAGCGTCCTGCCCCGTCTTAGCATCCCACGTGGCAGGCCCGCTTGAGAAATAATCGTCTGGAGCAGGAGCACTGCACCCCTATCACCTTTGATAACGGGTACTCGGTACCGGCTCAAGCTCAGCTCCATCAGCGTGCGGAACCTGGCCTGACTGTACTGAGTGGTGCCGTAGAGTCGGTCGATTTCCGCCCCACAATCCGCCCATGACGGCACGCCGCCTTCTTCGTAGCTCGAAGCGAATCTAGCTGCCGCTACGGGCGCTAGCGTATGAATTTTCTGCTCATCGGTCGCAAGAGGGTGGTTGAGCAACACCTCAAGACCAGACAGATGCCCCATATCAACTTGGTATTGGTAAAGCGGCCGCCCATCAATGGATTCGCGCCCCAACCTCTCCTCTACTGCCATCACGCCCCCTGTCATCCAGCTTTTGCGACGCCCCCTGCGCCACATTCAACTCATCGACACTAGCTCACATCTTTCTCACTGGCGGCGACGTCCAGAGGATCCAATGTCTTGGATGGCGCCCCAGCGGCGGCGCCAGCACCGCACCAGCGTGGACGCGACCTTCGATGCCCACTTGCTAGCGGAGTCCCACCTCATCGGCCAACAGCACGCCGCGGGACAGCGGGTTGTTGCAGGCAAAGAGTGCTGCATCGACCTGGTGAGGGTTGAGATCCACCTGCGAATTGACCAGGGTCGTGGCCAGCGCGTCGACCGAGTCCCCACCGACATGGCTGGTCAGCATCCACGCGTAGTACTGCGACTGATAAGGCGTTACAGCGATTGCGTTTTCCAAACCATGCTCCGAATCACATGTGAATTCAATTGTCGTCATGCAGCGGCGTCGTACAGTCCCGCCACATCAACCATCACTCGCGCCCCCGCATCCCGCCAATGCTCCGGATGACAGGTAAACAGCAGGATCTGGTGCCTCAGCGAGGCGTCATGCAGGATCCGCTTCATCTGCTGCCGACGGCCCTCGTCGCTGTGCACCAGCGCATCGTCCAGCACAATCAACGTCGGCTGACCCGCCTCTTTCAGCAGATCCGCATAGGCGAAGCGGGCAATCACCCCCAGCTGCTCGCGAGTGCCATGGCTGTGCTGCTCGAAACCCAGCGCCGCATTGTCCCGCGCAATCGAACTCGGCCGCAGCTTGTCGATGTCCACCGTCACCTGGTTGGCCGGAAACAGCTGCCGCAGGTAGTGGTCGAGCTTGGCCCGCAGCGGCGCATACAGACGCTGCACCGCCTCCTCCTGCCTGGCCCCCAGCCGGCTGCACAACAGCCCCAGCGCATCGGCGCGCAACTGATAGTGCGCCAGGCGCTTGCCCAGGTTCTCGACTTCGATCTCCGCGCCCGACAGCTTTTCATCCAGACCGTCGGCACCCAGCGTTTCCAGCTTGACCCTGGCTGCCGCGATCGAGTCGCGCAGCATGCTGCGCTGCTTGCTGAGCAGATCGATCGCCAGTTGCAGCCGCTGCATGTCGGCTTCCAGGTCCTCCGGCCGCAGCGCTGCAAGCTTGGCCTCGGCCGCGCCGATCTTTTCCTGCAAGGCATCACGGCGGGCAACGGCCTCCAGCAATTCCCGTCCCGCCGACTGCGCCGCGCTGTCCGCGGCCTCGCCTTCCAGCCGGTCCGTCGCGGCCTTGATCCGCCCCTGCAAGCCTTCGCACTCCAGGTCGGCTTCGACACTGCTGCGACGGTTGAGCTCAAACTGTTCCTCGCAGGCAGTCAACGCGGCCTCGGCTTCTTCCTTGGCGCGCCGGGCATCGTCAAGCGACAGCTCGACCTGGAGCTCCGGCAACCGGGCCAGCACCTGCTCCTGGTCCTGCTGACGCCCGCGCAGGTCCGCCAGCCTGGCCTGCCAGGTCGAGACCTCGGAAGCGCCGAGCAGCGTGCTGCACTCCACGTCCTTCAGTTCAATCTCGCGCTCCAGCTCCTGGTGGCGGCGGCAGCGGGCCTGCGCCTCGGCCAGATCGGCCACGCCCAGGCTGGCGCCCAGCTGTGTAATCGCCTCCTCGAGGCGGCTGGCCTGCTCCGCCAGCCGGGTGATGTCCTCGCCGCCGGGGGCGATCTCGATTTCGCCCAGCCCGGGCAGCTGCATGAGAAGCGGCTCGGTGATGTGCAGGCTGCCATCGCCTTCGAGCACCCCGCCGCTGCCCGCGTCGATGTGCTGGCCTTCGACCAGCCGGAACACCACGCGCGTGGCAATGGCCTCGCGCTGGATGCGGGTCTCGCGCAGCTCGCGGTCTAGCTGTTCGAACCGGGTCAGGTCCGCCGTGGACAGGCGCACCGCGGCGGACTGCTCGCGCAACCCGACCAGCGCCAGCTGGAATGCCTGGGCCTTGGCCAGCGTGCCTTCGACGGCAACGATGTCGTCTCCGCAGCGCTGGATCTCGGCCTGCAGGGCCAGGCGCTGCTGGCATGCCTGGGCGGCCTCGTGCTGCTGGCGCGCAGCACCAAGGGCCGCGCGTGCCGTGCTCCGGTTTTCGTCCGTGCGCTGCATCGTTTGCGTCGCGTGGTTCAATTGTTCGCGCAACTGCGTCAGTGTCGAGCGCTGGGCGGCCAGCAGTGCCAACTCCCTGGTCCGGTCCTCGGCCTGCGTATGCAGGCTGGTGATGCGTGCGTTGAGCTCACGGAGTCTTTGGCGACTGGCATCCAGATCGCGCTGCTGCGGCTGCAGCTCGGCAAGCTGCGACTCGGCCACGCGCCGTTCGCTCTCCAGGCTTTCCCAATGCCGCTCGGCAGTCAGCCGGCCATGCTCGGCCAGGTCACGGCTCAGGCGGTCGGTCAGTGCCTGGTATTCGCGGCTGGTTGCCAGCAAGGCATCGCGGCGCTCGGTCGAGGCTGCAAGCGTCTTTTCGGCAGCGTCCAGGATGCCGGTGGATTTTCCGGTCGGGGTGCGTAGCTTGCCCAGCTCTGCGCGCAAGGCCACCGCAAGCCTGCCGCCGGACGTGCTTGCGATGTCGCCCATGATGCTCTTGAGACGCTCGGCCAAGGAGGCTTCGGCGTGGGTGACCGGCTGCTCAAGCACCGAGGATGAGCCTTGCTCGATCCACAGCAGGCCCGGGATGCCGCGCGTTTCCGGACGGCTCGCACCTTTGCCGGATAGCCCGAAGCCAAGCCTGCTCGCCAGCTGGTCATCGGCATCACTTCCTTCCCAGCTCTCGGTGCCGATCGTCAGGCGTGCACGCGGCTTGACGAAGAAGGTCTTGCTGGCACCGCACTCCTGCCCCAGCAGAGTGAACTCGGCGGCCACGGTTGGCGCCGCATTGCCGCCGCCAGTCGGTGACAGGAGACTGATGAACTCTTCACCCTTGGTGTTGTGCTTCTCCAGGAACAGGGTCCGCAACGCAGCGGCGATGGTGCTCTTGCCCGCCTCGTTGGGCCCATGCAGGACGTTGAGGCCGTCTTCCAGCCCGGCGATCTCGATCGCCTGGTTGAACTTTCGGAACTGTTCGATGCGGATGCGGTGCAGCTTCATGCGCTGGCCCCCTGCTGTTGCAGCTGGTCGAACAGCAGCTTCAATGCCTCATTGGCCGTCGCAGCCTGGTCCGGGTCCTCCTGCAGCGTGCGCAGTTCATCGACGAGTTCGGCAACCACGCCATCGATGCGCATGGCCTGCACGTCTGCATCAGAGGGCTCGAGCCTGAGACTGGCCGTGTCGACTTCCAGCACATGCGCGCGCGCCTGGGCCGCCTCGATCACCTGGCGCAACTGGTCGTTGCCGGCCAGGTCGATCATGCCGGCGACATGGCAGCGGACCACGCAATCCTGGTCCAGCGCCTGCAACTCGGCGGCAAATTGCTGGATGTCGGGCGCGCCGTTGATCTCAACGCCGGGCTCCTGCCAGCGAAAGCGGCCGATGCGCCGTGACGTCACCAAGGGCACGCTGCCCGGGCCAGCGATCTCCACGATCAGCACGTTGCCCGAATCGTTGTCCTTGAAGCGATCCTGTTCCGGGGTGCCGCTGTACCAGGTGCGCTCGTCGACGCGCTTGGTGCCATGCCAGTCGCCCAAGGCCAGGTAATCCAGGCGCGCGGTGGCGGCACGGTCCGGCGCAATGGGATTGGCGGAATCGGCGCTTTCCGGAAGAATGCCGGCAACGCTGCCATGGGCCAGGCCGATACGCAGCAGGCCCGGTGCCGTCGGCGCCGTATCGAACCATTCGCTCAGGTCGGTGTGGGTCTGGCGCTGGGTCAGCGGAGCCGGCAACACGGCAAAGCCCAGGTTGGCGAAATCGATGACGTCCGGCGTGGTCAGGATGGACACGTTTGGCGGCACGACATCGAGACGCTGCAACCGGCTCCAGACGCTTTCCGCCAGCGCTGCATCGTGATTGCCGGGCAACAGGATCCACCTGCCCGTGAATCCCTCCATCGCGTGGATCACCCGGCGCAGGGAAACATCCGACAGGCCCTGCTTGTCGAAGACATCACCGGCCACGAGCACTGCGTCCACCTCTTCCGCGGTGGCGAGGGCGGCAATGCGGGCCACCGCATCGAAGCGGGCCTGCTGCATGGCCGCGGACGGATCCGGGCTGTCATCGGCGGCCTTGAAACCGTACTGGCGGCCGATCTGCCAGTCGGCGGTGTGGATGAACTTCATGCCTGGGCGTTTTCCAGTGATTTGTCGGGCGCGACCGCCGGCCCGTTCTGATTGAAGGACGCAGATGACTGCACGTCAGTGCCGAGCTTGGACGCGAGCCCGCCCATCCGCCGCACCGGCGTCGACATGGCGGCCTCCAGCGAAGCCTGGACGGTCCAGATCTCCACCTTCTGCTTGGCCCGCGACACGCCGGTGTAGAGCAACTGCCGGCTGAGGATTCGGTTCTCGATGTCCGGTGGCAGCACGACCGCAACACGCGCGTACTCCGAACCCTGGCTCTTGTGGATGGTCACGGCGAAGGCGCCTTCGTGGGCCGGCAGCGTGCCGGGCGCGAAGCTGCGTACACCCGCGCTGCCATCGGCCAGCACCGTCTCGAACCAGACGCGCAGCTGGCCGCTTTCATCGCCAAGACAGAGGCCCACGTCGCCATTGAACAAGCCACTGTCGTAGTCGTTGCGGGTGATCAGCACGGCGCGCCCCGCATACCAGACCTCATCGGCCGGCACGTCCCAGGCCTTGCGAAGCTGGGCCTCGAGACGCGCATTGATGGCGGTGGCGCCAAAGCCATCGCGGCGCAGGGCGCACAACAGCTGCTGGCCTGCGAGCGCGCGCAGTGCCAGCAGGGCGCCGGCCTCACCCGTGTCGGGGCGGATCGGCAGCAGTGAAAGCTCTCTAGCCCACGCGTCCACGCGCCGCACCAGCGCGGCCGCGTCGGCGACCTCATGCACGCTGGCCTGCTCGCCCGCATCCGCCAGAGCCGTGTCCAACTTCGCCAGGCTGCCTTCGCGGATGGCCTCATTGATGGCCTGCAGCGCCTGCTCGGCCCGGAAGCTGTGGCGAAGCCGGACCAGCGGCCCCTTGCCCTCCAGCGCGCCGACGATGTCCATCAGCACCGAGCCAGCTGCGACGGAAGTCAGCTGGTCGGCATCGCCCACCAGCACCAGCACGGTATCCGGGCGCACCGCGTCGAACAGGCTGCGCATCATCCGCAGGTCGACCATCGAGGCCTCGTCCACCACCACCACATCGGCGGCAATGGGATTTTCGGCGTTGCGGCTGAAGCGCTCGGCGTAGGGCTCGTAGCCGAGCAGGCGGTGCAGAGTCAGGGCCTCGCCGTCGGGGATGCAGTCCAGGGATGGCAGCCAGTCCGCGGGCAGCGGTGCAATCCCACGCGCGGCGTCCCCCAGCTGCAGTTGCTGGCGGCCATCGCGCAGCGCCTGGCGCAGGCGCTGTGCAGCCTTGCCGGTAGGAGCGGCGACGCGCACTTTCAACGGCGCCTGCTGCTGTCGCTGCAGCATCAGCAGCATCCGCAGCACGGTGGTGGTCTTGCCGGTACCCGGCCCACCGGTCAGCACGAACAGGCGCTGGCCCAGGACGCCTGCGACCGCTTGTCGTTGCGCTTGCACGGACGCATCCCGACGCCCCTGGAACAGGACATCGAGCTCAGCCTCGAGATCGCCAGCAGGCGCGCGGGTGGCTGCCGTGCGGCGTGCGAGCAGCGCTTTGGCGAGCACGGTCTCGTGGGTGTAGTTGCGCCAAAGCGTGAGCCGCTGTTCGGCGTCCAGCACCAGCACCGTGGGCTGGCCGTTGCCGTCGCTCACGAAACGCTTGTCGGCCTCCAGCGCAGTCATGGCCGACTCGCTCAAGGCAGGCAGTTCCGCGAAGACCGGCTGCCGCAGGTCCAGCGCCGTATGCCCCGCACTCTCGGCCAGGCTGGTCCATGCCGCCACCGTGGCCGTTACTTCACTTGCCCCGCATTGGCCCAGCCAGCGGTAGAGCGCCTGCTGCAGCGTTCCCCAGGTCTCGGGAAGGGGAGCGGCATTGGCAACCGGCTTGAAACTGAGGACCGTCATGCTTGCATCCCTTCCAGGGCCTGCGGTTCCTGCTCAGGCTCGGCACGTCCCGCCAGGATGGCATCGGCGGCTTCTAGCAATAGGTCGCTGAAGCGGTGACGCCATACGCCCGCGCCGGGGGCGAGGCCGGCGGCGCGCACGAACAGGTAGATCGTGTCGCCCAGATGCTGGTCGCGCTGGTAGCCGGGTACGCGCTGCCGCAGCAGGCGTTCGACGGCCACCGTATAGAACAGGGCCTGCAGCTCGTAGCAGTGGTGACGCATGACGTGGTCGAGCGACGGGCGATCGTAATCTGCCAGCGTGCCGCCACTTTCGCGGTCACCCAGCTGGTTGCCCTTGTAGTCCAGCACGTGGAAACGTCCTTGGTGTTCGAACACCAGATCGATCTTGCCGTGCATCAGGCCGTACAGCCGATGGATGGCGGTGTTGGGGAACGCGATCTGGTGGGCATCGCAGAGCCGACGGAGCGCTGCTACGCGGACGCCGTCGACGGGGTAGTGGAACGCCATCTCGGCGCGCAGCGCCCTGGCTGGCAGGGCCCCCAGACGGATGCCGTCGCCGAGGTCGGCATCGAGTGCCGCCTGCACGCGTTCGGCGATGCGCGCCACCACGTCGGCGCGTGTCGGCTCCTCCCGTCCCGCGCCTTGCCGGGCCTTCGGGATCTCGCTGATGCGGACACCGTGCTGGCGCAGGGCACTGTCGATCAGCGGGTGCTGGTCGGCCATCGCGCTGCCGATCCGACGCTCTTCAAAAACTTGATGCAGCGCATTGCCGAACTCGGCGCCGCGGATCCAGGACAGTTGCTTCAGGACCTTGTCCGCTGCGGATGAGTCGGTGCTTGCGGGCGCGGGAGGCGATTCCCGCCTGGCTTCCGGCATTGCTTCCCCATCGACCTCACCCACCACCTCGGCATCCTCGTCCGCGGCCGGCTGCTCCTCGCGGACCGGGTGCCGACCTTGGCTGAGGCTGGAAAAGCTGTGGAGGCGCTCGTGGACGGGGACTCGCTTCGGCATCGGCCGGGCTCGGCGCAGACCGAGCTCAGGCTCGTCAAACGCAAGCCGGGGTGGTGCAGTCCATGGCCAGCCTTCGGACCAGCCTACGGCGGTGGACGCCAGATCCTGTCCGTTGTTCGTGGCGCGCATGAGGCGTGCGATCGTCGCATCCAGTGCCGACCGGTGTGGGTCTTCGGCTGGTGTCTCGGTCCTGCCGTCCTGCCGTCGGGCAGGCGACAAGACATACACGTGGCATGCGTGCTGCGCGCGGGTGAGCGCGACATACAGGACACGAAAACGTTCGTCTTGGCTGGCCTGCTGGAAAACACGCTTGGCTTCTTCTCCAAATCCGACTTTGCGCCCGGCTCCATCGTCAGGAAGCAAGGTCATTTCGTTGGCCCTTCCGACATGGGCCCACATCAGAGGCAGAAAAACGAACGGAAATTGCAGGCCCTTGCTGGCATGGAGTGTCATCAGCTTGACGCGACGGGCATCTGACTCCATCCGCAGTTGAGATTCCTCGGCCTCGGTGCTGCTCCTGGCCTCCTGGCGCTGGTCACTCAACCACGCCAGAAGCTGGCTCGCGCCATGCATTTCATCTTCAGCTTCCTGCAGCAGTTCGCCAAGATGACGGACGTCCGTCATCACCCTTTCGCCGTCGTTGCAGGCCAGCAGGCGACTTGCCGCGGCAGTGAGCACCGTGCTGACGACGGCCAGCACACCTGCTTCGGCCCAGATCTCCCGCAAGGTTTCGAACTGTTTTGACACCCGTGCCTGTGCTGCCGGCTCGGTGCGCAACGTCTGTAGTCCACCGAAGTCCATACCCCCCAGCCGCGTGGCCAGTGCAGCGTGGATGGCCGCCGTGGAGTGCGGGTGCTGGACCGCATGCAGGAACAGCTGCACTTCCTGCGCCCACGCACCTGCGAATACGCTGCTGCGTCCGGCGCCGACACTGGGCACGCCTCGTTCATTCAAGAGGTTCCGCAAGTCGGCAACGGCATCGTGGGTTGGCAGCAGGACCGCGATGTGGCCGGGCTGCAACTGCGTCCCTTCAACTTGATGCGAGCCGGAAGCGAGCATCCCCGCAATCTGGTTGGCACAGGCTTCCAGCGCGAGCTGCTTGCGGGCAGGCGCGGCGCCTGGGCAATCAGACAGGTAGTGAAGCGCCAAAGGCTGGAGACTCGGCTTCGAGTCGATCCAGTAGCGATCCGCGCCTTGCCCCGGCTCTACATCGATGTAGCGGATGTCATGGGCATCCCTGCTGCTCAGAGCTTGGCCTGAAAGCGCATAGAGATTGTTGAACCCTTCAACCAGGCGCTTATCCGAGCGGTAGTTGGTGTCGAGGACCAGTCGATCGGTCACGCTCGCTGCGGCGCGTCGATAGGTATCGATGTCGCCGCCTCGGAAGCTGTAGATGGCCTGTTTCGGATCGCCGATCATCACCAGGCGACCGCGCAACCCACCCTCGTCATTTCTGTAGATTGCGTCCAGGGTCCCGTACTGCAGTGCATCGGTATCCTGAAACTCATCGATGAGTGCGACGGGCCAGGCCTCCTGGAGTTGCTTGGCAAGCGCAGGGTTGCTGGTCACAGCCTCGTGTGCGCGCGTGAGCAACGAGTCGAACGTCAGCTGGTTTCGAGCGGCAAGTCGCTGATCCCACATGGCCTTCGCCAAAGCCTGCCGCTCAGCCAGAAGTAGAAACTTCGGTGCGTCCTGAATCAACTTATAGGCCGCAAAGACTTTTCCGACCAGCGTCAGCTCGGGGCCGTCGCGAAAGCGTTCCCAAGCCTCGGGCAGAAGGTTTTTCTCCATCTTGCCCAGATGCCCCAGTCCTGCGTCCGGAATCCTGGTTTCGCCCTCACTGCACCATCTGGCAAGGGCCAGCAAAGCCGGATGCAGGGTCTTCTGCGGCTTTCCTTTGTCAGTTCTCGTGTAAATTTCCGTGTCGTTCGCGAAGACCTCGATCTTTCCGCCGGCATCACTCGGCAGACTTGCACGAATCATCTCGGGCTCAATGCGAGGAACCGAAATACCGGGCCGCAACAGCACGACTAGCTGCTGCTCAATTTCAAGCAAAGACGGAGGCTTGTCGCTGCTGTCCTCGGGCAGGTTTTCCCGTCGAAGGAAGTCGCGCGCGCATTCCGCAAGCAGGTCTTTTCCGCTGCTCAGTTCGCCCTGCTCGAACTGGCTGCCTGTTTCAAATGGATACTCGCGCAGGATGCGCTGGCACAACGAGTGCAAGGTGCCAATCGGTGCGCTGTCCAGCTCCGATAGCGCCAGCTGCAGGCGCTTGCTGTCTGCGTCAGGCGTGGAGACCGATCCCCAGCGCTCGCGCAACCAGTGCAGTGCGGCATCCTCACCCTCAGGAGTCTCGCCCCGAGCGGCCAGCTCGCTGCAGCGCGCGGCGTCCCGCACGCGCAGGCGAATGCGTTCACGCAGTTCCTGGCCTGACGCTTCGGTGAAGGTGGCGACGACGATCTGACGCGGCGACAACTCGCGCTGCAGCAACAGTCGCAGATACAGCACGGCGATGGTCCAGGTCTTGCCCGTGCCGGCGCTGGCTTCAATCAGGCTGCGCCCCGCTTCATCCAGGGACAGGTCCAGCCAGGAGCCGGCGATGGTGGGGCTTTCTAGCTCGATGACGCTCATGCTTCCACTTCCGCTGTTGCATGCAGCGGCTCTGCCGGTGACAGCGGGCGGTCAAGCTGGATGATCCCGCCCAGCATCCGGGCGATGCGCTTCAGTTCGGCATGGATTTGATTTGAAGGTGACTTCTCCAACCCGATCCCCCGGCCGAACAGCCCCGCATAGCCTGGCGAATAGTCCATTTCTCCTGTCACTCGCTCACCACCGGCCCACGCATTTCTCGCTGCTTCGGCACAGTCATCCGCTCGACTTTCCCAGGACGTCGCAGGGAAGTACCACACGGTGTCGCGCTGTGCAGCAAGATAGACGTCCATAAGTTGCTGGACCCGTTCGCCCAGCTCAATGCGGAGGTCACCGCGACTGTCCGGGTCGTTGGAAAACACGGCGCACCACGCTTCAAGTGAGTCACGCCAGTCGCGAACTGGGTTGTTGCCCCTTTCATTGAGCAACAGGCAAACACGCACGTCGACGTGATCCGGCGCTTGCAGGCGCACCAGCGCCCAGTGCAGGAAGAGCGGAATGCGCTGCTTGAACTCAAGCCTCTCTTCCGGCTTTGCATGGGCATCGAACACCCAGAGGGTCGACTCATCGAGTGAGGTCAAGACGTCACCAATCTCACCCGCTACGCTGATTGCGCGTCCCTCCCAGGACACCGCCTGTGGCGACCGCTGCAGCGGTCGCCCAGCCAAGCCCGGCGGGATGGTATCAAGCATCTTTACAGCTTGTGGTCGCGCGCCCTTGTCGCCCGCCCAAGCCGCGCCGCCCAGGCGACCCGCAGGCAGCTGGCCGCCCAGCCGGAGCCAATCGGGCGCATCGGTTGGAATAGCCCGGGCTTCGGGAGATCCAAGCAGCGCCTCCAACGCCAGCCGCCGCGGGACTCTGTCGACAGAAGGCAGCTTTGCGGCCAGCGGCTCGTCTGCAGCGAGCCTCCCCTCTTCCAGCGCATCCAGGCGAATCTGCAGGGCGGTGGTCAGAACCTGTCTGGCGGGATCCTTGAACCAGCCAATGACACTGCGCAACGGAATGATGGCGTCACTATCGGGTTCGCTGGGGCGGCGGGAGGCGATGAAGGGAACAGGCTCCTCGTTGCCGATGCAGGTTGCCGCAAGGGCTGCGTCAAAGGAAAAGAATCGACTGCCTTGCTTGAAGTAGCGTGCATCGAACGGCTGCAACGGGTGGCGGAAATACCAGGGACGTAGTGGATCCTCTTTCTTCAGCGGCGTGCCTTCTGCGGTAGTGCCCTGATCGAGAAATCCCATCAATTCAGCCACTGGCGCTGCCGGGTTGCGCGGCTGCCCGTCCTGGACACCCTCGCCGATATAACTGAGATGCAGCCGCTCCCGGGCGGCCATCATGGTCTCGAGGAAAAGATAGCGGTCGTCATTGCGCACATCGCGGTCACCGATGCGGCGGTTGCCCGGTAGCAGGGTCAGGTCCAGTCCGGCGCCGTTGGCCTGGCGCGGGAACTCGCCATCGTTGAGGCCAAGCACCGCAATCACACGGAATGGCAGCGAGCGCGCGGCCACCATGCCGCAGAAGGTGATTCCGCCCATCAACAGATGCTGGCGATCGGACACCGCCGACAGTCGCTCAAGCAGCACCTCGCGCACCACTTCGAAGGGAAGTTCGGGATCGCCGGCTCCCACGGTGTCCGCCGTCAATGCCCCGACCAGACCGCGCAAGGTGGCAAGCGCCTCGCGGGCATCGCGATCACGCCGGTCGATACGGAAGAAACCGTCGACGAAGTCCAGCAGCGTCGCGCTCCATGCCGAGGCGGCACGCGGAATGGTTGACTCGTTATGCAGCGAAGCCAGTTTGAGCAGCAGCGAATCCAGCGCGCCCAGCAACTGTGCCTGCGGCCCCTCGATGCCCTCCACCGGCCACAGGCGTCCGGGCTCGCCTTCGGCCGCGACCGGCATGTCCAAGGCCCGTCCCGGAACCTCCTGCCCAAATACGTAGCCGGCGAGCATGCGTTCCATGCCCCACGCAAAGGTGAACTCCGGGCTGGCAGGCACGTCGAACTGCCTGGCGCGAAACTCGCCGTCCAAGCCCCAGGCAACCCCGGCTCGCTGCAGCCACTGGGCCAGCGTCTCTACTCCGCCCGGATCAATGTCGAAGGCCGCGGCGACTTGGGGAATGCGCAGCAGGTCCACCACTTCAGGCGCGCTGATGCGCGACTGCGGCAGCGACAGCAGCTGGGTGAACGCGGTGAAGATGGAGTGCGTGCGCGCCACCGACACATCGGCGAGGTGGTAGGGAAGATCCACGTTTGCGCTTCCGGCCGGGCCGAACACCGAGGCCAGCAAGGGCAGGTAGGCGCCCATGTTCGGTGCCATCACCGCAATCTCGGCAGGCTTCAGGTCGCGCAACTCGCTGCGTGCGGCAAGCAAGGCATCACGCAGGACCTCCAGCTCACGCAACCGCGTGTGGCAGGAGTGGATGCGAAGAGTGGCGTCGTCATCGGCGGGCGCGGCACGTGCGCGCACCGGCAGGTGCGGGTCGAGCTCGCGGATACTCGCCTGCACCCGGGTCAACAGGGGCTGGGCCACGTCCACAGGGTGCGGAACCTCGTCTTCCCCATGGCGAACGTCCATGGCGACGTTGCTGGCCTCGAGCGCCAGCATGAAGTGCTGGCCCATGCGGCCCCAGCTGGCGAGCAGGGGGTGCCCTACTTCATCAAGAAACAGCGACTCCGAAGCCGCTTCGAAGACTTCACCCGACCTCAGGGTTTCGCGGCGTTCCGCAGAGGCTGGCAACCCCACCAGGCGCGGCTGGCGACTGCCGGTCGCGGAGGCATCTCCCCAATACCTGGCGGACGGGTCGGGGACGTAAAGGCACACTGGCCGGCGCGCCGCCATGGCTGTGAGCAGACGCAGCTCGGCTGGCGACAGATGACTGACGCCGAAGACATGCAGGGGGTCTTGCGGGATATCCGTGCTTGCCGACTGCAACTGTTCGATCAAGCGTTCAAGCAACTCTCCCCGATGCGGCAACCCGATCTGGTTCCGCAATCGGCGCCACAGTTCGGGCTGGAAACCGGCGTTGCGAGAAGCGGGCCGCCCAGTCTGCCAGGCCGCAAGCCAGTCGGGCCGATACATCACGTACTGCGTGAACACCTTGGCCAGACGGTCGGCCAGCTGGTATCTGCGCAAATTCGAGTTTGGACCGTCTAGGCAGGCTGCAACCCCGTCATCGGCAAGGCCGGCCAACAAGCCGTGGATGCGCCAACGCAGGCGCTCGGTGCGGTAGTCCTGCAGTGCGACCGCGGATTCGCCCAGGTACTCGTGCGTGCACGCGTCCAACCACGCGCTGGCCAGCTGGATCTGCACATTGGCGACGATGCCGGACGAACCCCGCCTGCGTGCCAACGCTCCAGGCAACCATTGCTTGATGCCAGGCTGCGCCGCAATGATGGATTGCGGCGCCAGCACGTCGTCCGGGGGGAACCGGTTCAGGAGTTCCAACAGGGGATCGAGCAATGCGTCCAACCTGCTGGCGCGAAAGACGACCAGGTTCTCATTGCCCAATGACACGCGCGCGCCAGACTCCCGGTGGTCAACCGGACTCGCCTCACTCATCCCTTCCCCCTGAATAGCAGACGTCAATCCGTCGCCCAACTGCTGACCACACAATACACCGGGCCGGGGGTCCGCGGCGGCGAGACGAATGGCTCCTGTCGGAAGATCTGCTATGAGTGCGGCTGCCCGCGCGCGCCTCGAACTCCTTGGCGCACGAGCACGAAAATGCTCCCTTCCAAGTCGCCGATCCGGTGCGGCAACTGATGCTCGAGCTTCAGGCGTTGCAAGTCATGCAGCCAGAGGTTGTCGCCGGGGCCGTCGACTGCATAACCGAGCCCAGTGAGATCGCCTCGTCCAGCGTGGCGAAGCGATCGGGATCGTTGCCTGCCGGTTTTGCGGCAAATTCCGCTGCTGCACTGTCCAGCGCGTTACGGGTAAATTTCATGTTGCCAAGCTCAAGCACTTCTTCGGGCGCGAAGCGGGCCTCGGTTCCGGTTAGGTCGAAATCGTGGATGGTGACGAGCGTATCGTCGCCGAACAAAAACGTGTATCCGTGAGTTCTCTCGATACCAAGCAGGTAACTGTCCTGGGAAAGATCCAGCGCGACACGACTGGTCGGATCGATCTTGCCGAACCGGTGCGGAGTTCCACGCACCCTCACTGCATCCTGCAATGTACGGCCGTTTATCCATGCGCTCGGATCCATGGTGGCACTTCTCCCTGTCTGACTTGGCTGGCTCGCCCGTTTGGCTGGTAGCTGGAACAGGTCACAAGCGATAGATGCTATGCCCCATCGCTGAATCTCCTGTCGCGCCATACCGCGACTGCATCGTGCCGGACGGAAAACCCACGCATCGCCCGGAAGGAACGAATGCAGGAATCTGTCAGGACGGCGGCCAGGGACAACGGATCACTCCAGTATCGAACGCACCGCGTCCAAGGCTTCTTCTACCAGTGCATCGGGCGCCCTCTCCACGCGCTTGAAACTGCGCGCGCGCGCATCGACGGTGCGGGTCTGGTCGCACAGCACAACGCCCTGCGTTGCCGTGCCCGACCCCATCAAGGTCACGCTGAAGCCGGTCTCGCGGGCTGCCGCACCGCCTTGGGTGATCGGCGCCACCAACAGCAGGCCCGAAGCTTTGTTGAATGCATCGGCCGACAGCACCAGCACCGGTCGCGACCCGCGGATCTCCTTGCCGTGGGTCGGGACCAGGCTCATTTGCAGGATGTCTCCCCTCCTTGGGATGGCGGGGCTCACAGCAGTTCGCGCCCCGACGGGCCGTCCCGCAGGGAGGCGTCATCGCGCTGCCATGCTTCCGGGGATTTGGGGCTTGCGGCCAAGCGATCGGCCAAGCTGCGCCGCGCCGGAGTCACCGACAGGCGGCGCCCTTCGACAGCAAGCTCGACCACGGACCCGGCTTCCACCGCCAGGGTCTGGGCGATGGTCTTGGGGATCGAGAGAATGATGGAGCCGCCAGATTGGCGAAGCGTCGCCGTGCAAGTCATGGAACGAGCCTCGGATGTTTTACTGAAGTAAAACTTATCCCATCTGCGAGCGCGTCGCAAGCAGCCCGCGCACGGTCTGCTGCATGGTCGTGCGCGAGCCTGGCCGCCGACGTAGCGCGCGGCCGCGACATCACCTCCGAACGTGCAGCTGGTGGGCACCCCAGGACTCGAACCTGGAACCAACCAATTATGAGTTCGGCGCTCTAACCATTGAGCCATGGGTCCGCTGCGGTTCGATCATCGCAACTCCCGCGCCCGGAAAAACACGAAACCCCGCGTTCGCGGGGCTCCATGTCGTTCCACGCGGCTTCCGGCTCAGTCGATGTCGAGGAAGCTCCGCAGCTGCTCCGAGCGGCTCGGATGGCGCAGCTTGCGCAGGGCCTTGGCCTCGATCTGGCGGATGCGCTCGCGGGTGACGTCGAACTGCTTGCCGACTTCCTCAAGGGTGTGGTCGGTATTCATGTCGATGCCGAAACGCATGCGCAGCACCTTGGCCTCCCGCGGCGTGAGGCCGGCCAGCACTTCGTGCACGGTCTCCTGCAGGTTGGTGTTGGTCGTGGCCTCGATCGGGGACTCCACGTTGGTGTCCTCGATGAAGTCGCCCAGGTGCGAGTCCTCGTCGTCGCCGATCGGAGTCTCCATCGAGATCGGCTCCTTGGCGATCTTCATCACCTTGCGGATCTTGTCCTCGGGCATGTCCATCTCCTTCGCCAACTCTTCCGGCGTGGCCTCGCGGCCGAACTGCTGGAGCATCTGGCGGGAGATGCGGTTCAACTTGTTGATCGTCTCGATCATGTGCACCGGGATGCGGATGGTGCGGGCCTGGTCGGCGATCGAGCGGGTGATGGCCTGGCGGATCCACCAGGTCGCATAGGTCGAGAACTTGTAGCCGCGGCGGTATTCGAACTTGTCGACCGCCTTCATCAGGCCGATGTTGCCTTCCTGGATGAGGTCGAGGAACTGCAGGCCGCGGTTGGTGTACTTCTTGGCGATGGAGATCACCAGGCGCAGGTTGGCCTCGACCATTTCCTTCTTGGCCTTGCGCGCCTTGGCTTCGCCGTAGGCCATCGCGCGGTTGATCTCGCGCAGGTCGCCCAGGGTCACCATCATCGCCTTCTCGATCGCGAGGGTGGCTTCCTGCTCGGCGACGATCTGGTCCTTGACGTCGCGCAGGCCGCTGGCCCACTTCTGCTTGCGCTTGAGCAGCTCGTCGACCCACTCGAGGTTGGTCTGGTTGCCGTCCCAGGCGCGGATGAAGTCCTTGCGCGGCATCTTGGCCACGCGGGTCGACAGGTCGAGGATGCGGCGCTCGTGGTCCTTGATCTCGCCGACCACGTCACGGAGCTTGCGCACCAGCACGTCGGTCAGCGGCAGCGGCAGCTTGAGGCTGGTGAATGTGGCCGCCATCTCCTCGCGCAGCTTGAGCGCCGGCTTGGCCTCGGGGCCGCTCTTGGCCACGGTCTTCTGGAACTTCGCGTACGCGGTGGCCATTTCTTCCATGCGGCGCGCGACCTCGGCCGGATCCGGGCCGGTGGGGCCGGGTTCCTCGGCCGCGGTGTCTTCTTCCTCTTCCTCGGCCTCGGCGTCGTCATCGGCCGCGGTGGCGGCCGCGGCGACGGGCTCGGGCGCGGGCGGGGCCGGCGGCTCGGGGTCGTCCAGGCCGTCGGTGAAGCCCACCACGATCTCGGCCAGGCGCTTCTTGCCCGCCTTGTGCAGCTCGTAGTCCTCCAGCAGCATCTCGACCGACCAGGGGAAGCTGGCCAGGGCGGCGCCCATCTGGTTCAGGCCTTCCTCGATGCGCTTGGCGATGGCGATCTCGCCCTCGCGGGTCAGCAGCTCGACCGTGCCCATCTCGCGCATGTACATGCGCACGGGATCGGTGGTGCGGCCGCCCTCGCCGTCCAGCGCGGTGAGCGTGGCGGCGGCTTCTTCCGCGGCGGTGTCGTCGACATCGCGGCCACCATCGGACTCGCCGGCCAGCAGCAGGGTCTCGGCATCCGGCGTGGTCTCATGGACCTGGATGCCCATGCTGTTGATCATGCCGATGATGTCTTCGATCTGCTCCGGATCGACGAGGTCGTCGGGCAGGTGGTCGTTGACTTCGGCATAGGTCAGGTAGCCCTGCTCCAGCCCCTTTGAAATCAGGAGCTTGATGTCGGACTGGGGGGCTGGACGCTCGTTCGCCATGTGGCGCACACCTAGGAAAAAGTGAACCCGTAATTATACCATCCGTCGCGCGGGGTCAGGAACGCAGCAGGAAGGTGACCGGACCATCGTTGGTCAGGCTTACCGACATATGGGCCCCGAAGCGGCCGGTTTCCACCCCCCGGGGATGCAGGCGTCGGCATTCCGCGAGCAGGGTGCTGAACGTGCGTTCAGCCTCGGCGGGTGCCGCGGCGGTGCTGAAGCCCGGTCGCAGCCCGGAACGCGTGTCCGCGGCCAGGGTGAACTGGCTCACCAGCAGGAGGCCTCCGCCGGTGTCGGACAGCGACCGGTTCATCCGGCCTGCGTCGTCGGCGAACACCCGGTAGGCCAAGAGGCGCCGCGCCATCCGCGCGACCTCGGCGTCGCCATCCGCGGGTTCGATGCCCGCCAGCACCAGCAGGCCCGGGCCGATACGGCCGACGGTCGCGCCGTCGATCTCGACGCAGGCGCGGGTCACGCGCTGCAGCAGCAGGAGCATCGGGTCCTCCGGGGGGCATTCAGGGCCGGCTAGACTCTCGCCAATGACCGACCTGCTCGCAAGCCTCCTGCATGCCATGGCCACCGCGGTGGGACACCTGCCGTGGCCGCTGCAGCGTGCGCTCGGCAACGGCCTGGGCGGGCTCGCGCGGCGCCTGGGCACCCGCGAGAGCGTGGTCGCGCTGCGCAACCTGGAGCTCGCGCTGCCCGCGCTGGACCCGGCTGCCCGGCAGGTCCTGCACCGCGAGGTGATGCGCACGACAGGCCGCCAGGCGGTGGAAACCCTGCGGCTGTGGACGCGCCCGCACGCGGACAACCTCGCGCTGATCCGCGAGCGCCACGGGGAAGCCCTGTTCGACGCGGCCCTGGCCTCCGGCCGCGGGCTGATCGTGGCCGCGCCGCACCACGGCAACTGGGAGCTGCTCAACCAGTGGCTGGCCGCGCGCACCCCGCTGGCGATCCTCTACAAGCCGCCGGAGTCCAGGGTGGGCGAAGCCTTCCTGCGCCGGGTGCGCGCCGACGCCGACGCGGGCCGCGTGACCCAGGTCCGCGCCGAAGGCCCGGGCATCCGCCAGCTGTTCAAGACCCTGAAGGACGGTGGCGTGGTCGGGATCCTCCCCGACCAGCAGCCGAAGTCCGGCGACGGCGTCTTCGCGCCGTTCTTCGGCCGCCAGGCGCTCACCATGACCCTGCTCTCGCGGCTGGCCGAGCGCAGCGGCGCGACCGTGCTGTTCTGCAGCTGCGAGCGGCTGGATGGACCGGAGCTGGCCTATGCGCTGCGCATCGACCCGGCACCCGAGGCGATCCGCGACCCCGACACCACCGCTTCGGTCGCAGCGCTCAATGCCGGCGTGGAGCGGATGGCGCGGCGCGCGCCGGCGCAGTACCAGTGGACCTACAAGCGCTACACCCTGCGCCCGCCGGGCAGCGGCGAAACCAATCCCTATCGCGACCTGGAGACCGGACGATGAGCGCCGACGCCGAGGGCTGGCAGTCCCTGCCGCCCAGGGCCCGCACCCTGTTCCTGCTCACCGACGCCGCCGGCTGGGGCCTGCTCGCGGTGCCGGCCATCATCCTTGCCGGCGTCCTGCTGGAGCGGCCGTTGCCGGCGATGCCGGTCGCCTTGGCCGCCCTGGTCGCACTCCCGGCCTGGGGTATCTGGATGGCCCTGCGGCGCTTCCGTTACGCGCGCTGGCTGATCGACGGCACCGGGCTGGGCTATCGGCGCGGCCGCATGTGGCAGGTCGAGACCCGGGTGCCGCGCACCCGCGTCCAGCACGTCGACCTGAAGCGCGGCCCGCTCGAGCGCCATTTCGGGCTCGCGACCCTGGTGGTGCACACCGCCGGCACGCGCGACCGCGCCGTCGCCGTTGCCGGCCTGGATGCGGAGGATGCGTCGCGCCTTCGCGACACCCTCGCGCGCCAGATCGACCAGGACGACGATGACCACGCCGCCGGCTGAGCGCCGCCTGCACCCCTGGTCCTGGCTGTTCGTGCTGCTGCAGCAGCTGCGGCAGTTCCTGGTGCCGCTGGTGGTCCTGGTGTTCGTGGGAGGCCGGGCCGACGACGGCTACCTGCTGTGGCCGCTGGTCGGTGTCGCGGCCCTGGTGGTCAGCGCCGTCTGGCAGTACTACACCTTCCGCTACCGGGTCGACGAGGACCGGCTGGTGGTGCGGGAAGGCGTGTTCGAGCGCCAGGTGCGCCAGATCCCGTTCGCGCGGATCCACAACGTCGCGCTGCACCAGACCCTGCTGCACCGCGTCTTCGACGTCGCCGAAGTCCGGCTGGAGTCGGCCGGCGGCACCAAGGCCGAGGCCGAGATGCGGGTCCTGCCGATGGCCGAGGCGATCGCGCTCGAGCGACTCATCCGCACCCGCGGCGCCGCGACGCCGGCGGTCCCGGGCACGGACACGGCCGATGCCGGCGCCGACGACGCCGACCCCGCGGACGGCCGGGTCCTGCTGGCCCTGCCCTTCGGCGAACAGGTCCGGCTGGGGCTGGTGAGCAACCGCGGCCTGGTCGTGGTGGCCGGCGCCTTCGCGCTGGCCTGGCAGGCCTTCCCCGACCGCGTCATGGCCGACCTGGTGCGCCAGTACGCCGGCCAGGTCGTGGGCTATGCGGGCAGCCTGGTGCACGGGGCGGCCGTCCGGGTCATGGCGCTGGCCCTGCTGGTGCTGTTCGCCCTGGCTCTGCTGCGGCTGCTGTCGGTGCTGCTGGCGCTGACCCAGTACCACGGCTTCCGGCTGCTGCTGCAGGGGCGGCGCGTGACCGTCGAGCGCGGCCTGCTGACGCGCCTGCGCACCAGCGTCTCGCGGCGGCGCATCCAGGCCTGGACCCTGCACGAGGGGCTGCTGCACCGGCTGCTCGGGCGGCGCACGCTGCAGGTCGATACCGTCGGCGGCGCGGGCGAGGCCGGCGAGCAGCGCGCGCTGCGCGAGCTGGCGCCGATCGCCACACCCGAGGCCTGCGACGCGCTGGTGCGCGAGGTCCTTCCGGGCGTGTCCTGGCCACCGGTCGGCTGGCGTCGGCTGCATCGGCGGGCCTGGCAGCGCCTGGCCCTGCCGGGCGCGGCGTTCTCGCTGGTGGCCGCGGCAGCGGCCTCCTGGTACGCCGGCCCGGTCGGACTGGCCGCGCTCGCCTGGCTGCCCTGGGCGCTGTTCGCCGCGCGCCGCCATGCCGGTCGCGCGGGCTACGCGCTGGATGGCCGGATGCTGGCGGTGCGCGGCGGCTGGTGGTCGCGGCACTGGCGCTTCGCCGAGATCGACAAGGTCCAGGCCCTGCGCCTCGAGCAGTCACCACTGGACCGCGCCTTCGGCATGGCCAGCCTGTGGCTCGATACCGCGGGCGCCCGGCCGGGCTCGGAACCGCTGCGCCTGCGCTTCATCCCCGAGGCCGAGGCCCGCGCGCTGCATGGCCGGCTGGCGGCCGAGCTGGCGCGGATGCCGCTGCGCTGGTAGCGGCCCGCGGGCCAGTCAGGCGCGGCTGGCCTGCCCGATGGTCGCGGCCGGCCGCACGTCCGGCGCCGGGCCGGCATCGATGCCGCATCCGGTCCAGGTCCGCCGGGCGCGGCGGGTCTCCTCGCGCAGCGCGCGGTTGAAGGCGACGCCCTCGGCGGTCACGTAGCCGCGCGGGTGGTCAAGGTGGACCACGATCGCCCGGTGGCGGATGCGCTTGCCGCGGATGCCGGCGTTGGCCAGGCGCTCGCCGAACTCGCGGTCCTCGCCGCCATAGCGCATGCGCTGGTCGAAGCCGTTGACCGCGAGCACGTCGCGCCGCCACGCCGACGCGTTGTGGCCGTTCCAGCTCGCGCGCGCCGGGCTGACCAGGTCGAGCAGGCGGGCCATGCCCGGGCCGGCGGTGAGCTTGCGGTCCCGATGCGACCGCGGCATGCCTTCGGCGTGCAGCCAGCTCGCGTCGAAGCAGCGCTGGCTGCGGATGTCCTCCTCCGAGATGGCGCGGCTCGTGGCCATCGGCAGCTTGTGGTAGCCGCCGGAGAGGAAGCGTCCGCGCTCGCGCTCGCGCAGGTGGGTCGACAGGAAGTCGGCGCGCGGGATGCAGTCGCCATCGGTGAACACCAGGTAGTCCGCGCGCGCCGCGGCGATCGCCTTGTTGAGGGCCTCGCACTTGCGGAAGCCCTCGTCGGGCTGCCACAGGTGGCGCACCGGCATCGGCAGGCGCGGGATGAGCGCCTGCAGTCGTTCGCGCGTGTGCGCGTCGCTGCCGTCGTCGGCGACCAGCACTTCGAAGTCGTCGCGGTCCTGGGCGGCGAAGCCGTGCAGCACCTTCTCCAGCCACTCCGGCTGGTTGTAGGTGGTGAAGATGACGCTGGCTTCGGGCTTGCGCTCCATGGCGCGATTATGGCCGGACTGGATGACACCGCGGCGGCCCCGCACGACGCATCCGCCCGAATCCGCGGGCGATAATCGCGGGCACGTGCCAACACCCCCCCGCCCGACCATGCCGCCCCTCTCCGCCACCGTGATCACCTTCAACGAGGCCGACCGCCTTGGCGACTGCCTGGCCTCGCTGGCGTTCTGCGACGAGATCGTCGTGGTCGACTCCGGCTCCACCGATGCCACCCGCGCGATCGCCGAAGCCGCGGGCGCCCGGGTGCTGGTGCGGCCATTCGACGGCTTCCGCAGCCAGAAGCAGTTCGCGGTCGAACAGGCCGCGCACGACTGGGTCCTGTGCGTGGACGCGGACGAGCGTATCGGCCCCGCGCTGGCCGCCGCGATCCGCACCGCGCGCGCGGACGGCTTCCGCGGCGCCGCGGGTTACCGGTTCGCGCGCTGCTCGGCGTACTTCGGCCGCTTCCTGCGCCATGGCAATGCCTATCCCGACCGGCAGATGCGGCTGTTCGACCGCCGCCGCGGCGGCTGGCGCGGCGACCGCGAGATCCACGAGCGTGCCACCGTCGACGGCCCCGTGCGCTCGCTCGACGGAGACCTCCTGCACCTGCCGTTCCGCTCCTTCGAGCACCAGCTGGCAAAGGGTGGCCAGTACGCGCAGATGATGGCCGGGCACGCCCACGCCCGCGGCAGGCGCGCGACGCTGTCGAAGCTGGTCGTGGCGCCGTGGTGGCGCTTCTGGCGCGGCTACGTGCTGCGCGGCGGTTTCCTCGACGGCTGGGCCGGCCTGGTCTACGCCTTCGTGACCGCCGACAACGCGCGCCAGAAGACCATCCGGCTGTGGCTGCTGCAGAACGACCTCAACGCCCCGTCGGTCCCCAGTACCCCAGCTCGCGACGGATCTGCAGGCCGCGATACAGGGCCGTGAGCGGCCGCCGCCGCAGCCGGCCCAGCTCACCGGCCAGCAGCGCCTCGGTGGCGGCGAGCACGCGCTGCGAGGACCGCCCGTCGCGCCAGGGGTGGATGCTGTCGGCGTAGGCGGCCAGCGCGGCCTGCAGTCCCGGCTCCGGCGCGAACGCATGGTCCAGCATGGCCGGCAGCTGCGCGGGATCGTCGAAGTCGATCATGTGCGGCTTCGGCGCGCGGTTGCGGAAGGTCACCACGGGCTTGCGCTGGACGACGAACTCGCTGACCACCGAGGTGGTGTCGGCCAGCAGCACGTCGGCGGCACGCTGGGCCTCGACCAGCTGCTCCGGCTCGACGAAGGCCGCGTTCGGGCCGGCCAGCGCGCGGTAGCGCGCGAACAGCGCCGGCGCGCATTTCGGATGCAGGGTCAGCAGCCAGTAGTACCGGCCATCGGCGACCTGTGCCGCGATCGCCTCGTAGAGGTGCGGCGCGGCGCTCAGCCGCTCGGTGAAGGTGGCCGCCGACATCACCACGCCACGGCCGCCGGCCTGCGCACGCAGTGACGCCGCCAGCGGTGGCTCCGGGCCGAACAGCGGATCGAGCTTGGGCCAGCCGGTCTCGACCACCTGGAAGTGCCCGGCCTGCTTCGCCAGCGCCTGGAATGGCGCGGTCGTGGCCGGCCCCTGGGTGCAGTACAGGTCGAACAGTCCGCGCAGGCGGAAATGGCCGCGCGCGTCCTCGCGCTTCTCGACGTTGAAGCCGTGGAACAGCTGCACCTTGGCCCCGCCGACGAAGGGCGGCACCCAGTTGGCGGCGCTGAACACCGCGCGCGGGCGCAATCCCACGGCCTCGCGCGCGCTGGCGATCGCGCGCACCGGCGCCGCGAGCCGCGACTGCGCCGCGCCGTCGACCAGCCAGGCGTGCACGCCGTGGCCGGCGTCTTGCAGCGCATCGGCCAGCGGCTGCAGGATGGGCAGCGCATAGCGTTCCGTCGCGAACAACAGGTATTCCGCCATCGACACGTCCTCGGCCCCAGGGCCCGCCCTCTCGGCCTGCATTATCGCGTTCAACGAGGCCGACCGGATCGGCGACTGCCTGGCGTCGCTCGCGTTCTGCGACGAGATCGTCGTGGTCGATTCCGGCTCGACCGACGACACCGCAGCCATCGCCCGCGCCGCGGGCGCACGGGTGCTGCAGCGCGCCTTCGATGGCTTCCGCAGCCAGAAGGACTTCGCGGTCGGGCAGGCGACGCACGACTGGGTGCTCTGCCTGGATGCCGACGAACGCGTGGACGACGCGCTGCGGACGTCGATCCTTGCCGCGCGCGCCGCTGGTTTCGACGGCGCGGCGGGCTACCGCTTCGCCAGGCTCGACCACTACTTCGGCCGTTTCCTCCGCCACGGCAACGCCTATCCCGACCGGGTGCTGCGCCTGTTCGACCGCCGACGCGGCGGCTGGCGCGGCAACCGCGAAGTGCATGAAGCCGCCAGCGTCGACGGCCGCGTGGCCACCCTGGCGGGCGACCTGGTCCACTATCCCTACCGCTCGCTGGAGCAGCAGCTGGCCAAGACCCAGCGCTACGCGCGGATGATGGCCGAGCATGACTTCGCCCGCGGCCGCCGCGCCTCGTTGCGCAAGCTGGTGCTGGCGCCGGCCTGGCGCTTCTGGCGCGGCTACGTGCTGCGCGCCGGCTTCCTCGACGGCTGGCACGGGCTGGTCTACGCCTATGTGCGCGCCAACTACGTGCGCCAGAAGACGGTGATGCTCTGGCTGCTGCAGAACGGGCAGCCGGTGGCGACGCCGCCGTCCGCGCGCGCCGACTGAGGCCGCTGCCATGTGCGGAATCGCAGGTGCCTGGGCGCCCCGTGCCGAAGATGCCGGCGTGCTGCACGCGCTGGGCGCCGCCATGGGCACGGCCATCGCGCACCGCGGGCCCGATGACGCGGGCACCTGGGCGGACGCCGACGCCGGCCTGGTGCTGTCCCACCGCCGACTGTCGATCCTCGACCTCAGCCCGCTCGGCCACCAGCCGATGGCCTCGGCCGATGGCCGCTGGCAGCTGGCCTACAACGGCGAGGTCTACAACCATGCCGCGCTGCGCGCGGAGCTGGAAGGCCTGGGCCACGGCTTCCGCGGCCACTCCGATACCGAGGTGCTGCTGGCGGCGATCGCCGAATGGGGCGTGGACGCGGCGCTGGCGCGTGCCAACGGCATGTTCGCCTTTGCCGCCTGGGACGTGCATGCGCGCGAACTCTGGCTGGCGCGTGACCGGGTCGGCAAGAAGCCGCTGTACTACGGCTGGTGCGCCGACGGGAGCTTCGTCTTCGGCAGCGAGCTGGCCGCGCTGCGCGCGCATCCCGCGCTGTCGGCCGAGGTCGATCCGGACGCGCTGGCGCTGCTGCTGCGCTTCGACTACATCCCGGCGCCGCACGCCATCCTGCGTGGCGTGCACAAGCTGTGCGCCGGGCGGCTGCTGCGCATCGACGCGTCGCGGGTGGCCGCCGGTGCCGCGGCCCACGACCCGGCGCGTGACCAGCAGATCTGGTGGAACGCGCGCGAACGCCAGGAGGCGGCGATCGCCGAAGGCTTCGCCGGCGACGAGGCCGCGGCGCTGGATGCGCTCGACGCGCTGCTGCGCGACGCCACCGCGCTGCGCATGGAAGCCGACGTGCCGCTCGGCGCCTTCCTTTCCGGAGGCACGGACTCCTCGCTGGTCACCGCGCTGATGCAGGCGCAGTCGCCGCATCCGGTGCGCAGCTTCTCGATCGGCTTCGACAACGCGGTGCATGACGAGAGCGCGCACGCCGCTGCCGTCGCGCGCCATCTCGGAACCGCGCACACCGGGCTGCACGTCGACGGGCGCGCGGCGCTCGACCTGGTGCCCTCGATGCCGAAGATCTACGACGAGCCCTTCGCCGATTCCTCCCAGCTGCCCACCACCCTGCTGTGCCAGCTGACCCGGCGCCACGTGACCGTGGCGCTTTCCGGTGACGGCGGCGATGAGCTGTTCTTCGGCTATGGCCGCTACGCGCGTGCGCTGCGCAACCGCAGCCTGGCTGCGCGCATGCCGGCACCGCTGCGCGCGCTGCTGGCCCGCGACCACGGCGAAGGCGCCCGACTGGGCGGAGTGGCGGCGCTGCGCGGCGCGCTCGCGGAGCGATCCATCCAGGACGTCGCCCGCGGCCGCGTGCAGCGCTGGCGGCATCCCGAAGCCGTGGTCACCGGCGCGCGTCGCCTGGCCACCGCCTATGACGATCCCGCCGCGCTGCCGCGCAATGGCGGGGACGCCGACGCGCTGATGGCGCTCGACTTCGCCTGCTATCTGCCCGAGGACGTCCTGGCCAAGGTCGACCGCGCGAGCATGGCGGCGTCGCTGGAGGCGCGCGCGCCCCTGCTCGACTGGCGCGTGGCGGAGTTCGCCTGGTCGCTGCCGCTTGCGATGAAATGGCGCGACGGCCGGCTCAAGCACCTGCCACGCCGGCTGCTGGAACGCTACCTGCCGACCGCCCTGGTCGAGCGGCCCAAATCCGGCTTCGGCGCGCCGGTGGGCGATTGGCTGCGCGGGCCGCTGCGCGACTGGGGCGAGGCGCAACTGGATCCGCGCCGGCTGCGCGAGGAAGGGCATTTCGATCCCGCCCCGATCCGCGCGCTGTGGCAGGCGTTCCAGGCCGGCGAACGCAAGTGGCACACCCACCTCTGGGGCGTGCTGATGTTCCAGGCCTGGCGGGAGGCGCTGCACGAGGGCACGCCGCACTCCGAACGGACGCCATGAAGATCCTCTACACCAACTTCCACGATTGCCATGGCGGCGGCCACACCACGTATGTGCTGGCGCTTGCGCGCGCACTCGGCGGCCGCCACCGCGTCCATGTCGCGGCTCCACCGGGCAGCCGCCTGCTGGCCGGCGCCGAAGGGCTCGAAGGCGTGTCCGCGGTGCCGCAGCCGTTCCCCAACGGGATCCGCCGGCTCGCCGCGCGCCGCCGCGCCCGCGCAAGCCTGCGCGCGCTGCTGCGCGAGGAGCGCTTCGACCTCGTCCACGTCAACGGGTCCGCGGACCACCGCCTGGTGCTGTCGGCGCTGCGCGGGCTGCCGGTCCGGCCGCGGATCGTGTTCACCAAGCACAACTCCAAACCGGCGTCCGGCGTGGGCGCCTGGTGGCGCGCCCGCCGCGGGACCGACCACGTCATCGCGGTCTGCGACGACACCCGCAAGCGCCTGCTCGACACGCCCTACGGTCGCCTGCCCATGGATGCCGTGCCCAACGGCGTCGACCTCGAGCGGTACCGGCCCTGGCCGGATGACGCACGCTGCCAGGCCCGACGGCAGTGGCTGGGGGCCGGCGGAGACGATGTGCTGCTGCTCGGCTCCAACGCCGGCACCATCGCCTACAAGGGCTGGATGGACCTGGTCGAGGCGCTCGCACTGCTCCCGGAGGTGCAACGCGCACGCGTCAGCGTGCTGCTCGCGGGCGAGCCGCCGGCCGACGATGCACTGGCAAGGATCGAAGCGCTGGAGCTGGGCGGGCAGGTCCGCTTCGCCGGGTTGCTCGACGACATCCGGCCGATGGTGGCGGCGCTCGACGCGGGCTTCGTGCTGTCCTGGGACGTGGAAACCATTTCCTTCGCCTGCCGGGAAATGATGGCGATGGGAAAGCCCGTGCTGGTCAGCGACTACGCCGGACTTCCGGAAAACATCGAACCCGGCGTCGACGGCTGGGTCGTGCCGGCGCGCAGTCCGCCGCGGGTGGCCGACGCCATCCTGCAGCTGCTGGACGCGCGCGACCGGCTACCGGCGATGGGGGCGGCGGCGCGCGCGCATGCCGAGCGCGCGTTCGGGATCGAACGCTTCGTCGATGCCACCGAGGCGGTCTACTACCGGGCCGTGGCCGCAGGCGCCTGAGCAGGCGCCACGCGCGCCGTTTCAGCCCGGACGCTTCGCCAGCCGGGCCAGGAAGAACCCGTCCATGCCGCCGTCGCCAGGCAGGCGCTGGCGGGCGTGCGGCGCGGAGTCCGCCGCGGGCGCACGGCCGAAGTGCTCCGGCAGGGGATCGGCGACCGCATCGACGGTCCGCGCCAGGAAGGCGTCGACCTGCGCATGGTTCTCGGCGCGCAGGATCGAGCAGGTGGCGTAGACCAGCACGCCGCCGGGCCGCAGCATCGTCCACGCCGTATCCAGCAGGCGCGCCTGCAGGGCGACCAGGGCGTCGATGTCGGCGGCGCGCCGGTGCAGCAGCACGTCGGGCTGGCGGCGCACGATGCCGGTCGCCGAGCACGGTGCGTCGACGAGGATCGCGTCGAACGGCTCGCCGTCCCACCAGGGGCCCGGCTCGGCCGCGTCGGCGACGCACGCGGTGACGCCCGGATCGATGCCCTCGCCCAGGCCCAGGCGCCGCCAGGTGTCGCGCACGCGGGACAGCCGGGCCGGATCGACGTCGAGCGCCAGGAGCCGCAGCGTCGGATCGCGCTCGAGCAGGTGGGCCGACTTGCCGCCCGGCGCGGCGCAGGCATCCAGCACGCGCGCACCGGCGGGAGGCGCGAGCGCATCGGCAACCGCCTGCGCGGCGCCGTCCTGGATCGACACGTCGCCTTCGGCGAACCCGGGCAACGCGCCGACGGCGATCGAGGCCGGGAGGCGCAGCGCATCGTCCAGCGTGTCGTCGGCCACGGCCTCGATGCCCGCTGCCTGCAGGCGGGCCAGGTAGGCCTCGCGTCCGCCGCGCCGCCGGTTCACGCGCAGCCAGGTCGGGGCCGGCCGTGCGCTGGCGGCGAAGATCGCATCGGCGTCGCCGGGCCAGTCGGCCGCGACCCCGTCGCGCAGCCAGGCTGGCCAGGCGTCGGCGGGGCTGGATGCGGGAAGGCCTTCGCGCTGGGCACGCCGCAGCAGGGCGTTGACCAGCTTCGCCTGGTGCGCGCGGCCGATATCGCGGGCGGCGTCGACGGTCTCGCCCACCGCGGCGTGCGGCGCCAGTCCCAGCGGGTCGAGCTGGGCGAAGCCGACATGCAGCAGCGCGCGCAGGTCGCCGTCACGGCGACCCGGCGGCTTCGGCATCCAAGCCGCGAGCGCAGCGTCGGCGCGCGCACGCTGGCGCAGCGCGGCGAAGCAGATCGCTTCCACCAGGGCGCGGTCGCGCGGGTCGGGCAGCGCCGGCAGGGCACGCGACAGTTCGGCCTTCAGCGACCGGCCGTGGTGCAGCACCGCGTCGAGCACGCGCGCGGCGGCGGCGCGCGGCGCGCGGCCACTCATCGCGCAGCGAGGTCGCGGCGGGCGTTGAGCCAGTCGGCGGCGGTGATCGCCTTGCCGCCGTCGCGCTGCAGCACGCGGATGCGCAGCGCGCCCTCGCCGCAGGCGACGTCGATGCCGTCACGCCCGGCGGCCAGCACCGTGCCCGGCTGGGCACCTGCCGGCGCATCGACCGCCACCGCGCCGTGGATCCGCAGGCGTTCGCCGGCGAGCACCACCTCGGCGACCGGCCAGGGATTGAACGCGCGGACCTTTCGAGCCAACACCGCGGCCGGCTGCGACCAGTCAAGCCCGGCCTCCGCCTTGTCGAGCTTGTGGGCATAGGTCACGCCGGCGACAGGCTGCGGTCGCGGCACCGGGCGGATGCCCGCGCGCAGCAGGCCCAGGCCGTCGGACAGCACCTGAGCGCCGAGTTCGGCCAGGCGGTCGTGCAGCTGTCCGCCGGTCTCGTGCTCGCCGATCGCCAGCGACTGCGACAGCAGCACCGGGCCGGTATCGAGTCCCTTCTCCATCTTCATCAGGCAGACGCCGGTCTCGGCGTCGCCGGCCTCGATCGCACGCTGGATCGGCGCCGCGCCGCGCCAGCGCGGCAGCAGCGAGGCGTGCACGTTCCAGCAGCCTTCGTCCGGGATGTCGAGGACCTTCTGCGGCAGCAGCAGGCCGTAGGCCACCACCACCATGAGGTCCGGCCGGAGCGCGCGCAGTGCGTCGCGCGAGACCTGGGACTTCAGCGTCTCCGGCTGCAGCACCGGGATGCCGCGCGCCAGCGCTTCCTGCTTGACCGGCGAGGCCTGCAGCCCGCGACCGCGGCCCGCGGGCCGGTCGGGCTGGGTATAGACCGCGACCACCTCGGCCTTGCCGCAGGCCGCACGCAGCGAGGGCACCGCGAACTCCGGGGTGCCGGCGAACACGATCCTCATCGCGCCACCGCCGTCGCGCCGGGCACGCGGCGGTCAGTCATGCCGGCGCAGCTTGTCGTACTTCTTCATCGCCCGCTCGCGCTTGAACGGCGAGAGGTAGTCGATGAACAGCTTGCCGTCCAGGTGGTCGACCTCGTGCTGGACGCAGGTGGCCAGCAGGCCGTCGACGGCCAGGGTGAAGGGCTTGCCATGGCGGTCGAGCGCCTCGACCTCGATGCCGTCGGCGCGCGTGACATCGGCGAAGATCCCCGGGATCGACAGGCAGCCTTCCTGGTGCACGCGGAGCTCGGCGGAGCGCTCGCGGATCACCGGGTTGATGAACACCAGCGGCTGCTCGCGCTCCTCGGTGACGTCGATCACCATGAAGCGCTCCATGACGTCGACCTGGGTGGCGGCCAGTCCGATGCCGGGCGCCGCGTACATGGTCTCGAACATGTCGTCGAGCAGGCGCTGGAACGCCGGGTCGGCGATGGCCGCGGCCTCGCGCGCGCTGGCGACCTTGCGCAGGTTCGGATGGGGGTGCTCGAGGATCGTGATCAGGGACATGCGGGCGTGGGGGAAAGGGTGGCGGCCGTCACAACCGTGCGGCACGGCCCCGGATTGTACCGCCGGCAGGCTTGCGCAGGGTCCGTTCCTGTAGGCATAGTGCGGTCGCTATACGGGGAAATCTCCAAGGGGAGCAGGTAGATGGCCGGCAAGCTTCAGCGCGTTTCGAATGCGCTACGCACGGGTGTTGCAGTAGCAATGCTGACGGTGGCTACGTACGCGGCGGCCCAGGGCCTGCGCGGCGACCATCCTGATACATATGTGGTGGTGCGTGGCGATACCCTCTGGGACATCGCGGGCCGCTTCCTGCAGAAGCCCTGGCTGTGGCCGGAGATCTGGCAGGCCAACCCGCAGATCGCCAATCCCCACCTGATCTATCCGGGCGACGTGATCAGCCTGGCCTACCTCAACCGCGTCGGCGTCACGCCGGGCCCGCGGACCGAGGCGGCGCCGATCAACGCCGTGCCGCTGTCCGAGATCGAGCCCTTCCTCAAGGACCTGCGCGTCGTCGACGACTTCGACCACATGCCCTACGTGGTCGGCCTCGAGGAAGACCGCATGCGCGCCAGCCGCGGCCAGGTGGTCTACGTCCGCGGCCTGGGCGAGGCTTCGCCCGGCACCCGCTACGCGGTGCTGCGTCCGACCGTGCGCTACACCCACCTGCTTCGCGCCGGCCTGTGCTGCGACACCTTCGGCAAGGACGAGCTCGACGCCACTGGCCGCCGCAGCATCGACTGGGGCCAGTACTGGGCCAACGTCGTCATGCCCGACAAGGGCCAGGAAGTGCTGGGCCACGAGCTGATGCGCGTGACCGCCGGCACCCTGACCCGCGGCGAAGTCGGCGGCATCCAGGCCAGCACCCTGCTGCTCGACGAGGAGGGCCGCGAGGTCCGCATCGGCGACCGCGTGGTGCCGGTGGACGCCCAGCCCTACGACCTGCAGTTCTTCCCGCATCCGCCCAAGGTCCAGACCGACTACGGCAAGGCGCGCGTGCTGGCGGTGACCGACATGCTGACCTCCGGCGGCCCGCGCGACGTCATCGCGCTGTCGGTCGGTGCCCGCGAGGGCGTGGACAACGGCACGGTGTTCTCCATCTGGCGCGAGGGCACCAACACGGTCGACCGCGTCGAGAAGGGCCTGGACCGCGAAGAGGACACCGTGTTCTTCGAGAACAAGGTGCGCCTGCCCGACGAGTTCGCCGGCCACGTGATGGTGTTCCGCACCTTCGACAAGGTCAGCTACGGCCTGGTCATGGACAGCATCAAGCCGAGCCGCGTCGGCTACCACCTGAAGCACCCGGACGCGACCTACTGAGGCCGCGGCCTTTCCCGACCGAACGACGCGACGGCGCCCCAGGGCGCCGTCGCCGTTTCCGGGCGAGGCTGGGCCATGGACAGCGAAGACATCCCGGCACTGCTGCGCGTGCTCGCGGCGGGCGGCCGCGGCGAGCCGCGGCGCCTGCTGCTGGAGTCCCATGGCAGCGCGGCGGCTGCCCTGCGTGCGGGCCCGTCGGCCTGGCGCGCCGCCGGACTGGACCCCGCCCAGCGCGCCGCACTGATGGCCACGGATGGGGGTGCGGAGCTCACGCGGTGGCAGCGCTGGCTCGAGGGCGGGCACGGGCGCCGCCTGGTCGGCATCCACCATCCCGACTATCCGTCGCTGCTCGCGCGGCTTCCCGGCGCACCGCTGGCGCTCTGGGTCCTCGGCGATGCCCACCTGCTCTGGCATCCGGCGATCGCCGTCGTCGGCAGCCGGGCGGCCACCGCCGGCGGATTGCGCAACGCCTACGACTTCGCCCGCAGCTTCGCCGAAGGCGGCCTCGCGGTCACCAGCGGCCTGGCGGCGGGCATCGACACCGCCGCCCACGAGGGCGCACTGGCGGCCTCGGCCGGGCGCACGGTGGCCGTGCTCGGCACCGCGATCGACCAGCCCTACCCGCGGCGCAACGCGGCGCTGTACGCGCGGATCGCGGAGTCGGGCGCGGTGGTCAGCGAACTGCCGCCCGGCACGGCCTACGGCAAGGGCGCCTTCCCCAGCCGCAACCGGATCGTGATGGGGCTGTCGCTGGGCGTCCTGGTGGTGGAGGCGGCGCTGCGCTCGGGTGCCGCGATCACCGCGCGCCTCGCCGGCGAGGCCGGACGCGAGGTCTTCGCCGTCCCGGGCTCGATCCACAACCCCAAGGCCCGCGGTTGCCATCGCCTGATCCGTGACGGCGCCGGCCTGGTGGAAACGCCTTCGGAGGTCCTCGAGTCGCTCACCGCCCTGGCGACCACCCTCGCCGACGACTTGCGCGGGCGCCTGGCCGCCCCCATTGATGCCCCCGGGAGCGCCGCGAGGGTGCCCGGCGCCGCCGGCCCACCTGCAACTCCCGACCACCAGCGCTTGTGGCAAGCACTGGGTCACGACCCCACCGGTATGGATGAACTGGTCTCGCGCACCGGATTGACGGCCGCGGAACTAGGCAGCATGCTGCTGCTCATGGAGCTGGAGGGTCGGGTCGAGGTCGGGCACGGCCGCTATTCCCGAAAGTCTCAGTAACGCGCCCCCGGGCGCAGGCCGGGGGGAAATGAAAGAGAGCATCCTGGACGTCCTGCTCTATCTGTTCGAACACTACTTCACCGAAGACGCGGACCCGGTCCGCGACCGCGACTCCCTCCAGAACGGCCTGCTCCAGGCCGGATTCAGCCCCGCCGAAACCAGCAAGGCCTTCGACTGGCTCGACGCCCTGGCCGCCCAGCGCCCGGTGGACGGGCCGGCGCGCGCCGACGGTCCCACGCGCCTGTTCTCCAGCCACGAGGAGGCCAAGCTCGACGTCGAGTCGCGCGGGTTCCTGATGTTCCTCGAGCAGCACGGGGTGATCGACGCCGACCGCCGCGAGCTGGTGGTCGACCGCGCGATGGCCCTCGACCAGGACGAGCTGGACCTCGACGACCTGAAATGGGTGGTGCTGATGGTCCTTTTCAACCAGCCGGGGTCCGAGGCGGCCTATGCCTGGATGGAGACCCAGATGTTCGTGGACGAGCCCGAAACCGTGCACTGAGTCCTGTCCGGGCGCGGATGCCGGCGCGGACTCGCGCCTTGACAGCCCCACCGCCGCCGTGATTCCACTATAAATAGCAGCCGTCGCACGCCCGGGGCCTCGTCCCGGGCGTTGCCGTCTACACGTCCACACCTCAAGGCACGGCGCCGCCGTCCCGGAAACCCCTGCCGCATGGCCAAGAACCTCCTCATCGTCGAGTCGCCCGCCAAGGCCAAGACGATCAACAAGTACCTCGGCAAGGACTTCCAGGTCCTGGCTTCGTACGGCCATGTCCGCGACCTGGTGCCCAAGGAGGGCGCGGTCGATCCGGCCAACGGCTTCCGGATGCGCTACGACCTGATCGACAAGAACGAGAAGCACGTCGAGGCGATCGCCAAGGCGGCCAAGGCGGCCGACGGCATCTACCTCGCGACCGACCCGGACCGCGAGGGCGAGGCGATCAGCTGGCACATCGCCGAGATCCTGAGGGAGCGCGGCCTGCTCGAAGGCAAGGAGCTGCAGCGCGTGGTGTTCACCGAGATCACGCCGCGCGCGATCAAGGAGGCGATGCTGAAGCCCCGCGCCATCGCCACCGACCTGGTCGATGCCCAGCAGGCGCGTCGCGCGCTGGACTACCTGGTCGGCTTCAACCTCTCGCCGGTGCTGTGGCGCAAGGTGCAGCGCGGCCTGTCCGCCGGCCGCGTGCAGTCGCCGGCGCTGCGCATGATCGTCGAACGCGAGGAGGAGATCGAAGCCTTCGTCGCCCGCGAGTACTGGACCATCGAAGCCGAGTGCGCGCACCCGTCGCAGGGCTTCAGCGCCAAGCTCACGAAGCTCGACGGCAGGAAGTTCGAGCAGTTCACCGTCACCGACGGCGACACCGCCGAGGACGCGCGCACGCGCATCGTCACCGCCGCGCAGGGCGCGCTGCACGTCACCGACGTCGCCAGCAAGGAGCGCAAGCGCCGCCCGGCGCCGCCCTTCACCACGTCGACGCTGCAGCAGGAGGCCTCGCGGAAGCTCGGCTTCACCACCCGCCGCACGATGCAGGTGGCGCAGAAGCTGTACGAGGGCGTGGCGATCGGCGAGGAAGGCGCGGTCGGCCTGATCAGCTACATGCGTACCGACTCGGTCAGCCTGTCGTCCGAGGCGCTGTCGGAGATCCGCGACGTCATCGCCCGTGACTACGGCACGCGCGCGCTTCCCGACAAGCCGAACTTCTACCAGACCAAGTCGAAGAACGCGCAGGAAGCCCATGAGGCGGTGCGCCCGACGTCCGCACTGCGCACGCCGGCGCAGGTGTCGCGCTTCCTGTCCGACGACGAGCGCCGCCTGTACGAGCTGATCTGGAAGCGCGCGGTGGCCTCGCAGATGGTCCCGGCCACGCTCAACACCGTGTCGGTCGATCTCGCCGCCGGCAGCGAGCATGGCTTCCGCGCCAGCGGCACCACGGTGGTAGATCCCGGCTTCCTCGCCGTCTACGAGGAAGGCAAGGACGCCAAGGGCAAGGACGACGACGACGAGGGTCGCAAGCTGCCGGCCATGAAGCCCGGCGATCGCATCCCGCTCGACCGCGTGCACGCCGACCAGCACTTCACCCAGCCGCCGCCGCGCTTCACCGAAGCGTCGCTGGTGAAGACGCTCGAGGAGTACGGCATCGGTCGCCCGTCGACCTACGCCTCGATCATCCAGACCCTGCAGTTCCGCAAGTACGTCGAGATGGAAGGCCGCGCCTTCCGCCCCAGCGACGTGGGCCGCGCGGTGTCGAACTTCCTCAGCGGGCACTTCACCCGCTACGTGGACTACGACTTCACCGCGAAGATGGAGGACGAGCTCGACGCCGTCAGCCGCGGCGAGGAGGACTGGGTGCCGCTGATGGAGAAGTTCTGGGGCCCGTTCAAGGAACTCGTCGAGGAAAAGACCGAGAGCGTCGACCGCAGCCAGGCCACGGGCGCGCGCGAGCTCGGCACCGACCCCAAGTCCGGCAAGCCGGTGAGCGTCCGCCTGGGACGCTACGGACCCTACGCCGCGATCGGCAGCACCGCCGAGGACGCCGAGGACAAGCCGCGCTTCGCCTCGCTGCGCCCCGGCCAGAGCATGCACACCATCACCCTGGAGCAGGCCATCGACCTGTTCCGCCTCCCGCGCACGCTCGGCGAACACAACGGCGAGGAGGTCAGCGTCGGCGTCGGCCGCTTCGGTCCGTTCGCCAAGCGCGGCAGCAGCTACGCCTCGCTCGGCAAGGAAGACGATCCGTACACGATCGAACTCGACCGCGCGGTGTTCCTGATCGAGGAAAAGGAAGAGATCGCGCGCAACCGCATCATCAAGGAGTTCGAGGGCAGCGACATCCAGGTCCTCAACGGCCGTTACGGCCCCTATATCAGCGACGGCAAGCTCAACGGCAAGATCCCGAAGGATCGCGAACCGGCTTCGCTGACGCTCGACGAGGTGGTGCAGCTGCTGGAGGAAACCGGCAAGCCCGCGCGCGGCCGTTTCGGCAAGAAGGCCGCGGCGAAGAAGGTCGCTGCCAAGAAGGCACCGGCGAAGAAGGCGGCGGCGAAGAAGGTCGCGACGAAGAAGGCCACGAAGAAGGCCACGAAGAAGGCCGGCGCGAAGAAGGTCGCCAGGAAGACCGCGAAGAAGGCGGCCGCGAAGACGGTGGCGAAGTCCGCGGCCCCGGCCGCTGCGCGGAAAACCGCCGCCAAGGTCGTCTCCGGGGCGGCCACGGCCAAGGTGGACGATTCCGACAGCGCTCCGTTCTGAGTCCGGAGGGCGACGGCCCGGTCACCGTGATATACAGCGGTGACTGGATCGACAAGGACGTGACATGGACATGGAGTTCCGTGCAGTGGCGTTGGCTGGCGTGGTGTTGCTGGGTGCGTGCGGCTTCACGCCATCCGAGGCCGAGGCTCTCGATCAGGAGCCGAAGCCTGGATCCAGACCCGCTGCCTCCGATCCAGCCGCTGGCGGATCGCTCCAGGACACTCTCCGAAGCCCCAACGGCCTTCGGATCGACGCGAGCGGCGTGGACATGCGACTCAAGGCAGACAACTGCGAAGCAGTCGTCGAAGGTCTGCTTTTCTGCAGCGGCACACAGCTGGACATCGCCTTTCCCGACGCCGCAACGCAGCATGCGCTGAACACAGGTCCGATGCTGGTCAGGGCTGATGCCCTGGCGTTCCGAGGTCCGCTGCCCGTCGATGCCAGGCCAGAGGCGCATTCAATCGTGATCAGCGACGTCAACGCCGATGATCACGAGGACCTTCTGCTCTGGTCCGGGCGCGACGGCGCCTATGGAGGCCCGTCGTTCGACGTCTACCTGTTCGACGAACCCCGGGGTGCATTCCGTCTCAACCGGGCGCTCTCGGATCTCACGGTGGGATACACCGGGCTGTTCGGCGTCGACGGTTCGCGCATTACCGCTGATTCACTCACTGGATGCTGTGTACGGGTGCGGGAAACGTACCTGGTCGACGACGGCCGCCCGGAACTTGTCGAGCGAGTGACCACGGACGACTCGATCCAGGGCGCACCTGCGACCGTGACGGAGCGACTGGTAGAAGGCGAACTCCGGGTCATCATCGACACGAAGTGACGCGCCAACCTGCACACGGAGGTGCAGCAATGAGCGGACACGGCCGCAGCACCGGCGGATTCGGAATCGAGCGGGCGGCATCTGTGCGGCTGATCGTCAGGACGGCCCTCGAGTACGGGGTAGACGATCCCAAGCAGATCGCCTACATCCTGGCGACCGCACAGCATGAGACGCGAAACTTCACCGCACCTGACGAAGACTTCGGGAGAAGCCAGGCGAGAAAGCTTGGCTACAGCGGCGGCGAGGACTATTACGGGCGCGGATACGTGCATCTGACCCACGACTACAACTACAAGAAGTTCGACGAGCTTCTGGGGTTGGGTGGCACACTGATGAGCAATCCGGATGGGGCCAAGGATCCCGAGCTGGCGGCGAAGATCCTCGTTATCGGAATGCGGGACGGCCTTTTCACGGGCCGCCGCCTGGACCGGTACATCAACAACGAAACAGAAGACTCGTACAACGCCCGACGGGTGGTAAACGGCATCACCAGGCAAGAGTGGACGATCAAAGCGGCCGAGGATTGCAAGCGCTATGCCACGGCGTGGGAAGCGCATGTGCCTGCGCTGATTGCTGCGGTGAAGGCAGAAATACTCGAGGAGCAAACAGGGTGGCCGCACGACCTTCGACGGGCGCTCGAGCGACTCACGTTGCCACAACCGTCGGAGCCGCCATTGATCCGGGACGGTCTTCCCGACTTCCTCCGCGTGACCCCAGCGCCCCAACCGACGAGGCCTGCGTCCCGCGACCTGCAGCTCGGGATGCACGGCAGCCACGTGCGCGAGCTCCAGGAAGCGCTGGACGGCCTCGGTATCCGGGACGGGCGGGGGCGTGCACTCGCTGCCGATGGCATCTTCGGGACCAGCACGCACCAGGCGGTGGAGAACTTCCAGCTGTGGAACGGGCTCGACGCTTCCGGCGTTGTCGACGGGTCCACGCGCAGGCTGTTGCTGGATCCGGCGGCCCGGATGGCGGCGGCGCGGGCGCGGCCCGGTGACGCCGCGACGCCGGCGCACGGGCCCACGCTTGCCGATCCCGGCGAACCAACCCATCCCGACCACGCCATGTACCGGTGCATCCGCGCGGGCGTGCGCGACATCGGCGCCGCCCGCGGCGAGCCCTATGACGTCGACACCTGCGAACGCATCAGTCGCTGCCTGCTGGCCCGCTGCCGCGGGGCCGATGGACCGCAGGGCGACCCAACGCACGGATCGGTCCATGCGCTCCGGAGCGTCGACCACGTCGTCCTGGGCACGACGGGACAGCTGTTCGCCATCGAAGGCCGGCTGGACGATCCGGCGCAGCGACGTGTCCAGGTGTCGGTCGTGCACGCCGCGCTCGTTCCGGTCGAGGAGTCCGATCGCAAGCTGGCGGCCGTCGCGGCGCAGTCGGCGCGGAGGCCGGACCCGGCGCAGATCCTTCATCCAGCGCAGGGTGCGTCCGGTGCGCCCGGTACGCCCGGTACGCCCAGTGCCCTTGGTGCACCCGCTGCTCCCTGGCACGGGTAAGCTGGCCACCCAAGCCAGCTACCGATACCGGTCCACGCCCTGCCCACGATGCGTCCAGATCCCCGACTCGACGCGGCGCTCGCCGCCCTCCGCGATGGAGGCGTCATCGCCTGTCCGACCGAGGCCGTCTGGGGGCTGGGCTGCGACCCCTTCAGCGAAGCGGCGGTGATGCGCCTCCTGGCGATCAAGCAGCGCGAGCTCGCCAAGGGCCTGCTGCTGGTCGCCGCGGACGTGGGCCAACTCGACGGACTGGTGGACTGGGACGCACTGCCGCCAGGCCGCCGCGAGGCGGTCCTCGCCTCTTGGCCAGGCGCCAATACCTGGGTGGTGCCCGCCACCGCGCGCGTGCCCCGCTGGATCACCGGCGACCACGCCGGCGTGGCGGTCCGCGTCTCCGGGCACCCGCTGGTGCGGGCGCTGTGCCTCGGCTTTGGTGGCGCGCTGGTCTCGACCAGCGCCAATGCCGCCGGGGAACCGCCGGCACGCACGGAGGCGGAACTCACGCCCGCCCTGCGCGCCGCCGTCGACGCGATCCTGCCGGGCGACACGGGAGGCCTTTCGCAGCCCACGGCCATCCGCGACGCCCTGAGCGGAGCCGTGCTGCGCGGCTGAGGTCGCGCCGAACCACGCCCGCCCCACGGGCGTCGCCTTGGCCGCTGCGCTTCCCTCCCCGCAGCTGGCGGCGCAAGATGCGGCGATGAGCCCGGTTCCTGCCCGCTTCGCCGCGCTGCTGCTGACCGCCTGCCTGCTGGCGTCGGCGCCGCTGGCGCTGGCGCAGGACACGGCCGGCGAAGTCACCATCTATCGCTGTGCCGGCGCCGACGGCCAGGTCGTGATCGGCAACGTCCCCTGCGGCGACGGTGCCGATCAGCAGGTCCGCAGCATGGTGCGTCCGGTGGATGGCCGCCCGGCGCCACGCGCGGCCGCCCCGGAGCCGTCCATGCCGCCAGGCGGGCCGACGGTGGAGTACGTGTCCGTCCCCGCGGCACAGCCCCTGTACGAATGCGTGCGCGAGGACGGCAGCACCTACGAGAGCGACACGGGTCTCGGCGAGGAGCGCTGGATCCCGGCGTGGACCGGCGGTGGCTGGCCCATCGGAGGCTACGCGCACGGCGACGGCCCGAACCGGCCGGGGCGCCCGGGTGCTGGAGGCCGGGGCGACATCGGCGCCCGCGGGCCGACCACCCGTCCTGGCAGTGGCCTGAGCGCGCCGCCGGTCAGCCGCATCAGCATCCCCGCCGATCCACCGCGTCCCGACCCGGGCGCCGCCGCCGGCCCGCGCCCACGCCCGCCACACGGCGGCCATGCGCACGGTGCCATCGGCGGCTACGTCGAACGCGATCCCTGCCAGGCCCTGCCGCCGGCGGAAACCTGCGCGCGCCTGCGCGACCGCCGCGAGGACATCCGCCGGCGCTTCTTCAACGCGCAGCAGGTCGAGCGCGATACCCTGCGCGTCGAAGAGCGCGGACTCAACGCCCGCCTCGATCGCGACTGCAGGACGTACTGATGCTTCGATCCACCCGACGCCGGCTCGGCCTGTTGGCCGCGCTGGCCGCCCTCGCGGGCGCCTGTCCCGCCGCGGCCGCCCAGCAGGTCGTCATCTACCGCTGCACCGACGCCGCGGGCGCGCTGACCGTGCAGAACGATGAAGCCTGCCCCGCCGGCACGCGGCAGGAACGCACCGTCATCGAGCCGCCGCCGCCCATGCCGGTCTATGTGCCGCAGACGCCCGCACCCGCCCCGCGTGAGGCCCAGGGCGCGGCGCAGGCCCCCGCAACCACGGCCGCGAAGGCGGCACCCGAGCGCCCCGATGCGCCGGCTCCTGCGCGCATCGCCGATGCGGACCGCCTGCCGCCGCCGCCGATCTTCCGCTGCCACACGCCGGGCAACGACCGCTACGTCAGCGAGGACGTCGAACCCAAACCGCGGTGCGTGCCGCTGCAGACCGTCGGCATCAATGGCGACCCGGGCCTCGCCGCTGGCGCGGCCTGCGAATGGCAGTACGACCGCTGCGAACGCATCCCCGACGGTGAAGCCTGCGATGGCTGGCGGCAGCGCGGGCGCGAGATCGAATCCACCTGGCGCTACGCACGCGGGGAGGCGCGCGGTCCCCTGCAGGACGCCTTCGCGCGCGTCTCGACGATCCTGTCCGACACCACCTGCGGGCTGCCGGAGGGCTGAGGCGCGCACCCGTCGACGCCGGGCTCAGCCGTCGAACAGCGTGGCCTGCACCGGCGGATAGACCAGCAGCGTGCCCGCCGGGCGCGCGGCTTCGTTGAGCGGGTGGGGCTGCGGCGGCTTGGCGTCGATGACGTGCAGCACCTCCATGCCCCGGTGCACCAGCAGGTCGGCGACCAGGCGCCGGTGGCAGCGCCACCACACGGCCTCGGCGCACATCAGCGCGGTGCGCCGCGCCTGCGCCAGCTCCAGCGCCTGCGCCAGGCCCTCGGCGAATTCCGCGCTGGCGGTGTGGTCGGCATAGCCCTGGAAGGCGGCGTTGCGCCAGCCACCGTTGGGTGAGCCCGGCTGCGCCCGCCGCCGTCCACCCAGCTGTGGCAGCCACCGATAGCCGATCCCGGCCTCGGGCAGCGCCGACGCCATCGCCTCGCTGGCGAACCAGGGATAGCGCCGGGAGCCGGGGAATCGCCGCACGTCGGCGATCGCTTCGATGCCGTGCACTGCGAGCAGCTCGAGGAACTCCTCCCAGCTGCGCGTGGAGTGGCCGATGGTCCAGATCCTCCCGGTCACTCGAACATCCTCCGCGCAGGGAAACGACCGTGCATGCTGCGCAGCGCGCCATCCCCGCTGCGTGAAGCGGCACCGGGCAGGCGGCTGGGCGCGCGCGTTCACGGCCCCGGGACGCGGATGGCTGCTATCGATGCGACCCGCCCGCCGCGTGCTGCCCATGCCCCGAACGCCCGCGCCCAGGTCCACGATCCGCATCGGCACCGCCGGCTGGTCGATCGCCAGCGCGCACCGCGGCCTGTTCGGCGCCGGCGACAGCGCGCTCGCGCGCTACGCGACGCTGTTCGACGCGACCGAGATCAACTCCTCGTTCTATCGACCGCACCGGCGCGAGACCTATGCGCGCTGGGCGGAGACGGTCCCGGCGCACTTCCGCTACTCGGTGAAGCTGCCGCGCACGATCACCCACGAGCACGGACTGCGCGGCGCGCTGCCGCTGCTGGACGATTTCCTCGCGCAGGCGGGCGGGCTCGGCACGCGCCTGGGCTGCCTGCTGGTCCAGCTGCCGCCTTCGCTGGCCTACGACGGCCGGGTCGCGTCGGCCTTCTTCGCGGGACTGCGGCGCCGCTGGCCGGGCGGCGTGGCCTGCGAGGCCCGGCATGCGAGCTGGTTCACTGCGCGCGTCGATGCGCTGTGGCAGCGCCACCGCATCGCGCGCGTCGCGGCCGACCCGGCACCGCTGCCGCAGGCGGCCGAACCCGGCGGCCACGCGGGACTCGGCTACTGGCGCTGGCACGGGTCGCCGCGGATCTACTACAGCGCATACGACGCCGACGCGCGCGCGGACCTGGCAGCGCGGGTGCGCACACACGTGGCGCCACGCGGCGAGGCCTGGCTCATCTTCGACAACACCGCGCACGGCCACGCGACTCCGGACGCAGCCGCGTTCCAGGCGCTGCTGCGCGGCTGAGCACACGGCCCGTCAGGCCGCGGGTTTTTTCACCACCACCCAGGTCGGCGCATGGTCGCTGGCCTTCTCCTGCAGCCGGACCCAGCGGTCGACGCCGGCCTCCTTCAGGCCCTTCGCCAGCACCGGATTGAGCAGCAGGTGGTCGATGCGCAGGCCACGGTCGCGCTCGGCATGCTGGCGGAAGTAGTCCCAGAAGGTGTACGGCCGCTCCTCGCCGAAAACCTCCAGCAACGCGTCGGTCCAGCCCTGCGCCAGGAGCTCCTCGTAGCGCTCGCGCACCTCGGGCTGGAACAGCGCGTCCCTGCGCCAGGACTTCGGATCGTAGACGTCGCTGTCGTGGGGGATCACGTTGAAGTCGCCGAGCAGCGCCACCGGATGCGGCAGGTCGACGAGGCTCTTCGCATGCCGCTGCAACCGGCGCATCCAGGCCAGCTTGTAGTCGTACTTCGGGCCGGGGAACGGATTGCCGTTGGGCAGGTAGATCGCGCCGACGACGATGCCGTGGATCGCGGCCTCGAGGTAGCGGCTCTGGATGTCCTTCGGATCACCCGGCAGGCCGCGCCGGCTTTCCACCGGCACGGTGTCGCGTCCGAGCAGGGCCACGCCGTTCCAGGAGCGCTGTCCGTGCCAGAGCGCCCCGTACCCGGCGGCCTCGAGCTCGTCGACCGGAAACGCCTCGTCGACCGCCTTCAGCTCCTGCAGCGCGACGATGTCGGGAGCTTCCTTGTCCAGCCACGCCAGCAGGTGCGGCAGGCGCGTGCCGATGCCGTTGACGTTGAAGGTCGCGAGTTTCAGCGTCCTGCTGCGCGCCACCGGCGTCTCCACGCGATGCGGGGCGCATGACCGTAGCGCCGCCGCGATGGCGGGTCCGTGAAGTGGCGGTGCCGGCGGTCGGAGCGGCGTGCGCGGATGCTGGCGTGGATGCCGTCGACTGCCTCGATGACCGGTTCACGCCGATGCCATCCCGCGTGCGTCAGCATCACTGCCCCACCCCACGTGGAGTGACCGATGGCCGCGATGCCCGACCCGCGCGAAGTCCCGGGACAAGCGCCCCACCCCGCCCGTGATCCGGTCCCCGACCAGCCGATCGATCCGGTCCCGGACCAGCCGATCGACCCCGTGCCCGACCAGCCGACCGATCCCGTGCCGGACCGTCCGATCGACCCGGAACCGGCGCAGCCGGCCGATCCGCTCGCGCCGCCGCGTGACCGCGGCACGCCCGTCCGGGAGCCGCCGCGCGCCGGCTAGAACCCGTAGCGCAGGAAGCCACCGTCGACGGCGATGCACTCGCCGGTGACGTAGCCTGCGGCCGGCAGGCACAGGAAGGCGACCGCGGCCGCCACTTCCTCGGGCTCGCCGATGCGTCCCATCGGGGTACGCAGCAGCACGTCGTCCAGATAGTCGGGATCGGCCAGCGACGGCGAGGTGCGTCGGGTGCGGATGTACCAGGGCGCCACGCTGTTCACGCGGATGCCGTCCTCGGCCCACTCACAGGCGAGGTTGCGGGTCATCTGCTGCAGCGCGGCCTTGCTCATGCCGTAGGGTGCGCCGGTGCGGACATGGGTGGTCCCGGAGACGCTGCCGACGTTGACGATGCAGCTGGCCGCATGCTGCGCGAGCAGCGGGTGGACGTAGCGGCTGAGCTCGAAGGCGCTGAACAGGTTGACCTCGAAGATCTCGCGCCACTCGTCCTCGGTGTAGTCGACCGAGGCCTTGCTCAGGTTGCCGCCGGCGTTGTTGACCAGGATGTGCAGGCCTTCGCCCTGGTCCTCCACCCAGTCGAGCAGCTCGCGCCGCTGCTCGTCGTCGGCGACGTCGGCGATCAGGGCGCGCAGTTCGCCGTCGGGGTGCTGTTCGAGCAGCTCCTCGCGCGCGGCCTCCAGCGCGTCGCCGTCGCGCGCGGCGATCAGCACGCGCGCGCCGAAGCCCAGCAGCTCCGAGGCGATGGCGCGTCCGATGCCGGCGCTGCCGCCGGTCACCAGCGCCAGCTGTCCGTCCAGGCGCCAGCGCGGGCGGTGGTCGACGCCGCTCACGGCATGCAGAAGCAGTGCGCGACGGCCTTCACCGGATGGCCGCCACGGGCCAGCGCCTGTTCGATGAAGCGCAGGTCGCCGGAAATTCCCGGCAACGCCTGCAACAGCAGGCCATTGGCGATGCCGCTGCGTGCCAGCAGCGCCGCGCCGGTACGCGACTCGGCCATGCCCGCGACGAAGCTCTCGAACGGCGTCAGCGGCTTCTCGATGTACTTCACGCCCCACGTCTCCGCCTCGCCCAGCTCCGCGCGCGTGGCGGCGTTGGCCAGCGCGTCGCGCAGGCCGCCGAACTCGTCGACAAGGCCGCGCTCTTTCGCCTGCGCGCCGCTCCAGACGCGGCCGCGGGCCACGGCATCGATCTCGCCGACGCTGCGTCCGCGCGCCGTGGCCACCTTGCCGGTGAAGTCGCGGTAGCCCTTTTCGATCACGCTCTGGATCACCGCGCCCACCTCGGGCTGCAGCGGACGCGTGGGGTCGAAGGCGCCGGCGAAGGACGTGGTGCCGACGCCGTCGGTGCGCACGCCGATCTTCTCCAGCGTGCGCGGGATGGTCGGGAACATGCCGAAGATGCCGATCGAGCCGGTAATGGTCGACGGGTCGGCGTAGATCGCGTCGGCGTCCATGCTGATCCAGTAGCCGCCCGACGCGGCCAGGTCGCCCATCGAGGCCACGACCGGCTTGCCGGCCGCCTTCAGCGCGACGATCTCGCGGCGGATCTGCTCGGAGGCGAAGACCTCGCCACCCGGCGAATCCACCCGCAGCACCACCGCCTTGACCTCGTCGTCCTCGCGCGCCGCGCGCAGCAGGGCCGAGGTGGATTCGCCGCCGACGCTGCCGGGGTTCTGCTTGCCGCCCATGATCTGGCCTTCGGCCACGACCACCGCGACCTGCGGCCGGGTGTCGGCGGCGGGCATCGGGCTGGTGACGTGCTTGAGATAGGCGTCGTAGGCCATCTCGCGCACGCCGCTGTCGCTGTCCTCGTCGGCTTCGCCGCGCTCGGCCAGCAGCAGTTGCACCTCTTCGAGCGTCTTCAGCCCGTCGACCAGCTTCTGGTCGAGCGCAAGCTGCGCCAGGTCGCCGCCTGCGGCCTGGACGCCGGCAGGCAGGCCTTCGACGGCCGCCGACAGCACGCCGGCGTCGAGCCCGCGCGCTTTCGCGACGTCGCCGAGGAAGCGCTGCCAGATGTCGTTCATCCAGTACAGGTCGGCTTCCTTGGCCTCGGGCGAGGCCTGGTCGAGCACATAGGGTTCGGCCGCGGACTTGTACTCGCCGACCTTGAACAGGTGGACGTCGACGCCGAGCTTGTCCTGCAGGCCTTCGCGGTAGTACTGGCGGTAGCGGCCAATGCCCTCGAGCACCATGCCGCCATAGGGATCCATGTAGACCTCGTCGGCCTGCGCGGCGAGCAGGTACTGCGCCTGGCCGAAGTAGTCGCCATAGGCGATCACTTCCTTGCCGGCCTCGCGCAGGCTGCCGATGGCGTCCGCCAGCTCGCGCATCGAGGCGTAGCCGGAGAAGGCCATGCGGTCGGTGCGCAGCAGCACGCGTTCGATGCGCGTGTCGGCGGCGGCCTTCTCGATCACGCGCAGCAGGTCGCGCAGGCGGACTTCGGGCGTGTCCTGCCCGCTGAGCTTGCCGAAGGCGCGGCTGACCGGGTCGACGCTGAACTGCTCGACCAGCGCGCCTTCCGGCGCGATCACCAGCGTGGTGCGCTCGAGCAGCGGCTTGGCGCGCTCGGCGCTGAAGATCGCCACCAGCACGACCACCAGCAGCAGCAGGAACAGCAGGTTGAACACCAGCCGGCGGGTGAAGTTGAGGGCATCCCACGCGCCCACGGCGACGCGGGCGATGGGACCGCGGCGACGCGGGGCGTTGCGGGGCGATTCGGACATGGGGCAACCGGGGCAGGAACTGCGATGCAGCCAGTATCGCCGCTGGCGCGGAGCGGCGTCACCCGCCTTTGGTCACTGCGCCGTCCGGGGCAGGTGGCCGGTGGTGCGCACCAGGCGTCCGGCCATCAGCACGGCCGCCACCACCAGGCCGGCGATCAGCCCGATCCACATCCCGCGCGGCCCCATGCCCAGGGCCAGGCCCAGCCAGGCGCCGGTGGCCATGCCCACCGCCCAGTAGGCGAACGCGGCCAGCAGCATCGGCACGCGCGTGTCCTTGAGCCCGCGCAGCGCGCCGGCCGACAGCACCTGCACGCCATCGGGGAACTGGAACGCGGCGGCGTACACCAGCAGCGACGCGGCCAGCGCCGCAACCGTGGCGTCGGTGGTGTAGATCGCGGCGATCGCGTCGTGGCCCAGCACCAGCACCAGCGCCGACGTCGCCTGGGTTCCGAGCACCAGCACCAGGCCCGCGAGCGTGGCCCGGCGCACGCCGTCGCGGCCGCCGCCCGCACCGAGCGCGTGGCCAACCCGCACCGTGGTGGCCTCGGCCAGGCCGAACGGGATCATGAAGCAGAGGCTGGCGACGTTGATCGCGATCTGGTGCGCGGCGGCCTCCAGCTGCCCCAGGCGCCCGATCAGCAGCGCGGTGACGACGAACAGCCCGCCCTCCATCGCCACCGTCACGCCGATCGGCAGGCCGGTGCGCAGCAGGTCGCGGATCGGCGGCCAGCGCGGGGGATCGAAGCGCGCGAACAGGCCCAGCGGCGCGAACCGCTTCGAGCAGGCCAGGTAGGTCGCGAAGCCCAGCGCCTGCGCCCACATCATCAGCGCCGAGGCGAGGCCAAGCCCGCCGGCGCCCATCTCCGGCAGCCCGAAGCGGCCGAAGGCGAAGGCCCAGCCCAGCGGTGCCAGCAGCAGCAGCCCGCCGAAGCCGAACAGCATGGTCGGCAGCGTCCAGTGCAGGCCGTCGCTGAGGTAGCGCATGGCGTAGTACAGCGTCAGCGCCGGCACGCCCCAGCGGATCCCGTGCAGGAAGGCCTGCGCGCCCGGGCGGATGTCCTCGGCGATGCCCATCGGCGCCAGAGCCGCGGTGGCCACGGTGAGCAGGGCGAACAGCAGCAGGCCGAGCCCCAGGGCCAGCCACAGTGACTGGCGGAACAGGGGCGCGATCTCGTCGCGGCGACCGGAGCCGTCAAGCTGCGACACCGATGGCGGCAGTGACATCAGGGTGCCCATCGGAATCATCATCGGCAGCCAGAACATCGCCGTGCCCACCGACACCGCGGCCAGGGTCGCGGTGCCGTGGCGCCCGGCGATGACGCTGTCGACCAGCCCGATCAGGCCGGTGGCGACATGGCCCAGTACCAAGGGGCCGGCCAGGACGGCGGTTGCGCGCACTTCACCCGGGAAGCGCGCAGACGTTGCCGGCGGGGACATGCGGCGGCCGTCAGCGTCCGCTGCCGCCGGGCGGCGGGGCCACCCGGTTGCGCAGCCAGCGGCCGCGCTGCGCGGCCGGCGTGGCCAGGAGCTCGACGCGCAGCTCGGCGCGCGACTGCGGCGGCGTGCGCGCGGCCAGCACCGCCAGATCGTCGCGCCCCTGCGGATCGAGCCCGCGCAGGACCTCGAGCATGGCGGCGCGGGCGTCCGTGGGCACCTGCGCGACCAGCGCATGCAGGCGCGGGTAGTCCGGGCCGAGGTCGGGACCGAGCAGCCAGCCATGGCGGTCGCTGGCGTCCAGCGCGTCGAAGCGCGCGCGCAGCGCGGCCTGCTCCGCGGGCGTGCGCGCCGCGAAGCGCGCGGCCGCCGCGCGCATCGCCGCGCGCTCGGTCGCGGCAAGGTCGCGCCAGGCCAGCCAGCGCTCGCGGCGCTCGCCGCGCTCGGCGTGCGGCAGGGCGTCCCAGAGGTCGCGCTGCCGGGACAGCTGGCCGCGCGCGGCGGGGGCAAGGTCTGCGAGGCGCTGGTCGGCCGGGCGCAGGGCGGCGGCGTCGATGCGCGCTGCGTCCGCGGGCGCCGGGACGGGCGCCACGGGCACAGCGGCATCGGCTGGCCTGTCAGCGCCTGCTGGCGTGTCAGCGCCTTCGGTCGCGCCGCCGGCGGCCGCCGCTTCGCCCACCAGCCAGGCGTGGAAGGCGGGATCGGCGGCCGCCGGGTCCGCGTTCCCCGCGTCCAACAGCAGGGCCAGGTCGGGGTGGAGCGCGAGCGCGTCGTCTTCGCCGTAGCGGCCGGCCGGCGCCTCGGCCGCGGGCAGGGCTTCGCTCAGGATGTGGCCCGGTGCGGCGTCCAGGCCGTCGGGGAGCCGGTCCATCCGGAATGTCAGGCCCAGCGCCAGCAGGGTCAGCAGGGCCACCAGGGCCAGCGCGACGCGCAGGCCACGGCCCAGCGGGCGGCGGCCGCCCGCGGACGTCGGCGTCGCATCGTCGTCATCGGCGGTCGGGGCATGAGCGGCCACGGGCTCGGGCGGCAGGTTGCGCACCAGCTCCTGGGCGGAGCGGCCCAGCGCCTCCCAGGCCTCGACGTCGGCGCTGCCGTCCTCCCGATGGGGCAGCGCGCGCTGCAGGCCGAGCCGATAGGTCGGACGCGAGATCCCGAGCACGGTCGAGGCGTCGGATTCGGCCAGTCCCGCCACCAGGCGCAGCAGCAGCGCCGCCCGCGGCCCATGGCCGATGCCCGACAGCCAGGCGAGGCCCGCCTCCCAGCGGGGCGCCGTGGGCGGCGTGCGCAGCGCGGGGGCGGCCAGCAGCAGGGCCCAGAAGTGGCGCGACCAGTCGCCGAAGGCGATCCGGCCGGCCTCGCGCCGGAAGCGCTCCAGCGCCCAGGCCAGGGCCTGCCCACCGGTCTCGCGGGAGCCGGCCAGCAGCCAGGCGAAGACCAGCCCGCGACGCTCCACGCCGCGCAGGAAGGCGGCGAGCGCAGTGGAGGCGGGAGCGCCTGTGGGATCAGCGGGAGATCGGGGCGTCATGGAAGGGCGGGCACAGGCACGGCGCCATCATAGCGGCCGCCGGCGCCGGCGCCGGGGCTTGACGGCGCGCACAGTTCACGCTCCAGCGCGGTCCGAAGCACGATCCACCGCGTGGAAGGTTGTTCACAGCGGTCATGGAATCGTCATCGATCCGCGGGCTCGCGGTACGTGGAGCAATGCTTCACGCATGTTTCACGAGCAAGTGCTTGAAAACACTGGGGATGCGCGGTTTGATCATTTTTTAGCCAAAGCAGCGCGGAGGCCGCTTTCACGCGACTTCCGGCCCCCCTTCCCACGACCATGCACAGACTTATCCACAGAACGTGTGGATAAGCCAAATCCCCTTTCCGGTCCGGGACTTGCAGACGAATCGTAGTTTGCAAGACAGCTATGACCTGCAACCGCCCCAAGCGTCCTCCGGGCGACTCGCTAGACTCTCGCGATGCCCGCCACCGTCCTTCGAATCGCCCTTCCCCTGCCGCTGCCGAGGCTGTTCGATTACCTCGCGCCGGGCGGCGGCGGGGCCCGACCCGGCGACGTCGGGCGCAGGGTCCGCGTGCCCTTCGGTCCGCGGGAGCTCGTGGGCGTGGTCGCCGCCACGGGGCCGGCCGACGGCGCGGGCTCCGCCCTGCGCGAAGCCCTGGACTGGCTGGACCCCGCGCCCCTGCTCCATGGCGAGCTGCTGGCCACCGCGCAGTGGCTCGCCCGCTACCTGCACGCGCCGCTGGGCGAGGTGCTCGCCACCGCGCTGCCGGCGCCGCTGCGCCGCGGCGAGCCGCTGCCCGACACGGCGCGGCGTGGCTGGAGCCTGACCGCGGCCGGCGTGGAGGCGAGCGCCGGCCTGCGCAGCGGCGGCCGGCCACGCCGGCTGGCCGAGGCGCTGGGCGCCGCCGCGGTGGCCGAAGACGTCCTCGACGACCGGGTCGAGGGCTGGCGCACTGCGGCCCGCAGCCTCGAGGAGCGTGGGCTGGTGCAGCGGGTGGTGCTGGACGGCCCGGCCGCGGCCACCGGCATCGGACCGGGACACGCGCCCAACGCCGAGCAGGCGGCCGCCCTGGACGCGCTGCGTGCCGCCGAGGGCTTTGCGCCGGTGCTGCTCGAAGGCGTCACCGGCAGCGGCAAGACCGAGGTCTACCTCGAAGCCATCGCCGAGCGCTGCCTGGCCCACGGCCGGCAGGCCCTGGTGCTGGTGCCCGAGATCGGGCTCACCCCGCAGATGCTGGCGCGCTTCCGCGCGCGGCTGGGGGTGCCGGTGCATGCGCTGCACTCGGGCCTGTCCGATGGCGAACGCGCGCGCACCTGGGCGGCCGCGTGGCGCGGCGAGGCGCAGGTGGTGGTCGGCACGCGCTCGGCGGTGTTCGCCCCGCTGCCGAACGCCGGCCTGCTGGTCGTCGACGAAGAGCACGACGGCAGCTACAAGCAGCAGGACGGGATCCGCTACCACGCCCGCGACGTCGCCCTGGTGCGCGGCCGTGCACTCGACGTGCCGGTGCTGCTGGGCAGCGCGACGCCCTCGCTGGAGACCCTGCACAACGCGCGCGCCGGCCGCTACGCGCACCTGCGCCTGCGCAGCCGCGCGGGCGAGGCCAGGCCGCCGCGCGTACGCGTGCACGACGTGCGCAAGCGGCCGCTGCAGGCGGGGCTGTCCGAAGAGCTGCTGGCCGCCGTGCGCGGCGCACTGGACGGCGGTGGCCAGGTGCTGGTGTTCAAGAACCGCCGTGGCTACGCGCCGGTGCTGCTGTGCCACGACTGCGGCTGGAGCGCGGCCTGCGCGCGCTGCAGCACGCCCGACCATCCGGTGCCGATGACGGTGCACGGGGGCGGCCGCCGCCTGCAGTGCCACCACTGCGGATCGCGGCGTCCGGTGCCGATGGCCTGCCCGGACTGCGCGAGCCTGGCGCTGCAGCCGCAGGGCGTGGGCACCGAGCGTATCGAGGAGCTGCTGGCGGCGCGCTTCGGCGACGTGCCGGTGCTGCGCATCGACAGCGCCAGCACGCGCCGCCGGGATGGCCTCGCGCGCGAGCTGGCCAAGCTGGAGGACGGGCCCGGGATCCTCGTCGGCACCCAGATGCTGGCCAAGGGACACGACCTGCCGAAGCTGGTGCTGGTCTGCGTGGTCGGCATCGACGAGGGCCTGTTCTCGGCCGACTTCCGCGCGAGCGAGAAGCTCGCCCAGCTGCTGGTGCAGGTGTCGGGTCGCGCCGGCCGCGCCGAGCGCGCGGGCGAGGTCCTGCTGCAGACCCACCATCCGGAGCATCCCCTGCTCGAGGTGCTGGTCACGGGCGGCTACCGCGCCTTTGCCGACGCCGAGCTCGGCCAGCGCGAGGCCGCGGGCTTCCCGCCGTTCGCGCACATGGCGCTGGTGCGCGCCGAGGCCCAGCAGGCCGGCCAGCCGGAAGCCTTCCTCCAGGCCGCGGCCACGGCCTTCAACGCCGCCCGCGACGCGCTGCCCAGGGAGCCGGCGCGCGCACTGCTGGTGGCCGGTCCGGTACCCGCGCCGATGCCCCGCCGCGCAGGCATGCACCGCGCGCAGCTGCTGCTGGTGTCGCCCGGACGGCCCGCGCTGCACGCGGTGCTCGGCGCCGTGGTGCCGGGGCTGTACGCACTGCCGGAAGCCAGGCGCGTGCGCTGGTCGCTGGATGTGGATCCGTCGGATCTTTACTGAGGCAGGGTCGCCGGAAGGCTTCGCACGCACACCCGCCGCGCCGCCACCTTGTAGGAGCGGCTACAGCCGCGATTGCTTGCGTCGATGGCTGACAAGGTAGCCCGCCTCTTCTGACACCTTGATCGCGGCTGTAGCCGCTCCTACAGGGTGGGATCGTCGGGCTTGGCGGGGGTGCGCTTGGCCGTCCTGGTCGTGCGTGTCGTGCGGCCGGGGTTGGCCTGGCCCGTGGCCGGCTTGCCGGTGGCCTTCGCCTGGGCGGCGGGCGACGCCTTGGCGTCCGGTGCCGGTTTCGCCACGGCCGGGGCAGGTTCGGCTGCCGGCGGCCTGCGTCCCCGGCCCCTGCGGCTGCGCACCTCGATCACCTGCCCCTGTCGCCGGACCTCGAACAGTCCGATGGCCTCGATCAGGTCGCTCAGCTTGCGGTAGCCGTGGTTGCGCGAGTCGAACGAGCCCTGGTTGCCGATGTGGCTGCCGACGGCACCGAGCTTCGACCAGCCGTCCTCGCCCTGCGTCGCGTCGATGGCGCCGCGCAGCAGGCGCACCAGGTCGGCATCGTGCTGCAGCTGCGCCGGTGACGGTGCGTCGGCGGACGCGGCATCGTCGTCGCCATCCGGCTGGCCCAGCTTCTCCAGGTACAGGAAGGTCGAGCAGGCACGCACGAACGGCTCCGGAGTCTTCTCCTGGCCGAACCCGTAGACCGCGACGCCGTCGTTGCGCAGGCGCATCACCAGGGGCGTGAAGTCCGCGTCCGAGGACACGATCGCGAAGCCGTCCAGATTGCGCGCGTACAGCAGGTCCATGGCGTCGATGACCATCGCCATGTCGGACGCGTTCTTGCCGCTGGTGTAGGCGAACTGCTGGATCGGCCGGATGGCCCAGGTGTGCAGGCACTTCTCCCAGCCCACCAGGTGCTGGCTCTTCCAGTTGCCGTAGGCGCGGCGCACGTTGGCCACGCCGTGGCGCGCGATCTCGGCGAGGATCACCTCGATTTTCGAGGCCGGCGCGTTGTCGGCGTCGATCAGCAGCGCGATGCGCTTTTCCTGCGTGGGCATGCGCGAAGTCCCGTGGCGCCCGACCGGCGCGGTCGGCGCACAATAGCGCAGGCGACCACACGCCGGGCCCGCGGACCCTCGGATACGATGGCGCCGCGGTCGCCACCGCGGCCCATCGCCCGAAGGAAGCACCCGCATGATCGAGATCTCCACCGCCAACGTGCTCGTCGCGCTGGGCGTGACCACGGCCGCCGGCCTGGCCACGGGCGTCGGCGGCCTGCTGGTGTTCGCGCAGAAGACGCCCAGCGCGCGCCTGCTCGCCTTCGGCCTCGCGTTCGCGGGCGGCGCGATGGTCTACGTCTCGCTGTCGGAGATCCTCAACAAGTCGATCCTGTCCTTCACCCAGGGCTATGGCGAACGCCTCGGTTTCAGCTTGGGCACCGCGGCCTTCCTGGCCGGCGTCGGGCTGATCATGCTGGTGGACCGGCTGGTGCCGAACCCGCACGAACGCCTCGAGGCCGACGATCCGTTCTTCCGCGAGCACAACGCCGCCTACATCCGGCGCGTGGGCCTGCTGACGGCGATGGCGATCACCATCCACAACTTCCCCGAGGGCCTGGCGACCTTCTTCGCCACGCTCGAGAACCCCGGAGTGGGACTGCCGCTGGCCTTCGCCATCGCCATCCACAACGTGCCCGAGGGCATCGCGATCGCGGTGCCGGTCTACTTCGCCACCCACAACAAGGCCTATGCCTTCGGCGCGTGCATGGTGTCGGGGCTCGCCGAACCGCTGGGCGCGATCATCGGCTATGCACTGCTGCGGCCGTGGATGTCGGACGCGGTGTTCGGCAGCGTGTTCGGCATCATCGCCGGGGTCATGGTGTTCCTGGCGCTGGACGAACTGCTGCCGGCGGCCAAGCGCTATTCAAAGGGCCACGAGACCGTCTACGGACTGGTCAGCGGCATGGGCGTGCTGGCGATCAGCCTCGTGCTGTTCAAGTGGTGAGGCCCGGCGCCGGAGCGGCGCGGCCGGCACCATGAAAAACGGCCCGGTTTCCCGGGCCGCCTGCCGTCACGCGAGGTCCGCGATCAGGCCGCGAACAGGGCCTTCATCTTCTTCAGCGCATTGGCCTCGACCTGGCGGATGCGCTCGGCGGAGACGCCGTACTCGTCGGCGAGCTCCTGCAGGGTGACCTTGCTGTCCGGGTCGAGCCAGCGGCGCTGGACGATGTCGTGCGAGCGCGCATCGAGCGTCGCCAGGCCCTCGCGCAGGAGCTCGAGCTGGTTGGATTCGCTGTCGGCGCGTTCGTAGGCCTGCGACGGATCTTCCTCCTGCGTCATCAGGTACGCCGCCGGCGCCGGCGGCGCGCGCTCGTCGTCCTCGTCGGCGGACATGTCGAAGCCGATGTCGCGGCCGGACAGGCGCGACTCCATCTCCAGCACCTCGCGCTCGGAGACGTTGAGGTCCTTGGCCACCGCGCTGACCTCGGCGGCGTTGAGCCAGCCCAGGCGCTTCTTGCTCTTGCGCAGGTTGAAGAACAGCTTGCGCTGGGCCTTCGTGGTCGCGACCTTGACGATGCGCCAGTTCTTGATGATGTACTCGTGCATCTCGGCGCGGATCCAGTGCACCGCGAACGAGACCAGGCGCACGCCGACATCCGGGTCGAAGCGCTTCACGGCCTTCATCAGGCCGATGTTGCCTTCCTGGATCAGGTCGCCCAGCGGCAGGCCGTAGCCGTTGTAGCCGCGGGCCACGTGGACCACGAAGCGCAGGTGCGACATCACCAGTTCGCGCGCGGCGTCCAGGTCCTCTTCCTCGTGGAAACGACGGGCCAGGGCCTGTTCGTCTTCCACCGAGAGCACGGGGATCTGGTGCACGGCGCCGATGTAGGCATCCAGCGAGCCGATCGCGCTGGGCACCGGGAGATTGTTGGCGACGAGGGGATAGCTGGCAGTGGTTGCAGTCATGGGCATGATTTTAGCAGTGGACCCGTGAGACTGCCGGACACGCGGGAAGTTCCTTCATGTTCCATTTATGCATTTAATGACCTTGTATCTCGTGCATTGTCCTGACAGCAAGGGTGTCACGGAAGCGGTGCCGGGACCAGTCCCATTCCCTCCAGCGCCGCCAGCGGCGGCAGCGACCAGTCGACCGGCGCGCCGCCCTGGCGCATCAGGTAGTCGTTCGCCGCGGAGAAATGCCCGCAGCCCAGGAAGCCCCGGTGTGCCGACAGCGGGGAGGGATGGGTGCTGCGCAGGACGCGGTGCCGACGCGGGTCGATGACCTTGCCCTTGGCCTGGGCATACGCACCCCAGAGCATGAACACCAGGCCCTCGCGCTCGCGGTTGAGCACCTCGACCACGTGGTCGGTGAAGCCCTCCCAGCCCTGGCGCTGGTGCGATCCGGGCCGGCCTTCCTCCACGGTGAGCACCGCGTTGAGCAGCAGCACGCCACGCCGTGCCCACGGCAGCAGGCAGCCGTGGTCGGGCCGCGGCAGGCCGAGGTCGCGCTGGATCTCCTTGTAGATATTGTCCAGCGACGGCGGCACGCGGACGCCCGGGCGCACCGAGAAGCACAGGCCATGCGACTGGCCGGCGCCATGGTAGGGATCCTGGCCCAGCACGACCACGCGGACCTGGTCGAAGGGCGTGGCCTCGAACGCGGCCAGGATCTCGGGCCCCGGCGGGAAGATGCGCGCCCCGGCCGCCCTGCGCTCGCGCAGGAAGGCCGACAGCGCCTGCATGTCCTCGCGTTCGAACCAGTCGCCGATGCGGGCCTTCCAGGACGCGTCCATCCGGACCCGGTCGGGCACCGTGCTCACGCCCCGGCCCCGACCTCTTTCAGCCGCGACAGCCGCAGCTGGAACAGCGCCTTGGTCACCAGCAGCCGCTCCTCGATCGGTTTCAGCACGAGGTCGTTCGCGCCGTTGCGCAGCAGCGCGGCCTGGTTGGCGGGATTGGCGTCGCCGGTCATGACCAGCACCGGGAGCCGGCGCTTGGACCAGCCGAACCCGCCGCGTACCGCCTCGACCAGGTCGCCGCCGTCGAGTTCGCCCTTCAGGTAGACGTCGGTCAGCACCAGGTCGACGCCCGGCCCCTCGCCGGCGGCGACGCGCGCGTGCAGGAACTCGAGCGCGGCCTCGACGCTGGTCACGTGCACCACCTCCATCTGCTGGGCCTTGAGCATGCGCGAGGTGGCCAGCGCGACGGTGCGGCTGTCCTCCACGTACAGCACCCGCGCGCCCGGGATCGGCGCGGGCTGCACGTAGCCGCGGATGAACTCCGCCAGGGCGCGGTGGCCGTGGGACTTGTCGAAGTAGTCGGTGACGTCATCGCTGAAATGCCGGCCTTCCAGATGCTCCTGGGCGGTGCCGGAGATCACGATCACCGGCACGTAGCGCTGGCCGGCGGCGGCGCGCACCACCTGGGCGAGCTGCTGGCCGTCGCCGTCGGGCAGCACCAGCGAGGTGGTGGCCAGGTCGATCGGCGCGGCGGCGAGCGCCGCATGCGCCTCGCCCAGCCCGGCACAGGCGACCACCTCGGCCTCGGGCAGCTGCGCCTTCAGCACGTCGACGATCAGCTTGCGCACCAGGCGCGAGCCGTCGACCACCATGATCCGTGGCGCGGCCCCGTCGAGGTGCCGGATGTCGGTCGGCCCGGCCACGCTCAGGTCTCCGTCGGCCGGGTCTGGCGCAGGAAGTGTCCGGTGACCGCACCCGCGCCCAGCCAGCCGAGCACGGTGGCCCCGGCGATGACCGTCAGCGCCTGCCGGGGCAAGAAGCCCTGCAGCGCGAAGCTGCTGCCATAGCTGGCCGCCAGTTCGGCGAGCGGCGCGCGCAGCGCGGTGCCGGCGGCGGTCAGCAGGCCCAGCGCGAGCGCGCCCGCGGCCAGGCCGTACCACGCGCCCAGATAGAGGAAGGGACGACGGATGAACCCGTCGCTGGCGCCCAGCAGCTGCAGCACCCCGAGCTCGTCGCGCCGGGCCTGGATGTCCAGGCGCACGGTGTTGCCGACCACCAGCAGCGCGCCCAGCCCGAGCAGCGCCGCCAGCACCCAGGCCACGCGCCCGCCGAAGCGCAGCCAGCCGTCGAGGCGCTGGCGCCAGACCGCGTCGTGCTGCACCAGCTCGGCCTCGGGCAGGGTGCGCAGCGAATCGGCGAGCATCGCCTCGTCACCGGCCGGGGTCACGACCAGCACGTGCGGCAGCGGGTTCTCGCCCAGGGTGTCGATCGCCTCGTCCAGGCCGCTGCGTTCGCGCAGCTCCTCCAGGCCCTGTGCCGGCGTGCGGTGCTCGATGGCGCCGATGTCGGCGCGCGCCCCGAGTTCCGCGGCCAGCTCGGCCACGCGCGTTTCCGCGGTGTCCTGGTGCAGGAACACGGTGAGCTGGCGCGAAGCCTGCACGTCGCCGGCGAAGCGTTCGACGTTGCCCAGCACCAGCCACAGGCCGAGCGGCAGGGCCAGCGCCACCGCCATCACGCCGACGGTGAGCACGGTGGACCAGGGCCGCCGCAGCAGGCGGCCGAGGCTGGCGACCACGCTGTAGGCATGGTGGTCGAGCCAGGCGCCGGGACGGGAGCGGGTCGCCGGCTTGCTCCGTGCGATCGGCTCATTCATCGGCCAGGTCCTCCGGCGCGATGTCGTCGGCGAGCTGGCCATGGTCCAGCACCAGGACGCGTTTCTTCATCCGCTTCACCAGGCCCAGGTCGTGGCTGGCCACCAGCACGCTGGTGCCCTGCCCGGGCAGCGAGGCGAACAGGGCCATGATCTCGGCGGCGAGGGTCGGGTCGAGGTTGCCGGTCGGCTCGTCGGCCACCAGCAGGCGCGGCTCGGCGACGACGGCGCGGGCGATCCCGACGCGCTGCTGCTCTCCGGCCGACAGCTCGCCGGGCAGTGCGCTGCCGCGCGCACCGAGGCCCAGGCGCTCGAGCACCGCGCGCACCCGGCGCGCGGCGTCTCCGCGGCGCATGCCACGCAGCACCAGCGGCAGCGCGACGTTGTCGTGGACGCTGCGGTCGGCGAGCAGGCGATGGTCCTGGAACACCACGCCGACCTCGCGACGATGCATGGCCACGCGGCCGCCGCGTACCTTGAGCAGGTTGCGTTCGCCGAACAGCACCGCGCCGCGGTTGGGCCGCTCGGAGAGGTGGATGAGGCGGAGCAGCGTGCTCTTGCCGGCGCCGGAATGGCCGGTGACGAAGATCATCTCGCCGGCGTCGACGCTGAAGCTCACGTCCTGCAGCGCGACGTGCCCGCCCGGATACTGCTTGCAGACGTTGTCGAAGCGCAGGACCGGCGGCATCGCGGAGCTCGTGTCGAAGGAAGCGTCGAGTATCGCTTGCCGGCCGCCATCGGGCCAGACAAGCCGACGGGCGCCGTGCTCACGCCGGCCCGGATCGCGCTCGCGCTGGTCCGGACACGAGGGGCAGCTGCCGTCCGGGCAGCTGCCCGGATGCACTCAGTGCTGCGAGCGCGGCGCCCGGGTCACCAGCTTGCGCAGGCCCTGGCCGATGCGGCCGAACAGCGAAGGCGACGTGTCCTGCGCCGGAGCGGGAGCGGCAGGCTGCGACGGCTGCGGCCTGGGTGCATGCGGCTGGCGCGGCGGACGCGCGGCGCGTGGCTGCTCGCCGCCCGCCGCCTGTTCCGTCGCCTGGCCGTCCTGCGCCGGCTGGCCTTCGCCGTTGATGCGGCGGCCACCACGGCGGCGGCGGCGCTTGCGCGGCGCGCGCTCGCCTTCCGCACCGTCGGCTCCCGGAGTGGGGGTCCCGGCGACCGGCACCGATGCCTGCGCCGTGCCGGCGCTGGCGGGCGTGGCGATGGCGTCGGGGGCAATGCCGGCGCCCTCTGCCACCGCGCCCACGGCGCCTTCGGCAGCCGCTTCGGCCGCCGGCACGCGCGGCTTGCGCGGAGCGCGCTCGCGGCGACCCTCGCCGGCACCGGCGCTGCGCGGGCCACGCGAACGGTCACCACCGCCCTCGCGACGACCACCGCCGCGACGCGCATCCTCGGCGGCGCGCTGCTCGCGCGCCTCGCGGAAGATCTCGCTGACGCTCTCGCCCTCTTCCGGCTCGAGCTCGACGCCCTCGCGCGGCTTGCGCGGCAGCGCCTTCAGCAGCTCCGCGCTCACCGGCTCGGAGGGGATCTTCTGCTCGATGAAGGCCTCGATGTCCGGCAGGCCGATCGCGTAGCGCTCGCAGGCGAAGCTGATCGCATCGCCCTCTTCGCCCAGGCGCGCGGTGCGGCCGATGCGGTGCACGTAGTCCTCGGCATCGAACGGCAGGTCGTAGTTGTAGACGTACTTCACGCCATCGATGTGCAGGCCGCGGGCGGCGACGTCGGTGGCGACCAGGATCTCGAGCTGGCCGGCCTGGAACTTCTTCAGCAGCGACTCGCGCTTCTTCTGCGGCACGTCGCCCGACAGCACGCCCACGCGGTAACCGGCGCGTTCCAGCGCACGGGCCACGCGCTCGACGAACACCTTGGTGTTCACGAACACCATCGTGCGGGCACCCTCGCCGCGCGAGAGCAGGCCCAGCAGCAGCGGCAGCTTCTCTTCGTCGGAGGGGTAGTAGAGCTTCTGGCGCACCAGCGCGGCGGTGATGGTCTCGGTCTCGACCACCATTTTCTGCGGCTCGTTCATGTGCTCGTAGGCGAGCTCGAGCACGCGATGGCTCAGCGTGGCCGAGAACAGCAGCGTCTGGCGCTCGGTGCGCACCGGCATGCGGCGCAGCAGGAAGCGGATGTCCTTGATGAAGCCGAGGTCGAACATGCGGTCGGCCTCGTCCAGCACGCAGATCTCGCAGGCGTGCAGGCTGACCACCTTGTGCTGCTTGACGTAGTCGATCAGCCGGCCCGGGGTGGCGATGATGACGTCCACGCCCTCCTGCAGCAGCTGGCGCTGCTTGTCGTAGTCGACGCCGCCGTAGACCAGGGCGAAGCGCAGGCCCAGCTCGGGACCGAACTTCACCGCGTCCTTGTGGATCTGGATCGCGAGTTCGCGGGTGGGCGCCAGGATCAGCGCGCGCGGGTCCTCGGGCTTGCGGTCGGCCAGCGCCGGGCGCGTCAGCAGGCGGTTCATCACCGCCACCAGGAAGGCCAGCGTCTTGCCCGTGCCGGTCTGGGCCTGGCCGGCGACATCGCCCCCGGGCAATGCGACCGGGAGGGTCAGCGCCTGGATCGGCGTGAGGCGCGTGAAGCCTGCGGTCTCGAGGCCGGCCTGCAGCCGCGGATGGAGATCGAAGGAGGAGAAGGTGACGTCGGTAAGTGGTTTGTCGGTCATTCGTCGGAAGTCTGCGCGGCGTGGCGCGCTTGCGTGGAAGGTGGCAGCCAAGCAGACTGCCATGGAGAAATGTCGCGGCGGCCTGCCCGCCTTCGAAGCAGACCCCCTCCGACGGGGCAGCCCCTTGAAACGACCGCGAATCGCCCAAGTTTAGCAGTTACCGCGGCCGTCGACCGCCCGCATGCCGGGCCCTGGCGGCCGCCCCACGCAGGAGAACCCCGTGAGCCAAACCGTCATCCACGCCAGCGACGCCGATTTCGACGCCACCGTCCTCGCCTCGAAGGAGCCGGTGCTGGTCGACTTCTGGGCGCCCTGGTGCGGCCCCTGCAAGATGATCGCCCCCGCCCTGGACGAGCTGGCCGGCGAATACGCCGGGCGCGCCAGAGTGGTGAAGATCGACATCGACCAGAACCGCGCCACCGCGCTCAAGTACCACGTGCGCTCGATCCCGATGCTGCTGCTGTTCAAGGACGGCCAGGTCCAGGCCACCCAGATCGGTGCCGTGGGCAAGCCGGTCCTGGCCCAGATGATCGACAAGGCCCTCTGAGGGCCCGGCCCCCGGGGCCCGGCGCTTGCCGCCGGCCGCCGGGGGTGCTAGTTTCAGCGACACCCCGGCGCGCAGCTTGCGCGCCGCACCTTCTGCAACACCCCACCAGTCCATTCGCATGCCGCCCGCACAGGGCGCTCGCAGCAAGCGAGGTTCCGCACTTGTCAGACAATCCTTCCGATTCCGGCGATACCGCCGTGAAGCGCGTGCGCAAGCCGCGCGCCCCCAAGACCGCCGACGCGGGTTCCGACGCGCCCGCCCCGACGGCCGCGGCCGACGCACCTGCGCCCCGGCCCGCCCCCAAGCCGGTCCAGGCCGAACTTCCGGTCGAGACGCCCCGCGCTCCCGCCCCCGAAGCCACGGCTCCCAGGCCGTCCGCCGACGCCGCACCCCGGCACTCCGGCTCCGGCGGCCACGACGATGGCGGCGACCATGGCGACCACCAGGGTGGCCAGGACAACGGCCAGCGCCAGCAGTCCGGCGGCGGCCAGCACCAGCAGCAGGGCCAGGGCAACCGCCGCGAGCGGTTCCGCAACCGCCGGGACCGCCAGCAGCAGCGCGGCGACCGTCCGCGTGACGACGGCCTGCCCACCGAAAACAACGACCAGGCCAACCGCCTGCCGCCGCCGAACATCCCCGAGGGCTTCCCGCAGTATTCGCTGTCGGACCTCAAGCGGATGCCGGCGCAGAAGCTGCTCGACATCGCCGACCAGCTGAACATCCACGAAGGCGTGGCCCGCGCCCGCAAGCAGGACGTGATCTTCGCCCTGCTGAAGGTGCTGACCCGCCACGGCGAGGGCGTCGTCGCCGACGGCGTGCTGGAAATCCTGCCTGACGGCTTCGGCTTCCTGCGCGCGGCCGAGGCGAGCTATCTCGCCGGCCCGGACGACACCTACATCTCGCCCTCGCAGATCCGCCGCTTCAACCTGCGCACCGGCGACCACCTGAGTGGCCGCATCCGCTGGCCGAAGGACGGCGAGCGCTACTTCGCGCTCAACGTGGTCGACACGATCAACGGCGAGCCGCTGGAAGCGTCGAAGAACAAGGTGCTGTTCGAGAACCTGACGCCGCTGTTCCCGCGCCGGAAGTTCAAGCTCGAGCGCGGCGACGGTTCCAGCGAGGACATCGCCGGCCGCATCCTCGATCTCATGGCCCCGCAGGGCAAGGGCCAGCGCGCCCTGATCGTCTCGCCGCCCAAGGCCGGCAAGACGATGATGATGCAGCAGATCGCCAGCGCCATCACCTACAACCATCCCGACGTGCACATGATCGTGCTGCTCATCGACGAGCGGCCCGAGGAAGTGACCGAGATGCAGCGCAGCGTGCGCGGCGAAGTGATCAGCTCGACCTTCGACGAGCCGGCCGCACGCCACGTGCAGGTCGCCGAGATGGTGATCGAGCGCGCCAAGCGCCTGGTCGAGCACAAGAAGGACGTGGTGATCCTGCTCGACTCGATCACCCGCCTGGCGCGTGCGTACAACAACGTGGTGCCGAGCTCCGGCAAGGTGCTGACCGGTGGCGTCGACGCCAATGCGATGCACCGGCCGAAGCGCTTCTTCGGCGCCGCGCGCAACGTCGAGGAAGGCGGTTCGCTGACCATCATCGCCACCGCGCTGGTCGACACCGGCAGCGCGATGGACAAGGTGATCTACGAGGAGTTCAAGGGCACCGGCAACTCGGAAGTGCACCTGGACCGCCGGATCACCGAGAAGCGCGTCTACCCGGCGATCAACGTCAACCAGTCGGGCACGCGCCGCGAGGACTACCTCATCGAGCCGGAGCTGCTGCAGAAGATCTGGATCCTGCGCAAGCTGCTGCATCCGATGGACGAGATCGCGGCGATGGAGTTCCTGCTCGACAAGATGAAGACCACCAAGTCCAACGACGAGTTCTTCTCTTCGATGAAGCGCTGAGTCCGGTCGCACCGCAACACGGAAAGGCCCCGCACCGCGGGGCCTTTCCATTTCCGCGGGCCACGAAGCGGCGGGTGGCCCGCCATGCCGCCCTGCAGCAAACGGTGCGACGCCGCATGGGCAATACTCGCTCCCTTCGGCCCGACCAACGCCTTGGGGATCCCGCATGCGCCTGACCCCGTACCGCCCGCTGTTCGCACTCGCCACCCTGCTGGCCTTTGGCTGCGCCGACGCCAGCCTCTACGGGCGCAACGGCTTCTCCGGCAACCCGCGCACCCAGAACGGCGCGACCTGTGCCGCCTGCCACGCGCCGGGACCGGCCACGCCAACGGTGACCATCAGCGGACCGCAGGTCCTCGACGCCAACACCGTGGCCGACTTCACGGTGACCCTGACCGGCGGACCCGGCGCGACCGCGGGCCTGGGCGTCTCGGCCTCCGGCGCCGCCGGCACCTTCCAGGCCTCGGGCAAGGACGTGCACGTCATTGGCGGCGAGATCTCGCACAGGCAGCCGAAGGCATTCTCGGGCGGCGCGGTGAGCTTCAGCTTCCGCTGGCGCGCACCGGCCTGGAACGGACCGGTCACCCTGTACGCGGCCGGCAATTCGAGCAACGGCCAGCTCAACCTGCTCGGCGACGGCATCGGCACCGGACAGCTCGCGATCACGGTGCGCAACGGCAGCGGGTCCCCGCCCGAGCCGCCGGCGCCGCCGCCCTCCGAAGCGGTGCTTGAACCCTTCGCCACCGGCCTCTCGCAGCCGGTGGCCATCACCCATGCCGGCGACGCGCGCCTGTTCGTGGCCGAACAGCCCGGGCGGATCCGGATCATCGACCAGGCCACGCTGCGACCGGTGCCCTTCCTCGACATCCGCGAACGCGTGGACGACTCGGGCAACGAGCAGGGCCTGCTCGGCCTCGCCTTCCATCCGCGGTACGCCAAGAACGGCTACTTCTACGTCAATTACACCTGGGACCCGCCCGGCAGCGGGCTCGACCGCACGCGCATCTCGCGCTTCAAGGTGGGCGCTGACCCCAACGTGGCCGACCCGGCGTCGGAGCTGGTGCTGATGGAGTTCGAGCAGCCCTACAGCAACCACAACGGCGGCGACATCCAGTTCGGCCCCGACGGCTACCTGTACATCGCCTCGGGCGATGGCGGCAGCGGCGGCGACCCGCAGAACAACGCGCAGAATCCCAACCGCCTGCTGGGCAAGCTGCTGCGCATCGACGTCGACGGCGGCGGCGCGCCGGACTGCAGCCTGGTGGGCGGCAACCGCTACGGCATCCCGGCCGGCAACGCCTACGGCGACGGCGCCGGCGGGGCCGGCTGCGACGAGATCTTCGCGCTCGGCCTGCGCAACCCCTGGCGCATCGCCTTCGACGCCCTGCTGGGCGATCTCTGGATCGCCGACGTCGGCCAGAACGCCTACGAGGAGATCAACTTCATCCAGGCGGGCACCAGCGGCGGCCTGAACTTCGGCTGGCGCTGCTACGAGGGCGACCAGCCCTACAACACCTCCGGCTGCAGCGGCAGCTACTTCGAGCCGCTGGTCACGACCAGCCACTCGGCCGGGAGCTGCTCGATCACCGGCGGCCGCGTCTACCGCGGCTCCTCGCATCCGTCGCTGGCCGGGCGCTACTTCTTCACCGACTACTGCAACACCGCGGTGCGCACGATCACCTTCGCCGACGGCCAGCCCAGGGTGGAGACCCCGATCCCGGCAGGCGCGATCAGCCAGCCAGTGGCCTTCGGCGAGGACGCGAACGGCGAGCTCTACCTGGCCAGCCTCACCGGCACGCTCTACCGCATCGTCGGCACCGGGGACACGGGGGAGTCGCGGATCTCGACGCTGACCAGCCAGCAGTGCCTGCACGCGCCGTCGACGGCCGCGGGCACGGCCCTGCTGACGTGGCCCTGCGTCGGTGGCGGCGGCCAGCGCTGGGTGCTGCGTGGCGACGGATCGCTGTACAACCCGGCGTCCGACCGCTGCGCCACGGCCGCGGGAACGACCCACGGCGCGGCGCTGCAGCTGCAGGCCTGCAGCGGCACCACCAGCCAGCGCTTCGCGGCGACGCCCGCCGGCGAGCTCCGCGTGGGCGGGCTGTGCACGGACCACTCGCGCACCATGCGGCGCAGGGTGCAGGCCTCGACCTGCGCCGGCATCGACAGCCAGGCCTGGGTGGTGTCGCCGGCGGATTGAGGCCGGCCGATGCAACAAGCCGCGGCGCCGCGCACAGCGCCGGCCGCCGCGGCTGTGGCAAGCTCGCGCCGGGAACCCCGGGAGAGATCGCATGGAACGCAACTGGACCCGCCGGCTGGCCGGCGGACTGATGGTGCTGCTGCTTGCCCTGGCCGCACCGGCCGCCGCGCAGACGCGCGCAGGGCTGATGAAGGAGCTGGAAGCGTCAATGCTGGTCAAGGGCCGCATCGACGTGGCCGCCGACGGCAGGATCGCCGGCTTCTCGATCCAGGACCCGGACCAGGTGGATCCGCTCGCGCTCCGGCACGTCATGCGCCACGTGCCGAACTGGACCGTGCATCCGGCGACGGTGGACGGCGTGCCGGTGGCCTCGTCGTCGCCGTTCTCCCTGCGCCTGGTCGCGCGCCGGATCGATGACCGGAACTACACGATCTCCATCCTCGGCGTCTCGATCGAAGAGGACCTGCCGGTGGAGGCACGCCTGCGGTCGGACCGCATGCAGCCGCCCCGCTACCCCGTGGACCTGCTGCGCGCCGGCGGCAGCGGCATCGTCTACGTGCTGCTGCGGATCGACGCCTCGGGCCGCGTGGTGGACACCCATGTGGAACAGGTGGACCTCACCGTGCTGGCCAGGCCGAGGCAGGCGGAACAGGTCCGCAAGCGTCTCGCCGACGCCACCCTGGAGGCCGCGCGCGAGTGGACGTACCACATCCCCGCGACCGGTCCGCATGCCGGAAAGCCGGACTACGTGCTGCGCGTGCCGGTGCAGTTCGTGGTGAACGACGGCACGGCCATGACCTACGGCCAGTGGACCTCACGCGTCCCCGGCGAACGCAGGCTGGCCCCGTGGGCGCGCGCGGGCGACGACGCGGGCGAGGCCCGGATGGCTGGCATCCCTGGCCGGCCGATGCTCGACGGCTCGGGTCTGCGCCTGAGCTCGGCGCTCGAACCCGGCAGCTGAGCCGGGCCGCTCCCGCGCGGCCCGGGCTCAGCCCCGGTCGCGCAGGAACCGCGCCATCGACACCCCGCCCTGCGCCGGCGCGAACTCGGCGGCGACGTCGACGAAGCCGCGCATCACCGCGACCTCGCGCGGCGTGCGGTTGAGCGCGTCGCGCAGGCCCGGATCGCAGCCGGCGCGCAGCAGGTGGCGCGCCAGGCGCAGCAGGCCGTGCAGCGCGGTCAGGTGCAGGGGACCGAAGCCGCGCGGGTCCTGGGCGTCGAGCCGGGTGTCCTCGTCGAGCAGGCGATCCACCGCGGCCAGCACCACGTCCTCGTCGCAGGCGGTCCCCGGCTCGGCGCGCGCGCCCAGCAGCAGCAGCAGCGGCGTGACGCCGCCCGCGGCCTCGGCGTCGGCCTCGGCGCCGGCCAGCAGCAGGGTGTCGAACAACGCGAGCAGGCGTGGGCGGTCGCGCGCGGTGAAGCCGTAGAGCGACGCGCAGTGCAGCGGCGTCAGGCCCTGGGCGTCGGCGGCCTGGATGTTGGCGCCGGCGGTGAGCAGGCGCGCGCAGATGTCGGGCATGCCCAGTGCGGCGGCGATCATCAGCACGGTCACGTCGCCCGGAAGGCGGTGTTCGAGCGCGACCCGGGCGCGCAGCAGGCGCTCGACGATGGCGCCGTGGCGCATGCTGACCGCGGCCGACAGCGGGGTGGCGCCGGTATGCGCGGCGCGCTGCGGATCGGCGCCGCGCTCGAGCAGCAGCTCCAGCACGTCGGCATGGCCGCCACCGGCCGCGCGCAGCAGGCCGGTGCAGCCCTTGTCATCGACGGCATCGACGGCGAAGCCGAAGTCGAGCAGGCGGCGCACCGCGGCGGCGTCCCCGGCCATCGCCGCGGCCGGGAGGTCGCCCTCGCGCAGCGGCCGCCCCGGCAGCGCCCAGCCATTCCAGTCGAGCCAGTCCGCGAGGTCGCGGCGGCCGGCGGACAGCGCCACGCCCAGTGGCGTCTGGCCGTCCGCGGCGCGCACCGCCGGCGAGGCACCGCCCTTGACCAGCAGGCGCAGCGCCGCTTCGCGACCCAGCGCAGCGGCCAGGTGCAGGGCCGTCATGCCGCGGCCATCGCGGCGGTCGAGGTCGACGCCGTCGGCGACCAGGCGCTCGAGCAGGCGCATCCAGCCCAGGCGCACCGAGAGCGCGGCGGCGGGTTCGCCGCCCGGCGACGGGGCGAAGACGTCGGCGCCACGATCGACCAGCTCGAGTGCGAACTGCTCCAGCCCGCGTGACGCCTGGTCCTCGCGCACGCAGGCTTCGAGGAAGCGCGCCAGGCCGCCGGCACCCGCCGGCGAGGCCCCGCCGCGAAGCAGGGCCTGGACGGCCGGCAGGGCCGCGGTGCCGCGACCGAGCAGCTGCAGCAGCGCGGTGTCCGCGCCCTCGGCACGCGCATCCGGATCCGCGCCGTTGAGCAGCAGCCACTCGATGTGCGCCGGCGTCGGCGGCGTGTCGCCGGCCAGCAGCAGGCCTCCCAGCTCGGCCGGGGACACCAGCTGGACCAGCGGCTCCAGTCCCTCGTGGCGGCCATCGGCAAGCTGCTCGCGCAGCACGTCGAGGGGCGCGCGGTCGACCGGGCCATCGCTGTCGCCGCCCAGCACGCTGGTTGGCAGCGGATGTTCGGGGTCGAGCACCGCGACCACCGCCCAGCGACCCGCGGCGGCGGCATGGTCGACAGCCCGCTTTCCGGATGCGTCCGGCTGTCCGGCGTCGACGCCAAGCTCCAGCAGCCGGGTCGCGAGCGCCGCACCGCCCGAACCACAGAGGGAGGCCAGGTGCAGGGCGTTGCGGCCGTCGCCGTCGACCGCCTGGGCATCGGCGTGGGCGGCGAGGCGGTCTAGCGCCGCCGCGTGCCCGCCACAGGCGGCATCGAGCAGCGCCGTGCGTCCCGCCGAGTCGCGGGCGTCCGGATCGGCCCTGGCATCGAGCAGGGCGCCGATGATCTCCACGTGTCCGGCCAGCGCGGCCTCGTGCAGCGCGCTGCGTCCACGCGCATCGCGGGCGTCGACGCGGGCCTTGTGCCGGAGCAGCAGCGCGACGCCGGCGGCGTCGTCGTCATCACCGCCGGCAGCCGCCAGCAGTGGCGGGGAGCCGTCTTCGGGCTCGGTGCGCGCGCCGCGTTCGAGCAGGAAGCGCGCCAGCCGCCAGTTGCCGCTGCCGCAGGCGATGCCGAGCGGCGTCACGCCCTCGGCGTTGCGCGCGTCGAGTTCGGCCGCGGCGTCGCGCAGCAGCGCGGCCACGCCGGGATCCGAGCTGCGCGCGGCATGGTGCAGCGGCGTGTTGCCGTCGCGGTCGGCGGCACGCGGGTCGGCGCCGTTGGCGAGCAGGGTCATCACCGCCTCGGGGCGGCCGTGCCAGCTGTCGCGCGTGGCGGCCAGCAGCGGCGTCAGTCCGGCGTGGGCAATGTTGAGGTCGACGCCGCGGCCGATCAGGGCGCGCAGCAGGCGCAGGTCGGGCAGCACCGCGGCCAGCACCGCGAGCGAACGCTGGTCGCGGCTGTCCGCGCCGGGCAGCGCGTGTGGATCGGCATCCTGTTCGAGCAGGTCCAGGGCGCGCTCGACCTTGCCGCTGCGCGCGGCGGTGTACAGGGCTTCGGTCGCATCGCCCGGATCGGCATCGTCGACCTGTATCGACTGCGCGGGCTCGGGCATCTCGACCACGTCCAGCGCCGCGCCGGCCAGCGGGGCGCGCAGCAGCACCCGGTGCAGCAGTGGCCAGGCCAGTCCGGCCAGCGCCGCCAGGATCCAGCGCGCGCCGCCGGTGACCAGCCCCGGCCACGCCAGCAGCAGGGCCAACGCGAGGATCGCGGCGATCGCAAGCGCCGCGCCCAGGCCGCGCCAGCTGGATCCGTCGACCTCGTCCAGCGAACGCCACTGTCCGGCGAGCGTCTGCCCGCCCTCGCCTTCCACGCGCTGCCACAGCGGCCACAGCCGCCAGAGCGCGATCACGCCCAGGCCCGCGGTCGCGCTGAGCGCGAACGCCGCCCCCAGCGAAGCACCTCCGCTGGCCAGCAGCGCCGATAGCGGCCAGCCCACCAGCAGCGCCGACGCGGCCATGGCCAGCGCCCACAGCAGCAGCAGCGCGACCAGGTCGCGGCGCAGCGCGGCGCCGGTGGGGAGCGTGCCGCGCAGGCCCAGCGCCAGCGCAGGCTGGGCCAGGCAGGCGGCCGCGGCGGCCAGCGCGGCCTCGGGAACACCGGCCAGCAGGGCGAGCAGGACGCCGGCCGCGAGCGCCAGCCAGGCCTTCGAAGTGGCGCGCTCAGGCATCGGTGCCCCAGTCCTCGGTCAGCGGATCGACGTCCGCGCGGGGCGGCATCTGCAGGTGGAAGCCGCGCGCGGCCAGGTTGGCGCGCACGGTGTCGACGTCCTCGCGCGCCAGCCGCCGCCCGGGCACCAGGGCGACATCGAGTACGAAGCGCAGCTCGCCCAGCTGTTCGCGGACCGCATCGGGGATGCGGTCGAAACCGTCGAGGCCGGCGAGATAGACGTAGGTATCAGCCTTGCGAAGGCTCTTGTAGACGAAGGCTTGCATCTGCGGCTCCAGCGCGCGGGCGCACGCGTGCAGAGGGAAGCATAAAGCAAGCGCGCCGCGGCGCCCGGCGGCGGCGGCGCGCAGAGTGGACGCCGGCTCAGTGGTAGCCGGCGTCGGCCTGGATCTTGCCGCGGAACACCGAGTACGACCAGGCGGTATAGCCGAGGATGATCGGCAGCAGGATCGCCAGCCCGACCAGGGTGAAACCCTGCGAGGACGGCGGCGACGACGCCTCCCAGATGCTCAGCGACGGCGGGATGATGTTCGGCCACATGCCGACCACGAGGCCCGCGAAGCCGAGCACGAAGAAGCTCAGCGTCAGCAGGAACGGACTGGCGTCGCGCCCCTCGCGCATCGCCGCGCGCCACAGCCAGAGCGCGTTGACCAGGGCCAGCAGGGGCACCGGCGCCAGCCACCAGAAGTTGTTGCCCTCGAACCAGCGCGCCATGACCTGGGAATCCAGGAACGGCAGCCAGGCGCTGACCAGTCCCATGAACGCCACCACCACCAGCACCAGCGGCCGGGTCAGCGTGCGCGCCACCTGCTGCAGCCGCCCTTCGGTCTTCAGGATCAGCCAGCCTGCTCCGAGCAGCGCATAGCCGAACACCACCGCCACGCCGGTCAGCATCGAGAACGGGCTGAACCAGTCCAGCGCGCCGCCGAGGTACTTGCCCTCCTCCAGCGGCATGCCCTCGACCAGTGCGCCGAGGATCACGCCCTGGGCGAAGGCCGCCACCGTCGAGCCGGCCGCGAACGCGCCGCCCCAGAAGCGCTTGCCGCGCTGCGCCTTGAAGCGGAACTCGAAGGCGACGCCGCGGAAGATCAGCGCGACCAGCATCACCAGCACCGGCAGGTACAGCGCCGACAGCAGGATCGCGTAGGCCTTGGGGAACGCGGCCAGGAGGCCCGTGCCGCCGAGCACCAGCCAGGTCTCGTTGCCGTCCCAGATCGGCGCGGCGGTGTTCATCATGTGGTCGAGCTGGCCGCCGTCCTCGGCGAACGGCGCGAGCACGCCCAGGCCGAGCACGAAGCCGTCCAGCAGCACATACATCATCACGCCGAAGCCGATCACGAAGTACCAGGCCACCGGCAGCCAGGTCGCGGTCTCCATCAGCGATCCTCCGTACGGGTCGGCGCCGTGCTCGCATGTTCGCGCTCGCCGACCGACAGCGGGCGCGCCGGCGTCTTCTCGCCGCCTTCGGTGCGCGGCGGTTCCTCGAACGGCTGCGGCCCCTTGCGTACCAGTCCCAGCAGGTAGCGGATGCCGGCGCCGAAGATGACCGCATAGGCCACCGCGTAGGTCGCCAGCGAGGTCGCCACCGCGGCGGCGGTGATGTTCGGGCTGACCGCATCGCTGGTGCGCAGCAGCCCGTAGACCACCCAGGGCTGGCGACCGATCTCGACCACGTACCAGCCGGCCAGCAGGGCGATGAAGCCGGCCGGGCTCAGCAGCCGCCAGCCATCGAGCAGCCAGCGCGATCCGAACAGCCATCCGCGCCACCAGGCCCAGGCGGAGGCCAGCGCCAGCACCAGCATCGCCATGCCGAGGCCGACCATGATCCGGAAGCCCCAGAACACCGGCGCGACCGGCGGCCGCTCGCTGGCCGGTACCGCGGTCAGCGGCTCGATCTCGCCGTCCCAGCTGTGGGTGAGGATCAGGCTGCCCAGGCGCGGGATGGCCAGCTCGTAGCGGTTGGTCTCGTTCGCCTCGTCCGGGAGCGCGAACAGGACCAGGGGCACGCCGGCGCCGGGTTCGCCGGCCTCCCAGTGCCCCTCCATCGCCGCCAGCTTGGTCGGCTGGTGCTCGCCGACGTTGAGCCCGTGCAGGTCGCCGACCAGCACCTGGAGCGGCAGCGCGATCGCCGCGAAGGCCACCGCGAGCTTCAGCATCCGGCGGCCCTCCTCCTCGTGCACGCCGCGCCGCAGGTACCACGCGCTGACGCCGCCGATCACGAAGCAGGTGGTGATGAACGCGGCCAGCACCATGTGCGCCAGCCGGTAGGGGAACGACGGGTTGAAGATCACCGCGAACCAGTCCACCGGGACGAACACGCCGTCGACCAGCTCGTGGCCCTGCGGCGTCTGCATCCAGCTGTTGGCGGCCAGGATCCAGAAGGTCGAGAGCAGCGTGCCCAGCGCGACCATGGAGGTCGAGAAGAAGTGCAGCTTCGGCGAGACCCGGTTCCAGCCGAACAGCATGACGCCGAGGAAGCTGGCCTCGAGGAAGAACGCGGTCAGCACCTCGTAGGACAGCAGCGGGCCCAGGATCGGGCCGGCACGTTCGCTGAGCACCGCCCAGTTGGTGCCGAACTGGAAGCTCATGACGATGCCGCTGACCACGCCCATGCCGAAGCTGATGGCGAAGATCCGCAGCCAGAAGAAGTACAGGTCGCGCCACATCGCGTCGCGCGTGCGCAGCCAGCGCCACTCGAGGAAGGCGAGCCAGTGCGCGAGACCGATGGTGAAGGCCGGAAACAGGATGTGGAAGGTGATGACGAAGCCGAACTGGATCCTCGACAGCAACAGGACGTCCACGCGTTTCTCCGCGACCTTCGGGGGCAGGGCGGGCCCCATTCTGCGCCGGCGCGCGCGCGCTGCGGTTCATGCGGCGTGAACGCTTCCGCGCGTCTCGGCCATGACCACCGGCCCAGAGCCGCCGCGACCGCGGCTGATACGCTGGCGCGTCCATGTCCGGGGGTCCCTGCACCATGCGCCAACGTTCCGCCGCTTCGCTCGTCCTGCTTCCGCTGATGCTCGCGGTGCCCGCGCTCCCCGCCACCGCCCAGCCGGCCCAGGTGCTCGACCTGCACCAGGTGATGGCCGACCCGGACTGGATCGGTCCGCCGGTGGAGCGGATGTGGTGGTCCTGGGACGGCGGCACCGCCTACTACATGGCCAAGCGCAGCGGCAGCAACGTCCGCGACACCTATGCGCAGCCGGTCACCGGCGGCAGCGCGCGCCTGGTCGAGGGCGCCGCGCGCGCCGACCTCGACGCGGCCAACCCGGTGTTCGATGCCACCCGCTCGCGCATGGCCTTCCTGCGCAGCGGCGACGTCTTCGTGCGTGACCTGCGCGGTGGCACGCTCACCCAGCTCACCCGCACCGAGGCCGGCGAATCCCAGCTGCAGTGGGGCCGCGACGGATCGCTGAGCTGGCGCAGCGGCAACGACTGGTTCCGCTGGACCGCCAGCACCGGCGCCGGCCAGGCCGCGAGCCTGAAGGCCGAGGACGCGCCGGGCACCGCGCCGAAGCCGGATGCGCTGCGCGAGCGCCAACTGCGCTACATCGAGACCCTGCGCGTCGAGCGCGAGCGCCGCGAGGAGCTGCGCACCCAGGGCGAGGCCTGGCGCAGCGAGGATCCGACGCGCGCGCCGGCGCCCGCCTACCTGGGCAAGGACGTCGAGATCCAGGGCAGCGCGATGTCGCCCGACGGCCGCTGGCTGCTGGCCGTCACCCAGGCCAAGGGCGCCGAGGCCGGCCAGGCCGGCAAGATGCCGAAGTACGTCACCGAATCCGGCTACGAGGAGTTCGAGGACGTGCGCACCCGCGTCGGCCGGAACGATCCGGCGCCGCAGGCGCTCTGGCTGGTCTCGATCGCCGACGGCCAGGTGCGCGAGCTGAAGACCGACGCCCTTCCCGGCATCACCGCCGACCCGCTGGCCGCGCTGCGCAAGGCCGCGGGCAAGGACGCCCTGAAGGGCAACCGCGCGGTGCGCATCGAAGGCTGGGGCGGCGACGTCTCGGGCGGTGCGCGCTGGAGCGACGACGGCCGCGCGCTGGCGCTCATGCTGCACTCGGTCGACAACAAGGACCGCTGGCTGGCCACCGTCGACCTGTCGCGGGCCGCGCTGCAGCCGGTGCACCGCCTCACCGACGAGGCCTGGATCAACTGGGGCTTCAACGAATTCGGCTGGATGCCCGATGGCCGCACGCTGTGGTTCCTGTCGGAGGAGTCCGGCTGGTCGCAGCTGTACCTGTCCAGCGGCGGCCGCGCGCGCGCGCTGACGTCGGGCCGCTGGGAAGCCTCGCAGCCGGTGCCGACCGCGGATGGGCAGGGCTTCCTGTTCCTGTGCAACCGCGCACGCCCCGGCGACTACGAGGTCTGCCACGTCGGTGCCGATGACGGCGCGGTGCGTGAGCTGACCGCGCTGGACGGCGTCGAGGATTTCGTGGCCTCGCCCGACGGCCGCCAGCTGCTGGTGCGGCATTCGTCGAGCTACGTGCCGCCGCAGCTGTCGGTGGTGCCCGCCAATGGCGGCGCCGCGCGCCAGCTCACCGACACCCGCAGCGCGGCGTTCAAGGCCTACGACTGGCTGCAGCCGGAAACCGTGCAGGTGCCGTCGAAGCACGGCGCGGGCACGGTCTGGGGCAAGTACTACGGTCCGAAGACCATGGAGCCGGGCCGCAAGTATCCGGTCGTGCTGTTCGTGCACGGCGCCGGCTATCTGCAGAACGTCAGCGATCGCTACCCCAACTACTTCCGCGAGCAGATGTTCCACAACATGCTCGTGCAGCAGGGCTACATCGTCCTGGACCTGGATTTCCGCGCCTCCGAAGGCTACGGCCGCGACTGGCGCACCGCGATCTACCGGCAGATGGGCCATCCGGAGCTCGAGGACTACCTCGATGGCATCGACTGGATCGTGGCGAACCGCCAGGGCGATCGCGACCGCGTCGGCATCTACGGCGGCAGCTACGGCGGCTTCCTGACCTTCATGGGCCTGTTCCGCGAACCCGGGACCTTCAAGGCCGGCGCCGCGCTGCGCCCGGTGACCGACTGGTCGCAGTACAACCACGGCTACACCGCCAACATCCTCAACACGCCCGAGCTCGATCCCGAGGCCTACGCGAAGTCCTCGCCGATGGAGTACGCCGAGGGCCTGCAGGACCACCTGCTGATCGCCCACGGCATGATCGACGACAACGTGTTCTACAAGGACTCGGTGATGCTGGCGCAGCGCCTGATCGAGCTGCGCAAGGACAAGTGGGAGCTGGCGAGCTATCCGCTGGAGCGCCACGGCTACGTGCACGCGGATTCCTGGTACGACCAGTACCGGCGCATCCACGAGCTCTTCGAGCGCACCCTGAAAGCGCCATAACCCCCTGCAGGAGCGGCTGCAGCCGCTCCTGCAGGGGTTCGCTGGGTCCGCCAGGGCGGAGGGCGGTTCCCGCCCGCCTTACAATGACGGCATGAACGATTTCGACACCGTCCGCGGCTACCTGACCGGCCTCCAGGACCGCATCTGCCAAGCCATGGAGGCCGCCGACGGCGCGGCGCGCTTCCACGAGGATGCGTGGACGCGCCCCGACGAACGCGCCGACGGCGGACTCTCCGGCGGCGGGCGCACCCGGATCCTGCGCGACGGCGCGGTCTTCGAGCAGGCCGGCATCGGCTTCTCCGACGTCTCCGGCACGCGCCTGCCGCCCTCGGCCACCGCCAGCCGGCCGGAACTTGCCGGCGCCTCGTGGCGCGCGGTGGGCGTGTCGCTGGTGTTCCACCCGCGCAACCCCTACCTGCCGACCACCCACGCCAACGTCCGCCATTTCCGCGCCGAGCGCGACGGCGAGACCGTGGCCTCCTGGTTCGGCGGCGGCTTCGACCTCACGCCCTTCTATCCCTTCGACGCCGACGTGCTGCACTGGCACCGCACCGCCCGCGCGCTGTGCGAGCCCTTCGGCGGCGCATCGCGCTACGAGGCGCACAAGGCCTGGTGCGACGACTACTTCGTCCTCAAGCACCGCGGCGAGACCCGTGGCGTCGGCGGGCTGTTCTTCGACGACCTGGCCGACGACTTCGAACGCGACTTCGCCTACATGCGCGCGGTCGGCGATGGCTTCCTCGAGGCCTGGCTGCCGATCGTCGAGCGCCGCAAGGCGATGGCCTACGGCGAGCGCGAGCGCGAGTTCCAGCTCTACCGCCGCGGCCGCTACGTCGAGTTCAACCTGGTCTGGGACCGCGGCACGCATTTCGGCCTGCAGTCCGGCGGCCGCAGCGAATCGATCCTGATGAGCCTGCCGCCTCTCGCGCGCTGGGAATACGGCTTCCAGCCCGAACCGGGCAGCCCGGAATCACGCCTGGCCGACTACCTGCGGCCGCGCGACTGGCTGCGCGAGCTCGGCGCCTCCCGGTAGCGCCCGTCCCTCAGGACTTCGCATCCCTGGGCACCACGGTGATGGTGCCGTCGACCTCGAGCGTGACCAGCGCGGCGCCCGAGATGTCGGACAGGCCGTTGTCGCGCAGCGCCTCGTCGACGTCGAGCCTGCTCAGGTTCTGCGCACGCATCACCGGCGTGAACAGCTCGCCGTCGCGCGCCAGCAGCACCGGGCTGCCTTCGACCAGCTTGTCGAGGCGGTCGCTGCGCGCGGTCGCGAAGCCCACCAGCCAGTTGCAGCCGATCAGCGTCGCCGCCAGGATCAGCCCGCCGAGGAGCGAATAGTCCTCGCCGATCAGCGAGTTCTGCACCGCCGTGCCCAGCAGCACGATCACCATCAGGTCGAACGGGGTGAACTGGCCGACGGTGCGCTTGCCCGACAGGCGCAGCATCACCAGCAGGATGACGTACACGGCGACCGCGCGGAGGACGAACTCCCACCACGGCATTGCAAGGTCGAACAGTCCGGACATGGCGCACTCGGCTCGGGGGTCGGCGCCATCTGGCCAGCGTCGCCGTGAAGGGTTCGCCTTCGACGGGTGACCCGGTGACCCGGTGATCCCGTGGCTCAGGCCCCGGCGCGGCCGCTCCCCAGCGCCAGGGCCGCGCCGAGCAGCCCGGGATTGGGATGCGTCGCGACCTGGACCGACACCGGCTCCAGGTAGGTCGCGAAGCGGCCCTTGGCGAGGAAACGCTCGCGGAAGGCGCTCGCGCGCAGGAAGGGCAGGAAGCGCGGCACGATGCCCCCTGCGATCACCACCGCGCGGGCGCCGTGCACCAGCGCGACGTCGCCGGCGACGCTGCCGAGGATCGCGCAGAAGCGCGCCAGGGCGCGGCGGGCCACGAGGTCGTGGCCGTCGAGCGCGGCGGCCACGACCTCCGCCGGGTCGCGCATGGCCCCGTCCGGAGAGGCACGCGGTGCGCGCAGCACGGCGTCGATGGCCGAAAGGCCGCTGCCGGACAGCAGGCGCTCCCAGGAGGCGCGCCCGTGGCGCGCGGTCGCCCAGTCGGCCAGCGCGCGCTCCTCGTCGCCCAGCGGCGCGAAGCTGACATGCCCGCCCTCGGTTTCGACCACCTCCCAGCCCTGCTCCGCGCTGCCCACCAGCAGGCCGACGCCGAAGCCCGTGCCCGGTCCGATCACGCTGACCGGGCCGCGCTCCAGCGCGTGGTCCTGGCCATGCAGGACGACGCGTTCGCCTTCGGCCAGCGCAGGCACCGCGCGCGCGATCGCGCCGAAGTCGTTGACCAGGCGCAGTTCGTCCAGGCCCAGCGCCTCGCGCAACTCGTGGCGGTTGAACGACCAGGCGCGGTTGGTGAGGCGCATCTCGTCGCCGCCCACCGGGCAGGCGAGCGCGATCGCGGCGCGCCGCGGCCGCGCCGCGACGCCGGCGAGGTAGTGCTCGGCGGCGTGCTGCAGGCTGGCGAAGCCGGCCGTCGGCAGCGAGCGGGGCTCCAGCAGGCCGGGCGTGGCCGCACCGGGATCGCACAGCGCGAAGCGCGCGTTCGTGCCGCCGATGTCGGCGACCAGGGCGAGTTCCGCGCCGGCGGGTCGCTGCGGTGCCCCGGAAGGGCTGTCTTGGGTCAGGTTGGGGTCCATGCGCTGATCCTGCCGCATCCGCCGCCGGGGCGCCCGCAAGAAACCTGCGGGCAATAAAAAGCCCCGCAGGCAGGGGGGGCCGGCGGGGCTGGAGAACGGGGCTCGGGGAGAAGCCGTCGTTCCGGGGTCGATCATCTCCAGGGGAGGGAGTGATCTGCGACAGACCTTGCATCTGTCACGGGCTATATGACCATCGCGCACATGGATGGTTCGTGAAGATCAGCGTTAAGTTTTTGTTGGATTCAGCCGCCATTTACCACCCGCCAGCCGCGCCTGTCTGCAGCGGACGTGCGGCCCGCATCAGTCCGCCCCGTTCAGGCAGCGCAGGCCTCAGTGGGCCTGCTCCCAGTTGTCACCGAATCCGCTGTCGACCACCAGCGGCACCTTCAGATCGGCGGCCCCGGTCATCCGCGCGACCACCCCCGCCAGCAGGGTGTCGACGAAGTCGGCATCGCACTCGAACACCAGTTCGTCGTGCACCTGCAGGATCATCAGCGCGCGGTCGGCGCGGTCGGCCAGCCAGCCGTCAACCGACACCATGGCGCGCTTGATGATGTCGGCCGCCGTGCCCTGCATCGGCGCGTTGATCGCGGCGCGCTCGGCGCCCGCGCGCTGGGCCTGGGTGCCGCGGCTGATGTACTCCAGGTACAGGCGGCGGCCGAAGACGGTTTCGACATAGCCCTGTTCGCGCGCCTGGGCGCGGGTGCGCTCCATGAAGTCCCGCACGCCGGGATAGCGCGAGAAGTACAGGGCGATGTAGTCCTGCGCCTCGCCGCGCGAGATGCCGAGGTTGCGCGCCAGGCCGAAGGCGCCCATGCCGTACATCAGGCCGAAGTTGATCGCCTTGGCCGCGCGCCGCTCGTCGCCGGTGACCTCGTCGATGCCGCGGCCGAACACTTCCGCGGCGGTGGCGCGGTGGATGTCCGCGCCGCCGGCGAAGGCCGTGAGCAGGCCGTTGTCCTGCGACAGGTGGGCCATGATCCGGAGTTCGATCTGCGAGTAGTCGCAGGCCACGATCTTCCGCCCGGGAGGCGCGATGAAGGCGGTGCGGATGCGGCGCCCGTCCTCGGTGCGGATCGGAATGTTCTGCAGGTTGGGATCGCTCGACGCCAGGCGCCCGGTGGCGGCGCCGGCCTGCTGGTAGCTGGTGTGCAGGCGGCCGGTTTCCGGGTTGACCATCTCCGGCAGCTTGTCGGTGTAGGTGCCGCGCAGCTTGGCCATGCTGCGGTAGTCGAGGATCACCCTTGGCAGCTCGTGGAGTTCGGCGATGGCCTCCAGCGCCTCCTCGTTGGCCGAGGGCTGGCCCTTGGGCGTCTTCACCAGCGTCGGCAGCCTGAGTTCGTCGTAGAGCAGCGCGCAGACCTGCTTGGGCGAATCCAGGTTGAAGCTTCGGCCGGCCAGCGCGGTCGCGCGCTGCTGCAGCTCGAGCATGCGCCGGCCGAGGTCGGCGCCCTGCCGGCGCAGCTCGTCGCCGTCGAGCAGCACGCCGTGCGCCTCGACCCGCGCCAGCACGTCGACCAGCGGCATCTCGATGTCGCGGTACACCGGCTGCAGGCCCGGCTCGGACTCCAGCCGCGCCGAAAGCACGCGGTGCAGGCGCAGGGTGACGTCGGCGTCCTCGGCCGCATAGCGCGTGGCGTCGTCGATGGCCACCTGGGAGAACGGGATCTGCTTCGCGCCCTTGCCGGCGACGTCGGTGTAGGCAAGCGTCTGGTAGCCCAGCTCGCGCCGCGCCAGCGAGTCCATGTCGTGGCGCGCACGGCCGGAGTCGAGCACGAAGCTTTCCAGCAGGGTGTCGTCGGCATAGCCGGCCACGCGGACGCCATGGCGGCGCAGCACGTGCAGGTCGTACTTGCCGTTCTGGCCGACCTTGCGCACGCCGGGGTCCTCCAGCAGCGGCCGCAGCCGCTCCAGCGCCTGCGCGCGGTCGAGCTGGGCGGGCGCGCCGGGATAGTCGTGCGCCAGCGGAAGATAGGCGGCGTGGCCGGGTTCGCCGCACACGCTCAGGCCCACCAGGTTGGCGCGCAGCGGATCGAGCGAATCGGTCTCGGTGTCGAGCGCGAAGACGCCCGCTTCGCGCAGGCGCGCGATCCACGCCTCGAGCGCCGTGGCGTCGAAGATCGTCTCGTGGCGACCGGCAACCGCGAGCGCCGGGTCCAGCGCAGCGGCGTCCGGAGCCGCCGCCGGCGCGACGAAGCCGGTCCCGGGCCGCGCGATCGTCGCCTTCGCCGGCACCACGCCGTTGGCGCTGCCGCCGTCGAGCTCCTTCAGCGCCTGGCCGAAGCCGTAGCGCGCATAGAAGGTGCGCAGCGTGTCGACATCGGGTTCGTGCAGCGCGAGGTCGGTGGGCCCGGCCTCGAGCCCGACGTCGGTGCGGATGGTGGCCAGCGTGCGGTTCAGCGGCAGGCGCTCGAGCGACGCGCGCAGGTTGTCGCCGACCTTGCCCTTGATCTCCGGTGCGGCGGCGATGACGCCGTCGAGCGTGTCATGCGCCGCGAGCCACTTGGCGGCGGTCTTGGGCCCGCACTTCTCCACGCCGATGATGTTGTCGACGCTGTCGCCCATCAGCGCCAGCAGGTCGACGATCTGGTCGGGGCGCACGCCGAACTTCGCGAACACCGCCTCGTCGGAATCGGTGCGGCTGCCGCTCATCGTGTTGACCAGCGACACGCCGGGCCGCACCAGCTGGGCGAAGTCCTTGTCGCCGGTGGAGATGGTGACGTCGATGCCCTGGGCGGCCGCATCCAGCGCCAGCGTGCCGATCACGTCGTCGGCCTCGACGCCGGGCACGCGCAGGATCGGCATGCCGAGCGCTTCCACCACGTCGCACATCGGCTGCACCTGCGCGCGCAGGTCGTCGGGCATGGGCGCGCGGTTGGCTTTGTATTCGGGATACAGGTCGTCGCGGAAGGTGCGACCGGGCGCGTCGACCACAAAGGCCACGTATTCCGGCTGTTCCTTCAGCGTCGCGCGCAGCATGTTGACCACGCCGAACAGCGCGCCGGTCGGCTCGCCTTCGGCGTTGGTCAGCGGCGGCAGCGCGTGGAAGGCGCGGTAGAGGTAGGAGGAACCGTCGATCAGGACCAGGCGTTTCATGCCCGGATTCTACGTCCTCACCGTCCGTGGCCGAGCCGCTGGCGCATAATCGGGCCAGCCTCCAGGGAGAACGCCATGAACCGCTTCGCGCCTGCCCTTGCCGCCGCGCTCCTGCTGGGCGCCTGCGCCACGTCCGCCGATCCGCTGGTCCAGGCCGGCATTCCGGAGGGCGCGGAGGAGACGGTCCGCATCGAGGCCAACGGTGACACCGTCACCGAATACCGCGTCGACGGCCGCGTCCGCGCGCTGAAGGTCGAACCCTCGCGCGGCCCGACCTACTACCTCTACGACCGCGACGGCGACGGCATCGTCGACAGCGAGCGCGACGGCGTGTCACCGGTCTACTTCAAGCTGTTCGAGTGGAACTGATCACCCCGCCCGGCCACGACCGAGGAGGCGACAGCGGGTACGTCGGCCTGCGCCGTCACCTGCAGCCTGTGCTCACCACCTGGCTGACCGGCCTGCTGTCGGTCCTGCCGCTGGTCCTGACCCTGGTCCTGCTGGGCTGGGCGGTGGGCGTGGTCAACGGCGTGCTGGGGCCGAACAGCCTGTTCGGCCGCTCGTTCACCGTCTTCGGCACCTGGTTCGCCGCGCATCCGGTAGTGGCCTGGCTGCTCGGCACGGCGCTGACCATCGTCCTGGTCTACCTGCTGGGCCTGCTGGTGCAGTCGCGGCTGAAGGCGCCGTTCAAGGCAATGCTCGACAACACCATGCGCCGCATTCCGCTGGTGGGCAGCATCTATGCGCTGGCCGAACGCTTCGTGTCGGTCATCGGCGACCGACAGCAGGCCGACATCGCCGCGATGAGCCCGGTCTGGTGCTTCTTCGGCGGCGACGGCGTGGCCGTGCTCGGCCTGCTGCCCAATCCCGAGCCGATCGAGATCGACGGGCGCATGCACCTGACCGTGCTGGTGCCGACCGCGCCGATCCCGGTGGGCGGCGGCCTGCTGTACGTGCCCGCGGCCTGGGTGAAGCCGGCCGATATCGGCATCGACACCCTGACCAGCGTCTACCTGTCGATGGGCATCACCTCGCCGCGTCCGGGTCCCGCGACGTCGGCGCGTGGTAAAATCCACGTCCCCGTCGGGGAGTAGCCTGCTTCCATCCGTGGAAGCGTCCGCGTCAACACACTCGGCCGCAACCCTGCCGTGGCGCGTGACACCCCTCCAGGTTGGCGAGACCTTCGGTACGCAGGCGCAGCGCAGGACCAGGCGCGCCGGCGTGCCGCCGTCCGCGCGCCTGGCCCTGGAACCTGAATGCACCCGCTTTCCATCCTCATGCTCGGCATCGCGATGTCGACCGACGCCTTCGCCGCGGCCGTCGGCAAGGGCGCGGCCATGCGACGGCCGCAGCTGCGCGATGCACTGCGCGCCGGCCTGATCTTCGGCGCCATCGAAGCGGTGACGCCGGTGGTCGGCTGGGCGCTGGGCACCGCGGCCTCCGCCTACGTCACCGCCTGGGACCACTGGATCGCGTTCACCCTGCTGACCCTGCTCGGGCTGCGCATGATCCGGGCCGGCATCCGCGGCATGGCCGGCGCAGACGACGATGCCGCGGACGCGCCGGTCCGCCACGGCTTCTGGGCGCTGGCCGCCACCGGTTTCGCCACCAGCATCGACGCCATGGCGGTCGGCGTGGGCCTGGCCTTCCTCGACGTCAATATCCTGGCGGTCGCGGCCACCATCGGCCTGACCACCCTGGTGATGGTGACCGCAGGCATCCTGCTCGGCCGGGTGCTGGGCGCGATGGCGGGCCGGCGCGCGGAAATAGGCGGTGGCGTGCTGCTGATCGCGATCGGCGCCTTCATCCTGTTCGAGCACCTGGGCGGGATGGCGTGAGCAGGCGTGCTAACCCGGCGGGCGCCCGCGCGTTCACATCGCTCCCGCGCCGCGGGCGTCACCATCGACCGTCGCACCCACGACCCTCCGGAGCCTGATGTACGGACGCGAACGCCGCCGCGACACGCCGCTGGACCCCGGCGCCCTGCGCGACGGCCTGACCCCCGGGCAGCTGAAGGCGCTGCACACGCTGGAGCAGTTCAAGTGGACGCTCCGCTTCGTCCGCAGGCCGATGTTCCTCGAGCCGGTTCCGGTGGTCTTCGACCGCACCGGCGAACGCTGGGCGGTCCTCGAGCCGGACGGCTCGCTCAACGAATCGCCGGGCTTCAAACTGCGCGACTGAGCCTCAGGCGGGCTGCAGGTTGGCGTAGGCCATCACCAGCCATTTGCTGCCGGCCTCGTCGAAGTTCACCTGCACGCGTGCATGCGCGCCCGCGCCCTCGATGTCGGTCACCACGCCCGTGCCGAACCTGGCGTGGCTGACGCCCTGTCCCACCGCGATCCCCGGCGTCTCGTCGACCACGGCGTGGCCGTAGTCGCGGCGCGGCGCCTGCGCGTAACGCGGCCGCGACACCTGGACCTTGGGGCGCACCTCGTTGAGCAGCGCCGGCGGGATCTCGCGCAGGAAGCGCGACGGCATGCCGTACATGTCCTGGCCGTGCAGGCGCCGGGTTTCGGCGTGGCTCAGCACCAGCTTCTGCCGCGCGCGGGTGATCCCGACATAGGCCAGGCGCCGCTCCTCCTCCAGGCGCCCGCTCTCGTCGATCGAGCGCGCGTTGGGGAACAGGCCTTCCTCCAGGCCGGCCAGGAACACCAGCGGGAACTCGAGGCCCTTGGCGCTGTGCAGCGTCATCAGCTGCACCCCGTCCTCGCCGGCCTGGGCCTGACCTTCGCCCGCCTCGAGCGCGGCGTAGGCGAGGAAGGCGACCAGCTCGGTCAGCGCCGCCGCCTCGTCGTCGTCGCCACGGACGAAGCGCGAGGCCACCGACACCAGCTCGTCGAGGTTGTCGACGCGGGAATCCAGGCTGCCCTTGGACTCGCGCGCGTAGTGCTCCCGCAGGCCCGAGCGCTCGAGCACGTGGTCGATCTTGTCCTTGAGCGGCAGGTCGGCGAGTTCGCCGTCGATGGCATCGAGGAGTGCGTGGAAGGCCGCGAGCGCGTTGCGCGCGCGCCCGGCCAGCCCGCCGCCCTGCGCGCAGCGCTGCGAGGCCTCCCACAGCGACACGCCATCCTCGCGCGCGCGCATGCGCACCTCGTCGAGGGTGCGTCCGCCGATGCCACGCGTGGGCGTGTTGACCGCGCGCTCGAAGGCGGCATCGTCGGCGCGGTTGGCGACCAGCCGCAGGTAGGCGAGCGCATCCTTCACTTCCGCGCGTTCGAAGAAGCGCACGCCGCCGTAGACGCGGTATGGCAGCTGGGCCTCGAGCAGCTTCTCCTCGATGATCCGCGACTGGGCGTTGCTGCGGTAGAGCACGGCGCAGTCGCCGTGGCTGCCGCCGTCGCGCACCCACTCGCGGATGCGGCCGACGATGTAGTCGGCCTCGTCGATCTCGTTGTAGGCGGCGAACAGGTCAATCGGATCGCCTGCGCCGCTGTCGGTCCACAGCTTCTTGCCCAGCCGTCCCGGGTTGTGCGCGATGACCGCGTTGGCGGCATCGAGGATCGCGGCGGTGGAGCGGTAGTTCTGCTCCAGGCGGATGGTGCGCGCGCCGGGGAAGTCCTGCAGGAAGTGCTGCACGTTCTCGACCTTGGCGCCGCGCCAGCCGTAGATCGCCTGGTCGTCGTCGCCGACCACGAACACCTGCCCCTCGTCGCCGGCCAGCAGACGGATGAAGCCGTACTGGATCGCATTGGTGTCCTGGAACTCGTCGACCATCAGGTGGGCGAAGCGCTGTCGGTAGTGCGCCAGCAGCGCCGGGGTATCGCGCAGCAGTTCGTGCGCGCGCAGCAGGATCTCGGCGAAGTCGACCAGCCCGGCGCGGTCGCAGCGCTCCTGGTACAGCGCATAGGCCTTGAGCATCACCGAGCCCCACTCGTCCTGGCCGTCCTGGATATGCGCCGGGCGCCGGCCCTCGTCCTTCTGCGCGTTGATCCACCAGGCGATCTGGCGCGGCGGAAAGCGCGCCTCGTCGAGCTCCAGCTGCTGCACGACGCGCTTGACCAGGCGCAGCTGGTCGTCGGAATCGAGGATCTGGAAGCCCTCGGGCAGCCTGGCGTCCTGCCAGTGCAGGCGCAGCAGGCGGTGGGCGAGGCCGTGGAAAGTGCCGATCCACAGGCCGCGCGCCCCGTTGCGCAGCAGGGTGTCGGCGCGGTGGCGCATCTCGGCCGCCGCCTTGTTGGTGAAGGTGACCGCGAAGATGCCGTGCACCGGCACCCCGAAGACCTCGTTCAGCCAGGCGATGCGGTGGGTGAGGACCCGGGTCTTGCCGGAGCCGGCGCCGGCAAGCACGAGGTAGTGGCCTGGAGGCGCGGACACGGCCTCGCGCTGGGCATCGTTGAGCCCGTCGAGCAGGTGGGAAACATCCATCCGCGCATTCTACGGGAGGCCCGTCGCGCGCCCCGCGACGTCAGGTCGCCGGTCCCTCGCCAAGCTCGCGGAGCACGGCGTCGAAGGACGCGGGCCGCGCCAGCAGGAAACCCTGGAACTCGTCGCAGCCGCGCTCGCGCAGCCACTCGTGCTGGTGCCAGGTTTCCACGCCCTCGGCGATGACGGCCAGTTCCAGGCCCTGGGCCATGCGCAGGATGGCGTCGCAGATCGCCTCGTTGTCGGGATCGCGGCCCAGGTCGCGCACGAAGGACTGGTCGAGCTTGAGCCGCTCGACCGGCAGGTGCTTGAGATAGGCCAGGCTGGAATACCCGGTGCCGAAGTCGTCGACCGCCAACGACACGCCGAGCGCGCTCAGGGCCTCCATCACCCGCCGGGCGTCCACGGGACTCGCCAGCAGCACGCTCTCGGTCAATTCGAGCTCCAGCCGTCCGCGCGGCAGCCGGAACTCGGCCATGACCTGGGCGACGTCCTCCACCAGGTGCTGCTGGAACTGCAGCGCCGAGACGTTCACGCCCATCCGCAGCGCGCCCCAGCCGGCCTCGTCGAGCCTGCGCCAGCAGCGCACCGCTTCGCGCAGCACCCAGCGCCCCAGCGGCAGGATCAGGCCGGAATCCTCGCAGGCCGGCATGAACACGCCCGGCCCCAGCACCCCGCGCTCGGGGTGGCGCCAGCGCACCAGCGCCTCCATGCCGCAGGGCTTGCCTTCGGCGCCGTACTGCAGCTGGAACGCCAGCTCGAATTCCTCGCGTTGGAGTGCCTTGTGCAGCTCCTGCACCAGCAACAGCCGCTCGCCGGCATGCGAGTCGAACCCGCTGCAGTACGCGAGGCTGCGATTGCGGCCCAGGCGCTTGGCCTGGGCGCCCGCCTGGCTGGCCGCACGCAGGAGCGTCGTGCCGTCGTCGCCATCGCCCGGATGCAGGCTGTAGCCGATGCTGGGCGTGACGTGCAGCGAGATGCCGCTGACCTCGACCGGGCCGGCCACGGCGGCGCGCAGCGCGTCCACGCAGGGTCCGGCGACGGCCCCGGGCGCCAGTGGCAGCATCACGCCGAACTCGTCGCCGCCCAGGCGCGCGACCAGGGCCTGCGCCCCCGCCGCCGCTTCCAGCGTCCTGGCGACGGCGACCAGCAACTGGTCGCCGACGCCGTGCCCCAGGCTGTCGTTGACCAGCTGGAACCGGTCGAGATCGAGATGGCACACCGCCAGCGCTGCGCCGCCCTCCATCGCCTCGTCGATGGCGCGGATCAGGCAGTCGCGGTTCGCGAGCCCGGTCAGGGCGTCGTGGCTGGCCCGGAACGCCAGCTCCTCGGCCGCGCGCTTGCGCATCGTGACGTCGCCCACGATGCCCACGAAGTGACTGGCCTGGCCCTCGCGGTCGACCACCGGCGTCAGCCGGACCTCGAGGCAGCGTTCGTCGGCCGGGTTCCGACCATCCCTGACCTCGACCTGCACGTCCTCGCCACGCGCCATCGCGCGGGTGACCAGACGGCGCGCCCGCGGGTCGACGATGGCGTCGACAGCCTCCGCCCGCTCGCTGCCGTCCTGTCCGGTATCGACGCCGGTCAGCCGCGCGAATGCCTGGTTGCCGTAGACCAGCGAGCCACTCTCCGCCCCGAGGATGAACACGCCCTCTTCGGACGCCTCCACCGCGCGCCGCAGCAGCCGCAGGTCGGCTTCGGCCCGGACCCGGTCGGTCACGTCGAGCGCCAGCGCCAGGCGCGCCGGCCGCTCGTCGAAGGCCACCAGGTCGCGCGCGAACACCAGTCCACTGAAGGTGGTGCCATCGCCGCGCCGCATGGTCCAGGTGCGATGGCCGTACGCCTGCGGGTGGGCAAGGATCTCCTGGCGGAGGTCCTCGCCCGTGCCGTCGACCAGCAGATCGCCGACCCCGATACCGAGCATGCTTTCGCGCTCACGGCGGAACTGGTGCAGCGCGGCGTCGTTGGTTTCCAGGATCGCCAGCGTCTCGCGGTCGTAGACGATCGCCGGCAGCGGATGCTGCTGGTAGAGGAAGCGGTACTGCGCTTCGGCGTCGCGCACGCGTTCGCGCAGGTGCCCGACGGCATCCTCGCTGGCGGCGATATCCCGGCGCATGCGCGCTTCGCGCCCCGCCGCGCGCCCGAGCATCGCCATGCCGCCCACCCAGGCGGCCAGCAGCGCCAGCACGCCGGCCGCGAGGGTGGCGACGAACGTCCACCAGCCGCCGTACATGGCTTCCGGGGTCATGCCGACGGTGGCCATGAGGGGGCGCCCGTCGATCCGGCGATAGCCGACGAACCGCTCCACGCTGTCAAGCAGGCTGCGGGCCCGCACCACGCCCTGCCGCGGGTCCGCCGAAGGGGCGAAGACCGGCGACCGTGCAACATCCAGGCCGGCGTGGCGCGTGCCCGAATCGGAGCGCGCGATCAGGATCGCGTCCAGGGTCAGCAGCGAAGCGACGCCCTGAGCGCCGACCTCGTGCACGCGCAGGATCTCGGTAAACGCGTCTGCATCGAGCTCCGCGCGCAGCCAGCGGCTGGCCTGGCCGGCCGCGTCCCAGTCGAAGGGCATCGCGAGCGGGATGACCCAGCGGCCCCGGGCATCGCGGCCCGGCGTGCCCAGGTACAGCCGGTAGCGCTCGGACGCATCGGGCGGCACGAATTCCGGCGCGACACGCTCCATCCGAAGCCCGTGCACATGCGGATGGCCGGACGCGATCCTGGCCACCTGCTCGCGCGCGAACACCGGCGCGACCCCGGGCGCAACGCTCTCGATGGCCTCCAGGCCATTGACCAGCCCGTGGAATGCGCGCTGGACACCGTCGATGCGCTGGCCGACCTCGCGCGCATGGCTGTCCACCAGGGCCTGGAGGTAGCGCTCGCCGGCCTCGCGGCGGACACGCAGGTCGTTCAGGGCGACCGCGACGGTGGCGAGCACGACGCACGCGATGAGCGTGCCGCCCAACCACCAGGCGCGCCGCTGGCGCGCGGAGCCGGCATCGCCTTCGCGCTGCCGGCGGCCACTCATCCGGGCTGTCCCGCGGGACCCGGTCCGCTCCTCGCCTGCCTCATGCATCCATCCTCACCCCGGCCGCGTCCACGCGGAGTGTTCCCCGGATCCTCAGTGTGCCACGTGCTCCCGCCGGCTGGCCGAGCCCGTCATCAGCTTGTCGGTCCAGGCGATGCCCATCGCCGACAGGATGAAGGCGAAGTGGATGATCGTCTGCCACAGCACACCCACTTCGGTGGCATTGGTGCAGGCCTTGCCCTTGACGCCGGCGGCCACGGCGGCCGCCGCGGCGGCGATGCCATCGGCCGAGGTGCAGTGCGGCAGCCCGCTGCCCAGCGTGCCCGCCTCGATGAAGGTCTTCAGCAGGTGGATCGAGGAAATGCCGATGATCGCCATCGCCAGCTTGACCTTGAGCACGCTGGCGTTGACGTGCGACAGCCACTCGGGCTGGTCCGGGTGGTCCTTCAGGCCCAGCCGCGAGACGAAGGTCTCGTAGCCGCCGACGATCACCATGACCAGCAGGTTGGAGATCATCACCACGTCGATCAGGCCGAGCACGATCAGCATGATGTCCTGCTCGCCAAGCGACGGCGTCAGCTGGATCAGGTGCAGGAGTTCCTTGCCGAACAGGAACACGTACACGCATTGTGCGGCGATCAGGCCCAGGTAGAGCGGCAGCTGCAGCCAGCGCGAGCTGAAGATGAGGGCGGGCAGCGGGCCCAGCCGCGGGGTGGGCGGTTGCAGGTTCGACACGGGAGTCCTTCGGGCGAAAAGCCGGCGAAGCGTAAAGGCCGCGGTGCGCCGCTGCCAAGCGGTTTTCCGCGCCCGGGCCGCCTAGACTCGGGTTCCCCACCCGAGGAGCCCCGCCATGATCGACCTCCACTACTGGCCCACCCCGAACGGCCACAAGGTGACGCTGCTGCTCGAGGAGGCCGGGCTCGACTACCGCATCCACCCGGTCGACATCGGCCAGGGCGACCAGTTCGCGCCGGCGTTCCTGGCGATCTCGCCGAACAACAAGATGCCGGCCATCGTCGACCATGCCCCGGCCGACGGCGGCGCGCCGCAGGCCGTGTTCGAGTCCGGGGCGATCCTGCTCTACCTGGCCGAAAAGACCGGGCGCTTCCTGCCGGCGGATCCGCGCGCGCGGATCGAGGTGCTGGAGTGGCTGTTCTGGCAGATGGCGGGACTGGGACCGATGACCGGACAGTACGGACACTTCAGCGTGTATGCGCCCGAGCCGGTTCCCTACGCCATCGACCGCTACACGAAGGAGGCGCTGCGCCTGCTCGGCGTGCTCGAGCGCCGCCTGGCGGGACGCGCGTTCATCGCCGGCGACTACTCGATCGCCGACATGGCGGCCTATCCCTGGATCAACGTCTACGACCGCGCCCCGCTGGACCTGGCGTCGTTCCCCGAGGTGCGGCGCTGGCAGGCGGCGATCGCCGCGCGCCCGGCGACGCAGCGCGCCTACGCGCTGTCGAAACAGGTCAATCCGGCGGCCGGCGCGCCGATGTCGGACGCGGAGAAGGCGGTGCTGTTCGGCCAGGGGGCAAAACGCGACTGACCGCCGCGGGGGCGCCGCCGGACGGGCGCGATCGGCGCGCCTGCCGCGCGGACCCGCCGGGCCGGCGCCCTGCGGGCCCGGACTGGCTCCGGCATCATGCGGTCCTCGATTCCCTCCGGACCGCGCCCCATGCGCCTGCTGCTGGCCACCGCCGTGATGACCCTGACGCTTTCCAACGCCCATGCCGCCCCGCCCGAGGGCCTCCGCAGCGAAGCCCTGACGCTGGAGGCGATCACCGGCGACGCCGCGCTCTCCGGTCCGACGCTGCTGAAGCCCAAGGTGGCGCCGGACGGCTCGCGCGTGACCTTCCTGCGCGGCAAGGACGCCGACCGCAACCGCCTGGACCTGTGGGCCTACGACGTGGCCAGTGGCGAGACCGCGCTGCTGGTCGACTCGGCCGTGGTCCTGCCCGGCGAGGAGGTGCTGAGCGACGAGGAGAAGGCGCGTCGCGAACGCCAGCGCATCGCCGCACTCTCGGGCATCGTCGACTACCACTGGGCGCCGGATTCGCGCCGGCTGCTGTTCCCGCTCGGCGGCGAACTCTACCTGTACGACCTCGCCCGGACCGGCCAGGACGCGGTGCGCAGGCTGACCCGCGGCGGCGGGTTCGCCACCGATCCCAAGGTGTCGCCCAAGGGCGGCTACGTGAGCTTCGTGCGCGGCCGCAACCTGTGGGTGGTCGACCTCGCCGGCGGCAACGAGATCCAGCTGACCCGCGACGGCGGCGGCGCGATCGCCAACGGCGTGGCCGAATTCGTCGCGGACGAGGAAATGGCGCGCCACACCGGCTACTGGTGGGCGCCGGACGACTCGGCCATCGCCTATGCGCGCATCGACGAGTCGCCGGTGCCGGTGCAGAAGCGCTACGAGGTCTATCCCGACCGCACCGAGGTGGTCGAGCAGCGCTATCCCGCCGCCGGCGACGCCAACGTGGGCATCGAACTGTACGTCGCGCGCCCGGGCACGCCCGAGGCCGCGCCGGTCCGCGTCGACCTGGGCACCGAGACCGACATCTACCTCGCGCGCGTCGACTGGCGCGACCCGCAACGCCTCACCTTCCAGCGCCAGTCGCGCCTGCAGCAGCGGCTGGACCTGGTCGAGGTGGACCTGGCCAGCGGCCGCCAGCGCTCCCTGCTGACCGAGACCTCGGACACCTGGGTGCCGCTGCACGACAACCTGCGCTTCCTGGCCGACGGCCGCTTCCTGTGGTCGAGCGAGCGCGACGGCTTCGAGCACCTCTACCTCGCCAGCGCCGATGGCGCTTCGCTCAGCCAGCTGACCCGCGGCGACTGGCCGGTGGACGCGCTGGAAGCGGTGGACGAGGCGCGCGGCCTGGCGTACTTCACCGCGGGGCGTGAGTCACCGACCCAGCGCGCGCTGTACGCGGTACCGCTGGCCGGCGGCGACATCCGGCCGCTCACGGTCACGCCCGGCACGCACGCCATCACCTTCGCCGGCAACGCCAGCGTCTATGTCGACAGCTGGTCGAACACGCGCACGCCGCCGCAGCTGGAGCTCTACCGCGCCGACGGCACGCGGATCGCCGCGCTGGTCGGGAACGATCCGGCCGACCCGGAACATCCGTATGCGAAGTACCTGGGCGCGCACCTGCCGACGGAGTTCGGCACGCTCACCGCCGCCGACGGCACCACCCCGCTGCACTACAGCCTGATCCGCCCGGCCGGCTTCGATCCCGCGCGTCGCCATCCGGTGGTGACCTACGTCTACGGCGGACCCGCCGCGCAGACGGTGCTCGACAGCTGGCCCGGCCGCGCCGATGCCTTCTTCAACCAGTACCTTGCCCAGCAGGGCTACGTGGTCTTCTCGCTCGACAACCGCGGCACGCCGCGGCGCGGGCGCGCGTTCGGCGGCGCGCTGTACGGGAAGCAGGGCACCGTGGAGGTCGCCGACCAGCGCAAGGGCGTCGCGTGGCTGCGCGCCCAGCCTTGGGTCGACGGCGACCGCATCGGCGTGCACGGCTGGTCGAACGGCGGCTACATGACCCTGATGCTGCTGGGCCAGGCACCGGACGACTTCCGCTGCGGGATCGCGGGAGCGCCGGTCGCCGACTGGGCGCTCTACGACACCCACTACACCGAGCGCTACATGGGTCTGCCGGTGGCCAACGTCGACGGCTATCGCGGCGCGAGCGTCTTCAGCCACCTCGACGGCATGCGCGACGATGCGCTGCTGCTGGTCCACGGCATGGCCGACGACAACGTGCTGTTCAGCAACGCCACCGCGCTGATGTCGCGGCTGCAGGCCAACGGCACGCGCTTCGGGCTGATGACCTATCCGGGCGCCAAGCACGGCCTGCGCGGCGCCGACGCGCTGCACCGCTACCGGCTGGCCGAGCGCTTCCTGTCGGAGTGCCTGGACGACTGATCCGGGCATCATCCGGGCCTCCCGGGGCCATCGCTATACTCGCCCCCTTTCCACCGCCGGACCGTCGCCTTGCCGTCACCGCAGTCGTTGCCGCCCATGCCGGCCCTGGCGATCACCGCCCACACCGCCACCACCGCGCTCGGCCGCGGACTGGCGGCCCAGGTCGAGGCGCTGCGCCACCGCCGCGGCGGCCTGCGGCCCAACGACTTCGGCCCCGATCCGCTGCCGGCGTGGATCGGCCGCGTGGACGGCCTCGAGGACGAAGCGCTGCCCTCCGAACTCGCCGACTGGGACTGCCGCAACAACCGGCTGGCCTGGATGGCGCTGCAGCAGGACGGGCTGATGGACGCCGTGGCCCGCGTGCGCGAGCGCCACGGCGCCGAACGCGTGGCGGTGGTGATCGGGACCTCGACGTCCAGCATCGGCGCCAGCGAAGAGGCGTATTCGCGGCTGGAGCCGGGCGCCGACGGCGACCCGCGCTTTCCCGCCGATCTCGCGCGCCCGATCGTGCACACGCCGCACTCGCTGGGCGATTTCGTCCAGGCCGCCACCGGCCTGCGCGGGCCCTGCGTGACCGTGGCCACGGCCTGCTCGTCGAGCGCCAAGGTGTTCGCGCAGGCGGCCCGCCTGGTCCAGGCCGGCCTGGTCGACGCGGCCCTGGTCGGCGGCGTCGACACCCTGTGCGGCAGCGTGCTGTTCGGCTTCAATTCGCTGGGCCTGGTCTCCGCGCAGCCGTGCCGGCCCTTCGACCGCGACCGCGACGGCCTGTCGCTGGGCGAGGCCGGCGGCTTCGCCCTGCTCGAGCGCGCGACGGACGGCGACGGTGGCCTGCAGCTGTGCGGCTACGGCGAATCCAGCGATGCGCACCACATGTCCGCGCCGCATCCCGAAGGCCTGGGTGCCACGCTGGCGATGCGTGACGCGCTTGCGCGCGCCGGCATCGCGCCGGCCGACGTCGGCTACCTCAACCTCCACGGCACGTCGACCCCGGCCAACGACGCGGTCGAGGGCGCGGCGGTCGCGGCCCTGTTCCCGGCGACGCTGCACGCCAGCTCGACCAAGGGCTGGACCGGGCACACGCTGGGCGCGGCGGGCATCGTCGAATCGGTGTTCGCGCTGATCGCGCTCGAGCACGGCCTGCTGCCGGGCATCCTGCACAGCGAAACCCCCGACCCGGCCTGCGGGCCGCAGATCCGTTTCGACAATGCCGATGCCGACATCCGCTATGCGATGAACAACTCCTTCGGCTTCGGCGGCAACAACGCCTCCCTGGTCTTCGGCCGCGCATGAACACCCTCGCCGCCCGCATCGAAGGCATCGGTTTCTGGGCCCCGGGCCTGCCGTCGTGGGACGCCGCACGCGCCCACGTGCGCGAGGCCACCCCGCCCGGCGACACCGCCAAGCCTTCGCCGAAGCTGCTCGCGCCCAACGAGCGCCGGCGCGCGCCGCCGTCCGTGGCGGTCGCCCTCGAGGTGGCGCTGGCCGCGTGCGAAGCCGCGGGCCGCGACCCCGCGGCGCTGCCCTCGGTGTTCGCCTCGACCCATGGCGACCTGGCCATCACCGACTACATGTGCGCGACGCTCGCCGACGATCCGCGTGCGATCTCGCCGACCAAGTTCCACAACTCGGTGCACAACGCCGCGGCCGGCTACTGGACGATCGGCGCCGGCTGCCTGCGCCCGGCGACCGCGCTCAGCGCGCACCGGGCCAGCTTCGCCCAGGGCCTGATCGAGGCGCTCGCGCAGCTGGCCTGCGGCGACGAGGCCGTGCTGCTGGCCGCCTACGACACCGAGGGCACCGGTCCGCTGGGCGCGATCTCCGAGAGCCACGGGCTGCTGGGCGGTGCGCTGGTGCTGGCCGCCTGCCCGGAATCGGGCCTGCGCGAGGCCGGCGACGGCGTCCTGCTGCGCGCCACCCTGGTCGACGCCGATGCCCCCACCCGGCACGGTCCGCTCGCGCGCCACGGCGCCGGCAACGCGATGGCGCCGATGCTGCCGCTGTTCGACGCCCTGGCCGGTCGCGGCGACCTCGCGCTGCTGCATGCCGGCCATGGCCGCACGCTGCGGGTGGAACTCGCGCATGGCTGAGCACGCGCCGCTGCGCCCCGAGGACGTCGCCCTGGTGATCCCGGCGCTGAACGAGTCGCTGCGCATCCGCGGCGTGGTCGAAGGCGCGCTGGCCCAGGTGCCGAACGTGATCGTGGTCGATGACGGCTCCGACGACGATACCGTCGCGCGGATCGCCGACCTGCCCGTGCGCGTGGTCCGGCACGCCCGGCGGATGGGCAAGGGCGCGGCGCTGCGCAGCGGCTTCGCCGAGGCCGAACGCCTGGGCGCGCGCGCCGTCGCCACCATGGACGGCGACGGCCAGCACGACGCCGCCGACATCCCGCGACTGATCGCGGCGGCCAACCGGCATCCCGGCTGCGTGGTCATCGGCGCGCGGCTGCGCAAGCGCGCCGCGCAGCCGCCGCACCGCCGCCTGGGCAACGACTTCGGCGACTGGGGCATCAGCTGGGGCTGCGGCTTCCGCGTCGTCGACAGCCAGAGCGGGCAGCGCCTGTACCCGCGCGAGGTGTTCACCCTGCGCGACATCCCCGGCGAGGGCTTCGCGTTCGAGGCGCAGATGCTGATCTCCGCCGCCCGCGACGCCGGTGCGCGCGTGGTCGCGGTGCCGATCGAGACCCGCTATGCGGGCCACGCGCACGGCCTCGAGTTCCGCAAGAGCCACTTCCGCCTGTTCCGCGACCTGTGGGCGATCACCTCGCACGTGGTCGGCCAGGTCCTGGGCCACGGCGACTTCATCGCGCAATATGCGCGCACCCGCGGCAACCCGCCGGTCATCGACGACGACCGCGACGGTCCACTCGCCGTGGACGCCGGGACGCATTTCGAACAGGCCAAGGGAGGCCACGGTTGATGGACAACGCGCAGCGCGTCGACGTGGCGATCCTCGGTGGCGGACTGGCGGGGCTGACCCTCGCCCTGCAGCTCCGCCAGGCGGATCCGGCCCTGGCCATCACGATCTTCGAGCGGCGCAGCCATCCGGCGCCCGAAGCCGCGTTCAAGGTCGGCGAATCAACGGTCGAGATCGGCGCGCACTACTTCTCCCACGTGCTGGGCCTGCGCGAGCACCTCGACCAGGAACAGATCCGCAAGTTCGGCTTCCGCTTTTTCTTCTCCGATGGCCGCGACGACATCGACCGCTGCACCGAGATCGGCGTCAGCCGGCTGCTGCCGACGCCGTCGTGGCAGATCGACCGCGGCCGCTTCGAGACCATGCTCGGCGAACGCGCGCACGCCCGGGGCATCGATTTCCGCGATGGCGCGATGGTGCGGGGCGTCGAGCTCGCCGACGGCGATCGCGACCACCGCGTCACCTGGTCGCGGGGCGACGCGCAGGGCACGCTGGACGCCCGCTGGGTGGTCGATGCCAGCGGGCGCGCCGGCGTGCTCAAGCGCAAGCTCGGACTGGCCGAGGCCAACGAGCACGACGCCAATGCGGTCTGGTGGCGCGTGGAGGGCCTGGTCGATCCCAACGACTGGTCCGACGATGCCGCCTGGGTCGGCCGCTGCACGCCGCCCGACCGCTGGCGCTCGACCAACCACATGTGCGGCAAAGGCTACTGGTTCTGGCTGATCCCGCTGGCGTCCGGCGCGCACTCGCTGGGCATCGTCTGCGACGCGGTCCTGCACCCGCTCGACACCATGGACAGCCATGACAAGGCCATGGACTGGCTGCGCCGGCACCAGCCGCGCGTGGCCGCGTCGCTCGAGGGCCACGCGGTCATGGACTTCCGCTTCCTGCGCCACTTCTCCCACGGCTGCCGCCAGGTGTTCGGCGACCGCTGGGCGCTGACCGGCGAGGCGGGGCTGTTCCTCGACCCGTTCTACTCGCCGGGCAGCGACTTCATCGCGATCTCCAACACCTACATCACCGACCTGGTGCTGCGCGACCGCGCCGGCACCCAGTTCGCGCCGCATGCCGCGCTGTACGAGCAGCTCTACGTCTCGTTCTACGCCAACACCATGACGCTGTACCAGGACCAGTACGCGCTGTTCGGCGACGAACAGGTCATGCCGGTCAAGGTGATCTGGGACTACACCTTCTACTGGGCGCTGCTGGCGCCGGTGTACTTCGCCGGGCGCATCGCCGACATCGCCATGTACGGACGGCTGCGCGGGCTGCTCGAGCGCGGCAGCGCGCTCAACGCCGGCATGCAGTCCCTGCTGCGCGAGTGGGGCGTGCGCAACGACGCGCAGGCCACCGCCCCGGCGTCGGGCCGCGTGCTCGACCAGTACGGCATCGACTGGTTCCACGAGCTCAACCGCCAGCTGCGCGACGAGGCCGACGACGCCGCGTTCGACGCGCGGATCGCCGCCAACGTGGCGCGGATGGACGCGCTGGCCGCGGAGATCCTCGGCCGCGCACGCGACGTGCATCCCGAGATCGGCGACCACGGCCTCGACGCGCTGCTGGCCGGCGACGCGCCGCCGCCTTCGCTCGACGCCGTCTGGTACGCCGCCGCCTGACCTGCCTGGAATCCCGATGCAACACAGCCCCCTGCTGCTGCAGCTCGTCATCATCCTCGCCACTGCCCGGGCCTGCGGGCTGCTGCTGCGCTACGTCGGCCAGCCGCCGGTGATCGGCGAGATGGCCGCGGGCATCATCCTCGGCCCGATCGTGTTCGGGGCCTGGTTCCCCGGGTTCCACGCCGCGGTGTTCGCGCCGGCTTCGCTGCCCGGGCTGGCTTCGCTGGCCGAACTCGGGCTGGTGCTCTTCATGTTCATCGTCGGCGTCGAGCTGCGCGCACCCAACGGCGTGCGTGCGCAGCTGAAATCGGCCGGCCTGGTGGGCGTGGCCAGCGTGCTGGTGCCGATGGGCCTGGGCTTCGCGGTGTCGCCGCTGCTGCACCCGTACGCGCCCGAAGGCGTGGCGCTGGCGCCGTTCGGACTGTTCATGGCGGCGGCGATGTCGATCACCGCCTTCCCGATCCTGGCGCGCATCCTCAAGGAACGCGCCATGACGCATACGCCGCTGGGGCGGCTGGCGCTGAGCGGCGCGGCGATCGCCGACGTGCTGGCCTGGATCATGCTGGCCCTGGTGGTGGCGCTGGTCGGCGCCGGCACCGGCTACGGTGGCTTCGTGCGCGCGACCGCGGGGCTGGCGCTGCTGGCGGTCGTGGTGTTCGTCGTGCTGCGCCCGCTCTATGGCTGGCTGCTGCGCCGCTTCGCCGCCGACGGGGTGCCGTCGCTGATGGTGCTGGCGGCGCTGCTGATCGGCGCCTTCGCCTGTTCCGCGGTCACCGAGTGGCTGGGCGTGCACGCGGTGTTCGGCGCCTTCCTGTTCGGCGCCTGCCTGCCGCGCGACGACCGCCTGCTGAAGTCGCTGATCGAGCGCGTGGAGTTCCTGGCCATCGTGGTGCTGATGCCGATCTTCTTCGCGCTGGCTGGCCTGAGCACGACGCGCGACGCCTTCGCCGGCGCGGCGCTGGGCGCAATGGCGCTGATCCTCGTCGTTGCCGTGGTCGGCAAGGTCTTGGGCGGTGCGATCGGCGCACGGCTCTCGGGCCACGGCTGGCGCGAAAGCTTCGCCGTGGGCTCGCTGATGAACGCGCGCGCGCTGATGGAGCTGATCGTGATGAAGGTCGGCCTGGACGCCGGCATCATCGGGCCGGACCTGTTCACCATGCTGCTGGTGATGGCGATCCTGACCACCGTGATGACCGGGCCGCTGCTGACGCTGTGCCTGGGCCGGCGCGCCCCCGGGGTCATCCCCGGACCGGCGACGGGCGCGGTGCCCTCCCAGGCGTCGGGCGCGGTAGCCGCCGAGGCGCCCGCGCCCGATCGCAGCTGAGGCCGGTCGGCGTCCGCGCCGGACGCCTGTTTGCCGCTCAGTTCGCCGGCGACTCCACCGGCTGCGGCTGCGGCTGCGCATGCTCCGCCGGCGGGCTGGCCAGCCAGATCGCCACGCCGCGGCCATGTTTCTGGCGCGGGCTGATGTTCACGCCGACGCCGCCGCTGGTATAGGAGCGACCGCCAAAGCGGCCGGTCCCGGCGCCGACGCTGACCCCGCCGCCGCCGTAGCCGTCGGCCGTGCCCTGGAACAGGATGCCGTTCGCACCCAGCGATGCGGCTTCCTCGCGCAGCTTGCGCATCACCGAGTCGGTCTTGTTCTGCTCGCCGTAGGTCAGCGCGCCGCTGGAGGTCTCGAGCAGCGCGATTTCCTCGTAGGGCACGCCGGGCGAACCGTAGTAGACGCGCACCTGGGCGGGATCGATCGGCGCGCGCGGCGTGCCGGTCAGGATGTGCGACGACGCGCAGCCGGCCAGCAGCAGCACGGCGCTGGCGGCGGCGATGCGGAGCATGCGTACGGGAGTCATGGCGTCACCTCGGGCTGATGCGCGGATCATCCTCGCGGCGGCATGAACCCCGCGTCACCGCCGGGTTTGGCGAGGCCGGCCATCCCGCCTTGCCGTGCAGGTGGACTCAGCCCATGCCTCCGTTGACGCCGAGCACCTGCCCGGTGACATAGCTGGCCGCGTCCGAACACAGGAAGCGCACCACCGCCGCCACCTCGTCGGGAGACCCGGCGCGGCCGGCCGGCACCATCTGCCTGACCAGCTCGGGCGGAAACGCGTCCTCGGCCATCCGCCCCGCGACCACGCCCGGGGCGACCACGTTGACGGTGATCCCGCGGCTGGCCATCTCGCGCGCCAGCGACTTCGAGGCGCCGTGCAGCGCCGACTTGGCCGCGGCGTAGTTGGCCTGGCCGCGGTTGCCGAGCACCGCCGCCACGCTCGAGACGCTGACGATGCGCCCCCAGCGCGTGCGCGCCATCGGCAGCAGCAGCGGCTGGGTGACGTGGAAGAAGCCGTGCAGCGACACATCGATGACGCGACGCCATTGCTCCGCCGACATGCCGGCCATCGGCGCGTCGTCGTGGATGCCGGCGTTGTTGACCACGACCTGGACCGGGCCGCCCTCGAGCAGCGCGTCGATGGCGGCACGGGCGGCATCGCCATCGGCGACGTCGAAGGCCACCGCCTCCGCGCTGCCGCCGGCGGCGACGATGTCGGCGACCACGGCCGCGGCGCGCGCACGGTTCCCGTTCGCGTGGACGATCACGTGCAGGCCATCGGCGGCCAGCTGGCGGCAGATCGCGCCGCCAAGGTCGCCGCTGCCGCCGGTCACCAGGGCGCGGCGGCTCGGGGCGGGCGTGGAGATGGGCTTGGGCGTCGGCATGGGCGCGAGCCCGGGCGCGGCCGCTGGCGCGGGAGTGGACGTGGACATGGATGTGGCAGGCGGGTTCATGCGGCGATTATCCCGGCATTGCCGCCGCATCGCCCAGGACCACCGCCGCGCGGCCCTCGGCCAGCAGCTGGCCCGCGTGGAAGATGCGGAACGCGTACTGCTGGCTGGCCTCGCCCTCCATCAGCAGCTCCGCCTCGCCCTCGAGGACGCCGGGCAGGTCGTCGATGCGTGCGACGTGCAGGCCGACGCCGCGCAGGGCGACCAGCATGCCGGGGCGCACCGGCGCGCCGGACTCGCGGCCACGCAGCCCGCCGTGGACCGCCATCGCCTGCGCGCCGTATTCGCAGAGATGCACGGCGCGCAGCTGGCCGTCGCTGCGCAGCGGGTGCGCGGGGTCGCGGTGGCTGCGGGCGCGCAGCAGGATGCGCGATCGGTCGTGCGAGACCACTTCGTCCCAGAGGCACATCGCGCCCTGGTGTGGCACCAGCGCCAGGATGTCCTCGCGGCCGATCATCGTGGCGTACCTTCCGCGAGGGCGCCGGGACCGGTCGGACCCGCGGGTTCGCCGGGCTCGGCGCCATCATGTCGCGACACCAGCAGGGCCAGCAGGAAGTTGCAGAACACGCCGATCGCCACCGTGCTGCCGATCGCGCGCAGCACCGGGATCGACGACAGCGCGAGCAGGCTGAACACCAGCAGCGTCATCAGGCTGCACACCAGCACCGCGTGCAGCGTGCGCAGCTGGTCGTCGCGGCGGTCGCCCGCATGCTCGAAGAACAGCGCGTAGTCCAGGCCAAGGCCGGCGGCCAGGATCAGCGCGACCAGGTGGAACAGGTTGAGCTCGACGCCGAAGCCACGCAGCACCGCCAGGATCAGCAGCGTGGTCAGCGCCATCGGCAGCAGCACCCGCGCGACGCGGGCGGGCGTGCGCAGCGACAGCCACACGGTGGCCGCCAGCAGCAACGCGGCGACGGCGAGTGCCGCCAGCACGCGCCCGCGGTACTCGGCCACCAGCGATTCGGAGGCCACCTTCATGTCCATCAGCTCGCCGCCGCCTTCGCCGACCGTGCGTGCCACCGCCTGCACGTCGCTGATGCCGCTGAGCGAGACCAGGGCGATGGCGCCGCCGTCGGTGTCGAGCAGCAGGCCCTCGACGGTCGCGGCCAGCGGCGTACCCGCCAGGTCGGCCGGACGCAGCGGCGCGGCGTTGCGCGCGCGTTCGACGTCGGCCAGGAACGGCGCGAACGCATCCTCGCGGAACGGGGAGGCGGCCACGGCGTCGGCCAGCGCGGCGCGCAGTTCGCCCGGCTCCGGCAGCGATCGCTGCCGCGCCTGCTGGGTGGCCACCGGCGGCAGGTAGCGCGCGGCGCTGTCCCAGCCATCGAGCGCACCCTCGACCACCAGCGCATCCAGGCGCGGATGCAGGGCTTCGGTGGCGGCGAGCGCCGCGTCGGCGTTGGCGCCGCGCAGCACCGCCATGTAGCGCACGTCCGGGGCGCCCAGCTCCTGGCGCAGGCGGGTGTCGAGCGCCATGCCGTCGGCGGGCACCGGCGTCAGCTTCGACAGGTCGTTCTCCCAGAACGGCCCGCGCGCGGTGGCCAGCACGGCCACGCAGGCCAGGGCCACCAGCAGCAGCGACCAGCGCGGCCTGGGCAGGCGCTGGATGCCGCGCCACAGCGCCTGCAGCCGCGGGGAGGCGGCGAGGTCGCGCGGCGCCGGATCCACCAGCGCCGGCAGCCCGAAGCGCGTGGCCAGCGCGGCCGCCGCCAGCGCACAGATCGTGAACACCGCGAGCTGGCGCAGCCCGTCCACGCCCGAGAACAGGAAGGTCAGGTAGGCGATGCAGGTGGCGACCACGCCGGTCAAGAGCGCCGGCCACAGCGCGCGCACGTTGTCGCGCGGGCTGATCCCGGCGCGCTGCTGGCTGAGGAAGTGGATCGGATAGTCCTGCACCACGCCGATCAGGGTGAAGCCGAAGGCGATGGTGATGCCGTGCACCGCCTCGAAGGCGAGCGCCACCGCGCCCAGGCCGGCGAGGCCCGCGGTCGCCAGCGGCAGCACGCCGAGCAGCGGCGCGCGCCAGCTGCGGTAGGCGACCAGGAGCAGCAGCACCAGGGCGATGCTGTCGATGGTGCCGATCCACTGCGCTTCGCGCGCGGTGCGTCCGCCGATCTCGACCGAGAACGCGCCCGGGCCGGTCATGCCCAGCCGCGCGCCGCTGTCGCCGGCGGCGACCGCGAAGGCATCCTGCACCGCGTCGTAGGCGCGCTGCTGCGCGGTGGGATCGAAGCCGCCGGCGCGCGTCTGCGCCAGCAGCAGGGCTTCGCCGCCGCCTCGGTCGAACCACACGCCATGCAGCCGCTGCGGCGCCGCCTTCGGCTGCCAGGCCTCGGCCAGGGTGAGCATCTCCAGCGTCGGGTCCGACGGCAGCAGCGGTTCGACCAGCCCGGCCATGGGCGAGCCGAGGTCCTGCAGGCGTTCGTCCAGCTGTTCGCCCAGGTAGTCCGCATCGAGGCGCCGGCCGTCGAGCGCCGGCGACAGCAGGTAGCGGTAGGGGCGCAGCGATTCCGGCACGGCCTCGAGCCCGGCGTCGGCGCCGTTGGCGACGAACTCGAAGTCCGGATTGGCGCCCAGCGCCGCGACCATCGCGCGCGACTGCTCCGCGAGGTCGTCGGCCGCCGCGCCCGACAGCGCGATCAACAGCAGGCGCGAACCCGGCCCGTCGCCCAGCTCGTCGACCAGCAGCTTCTGCGCCGGCGTGCGCGGTTCGGGCATGAAGCGGCGCAGGTCGCCGCTGAGTTCGAGTCGCTGTCCGATCAGCCAGCCCGCGACCAGCAGCGCCGCCAGCCAGAGCAGCGCGAAGGCGGTCCGACGTGCAGGACTCATCGCGCCGCGGCGCCGGGCTCGCGGCACAGGGCCTCGTCGTTGGCCGCGTCACCGGCGGCGACCGCCGAGCGCGCCGCGCCCGCCAGCAGGGTGCGCTGCAGTTCGCCCTCGACCGGCCGGGTCTCGATGCAGCGCAGTTCCGCGCCGCGGCCGCGCAGGGTGATGTCGCGGACGCTGGCGGCAAGCGCGGCCTCGCGCGGTGCCAGCACCAGGATCCAGTCCTGGCGGCTGCCGCGGGCGGAGATCCGGTAGTCGCGCGCAAGCGCATCCGCATCGCCGGCCAGCAGCGCGCCGAAGCTGGCCTGCAGCCCCGCCAGCTCCGGCGCGCGCGACAGCGCGAAGCTGCGCGGCCTGCGGCCGTCGCGGGCGATGGTCGCCTCGCCCTGGCGGATGGTGGTCGTCTCGGCGTAGGGCGCGCGCACCCGGCGCACCAGGGTCTGTTCGTCGGGCCGCGCGTACTCGCCGTGGATGCGCAGCGGCGCCTTCAGCATGGCCGAACCGCGCAGCTCGACGAAGGGCGTGCTCACCGGCGCCGGCCGCGCCAGCCGCTCCAGGATCCAGGCGGGATCGACCGCGCCCTCAACCGCCGCCGGCTGCGCGACGCACGGCAGCATCGCCGTCGCCGCCAGCAGCGCGGCCAGCAGCCAGGCCGGCTGGCGACGCGGGCACCGGCCCGGGCGCGGCAGCGGGCGGCGTCGGGTCATGCTGGCTTCGGCTGTGTTCACGGTCGCCCCAGAAGTCATAGAAGTTGAACCAGTTGTACGGCGCATCGCGCACGTGATGTTCGAGGCGCGCGGCATAACGCGCGATGAGCGCGGGTACCGCGGCGGCGCGCTCGCGGCGCGGGATGGCGAGGCCGTCGCTGAACGGTTCGAACCCGAGATCGTAGCGGTTGCCCCCGCGGTAGAGGCCGAAGGCCAGCTGCACCGGCACCTGCAGCACCGAGGCCAGCAGCCAGGGCGCCACCGGGAAGTGCGCCGCATCGCCGAGGAACGGCACCGCGAGCGACGGCTCGCCGGGCTGCGTGCGGTCGACCAGCAACGCCACCAGCGCGCCTTCCGACGCCGCCTTCTGGATCTCGAACATGATCGCCGGGCCGTCCTGCGAGGCGTCGATCACCGAGTTCGCGATCTCGGGGTTGAGCGCGTCCAGCAGCTCGGTCACCGCGGGGCTGTGGGCCTTGTCGAGGACCACGCGGATCTGCTGGTCGGGGCGCTGGCGCCCGAGCACGCGCAGCACCTCGAAGCTGCCGAGGTGCGAGCCGAAGACCAGCACGCCGCGGCCCTGGTCGAGCGCGTCGTGCAGCGAGTCGAGGCCGCTGACGCGGATGTCGAAGCGGCGCATGTCGCCGCCGAGCAGGAAGACGCGGTCGAGGATCGTCGCGGCGAAGGTATGGATGTGGCGCGCGACCTCGGACAGCCGCGCGGGGCGGCCCAGCACGCGCGACAGGTAGGCGCGCGAATCGCGCCGCTCTTCGCCGCGGCGCGCCATGAAATAGCCGGTGATCGGATACAGCAGCAGCCGCGCCAGCCGACGCCCGCCGCGCAGGCTCACCGCACTCAGCAGCCGCAGCGCGAAGGGTCGCCCGCCTTCCCGGCGCTGCTTCCAGTCGCCGGTCATGCGAGCACGACCTCGCCGGAAGCGACGACCACGCCGTCACGAATCACGCGGAAGCGCCAGCGCGGCGCCGCGCCGTCAAGCTCGACGCGCGCGCGCTGGCCCGGCAGCAGCGGGCTGGCGAACTTCACCTGCGGCAGGCGCAGGGCCCCGAGTGGCCCATGCGCGCGTTCGATCGCCGCCAGCACGTGGTCGAGGACGACCACGCCGGGCACCAGCGGGCGACCGGGAAAATGCCCGGGGAGGCAGGGATGGCAGTGCTCGACCACGAACTCCATGGCGCCGTGCGCGAGCCTCAGGCGGACCGGCGCAGCAGCGCCAGCACCGAGGCGTGGGCGGCGTCGGCCAGGGCCTGGCGGCCGGCGGCGCCGGACGCATCGGCGGTGGGCAGCGGCGCGCCGAAGCGCACGGTGATCACGCCCGCGCGAACCCGGAAGCCCTCCGGCGGCAGCACGTCGCCGGCCCCGTCGATCGCGACCGGCAGCACGTCCACCCCGGCGTCGACCGCGGACTGGAACGAGCCGCCCTTGAAGGGCGCGACCGCGCCGCTGCGGCTGCGCGTGCCTTCGGGGAACAGGCACAGGGTGTGGCCATCGCGCATCAGCGCCGCGGCCTCGCGGCGCAGGCGCGGCCCCGCGCGCGGATTGTCGCGCTCGATGAACAGCATCCCGCAGGCGCGGGCATACCAGCCCACGAACGGCACCTTCGTCATCTCCTGCTTGAGCAGGAAGTGCAGCGGCACCGGCACCGCGCGGAACAGCGCGCAGATGTCGATCACCGACTGGTGGTTGGCGACCAGCAGGTACGGGCGCGACCAGTCGACGGAATCGGCGCCCTCGACCACCAGCCGCGCCGGGGCGCCGGCCAGCAGCACCGGTGCCCATCCGCGCGCGGCCATGCGCAGCGCGACGTCACGGCGGCGCGTCGCGAGCAGCACCAGGAGCGCCAGGCTGATGCAGCCGGCGGTCCAGACGAGCATGAACACGAAGCCGACGGCGTTGTGCACGCCCCAGGCCAGCCGTCGCGCGGCCGATTCGGCCACATCCATGTTGTCGACGCGTTGCTGCATCCGGAAAGCATACCCAATGGACGCCGGCGGCTTCCCGTTCAGCGGAGGAAATCGCGCCAGAATGCCGGGCCGAGGCCCGCCATCTGGCGCAGGAACCCGGCGAAACTGCTGTAGCGGCCCGGGAACCGGCGCTTGCGGTAGGCGAATTCCACCAGGAAGAAGCCGCCGACGATGCCGTAGTTGAGGATGTTGGCGAACAGCGACCACTGTTCGCGCGTGATCGTCAGCGGCGGCTGCAGGCCGAGGCCCGCGAGCAGCCCGCCCGGCGAGGCGACCATCGCCAGCGCCAGGTTGGCCAGGCCCAGCACCGCCAGCGCGAGCGCCCACGCCGCGGTGAGGCCGCGACTGTAGGCCAGCAGATCGGGCGCCAGGGTGGCCGGCGTGCCGCCTTCCATCGCCGCGACGATGCGCGAGATCAGCGCGCCGCGCGGTGCCCACAGGCTGCGCGCGAACACCCAGGCGATGGCGGCCACGAAGGCCACCGGCACCAGCAGCAGCGGCAGCTGCGCCAGTCCCGCGCGGTACAGCAGGTGGCAGGCGACGAGCGACAGCGGCAGCGCCACCCAGGCCCAGCCGCGGCGCGCCACCAGGCCGGCGGCGAGCATCATCGCCACCAGCGACAGCAGGGCGGCGTAGGCGTAGCGGTCGTCGTGCGTGGCGCTGGCGAGATGCGCCAGCACCGCGTAGGCCACCGCCATGGCGACGGTGAGGGCCAGGCCCATGGCCGGCTCCGCGCCGGACGTCAGGCGCGGTTGGCTTCGACGTGCGCCGACAGCGCGCGCAGCGAGGCGAAGATGCGGCGGTTCTCGTCGTTGTCCGAACGCAGCTGGAAGCCGTAGCGCTTGCCCACCGCCAGCGCCAGCTCGAGTGCGTCGATCGAGTCGAGGCCGAGGCCGGCGTTGAAGAGCGGCGCTTCGGGATCGATGCTGGCGGGATCGACGTCGTCGAGGTTCAGGGCCTCGACGAGGAGTTCGGCGAGTTCACGTTCGGCTGCGGACTGGGTGGACATGCGGCGGCTTCCATTGCGGCTGTGGGGCGGTGACGGCGACTGGCCGGCCGCCGGCCGGGTGCGCGCTATCATTCGCGTCCCAGATGATCGCATGGCCGCCGCACGCCGCGAAATGCAGAGCCCCGCCGAAGACAGCACCACCCACGCTCCGACCCGGGACTGCGACGTCCTCGTGATCGGCGGCGGCCCGGCCGGGAGCACGGCCTCGACCTTCCTGGCGCGCCGCGGCTGGCGGGTGGCGATGCTTGAAAAGGACGCCCACCCGCGCTTCCACATCGGCGAATCGCTGCTGCCGATGAACCTGCCGATCCTGGAGCGCATGGGCGCGCTGGACAAGGTCGCGGCGATCGGCGTGCGCAAGTCCGGGGCCGATTTCCCCGCGGATGGCGGCGGCTACAACGTGTTCCGCTTCGAGCGCGCGCTCGACGCGCGCTGCGACCACGCCTTCCAGGTGCGCCGGTCCGACTTCGACCGGGTGCTGTTCGAGCACGCCGCCGGAGAAGGCGTCGATGCGCGCCAGCAGCTGCGGGTGGTGTCCGTCGAGCCGCTGGCCTGCGGCGGCAGCCTGGTTTCCGCGATCGGTCCGGACGGGCCCTGCAGCTGGCGCGCCCGCTACGTGGTCGACGCCAGCGGGCGCGACGCCTTCCTCGGCGGCAAGCGCCGGATCAAGCGCCGCAACACGCGCCACCAGTCGGCCGCACTGTTCAGCCACTTCGAGGGCGTCGAGCGCCGCGAAGGCGTGGACGCCGGCAACGTCAGCATCTACCGCCACGCGCACGGCTGGATCTGGATGATCCCGCTGCCCGATGGCGTCACCAGCGTCGGCGCGGTCTGCTATCCCGACTACATGAAGACCCGCCGCGGCGACAGCGAGGGCTTCCTGATGCGCACCCTGCGCACGGTGCCCGAGGTGGCGCAGCGCATGGCCGCGGCGACGCGCTGCGCGGACGTGCATGCCACCGGCAACTACGCCTACGAGTGCACCGAGATGGCCGGCAAGGGCTGGGTGCTGGTGGGCGACGCCTACTGCTTCGTCGATCCGATGTTTTCCTCCGGCGTGTTCCTGGGCATGCACGGCGCGGAACAGGCCGCCGGGATGGTCGACGCCGCGCTGCGCGAACCCGCGCGCGAGGCCGCGCTGCAGCAGGCGCTGCGCCGGCACATCGACGCCGGTACCGACGAGTTCAAGTGGTTCATCTACCGCTTCACCTCGCCTGCGATGCGCCACCTGTTCGCCAATCCCAGGAACGTGCTGCAGGTGGAGGACGCCGTGGTCGCGATGCTGGCCGGCGACGTCTTCGACAATCCGCGCGTGCGCCGCCGGCTGCGCGTGTTCCGCGCGCTGTACGCCGTGACCTCGCTGGCGATGCTTCCGCGCGCGCTGCGCAACGGCCTGCGGCGCCGGCGCCAGTCGCGCGTCGACTTCAGCGGCGAGACGCTGCAGGCGGAGGAATCATGAGCCGCCCGATGCACGACGCCGCGCGCAACGGCCAGGCCCGGCTTGCCGTGGACTATGTCGCGACCGACGCCCCGCTCGGGCTGCTGCGTGGCGACGACGTGCTGGCGGTGTTCGGCTTCGGCCACGCGGCGCCCGCGGCCCTGGACGACCCGCGCTACCTGCGCGTGCCGCTCGAGCCACACGGTGCGGCGCCGTTCGAGGTCTGGCGCGCGAACGCGCCGGTGATGCGCGGCTGCGACGACGGCGTGCGCTGGGCCAGCGACGGCGAGCTGATGTTCGGCGTGATCGAGGTCCCCGAACAGGACGGCGACGTGCAGGCCGCCGCCTGCATCGCCTATGCACGGATGGCGGCCTTCACCGCCGGCAGCCGCACGCCGCACCTGCTGCGGATCTGGAACTACGTCGACGCGATCACCTTCGGCGAGGGCGACGACGAGCGCTACCGCGCGTTCTGCGTCGGGCGGGCGCGCGGCCTGGGCGATTTCGACGTGCGCAGCCTGCCCGCGGCGACCGCGATCGGCCGCTGCGACGGCGAGCGCGTGGTGCAGGTGTACTGGCTGTCCTCGGCCGCACCCGGCACGCCGGTGGAGAACCCGCGGCAGATGAGCGCGTACCGCTACCCGCGCCAGTACGGCCCGCAGTCTCCGAGCTTCGCGCGCGCGATGCTGCCTCCGGCCGGCAGCGCGATGCCGCTGCTGCTGTCGGGCACCGCGGCGATCGTCGGCCATGCCTCGATGCACCACGGCGAACTGCTGGCCCAGCTCGACGAGACCTTCCACAACTTCGATGCCCTGGTCGGCGCGGCGCGCGGCCATGACCTGTCGCTGCCGCCGCGCTTCGGTGCCGGAACCCGGCTCAAGGTCTACGTGCGCGACCGCGACGACCTGCAGCCGGTCGCCGACGCCCTGCAGCGCCGCTTCGGCGATGCGGTGCCCTGCCTGCTGCTGCACGCGGCCATCTGCCGCCGCGAACTGGCGGTCGAGATCGATGGCGTCCACGGACATCCGCCGGGCTGAATTGCGGCCCGGAACATGCGGCGGCGTACTGCTGCAGCGCACGATTGAGCGGAGCCCCGGAATCGTTGCAGACTCGGGACGGACCACGGTGACGCGGTCCAGAAGCAACACCTACCTTTCGCATTGATCTTGGAGGCACCGTCCGGGGGGGCGCGGCTGCGGCCACGACGTCTCCGGGTGTCTCGTTTTCGAGGAACCACCCGATGAAATGCACCACCTTGCTGTTGCTTGCCGGCCTTGGCGCCGGCTTCGCCGCACACGCGGCCGAGCCCGTCACCGAAGAGGCCGGCGCCACCGGCTCCTACGCCGGCGTCACCGTCGCCATCGATCCCGCCACCGGCCGCCTGCGCGCGCCGACCGCGGCCGAACAGGCCAAGCTGCGCACCGCCGTGTCCACGCGCGTGCGCACCGCCGACTCGATGTCCATCGCCAAGCCGGGTCCGAAGACCCGGGCCGAGGCGCTGCGGACCTTCCGTCGCCATCCGGACGGCCAGATGTCCATGCTCGTGTCCGAAGACATGATGTCGAACGTCATCGCCACCCAGCTCGAGGACGGCTCGATCGTCATCAGCCACGGCGACGCCGACGGCCACGCTGCACCGGCCACCACCGTGGAGGCCGTCAAGTGAACAAGACCCTTCTCGCCTGCGCGCTTGCCGCCGCCTCGACCTTCGCGATCGGCGCCGCCTCGGCCGCGAACATCATCCCCGTCAACATGAACCTCCCGGGCGTCGGACTCAACGACACCACGCCGGCCACCCCGGTGGGCGGCAACCCCGGCACCACGGTCGGCGAACAGCGCCGCATCGCCTACCAGTTCGCCGCCGACCTCTGGGGCGCCGTGCTGGAGAGCGACGTGGACATCCACGTCCGTGCCCAATTCACGCCCCTGGCCTGCGAGGCCACCAGCGGCGTTCTCGGCTCGGCCGGCACCCGCAGCCTCCACGGCAACTTCCCCAACGCCGCCGTGCAGGAAACCTGGTACGGCGCGGCGCTGGCCAACGCCCTCGCCGGCGAGGACCTGACCCCTGAGGCGGGCGGCGAAGAGATCAACAGCAACTTCAACGCCAACCTCGGTACGACCGGCTGCCTGGAGACCTCGGGCTGGTACTACGGCCTGGACGGCAACACGCCGGCGGGCAGGATCAACTTCCTCGACGTGGTCATGCACGAGATCGGCCACGGCCTGAACTTCCAGGGCTTCTACAACCTGGGCACCGGCGCGCCCAACGGCGGCTATCCGGACATCTATTCCAGCAACATCCGCGACAACATCACCGGCCTCGACTGGATCGCGATGACCAACGCCCAGCGCATCGCCGCGGCGACCGGCGGCGGACTGGTGTGGACCGGCGCCCAGGTCACCGACGAGGTTCCGATGGCGCTGGCGCCGAAGATCGAGCTCACCGCGGGCGGCGGCGTCAGCGGCACGTTCCTCTACGGCACGGCGGCGTTCGGCCCGGCGCCCACGCCGGCGAACTTCAGCGGCGCGCTGGTGCTGGTCAATGACGGCAGCGCCACGCCGAACCAGGGCTGCGCGGCCTCGCCGGCCAACGCCTACGCCGGCAAGATCGCCATTGTCGACCGCGGCACCTGCGCCTTCGAGATCAAGGCCAGGCTGGCGCAGGACGCCGGCGCGGTCGCCGTGGTCATCGCCAACAACACGACCGGCGTGATCCAGATGGCCGACGACGCGACGGTGGCCGCCACGGTGCCGACCATCAGCGTCTCGCAGGCCGATGGCGCCACCCTCAAGGCCGGCATCCCCGGCGTGACGGTCGCGCTGACGGAAGTCGAAGGCGCCTTCGCCGGCACCGACGACGCGGGCCGCGCGCTGATGTACGCACCGGCCACGCTGGCGCAGGGCTCCACGTTCTCGCACTTCGACATCAGCCACACGCCCAACGCGCTGATGGAGCCGTCGATCAACCAGGACCTGGACAGCAACTTCCGCCTCGACCTGACCCCGGCCCTGTACCAGGACCTGGGCTGGACGGTGAACGCGGGCAACGCGACCACCAACGGCGGCACCTGCAACACCGGCGTGCCGGCCGTGGAAGGCGTGGGCCTGATCGGCGGCGCCAACCTGCAGGCGGCCGACTCGCTGTGCCGCGACACGCACGGTGGTGGCACCGCCGCGTACCGCAGCTGCATCGCGCCCTTCGTCAACCGCCTGCGTGAGCTCGGCTTCGTGCCGAGGTCCAAGGCGAGCGCCGTGACGTTCTGCACCAAGCGCTGATCGTTCCATCGTGAGCCAGGCCGGCGCCCTCGTGGCGCCGGCTTTTTCATGCCCGGGCGGCGGCCGGGGCCCGGGGCCCGAGCCACGGGACGGGCGTAGAATGCCGCCCATGACCTATCCAGACCTCCGCTTCCGGCGCATGCGCCGCGACGCGTTTTCGCGCCGCCTGATGCGCGAACACACGCTGACCGTCGACGACCTCATCTATCCGGTGTTCGTGCACGAGCCCGACGGGCGCGTGGCGGTGCCATCGATGCCGGGCATCGAGCGCATGTCGATCGACGAGCTGCTGCGAGAGGCCGAGCAGGCCTGCGAACTGGGCGTGCCGGCACTGGCGCTGTTCCCGGTCACCGCGCCCGGGGCCAAGTCGCTCGACGCCACCGCCGCGTGGGACGACGCGGGCCTGTGCCAGCGCGCGGTGCGCGCGCTGAAGGCGCGCTTCCCGGAGCTGGGCGTGATCACCGACGTGGCGCTGGACCCCTACACCAGCCATGGCCAGGACGGCATCGTCGACGACACCGGCTACGTGCAGAACGATGTCACCGTCGAGGCGCTGGTGAAGCAGGCGCTGTCACACGCGCGCGCCGGCGCCGACGTGGTGGCGCCCAGCGACATGATGGATGGCCGCATCGGCGCGATCCGCATGGCGCTGGAGGAGGACGGCCACGTCCACACCCGCATCCTCGCCTATGCCGCCAAGTACGCGTCGAGTTTCTACGGCCCGTTCCGCGACGCCGTGGGCAGCGCATCGGCGCTGGGCAAGGCCGACAAGCGCACCTACCAGATGGATCCCGGCAACATCGACGAGGCGCTGCGCGAGGTGGCCGCCGACCTCGACGAGGGCGCCGACATGGTGATGGTGAAGCCGGGCATGCCCTACCTGGACGTGGTGCGCCGGGTGAAGGACAGCTTCGGCGTGCCGACCTTCGCCTACCAGGTGAGCGGCGAGTACGCGATGCTCAAGGCCGCCGAAGCCAACGGCTGGCTGGACGGCCGCGCCTGCGCGATGGAAGCCCTGCTCGGCTTCAAGCGCGCCGGCGCCGACGGCGTGCTGACCTACTTCGCGCTCGACGCGGCGCGCTGGCTGCGCGAGCGCTGACCGCCGCTCCCGTTGGAACGGGCTGCAGCGCCAGCCTGCGGGACCGACCACAGCGGGCGTAGACTGGCGGAGGGTGTGGCGCATCGCGCGCCGCACGCTTGCGGGAGGCCGTCATGAAGCACTACGCCGTGTTCGGACATCCGGTCGCGCACTCGCTGTCGCCGCGCATCCACGCCGCCTTCGGCCGGGAGACCGGCATCGCCATCGATTACCGCGCGATCGACGCCGACATCGGCGAGTTCCGCGAGCGCCTGGCCGCATTCGCCGCGCATGGTGGCGCCGGTGCCAACGTCACCCTGCCGCTGAAACAGGAGGCGTTGGCGCTCTGCGACGACGTCACCGAACGCGCCCGGCGCGCCGGCGCGGTCAATACGCTGGTGCGCAACGGCGACCAGTGGCACGGCGACAACACCGACGGCGACGGCCTGGTGCGCGACCTCACCGGCCGCCATGCGCTGGACCTGCGCGCGCGCCGCACCCTCCTGGTGGGGGCCGGCGGCGCCGCGCGCGGGGTTGCCCCGGCGCTGCTCGATGCCGGCATCGGCGACCTCTACATCGTCAACCGCACCTCCAGCCGCGCCGATGCGCTCGCCGACCTGCTCGGCCAACCGGGACGCGTGCATCCGCGGCATCTGTCCGACATCGGCTCGCTCGGCGAGTTCGAGCTGGTGGTCAACGCCACCTCGGCCGCACGCGGCGACGGGCTGCCGCAGCTGCCGCGCTCGCTGGTCGGCCGGCGGATGGCGGCGGTCGACCTGAACTACGGCGAGGCCGCCGTGCCGTTCCTCGCCTGGGGTCGGGCGAGCGGTGCCTATGCCGTGGTCGACGGCCTGGGGATGCTGGTGGAGCAGGCGGCGCTTTCGTTCGCCCGTTGGCACGGCCTCCGCCCCGAGACCGACGACATCTACGGCGAGCTGCGCGCCGAGCACGCGCACCTCGTGACCGCGGACTGATCCGCCACCGCTTGCTCCCTGCAGGAGCCGCTATAGCCGCGATGGCTGCCGATCGCCGCTGTAGGAGCGGCTATAGCCGCGATGGCTGCCGATCGCCGCTGCAGGAGCGCTATAGCCGCGATGACGACCGATCGCCGCTGTAGGAGCAGCTATAGCCGCGATGACGACCGATCGCGGCTGTAGCCGCTCCTACAGTCAAGCTGTTTCCATGCTGGAAGGCACCCGTTCCTCAGCCGGCGGCGAGGTACTCGTCCTTCAGCCGCACGTAGTGCGCGGCGCTGTAGAGCAGGCCCTCGACCGCCGCGTCGTCGAGCACCCGCACCATCCTGGCCGGATTGCCCAGCCAGAGTTCGCGGCTGCGCACCACCTTGGCCGGCGGCACCAGCGCACCGGCCCCGACGTAGCCATGGTCCTCGACCACCACCCCGTCCATCACCGTGGCGCCCATTCCGATCAGCGCGCCGTTGCCGATGCGGCAGGCATGCACGATCGCGCCGTGCCCGATCGTGACGTCATCGCCGATCAGGGTCGGGTAGCCGTCCATGCGCGAATGCGGGCCGCGGTGGCTCACGTGCACGATGGTGCCGTCCTGCAGGTTGCAGCGCGCGCCGATGCGCACGAAATTGACGTCGCCGCGCACTACGGTCCCCGGCCAGATCGAGCTGTCCTCGCCGACCGCCACGTCGCCGATGAGCGTGGCCGCAGGGTCGACGTAGACGCGCGCGCCGAGCGTGGGCAGGGTGCCGCGGAAGGGGCGGATGTTGTTGGCCATGTGCGGATTCTAGCCCCGCTATAGTCGCGCGCATGGATGACCAGACTCCGGTGGACGCACTGCGGCCCACGCTCGACCGCCTGCGCGGCGCATGGGAAGCCAGGCGTCCAGACGCGCGCCAGCGCCGCGCCGACCTCGATCGCCTGGCCGGGGCGTTGCGCGAAGGGCGCGCCGCGATGGTGGATGCCATCGACGCCGATTTCGGCCATCGCTCCACGCACGAGACGCTCCTGGCCGAAAGCATGGGCGTGGTGTCGGAAGTGCTCCGGTTGCGGCGCTCGCTGGGCCGCTGGATGCGTCCGGAACGCGGCGAGGCCGGCTGGCGGCTGTGGCCGGCACGCGCGGAAGTCAGGCGCGAGCCGCTCGGTGTCGTCGGCGTCATGTCGCCCTGGAACTACCCGGTGGTCCTCGCGCTGGCGCCGCTGGCCACCGCGATCGCGGCCGGCAACCACGTCCACCTCAAGCCGTCCGAGCAGGCGCCGCGCACCTCGGCCTGGCTGCGCGAGCTGCTGGCTTCGGTGTTCCCGGACGACCGCGTGGCGGTGGCGCTGGGTGGCCCGGAGCTGGCGTCGGCCTTCTCCGCGCTGCCCTTCGACCATCTGGTGTTCACCGGCTCGACCGCCGTCGGCCGCAAGGTCATGGCCGCCGCTGCGCGGAACCTGACCCCGCTGACACTGGAACTCGGCGGCAAGTCGCCGGCGATCGTCGCCGCGGACTTCCCGCCGGCGAAGGCCGCCGCGCGGCTGGCGACCGGCAAGTGGTTCAACGCCGGGCAGACCTGCATCGCGCCGGACTACGTGCTGGTGGCGCGCGGCTCCCGCGACGCCCTGGTCGAGGCGCTGCGCGCCGAGGTCCGCGCGCGCTACCCCGACCTCGCGGCCTCGTCGGACTACACCTGGATCATCAACGGCGATCACCATCGCCGGCTGCGCGCGCTGGTGGACGATGCCCGCGCCCGCGGGCTCGAGGTGATCGAACTCGCCGACGTGGACCCTGCAGTTGCTGTGCGCCACCGCATCATTCCGCCGACCGTGGTGCTGGATCCAGGCGACGACGCCCTGCTGATGCAGGGGGAGATCTTCGGACCGGTGCTACCGGTGATCGCCTACGACCGTCTGGAAGACGCGATCACCTTCGTGCGCCGGCGCGAGCGGCCGCTGGCGCTGTATCCCTTCAGCCACGACCGCGCGACGGTCGAGGCCATCCTGGGGCAGGTCGTCGCCGGCGGGGTCACCGTCAACGACACCCTGCTGCACTTCGCCGCGCATGGCCTGCCATTTGGCGGCGTGGGCGCGAGCGGCATGGGCGCCTACCACGGACGCGCCGGCTTCGACGCCATGACCAAGGCGATGCCGGTGCTGTGGCAGCGCCGCCTCGCCGCCAGCGACCTGCTGCGTCCGCCCTGGCGTGGCCTGCCGGACCGATTGGTGCGGCTCCTGGCGCGCTGACGCGTTTGCCCTGGGCGGGGCCGACGGACGATCATCGCCGCATGAAAATCGCCAGCTGGAACGTCAATTCACTCAATGTCCGCCTGCCCCATCTGCAGCAGTGGCTGACCGCGTTCGCGCCCGACGTCGTCGGCCTGCAGGAAACCAAGCTCGAGGACCTGCGCTTTCCCGACGACGCGCTGGCCGCGCTGGGCTACCGCAGCGTGTTCTGCGGCCAGAAGACCTACAACGGCGTTGCCATCCTCGCGCGCGAACGCGCCATCGACGAGGTGCAGTACGGCATCCCCGGCTACGAGGACGAGCAGCAGCGGGCGATCGCGGCCACCGTCGGCGGCGTGCGCATCGTCAACCTGTACGTGGTCAACGGCCAGGCGGTGGGCAGCGAGAAATACGCCTACAAGCTGCGCTGGCTGGCGGCGGTGCGCGACTGGCTGGCCGCCGAGCTGCAGCGGCATCCGCGGATGGTGGTGCTGGGTGACTTCAACATCGCGCCCGACGCCCGCGACGTGCACGACCCGGAGCTCTGGAACGAAGGCCACATCCTGACCTCGGCCGCGGAGCGTGACGCGCTGCGTGCGCTGCTCGACCTCGGCCTGCACGACGCCTTCCGCCTGCATAGCGCCGAAGCCGGCGTGTTCAGCTGGTGGGACTACCGCCAGGCGGCGTTCCGGCGCGACATGGGCCTGCGCATCGACCTCACCCTGGTCTCCGACGCGCTGCGGGCGGAAGCCACGGCCTCGGGCATCGACCGCGAACCACGCACCTGGGAGCGCCCCAGCGACCACGCCCCGGCCTGGGTGGAACTGGGCTGAGGCCCGAAACGGCGAAGGCCCGGCACATGGCCGGGCCTTCGCCTGGTTCGCCTGCGCGATGGCTCAGCGCACGCTGCCCCGCTTGAACAGGTTCACGATCGCCAGAAGGATGATCGCGCCCAGCAGCGAGACGATGAAGCTCATGACGCTGATGCCGTCGTTGATCGACCCGGCACCCAGCAGCGGGCCGATGAGCCAGCCGCCGATGAACGCACCGACGATGCCGACGATGATGTTGAGCAGGATGCCCTGCTGACCGTCGCGCTTCATGACGATGCTGGCCAGCCAGCCCACGATGCCGCCGATGATCAACCAGATGATGATGTTCATGTTGTCTCCCTGTCATTCGCCCCAGCGGCGCGGCGCCAGTCTGGGGAGAAGGCCGTGATGGCCGCGTAGGGGCGCGCCGTCCGCATTCAGAGCGCGGACAGCAGCTCCAGCAGGGCCTTGCGCGGCAGCTTGCCGGTCTCGTTGCGCGGCAGCGAGCCGACCACGCGCAGCGGGCGCGGCAGGAAGACGGGGTCCACCGCCTGGCGCAGGGCCTCGCGGATCGAGGACTCGCACATGCCCGGCGCCACCACCGCGGCGGCCAGCCGGCGCACGCCGCAGGCATCGGGCTCGAGCTGCAGCAGGGCCGCGTCGCGCACGCCGGGGATCGCCAGCAGGCGATGGGTCAGGTCACCGAGCGAGGCGCGCTTGCCGGCGATCTCGAGCAGGTCCGACTGGCGGCCGCGCAGCCGGAAGCGTCCCCCGTCCAGCAGCTCGACGATGTCGGCCAGCGCCACCGCCTCGGCCAGGTGGGCGGCGCGCACCAGCGTGCCGTCGGGCTGGGGCTGCAGCTCGACGCCGGGCAGCAGGGTCCAGGCGTCGTCGAGCGCGGTGCGCCGGCGGGCCAGGATGCAGGTCTCGGTGGAGCCGAAGAGCTCGCGCACCTCGCAGCCGAATGCGGCTTCGGCTGCGGCGGCGAGGGCCGGCGGCAACGGGGCGGTGGAAGCGACGATGCCGGCCAGCGGCGGCAGCGCGACGCCCGACTCCACCAGGGCCCGCAGGTGGACCGGCGTGGTCACCAGCAGCGGCGGAAGCGGCGCGCCAGCGAGCGCGGCGGCGATGTCGACCGGGAAGAACGGGCGCGCCTCGTGCACGGCCACGCCGCCCACCAGCGGCAGCAGGACCGACATCTCCATCCCGTACATGTGCTGCGGCGGCACGGTGGCGACCACGTGGGCGGTGCCGCCATCGCCCGGCAGCAGGCCGTCCAGCGCGGCGATGTTCTGCGCGGTGCTGGCGGCGAAGCTGCCCCAGGTCTTCAGGTTGGCCTTGGGCGCGCCGGTGCTGCCCGAGGTGTAGCCGATGGCGACCACGGCATCGTCGGCCACGTCGGGGATGCCGCCTTCGCCACGCGGCAGCAGGTCGGGCAGCCGCAGGTAGTGCGGCAACGGCGCGATGTCCTCGCAGCCGCAGGCATCGGCGTCGCCCAGGCAATAGCTGTCGGGATGGTGGGCGCGGACCTCGTCGATCGCCGCGCGCGTGCGCGAGGGCGGCAGCAGGGTGACCTGGCCGCGCACGGCGGCCGCGGCGAAGGCGACCAGGAAGCGGTAGCGGTCCTCGCACAGGTTCACCGCGAACGGACGGTCCGGCAGCAGCGCGGCCACGCCGCGCACGTCGGCAAGGAAATCCTGCAGCGCGACGCCGCCGGTGGCGCCGAAGGCCAGCGGCCGGTCCGGGGACCCGCTCACCACCGGCGAGCGCGTGCCGCCGGCGTCCTCCCGCCCGTTGATGCTGATCACTGCCGACATGCGCTCGATTCTCCCGGACGCGCCTGCGCCCCCCGTGACTCCCGCCGGAACGCCTGGCCGCCGGGGCGGTTACTTTACGCTGGGCGCCCGCCCCGCTCCAAAGGACCCGCGTCGATGCCGCTTGCGCCAGGCCAACTCCAGCTGGGGCCCGTCCGCTGCGCGTGGCGGCCCTACCGCCACGGGCAGGCTGCCGAGCCGCTGGTGCGGGACTGGCTGTCGGAGCAGCTCGGCACGACCGCCGAGGCCCTGGTCATCCGCCGCACCGCGCAGGGCCGGCCTTGCCTGGACCCGGTCCACGGCGGGTGGGACGCGAGCTGGAGCCACAGCGGCGAAGGCCTGCTGATGGCGCTGGCGCACGACCTGCGGGTCGGCATCGACCTGGAAGTGCGGCGGCCGCGGCCCAAGGCCCAGGTGCTGGCCAACCGCTTCTTCGCCCCCGCCGAGGCGGCGGCGCTGGCGGCGATGTCCCAGGACCGGCGCGAAGCCGCCTTCGTGCGCCTGTGGTGCGCCAAGGAGGCGGTGCTGAAGGCCCACGGGCAGGGCCTGTCCTTCGGCCTGCACCTGCTGGCCTTTGCGCCCGAAGGCGATGACTGGCGGCTGGTCGACTGCGACCCGGCGCTGGGCGCGCCGGCGGACTGGTCGCTGCGGACCTTCCGCCCCGCGCCCGCCTACCTCGCCACCGTCGCCTGGCGCGCACGTTGGGGCTGAGCCGGGTGGGCCCTGCCAGGCCTGCCCTGCCGGGCCTGCACCTACAATGCCGCATGTCTGACGATCCCCACGCAACGCTCGATGCCGGCCTGGCCACGCTGGGCCTGGATCCCGCGCTGGCCCTGCCGCTGCGCCGCTACCTCGACCTGCTCGCGCGCTGGAACCGGACCTACAACCTCACCGCGATCCGTGATCCGGGCGAGATGGTCACCCTGCACCTGCTCGATTCGCTGTCGATGCACGCGCACATGGACGGCGTCGCCCGGCTGGCCGACCTCGGCACCGGCGCCGGCCTGCCCGGCATCCCGCTGGCGATCGCACGGCCCGGACTCGCCGTCACCCTGGTCGAATCCAACGGCAAGAAGGCGCGCTTCCTGCGCGAGGCCGTGCGCAGCCTGGGACTGGCCAATGCACGGGTCGCCGAGTCGCGCGCCGAGGCGGTGGACATGCCGGCCGCCTTCGACGCGATCACCGCCCGCGCGATGGCCACCCTGGGCGACATCATCGCCGCCGGTGGCCACCTGCTGGCGCCGGGCGGCCGGCTCCTGGCGATGAAGGGCGTGCGTCCGGACGCCGAGATCGCCGCGCTGCCCGCGGGCTGGCAGGTCGAGGCGATCCATCCGCTGGCCGTGCCGGGACTCGCGGCCGAGCGGCATCTGGTGGTGGTGGGCCGGTCGCCGCCGGGCGGGGCATAATCATCGGCCCGGCCGGGGATTCCGGGTCGGGGATTCCCGCGGCATCCCGCATCGAGGCAGACGAGCCCATGGCCCGAATCATCGCCATCGCCAACCAGAAGGGCGGCGTCGGAAAGACGACCACGGCGGTGAACCTTGCCTCCGCGCTGGCGCAGACGCCCAGGCGCGTGCTGCTGGTCGACCTGGACGCGCAGGGCAACGCGACCATGGGCAGCGGCGTCGACAAGCGCGAGCTGTCGGCCTCGACCTGCGACGTGCTGCTGGAGGACGTCAAGGCCGCCGACGCGGTGGTCCGCACACCCGAGGGCTTCGACCTGATGCCCGGCAACACCGACCTGACCGCGGCCGAGATCGAGCTGATGGATCTCGAAGGGCGCGAGCAGCGGCTCAAGCGCGCGCTCGACACCCTGCGCCCCGGGTACGACTACATCATCATCGACTGCCCGCCGGCGCTGTCGCTGCTCACGCTCAACGCGCTCACCGCCGCCGACAGCGTGCTGGTGCCGATGCAGTGCGAGTACTACGCGCTGGAAGGCCTGACCTCGCTGCTGCAGACGATCGATGCGCTGAAGCAGAAGCTCAATCCCGCGCTGGAGATCGAGGGCGTGCTGCGCACCATGTTCGACGTGCGCAACAACCTGGCCAACGCGGTCTCGGCGGAGCTGGTCGAGCACTTCGGCGACAAGGTCTTCCGCACCATCGTGCCGCGCAACGTGCGCCTGGCCGAGGCGCCGAGCCATGGCCAGAGCATCGTCGGCTACGACCGCGCATCGCGCGGCGCGATCGCCTACCTTGGCCTGGCCGGCGAAATGATCCGCCGCCAGCGCGAGCGCGAACAGAAGGAGAAGGCGGCATGACCGCAGGCAGGAAGCCGGCACCGGCGAAGAAGCGCGGGCTCGGCCGTGGACTCGAGGCGCTGCTGGGACCCAAGGCCGCGGAAGAGGCGCCGGCGCTGGAAGCGCGCCCCGGCGACACCCTGCGCACCCTGCCGGTCGACGCGCTGGGCCCCGGCAAGTACCAGCCGCGCCGCCACATGGACCCGGCCAAGCTGACCGAACTCGCCGAGTCGATCCGCGCCCAGGGCGTGATCCAGCCCATCGTGGTGCGCCAGCTCCCGGACCGCACCTACGAGATCATCGCCGGCGAGCGCCGCTGGCGCGCCTCGCGCGAGGCCGGCCTGGCGGAAATCCCGGTGGTGGTGCGCGAGGTCGACGACCGCACGGTCGTGGCCATGGCGCTGATCGAGAACATCCAGCGCGAGGACCTCAATCCACTGGAGGAGGCCCAGGCGCTGCAGCGCCTGATCGACGAGTTCGACCTGACCCATGCCGCGGCCGCCGAGGCCGTGGGCCGTTCGCGCGCGGCGGTGTCCAACCTGCTGCGCCTGCTCGAGCTGCCGCCGGCGATCCGCGCGCTGGTGGAAGCCCGGCGGCTGGAGATGGGCCATGCTCGCGCCCTGCTCACCCTGTCCCCTGATCTGGCCAGCCGGCTGGCGTCCGACGCCGCCGAACACGGCTGGTCGGTACGCGAGGTCGAACACCGCGCCCAGCAGTTCGCAGCCGGCCGCGTACCGGCCACGGCCAAGAAGAAGGCCGGAGGCAGCAAGGCGCGCCCCCAGGCCGACATCCTGGCGCTGGAGAACGAGCTGTCGGAGGCGCTGGCGGCCAAGGTCAGCATCGCCCACGGCCGCGGCAACCGCGGGAAGCTGGTGATCCACTACAGCGACCTCGACACCCTGGACGGCGTGCTGGAGCGCCTGCGCGGCCAGCGCTGAGCGTGGCCTGGCGGCCTGCGCCGCGCCACTCGCCACGCCCCTGTAGGAGCGGCTAAAGCCGCGATGGCGAGGTGCTACGGCAACCCCGATCGCGGCTGTAGCCGCTCCTACAGGGAGTGGCTTGCTTGCACGGCTGGGCGTGGGCCCGCATAATGCTTGGCTCGCTGCGTCCGGCTGCCCCTCGCGGGTGGCCCCGGCGGCCCGGAGTGCGATCCGGCGCCACGCCCGGCAGCGGCCTTGACCCGTTTCGCACGGCATGCCCACTGGGCTTGCCGGGGCCGCCGTCCCCCAGGCCATGGGGAACACCCAAGACACCATCGAGGTGCGTTATGTCCAGAGTTTGCCAGGTCACCGGCAAGGGCGTGCAGACGGGTAACAACGTCTCCCACGCCAACAACAAGACCCGTCGCCGCTTCCTCCCGAACCTGCACGAGCGCCGGTTCTGGGTCGCCAGCGAAAACCGCTGGGTGAAGCTGCGCGTGTCGGCCAATGCCATGCGCACCATCGACAAGAATGGCATCGACTCGGTCCTGGCCGAGCTGCGTGCCCGCGGCGAGAAGATCTGAGGACCCGACCATGCCCAGCAAGCGCGACAAGATCCGACTGATCTCCTCGGCCAACACCGGCCATTTCTACACCACCGACAAGAACAAGAAGAACACGCCCGCGAAGATGGAGATCAAGAAGTACGATCCCGTCGTCCGGAAGCACGTGATCTACAAGGAAGGCAAGATCAAGTAAGGACACGGCCTTGCAGGATCGAGGAAAGGCCCGCCGCAAGGCGGGCTTTTCCGTTGTGGGAGCGGCCATGCCGCGATGGGGGGAGCGGCCATGGCCGCGATGGCACGCGGTATCCTCACCCGGTGACGTGTAGGAGCGGCTACAGCCGCGATCGGCGTGCGCGACCGTCAATCGCGGCTGTAGCCGCTCCTACAGTATTCGGGGTGGGCCTTCTGTCCTCGGGGAGGGGAACGCGCATGCTGCCGGGCTGGATCCTGCTGCTGGTGTCGCTGGGCTACGCGGCCCTGCTGTTCCTCGTCGCCTGGTGGGGCGACCGGAACCCCGTGCACATGCGCGCCGGAGGCACCTGGCTGCGCCCGCTGGTCTACAGCCTGTCGCTGGCCGTCTATTGCTCGTCGTGGACCTTCTACGGGGCCGTCGGGTCCGCTGCCCGCAACGGCATCGGCTACTTTGCGATCTACCTCGGCCCGCTGCTGATGCTGCTGTTCGGCTGGCGCATCCTCGAGCGCCTGGCCCTGGTGGCACAGACCCAGGCCACGGTGTCGATCGCCGATTTCATCGCCGCCCGCTACGGTCGGGCGCAGCGGCTGGCCGCCCTGGTGACCCTGATCGCGCTCATCGCGGCGGTGCCTTACCTGGCGCTTCAGTACAAGGCGGTGACGCTCAGCCTGCAGGTGCTCGGGGGACGCGATCCGCTGCTCGCCAGCGTCGGCGACCCGGCGCTCTACGTCGCCGCGATGATGGCCCTGTTCGCGATCCTCTACGGCACGCGCCAGGTCGATGCCACGGAGCACCGGCCGGGCATGATGCTGGCGATCGCGCTGGAGTCGATGGTCAAGCTGCTGGCCCTGGTCTTCGTCGGCGTGTTCGCGCTGGCGTGGCTACCGGGGCGTGGACTGGACGTGGCCGGGGCCACGAGCGCCCTGGTGTCGCAGGCGACGCCGGTCGGGTTCATCGGCCAGACCCTGCTCGCGTTCACCGCGATCATCTGCCTGCCCCGCCAGTTCCACGTCGCGGTGGTCGAGTGCACCGACGTCGCCGACATCCGGCGCGCGCGCTGGATGTTCGGCGGCTACCTGTCGCTGGTGTCGCTGGCGGTGCTGCCGATCGCGGCGGCCGGGCTGGCGATGTCGGGCACCAGCCCCGGCGCCGGCGCCGGTGCCTCGGCCGATACCCTGGTGCTGGCACTGCCGCTGGCCGAGGGGCGCGACATGCTGGCGCTGTTCGCCTACGTCGGCGGGTTCTCCGCGGCCACCGGCATGGTCATCGTGTCGAGCGTGGCGCTGGCGACGATGGTCTCCAACGACCTGATCATGCCGCCGCTGATCGCCCGCGGCTGGGCGCAGCGCCATGGCGGCAACGTCGCCTCCACGGTGCTGTGGATCCGCCGGGTGGCCATCATCTGCTTCGCCGCGCTGGCCTGGGGCTACTACCGGGTCAGCGGCAGCGACGCGACGCTCGCGTCCTACGGCCTCATGTCCTTCGCCGCGGTGGCGCAGTTCGCGCCGGCGCTGATCGGCGGGCTGTACTGGCGCGGCGCCAGCCGCCAGGGCGTGGAGGTGGGGCTGCTGCTCGGCTTCGCGATGTGGATCTACACCATGCTGCTGCCGACACTGACCGAAGCCGGCTGGTTCGACGACGCGTGGCTGGCCACCGGCCCGTTCGGCATCGACTGGCTGCGCCCGCACCAGCTGTTCGGGCTGGCCGGCTGGGACCCGTTGACCCACGGCACGTTCTGGTCGCTGCTGGTCAACGTCGGCGCGCTGTTCCTGGTCTCGGCGCGCTGGCGGCCGAGCTTCGAGGAGCGGCTGCGCACCGCCCCGTTCCTGGATCCCTATGCCGCCTCCCAGCGCACGATCGGGAGCGGCGCCTCGCACTCCGCGGTGCAGCTCGGGGACCTCATGACCCTGGCCGGCCGGATCGTCGGCATCTCCACCGCGCGCCGCGCCTTCTCCGACCACGCGGCGGCCAGCCAACGCCCGCTCGATCCCGCCCAGCCCACGGACCGCAGCTGGGCGCAATTCACCGAGCGCCTGCTGGCGGCGGCCATCGGCGCCTCGTCGGCCCGACTGGTGATGACCAGCGCGCTCAAGGGCTCCGGCATGGACGTGGCCGAGGTGGTGGCGGTGCTTGACGAGGCCGGACCGGACCTGCGTTTCGATCGCGCCATCCTGTCGTCGACGCTGGACAACCTCGACCAGGGCGTGAGCGTGGTGGACCGGGACATGCGCCTGGTGTCCTGGAACCGCCGCTACGAGGAGATGTACGACTATCCGGACGGCCTGCTGTACGTCGGTCGCCCGGTAGCGGACCTGATCCGCTACAACGCCCTGCGCGGCGAGCTGGGCGGCGGACATCCGGACGTCGAAGCGGAAATCGCCAAGCGCATCGACTACATGCGCGCCGGCTCGCCGCACGTGTTCGAGCGCGTCCGTTCGACCGGGCAAGTGGTCGAGATCCGCGGCCAGCCGCTGCCGGGAGGCGGCTACGTCACCAGCTACAGCGACGTGACCGAGTACAAGCGCGTCGAGCGCGAGCTGCGCGAAGTCAACGAGACACTGGAGCAGCGCGTCGCCGTCCGCACGCGCGAGGCCGAGGCCGCGCAGGCCTCGCGCACGCGCTTCCTCGCCGCCGTCAGCCACGACGTGCTGCAGCCGCTCAATGCCGCGCGGCTGTTCGCATCGGCACTGCGCGAGAGCGACACTGCCGCCGAGCAGCGCCACCTCGCCGAACGCGTCGACACCTCGCTGCGCGCCGCCGAGGAGCTGCTGGAAGGACTGCTCGACGTGTCGCGCCTGGACGCCGGCGCGCTGCAGCCCCAGCTGTCGGACTTCGACGCCGCCGAACTCCTGGCCGACCTCGCCGCGCAATACGCGCCGCTCGCTGCCGCGCGGGGCATCGACCTGCGCGTGCATGGTCGCCAGCTGCCGGTGCGCAGCGACCGCCGCCTGCTGCGTCGCGTGCTGCAGAACTTCCTCGCCAATGCGCTTCGCTACACGCGCGAAGGCCGCATCGTGCTGGCCGCCCGCCGGCGCGACGGCCACGTGGAGCTCCAGGTCTGGGATACCGGCCCGGGCATCCCGGAATACCACCTTCAGCAGATCTTCGACGAGTTTTTCCGGCTCGAACATCCGGGCAGCTGGGACGCGCAGGGCCTGGGCCTGGGCCTGTCGATCTGCCAGCGCATCTCCAACGTGCTCGGCCACCCGCTGGACGTCCGGTCGCGCAGCGGACACGGGAGCATGTTCTCGATCCGCGCGCCGCGCTCGGCGCACGCCGTCCTGCCGGTCGCGCCGCTGCCGGAGGCACGCCTGCCCGATTCGCTCGACGGCATGCGCGTGCTCTGCGTGGACAACGATGCCGACATCCTCGCCGGCATGGCGGTGCTGCTCGGGCGCTGGAAGATCGAGGTGCTGCGCGCCAGCACCGTGGACGAGGCGCTGGAGAAAATGGCGGAGGCGCCGGACGTGCTGCTGGTCGACTACCACCTGCACGACCGCCTGGACGGCCTGGATACGCTCGACGCGCTGCGCGAGCTGGGCCCGCGCGTGCCGGGTGCCCTGGTCACCGCGGACGGCAGCGACCAGGTGAAGCGGGACGCGCGCGCGCGCGGTTACCGGGTGCTGACCAAGCCGATCAAGCCGGCGTCGCTGCGGGCGTTCCTGGCCGCGCAGAGGAGCGCGCACGTGGCCGGCCATACGCCCTGATGCCGGCGGGCGTCCAGGGCTGAGCGGCCCGACCGGCTCAGTCGCCCTCGTCGGGCTGGGGCGTGATCGCGCCCGGCTCGAGGGCAAGCTTGCCCGCGATCAGCACCGCCTGCGTCCGGTTGCTCGCCCCGAGCTTGCGCAGGATCGCGGTCATGTGGGCCTTGATCGTCGCCTCGGACACGCCGAGCTGGAAGGCGATCTGCTTGTTCAGCAGGCCCGCGCCCAGCATCTGCAGCACGCGGAACTGCTGAGGCGTGAGGCCGGCCACGCGCTGCGCCGCATCGTGCTCGTCGGCGTCCGCGGCGGGCGCCGCCAGCGCGGCCGGCGGCGCCCAGCGGTCGCCCTGCAGCACCTGCGCCAGCGCGCGGCCCAGGGTGCCGGAATCGGCTGACTTTGGGATGAAGCCCATCGCGCCATGGTCCAGCGCGCGCCGCATCACCGCAGGCTCCTCGCGCGCCGAGACCACCACCACCGGCAGTTCGGGGTGCTGCGCGCGCAGGTGCACGAGGGCGCTGAAGCCCTGGGCGCCGGGCATGTTGAGGTCCAGCAGCAGCAGGTCCGCGTCGGGCTCGGATTCGACGAGCGCGTAGAGCTTCTCCACGCTGTCGGCTTCCTTCAGCGTGGCCTCTGGCAGCACGCGCGCGACCGCCCCCCGCAGCGCCTCGCGGAACAGGGGGTGGTCGTCGGCGATCAGCAGGGTGGCCACGTGCGTCTATGCACCCCGCCGGTTGCCCAGCAGCGCGTCGACCACGGACGGGTCGGCCAGCGTGCTGGTGTCGCCGAGCTGGTCGGGCGCGTTTTCGGCGATCTTGCGCAGGATGCGGCGCATGATCTTGCCGGAACGCGTCTTCGGCAGCGCCGGCGCCCACTGCAGGAAGTCGGGGGAGGCGATCGGGCCGATCTCCTTGCGCACGTGCGCCACCAGCTCCTTGAGCAGCGCGTCGCTCTCGACCTCGCCGGCCACGAGCGTCACGTAGGCGTAGATGCCCTGGCCCTTGACGTCGTGCGGGAAGCCCACGACCGCGGCCTCGGCGACCTTCGGGTGCAGCACCAGGGCGCTTTCGACTTCCGCGGTGCCGATGCGGTGGCCGCTGACGTTGATCACGTCGTCGACGCGGCCGGTGATCCAGTAGTAGCCGTCGGCGTCGCGGCGGCAGCCGTCGCCGGTGAAGTACATGCCCGGATAGGCGGCGAAGTAGGTGTCGAAGAAGCGCTGGTCGTCGCCGTAGACGGTGCGCATCTGGCCCGGCCAGGAATCGAGGATGACGAGGTTGCCCTCGCACTCGCCCTCGAGGATGTTCCCGGCCGGATCGACGATCGCCGGCTGCACGCCGAAGAACGGCAGCGTGGCCGAGCCCGGCTTGGCGTCGATCGCGCCTGGCAGCGGCGAGATGAGGATGCCGCCGGTCTCGGTCTGCCACCAGGTGTCGACGATCGGACAGCGGCCTTCGCCGACGACGTCGTTGTACCAGCGCCAGGCCTCGGGGTTGATCGGCTCGCCGACGCTTCCGAGCAGGCGCAGCGACCTGCGCGAGGTCTTCTTCACAGGCGCGTCGCCGTCGCGCATCAGCGCGCGGATCGCCGTGGGCGCCGTGTAGAAGATGGTGACCTGGTGGCGATCGATGACCTGCCAGAAGCGCGAGCTGTCGGGATGGCTGGGCACGCCCTCGAACACCAGCGAGGTGGCGCCGTTGGCGAGCGGCCCGTACACGATGTAGCTGTGGCCGGTGACCCAGCCGACGTCGGCGGTGCACCAGTAGACATCGTCGTCCTTCAGGTCGAAGACGCATTCGTGGGTGTAGGCCGCGAACAGCAGGTAGCCGGCGGTGGTGTGCAGCACGCCCTTCGGCTTGCCGGTGGAGCCGGACGTGTAGAGGATGAACAGCGGATCTTCCGCGTTCATGCGCTCGGGCTCGCAGGTGTCGGGTTGCCCGTCGGTGACGGCGTCGTACCAGCGGTCGCGCGGCATCTGCATGTCGACGGGGCCGCCGGTGTGGCGCACAACCACGACCGTTTCCACGGTGGTGGTGCCGGGGAGCTTCAGCGCGGCGTCGACGTTGGCCTTCAGCGGCACGCGCTTGCCACCGCGCAGGCCCTCGTCGGCGGTGATGATGAGCTTCGAGCCGCTGTCGCGGACACGGTCGGCGATGGAGTTGGCGGAGAAGCCGCCGAAGACCACGGTATGGATCGCGCCGATGCGGGCGCAGGCCAGCATCGCCACCGCGGCCTCGACGATCATCGGCAGGTAGATGGTGACGCGATCGCCCTTGCCCACGCCCAGGTTGCGCAGCGCGTTCGCCAGGCGGCAGACGCGGGCGTGCAGCTCGCGGTAGGTGACGTGCTGCGGGTCGGCACCCGGGTCGTCGGGCTCGAAGATCAGCGCGGTCTTGTCACCGCGCGCGGCGAGGTGGCGGTCCAGGCAGTTGACGCTGACGTTGAGCTCGCCGTCGGCGAACCAGCGGATCTGGAAATTCTGGCGGTCGTAGCTGACGTCGCGGATGCGCGTCGGCGGCGTCATCCAGTCCAGGCGACCGGCGATGCGGCCCCAGAACGCGTCGGGATCGCGGATGGACTCGGCATAGTCCCGGGCGTAGTCGGCCCGGGTGACGTTGGCCTGCGCGGCGAACGCGGCGGGCACGGGATAGAGATCGGACATGGCGGCGCACCCCAGTGCAAACGTGGCGCGTCCAGTTTGCCGGATTGCAACCGCACGCGGTTTAGACCTTCGTCTACTCACGCGTTTGCGCGATCGCCGCACAATGCAGCCATGGATCCCGTCCCCGGCCTGGACCTCAGCCTGCCGCCGTTCGACCTGCTCGACGACGCCGGGCGGCGGCGGCTGCAGTCCAGCGTCGACATGGGCTTCCATCCCGGCGGCACCACGCTGATCGAAGCCGGCAAGGACTCGCCGCACGTCGTCGTCATCCTCAAGGGCCTGGTCCACGCCTTCCAGGTCGACGAGCGCGGCCGCGAGGAGCGCTTCGCCGACTACGGGCCGGGCGACGTGATCGGCGCCTGGGCGGTCATGGCCGGGCGCGCGCGCCTGAGCTACCGCTGCGAGGGCGATTGCCTGAGCCACCTGATCCCGGCCGCCACGTTCCGCCAGCTGCTGGCCGACAACCCGCGCGTGGCCGCGTACTTCAACGAAGGCCTGGCCACCAAGGGCCGGCTCTCCAGCAGCAGCGAACGGCGCGATGCCGGCGAGCTGATGGTGATCCGGGTCGGCGAGGCGGACCTGGCGCCGCCCGAGCGCGTCGATGGCACGACCACCATCGCCGCGGCCAGCGCGCGCCTGCGCGAGCGACGCGTGGACTGCCTGCTGGTCTACGACCGCGCCCACGACGACCCCGGCATCGTCACCCGCACCGACCTGCTGGATGCCCTGACCCGGGAGCGCCTGCCGCTGGACGCACCGATCGGCCCCTTGGCCACGCGCCCGCTGGCCACCATCGGCACGGGCGAAGTGCTGTTCCAGGCGCTGATCGACATGACCGAGCGCCAGATCGAACGCGTGGTGGTCACCGAGGGCAGCCGGGTGGCGGGCACCCTCGGCATGGCCGAGGTGCTGGCCCACTTCGCCAGCCATTCGCACCTGATCAGCCTGCGCCTGGCGCGCGCCCGGGACGTCGACGCCATCGCCGAGGCCGCCTCCGGCATGACCCGGCTGGTGCGCAGCCTGAGCACCCATGGCGCGCGCATCCCCTACATGAGCGAGCTGGTCAGCGCGCTCAACAACCTGGTGATGCGCCGGGTCTTCGATCTGATGGTCCCGGTGGAATTCCGCGACCGCATCTGCCTGCTGGTCATGGGCAGCGAGGGCCGCCGCGAACAGCTGCTCAAGACCGACCAGGACAACGCCCTGGTGCTGGCCGACGACCTCGACTGGCCGGGGCTGGCCGAGGCGATGGACCGCTTCAGCGCCGCACTGGCCAGGATCGGCTACCCGCCCTGCCCGGGCCGGGTGATGGTCGACAATCCGCACTGGAGGATGAGCGCGACGCAGTGGCGCGATCGCATCGGCCGGTGGAAGCGCGTGCACGGTGGCCAGGGCGCGCTGGACCTGTCGATCGCGCTGGACGCGCGGCCGATCGCCGGCAACGCGGCGCTGTTCGCCCCGGTCAAGGGCGCGCTGATGTCGCTGGGCGACGACGCGATCCTGCTCCACCACCTGGCTGCGGCCACGCTCGAGTTCGACACCCCGCTGACCTTCTTCGGCCGGGTGCGCGCCGGTGGCGCCGGTGCCGACATCAAGAAGGGCGGCATCTTCCCGGTGGTCCATGGCCTGCGCTGCCTGGCGCTGGCCCGCGGGATCACCGCCACCGGAAGCCGCGAACGCTGCGCCGCGCTGGTCGAGTGCGGCGAGCTGTCGCCGGGCCTGGGTCGCGACCTGCCGCAGGCGCTCAACGTGTTCCAGCACATGCGCCTGGACGCGCAGCTCGCCGCCCTGGACGCCGGCGAAACGCCCGGCAACCACATCGATCCGTCGCGGCTGCGCCGGCTCGACCGCGAGCTGATGCGCGACGCGCTGCACGTGGTGAAGGACTTCCGCGGCCACATCCGCCAAAGCTTCCACCTGCGGGACTAGGATATGCGCGTGGTCCGACGCTGGTGGCTGCGACGCAAGGCCGGCCAGGGCGAGTGGGCCGGGCTGCTGCGGCCCGCCCCCCCTGCGGAATGGGTCAGCCTGGACCTGGAAACCACCGGGCTGGACCCGAGGCAGGACCACATCCTCAGCCTCGCCGCGGTCCCGGTGCGCGGCGGGCGGGTGGTCACCTCCGAACGCTTCGAGCGCCGCATCCGCGCCGACCGCACCTTCGGCATCGAGTCCATCCGCCACCACCGCATCACCCCCGACGAGGCCGCCGAAGGCGTCGCGGTCACGGCCGCGGTGCGCGACTTCCTGCACTGGCTGGAAGGGCGGACCCTGCTCGGCTACCACCTGGCCTTCGACCTGGCGATGCTGTCGCCGCACGTGCGCGGCCTCACCGGATTCGGGTTGCCCAACCCGCGCGTGGACCTGGCAGACGCCTTCGCGGCGCGCGCGCGCCGCGCCGCGCCCAACGCGCCGCCCAACCTCGACTTCGGGCACATCGCCGGCAGCCTGGGCGTCCCGGTGCTCGGCCGCCACAGCGCGCTGGGGGACGCGGTCACCGTGGGCCTGTGCTGGCTCGCGCTGCAATCGCCGCCGGCGCCGCACAGGCACATCGCCGGCCGATAGGGCGCCACGCGACGCCATCCGGACCGCCCGGGTATTCGACCAATGGCGAATACCCGGGCGCCAGCCGCGCAGTCAGGCTCGGGACACCGCGCGCTGCGCGGGCATCCTGTGGGAGGGAGCGATGACGACGAAACGACGCAATTCACGGCGACTGCTGGCGATCGCGGTGCTGGTCGCGCTGGCCGCGCCCGGCATGGCCTTCGCGCAGAGCGCGAAGGAACAGGAGCTGGAGGCACGCGTCGCCCAGCTCGAAGCGCAGATCCAGACCCTGCTGCAGGGGCAGCAGCAGCAGCAGGAAAGCATCACGCAGACGCAGAGCCGGCTCGATCAGGTCCAGGTGGCGCAGCCGGCGGTCAAGCCGGTGCAGTCCAAGCCGATCCTGGCCAACCCGGAGGCGGTGTTCACCTACGGTGGCTTCATCAAGTTCGACGCCATGGTCACCGACACCAGCGACGGCGCGATCGCCGAGGGCTCCGCAGGCCGCCTGTTCTACGTGCCGAGCACGATCCCGGTCACCGCCAACGGCGCGGAGCCCGACAGCGACGCGTACACCGATGTCCACGCGGCGTTCTCGCGCTTCTGGTTCGCCGCCGACCACACCACCGAGGGTGGCGACAAGTTCCGCGCCTACATCGAGGCCGACATGTACGGCGGCGGCAGCGCGAACCTCGGCAACGAGGTCAACACCAACACCCACGGCATCACCCTGCGCCAGGCCTTCGTGAGCTGGAACAACTGGCTGGCCGGCCAGACCTGGTCCAACTTCCAGGACGTGGCCGCGCTGCCGGAAGCCGTGGACTTCGTGGGCGTCACCGAAGGCACCACCTTCGTGCGCCAGGCGCAGCTCCGCTACACCAGCGGCCCGTTCTCGGTGGCGCTGGAGAACCCCCACACCACGGTCAGCAGCATCACCAGCGCCGCGCGCAACAACACCGGTGGCAGCGACACCCTGCCCGACCTGACCGCGCGCTACGTGGCCAAGGGCGACTGGGGTCATTTCAGCGCCGCCGGCCTCGTGCGCCAGCTCAAGTCCGGGGACGAGACCGCCACCGGCGCCGCGATCAGCCTGTCCGGCCGGTTCAACATGGGCGCCAACGACGACATCCGCTGGATGGCCAACTACGGCAGCGGCATCGGCCGTTACCTGGGCTTCGGCCTGGGCGCCGACTCGGTGGTCGATGCCAACGGCAACCTGCACGCGCAGGACGGTGCCGGCGGCTTCGTCGCCTGGCGGCATGCGTTCAACGGCCAGCTGCGCAGCAACCTGATGTATTCGGTGGCGGAGTTCGACAACGACCGCAGCCTCACGGGCTGGGGCCCGGGCAGTTTCGCCGCCACCGAACGTGCGCAGTCCTTCCACGCCAACCTGATCTATTCGCCGTTTCCCAAGCTCGACATCGGCGCGGAGATCGGCTGGGGCCAGCGCGAGCTCGAGGACAGCCGCAAGGGTGACCTCAAGCGCATCCAGACCACCGTCAAATACACCTTCTGACCACCGCATAGGGGGCTGAGAAAGACATGTCCGAGAAATCACCACAGAACTACTGGAAGGCAAACCTGCGGATCATCTTCATCTGCATGGGGATCTGGGCGCTGGTGTCGTACGGGTTCGCCATCATCCTGCGCCCGCTGCTCGCGGGCATCCGCATCGGCGGCACCGACCTGGGCTTCTGGTTCGCGCAGCAGGGCTCGATCCTGACCTTCATCGCGCTGATCGCCTACTACACCTGGTACATGAACCGGCTCGATCGCGAGTACGACGTGCACGAAGAAGACTAAGGGACCCATTCCATGGATCAGTTCACTCTCAACCTCATCTTCGTCGGCGGCTCGTTCCTGCTCTACATCATCATCGCGATCTGGGCACGCGCCGGCTCCACGTCCGAGTTCTACGCCGCCGGCCGCAGCGTGCACCCGGTCACCAACGGCATGGCGATCGCCGCGGACTGGATGTCGGCTGCTTCGTTCATCTCGATGGCGGGCCTGATCGCCTTCGTCGGCTATGGCAACTCCGCCTACCTGATGGGCTGGACCGGCGGCTACGTTCTGCTGGCGATGCTGCTGGCACCGTACCTGCGCAAGTTCGGCCGGTTCACCGTGCCCGACTTCATCGGCGACCGGTACTACAGCCGGACCGCGCGACTGGTGGCGGTGGCGGCGCTGCTGATGATCTCGATCACCTACGTGATCGGGCAGATGACCGGCGCTGGCGTTGCGTTCTCGCGCTTCCTCGAGGTCGACACCAACACCGGCCTGCTGATCGCGTCCGCCGTGGTGTTCGTCTACGCGGTGCTGGGCGGCATGAAGGGCATCACCTACACCCAGGTGGCGCAGTACATCGTGCTGATCATCGCCTACACCATCCCGGCGGTGTTCATTTCCCTGCAGCTGACCGGCAATCCGTTGCCGCAGCTGGGCCTGTTCTCCACCCACATCGATTCGGGCATGCCGCTGCTGGCCAGGCTCGACCAGATCCTGGTCGACCTGGGCTTCAATGACTACACCGGGCTGCACGACTCGACGCTCAACATGACGCTGTTCACGCTGTCCCTGATGGTCGGCACCGCGGGCCTGCCGCACGTGATCATCCGCTTCTTCACCGTTCCCAAGGTGTCCGACGCGCGCAAGTCGGCAGGCTGGGCGCTGGTGTTCATCGCCCTGCTGTACACGGTGGCGCCGGCGGTGGGTGCGATGGCGCGCCTCAACATCCTGACCACGATCTATCCCGAAGGCACCCGTGCGCCGGCGTCGCTCACCTACGAGGCACGCCCGGACTGGATGCACAACTGGGAACAGACCGGCCTGCTGGCGTTCGAGGACAAGAACGGCGACGGCATGATCCAGTCGTACAACGAAGGCAGCACCGAGTTCGCGACGGTGGCGGCCGAGCGCGGCTGGCAGGGCAACGAGATGGTCACCTTCAACCAGGACATCCTGGTGCTGGCCAACCCGGAGATCGCGGGCCTGCCAGGGTGGGTGATCGCCCTGATCGCGGCCGGTGGCCTGGCGGCCGCACTGTCGACGGCGGCAGGCCTGCTGCTGGCGATCTCGTCGGCGGTGAGCCATGACCTGATCAAGCGCACGTTCAAGCCCGACATCACCGAGAAGGGGGAACTGCTTGCGGCACGCGTGTCGATGGCGGCGGCGATCGTGGTCGCCACGTGGCTGGGCATGAACCCACCCGGCTTCGCGGCACAGACGGTGGCCTTCGCGTTCGGCCTGGCGGCAAGCTCGCTGTTCCCGGCGATCATGATGGGCATCTTCTCGACGAAGATGAACTCCACCGGTGCGGTCGCGGGCATGTTGGCCGGCCTGGTCTCCACCAGCGTGTACCTGTTCACCTACAAGGGCTGGTTCTTCGTCGCAGGCACCAACATGCTGGCCGATACCCCCGAGAACTGGCTGTTCGGCATCTCGCCGCTGGCCTTCGGCGCGATCGGCGCGCTGATCAACTTCATCGTTGCCTACGTCGTGATGAAGATGACCGCCCCGGTGCCGGAGCACATCCAGCACCTGGTCGAGGACATCCGCGTCCCACGCGGGGCGGGCGAGGCCATCGCGCACTGAGTCCGATGCAGTCGTGACAACGCGGCCCGCTCCCGGCGACGGGGGCGGGCCGCTCTGCTTGGCGGGGCCACGCGCTGCGCCCGGCCCTGACTACAATCGACCTTCTTCCAACCGCCAACGCATCGGGGAGCGTCCATGCTGCTGGAGTTCATCGCCATCATCGCCGCGGGCTTCGGCCTGGCCGGCATCGCGCTTTCCGTCAACATCGCCACGCGCAGGCGCCTGCCGCAGTGGATCGTTCCCGCAGCAGCGGGAGCCGGCATGCTGCTGATGGCGATCTGGCTGGAGTACTCGTGGCTCGAGCGCACCACCGGCACCTTCCCTGAGAGCGTGCAGGTGGCCTCGACCAACCAGGTCCGCTCGTGGTACCGGCCCTGGACCTACGTGGTGCCCCTGACCAACCGCCTGATCGCGGTCGACCACCGCTTCGACCGCCACCATGCGGATGCCCCTGGACAGGTGCTGACGCGCGTCATCCTTGCCGGACGCTGGGAGCCGATGCGGCAGTACGGCGTGGTGTTCGACTGCACGGCGCATCGCCGCGCGGACCTGCTCGACCAGGTCGAGCTCGGTACCGACGGCGGCCTGGAAAATGCCAACTGGCTGCAACTCTCAGCCGACGACCCGGTGCTGCGCAACGCCTGCGGCAACTGACGGCCCGACGCTCTGCCGCCAGCACAGCGCCACGGTCGGAATACGCGAAGGTGGCAGGATGGCCGTGTTGAAGCGCTAGAGCCAGCGCAGCGCCACGATCGCGACCAGCGTCGGGGGCAGCGCCGCGAGCAGCAGTCCGAGCGGATGCACGGTCTGCTCCTTGAAATGCCGGCGCACGATCGACATGCCGGCCGGGTTGGGCGCGTTCGCGATCACCGTCAAGCCGCCACCCGCCACCGCGCCGGCCACCAGCATGTACTTGAATTCATCGCTCAGGCCTTCCACCAGCGACCCGAGGTAGGTCAGCGCGGCGTTGTCGGTGATGGCGGTGAGGGCCGTCGCCCCGAAGAACACCGCGTCCGTGCTCATGTCCATCAGCAGCGGCTGCAGCCACCAGCGCTGCTGGCCACCCAGCACCACCAGGCCGGCGAGGAAGAACGCCACCAACAGGCCTTCGCGCAGGATCAGGCGGTCCTGGAAGCGCTTGTAGGCCGTGGCCACGCCCATGAACAGCAGGAAGATCCCCATGAACATCGCCGGGTGGTGCGCGAACACCACCAGGCCCACGAGGAAGACCACGTGCAGCGCCACGACCCAGGGCGGCATCGCGTCCGGCCGCGTGCCGGCTTCCCCGGTCTTCAGGGTCCCGAGTTCCTTCCGGAACACGAACACCACCAGTGCCGCGTTCACCACCACCGCCAGCGCGGCCTTCCAGCCGAAGTGGGTCAGCATGAAGGCGAGGTCCCAGTTCCACTTGCCCGCCACCATCAATACCGGCGGTGCCGCGAACGGCGTCAGCACGCCGCCGATCGAGATGTTGACGAACAGCGTCCCCAGCAGCGCGTAGCGAGCACGCGTCGAGATGTCCGCCACATAGACGCGACGGGACAGCAGCATCGCCGCCAGCGTCATCGCCGCCGGTTCGGTGATGAACGAACCCAGCAGGGGCACCAGCGCGAGCACGCTGAAGCAGAACTCCAGGCCGTTGCGCCAGGGCAGCAGCCTGGCCAGGCCGTCCACCAGGTGGGTGGCGAGCCAGAGGATCGGCCGCGTGCCCGCGATCACCATGATCGCGAACACGAACATCGGCTCGGTGAAGTTGCGCGACTCCACGTAGGCGGTGGCCTGCGACGGCCCCACGAGCGCCATCATCACCACGATGAAGAGCATGGCCCAGGCGCCGAATACGACCTCCACCTCGGCCAGCAGGTGCCAGATGCCGGAATGCGCGGGCTGGCGATCGGCCAGGCGCTGGAAATACTTCGTGCTGAAGGTGTGGGCCACGGCGAGTGCGAACAGCACGGTGGCCACGAGTTCGATCGGCGTCGCGTTCACGGTCCGTCAGCTCCCCTGGGACGTTCCGACATCCTAGCCATGCCGGCCACCCCGTGCCCCGGCCTGCGACCAAGGTCGCGACCCGTGTGGCGCTAGCGCGGCGGTGCGGCGAGTTCCCTGGCGTCGAGCCAGCCGTCTCCGTTCGCGTCCTGCCTGCCGAACCGTTCGGCAAGGCGGGCGAGGTGGACCGCGCGCGGCAGCGGGGGTCCCTTGCCGCCGGGTTGCTCATGCGCCGCCAGGACGCCATCGCCATCGCGGTCCATGCCGTCGAAGGCATAGCTCATCCACGCCTGGTACTCGCCCAGTGAAACGCGACCGTCTGCGTCGCCGTCCATGCGCGCGAGGTAGTCGGCGGTGGCCATCACCTGGGCCGGCGAAGGCACGGGCAGTGCCGCCACGAGCACGATGCAGCCGGCGAGCACCCGCGCGCGCATGCCTCAGCCGCGCGCGGGCTGCAGCGAGTAACCCTTCAGCCGCGCGGCATAGTCCTGCAGCGCGCGGATGCCGCTGGCCTCGGCCTCGCGGCACCAGGCCTGCAGGTTGGCCAGCGATTCGGCCGCGTCGTGGCTGCGCGTCTCCAGGACCGCCGCCAGGCGCGCGCGGTACTCGACCACGGTGCGGATGCGCGGGCGCTGCTCGACCCAGTCGCGCAGCTGTTCGCGCGCGTCGGGATTGAGCCAGCGGCCGTCGTCGACCAGGCCGCGGCGGAGCTTGCGCGGCAGCAGGGCGCGCAGCCGCGCGCCGGCCGCCGCCGCCTCTTCACGCAGGGCGGGCTTGAGCACGCGCCGCTGGTAGTCGGTCATCGCCTGGAAGCGCAGCGCCAGCAGTGCCTTCAGCGTGTCGCCGTCGGGCACGTGGATGTTCGGACGGACGTCGAGCGACGGCGCCACGCGCAGCACCTTGGCCAGTCCCACGGCCTGCAGGCCCTTGATCACCGCCCAGCCGATGTCGAACTCCCAGCGGCGCAGGGCGAACTTGGCCGAGCTCGGGAAGGCGTGGTGGTTGTTGTGCAGCTCTTCGCCGCCGATCCACACCGCCCAGGGGCTGAGGTTGGTGGCGGTGTCGGTGGTCTCGAAGTTGCGGTAGCCCCACCAGTGGCCCAGGCCATTGACCACGCCCGCGGCCCAGAACGGGATCCACAGCATCTGGATGGCCCAGATCGCCACGCCCCCGGCGCCGAACAGGCTGAAGTTGATCGCCAGCATCAGCACCGGGCCGAGGTTGGCATGCGGGGTGTAGAGCGTGCGCTCGATCCAGTCGTCGGGCGTGCCGCGGCCGTACTGCTCCATGTCGGCGCGGTTGGCGCGGGCTTCGCGGTACAGCTCCGCGCCCTTCCAGAAGACCTCCTTGATGCCCTTGTGCATGGGGCTGTGCGGGTCTTCCTCGGTCTCGCAGCGCGCGTGGTGCTTGCGGTGGATGGCCACCCATTCCTTGGTGATCATCGACGTGGTGAGCCAGCACCAGAAGCGGAAGAAGTGCGACACCACCGGGTGGAAGTCGACGCCGCGATGGGTCTGGCTGCGGTGCAGGTACAGCGTCACGGTGAAGATGGTGAGCTGCGTGACCACCAGCAAATAGGCCAACAGGCCCCAGAAACCGGACTGGACGAGGCCGCCGGCAAGGAAGTCGAGCAGGGAAGCGAGCATGGCGTGGACAGTTGTGCGGGAATTCGACCGTCATCATGGAATGCGCCTGCGTCGATTGCCACCCCGCGCCCGCACATCGCGCGCGGTCGTTCACGAAGGTGTGCGGCTTGCGACCGCGGGCGGCCGCCCCCACGCTCGGCACATGCCCGAACTGCCCGAAGTCGAGACCACCCGCCGCGGCCTGGCGCCCCACCTCGAGGGCGCCCGCGTGGAGCGGGTGCTGCTGCGCCGCCCCGACCTGCGCTGGCCGATCCCGCCCGAGGTCGTCGACCGGCTCCCGGGGCAGCGCATCGACGCCGTGCGCCGCCGCGCCAAGTACCTGCTGCTGGACACCGACGCCGGCAGCGCCCTGCTGCACCTGGGGATGTCGGGCAGCCTGCGCGTGCTGCCGGCCGACGCCCCGCCGCGGCTCCATGACCACGTGGACATCGCGCTGGCGGCCCGCGATGGCGTGGAACGCGTGCTCCGCCTCAACGACCCGAGACGCTTCGGCTGCCTGCTCTGGCAGCCTCCCGGCGAGGACCATCCGCTCCTTGCCGGACTGGGACCCGAGCCGCTGGGCGACACCTTCGACGGCGACCACCTGTTCAGGCTGAGCCGCGGCCGCCGTGGGCCGGTCAAGGCCTTCCTCATGGACCAGCGGGTGGTGGTGGGCGTGGGCAACATCTATGTCGCCGAAGCGCTGTTCGCCGCCGGCGTCTCGCCGCTGCGCGCCGCGGGCAAGGTCTCGCGCGAGCGCTACGCGCGCATCGCCGACGAGATCCGCGCCGTGCTGGCGCGCGCGATCACCCGCGGCGGGACCACCCTGCGCGACTTCCTCGCGCCGGACGGCGCCCCCGGCTACTTCGAACAGGAGCTCTCGGCCTATGGTCGGGGCGGCGAGCCCTGCCCGCGCTGCGGGCGGCCGATGCGCCAGGCGATGGTGGCCCAGCGGGCCACGGTCTGGTGCGGAACCTGCCAGCGCTGAGCGCAGGCGCTATGATCGGCCCTCGAGGGGAGTGCCATGGCCGGAACCGCTGAGATCACCCTGTTGCTGGATGCCGCCCGCGGCGGGGACCGCGGCGCGCTCGACAGCGTGCTGGCCACGCTCTACCAGGAACTGCACAGCATGGCGCGGCGCCAGCTGGCGGGGCAGTACGGCCAGACGCTGGATGCCACCGCGCTGGTGCACGAGGCCTATCTCAAGCTGATCGGCCGGCGCGAGGCCCAGTTCGACGACCGCGCGCACTTCTTCGCCTATGCCGCCTCGGCCATGCGCAGCGTGGTCGTCGACTACGCGCGCCAGCGCATGGCGCAGAAGCGCGGCGGCGACCTGCATCGCGTCACCGACCTGCCCGAGGACATCGAGGGCGGCCTGCGCCTGGACGAGGACATGCTGGCGCTGGACGTCGCGCTCACGCGGCTGGCCGCCGTCGACCAGCGGCTCGCCCGCGTGGTCGAGCTGCGCTACTTCGCCGGCCTGTCCGAGGTCGAGATCGCCGAGCTGCTCGACCGCTCGGAGCGCAGCATCCGCCGTGACTGGCAGAAGGCGCGGCTGTACCTGCTCGCGTCGCTGAAGTCGGACTGACGGGCCGCCGGCCAGCGCGCGGCCATGGATCCGGACCGCTGGCAACGCCTGTCCCCGCTGCTCGACGCCCTGCTCGAGCTCGAGCCCGGCCCGCGCACGCAGCGCCTGGCCGCGCTGAGGAGCGAAGACCCGACGCTCGCCGGTGAGCTGGAAAGCCTGCTCGAACTCGAGGAGGGCCAGGAGGACTTCCTGTCCGAGCCGGTGGTCTCGCAGCTGCCGCTGGCGCGCGCCCACGCGGTCATCGGGCCCTACCGGCTGGAGCGCCTGATCGGCGAGGGCGGCATGGGCCAGGTCTGGCTGGCCAGCCGCGCCGACGGCCTGTACGAGCGCCGGGTGGCGCTGAAGCTGCTGCGCCCGGGCCTGGCCGATCCCAACCTGCGGCTGCGCTTCACCCGCGAACGGCAGATCCTGGCGCGGCTCGAACACGCCCACATCGCCCGCCTGCTCGATGCCGGCATCAGCAGCGACCAGCAGCCCTACCTGGCGTTGGACTACGTCGACGGCGAGCCGATCACCGACTGGTGCCGCCTGCGCGAGCCGACCGTGGAGGCCCGGCTGCGCCTGTTCCTGCAGGTCTGCGAGGCGGTCAGCCACGCGCACGCCAACCTGATCGTGCACCGCGACCTGAAGCCCTCGAACATCCTGGTGACCCCGCTCGACGAGGTGCGCCTGCTCGACTTCGGCATCGCCAAGCTGCTGGACACGCCCGACGTCGGCAGCGAGGGCACCCGCACCGACGTGCGCGCCTTCACCCTTCACTACGCCGCGCCCGAGCAGGTGCGCGGCGAACCGGTCACCACGATGACCGACATCTATTCGCTGGGCGTGGTGCTGTACGAGATGCTGGCCGGCTGCAAGCCCTACCGGCCGCGGCGCCGCAGCGACGCCGAGTGGGAGGAGGCGATCCTCAGCGCCGAACCGATGCGGCCCTCGCTGGCGCTGCAGCGCGGCGACGCGGCGACCGACGAAGCCGGCAGCGGGGCCGCCCCGACGCGGCCCGCGGCGCAGCTGCGGCGCGAGGCCCGCCGGATCGCCGGAGACCTCGACAACATCGTGCTCAAGGCGATGTCCAAGGCCCCCGAGCTGCGCTATTCGTCGGTCGAGGCGCTGTCGCAGGACATCCGCCGCCACCTCGACGGCAAGCCGGTGCGCGCGCGGCCCCAGGCGCTGTCCTACCGCGTGCGCAAGTACGTCGCGCGCCACCGCTGGGCGCTCGGCACCGGGGCGGCGATCGTCGTGGTGCTCGTGGCCGCCCTGGCGATGGTGCTGTGGCAGGCGCAGCAGGCGGTCCAGCAGGCCGCGCGCGCCCGCGCGCTGCAGAACTTCATGGTCGGCCTGTTCGAGAACGCGGGCAGCACGCCCGGCGGCGCGCCGCTCGACATCCGCCGCCTGCTCGAGGAAGGCGTGCGCCGCGGCGAACTGGAACTCGCCCAGCAGCCGGTGGCGCTGGCCGAACTGCTGGGCGTGATCGCGCGCCTGCGCGCCGGGCTCGGCGACTACGCCCAGGCCCTGGCCCTGCAGCAGCGCCAGGGCACGGTGATCGCCGGCATCGAATCGCCGCCGCCCGGGCTGCGCCTGCAGGCGGCGACCGACATCGGCCGCACCCGCCGCCTGCTCGGACAGGCCGGGGCCTGCAGCGCGGCAATGCAGCCGCTGCTGCCGCTGGCGCTGCGCGAACAGGAGCGCCTTCCGGCGGTGGTCGCGGACTTCCATGGGCAGCTGGCCCGCTGCCAGCGCGACGAGGGCGGGTTCGATGCCGCGCGCGCGGGTTTCCAGCGTGCGCTGGCGATCCGCCGCTCGATCCCCCAGCACGAGGCCGACGTGGTCGAAAGCCTGGTCGACCTGGCCGTGCTGCGCGCGGCCACCGGCGACAGCGTGCTCGCCCTGCGCGAGCAGCACGTCGCCCTGGGCCTGCTGCGCCGGAACGTCGGCGCGCGGCACCCGCTGGCGATCGACATCCTGCGCGCCACCTGCTCGCTGCACCGCGAGCTCGGCGACCTGCGCGCCGCCGAGGCCGACTGCCGCGAAGCGCTCGACCTCGCGCTCGAGATCCGCGGCGCCCAGCACCACGCCACCGTCGACGTGCGCCGCCAGCTGGCCGCGCTGCTGGTCGACGACGGACGCCTGGGCGAAGCCGAGGTGGTCTTCCGCGACGCCCACGCCTGGCTGCTGGCCCGCCTGGGCAGCCGGCACAGCGACGTCGCCCGCAACGCCAACAGCCTGGCGATCGTGGCCTGGGAGCGCGGCGATTTCGACGGCGCGCTCTCGGGCCTGCGCGAGGCCAATGCGATCTGGCGCGAGCGCGGCGCCGCCACCCTGCTCGCCGCCGGGCTGTTCAACGAGGCCATGGTCCTGCACGAGCTCGGCGACCAGGCGCGCGCCGCCACGCTGCTGCAGGAATCGCTGCGCCTGCGCGCCGAACACTTCGGGCGCGACCACGGCCTGGTCGGCGCGACCTTGCGCCTGCTGGGCGAGGTCGAAGCCGCGCGCGGGCGCGACGACGCGGCCCTGGCCGCGCTGCGCCGGGCGGTGGCGCTGACCAGCGCGTCCTACGGCGCGACCCACCCGGTGAGCCGGCGGGCGGAACTCGCGCTGGCCCAGCTGGAAGCGCGGCTCGGCACCGAGGGCGCGCTGGCCCGCCTGGACCAGCTCGCCGGCCTGGGCGAAGCCGATGCCGAACTGCGCAAGGTGGCCTGGCTGGCGCGCGCCAGCGCCGCCGCGCTGCGCTGCGACGGCCCGCGGCGCGCGGAGTCGATGGCCATCTTCACCGGCCTCGGCCAGCAGGTGCGGATGGCGCGGCCCGAAGGCGGCTCGGTCGTGCGCGAGGTGGAGCGGTGGCAGCGGCGCTGCGACGCGCCTCTGTAGGAGCGGCTTCAGCCCAGCGGCAGTTGCTGCTGCGCGGGGTCGATCCGGCCCTCGCCGCGCACGATGCGCTTGAACTCGGCGCGGCTGACCGAGACATAGCGCTCGTTGCCGCCGATCTCCACCTGCGGACCGTCCTGCACCGCGTGGCCCTGGTCATCGACGCGCACGGTCATGATCGCCTTGCTGCCGCTGTGGCAGATGGTCTTGATCTCCTGGATCTCGTCGGCCCAGGCCAGCAGGTAGCGGCTGCCCTCGAACAGCTCGCCGCGGAAGTCTGTGCGCAGCCCGTAGCAGAGCGCCGGCACGCCGAACGCGTCCACCACCTCGGACAGCTGCCAGACCTGCGGGCGCGACAGGAACTGCGCCTCGTCGACGAGCACGCAGTGCAGGCGGCCACGGGCGTCGATGTCCTCGCGCACCATCGCCTGCAGGTCGTCGCCCGGCCCGAAGGTGCGGGCCTCGGCCTGCAGCCCGATCCGCGAGGCGACCGTCCCGCGGCCAGCGCGATCGTCCAGGGCCGGCGCCAGGATCAGCACGCGCATCCCGCGCTCGCGGTAGTTGTGCGCGGACTGCAGCAGGGTGGTGGTCTTCCCCGCATTCATCGCCGAGTAGTAGAAGTAGAGCTTGGCCATGGGCGAAGTTTAAGACCGGCGCGGGTGGGACGGGACCCCGGCCCGGGGCCGCCGCGGCCGATAGAATGGCCGGCCAGCGATTCCCTCCGGCACGATGTCCCTCAATCCCCAGCAACAGGCCGCGGTCGCGCACTGCGAAGGTCCCCTGCTCGTCCTCGCCGGCGCCGGCAGCGGCAAGACCCGCGTGATCGTCGAGAAGATGGCGCACCTGATCGGCTCCGGGCGCTACCCGGCCAAGCGGATCGCCGCGATTACCTTCACCAACAAGTCGGCGAAGGAAATGCGCGAGCGTGTCGCCAAGCGCATCCGAGGCGACGCCGCCGAAGGCCTGACCGTCTCGACCTTCCACGCGCTCGGCCTGCGCATGCTGCAGATCGAGCACGAGCGCGCGGGCCTGCGGCGCGGCTTCTCGATCTTCGATTCCGACGATTCGATGGCCCAGTTCAAGGACCTGATGCCCGGTGCCAAGCCTGACGCCGTGCAGGCGATGCAGGGCCTGGTGTCGCGGGCGAAGAACCAGGGGCTGTCGCCGGAGCAGGCGCGCGCGCTGGCGCGCTCCACGCCCGAGCACGAGGCGGCAATGGTGTACGAGCTCTACCAGGCCCGCCTGGCCGCGTTCAACGCGGTGGATTTCGACGACCTGATCCGGCTGCCGGTGGAGCTGCTGGAAACCCACGAGGACTGCGCGCTGGGCTGGCGCGAGCGCATCGGCTACCTGCTGGTCGACGAGTGCCAGGACACCAATGACGCCCAGTACCGGCTGCTCAAGGCGCTGGCCGGCGACAAGGGCAACTTCACCTGCGTGGGCGACGACGACCAGTCGATCTATGCCTGGCGCGGCGCCAATCCCGAGAACCTGTCGCAGATGGCGCGCGACTATCCGGCGCTGCGGGTGGTGAAGCTCGAGCAGAACTACCGCTGCTCCAACCGCGTGCTGCGCGCGGCCAACACGCTGATCGCCAACAACCCGCACGAGCACCTGAAGACCCTGTGGAGCGCGCAGGCCGACGGCGAGCGCATCCGCATCTGGGAGTGCCGCGACGCGGCGCACGAGGCCGAGCGGGTGGCCGCCGAGATCCAGTTCGTCAACGCCGCGCGCAAGGTCGAGTGGAGCGAGTTCTGCATTCTGTTCCGCAGCAACTACCAGTCGCGCGCGCTGGAGAAGGCGCTGCAGATGCTGCGCGTGCCCTACCACCTGTCCGGCGGCACCGCCTTCCTGGACCGCGGCGAGGTCAAGGACGCGCTGGCCTGGCTGCGCATGCTGGCCAACCCGGACGACGACGCGGCCTTCCTGCGCGCGGTGCAGGCGCCCGGCCGCGGCGTGGGCCAGACCACGCTGGCGAAGCTGGCGGAACTCTCGCGCAACGCGGGCATGCCGATGTCGCGGGCGATCGAGTCGGTCGGCCTGCTCAAGCAGCTGGCGCCGCGTGCGGCATCGTCGCTGTCGGCCTTCGCCGACCTGGTCCGCGGACTGCGCGCGGAGGCGTTCCGCCTGTCGCCCGCGGAGCTGGTACGCGTGCTCAACGAGCGCTCCGGCCTGCTCGCGGCGCTGCGCGCGCAGTGCAAGACCGAGGAGATGTTCCGCATCCGCCGCGGCAACCTCGACGAGCTCGCCGACTGGTTCGATGGCGCCCGCGGCGGCGCCGGCCCCGGCGAGCTGGCCGCGTCGCTGGCGCTGCTGAGCCACGCCGACAAGGGCGAGCCGGGCAACCAGGTGCGGCTGATGAGCCTGCACGCGGCCAAGGGCCTGGAGTTCCGCTACGTCTTCATCATCGGCGTGGACGACGACACCCTTCCGCACGAGGCCAGCGTCGAGGAGGGCCGCATCGACGAGGAGCGGCGCCTGCTCTACGTCGGCATCACCCGTGCCAAGGAGCAACTGTGGCTGTCCTACCCGCGCGAATCGCAGCGCTGGGGCGAGCGTCTGAAGCTGGTGCCGAGCCGCTTCCTCGCCGAGCTGCCCGCCGCCGAGCTGCAGCGCGACGGCGCCGACCCGGTGGCGGACGCCGCGCGCAAGAAGGAGCGCGCCGACGTCGGCTTCGCGGCGATCCGGGCGATGCTCGAGGGCTGACCGCCGCGCCCGCCGCTGCCCTCCGCGCCCCTGTAGGAGCAGCTATGGCTGCGATGCGGTTCCCTGCGAGCGATCGCGCTGGTCTTGGCACCACGATCGCAGCTATAGCTGCTCCTACAGGGGCGGTGGCGGCCAGGGGCGTGGCGGGCCGGGACTCCTGGGCGCTCGGATAGACTTGGGACCGTTTCCGCACACGGTGTCCGCCATGCGCCTGCAGTCGTCCCAGAACTCCCTCCGTGCCGCCACGCTGCTGGCCGCGGCCCTGGCGCTGGCCGGCTGCCGCAGCCTGCCGGTCGACGGCACCACCCCCGCGCCCCACGCCGGGGCAGCGTCCTCCGCCGCCGTCCCGGCCGACGACAACCTCAACGCGGTGCTCTGGGTGCAGCGCTCGGTGGAATACCGCGCGCTTTCGGAGTCGGTGTTCCGCGCCGCCACCGAGCGCCTCGACGCGGCCCTGGCCGACCGCTCCTGGGACGCCCTTGTCGCCGCCGAGCGCAGCGCCGCCGGCGACGCCTCGAACCTGCCGCCGGCGGTGATCCTCGACATCGACGAGACCGTGCTCGACAACTCCGCCTACCAGGCGCGCCTGGTCGTCGACGGCCAGGAGTTCTCGGATCCCGCGTGGGACGCCTGGGTCGAGGAGCGCAAGGCGATCCCGGTTCCCGGCGCCCTCGACTTCACCCGCGCGGCGGCGGCCAAGGGCATCACCGTGTTCTACATCTCCAACCGCAGCGCGGCGCTGACCGGAGCGACGCTGGACAACCTGCGCAGCCAGGGCCTGCCGGTCCAGCATGGAGAGGTGTTCCTCGGCCTGGGCCTGGACGTGCCCGGCTGCGAGCAGGCGGGATCTGGCAAGACCTGTCGCCGGCAGCTGGTGGGGCGCACGCACCGTGTGCTCATGCAGTTCGGCGACCAGCTGGGCGACTTCGTCCAGGCGGGCGCGAACACGCCGGCGCAGCACGCCGCCCTGCATGCCGACCATCGCGACTGGTTTGGCGCGCGCTGGTGGGTGCTGCCGAACCCGACCTATGGCAGCTGGGAATCCGCGGCGTTCGACAATGCGCGGTCGCTTCCCCGGGACTCCCGGCGCGCGCGGAAGCGTGAAGCCCTGCGCACTGATCGCTAGTCAATTCAATCAGATAGACGCGTACTCCTCAGGTATTGCATAAGGATTCGCCCGGCGGTAGGCTGGGCGCGCCACAACATAGTCCTCCGGCTTCGGCCGGTTTTCACGGGAGGCCCCTCGGCCTCCCGTTTTTTATGCCCGAAGCCCGGCCGACCTCGGGTTGACCCGAGGCTGCAGTCCGGGACGACAGCGCCTACCGTGTGTTGGGAACAACGGGGGGTTGCCGCCCACGCAGCTGCGAGGCACCGATGTCCATCATCGACAGGGTCATCAGCAATCTGCCCGGCCCCTTGGGCAAGGGGCCCGCGGGCCTGCCTGCGCCGCACAACATGTCCTGGGGCAGCCCGCACGAGCAGGCACACCGGGGCGAAGGCCACAGGGGCTTCCCGGGTCGTCCCGAACCCGGCGCGCGCGGCCAGGGCCCCGATGGCCTCGGCCCGCCCGGACTGCTGCGCCAGGGCGGGCCAATACCGGGCCCGCCGCCAGGACTCGCACCCGCGCCTCCCGGCATGCCGCCGGGCGTCGAGCGACCGGCTGGCACCGGCTGGGGTCCCGGCCCGGAACGCCCGCAGGGGCCCGGCAACCCGGCGCCCGGCGCGGAGCGCCCCAACGGCAGCGGCTGGGATGCCGGAAGGCCCGGTCCCGGTGCGCCCGCGCCTGCGCCCGGCCAGGGCGGCGAACGCCCGCTGCCGCTGGCACCGGGACAGGTGATCCGCGACGTGCTGGGCGGCCCCCGTCAGGTGCCCGTGCACCAGCCGGTGGTACCGCAAGGCCCGCAGGTCCCGGGCTCGCCACAAGCCGGCGCCCCCGGACAGGGCGGCCTGGCGAATGGCCTGCTGGCGGGCGCGGCGACTCCGATGTCGGCGCAGCAGCTGGCCCAGCCGGCGCAGGTGCCACTGCCCGCTACCCCGCGCGCGGATGCCGGCGCTCCCCAGGCCACAGCCCAGCGCGCGGACGTGTCGGCCCAGGGCGCCCAGGTCGCACCGGGCATGCGCGCGGACGCGGCCCAGCTGGCGGCGCGGCCGGCCGATGTCGGACTGGTCCCGCGCACGCAGGACCCCGGCCTGGCCAACCTGCAGCGGTCTGCCACAGCACCCGCGGCGGCAGCGACCACCGCCGCTGCAGCGACGGGGCACGGCGCCACCCAGGCTTCGGCGACCACCGCGGCCACCCTGGCCAGTGCGGCGGCAGCCGCCACCATCGCCGGCAGCACCATGGCCAGCGCACTGCCCGCGGCCGCGCAGGCGGCGGAGGCCCGCGCTGCCGCCAACCCGCTGGCGGTGAACGACCGTGGCCTGCCGGTCCGGCCCGATGCCGCCGGCTACACCGGCGAAGGCCCGCAGCGACGCGGCCTCGACCGGCGTCCACGCGTGCTCGAGGGCGGACTGTCGTCGCTGCTCGTGGCCCTCGGTGCCCAGGGGCACACGGGTGCATCCGGTCGTGACCCCGCCGCGGTCGAGCGCGAACTGCGCGAGGCGACGATGCAGTGGCTGTTCTGGCTGCTGGCGATCATCGCCTACGGCTGCCTCGGCTTCGCGATCGTCGCGTTGCTCCCGGTGGGCGGGCAGGTGCTCGGCGACTCGGCGCGCACCTGGACCGGCGGCTCCGCGCTGGTCGGCCTGCTGACCGCCGCGGTCGCCTGGCTGCTGGCGAAGAGGCTGGGCGCGCGGCGCCCTTGAGTGCCCGCGTTGCGCCATATGCCGTTGCACCACGTCGCGCGCCCGGTTCCCCGGACGAGATGACCATGCCCGCAGTGAAGTTCCGCATGCTCCCGCTTGCCCTCGCCCTGGTGCTGGGTGCCTGCCACGGGAGCGATGCCAGTCCCCGGTTCCCGTCGACCGCCTACGAAGGCCGCGTCGACGTGGTGGTCGACCCGCCCGGCGGCCGCGCCTACGACGAGCGTGGCCGCGGCACGGCGCGCTTCGTCCCCGGCAGCGGCGGGGCCATGAAGCTCAGCGTGATCGGCGCGATCTCAGACCCGCAAGGCGATGCCGGCCTCGAACTCGACGGAAAGCTGACCCCGGCGGGGGGCTGGAGCGGCCGGATGGGGGACGTCCGGGTGGACATCGACCGCCAAGGCCGGATCCGCGGCGGCGGCGATGCGCATCCACTGGCGTACACCGTGACCGGCGAGGTGTCGGACGCGGCCTTCGACATGGTCGTCGTGGTCGAGCTGCTCGAACCCAACGCCGGGGGCCTGCCGCGCGGAACCCGGCTGCGCTTCACCTACGATCTCCAACAGCCAGGCCGCACGGCGGCAGAGCCCCGCAAGCGCGCACGCCGCGCCGACCTGGAGAACTGCCGGAACGTGGCCTACGAGGTCCGGCCGGTTCCCGATCCCGCCGGCGGCACGCTGGTGATGCGCCGGATGCCGGTCTGCCGGGACTAGAGTCGCGTCGCCTGTTCGGCACACGCCGTGCGGCGGGACGTTTTGCCGGGCGTTCGGGGGCGCTTGGAGGGGCGTTTGGCGGGCTGCTTCGCGGTGCTGCGGTGCGATGCCTGCTGCCGCTCATGTCCCCCGGCTTCGGCCCGTGGCCGAAGCCTCCTCCTTGACTTCCCGTCAGCAGGCATCGCACCGCAGTCCGGATCGGTTCGGCCGCTGGACGCAGGTCGCTGGGAGCAGGGAGCAGGGAGCAGGGCGCAGAGCGCAGAGCGCGGAGCGCAGAGCGCAGAGCGCAGAGCGCAGAGCGCAGAGCGCAGAGCGCAACACGGATGATCGGCACGGAACGCAGCTTTGGCTCTTCTACGGCGCACCCGCAGCCCTGCATCGCTTTGGCGCGTGGCCTGCTGACGGGAAGTCAAGGAGGAGAGGCCGGCCCGGCGGGCCGGCATCGGGGGACATGAGCGGCAGCAGGCCATGCGTCAAAGCGCTGCGGCGTTGCAACGAGCGCTGCCCCGGGCGCTGCCACGGGCGCTGCACCGGGCGTTGCTTCCATCTACGAAAAAAAGGCCAAAAAAAAACGCCCTGCCGAAGCAGGGCGTTTTCTGTCCGGGGCCGCTTACTGCTTGCGGGCCACCGAGGCGTTGCCTTCACCGATGGTCTTGATCACGGTGCTCACGGTTTCCATGAACATCTTGAAGACCTGGCTCATCGCGGTCAGCTCGGCGTTGAGCTCGTTGATGTTGTCGGCTTCGGGACCGGCGGTATCGATCTCCTTGGCCTTGGCGACGATTTCCTCGCCCATCTTGTCGGCGATCTTGCCGAGGACCTGGGCCAGGGCGATCAGCCAGCCGCCGCCGCGGGCGGACGCCAGCTGGGCCTCGGCCTCGCGCATGGTGGTGGCGTTTGCAACGAAAGAGGTGATGTCGACAGCCATGATGTTTCTCCGATTCGAGTTGGTGTGTGCGTTGGATCAGGGGTGGGTCAGCTCCAACCCTGGCCCGGTGGCCCGCGCAACCGCCTCGACCTCGAATTCACCGTATCGGCGCGCAGCGGCGACTCTGTCGTCCTGTCCGGTGCCGCGGAACCGGGGACGCGTGCCGCCGCCGGTTCCTGCCCGGCTTTGCTGGCCTGGCGGAACCACTCCAGCGCCTTCTCCTGGCCTTCGGCCTCGACGCGGCGACTGAACTCCATCGCAAGCCGCGACTCACGCCGCTGCAGTGGAGCCAGTGCCTCGTTGAGCGAACGGATCAGGTGGTCGGCTTCGCCCTGTTCGACGAATCCGCCCTGGAGCAGCATCTCGACCGTCTCGCGCCAGGTCGACGCGTCGAAGGCATCGGACGCCGCCGCCGAGGGCGACGCGGCCGAATCCTGCAGCGCCTGTTCGAAGACCCGCGCCAGTTCCTCGCGGTCGTCATGGCCGAGGCTGCCTTCCTGCTGCAGCAACTCCTGGAACTGGCCGAGCAGCGCCTGCCCCGCCGTCTCCGCGGAAGCGCCGGCCTCGACCTGCGCCCGCTCGCCACCACGCTGCTGGCTCCTGGCCATCAGCTCGCCTGGCGTGAGCGCGCGGCGGGACGGCTTCATCGGGGGCGGTTGGCCTTGCATGTCGTGGCGGGATCCTGCGTTGAAGGGGCGTTGGATCGTGTGGCTTGCAGCTTCGCGTGGGCCGGGCCGGTGGACAACTGGGGCCGACCCTAGGACCGGCGCGCAATCGCTGCCGGGATCAGCCGGTGACCACGCGCAGCTGGTCGGTGATTGCGCGGGTGGCCTCGCCATGGCGGCGACCGAGCTCGGCGGCGGCCTCGCGCAGCCAGGCATTCGCCTGGTCGAGCCCGTCGTCACGCACGCGCCGCTTGTACTCCGGCTCGAGCGTGGCTTTCTGCTCGTTGACGTCGCGCAGCATGGAATCGAACTGCGACAGCAGGCGCTCTTCCTCGTGCGAATCGAGGACGCCCTGCTGGCGCAGGTCCGCGAGGCGCTCGACGAGCTCCTCGCGGGTCTTCGGCGGTGCGGCTTCGATGGACATCCGTCAGCTGCCGCCGAAACCGAGGTCGAAGCCGCCGGAATAGGCGCCGCCGAAGATCGTGTCGAAGTTGAAGCCCACGGCGTCGGTCATGCCCTCGCCGACGATGCCGCCGAGCCAGGAGCCCAGCTGCTGGCCGATGGCCTGTCCGAGCGGACCGCCGAAGTAGGTGCCGACCAGGCTGCCGACCATGGAACCGATTTGACTGCCCATATCCTTGTCCTCGCTGGAGTGGATGGAAACCCGGTGGACTCCGGGCACAGCTCGCAGTTTCCGCAGGCACGCCGCGGTTCCTAGCTGGTGCGTACCCCATCTAGGGTCGCCCCGGGGGCTGCGCCGCGCCCCGCGCGGCATACTCCGGCCATGGCGAACGGCCCCGACGTCGACGTGTTCCTCAGGACCCGGCGCATGACGCTGCGCCGGCTGCGGCCTTCCGATGTCTTCGACCTGCAGCACCTCGGGCGCGACGCGCGCGTGGCGCGTGCCCTGCTGGACGCGCCGGTGGACGACATCGCCTCCGCGGCGGCGCTCGTCGAGACCTCCGCGCGCGTGCATCGCGAACGCCCCGGCCTCGGCGTCTGGCGCGCCGATGACGCACGCGGCTTCCTCGGCTTCTTCTCGCTGATGGCGGAATTCAATCCCGCCGAGACCGAGATCGGCACCCGCCTGCTGCCGCGCGCCTGGGGCCGCGGCTATGCGCTCGAGGGCGGCGAGGCGCTGTGCAGACATGCCTTCGACACGCTCGGCCTGCCGCGGCTGGTCGGCCTGTGCGACCCGGCCAACCGCTCGGTGCCGCCGCTCCTGGCGCGCCTCGGCTTCCAGCCTGACGGGACCACCTGCCAGTTCGGCCGGCCCGCCCTGCGGATGCGCCTGCGGCGGGAGGACTGGCGCGGCGTGCGTCGGCGCGGTCAGTCCGCGGCAGGGTCCACGGACGTATAGGCGCCGGCGGCATAGCGCAGGGTCAGATCGCCCTGTTTCGCCTGCAGCTGCAGGTCACGGAAGCCGCCATGGCGCTCCGGCAGCATTTCGACCGCCTGGGCACGGCCCGCCGCTGCCACCAGCCGCGCGGACCCGGTGTCACCCGAGTACACCCACCAGTCCGCACCATCGGTGCCGGTCAGGCAGCGATGACGACCTTCGACCAGCCAGTCGTCGCGCCCGTCGGCGTCAAGATCCACAGGGTGCCCGACGACCCAGGTTCCTTCGAAGGCGGAGCGCCCCGCGACCACACCGCCTCCGCAGTCGAGCACGCGCGCGTCGGTCGAAAGTCCGCGGAGGATGTCATCCGGAAGGGTGGCCCCTGAAGTCTCCGCCCTGGCCACGAACCGGCGTCGCGCGCTGCTGTCCACTGTCGCGCCGATCGCCGCCGACGCTGGCAGCCGCTGCCCATCGGCGGACGTGGCGGAGCCCGCATGGCCCGGGGCGCGGTCGCAGCCGACCAGCCCGACGCCGGCGGCGCACAGCGCCGCCAGCCACGCCCCGCGCCGCCGCGCTACTGGCGGCGACCGTCGAAGCGGCCGTCGAGGAGGTCGTGGACCCATCGGTCGATGGTCGCAGTCGGGGCTTCGATATGCACGTGCGGACCGGTGGAGTTGCCGGTGGAGCCCTGGTTGCCGAGGTCATGGCCATAGCCCACGCGCTGCCCCGGTCGCACGTCGATGCTCGACATGTGGAAGATGTAAACCAGCTCGCCCTGCTCGCCGCGCAGGATCACCGCGTTGCCGGCATTGCCCATCGGACCCGCGGATACCACGGTCCCGGCGACGGGCGAGGGAATCGCCTGGTTGGTCTGCGACTGGCCGGGGCGGTGCAGCACGATGTCACGCACCTCCAGCCGCTGCCCCTCGCGCACCTGGGTCTGGTAATCGTGGTGCGGCTGCATCTGGTCGGGATGCGAGACCGCGATCGCCGGCTGGTGCCCCGTGCTGTAGACGGTATAGGGCGCATAGGTCGGCGCATCCGACGGAGCCGGGGACGGCGCGGGCGAAGGTGCGGGCGCGGGTCCCGGAGATGGCGATGGCGCGCTGCCACCGCCGGGCACATGCACCACCTGTCCGGGGTAGACCAGGTCAGGATTGCGGATCTGCGGGTTGGCCGCGATCAGCGCCGGCAGCGACACGTCGTTGCGCGCCGCGATCCCCGACAGGGTGTCGCCGCTGCGCACGGTCACGTCATGCGTGGCCGCGGCGCCGCCCGGGAGCCTCACCACCTGCCCCGGATGGATCAGGTCGGGGTTGCCGATGCCCGGGTTGGCCGACAGCAGCGCGCCCAGGGTGACGCCGTTGCGGGCGGCGATGCCGGAGAGCGTATCCCCGCTGCGCACGGTGACCTCGGCGCCACCACCGCCACCGCCACCGCCAGGCAGGTGGACGGTCTGCCCGGGGTAGATCAGGTCCGGATTGCGGATCTGCGGATTGGCCGAGAGCAGGTCGGAAACCGACACGTTGTTGCGTGCCGCGATCCCGGAGAGCGTGTCGCCGCTGCGCACCGTGACCGAACCGGCGGGGTCCGGTGCCGGCGCCGGACCCGGGGCGTCATTGCCGCCGGGGCCCGGCGCAGGCGCCGGGCGTGGCGGCGGCGCGTCGCCATCGATCCGGTCGCGCACGAAGGAGGTCGCCTCGCCGGCGGTGATTCGCCCGTCGCGATTGAGGTCGAGTGGCGCGTTCATCCGGTAGGCCGCGGTGCCCTGGCTGAACAGCGTGGAGCCCGGATCCGGCCGCGGACTGCCGTACAGGACCGTGGTGTAGACGCCTTCCAGCGTGCCCAGTTCACCCGGATCGGACCGGTTGTTGAAGTAGCGCTCGACGTAGTCGAGCTGGTCGACCGCGCTCATGCGGGCCAGCGCGTCGGTAGTGGTGCCCAGTTCGCTCGCGGTGCCCGGCATGAACTGGATCAGGCCGGTCGCACCGCTGCCGGCCTGGTTGCGGATGCTCGGGCTGAAGCCGCTCTCGAAGCTCATGACCGCCAGCAGGTATTCCGGCTGCGTACCGAGCCGCTCGGCCATGGCCTCGACCTTGGCGATGAACGCAGGCGTGACATGGGGGCTCGCCTGCAGGCCCTGGATCCGGTTGTAGTCGAAGCCCGACGGGCTGAGGTTGTCGCCGGCGAGGTTCTGGACCTGCGCGCCGCCGTTGCTGTTGACCTGACCGACCATGGGGATGCCCCGCTGCCATGCGGCACACGCCGCGTACGGGGCCATTACAGGCGGGCGCGCCGCCGGTCACCAGCTAGGTCGGACCCTAAGTGGGGACGACCCGATGCGGCGGCGCTCGACTCCCGCCGCCAGCGACCTCAGCCGTGGAAGTGCGGCTCCACCCGCAGCTCGCCCAGGTTGCGCTCGGCGAAGCGCCGGGTCAGGCCGGGCGCGGCGTCGCGGATCGCGTCGTAGCTGTCGCGCGAACGCACGTCGGCACGCAGCACCCAGCCGTTACCCTCGCGGCTCAGCAGCAGGTCCGTGCCGGGCAGGGTGGCGTCGGACATGCGCAGCAGCACCCGCCCGTCGCCGTCGGCCCCGGTGGCGCTGCCGCCCGCCGCCAGCCTGCGCACGTGGCGTTCGATCAGCTCGGCGACCGCATGGCTGGCCCCCGTCGGAGCGGGCATGGCCGGCGTGGCTTCGCCGCCGCCGCGCAGCGCATGCTGCGCCTGCCAGAGCAGGGCGGGATCGAGCAGTTTCGCCTCGCCGTCGCTTCCGTCCTGGCCATGGCCGCCGCCACGGTCCCCGTCGCGCGCGGCGTGCACGGCATCGCGGGTCACCGTCTGCTGCTGGCCGGGCTCCTCGGTCGCCCCCTCGCCGGCGGTGGCCTGGGCCTGCTGGGGCTGCGACTGCACGCCCTGCCGCGCGCCATCCAGCGCATCGCGGAAGCGGTCGGCCTGTTCGCGGCCCGCTGGTGCGCGCTCGCGCGTTTCGGCGGTGCCTTCGCGGGCGCGGGCGGCCTCGGAGGCCGATGACTGCGTGCGTTCGATGGACATCGTGGTCTCCCTCGTCAGCGCGCGGCGAGATGCCGCGCCTGGAGCAGGTCTTCGGCCGCGCCTTCTTCCTGGCGTGCCTCGAGCATGGACTGTTCGCCGTTCCAGACCTCGCGCCGCTTCTGCAGTGCGTCCAGCCGCGCCTTGGCCCGGAAGAACTCCGCGCGCGCCTCGGCGACGGCGGCCTCGGCGGCACGCAGGGTTTCCTGCGCCTTGAACAGCCGCTGGCGTGCCGCATCGGCCTGCTCGCCCAGCAGCCCGATGTGCGCCTCGCGCTGGCTGAGCGCGTTGGGCCAGGGCACGCCCGGCGGCGGCGGGTCGAGCAGGCGCGCGCGCTGCTGCTTCTGCTCGAAGTCCAGGGCGATGATCTCGCCCTCGACCTTCAGGCAGGCGTCGCGGCAGTCCTGGGCTTCGCGCTGGCGTTCCAGCACGCGCTGGCGCGCGGCCTCGGTGCGGTGCTCGCGGAGCCGGACCAGCGTGTGCAGCGGATAGCGCTTCACGGAAACAGCGCCTTCAGCGCCGCGGCCGACTGCTCGAACGGCACCAGTTCCTGCGCGGACTGCTGCAGCAGCCGGCGGATGGCGCCGATCTTCTCGATCGCGGCGTCGGCATCGGGGTCGGTCCCGCGCTTGTATTCGCCGAGCTGGATCAGGAGCTCGATGTCCTGGTACTTGGCGAGCAGCTTGCGCAGCTGCCCGGCTGCGCGCACGTGCGGGTGGTCGACGACGCGCGGCATGGTGCGGCTGAGGCTGACCAGCACGTCGATCGCCGGGTAGTGGTAGGCGGCGGCGAGCTTGCGCGACAGCACGATGTGGCCGTCGAGGATCGAGCGCACCTCTTCGACGATCGGGTCGCCGCCGTCCTCGTCCTCGGCCAGCACGGTGTAGAAGGCGGTGATCGAACCCTTGTCGTTGTTGCCGGCGCGTTCGAACAGGCGCGGCAGGGCGCTGAACACCGACGGCGGGAAGCCGCGTCGCGCCGGCGGCTCGCCAACCGCGAGGCCGACGTCGCGCAGCGCGCGGGCGAAGCGGGTGACCGAGTCGACCAGCAGCAGCACGCGCCTGCCCTGGTCGCGGAAGTGCTCGGCGATCGCGGTACCGACCCAGGCGGCGCGGCTGCGTTCGAGCGCCGGGCGGTCCGAGGTGGCGACCACGATCACCGACCGCGCCAGACCTTCGGGGCCCAGGTTGTCGTGGATGAATTCGTTGACCTCGCGCCCGCGCTCGCCGACCAGCACGATCACGTTGACGTCGGCGTCGCCGCCACGCGCCAGCATCCCCAGCAGGGTGCTCTTGCCGCCGCCAGCGACGGCGAAGATGCCGATGCGCTGGCCTTCGCCCGCGGTCATCGTGGTGTCGATCGCGCGTACCCCGGTGGAGAAGGGACGTTCGATCAGGTTGCGCGCCAGCGGGTTGGGCGAGGCGGCATAGATCGGCGCGTCGACCGTCGGTCCGACCGGGCCGAGATCGTCGATGGGTTCGCCATGGGCATCGAGGATGCGGCCCAGCAGCCCGGGTCCGACGCGCACCGCGGCCTGGCGGCCGCTGGCATAGACCTCGGTGGTCGCGGAGACGCCGTCGAGCGCGCCCAGCGGGGTCAGCAGCGTGAGCTGCTTCGACACGCCCACCACCTCGGCGGCGAGGCGGAAGCTCGGGTCGCCCTCGCCGCGCGGATTGCGCAGCTCGCAGAGCTCGCCGATCGCGGCCTTGAGGCCGGTGGCGCGGATCAGGGTGCCATAGGCTTCGGCGACGCGGCCGACGCGCTCGATCGACTGCACCCGCGCAAGCGCGTGCAGCAGCGGATCCGGGCTGCCCGCCGCCTCGCTGAACGCTGCAGGGGCCGTGGCCTTCATGCCTGGCGCCCCGCGTGGCCGGCGCTGCCCGCAAGGGCGGTGCGGATCGCCTCGATCTGCTGCGCGACGCCGGCGCGGACTTCGCCCGCCTCCGACACCACGACGCAGCTGGTCGGCTCGAGGCTTGGATCGTCGACCAGCTCGATCACCCCGACCGCGGGGTGGGCCTGGCGCACGGCGCCGAGGCCCGCGCTGACGCTGTCGCGGACGCTCGGGTGGACGCGGATCAGCAGGAACTGCTCGGCCTGCGCGGCCTCCACCGCCTGCATGACCAGCGGCGGGACCACGGTGCGCGCATCGAAGCCGGGGGCGATGCGGTCGACGATCGCACAGGCGAGTTCGGTGATGCGACCCGAGGCCTCGCCCAGCACGCGGGCACGGCGCTCGTTCAGGGCCGCGAGCTGTTCGGTCATCTGCAGCTCGGCCGCGGCGATGCCTTCGGCGAAGCCCTGTGCATGGCCCTGCTCCCGCGCGCGGGCGATGTCGGCCACCGCCTCGTCGTACAGGCCATTGACGCGTTCGAGCAGGGCATCAAGTTCGCCCAGCTTCGCCCAGGCCATCGCCGGGACCACGCTGGCGCCGAGCGAGCGCGAAAAGCGCCGCTGCTCGAACACCGCCACGCCTCCCGACGGAGCCGCTACGGGCCGGGCGCTGGAGGGGCTGCTGTCTGCTTCCGCGTTCATCGAGGATCCGTCGGCGCGCTCATGCCGCGCGTGTTTCATGGTGCGTGTAGACCCTGAGCACCGGCTTCTCCGGCAGGCGCGCGGTGGCCCCGGCGGTCGCGTCGGGCGGGTAGAGCAGCCGGCACCAGTCGGCCAGCGCCGGGTCCCGGCGGCCCGCCCACGCCTGCAGTTCCGCGCGGCCCTGCTGGTCGAAGGCCGCGTACAGGGGCGTGGGGTCATCGCCGGACATGGCCGCATCCAGCGCGGCCCTGAAGCTGGCGCCGGCCTGCTGCAGCCCGTCCGGCGCGAGCCTGCCATCCCAGACCGACTGGTCGAGGGCCAGCAGGTAGCTGTTGCCGAGCGCCGCCTTCAGCCGGCGGACCGGCTCGCGGCGCACTTCTGCGCGGATTGGCGGCGCATGCGCAAGGATGCCGAGGTCGCGGCACAGCGCGTCGATGCGCGGACGCCGCCAGCGGCTGCGGACAGCGTCGGGATCGCGCGACGGGTCCGGTGCCAGCAGCGCCACGGCCGGGCCATTGGCCAGCCAGGAGGCCAGCAGCCGCCGGCCCAGCGCACTGTCGCGGGCCCGTGCGGCCAGTGCGGGATCGAGCGGGACGCCGGCATCCTCCAGCCATCCCGCATCGACATCCGCCAGCAGCGCCCGCAGCGACATGCCTCAGCCGTTCCAGACCTGGCCGGGCGCCTGCTTGTCCTGCGCGCCATTGCGCAGCCGGCCGCGGAATGCCACCAGCAGTCCCAGCAGGATCACCACGCCGGCCGCGATCGCCAGCGCCACCGGGCTGATCGCCGACAGCGCCGGGCCCTGCGGCCTGCGTGCCGGCATGGCCGGCGCCTCCGCGAACTTGACCGTGACCTTGTTCAGGTCGACCAGGCCCTTCACCGAATCCTTCATCAGCAGTTTGATGTCGGTTTCGCGGTCGCGCATGCTCGTGCCCGGCGCCTCGAAGATCGCCACCGCGACCGAGGAATCCTGGCTGGTCCCGCCAAGCGGATCACGCTCGGCCAGGGTCACGTGCACGCGCGCATCCACCACCCCGGGGAACCGGGTCAGCGTGTCGGCGAGTTCCTGCTGCAGCGCGCACTGTTCGCGCCCGCGCTCCTCGGTGGACGAGGACGCGAAGCCTTCCTTCTTGAACACGTCGCAGCCGTTGGCGAACTGGGCGCGCGGCAGTCCCTGGGCGGCCAGCACCTGCATGGCATAGGGGAAGTCGGACGTCGCCACGCGGATTTCCCAGCCCGTCTTCGACGGCGACGGGTTCTTGTCCGCGTCCACGCCGGCGGCGATGAGTGCACCCATCACCTGGTTGGCCTGGACCTCGTCGAGCTGGCTGTAGAGCGGCTTGCCGCCGCATGCGGCGAGCAGCGCGGCCGCCACGAGCGCCAGGAGCAGCGCGCGCGGCGTCCGCGACCACGGGAGGAACTTCATGGACGGACCCCCGCGGTCAGGACTGCTGCCGGAACAGTTGCTGGATGCCGTCCGAAGTCCGGTTGGCAACGTTCGACGTCAGCTCCGCCTGGAACAGGAACTGATGGCACTTCATCGTCATCTCCATCATCTGCCCGGGCGTGAGCTCGGCGATATTGCCGCTCATGCTCCGCGACAGCGCGTTGATGTTGTCGGCGCCGGTGTTGAGATTGTTGATGGCCTCGATCAGCGCCCGCGTGCCCTCGGAGGGCTGTGCCGGCGAGATGTCGGCGACCTGCGGCGTGCCGCCCACCTGCTGCGGGCCCGTGGTCCCGCCGCTGCGCTCGAGCGCCGCGGCGAAATCACGGACGTCGTAGGGCGTGGCGTGCGACAGCCCCCCTGTCCCCTGCGGGCCGGCCTGGCCGGCCATCGCCGGGTCCATGGCCGCCACCTGGATGGCTTCGATCATGTCGATCTCCTGTTGCGGCGCTTAGCCGCGCTTGCCCAGCGTCTCCAGCGCCTGGCCCACGCTGTTCTGCGAGGTCGAGGCGTTGTTGGACATGAACTGCATCTTCAGGCTGGCCGCGGTCAGCTGCACCATCGACGAGGGCTGGTCGTCGCCGGCACCGATGTTGGCCGACATGTCGGTGATCACCGCCGCCTGCGAATCCAGGGTCTGGCCCCAGGCCCGCGACATGGCCTCGTACCAGCTGCCACGGTCGCCGGCCGACGAGCCGCCACGGATGCCGCCGGCGCCGCCGGTGGCCGCCGCGCCCGCGATCATCTGGCCGATGCCAGGGGTTCCCGCTGCGATATTGGTCATGGTCCTCTCCTTCCCTTGCTTGTCTTCAGTGGTCCTGCCAGGTGCCGCGCCCCTCGGCGCGGCGCGTACTACATCCGCAGCGGCATCACGTCGCTGCGTACGTTCGAGAAATCCTGCGGTTCCGCCTGCTCTTCGCCGGCCGCCGGCGCCGGCTCGGGCTTCAGGCGCTCGAGGCTGCCGTCGGGCCGCAGCGCGTGCGCCGCACCCTCGGTGATCGACACCAGGGTGCCGATGCCCGGCAGCTCGGCGCCGACCTCGTAGCGGTCGCCCTTTCCGGACACCACGTGAGGGTTGTCGCCGCGCACGATCGAGGCGACCCGGATGCGCACCGGCTTGGGCGGCGCCGCCGGCGCCTGGCGCCGCGCGACGGCCGAGCGCGACACGTCGACCGGGATCACGCGCACCACGCCCTTGACCTCGCGCATCGCCCGCGAGAAGGACGCGGCGCGCAGCGCGGCCTCGTCCTCGAAGGCGCCGGTGACTTCGACATCGCCATTGCCCAGGTAGCGCGTGCGCGCCGTGATCCCCTGGCCGCGCAGGATCTCGGCGACGTCGCCGGCGATGTCGTCGCCGGTGCGCAGTTCGAGGCGCGCATCGATCTGCTCGTCGGCGATGCGCCGCGCGATGCGCTCGCGGGTGGCGGTGTCGATGACCGTACCGGTCAGCACCAGCCGGCCCTGCGGATCCAGCGACGCCTGCCCGTCGTCGATGCCGTACTCGGGCACCAGGCGCTGCAGCTGCTCGCGTCCGTCGGGCGTCTCCGCGGTCTGCGGCATCAGCACCGCGAAGAGCCCCAGCGCCGCCAGCGACAGCACGGCCACCGCGGCAATCGCCGGCAGGCGTCGGGTGAAAGGACGCGCCGTGCGCTCGGGCGCGGGCCGCGGGCCCAGCCCGCCGGGCACATGGCGCTCCCAGCCGGCATCGTCGGCGGCGCCGAAGGCGATCGCGGCCTCGCCGATGCCAACGCGCTGCACGCGGTCGAGTTCGACCGGGTCGCCCGGATGGATCATCGCGGTGCCGACGTGCAGCGGCGCGTCCAGCGCGCGCAGCGAAAAGCGGCCGTCGAGGAAGCTCAGCAGCGCGTGGTGCGAGGCGACGCCGGCATCGGCCAGCACCATGTCGCAGTCCTCGCCGCTGCCGATCAGGATCATCTCGCCGCCGGCCAGCTCGCGCTCGGCGCCGGAATGCAGGCCCGATACGACGCGCAGCACGACGCCGCGATCGATCCGTGCCTCCCCGTCCTGTCGGTCCTTGCCCATGCCACCTCCGTTGAACGAATCCTGCGACTGCCTCGTTACCCTCTGGTGAATCACCTGTTCAGGCGTTCACCTGCCCGGCCTGCACGATGCGCAGGTCGGGCGCGAGCTCCTGGTACGACAGCACCGGCAGCTCGAAGAAATCGACTTCCATCAGCTTGCGCAGGTGCCGGCGCACATCGAGCGAACACAGCAGCACCGGGCGCACGCCCGCCGCCTGCCGCGCAAGGTGGGCGCGCACCTCGCCACCGAGCCGCGCGGCCAGCTCCGGCGAGATCGCCAGCTGGCTGGCACCGCCCGCCACGCGCACCGATTGGCGCAGCTTGTCTTCCAGCTCCGGATGGATCAGCAGCACGTGCAGCGTGCGTTCGGCGTCCGCGTGGCGTTCGGCGATCTCGCGCTTCAGCGCCACGCGCACGTACTCGGTCAGCAGCACGACGTCCTTCTCGCGCCCGCCGACGTCGGTGATCGCCTCGAACACGTCGCGCAGGTTGCGGATCGGCACGCCTTCCTCGGCCAGCCGGCGCAGCACGTCGGCCACGCGCTGGGGCGCGACCACGCGCAGCATCTCCTTCACCAGGTCGGGATAGTCGCGCTGCATGCGCGCGAACAGGTTCGCGGTTTCCTGGATGCCGATGAAGCCGCCGAGCCGGCGCTGCAGTGCGGCGCGCGCATGCACGTCGAGCAGGTCCTCGGGGGCCAGCGCATCCGGCGAGCCGCTGGCCACCCACTCTCCCGACAGCGCAGGGAAGAAACCGGCCTGCCGGTTGTCACCCGCCACGACCGGAGCACGGCGGAATGCCGCGTCGGTCCGCAGCTGGCCGGACGCCAGTCGCGCGCCGAACGCGCTCAGGCGATATCCGCCCTCGCCAAGCCCCTCGACCAGGCGCAGCTTTGGCGCCGGCACCGGCACACCGAATTCGTCGCGCATGCCCTGGGCGACCGCCGACACGCGCGCCAGCAGCGCGTCCTGCATCGGCGCCAGCGACGGCGACAGGTCGAGCTGCAGCGGCGCCGGCGGGGCGAGGTCGTCCACCTGCTCGGCGATCTCCGACTCGGCCAGCTCGCCCTCGGGAACGCGGAACGCGCGGCGCAGCATCTGGAAGCCATGGCGGTAGCGCCAGGCACTCATGCCCAGCAGGGTGAGGCCGAGCGCCAGGAACACCAGCTTAGGGAACCCGGGCACCAGGGTCATCAGCAGCGCGAGCAGGCCGGTGATCAGCATCACCCGCGGCTGGCCGCTGACCTGGCGGCCGATGGCCGCGCCGAGATGCTTGTCGTCGACCTCGCTGGTGGTCCGCGTGACCACCAGGCCCGCGGCGATGGTGGCGAGGATGGCCGGGATCTGCGAGACCAGGCCATCGCCGATGGTCAGGATGCTGTAGGTGCGGGTGGCGTCGGCCAGCGCCATGTCGCGCTGCAGGACGCCGATCGCCAGGCCACCAAGCAGGTTGATGATGATGATGACGATGCCGGCGATGGCGTCGCCCTTGACGAACTTCATCGCGCCGTCGAGCGCGCCGTGCAGCTGGCTTTCGGTTTCGAGGTGGCGGCGCTTGCGCTTGGCTTCGTCCTTGTCGATCAGGCCCGAGCGCAGGTCGGAGTCGATCGACAGCTGCTTGCCGGGCATCGCGTCCAGGGTGAAGCGCGCCGACACCTCGGCCACGCGCTCCGCACCTTTCGCGATGACGATGAACTGCACCACGGTGATGATCATGAAGACCACCAGGCCGACCACCAGGTTGCCGCCGGCGACCAGGTTGCCGAAGGTCTCGACGATGTGGCCCCCTTCGGCATCGAGCAGGATCGAGCGCGTGATCGCGATCGACAGCGCGAGTCGGAACAGCGTGGTCAGCAGCAGCACGCTCGGGAAGCTGGAGAACGCCACGGGCGATGGAATGTAGATCGCCAGCAGCAGCAGGCCGAAGCCGATCGAGATGTTGACCGCGACCAGCGCGTCGATCACCACCAGCGGCAGCGGCAGGATCATCACGCTGATGATCAGCACCGCGGCGATGGCCAGCACGATGTCGCTGTAGCCCAGCCCTGCGCGCTTGCGGTTGGCCGGCGCCGCGAAGAGGTTTTCGATCAGCGCGCGCATGCGTTCGTCGCTGCCACGCGGCGCGCCGGAAGGACGGCGTGGCCGGTCCTTTCCGCGTGCCCTGCAATGTCATTCGCCTGCCGCATCGATCGCTGACCCCATGCGTCACTTTGTGGCAAATTACGATAGTCTCGCTGTAAGGGCAATCGCGGGAAATTTTTATCCTTCGTGCGCTGGCTCGTGATCGATCAGTGGAGGCAAGCGCCTGTAACGGCAGGGAAATTTTGCGGTAACAGATAAACGTGACGGCGTTCGCGCTTATTCGACCGCGACCTCGGGTTTACCCGAGGAGACGAGGTCGGCAGCGTCGAGGTCGGTGATGAAATTGACGCTCTGGGCACCGACGCCAATGGTGAATACGCGCCCCGAGCGCGACTTCACCAACACGAGGCGTTCACGCGGCCCCAGCGGCAGGATCTGCAGGATCGACAGCGGCGCATCGGCGCCGGTCAGCTTGTAGCGCCGCCGCACCAGGCGCAGGACGACCAGCAGCCCGGCGATGATGAACGCCAGGGGCAGCAGGATCGCCAGCAGCTCCCCGGCGACCGATGACGTCGCGGGGGCTTCGGAGACGGCTTCGGCCGACATGGCAGTGCCACTTGCGAGGGACAGGATGGCGGTGATGGCAGTCAGGATTCGCTTCGACATGTGGGGACGTTCCGGCCTCGGGGATCGCGCGGAGGGCGCGCGCGCAGCCTACCGCAGCCGTCTGCGCGGACGTCGCCCGCCGGAGCCCGCTGCGTGACCCCTGCCAGGGGCACGGCGCGCCGCGTGCCGACCGCTGCCGATGACGGCCTGGTGGCGGCGATGCTCGAGGCGATCCCCTTCCCCTGCGCCGCGTTCGCACGCACGGACGGGACGCTGGTGGCGGCAAACGGCAGCTACCGCGACGCGTTCGGCGGCCTGGAGGGACACGACGACCGCGCCCGCCTGCTGGCCTCGCTGAGCGCGGTCGACGCCGAGGCCGGTGACGGCTCCGCTGCGCCGCTGGAGGTCAATGCGCCGCACAGCAACCGCTGGTACGCCCTGCACTGGGGCAGCGCCGAAGTGGCCGGCGCGGGGCTCGACATGCTGACCGCGGTCGACATCAGCGCACGCATCGAAGCGCTCGACTCGCACAAGAGCCGCCAGGAGAAGCTGCTCTTCACCTCGCGCCTGATGTCGGTGGGCGAGATGGCGGCGACCCTGGCACACGAGCTGAACCAGCCGCTGGCGGCGATCGTCAACTACCTCAACGGCAGCCTGCGCCTGGTCGACCAGGCGGGCGGGCCGGTGCAGGTGGAGCGCGCGCTGCTGGCCGCGCGCACCCAGGCCGAGCACGCCGCCGCGGTGATCTCGCGGGTGCGCGAGTTCGTGCGCGCCCGCGAGCCGCGGCGCGACGCCCACGACATGGCGCAGATCACCGGCACCGTGGTCGAGCTGCTGCGGCTGGAGGCCGAGCGCCTGCAGCTGCGGATCGAACTCGCGCTGGCCGCCGACCTGCCGCGGGTCCATGCCGACCGGGTGATGGTGGAGCAGGTGCTGCTCAACCTGGTGAAGAACGCGATCGAGGCCATGCGCGAGGTGCCGGCGGCGCAGCGCGGGCTGCGCATCGAAGGCCGGGTGAACCTGGACGGCGAAGTCGAGGTGCGTGTCTGCGACCGCGGCGAGGGCCTGAGCGAAGAGCAGGGGCGGCAGCTGTTCTCGCCTTTCTTCACCACCAAGAGCGACGGCCTCGGCATCGGCCTGGCGATCTGCCGCTCGATCATCGAATACCACGAGGGTCGGCTGTTCTTCGAGCCGCGCGAGGGGGGCGGAAGCGTGTTCGGCTTCACCCTGCCCACGGCGGACGGGAGGGGATAGGGCATGCCGGAGATCCGCGTCTACCTGGTCGACGACAACGATGGATTCCGCGACTCGACCGCGTGGCTGCTCGAAACCAGCGGCTTCGAGGTCGAGAGCTTCGCGTCCGGGGCGGCCTTCCTGGAGGCCTATGCCGGCCACCGCCATGGCGATGCCAGCGAATGCCTGGTGTCGGACATCCGCATGCCGGAGATGAGTGGCCTGCAGCTGCAGGACGAGCTGGGCCGGCGCGGCATCCAGCTGCCGATCGTGTTCGTCACCGCGCACGGCGACGTACCGCTGGCGGTGGAGGCGATGCGCAAGGGCGCGTCGAACTTCCTCGAGAAGCCCTTCTCCGAGCAGGCGCTGGTCGACGCGCTGCGCACCGCGCTGGCGCATTCGCGCAACCGCGGCGCCGGCGGCGGCATGGCCAACGAGCTGCTGGCGAAGCTGAGTCCGCGCGAGCGCCAGGTACTCGACCTGGTGGTCGCGAGCAAGCCGAACAAGATCATCGCCGACATCCTCGGCATCAGCATCAAGACCGTCGAACTGCACAGGGCCAACATGATGAGCAAGCTGGGCGTGCGCTCCCTTCCGGAGCTGATGAAGGTGGCGCTTGGCCATGGCTGAGCGCGGCGCGCGCGCGGCCCGGCCACGACGCCCGCGGCCCGCGGCCACGCCGCCTGCCGATGCGCCGCCGGTGCGCGCGCTGCGTGGCCTGCTGCGCGGGATCGATGTGGCGGGCTGCGAGGCCCTGCGCGGCTTCTTCTCCGCGCCACGCTGGTGGCTGCTGGGCGATGGCGCCGCGGTCCGCGCACGGAGCGGCACGGCGCCCCCGGCGGCGTTCGCGATCGATGCCGAAGGCGCGCGGCTGCGGCTGCAGGTGGACGGGCCCGCGACCGCCGGCCACGACGCCGCGCGCCTGCGCTGGAGCGACCATGCCGGACGCTCGCGCGTGCTCGCCTGGAGCCTGGCCCACGAGACCACGCTGCGTCGCCTGAGCGAATGGCTGGGCATGTCCCTGCTGCCGTCGCTGGAGGGCGATGCCGGCGAGGACCCCGCGCAGGATGCCGCGACGTTCTGGCTCGAAGTGCGCATCGACGATCCGCCGCCGGTCGACGACGACGAGGCCGACCAGCCGCCACCGCACGTGATCGCGCGCCTGCGCCTGCCGCTGGCCTGGCTGCCCGGGATCGCGGCGCGTGCCGAACCAGCCCACGAGGACGACCCGGCCCCGGGCGCCGGCCGCTGGCGTGCGCTGCAGTCCACGGTGCACGTGCTGTTCCCGGTCACCCTGGCGATGCGCGACTGGCGCGCGCTGCGCCAGGGCGACGTGATCGTCGCCGGCCACCGATCGCAGCCACCTGCCTGCGTGGCGCGCGCCGGCGGCCGCGACTGGCCGCTCGCGCCCGCCCCCGGTGGCTGGACCGTCGGCGGCCCGTCCACACCCGCACCCACCTACCACGAGGATTCCCCGATGACCCAGCAGGACCACGACGGCACGCCGTCCGAGGCAAGTGCCGCGCCAGCATCCGATCCGGCCCGCAGCCTGCCGGTCCAGGTGGAATTCGAGCTCGGCCGCACCGAGATGAGCATCGGCGAACTCGCCGACCTGCAGCCGGGCTATGTCTTCCCGCTTGCCACGCCGCTCGAAGGGGCGAGCGTCACCATCCGCGCAAACGGCCGCATCGCCGGCCGCGGCGAGCTGGTGGCCGTGGGCGAGACGCTGGGCGTGCGCCTGCTGTCCTGGAGCTGAGGCATGGACTTCACCACCTTCTCGCCGGCGGTCGTCCTCGTCACCGTCGTCGCCATCGCGCTGGCGCCGTTCGTGGCGGTGATGGTGACCTCGTTCACCAAGATCGTGGTGGTGCTGAGCCTGCTGCGCAACGCGCTCGGCCTGCAGCAGGTGCCGCCGAACGTGGTGATCAACGGCCTTGCGATCGTGCTGTCGGCCTATGTGATGTCGCCGGTGATCCTCGACACCCACGCCGCGGTGAGCGCCTACATGGCCGGACAGCCGCCGCCGGCGGAGATCCAGGCGCAGATCGAGCAGCGCGCCGTCGCGCGCGCCGAGCGCATGGCCGCGCGCCGTGCGCAGGCACCACAGGGCGGTGAGGGCGCGCCGGCGCCCGCCGCCGGCCCCACGGACGCGGAGCCGCCGCCGGCCAGCCCGGCCGCCGCGGATGCGCTGCGCGCGGAGGCCGAGGCCGCGGCGCGCGGCGCAGGCGCGGCACCAGGGCAAGACGCGATCGACGCGGGCGCGAGCACTGTCGACGGCGCAGCTCCCGCGACAGCGACCGGCTTCGTCCGCGCACCGCAGTTCGCCAACGTCGACAACGGCGTCGATCCACCTGCCGGCGCCTCCGACGCTGCCACCGCTGACGGAACCGACGACGGTCCGATCGTGATCACCGCCACCGGGGCGCCGCGTCCGCCGACGCCCACGGCCGGGGCGCCGATGGACGCCGCACGCATGCTCGGCATCTTCGAGGCCAGCAAGGAGCCGCTGCGCAGCTTCCTGATCCGCCATTCCAACGACCAGGAGCGCGCCTTCTTCCTCAAGAGCGCGCAGCGCCTGCTGCCGGCCGACCGGCGCGACGACCTCGACGTCGACGACTTCATCGTCGTCATCCCCGCGTTCACGGTCAGCGAGCTGACCACCGCGTTCCAGATCGGCTTCCTGATCTTCCTGCCGTTCCTGATCATCGACCTGGTGGTGGCCAACATCCTGCTGGCGCTGGGCATGATGATGCTCTCGCCGACGACCATCTCGCTGCCGTTCAAGCTGCTGCTGTTCGTGCTGGTCGACGGCTGGGCGAAGCTGGTCCACGGCCTCGTGCTGACCTACGCGGGCGGCTGACGTGAACGAGGTCCTCGAGCTCACCAAGGAAGCGCTGTACCTGGTCATGCTGCTGTCCGGGCCGCCGATCGGCGCCGCAGCGCTGGTGGGCCTGGTCATCGCCTTCCTGCAGGCCGCCACCCAGCTGCAGGAGCAGACCTTCGCCTACGCCTGCAAGTTCGTCGCCATCGTGCTGATGCTGTTCCTCACCGCGGCGCTGATCGGCGGCTCGCTGTACAGCTATACCGAGCGCATCTTCCGCGACTTCCCGGGCCTGGTGGTCCGGAACTGACCGGTGTTCGAACTCCTCGGCAATCCCCTGCTGGCGCTGGCGCTGGTGCTGCCGCGGGTCATCGGCGCCTTCCTGATGCTGCCGCTGATGACCAAGGAGACGGTGCCGCCGATGGTGCGCAACAGCTTCATGGTGAGCCTGGGGATCATGGTCCTGCCCGCCGCGATCGCGGGCACGCCGATGGACAACCTGGGCACGATCGAATGGCCGATGATCATCCTCAAGGAGGTCTTCATCGGCGTCGCCATCGGCTTCACCTTCGGCATCGTGTTCTGGGCGGTGTCGGCGGTGGGCGGCGTCATCGACACCCAGGTCGGCATGTCCATGGCGCAGATCTTCGATCCCATCCAGGGCCACCAGGTCACCCTGCACGGCGAGTTCCTGTCGCAGCTGGCGACCTGGCTGTTCATGGCCAGCGGCGCCTTCCTGGTGTTCATGGACATCCTGATGTCCAGCTATGCGCTGTGGCCGGTGACGTCCTACTTCCCCGACCTGCCCGCGGTGGGCATGAACCTGTTCGTCGGGCAGTTCAACTACATGATGACCACGGTGCTGGTGCTGGCGGCGCCGGTGATGGTGGTGCTGCTGATCATCGACCTGTCGTTCGGCCTGGTGAACCGCTACGCGCCGCAGCTCAACGTGTTCGCGCTGACCCTGCCGATCAAGGCCTGGCTGGCCACGGCGATGATCCTCATCCTGCTGGGCGTCTACGTCGAGATCCTGCTCGAGCGCCTGGGCAGCAACCGCCACCTGCTCGGCCTGCTGCGCCAGGCGCTGGGCTGATCACTCGCCGCGGCGGATGCCCTCGGCCCAGAACAGCACCTCGGCCACCGCGTCGAAGAACTCGTTGCCGATGTAGTCGTCGACCTCGACCTTCTCGTGCAGCCCGCGCGCCAGCGGGATGTTCTGCAGCACCGGCACGCCGGCCTCCTCGGCCACGCGCTTGATCTCCTCGGCTTCGGCGCCCTCGCCCTTGGCCACGACCACCGGCAGGTCGGTGACGCCGTCCTCGAACTGCAGCGCGACGGCGATGTGCGTTGGATTGGTCACCACGACGTTCGATCCCCTGACGGCATTGAGCATGTTCTGCTGCGACCACTCCTGGTGCAGCTGCTTGCGCCGCTGCTTCACGTAGGGGTCGCCCTCGTTTTCCTTGACCTCCTGCTTGATGTCGCGGCGGCTCATGCGCATCTGCTTCAGGAAGGAGAATTTCTGGTACCAGGCGTCCAGCACCGAGACGAAGAAGAACACGCCGATGGTCCAGATGCCGATCCTGAGCAGCCCGTGCCAGATCGCCGTGCCCATCGCCTCGGGCGGTGCGTGCGGCAGTGCCATCAGGCTGTGGCGCATGCCGTACAGCACCACGCCGCCGATGAAGATCAGCGCGACGCTCTTGAAGAACGCCTTGACCAGCTCGACCAGGTTGTCCATCGAGAACATCTTCTTGACGCCCTCGACCGGATTGAGCTTGGAGGCGTCGGGCACGAGCTTCTTCATGCTCGCCACCGGGCCGACCTGCAGGAACTCCACCACCACGCCGAGGAACAGCGCCAGCAGCAGCAGCGGCACGGTCAGCGCGACCAGGGTGTCGAAGGCCAGCCGGCCGAGGACCGGTGCGGCCTCGGCGAAGGGCAGGTGGATGCTGTCGAAGCTGGCGTCGAAAAGGTGCCTGAGCCGTCCCCACATGAAGTCGAGCAGCATCCAGCCGCCGACCAGCCAGCCGAGCACCAGCACGGTGCTGGTCAGCTCCTTGCTCTTGCTGACGTTGGCGTCCTTGCGCGCGTCGCGGAGCTTCTTGGCTGTCGGCTGCTCGGTCTTGTCGGCGCCCTGGTCCTTCGCCATCGCATCCCTCCGCGTCTAGGCGCTGGGACGCTAGCATGGGCATGCGCGGCGGTCATGGCCACCGGCGGCTGAACGGAGCGCGCGGACTAGGGTCGGCCCGAGGTGGCAGCGCCCGGCCACGGCGATACAGTCGCTCCATCGCCCGCAATCCCCCTGACATCCGCAGCGCATGAGCACCATCGGCCCCGATTCCCACCTCAGCCTCGCCTCCGGCCTCCACCGGATCGACGGGCCGCTCGACGACCTGCGTCGCCAGCAGGGCGGCGATGCGCACGAGGTCCAGGGCACCACGCCGACGGCCGAGGCGGAGGCCGCGCCCCGGGCGCTGGCCGATGCGGGAGAGCGGGTTCTCGCCGCCCCGGCCTGGGACACCGCCGGTGCCCGCATGCTGGCCGGCGACCTCGGCCTGGAAGGCCGGCTGGGTGCGCTGCCGCTGGCCCAGGCCGCCGAGGGCGCGGTCGACGCGGTCCTCGACGCCTTCGCCTGACGCCCATCCGCGTCGTCGAGCCGCGATAATGCCGCGGCCATGAGCGAACCCCTCCCGACCCCGGACGCCCTGCGCACCGCCGCCGACCGGCTGGTCTCGGCGCTGTCCGCGCACACCGATCCCGAGTACCGCCTGGCGGTACTCAAGCGGCTGGTGCGCCGGCTGGGCGAGGAGCAGTACCCGCTGTTCCTGCGCATCGTCGGCGTGGTGGCCGAGAGCGACGACGAGCGCGCCCAGCGGCTGCTCGCCGACACCTTCGGCACGGCCCTGCGGCGGATGGACCTGCCCGGCGGCGCGCTGAGCTCGTGGGGCGCGACCGGCCTGCCCGACCACGGGGCGCCGCTGGCCGCGAGCGCGCTGTCGGGACACTTCTTCGGCGCGACGCCGCGACGCATGCTGGGACCGGTGGAATACCTGGTGGTCTGGCACCTGCAGCGCACGCAGCGGACCGCGCTCTCCGCCGAAGGCTTCCAGGCGGCCCTGGCGCGGATGATCACCATGCTCAACCGCAGCGAGGATGCCCGCCTGCTCTATCCGCAGAAGCTGGCCGCCGACGCCCAGAACGAGCTCGAGGGCGCCTACACCCGGGCGACCCGCGAGCGGCTCGCCGCGATCGCCGCGGCCTGGGCCGCCGGCGAGTCACCGGAGCGCGTGGCCGCGGCCGCGGCCGATGCGCCGGCCACCACCGCCCACGGCTGGGTCCTCCGCGACCTGTGACCGGGTCGGCTTGCCGCGGGCAGGCGCCCGTGGCCAAGATGCCCCCTGCCTCCCGGGGAGGGGATGCGATGCCGATGCCACCAACCCTGCGGTCGCTGCTGGCCGCCATGGCGCTGGCCGGGCTGCTCGCGGCCTGCCGCCCGGTGACCCCGGTCGATGACGCGCAGGCGGACACCGACCTCAGCCGGCCCGCCCTGGCGGTGCAGGCGCTGACCCGGCACATGCGCAGCGGGGATTTCGCCGCCTTCGCCCGCGATGCCGTGCCACCGGCCCTCCACGGCCGCGTCGACCGCGCCTGGCGCGAGGGTCGCACGCGCTGGCCGCTGGACGAGCTGCCGTTCGCCGACCGGCTGCCCGAGGTGATGTCGGCGCTGGCCGCGCCTGATGCCGCGACGGCGCTGGTGGCCGGTTTCGACCGCCAGTTCGCGAGCGCGCCGCGCGAGATCCGCGCCGCCGCCGCGACGCTCGGCATGTTCGGTGTCCAGTACGTCGAGCACCAGGGCGATTTCAGCGAGGGGGAGCGCGACCACTACGCGCAGCTGGTGACCGCGGCGGCGCAGTGGGCGGCGCAGGCGCCGCTCGCCGACCGTGCCCTGGCGCACGCCGCGATCCCGCGCCTGGCCGCCGCCGCGCGCGCTGCCGGCCCGGCGACCGCCGAAGGCATCGCGGACGCCGGCATGGAGGCCTCGCTGCGCCGGATCGGCGCCTTCTCGCTCGAAGCGCGGTCGGTGCTGGCCGGCTATGGCCTGGACCTCGACGCCGCCTTCGACAGCGCCCAGGCCTCCCTGCAGGTCCAGCAGGGAGACCGCGCCAGCGTCCGCCTGCGCTACGAGCTGGCCGGCAGCCCGGTCGACACCGTACTGGACATGGAACGGATCGACGGGCGCTGGTATCTGTCGGACTACCTGCGCCATGCCCGCGAAGCCGCCGGGGACGACGCCGGGCGGCCCACGCCGGCGGACGCCCCCGAACCCGCCGCGCCGCCGCCCCAGGGACCCGTGGCCGCGCCGTGAGCAGGCGCGGCGCCGCGGGCGCGGGCCCCCCGTTGGGCATAATGCCGGGGATGCCCAACCAGCCCTCCCTGTTCGAATCCAGCGCCGCGGGTGCGCCCGGCGCCGACCACGCCGACGGCAACGCGTCCGCAGCTGACCTGCAGTCCACGGTGCCCGGCGCTGGCGGTCCGCGCCCGCGACGCAGCGCGACGCGCCACGCCGCCCCGTGGTGGGCACGCCTGGTGGGCCGCCTGCTCTCGCCGTGGATCGGCCTGAGCATCGAGCCGCAGGCGCCCGGCCAGGACATCGACGAGCGCCCGGTCTGCTACGTGCTCGAGGACTACGGCCTGTCCAACGCGCTGATCCTCGACCGCGCCTGCCGCGAGGCCGGCCTGCCGTCGCCCCTGGTGCCGCTGGCCAATGACCCGCTCGGCCGCCGGCGCGCCTATGTCGCGCTGTCGCGCCGCAACGCCGGCAGCGCGCTGGCGCTGGCCACCCAGATCGCCACCCAACGCCGGCCGGAGAAGAAGAAGAGCCACTCCGATTCGCTGGCCAAGCTGCTCCAGGCCCACCGCAGCGATCCGCTGCTGGACGTGCAGCTGGTGCCGGTGTCGATCTTCGTCGGCCGCGCGCCGGACAAGAACAGCGGCTGGTTCTCGGTGCTGTTCTCGGAGAACTGGGCCCTGGTGGGGCGGTTCCGGCGCCTGTTGGCCATCATGCTCAACGGCCGCGACACCCTGGTGCGCTTCGCGCCGCCGGTGGCGGTGCGTGCCATCGTCGCCGAAGGCCTGGAGCCCGAGCGCGAGGTGCGCAAGCTCTCGCGCCTGCTGCGCACCCACTTCAACCGCATCCGCGCCGCGGTCATCGGCCCCGACCTGTCGACCCGCCGCCTGCTGGTGGACAAGGTGCTGTCGTCCGGGCCGGTGCGCGAGGCCATCGCCGACCAGGCCCGGCGCGAGGGCGGCGACCCCGCCAAGGGCCAGGCCGAGGCCTGGAAGAAGGCCCACGGCTACGCCTACGAGATCGCCGCCGACTACGCGCATCCGGTGGTGCGCTCGGCCAGCTTCCTGCTGACCACGGTCTGGAACCGGATCTTCCGCGGCGTGCTGGTGCACCACCTCGACCAGCTCAAGGCGGTCGCGCCCGGCAACGAAATCGTCTACGTGCCCTGCCACCGCAGCCACATGGACTACCTGCTGCTGAGCTACCTGCTGTACACGCGCGGCATCGTGCCGCCGCACATCGCCGCCGGCATCAACCTCAACCTGCCGGTGATCGGCACCATCCTGCGCAAGGGCGGCGCGTTCTTCATCCGCCGCAGCTTCCGCGGCAACGCGCTGTATTCGGCGGTGTTCACCGAGTACGTGGCGCAGCTGGTCGCCGGCGGCTATTCGATCGAATACTTCATCGAAGGCGGGCGCTCGCGCACCGGCCGCCTGCTGCAGCCCAAGGGCGGGATGGTCGCGATGACGGTGCGCGGCTTCCTGCGCCAGCCGACGCGCCCGGTGCTGTTCCAGCCGGTGTACATCGGCTACGAGAAGCTGATGGAGGGCAACAGCTACCTCGACGAGCTCTCCGGCAAGCCCAAGGAGAAGGAGTCGATCTGGACGCTGCTGTGGGGCATCCCCAAGGTGCTGCGGCAGAACTACGGCCAGGTGGTGGTGAACTTCGGCGAGCCGATCGCGCTGGCCGACATGCTCGCCGAGCACGCCAGCGACTGGGACGGCCGGCCGCTGTCGGACGAGGACAAGCCCGCCTGGCTGTCGACCACCGTCGACGCCACCGCGCAGCGGATCCAGGAGCGGGTCAACAGCGCCGCCGACGTCAACCCGATCAACCTGATCGCGCTGGCCCTGCTGTCCACGCCCAAGCATGCGATGGGCGAGGCCGACCTGGTTGCGCAGATCGTGCTGTCGAAGAAGCTGCTGGCCGAAGTGCCCTACAGCGCGCTGGTCACCGTGACCCCGCATTCGCCGGCGCAGATCATCGCCCACGGCGAGGAGATCGGCGTGCTGCACCGCGTGGTGCATCCGCTGGGCGACGTGCTGCGCGTCGACGGCGACACCGCGGTGCTGCTGTCGTACTTCCGCAACAACGTGGTCCACCTGTTCACCGCGTCGGCGTGGATCGCCTGCTGCTTCCTGCACAACCGGCGGATGGCGCGCAACACCCTGCTGCGGATCGGCCGCGCGATGTATCCGTTCCTGCAGGGCGAGCTGTTCCTGCCCTGGGACGAGGACGGCTTCGCCTCGCGGATCGACGCCACCATCGAGCTGTTCATCCGCGAGGGCCTGCTCGAGCAGGTCAGCGGCGACGACGGCGGCATCCTGGCGCGCCACCCCGGGCAGTCGGACGAGGTCTTCCGGCTGCGCGCGATCGGGCATCCGCTGCAGCAGGCCTTCGAGCGCTACTACATCGCGATCTCGGTGCTGGCCAAGAACGGCTCGGGCACGCTCGGCGCCGGCGAGCTGGAGGGCCTGTGCCAGCTGGCGGCGCAGCGGCTGTCGCTGCTGTACGCGCCGGCCGCCCCGGAATTCTTCGACAAGACCCTGTTCCGCGGCTTCATCCAGAAGCTGCGCGAAATGGGCCTGGTGAAGCTGGACCAGAACAGCAAGCTGGCCTTCGACGAGCGCCTGGCCGGCTTCGCGCGCGACGCCAAGATCATCCTGGGCCGCGAGCTGCGGCATACGATCGAGAAGATCAGTCCGGAGGCGGCGCGCCCCGCTTCAGCGCCCGCGGACGCCACCCGGGGCTGAGCGCGGGACCAGGGGCTGGCGCACGGCTGCCGGCGGCGCCTCGGAATCGTAGAAGTTCGCTCGCTGGCTCTGGAGCAGCATGGGAAGGGGGCCGCCCAGGTCGGGGTCGGCCCACAGCTCTTCGTGGACGTAGATGCGGTCACCCGACCGCGACACCGGGATCCAGCGGCGCTCACGCGAGACCTGGGTCCCGGAGAACTGCCTTGCCACCATCACGCCGTTGACGATGTCCCAGCGCAGCGGGGTCGTGGTGGAGCCGGTTTCGGAGATGCTGACGTAGCTGCCCGTGCCAATGGCGTCGAGCACCAGGTAGAAGCCGTAGAACGGCGCGAAGTCGTACGCGGTCTGGCTGACGTCGAACCCCGACCGCCATGGCCCGGTCAGGACCCCCGGAGTGAACGAAAGGCTGCCGTCGCGCGCCGAGGCGAGGCTGTAGGCGACCTTGCTGCGCCCCCCGGGCAGCAGGTATTCGGCAAGGATCCCGACGCCTTTCAGGCCGTCGACGTGAAGCCGCGTCATGTCGACGGTTTCGCCATCGGAATAGCCCAGCGAGAGGCGGCCGTCAGCTCCCAGCGACCAGTTGAACGCCTGGCCGTCGTCGACCGTGCCGGTTCCATCCGCGGAGAAGGTGTGTATGCCGAAGTTCGCTGCGGTCAGAGAGCTTTCGGCTACGCCAGCACCGAAGATTTCCGGCCGGTGGATGGGCAGGGCATGCGCGCCCGGGAACTCAGAAGCAGGAAATGGCAGGCCCGGGAACCCGGGCGCATGGGCCTGCCTCGTCGCGTTCGTGACATAGCTCCGCTCGGTATAGGGCGGATCCGCAAGGATCTCGCGCTGGTGGTAGCGGGCCCCGACGACGTGCCGGCCGCTGCCCCCGTCCACCAGCCGGACAAGGTCGACGCGATCGATCAGGTGGATGAGGCGCACGAAGGTTCCGTCCCGGAACAGTTCGTATTCCTCGCGGCGTGGCGGCAGCAGCGTGGCGCGGGCTTCTCCGTCCACGAACGTCCAGTCGACGGCGGTCAGCGGCGCGGCCGTTGTATCAGCGTACTGCCCGCCACCATCGTCGTGCAGCGACACCCGCTCGGCGTAGACCACGCCGACCCGGATCGTTCCGGAGGCGCTGGACAAAATCATGGTCCAGTCGCCGACGAACGCGTCGCGCCCCGTCGGCGGAAGGACCTCTGGATCAGCCAGGATTTGCGCAACCGCCTCCTGGAGCGCTTGCGGATCGGAGGCCGCGACGTCGGCGACGAACTGCCGGTAGGCGTCGGTGTCGCTGATCAGTTCGAGCGTGTCGGCGATGCCTGGAGGCAGCGGGTATCCATGGCCGGCAACGAGGTCGATCGCGGCGGCCATCTGCAGCAGCACGTCACTGTCGATCGCCGCACGTGCATCGTCGAGCTGCTGTTCCCCGAGGATCGGCGCCCCGTTTCCGGCCAGCTGCAGGAGGTAGGCGAGCGACGTGGCCAGGCGCGTCACCTGCACCTGCGCGTTCTCGTCGCGCGACAGGATGGCGTCGGCCCCGGACTCCCCGCGCAGGCGCCCGAACGACCCGACGATACTGGCCAGCGCGACCTGCCCGCGGCGGCTCTGCAACCTGACCATGTCGTCGTCATAGCCCGCCATGGGCAGCACGTAGTCACCGGCTGCATTCGCCTGCGCCATGAACCGGAGCCGCCCGGAGACCGCGGACACCTGCGCATCCGCTCCTCCTTCCGTGACCCTGCCGGCCAGCGTCAGCTGGGCCGGAGCCACGTCCACCGTCACCGTCGCCAGGCCCACGCGGCGGCCGGTCTTGACCAGGTAGCGCAGCGTGTCGCGGCCGACGAATCCCGCCGTGGGCGTGTAGACGATCTCCCGGCCCTGCACGGTCGCCGTGCCATGGGCGGGCCGGGTCGCGATCCACATGACCGTGCGCGCGCTGACGCCCGGGTCGTTGGCCAGGACGTCGATCGCGACCGGACGGTCCCGCACGGCCCTGGCCGGGTCGGCAATCGCCCCATGGTCCGCGGCCAGGGCTGGTGCGGGGCCGCACAGGCCCAGGATGCAAATGGCAAGGCTGAGGCGAACACCCATGGCGACGGCTCCCGGACATGCGCCGCATGGCGACTGCCGGACATCGCGGCGCGCAGGCCCGGCTCCGTTGCCAACGCGCCGGGGCCACGCCAGCGGCCAGCGCAGGTGACGCCGGCTGGCCGGGGCGGCGGGCGACCGCTTGTGCGGGCCGGCGCTTAGGCCGGTTCGTCGGGAATCATCGCCGACTCCACGCGCTCCATGGCGTCCTTGAGCTGCAGCTTGCGCCGCTTCAGGCGCTTGACCATCAGCTCGTCGGCACCGGGATCGCGCTGCAGCCGCGCGACCGCGGCGTCGAGGTCGCGGTGTTCGGTCCGGAGCGCCTGCAGCCGCGCGCTCAGGCGCGCCTGCTCCGCTGGGTCGAAGCTGGGCATGCGGCGAGGGTACACGCTGTCGCGGGCGGCTAAAATACGCGCATGAGCATCGTCCTGCCTCTCGCCGAACCCGCGCCCCGCGCGCACCGCGCCTCGCACGAGGCGCAGCGCCTGGGCAAGCGGCTGCGCCACCAGGTCGGCCGGGCCATCGCCGACTTCGGCATGATCGAGGACGGCGACCGGGTGATGGTCTGCCTGTCCGGCGGCAAGGACAGCTACACCATGCTCGACGTGCTGCTGCAGCTGCAGAAGAAGGCGCCGGTGTCGTTCTCGCTGACCGCGGTGAACCTGGACCAGAAACAGCCGGGCTTCCCGGAGCACGTGCTGCCCGACTACCTGCGCTCGCTCGGCGTCGACTTCCACATCATCGAGCAGGACACCTATTCGGTCGTCTCGCGCGTGGTCCCCGAAGGCAAGACCATGTGCTCGCTGTGCTCGCGCCTGCGCCGCGGTGCGCTGTACACCTGGGCCGCCGAGCACGGCTACACCCGCATCGCGCTGGGCCACCACCGCGACGACATGGTGGCCACGTTCTTCCTCAACCTGTTCTTCCACGCCAAGCTCAGCGCGATGCCGCCGAAGCTGCTGTCCGATGACGGCCGCCACGTGGTCATCCGGCCGCTCGCCTACGTGCGCGAGGACGACATCGCCGACTATGCCGCGGCCAGGGCGTTCCCGATCATCCCCTGCAACCTCTGCGGCTCGCAGGAGAACCTGCAGCGCAAGCAGGTGCAGAGGATGATGCGCGAGTGGGAGCGCGAGACACCCGGGCGCATCGAGCAGATCGCCCGCGCGCTGGGCGACGTCCGGCCCTCGCAGCTCGCGGATCCGAAGCTCTTCGACTTCCTCGGCCTCGGCCATCGCGACGCGGCGGCGGTCGCCGACGCTCACGACTGGCTGGCCGGCGAGCCCCACGACGCGCCGCGCGCCGGCGACGCCGCCTGATGCCCGGCCCGGCAGCACACCCGCCCGCACGCGCGGGACGCCGCTGCGTCCGCGCATCGCGCACATGACCTGATCCGCGCGCCGTCCCACGCGCGCCTCCCATCCCGACCACAAGGCTTCCTCCCCCATGTTCTTCCGCAACCTGACCCTGTTCCGCTTTCCCGTCTCGCTCGACCTCGAAGGCCTCGAGGAGGCCCTGGCCACCCATCCGCTCAAGCCGGTCGGCCCGCTCGAGCTGTCCTCGCGCGGATTCGTGCCCGCGCTGGGCCGCGACTCCGAGGCCTACTCGCACCGCATCGGCGACGCCGCGTGGGTGGCGGTGGGCGGCGAGGACCGCCTGCTGCCGGCCGCGGTGGTCAACGACATGCTCGCGCGCAAGCTCGAGGAGGCCGAGGAGCGCGAAGGGCGCCGCCCCGGCGGCCGCGCGCGCAAGCGGATGAAGGACGAGCTCGTGCACGAGCTCCTGCCGCGCGCCTTCGTCCGTCCCTCGCGCACCGACGCCCTGCTCGACCTCAAGCACGGCCTGTGCATCGTCGACTCCTCCTCGCGCAAGAGCGCCGAGGCGGTGGTGTCGGCGCTGCGCCAAGCGCTGGGCAGCTTCCCCGCGCTGCCGGCCAATGCCGAAGTCGCGCCGCGCAGCGTGCTGACCGGCTGGATCGCCGGCGAGCCGCTGCCCGAAGGCCTGTCGCTTGGCGAGGAGTGCGAGCTCAAGGACGGCAACGACACCGGCGCGATCGTGAAGTGCCAGCGCCAGGACCTCGGCAGCGAGGAGATCACCCACCACCTCGAGGCCGGAAAGCAGGTCACGAAACTCGCGCTGGAGCTCGACGACCACGTGTCCTTCGTGCTCGGCGAAGACCTGGTGGTGCGCAAGCTGAAGTTCCTCGACGGCGCCGTCGACCAGCTCGAAGGCGGCGACCGCGACGACATGCGCGCCGAACTCGACGCGCGCTTCTCGCTGATGTCGGCCGAAGTGCGCAGGCTGTTCGAGATCCTGGAGCCGTCGCTGAAGCTGTCGCGCGTCGATGCCTGATCACTTGCGCATGGACATCGCGCTGTAGAATCGCCGCATGTCGTCCCTGCTCCGCCTGCTGCTCACGAAGTCCGAAGCGCCGGGCACCCGCAACATCACGCGCGACACCGTCGCGCTCGCCCTGGACGATGGCAGCGAGGTCGAGGTGGTGCGCGTGCGCGATCCGCGCGCGCGCCGGCTGCGCCTGTCGGTCGACGAACGCGGCGCGCGGCTGACGCTTCCGCCGCGCGCGAGCGCGGTGTCGGGCACGCGCTTCCTCGAACAGCACCGCGACTGGCTGGCCGCGCAGCTGCGCGCGCACGCCATCGACGACCTGGTGATGCCGCTCGAGCGCGGCGTGACCCCGGCGCTGCCGCTGCGCGGGGTGATGCAGCCGCTGCGCTGGGAGACCGGCCGCTTCGCGTGCGTGGTGCGCGACGACCACGGCCTGGTCTTCCGCCACACCGGACGCGGCGGCGACGCGGCCCTTCGGCGCGCGCTGCGCGATTTCTACGAGGGCGAGGCGCGTGCCGACATCGGCGCCTGGCTGCCGCGCTACCTGCCGACGCTGCCGCGCGCGCCGGCGCGCATCCGGCTCAAGGCGATGTCGTCGCAGTGGGGCTCGCTCGCGCCCGACGGCACGCTCGCGCTGGACCTGTCGCTGGTGCTCGGCCGGCCTTCGGCCTTCGAATACGTGCTGGTGCACGAGCTCTGCCACCTGCTGCACGCCGACCATTCGCTGGCATTCTGGGCCCAGGTCGAGGCGCGCTTCCCGCAGTGGCGCGACGAGCGCGACTGGTTCCGGATCCATGGCCGCCGGCTCAAGGCGATGCTGCGGCAGCTGTCCGGTCCGACAGCCTGAGGGCGTTGTACCGGTCAGGCACCTGCCACCGGGTTCGACCCCTATGCGCCATCCCACCCCCCTCCTGGTCCTGGCCGGCTTCGGGCTGCTGGCCGCGTCCGCCGGCTGCCATCGCGCCGCCGACGCCGCAACCGAGGTCGCGATCGAACGCGCCAGCGGACAGAAGGTGAGCGTCGATCGCGATGGCGAGCGCATGCGCATCGCGACCGCGGACGGCGACGTCACCATCGCGACCGGCGCCGGCATCGCGCTGCCGGCGGACTTTCCGGAGGACCTGTTCCTGCCGCCCAGCTACGGCGTCACCAGCGTGATGGACGTCGGCGGCGCGCGCCTGGTCAGCCTGGAGGCCGATGGCGCGGTGGGATCGATGTTCGAGACCGCACGCGCGGCCATGGCCGGCAAGGGCTGGTCGCAGACGCTGGCGATGCAGCAGGCCGACAGCGCGATGCTCGGCTTCAGCCATGGCCCGCGCGAGGCGACCTACACCTTCACCCGCCACGCCGGCGGACCGCTGCAGGTCGGCATCCAGCTGCGCGACACCTCCCGCCAGTAGCCGCGACCGCGGTCAGCCCTGCAGGAATCCGCCGATCGCGGCGGCGACCTCGCGCGGCTGCTCCATGTGCAGGTGGTGGCCGCCGGCCATCACCAGCAGCTCCCCCGCCGGCAGCAGCGCGGCGCGGGCGCGCCGCACCGGGTCGGGCAGGTAGGGCTGGGCCGGATCCGCGAACAGCACCTTCACCGGGCAGGTGATCCCGGCCACCAGGTCCTCGACCTGCGCCTCGGTCATGCGAACCATGGTCGGCAGGGTCAGGCGCGGGTCGCTGCTCCAGCGCCAGCCGCCATCCACCGCTTCGGTTCCGCGCTCGACCAGCAGGCGGGCGACCGCCTCGCCGAGGCCGTTGGCCTGCATGCGCGCGCGGACCGCCAGCTCGAGGTCCGGGAACACGCGCAGGCGCTTGCCGGGCAGGGCACGGGTGGCCTCGACCGCCTGGCGCAGGCGCTCCACCGTGCGCTCGGGTACCTCGGCCAGCGCGCCGAGGGCCTCGATCGCGACCAGTCGCTGCACGCGCGCCGGACAGGCCGCGGCGACCAGGCTGGCGATGCCGGCGCCCATCGAGTGGCCGAGCAGGGTGAAGTGCTCCCAGCCCAGGGCATCGGCGATATCGAGCACGCCGTGCACCGCGCCGGCGAAGGAATAGTCCATGCCGCGCGGCAGATGGTCGCTGCGGCCATGGCCGGGCAGGTCCGGGACCACCAGGTCGAGACCCTGCAGGAACGGCGCCAGCGGCGCGAAGCTCGCGGCGTTGTCGAGCCAGCCGTGCAGGGCCAGCACCCGCGGCGCGCCCTCGGCGCCGGCGCGCAGCCCGCGCACCGTGCCGCCCGGGAGCGCCAGCTCGAAGCCGCGGGTCAGGCCCACGCGGCGAATTCGCGCTGCGCCAGGTCCGCGATCGCGCGCGCATGCGCGGGATCGTCATTGAGGCAGGGGATGTAGGACAGCGTCTCGCCGCCGGCCTCGCGGAAGAATTCCGCGTTCTGCATCGAGATCTCCTCCAGCGTTTCCAGGCAGTCGGCCGAGAACCCCGGGCAGACGACATCGATGCGCCGGATGCCCTCGGCCGGCAGCGCGCGCACCGTGGCATCGGTGGCCGGCGACAGCCACTTGCCGCCGCCGAAGCGCGACTGGAAGGTCAGCTGCCACTCGCCGTCGGCGAGTCCCAGCGCGGCGGCGACGGCCTCGGCGCTGGCATGGCACTGCCGCTCGTAGGGGTCGCCCTTGTCGACCAGGCGCTGCGGGATGCCGTGGAAGGAGAACAGCAGCCGCTGGCCGCGCCCGTGCTGGTCCCAGTGGCGGCGGATCGAGCCGGCAACGGCGTCCACCCAGCCCGGATCGACGTGGTAGTCCTCGAGCATGCGCGCGGCCGGCAGCTCGCGCCCGATCACGTCCGCCACCGACGCGGTGGTGGTGGTCGAGTACTGCGGGTACACCGGCAGCACCAGCACGCGCGCGCCTGCCGCCCGCAGCTCGCGCAGCCGCCGGGTGAGCGCGGGCTCGCCGTAGCGCATCACGTGCTCGACGTGCACGCCCGGCATCAGCGGCTGCACCGCCGCGGCCAGCCGGCGCGTGTGCACCTCGAGCGGCGAGCCGCCGTCCATCCAGATCTCGGCATAGTTGTGCGCGACCCGGCGCGAGCGCAGCGGCAGCACCACCAGCCGCAGCAGCGGCAGCCAGAACAGCCGCGGCAGCTGCACCACGCGGGGATCGGCCAGGAACTCGCCGAGGTAGCGCGAGACCGCCTCCGCGGTTGGCGCCGAGGGCGTGCCGAGGTTGGCGAGCAACAGGACGTCGCGGGAAGCAGGCATGGAGTCGGTCATCGGTCAGCGGGCTGGCGTCGGCGAGCGTTGCCGCAAGTGTACGGAGGCTCGCGCGGCCACGCCCGCGACGGCGCTGAAACGCTGAGGCTCATGGCCGATTCATCGCGCCGCGCCTAGCCTCAAGGCGCCGCACCGCGGTCGACAGCGCGTGCTTCGCGCCGCATCCTCATACGCATCCGTCCGTCCGGAGTCCCACATGACCGCCAAGCGCCACCTGCTCCGCCTGCCCGTCCTGGCCACTGCGCTGTCCCTCGCGCTCGCCGCCGCGCCCGCCGCCGCCGGTCCCCGCGAGGACGCGCGCGCGGTCAATGCGGTGCGCGTGCTCACCGACATCCAGGCGATCCCGGAGTCGGCGATCCCGGAAAAGCTCTTCGACGAGGCGCGCGCGATCGTCGTCGTGCCCGACACCATCAAGGCCGGCCTGGTCATCGGTGGCCGCCGCGGCCACGGCATGATGTCGGTGAAGAACCCCGATGGCACGTGGTCGAACCCGAGCTTCGTCAAGCTCACCGGCGGCAGCATCGGCCTGCAGGCCGGCGTGCAGTCCGCCGACGTGGTGCTGGTGTTCCGCAGCGACCGCGGGCTGGAATCGATCGTCAACGGCAAGTTCACCCTGGGCGCGGATGCCGCGGTCGCGGCCGGCCCCGTCGGCCGCAACGCGTCCACCGCCACCGACGGCGAGCTCAAGGCCGAGATCTGGTCCTGGTCGCGCGCCCGCGGCCTGTTCGCGGGCATCGCGCTCGACGGCGCGGTGCTGTCGATCGACGACGCGGCCAACGAGGCCGCCTATGGCCGCGACACCACGCCGCGGATGATCTTCGAGGGCCGCGCCAACGGGCAGCCCTCCACGCCGGTGGTCGAGTTCCGCGACAGCCTGGAGGAAGCCACGGCGCTGGCGCGCGCCAACCGCGGCACCGAAGGCGCAGCCGCGCACGCACGCACCCGCGTGGCCGCGACGCCCGCACCCGCCCCGGCGCAGGGCGCGATGGTGGAAACCTCGCCGATCGGCAGCGGCACGACGCCGACCCAGGGCCCCGGCGCCTTCGAGCCGGTCGACGGCACGCAGGTGACCTCGGAACCGCTGCCAGCCGACAACCTGCCGGCGCCGCTGCCCGATCCCATCGACTGAAGCATCCCTCGCCCGCGATCCGGTCGCGGGTGACTTGCTATCCTGAGCCCCCGAACACATCCAGGTACCGCGGCAATGGGCAGTTTCAGCATCTGGCATTGGATCATCGTCCTGGTGGTCGTGCTGCTGATCTTCGGCACCAAGCGCCTGCGCGGCGCCGGTCGCGACCTTGGCGAGGCGGTGAAGGGCTTCAAGAAGGGCATGGCCGACGACGACGCCCCCGCCGGCCAGCTCGGCGACCAGTCCCGCGAGGGCGAGCGCAAGGCCGAGCGCGACAGCGACTCCGTCGGGCGCTGATCCCGGGCGCGGCGTCCGGGCATGTTCGACCTCGGCTTCGGCGAACTGCTGATGATCGCCCTGGTGGCGCTCGTGGTCCTCGGACCCGAGCGCCTGCCGAAGGCCGCGCGCTTCGCCGGCCTGTGGGTGCGGCGCGCACGCGCGCAGTGGTACTCGGTGCGCTCCGAGCTGGAGCGCGAGCTGGCGGCCGAGGAGCTCAAGCGCAATCTGGATTCGGTGCGCAGCTCCGCCACCGATTTCGAGCGCCAGGCGCGCAGCGCGGTCGACGACCTGGACGCCGGCGTGCGCAAGGCGGACGCTGACGCCCGCCAGGGCTTCAGGGCGCTGCGCGACGATCTCGCCGGCGAGCGGGCGGCGCCGGACGCGCCCACCCCGGGCGAAGGCGCAGCATCCGGCACCCCCGCCGTGCAGGAACCTTCGGTCACGCCCGCAGCCGACGGAGACGCCGATGGCCGAGGCTGACGGCGAAGGCAACATCTTCGACCACCTGCTCGAACTGCGCTCGCGCATCCTCCGCGGGCTCGTGGGCCTGGGCGTGGTGCTGGCCGCGCTGCTGCCGTTCGCCAACACCCTCTACACCCGCCTGTCGCAGCCGCTGGTCGACAAGCTGCCCGCGGGCGCGCAGCTGATCGCGGTCGAGGTCGCGTCGCCGTTCTTCGCGCCGCTCAAGCTGGCGTTCTTCGCCGCGCTGGTGCTGAGCATGCCGTGGCTGCTCTACCAGGCCTGGGCCTTCGTCGCGCCGGGACTCTACCGGCGCGAGAAGCGCCTGGCGTTTCCGCTGCTGGCGAGCTCGCTGCTGCTGTTCTACGCCGGCTGCGCCTTCGCCTTCTTCGTGGTGCTGCCCTCGGTGTTCGGCTTCCTCACCATGGTCACGCCCGAAGGCGTGGCGATGATGACCGACATCAACGCCTACCTCGACTTCGTGTTGGTGATCTTCCTCGCGTTCGGCCTGAGCTTCGAGCTGCCGGTGGCGCTGGTGATCCTGGTGCTGATGGGCTGGGTGACGCCGGCGCAGCTGCGCGAGGCGCGCGGCTACGCGATCGTCGGCATCTTCATCCTGGCGGCGATCATCACGCCCCCGGACGTGATCTCGCAGCTGATGCTGGCGATCCCGATGTGCCTGCTGTACGAGGCCGGGATCATCGCCGCGCGGATGCTGTCGCGGCGCGAGCCCGCCGCCGGCACCGCCGGCCCGGACTGATGCGTCCCGCCGGCTTCTGGCGACGCGGCGCAGCGTGGTCGCTGGATGCGCTGCCCGTCGGCCTGGCGACGCTGGCGCTGTGCGTCGGGTCGATGCGCCCGGCGTCGGGCGCCCTGGCCGCGGCGTGGAGCGTGCTGGTGGACGCCTTGGCGCAGCGCATGGCGGGCGTGGTCAGCGGCGCGATGGCGACCGGTGCAGGTGCGGACGCGGCTTCCGGCGCCGGCGCGCTGCTGGCATTGACGCGCGGTGCGCTGCGCGATCCGGCGCTGCTCGCCGCGGCGCGCGACGTGCAGGCGGCGCTGGCCGCGCTCGCGGTCCCGCCGCTCGCGGTGTTCGCGGCGCTGTTCCTCGCCTGGTGCGTGGGCTTCGAAGGCTCGTCGCTGCGCGCGACGCCCGGCAAGCGCGCGCTGGGCCTGCGCGTGGCCACCGTGGCCGGGGGCGATGCCGCGACCGGACGCCTGCTGCTGCGCTTCCTGGCCGGGACGCTGTCATGGCTGAGCCTCAACGTCGGCCACCTGCTGGCCGCCATCCCGCCGGCACATGCGGCACTGCACGACCGCCTCAGTGCGACGCGCGTGGTCCTGGCGGCGGATGCGCCGTCAACGATGCCGCGCTGGGCACGCGCCTGGCTGTGGCTCCTGGCCGCCGCGCTGCTGCTGGCCACCGCCTGGGCGGCGGCGGCCATGGGCGCGGCCATGCAGGCCGCCCTGGATCGCGCGCTCCGGGGCTGAGCCCGGGGCGGCGGTCGGACGAAACGCCGGGCCGCGGGCGTCAGACGGCGACGCGGGTGCCGTCGTCGCGGCCGGCGCTCTCGCCGTCGCCGCAGATGTCGCGCCACATGGCGTACATCACGCCGAAGCTCACCACGATCATCACCAGCACCAGCAGCAGGTAGACCGGGATCCCGACCACCACGGCGATGATCATCGCCGTGGTGCTGCCTCCGGCGAGGCCGCCGAACAGCACCGCCAGCAGGCCGACCACCATGCCGATCACCAGCATCGCCACCAGGCCCAGCAGCATCAGCACCACCAGCGGCAGCACGTTGCGCACCGCGCCGGCGGCACCGTCGCCAAGCGCGCCGCCGATCCCGCGGTTGCGCAGCGCCACCTGGCCGAGCGCGATCGCCTGCGCGGCGTAGGTCAGCACGCCCACCACCATCACCACCGCCAGCATGCGGCCGAAGCCGGGCGGCATCTCGGCCATCTGGTCCGGCGTCACCGCCGTCGCCGAGGCCATGTTCTCGAGGTACCAGCGTCCGGCGTCGGGCGCGGCCAGCATCACGCCGCCCGCGATCAGCAGGTACTGCAGCAGCGCCAGCAGCACCAGGATCACCATCGCCTGCACCCAGGCGCTGCGATCGGAGAAACCGGAGAAGACCTGGGTGGCGCTCGCGGGACGACCGGCCTCGACCGCGTCGATCAGCCGCAGGTAGCCCACCATCAGCGCGGCCATCAGCGCCAGCAGCGGCAGGGTCACCAGCAGGCTGCCCGCCAGCTGGGCGCCCATCCCCGCGGGCATCAGCATCGCCGCCAGGATGCTCAGGACCATCGCCGCGGCGAACACCACCACCAGCAGCAGGGCCGCGCCGCCGAAGATCGCCTTGGGGTTGCTTCCACCCAGGTTCACAGCGGCCATCAGCCAGCGCCAGCCGGCGGCCGGGCCCATCGTGCGTGTCGTCATCCCGTTCCCCGATTGCATGTGGTGTCAGCGTGGCGGCGCCACGCCGGCCATCGTACCCGATGGTTCAGGCGTGGCGACGCGCCCGGCGCACGAAGCGGCGCAGCACGCGGCGCGCGTCCGGCGCTGCGCGCACCGCGGCGTGGATCGCCGCGGCATCCTGCCCGCCGCGCTCCAGGTTGGCGGCGCGCGCGCGCACGTAGCCGCGCATGTGGTCGGCGCTGAACTCCGGATGGAACTGCACGCCCCAGGCCGACTCGCCCCAGCGGAAGGCATGGCGGTCGTCGAGCGTGGAGCTGGCCAGCACGATCGCGCCCTCCGGCGGGCGGATCACGCTCTGCAGGTGCGTGGCCTGCGCCTGGATGCGCGCGGGCAGGCCGGTGAACAGGGGATCCTCGCCGGCCGCGGGATGCAGTTCGAGGTCGACCGTGCCCATCTCGAGCCCGCGCGGGTTGTCGGCGACCTCGCCGCCCAGGGCATGCGCCAGCAGCTGGTGGCCATAGCAGATGCCGAACACCGGGGCGCCGCCGTGCGCGGCGTCGCGCAGCCAGTCGGCGGTGCGCTCGCTCCACGCTTCGCGGTCGCTGACCATGGCGCCCGAGCCGCTGACGATCACCCCGGCATGCTCGCCGTGTGCCGGCGGCGCATCGCCCGCCTGCACGTTCACCACCTCGACCTCGCCGCGCGCGAGTCCCGCGGCGGTGCGGATCCAGTGCGCGAAGCCGCCGTGGCGACGCATCGAAGGCACTGGCTGGCCGGTCTCGACGACGAGGAAGGGACGCGAGTTTCGGATCATCGACGACACCGGAAAGAGGCGCGCAGCCGCAAGGGCCGGGCGGAGGGGCCCGCTATACTAGCGCGTCCCCAATTCATGGCGCCGGCGTCCCCCTGGCCGGCCCGGAGCACGCATGACCGCACCCACCTTCCAGCAGCTGATCCAGCGGCTCAACGAATACTGGGCCGCGCAGGGCTGCGTGCTGATCCAGCCGCTCGACCTCGAGGTCGGCGCAGGCACCTTCCATCCCGCCACCTTCCTGCGCTCGATCGGGCCGGAGCCGTGGAATGCCGCCTACGTGCAGCCCTGCCGCCGCCCGACCGACGGCCGCTACGGCGAGAACCCCAACCGGCTGCAGCGCTACTACCAGTACCAGGTGGTGATGAAGCCTTCGCCCGACAACATCGTCGAGTTGTATTTCGAGTCGCTGAAGAGCCTGGGCGTCGACCCGCTGGTGCACGACCTGCGCCTGGTCGAGGACAACTGGGAATCCCCGACGCTCGGCGCCTGGGGCCTGGGCTGGGAGGTGTGGTTGAACGGCATGGAGGTGACCCAGTTCACCTGGTTCCAGCAGGCCGGCGGCATCGAGTGCCGCCCGGTGCTCGGCGAGATCACCTACGGCCTCGAGCGCCTGTGCATGTACCTGCAGAACGTCGACGATGTGTTCGACCTGGTGTGGACGCACGGCCCCGACGGCACGCCGGTGACCTATCGCGACGTCTACCACCAGAACGAAGTCGAGCAGAGCACCTACAACTTCGAGCACGCCGACGTCGCCGAACTCTTCCACCGCTTCGACGCCTGCGAGGCCGAGGCGCTGACATTGGTCGAACTCGGCCTGCCGCTGCCGGCCTACGAGCAGGTGATGAAGGCCAGCCACAGCTTCAACATGCTCGACGCGCGGCGCGCGATCAGCGTCACCGAGCGCCAGCGCTACATCCTGCGGGTGCGCAAGCTGTCGCAGGCCGTCGCCGAGGCCTACCACGCGCAGCGCGAAAAGCTCGGCTTCCCCGGCCTGCGCGGCGCGCCGGCCCACGCCGCCTGACCCCGGGGCCCCACGATGACCGATACCGCACCGCTCCTGATCGAACTGGGCACCGACGAGCTGCCCGTCAACGCGCTGCCCGGCCTGGCCCGCGCCTTCCTCGACGGCGTGCGCGATGCACTGTCGCGCCGCGGCGTGGCCTTCGCCGATGGCGCGCGTCCGCTGTACACGCCGCGCCGGCTGGCGGTGCTGCTCGATGGCGTGGCCGTCGCCCAGCCCGAGCAGTCCTCGGAGGTCCTCGGGCCCTACCTCAACATCGCCCTCGACGGCGACGGCCAGCCGACGCGCGCGCTGCAGGGCTTCGCGCAGAAGGCCGGCGTCGAGTGGACGTCGCTTGAACGCACCCGCGACCAGAAGGGCGAGCGCTTCGTGCACCGCTCGGTCACGCCGGGCGCGGCCACCCGCGACCTGCTGCAGGCGGTGCTGGACGAAGCGATCGCGGCGATGCCGATCCCCAAGCCGATGCGCTGGGGCGCGCACGCGCACGCATTCGCCCGGCCGGCGCACTGGCTGGTGGTGCTGCTGGGCGACGAGGTCGTGCCCGCGAGCGCCTTCGGCATCGCGTCCGACCGCATGAGCCGCGGCCACCGCTTCATGCACGACCGGCCGGTCTGGATCGGCACGCCCGGCGACTACGTCGACGGCCTGCGCGCCGCCAGGGTGCTGGTCGATCCCGAAGAGCGGCGCGACGCGATCGTCGAAGGCGTGCAGGCCGCGGCGACCGCCGGCGGCGGCGTGGCGCGCATCGAATCCGGCAACCTCGCCCAGGTGGAATGCCTGGTGGAATGGCCGCATGCCGTCGCCTGCTCGTTCGAGCACGAGTTCCTCGCGGTCCCGCAGGAGGCGCTGGTGGCGACCATGGAGGCCAACCAGAAGTTCTTCCCGGTGCTCGATGCCGAGGGCCGGCTGTCCGAGCGCTTCATCGGCGTGGCCAACGTCGTGCCGCGCGACGAGACCGAGGTGCGCAAGGGCTACGAGCGCGTGATCCGCCCGCGCTTCGCCGACGCCAGGTTCTTCTTCGTCGAGGACATGAAGCAGGGGCTGACGGGGATGAACGCCGGCCTCGCCGGGGTCACCTACCAGGCGAAGCTCGGCAGCGTGGCCGACAAGGCCGCGCGCGTGGCGAAGCTGGCCGAATCGCTGGCAACCGCCGTCGGCGTGGCTCCGGCCCTGGCCCGCGAGGCGGCGCTGCTGTCGAAGGCCGACCTGCAGTCGCGCATGGTCAACGAGTTCCCCGAGCTGCAGGGCATCGCCGGCCGCTACTACGCGATCCAGGATCCCGCCCTGGCCGGGCTGGCGCGCGAGGATCGCGAGGCGCTGGCGAACGCGCTCGACGAAGCCTGGCAGCCGCGCGGCGCGGGCGACGCGATCGCGCCGTCGCCGCTGGGCCGGCTGCTCGCGGTGGCCGAGCGCGTCGACACGCTGGCCGGCGGCTTTGCCGCGGGGCTCAGGCCCACCGGCAACAAGGACCCCTTCGCGCTGCGCCGCGCCGCGCTCGGACTTGCGCGGACGATCATCGAAGGCGGGCTCGAACTCGACCTGCCCGCGACCCTCGCCGCCGCCATCGCCGCGCTGCCCGAGGCCGCGCGCCCGCAGGGCGACGCCGCGCGCACGCTGGCCACCGAGCTCTACGACTTCGTCCTCGACCGCCTGCGCGGGTATTACGCCGACCGCGGCGTGCCGACGCAGCACTTCAGTGCCGTCGCCGCACTGCGTCCGGCGTCGCTGGCGGATTTCGACCAGCGCATCGCGGCAATCGCCAGTTTCGCGAAGCTGCCCGAGGCCGAGGCCCTGGCCGCCGCCGACAAGCGCATCCGCAACATCCTGCGCAAGGCCGACGGCGTGATGGCCGAGGACGTCGATACCGCGCTGCTGGTCGAGCCCGCCGAACGGGCGCTGTCGACCGCGGTCGAGGCGGCCTGGTCCGAGGCGGGTCCGGCGCTGGATCGCGGCGACTACGTGGCGGCGCTCGCGCGCCTGGCGCGCCTGCGGCCCGAGGTCGATGCCTTCTTCGACGCGGTGATGGTGAATGCCGAAGACCCGGCGCTGCGCAACAACCGCCTGGCCCTGCTCCAGCGGCTGGCGAAGCGCCTCGGCGCAGTGGCGGAACTCGGCCAGCTGTCGGCCTGAAGCCTCCGGATCCCCCGTGCACCACGCCGTGCTCCTGTAGGAGCCGCTATAGCGGCGATCGAATGCTCCGGTAACCCGATCGCCGCTGTAGCGGCTCCTACAGTTCCGATCAGCGGGGGCGGGTCCAGGGACGACAGGCATTCCAGTGCATCCGAAGGACCCTGCGTTAAGGGTCCGTCGACACCCCACCGGTATCCTCCCCGAATGCCCACGCCCCACCGCGCCGCTGTCGCCGCCGTCCTCTTCGCCATCGCCGGCAGCGCCGTCATCGGCAGCGCCCACGCCGCCAGCGTGTCCTCGGTCGAGATCGTGGGGCTCGACGAGGAGATGGAGGAGAACGTGCGCACCTCGCTGTCGCTGGTCGATGCCATCGGCAGCGACGTCACCTGGCGCCGGCTCGCCTACATGATGCGCGCGGCCGGCGACGAGACCCGCGAGGCACTCGAGCCCTTCGGCTACTACTCCCCGCGGATCGTGGTCGAGCGCGTGCGCGGCGGCGAGCGCCGGGTGGTGCTCGACACCGCGGCACAGGAGGAACAGGAGGCCTCGGACAGCGCCGCAGCCACCGCGCAGGCGGTGCGCGAGGCCGGCGCCAGCCGCGCCGCGGGCGATGCCCAGGCGCCGGTGGCCGTGGTGGTGACGGTCGAACCCGGCGAACCGGTGCGCGTGCGCCGCGCCGACATCGCGATCATCGGCGAGGGCCACGACGACCGCTACCTGCAGGAGGAGCTGGACGACTTCATCCCGCGCGAGGGCTCGATCCTCGACCACCCGTCCTACGAGTCCAGCAAGACCCGGATCAGCCGCCGGCTGGCCGAGCGCGGCTATTTCGACGCCGACTTCAGCGCGCGCCGCGTGGCGGTGACCCGCGCCGAGCAGGCCGCCGACATCGAGCTGGTGTGGACCAGCGGCGAGCGCTACGACATGGGGCCGACCCGCTTCGTTCAGTCGCCCACCGAAGTGGTCGACAACGCCCTGCTCGAGCGCCTGGTCTACTGGGACGAGGGCGAGTACTACCACCAGGGCCGCCTGGATCGCCTGCGCACCTCGCTCAGCCGCCTGGACTACTTCAGCCGCATCGACATCACGCCGCGCCCGGAAGACGCCGTTGACGGCGAGGTGCCGGTGGACGTCAGCCTCACGCCCGCCAAGCGCGACGTCTATACCGCCGGCCTCAGCTACGGCACCGACAGCGGCGCCGGCATCCGGCTCGGGCAGGAGCGCCGCTACGTCAACCGGCGCGGGCACAAGGCGCTGTGGCAGCTGGACTATGCAAGCCGGCGCAAGACGCTGTCGCTGCAGTACCGGATCCCGGCCTTCCGCTGGCTCGACGGCTGGTACACGGTCGGACTGCAGGCCGCCGACGAGCAGACCGACTACATCGATACCCGCCGCGTCGAGTTCGCCGCCAGCCGCAGCGGCCAGTACAACCGCAACCTCAACCTCCTGGCCTCGGTGCACGCGCTGCGCGAGCGCTGGGCCTACGAGTACGAGAACGACGGCGATCCGACCACGCCGCCGGTCTACCGCTATGCGACCTTCACCTATCCGTCGCTGCGCGCGACCTACGTCGACCTCGACGACACCCTGTTCCCGCGCGCCGGCTACAGCGGCAGCTTGCAGCTGCGCGGCGGGGTCGAGGGCGCGGGCTCGGAAGCCACGTTCTTCCAGTTCCACGCGCGCGCGCACTGGTACCTGGGCTTCGGCGAGAGCGACCGGCTGATCCTGCGCGGGGAGTACGGCCGCACCGAAACCGATGCGCTGGTCGACATGCCGCCAAGCCTGCGCTTCTACGCCGGCGGCGACGGCAGCATCCGCGGCTACGAATGGCGCGAGGTCGGCCCGCGCGTGGTCGACGCCGACGACGAGGGCTTCGCGCTGGGCGCGCGCCACGTGGTCACCGCGAGCGCCGAGTACGAGCACTACTTCGGCGGCGGTCCCTGGGGCATGGCCGCCTTCGTCGACACCGGCAGCGCGTTCGGCGGCTCGCCGGAGCTGCGGACCGGCGTTGGCGTCGGCCTGCGCTGGCAGACGCCGGTGGGTCCGCTGCGCCTGGACGTCGCGCGCGGCCTGGACGATCCGGATTCCCCCTTCACCCTGCACCTCAACATCGGCACCAGCCTGTGATGGCGCGCGCGTCGGTCCCGCCCGAGGTCAGCCCCGAGGAGCGCGAGGCGCGGATCCGCGAGCTGCGCGCGCGCCGCAAGGCACGCATGCGCACGCTGGCGCGGCGCAGCGCCATCGGCACCACGGCGCTGGTGGCGCTGGTGCTGGTGGCCGGCTGGTGGCTGCTGGGCACGCTCGGCGGCCGCGACTTCCTGCTGTCGCAGGTGGTGTCGCGCCTGCCGGCCGGCACCACGCTGGAGTGGCGCGCGGCCGAGGGCCCGGCTTCCGGCCCGCTGACGCTGCACGACGTGGTCTTCCAGCAGCTGGTCTGCCCGGAGGTCGATGACCAGCCGGTGCCCTACGGCCAGTGCGCCGCGCCCAACACGCTGCGCTTCAGCGCCAGGCGGATCACGCTCGACCCGGCGCTGCGTCCGCTGCTGGGCCGCACGCTGCGGCTCGACGCCGCCCAGGTGGAGGGCGCGCTGCTGGAGCTGCCGCCGTCCGACGACGGCGAGCCCTTCTCGCTGCCGCGCTGGCCCGAAGTGCTGCCGCAGATCGAGCCGCCGCTGGGCCTGCAGGCCGACACCATCGAGATCGACGGCTTCCGCGTGCTGCGCGGCGGCGAGCCGCTGATCGACATCGCCGACGTGCGCGGCGGCGTGGAAGCCCGGAGCGGCCTGCTGCGGCTGCGCCAGATGATGGTGCACAGCGACCGCGGCGACCTGCTCGCCGATGGCGAGTACGCCCCGGCCGACGACTACCGGATGGACCTCACCGTCTCCGCCCTGCTGCCCGCGCCGGCCGGCAGCACCCGGCCACGCCTGGGCCTGGTGGCGCGCGGCGACGTGTCGGCGCTCGACGTCGCGCTTTCCGGACACGCGCCGGCCCCGGTGCGCGTGGCGCTGGGCCTGCGCGGCGCGGGTGCGCCCGAGTGGAGCTTCAGCGCAGTGAGCGAGGCGCTGGACCCGGCGCTGCTCGCGGGCCTGGGCGAGCCGGGCACCCCGGTGGCCTTCGACCTCGCCGCCCGCGGCACCGGCGGACGGGCCGAGCTGCAGGGCGACCTCGCCTACGGCGACCTGCGCGCGACCATCCAGCCCTCGGTCGCGAGCCTCGACGAGCAGGTGCTGGAGTTCGATCCGCTGGTGGTCGACGTGCTCGACGGCCGGGTCACCGTCACCGGCCGCGGCGACTTCCGCGATCCGAAGGCCGCCGACCTGCGCTATGCGGTGGTGGCACGCGGCGTGAGCTGGTCGCCCACCCCGGACGCCGGTGCCGCGGCCACGCCGGCCCCGACGCCCGATCCGGCCGCGACGATCCGCGCCGACGCCGACCTGGGAATCGCCGGGACCGCGGCGCTGTGGGCGATCGTCGGCGAGGCGAGCCTGGAACGCAACGGCGAGACCGCCGAGGTGGAGCTGAAGGGCCGCGGCGACCAGCAGCGCCTGGACATCGGCACCCTGGTGGCGAGCACCCCCACCGGTCGCCTCGAGGGCAGCGGGCACGTGGCCTGGGCGCCGGCGCTGGGCTGGGACTTCACCGCGGCCCTGACCGGCTTCGACCCCGGCTACTTCGCTCCCGGATTCGACGGCGCCATCGATGGCCGCCTCGCCACCACCGGCAGCACCCGCGACGACGGCGGCCTCGACCTGCGCGTCGACGCCGACGCGCTGGGCGGTCAGCTGCGCGGGCGGCGGCTGGGCGGACGCGCGGGCTTCGCCATGCGCGGCGCGGCGCCCGGCGGGACCGGTGTCGCCGCGTTCGAGGGCGAGGCGGCGCTGAGCGTGGGCCAGAGCCGCATCGACGCCAGCGGCCGCGTCGACGACCGGCTCGACATCCAGGCGTCGCTGGCCCCGCTGCGCCTGGACGACCTTCTGCCCGGCGCGGCCGGCCGGATCGAGGGCCAGGTGACCGTGGCCGGCGGGCGCGACAGCCCGGATGTCCGCGCCGACCTTGCCGGCAGCGGCCTGCGCTACGCCGACTACACCGCCGACCGCCTGCAGCTGCGCGGCCACCTGCCCTGGCGCGGCGGCGGCGGCACGCTGGACGTGGATGCGGCCGGGATCCAGGCCGGCATCGCGCTGGACACGCTGTCAGTGCAGGCACGCGGGGCGGTGGAAGACCTCCGGCTGGACGCGCGCGCGGCCGGCGGGATCGGCACGGCGTCGCTCTCGGGCAGCGCGCGTCGCGCCAACGGCCTGTGGCGCGGCACCCTCGACAGCCTGCAGGCCGCACCGGCGCTCGGCGCCAGCTGGCAGCTGGGCTCGGCGGCGAACGTCGCGCAGACCGCTGGCGGCGGCTTCACCCTTGCTCCGGCCTGCCTCGCCTCCGACGTCGGTGGCCGGCTCTGTGCGAGCGCCGACTGGCCGCGGCAGGGGCTGGCGATCGACGGCCAGGCGCTGCCGCTGGCCCTCGTCGGGCCCTACCTGCCGACGCAGGACAGCGGCCGGCCCTGGTTCCTCGACGGCAGCCTCGACATCGACGCCCGCCTGCGTCCCGCCGGCAACGCCTGGCAGGGCCACGTCAACGTCGCGTCCGGCAACGGCGCCCTGCGCACCAGCGCGCGCTCACGCCGCGACGTGCTGTCCTACAGCGGCCTGGCGCTGGAGGCGGTGTTCGACGCCAACCGCATCGACGCCAGCCTGGGCCTGGGCTTCAACGGCAATGGCCGCATCACCGCGCGCCTGCGCACCGGCTGGGACGCGTACGCGCCGCTCGAGGGCCAGCTCACCGCCGCGACCAGCGAGCTGACCTGGCTGGAGCTGTTCTCCCCCGATATCGTCTCGCCCACCGGACGGCTGGACGCGGACGTCGCCCTGTCGGGCACCCGCGCGGCACCGGCGCTGGGCGGCTACGCGACGCTGTCGGACTTCGCCGCCGAACTGCCCGCGCTCGCGATCGCGATCGTCGACGGCCAGGCGCGGCTCGACGCCCTGCCCGACGGCAACGCGCGCATCAGCGGCAGCCTCGGCACCGGCGGCGACAGCCGCCTGGCGATCGACGGCAGCCTGGGCTGGCGCAGCGAAGGCGCGCCGCTGCAGCTGCGCGTGAGCGGTCGCGACGTGCTGGTATCCGACACCCGCGACCTGCGCGCCGTGGCCAGCCCCGACATCGAGGTGCGCTACGCCGCCGGTCGCCCCTTGCAGGTGACCGGTCGGGTGCTGGTGCCCAGCGCGCGCATGGACCTGGAGCGCCTGAGCGACGGCGTGTCCGCGTCGCCCGACGTGGTCGTGCTCGATCCGGTGGATCCCGAGGAAGGCCCGTCGCTGCCGATGGAGCTCGACCTGACGCTGGCGATGGGCGACGAGGTCAGCATGAATGGTTTTGGCCTCGAGGGTGCGCTCACCGGCGAGCTGCGCGTGGTCTCGCGTGCGGGCCGCGAGATGACGGGTTATGGCCTGCTCGAGGTCGGCGGTCGCTACGAGGCCTATGGCCAGGAGCTGGCGATCACCCGCGGGCGCCTGTCGTGGTCGAACACGCCGGTGTCGGATCCGCTGCTGGACATCCGCGCCGAACGCCGCGTCGGCGACGTGACCGCGGGCATCGATGTCAGCGGGCGCGCCTCGGCGCCGCGCGCGCAGGTGTGGACCGATCCCTCCAGCGACGAGTCCGAAGCGCTCGCGCTGCTCGCCTTGGGCCGCCCGCTTTCCAGCCTGAGCGGTCGCCAGGCCAGCGACCTCGACGCCGCCTCGGCCGCGCTCAACGCCGGTGGCAGCCTGCTGGCCGGGCAGATCGGCAAGCGCATCGGCCTGGACGACGCCGGGGTGATGGAGTCGCGCACCCTGGGCGGCAGCGTGTTCGGCATCGGCAAGCAGCTGTCGCCGCGGCTGTACGTCGGCTTCGGCGTGTCGCTGCTCGGCAGCGGCCAGGTGCTGACCCTGAAGTACCTGCTGCGCAAGGGCTTCGACGTCGAGATCGAGTCGAGCTCGCTGGAAAGCCGCGGCTCGATCAACTACCGCCACGAGCGCTGATCGCGCGGCGGCGGCCTGGCGGTCGCCGCGCCGCGCCCACCGGCGTCAGCGCGGAACGATGCGCGCGCCGTGCAGGCTGGCGACGCCGTCCACGGCGTCGGTCCAGACCACGTGCGCCACGCCGCCGGCCACCGCCAGCTGCGGGAAACCGGTGCCGCGGCCACGGCCCGCCAGCCGTGCGACCTCGAGGCGCTGGTATTCGGTGGCCAGGTCGGGCGAGCGCCGCGACAGCCACAGCGACTGGCCTTCGCCGTCCTCGCGCAGCCACAGGATCCAGGCCTGCGCCGGGTCCAGCGCGACGGCGACTCGACCATGCACCGCATCGCCGGCGTCGAGCACCACGGGAGCGGCGAAGCTGTCCCCGGCATCCGCGCTGTGCGCCACGCGCACCTCGGGCTCGCCGGAGGCGGCGGTGTACCAGCCGACCACGGCGGCCTCGCCGTGCGCGGCGACGGCCGGGCCGTTCACCGGGCACGCCGCCATTTCCCAGCCATCGGCATGCACCGGCTTCGGCGGCGTCCACGCGTCGCCGTCGAGGCGGGTGGCGAGGATGTCGCGCACTTCGCCCGCCGTGCGCCCGCGGTAGACCAGCAGCGGCCCGCGCGCGGTCACCGCGGCGCTGGTCTGGCAGCAGTCGCAGACGCTGGCGTCGATCTCGACCTCGGCGCCGCCGCGCAATCCGGCGTCGAAGCTCGTGGCGCGCAGGGTCATCGCGCCGTCCGCCCCGACGCCGCCAGCCGCGTGCGCACCGGCGGTGTTGCGACCGTCGAGCCAGGCGATGCCCAGGCCGTCCTGCGGCTGCCGCCACATCGAGACGAAACCATGTTCGGTCCGGGTGCCGTCGGCGTGCGGGCGCACCGGCTCGCTCCAGCGGCGGCCGCCGTCGCGCGAGACCGCCAGCACCACGTCGTAGGCGGCGGGCGCATCGCCGTTCTTCTGCAGCCAGTGCGCCCACAGCGCGCCGTCGGCGGTGGCCATGATGTGCGGGGTGTCGGCCCAGTTCACGAACATGCTGTTGCCGACCGCGATCGTGGCCGGCGCGGTCTCCCAGCGCGCGCCAGCGAGGTCGTAGCTGGAGAACTGGAAGATGTGCCGGCGGCCGGGCTGCGAGTTGATCCACGACAGCAGCAGCCGGTCGCCGTCGACCGCCACCAGGTCGGGCAGGGCGGAGCCGGGCAGCATGGCCGGCAGCGGCCACCCGGTGACCACGCGCTCGAGCGCGGGATCGGCGATGGCGGTGCTGGACGGGACGTCGGCGGCGGGCGCCGGTGCCTCGTCGCCGCAGCCGGCGACGAGGCCCAGCACGGCGAGGGCGAGGATGGCGGTGCGCATGGCCCGAGCGTACCGTGGCAGCGACCCTGTCCACCACCTCTGCCGCCTGCGCGTGGCCCGCGCGGTCCGCTGTGTCAACGGGTACCGCGCGCCGGCATGCGGGGGGACAATCGGCGGTTCCGCGCCAAGCGCCGCATGACGACCGCCTCCCGATGTCCGAAGTGTCCCCCGCGCTCGCGCGCAAGATCGCCCAGACCATCGCCGCCGAGATCGGCGCCCAGCGCAGCCAGGTCGAGTCGGCCGTCGGCCTGCTCGACGAGGGTGCGACCGTGCCCTTCATCGCCCGCTACCGCAAGGAGGTCACCGGCGGCCTGGACGACACCCAGCTGCGCGACCTCGAAGCACGCCTGTCCTACCTGCGGGAGCTCGAGGACCGCCGCGCCGCGATCCTCGCCAGCGTCGACGAGCAGGGCAAGCTGAGCGACGAACTGCGCGCCGACATCGAGGCCGCCGACAGCAAGTCGCGGCTGGAGGACCTGTACCTGCCCTACAAGCAGAAGCGCCGCACCCGCGCCCAGATCGCGCGCGAGGCGGGCCTGGAGCCGCTGGCCGACGGGCTGCTGGCCGATCCCTCGCAGGTTCCCGAGGAAGTCGCGCTGCGCTACGTCGACACCGACAAAGGCGTGGCCGATGCCAAGGCCGCGCTGGACGGCGCGCGCGCGATCCTGCTCGAGCGCTGGGGCGAGGACGCCGCGCTGATCGGCGAACTGCGCGAATGGCTCGCCGAGCGCGGCGTGATCCGCTCGAAGGTGGTCGAGGGCAAGGAGGCCGCGGGCGAGAAGTTCCAGGACTACTTCGACCACGCCGAGCCGCTGGCGAAGATTCCCTCGCACCGCCTGCTGGCCCTGTTCCGCGGCCGCCGCGAGGAGTTCCTGGCGCTCGAACTGGAGCCGGGCGCCGACGTCGAGGCCGGCAATGCGTATGCGGAGGGCCGGATCGCGCTGCGCGCGGGCATCCGCGCCTCCGGCCGGCCCGCCGACGCCTGGCTGCTCAATGCCTGCCGCCTGGCCTGGCGCGCCAAGCTGCAGCTGCACCTGATGCTCGACCTGTTCTCGCAGGCGCGCGAAAAGGCCGAGGCCGAGGCGATCGCGGTGTTCGGCGACAACCTGCAGGACCTGCTGCTGGCCGCGCCGGCGGGCCCGAAAGCCGTGCTCGGCCTCGACCCGGGCCTGCGCACCGGCGTCAAGGTCGCGGTGGTCGACGCCACCGGCAAGCTGGTGGCCACCGACACGATCTACCCGCACGAGCCGCGCCGGCAGTGGGACCAGTCGCTGGCCAGCCTGGAGAAGCTGTGCACCGCGCATGGCGTGCAGCTGGTCGCGATCGGCAACGGCACCGCCTCGCGCGAAACCGACCGGTTGGCCGGCGACCTGCTGAAGCGCGTCCCTGCGCTGGCGATGCAGAAGATCGTGGTCAGCGAGGCGGGTGCCTCGGTGTACTCCGCCTCGGAAACCGCGGCGAAGGAATTCCCGGACCTCGACGTCTCGATCCGCGGCGCGGTGTCGATCGCGCGGCGGCTGCAGGACCCGCTGGCCGAGCTGGTGAAGATCGAGCCCAAGGCGATCGGCGTGGGCCAGTACCAGCACGATGTCGACCAGTTCAGGCTCGCCCGCGCGCTGGATGCGCGGGTCGAGGACTGCGTCAACGCGGTCGGCGTGCACGTCAACACCGCCTCGGGCGCGCTGCTCTCGCGCGTGTCCGGCCTGTCGTCCACGGTGGCGGCGAACATCGTCGCGCACCGCGATGCCAATGGGCCGTTCAAGCGCCGGAAGGACCTGCTGAAGGTGCCGCGCCTGGGCGAGAAGACCTTCGAGCAGTGCGCCGGCTTCCTGCGCATCGCCGATGGCGACGAGCCGCTGGACGCATCGGCCGTGCACCCGGAAGCCTATCCGGTGGTCGAGCGCATCGTCGCCGCCACCGGCAAGCCGATCCAGGCGCTGGTCGGCGACGGCGGTTTCGTGCGCACGTTGAAGCCGCGCGACTACGTCGACGCGCGCTTCGGCGAGCCGACCGTGCGCGACATCCTCGCCGAGCTGGAGAAGCCCGGCCGCGATCCGCGCCCCGAGTTCAAGGCGGCGAAGTTCGCCGACGGGGTCGAGGACATCAAGGACCTGCGCGAAGGGATGATCCTGGAGGGCGTGGTGAGCAACGTCGCGGCCTTCGGCGCCTTCGTCGACATCGGCGTGCACCAGGACGGCCTGGTCCACATCTCGGCGCTGTCGGATCGCTACGTCAAGGATCCGCGCGAGGTGGTCAAGGCCGGCGACATCGTCCGGGTGAAAGTGCTGGAGGTCGACGTGGCCCGCAAGCGCATCGCGCTGACGCGGCGCCTGGACGATGCCCCGGCGCCGCGCGAGCAGCGCCAGGACGCGCGCCGCGACGCCGGTCCGAGGGGCGAGCGGGCTGGCCAGGGGCACCGCGGCGGCGGTTCGCGTCCGGCCGGCGGCGCCGCGCCGCGCGGTGGTGGCGGCGGCTCCGTGCGCCCGGCGGCCGCGCCGGCCAACAGCGCGTTGGCCGACGCCTTCGCCCGCGCCAAGGGCGGCTGATCCGGCGGTCCCGTCCCCGCCACACGCGGGACGGAACCGGACCTCAGACCGCGACGACGCGGTCGCGCCCGCGCTGCTTGGCGTCGTACAGCGCGCGGTCGGCGCGCCGCAGCAGGGCGTCGGCGCCTTCGCCGCGTGCGCGCTCGGCCACGCCGATGCTGATCGTGCAGGCCAGCACCTCGCCATCGGGCGCGATGCGCAGCGCGGCCACGTCGCGCCGCGCGCGCTCCAGCCGCAGCACCGCGTCCTGCAGCCGGGTGCCGCGGATCACCACGGTGAACTCCTCGCCGCCGGTGCGGCCGATGAAGGCCGCCGGATACTGCAGCGATGCGTGCAGCTGCCCTGCCACGCGCGCCAGCACGCGATCGCCGGCGAGGTGGCCATGGCGGTCGTTGATGTCCTTGAAGCGGTCGATGTCGATGATCGCCACGCACATCGGCGCACCGCCGGCTTCCGACTGGCCGATCGCCGCGGCCAGGTCCTGGTCGCTGGCGCGGCGGTTGGGCAGGCCGGTCAGCGGGTCGTGGCTGGCCTGGTGCGCGAGCTGCTCCATCAGCAGCTCGCGCTGGCGCGAGGCGTCCTCGAGCTGGCGGTTCTTCTCGCGCAGCTCCTCGGTGCGCTGGGCCACGCGCGTCTCCAACCGCCGCTGGCGCGCACGCTGGTGGCGCCCGAGCCACTGGTGGATCCCGGCGAACAGCAGCAGCAGGCCCGCCACCATCGCCGCACGCGCGTCCGGCCGCGACCACCAGGGCGCCGCGACCTCGAGCTCCAGCCGGGCGGTGCCGGCCGGGCGCGACCAGTCCACCGGCGCGCGCGCCACCTGCAGCTCGAAGCCCAACGGGCCGGGCGGCAGGTTGGTGTAGGTGACCTCGCCGGCGTGCGCGGCCTCGATCCATCCGGCGTCGAGGCCGTGCATGCGGTAGCGGTAGCGCAGGCCTCCCGGGTTGCGCAGGCTGATGCCGGTGAAGCCGATGCCCAGGCGCGCGCCCGCGGGCAGCGCCTGCAGCTGGCCGGGCGCGAGCGGCGCACCGTCGACCACCAGGTCGTCGACCACCAGCGAGACGACGCCGTCCAGCGCATCCATGACCCGCCGTGGATCGAAGACCGCGATCCCGCGCGCGGTCGGCAGCCACAGTTCGCCGTCGTGCATGCGCCATCCCGCGGGCGCGCTGCCGCCGTTGGCCTGGCGGCTGGGCATGCCGTCGTCGCGGGTGAAGCCCTGCAGGTCCAGGCGCGCGCTGCGGCCCTGGTCGACGGCGTCGAAGGCGGCGAGCGGGATCCGGGTGACGCCGTCGTTGCCGCTGATCCAGAGGTTGTCGAAGTCGTCGCCGAGGATCCGGAACACCGTGCTGCCCGACAGCCCCTGCTCGCGGCCGTACAGGCGGAAACCCGCGGCATCGTGGCGCAGCAGCCCACGGTCGCTGGCGATCCACAGGCCGCCGCCGGACGCGGGCAGGAAGTCGAGCGCCGACAGCGCGGGATAGTCGCGTTCGGCCTGCAGCACCTCGACGCGGCCGTCGGGTTCGACCCGTGCCAGCCCTCCGAGGAACCCGACCCACATCCGCCCGTTGCCGGTCCAGTGCAGCGCGCGCACCGGCAGCGCCGGCAGCCCTGGCAGCGGTTCGACCTCGAGCACGCCACGGCGCCAGGCCATCAGCCCGCGCTCGGTCCCGATCCACAGCGTGCCCTGCGCGTCCTCGGCCAGCACGCGGACCTGCTCGGTGGCCAGGCGGCCGTCGACCCCGCCCAGCGCGCGCACCGGGGCCGCCGGGCCCGCGCCCACGTGGAGCACGCCGCGGTTGTAGGTGCCGGCCCAGACGCCGCCGTCGGCGGCGCGCGCCAGCGACAGCACCGAGCCGCGCGGCTGGCCCTGCTTCGGATAGACCTCTTCGATGTCGGCGCCGCGCATCCGGCTCAGGCCGCCGGAGTGACCGATCCACACCTGCCCGTCGCGCGTCTGCAGCAGGCTGCGGATGTAGTCGGTGGGCAGGCCGTGCTGGCGTCCGACGCCCCAGACCGGGCCATCCGAGACCCGGAACAGCCCGTGGGTGGTCCCGAACCAGACCAGCCCCTCTCGACCTTCGTACAGCGCCCCGGTGGCGTAGCCCTCCACGCCGTGGCGGGCGTCCAGCGCCTGCCAGCGCCCCTTCCAGAACCGCAGCATCCTGGACTCGGTGGCGGCCACCCAGACCGCGCCCTGGCGGTCCTCGAGCAGGCCCTCGACGCGTTCGCTGCGATGGCGCTCCAGCCGGCCCTGGCGGTAGCGCCAGGCCCCGGCGTCGCCGCCGACCCAGATGTCGCCTTCGCGGGTCGTCTCGAGCACCCGGACCTCGCCACGCGGCAGGCCGAGGCGTTCGCCCAGCGGCTCGAGTTCGCCGCCGTTCCAGCGGTGCAGGCCGCGGCGGTTGCCCACCCACAGGCTGCCGTCCGGATGCGCGACCAGGGCCAGCACCGGCTGCGCCACCAGGCTGGCACCGCCCTCCACCCGGATGCAGTCGCCCTCGCCTCCGACGCGGTACAGGCCGTCGCGGGCCGCCACCCAGGCCCGGCCATCGCGGCCCGCGGCCACGCGCATCGCGTCCAGCCGCGGGAAGCCGGTGCAGGCCGGCCGCACCGCGCCATCCGCGAGGACCCGCCTCAGGCCGAGGTGGTCGACGGCGGCCAGGAAGCTGCCATCGGCGTCGCGCCAGAACAGCCGCGAGGGCAGGCGGCGGCCTTCGGCGTGGTTGAGCGCTTCGACCTCGCGGAACTGGCGGCCGTCGAAGCGCACCGTTCCTTCCCAGGTGGCGATCCAGAGGAAGCCGTCGTCGGTCTGGACGATGTCGTGGACCTGGCTGTGCGGCAGGCCGTCGTCCGCGCTCCAGCGGGTGACCGTGTAGCGCTCGGGCGGCAGCCCCGGATCCAGCGCGAGGGCCGCGCCCGCCGCGGCCAGCAGCGCGCAGACGAGCAGCACCGCCCACGCACGGCGCAGCCGCGGCGCGACGCCGGCGCACATTCGGGAAGACACGCCTGGCATTCGGGTCGCAACGTGCCCCTGTTCACGTCTCCGCGGCAGTGTAGCAAGCGCCCGCACGGGCCTGGGCCGCACCTCGCGGCTGCAGTCCCGGCCCCGGCGGCTGCAGCCGCAGCCGCGTGATGGGACAATGGCGGGCCATGTCCCAGCGCCTGCCCCTCACCCTCCTGGACGCCGACCCGCGCCCGGTCCCGCCCGAAGCGCCCCTGCCCAGCGACTGCTGCGACAGCGGCTGCGACCCCTGCGTGAACGACAGCTACGCCGACGAGCTGCAGTATTACCGCGAGCAGCTGGCGAAATGGCTGGAGCGCCATCCCGGCGCCGCCGGCGACTGAGGCCTCAGGCCCACTCGCGATCGGCGGTGAAGGCGATGGTGAGCCAGCGGTCGGGGCTGTCTTCTCCGATCGCCTCGCCGATCTCGTCGCGCAGCTCGTCCCAGGCTTCCAGCGTGCGCGCCGGCCACCCGCGCGGCACGATGAAGAACACCTCGATATGCCGGCCACGGCCCTTGCGCACCACGTAGGCCCGGTGCGACAGGAAGCCTTCGCGTTCGACGAAGGCGCGCGCGACCGCGTCGACGTGCTGCTTCAGCAGCGGCGGCGTCACCATCAGCACGTCGGCCAGCGCCGCGCGCACGGTGCGCAGCGGCAGCGGGAGGATCACCAGGCACACCAGGGCCAGCACCGCCGGATCGACGTAGGGCACCATCCAGTCGTAGCGCGTGCCCTGGATCGCCACGCCGACGACGAAGGCCACCAGCAGGGCCGCGGTGATCGCCGCCGAAATCAGCCAGGCCTGCACGTCGATCAGCACCAGCGGCGAGCGCAGGCGCCGGTTGGCGCGATGGCCGTACGCGGCCATCGCCAGGCTGACCGCCAGGGTGACCACGGCATAGGCGATCGCCTGGCCGAACTGAAGTTCGCGGCCGCCGGACAGGAAGCTGCCGATGGCATTGATCAGCGCGTAGCTGGTGGAACCGATCAGCAGCAGGCCGGTCGCCCCCAGCACCATCGGCTCGAGGTGCCAGACGCCCATGGTGAAGCGCTCCTCGAGCTCACCGCCGCGCTCGCCGCTGGCGCCATAGGCCGCGATCATGTTGGCCACCAGCAGGGCGAGCATGCTGGCCAGGGCGTCGAACAGCGAGTACACGCCGTCGAAGACGATCGCGAACGAGCCCGACGCGAGGCCCGCGACGATGCCCAGCGCCGCCACCAGCACGGTCGCGAAGATCGACGCGCGCAGCACGGCCTGCTCGCTGCCGGCGGCCGGCGCGTCGGTGGAGGGAAGATGGAGACGGTCCATGGCGACAGCTTGCCGCCCGGACCGCGGCGGCGCCATCGGCCAGGCCGCCCGGGAGCGGATGCTCGCCAGCGGCGCGCGGCCGCATCCCACGTCGAGCCTCAGGCCGCGGCGATGCGCCGCGCGCGCTCCAGGTGCACCAGCAGCAGCGAGATCGCCGCCGGGGTCATGCCGGGGATTCGCTGCGCCTGGCCGACGGTCTGCGGCCGGACCTGCTCCAGCTTCTGCCGCAGCTCGGCGGACAGGCCGCGCACGGTGGCGTAGTCGAAGCCCCCCCCGATCAGCGCGTCCTCGCTGCGTCGCTGGCGCGCGATCTCCTCGCGCTGGCGTTCGAGGTAGCCGGCGTACTTGGCCTCGATCTCGACCTGTTCGGCCACCGCCGCATCCGCCACCGCCGGGCCGAACGACGCCACGGACGCCAGTTTCGCGTAGTCGAGCTCCGGGCGGCGCAGCAGGTCGAGTCCGCTGCACTCGCGGCTGATGTCGATGCCGAGGGTGGCGGCGGCGTCGCGCCCGGTGGCGTTGTTCGGCGAGGCCCACAGCGCGCCCAGGCGCTGCGTTTCGACGGCGACCGCGTCGCGCTTGCGCGCGAACGCGCTCCAGCGCGCGTCTTCGACGAGGCCGAGCCCGCGGCCAACGGGGGTCAGCCGCAGGTCGGCGTTGTCCTCGCGCAGCTGCAGCCGGTACTCGGCGCGGCTGGTGAACATGCGGTAGGGCTCGACGGTGCCGTGGGTGATGAGGTCGTCGACCAGCACGCCCAGGTAGGCCTGGTCGCGGCGCGGCGCCCAGCCCTCGCGGCCCTGCACGGCGCGCGCGGCGTTCGCCCCGGCGAGCAGTCCCTGCGCGGCGGCCTCTTCGTAGCCGGTGGTGCCGTTGATCTGGCCGGCGAAGTACAGCCCGGCGACGGCCTTGGTCTCCAGCGTCGCCTTGAGTCCGCGCGGATCGAAGTAGTCGTATTCGATGGCGTAGCCCGGGCGGGTGATGTGCGCGCGCTCGAAGCCCTGCACCGAGCGCACCAGCGCCAGCTGCACGTCGAATGGCAGCGAGGTCGAGATGCCGTTGGGATAGATCTCGGCCACGCCGAGGCCTTCGGGTTCGACGAACACCTGGTGGCTGTCCTTCTCCGCGAAGCGCACCACCTTGTCCTCGATCGAGGGGCAGTAGCGCGGCCCGGTGCCTTCGATCTGCCCGGAATACAGCGGCGAGCGATGCAGCGCGGCGCGGATGATGTCGTGCGTGCGCGCCGTGGTCTGGGTGATCCAGCACGACACCTGCGCCGGGTGGTCGTCGCGCGTGCCCATGAACGAGAACACCGGACGCGGGTCGTCGCCGGGCTGCTCGACCATCACCGAATAGTCCAGCGTGCGGCCGTCGATGCGCGGCGGCGTTCCGGTTTTTAGGCGGTCGACGACGAAGGGGCCTTCGCGCAGGCGTTCGGCCAGCCGCGTCGAGGGCGGATCCCCCATGCGCCCGCCCGCGTGCTGCGCTTCGCCCACGTGGATGCGGCCGGCCAGGAAGGTGCCCGCAGTGAGCACCACCGCCGGCGCATCGAAGCGCAGTCCGGTGTGGGTGATCGCACCGCGCACCGTGCCGCCCTCGATCACCAGGTCGTCGACCGCGGCCTGGAACACCGTGAGGCCCGGCTGCGCTTCCACGGCACGGCGGACGAAGGCGCGGTACAGCGCGCGGTCGGCCTGGCAGCGCGTCGCGCGAACGGCCGGACCCTTGGACGCGTTGAGCCGGCGCCACTGGATGCCGGCCGCGTCGGCGGCGCGCGCCATCAGTCCACCCAGCGCATCGATCTCGCGCACCAGGTGGCCCTTGCCGATGCCGCCGATCGCCGGATTGCAGCTCATCGCACCGATGGTCTCGATGCTGTGCGTGAGCAGCAGCGTGCGCGCGCCGGCACGCGCCGCGGCGAGCGCGGCTTCGGTGCCGGCGTGGCCGCCGCCGATCACGATGACGTCGTGGCGATGGAAGTCGTGATGCATTTCGCAATTATCGCGCTTGGCCGCGTCGATGCGGCGGGCGGAGGGAAGTTGGCACGCATCCTGCATTCGATACAGGCGCACCCGGGATGGCAATCGCCTAGGGGGGCGTGGCCGGAGATTGGAACAGGGCTGGCCAAGCGCATCCCGGGGAAGCGAAGGGGCCGGACGTCGGGGGACGTTCGGCCCCGTTTTTTTTCGGCGGGCCCTGGAGGCCCGCGATGCCGGGTAAGGCGCCGACACCCGGCAGGAGCGGAACAGGGGGGATCCGGGCTCCCCCGCCGGGTGTCGACATTGGTCACCCCGGTTTACGTCAGGAAGCGACGCAACCGGTCAGTCGGCCTAGCTTGCGACGACTGCGATGCCGGCGCAAGCGTTCCCGAGGCCGATTTGCGCGACGGCGGTCGCGTTACCGCTCTTCCTCGGTCGCCGGCCGGCGCAGCCGCTGCGGAGACACGCGGGTGGGAGCCGAGGCCCGCGATGGGGCCGATTGCCTCGGTGCCTGCCGCATCGGCGGCGCGGTCTGGGCCCGCGGGGCCGGCATCGTGCGCATCCGCGGCGACGGCGCGGAGCGCAGCGGCGCGTCCGATCCCGCAGGCGCGCGCAGGGCACCGCCATCGCGCACACGACTGCGGGGCGGTGCGGTCGGCTGCTGCCGGACCGGCGCGCTGCGCTGAAGCGGCGGCATCGGACGACGCAGCTCCTGGGGCGAGCGCAGGCGGCTGCGCGGCGGAGCCGCTTCACCGACGCCGCGCGTCAGCGGGGACGCGGCGCCCGGCCGCGGGGACGCGCGCCGCGCGTCCCGTATCCGCTCGAACTCCTCCAGCGACGACGGAATCCGCGGGTTGGAGGATCCGGGCCCCCTGCTCACCGGCGGGCGGACATCGGGGCGGTCCCGGCCGCCGGGCTGGGGACGATAGGGCGGACGGTGCTGGTATCCGGGACGGCTGTACCAGCCGGGGTAGCCGCCGTACCACGGGGAGCCCCACGCGCCGTAGAGGCCGCCGTAGTAGCCCGAGCCGCGGTAGTAACCGGGACTGCCGTAGCCATAGCCGCCGTAGTACGGATCGTAGTAGCCGGAATGGCCGTAGGGCGCGGCGCTGCCATGGTAGTAGTCGCCGTAGCCGCGGCCATAGCTGCCGCCGTACTCGCTGTAGCCATAGCCCGTCGCGCAACCGGCCAGGAGGGCTGCGGCGAGGCCGATGAGGATCTTGCGCATGTCGCCTTCCCCCGTGTGGTTGCCGTCACAGGGTCGGCCCAGGCCATTGAATTGCGGCTTAACCCCGGACCCGCAGGGTGGACGCAGCTGAACCGCGTCCGCAAGTCCGCTAGTCTGGCGGCATGCCCGCTGCCGTCACTTTCGACGACGTCCTGGCCGCCGCCGCCCGGATCGCACCCCACACGCAGCCCACGCCGGTGCTGCGTTCCACGGCCATCGACGCGTTGGCCGGTTGCCACCTCGCGTTCAAGGCCGAGCACCTGCAGCGCGCCGGCGCGTTCAAGTTCCGCGGCGCCTGCAACGCGGTCTGGGCCCTGTCCGAGGCGCAGGCGCGGCGGGGGGTGGCCACCCACTCCTCCGGAAACCACGGCGCCGCGCTGGCGCTGGCCGCGACCACGCGGCGCATCGGCTGCCAGGTGGTGGCGCCGCGGGGCGCAGTCACCAGCAAGCTCGCGGCGATCGCCGGCTACGGCGCGGTCCTGCACCACTGCGATGCCGGGATCGCCGCGCGTGAAGCCGCCTGCGCCGGCGTCATCGACGCGACCGGCGCCGTGTTCGTGCATCCGTACGCGGATCCCGCGGTCATCGCCGGCCAGGGCACGGCGGCGCTGGAACTGCTGGCCAGCTCGGGCCCGTTCGATGCCCTGGTGGTGCCGGTGGGCGGCGGCGGGCTGGCCGCGGGCACGGCCCTGGCGCTGGCGGCCCGCGCGCCCGGATGCCGACTGGTGCTGGCCGAGCCGGCCGGCGCGGCCGAGACCCGCGACTCGCTGGCCCGCGGCGAACGGGTCACCGGGTTCGTCCCCGACACGATCTGCGACGGCTTGCGCGGCACCCTCGGGGCGCCGGGCTTCGAGATCCTGCACGCGCACGGCGCCGAGGTGCTGGTGGTCGACGACGCCAGCACCGTCTCGGCCATGCGCCTCATCTGGCAGCGCATGAAGCAGGTGGTCGAGCCGTCCTCGGCGATCGCGCTGGCGGCGGTGCTCGCGCATCGCGAGCGCTTCGCGGGGCTGCGCGTGGGCGTGGTGCTGAGCGGCGGCAACGTCGACCTCGACGCCCTGCCCTGGGCCGCGGCGGCGTGAGGCGCCGGCGACGCCACCGCGGCGCCCGGCCGCGGCGCCTGTGGCGCTGGCCGCTGCGCCTGCTGCTGGTGGTGGTGCTGTGGCTGCTGGGCGTGGCCGCGTGGATCGTCTATGTCGGTGGACGCGACCAGGCGCGGCCGGCCGACGCGATCGTGGTGCTGGGGGCGGCGGCCTACGACACGCGTCCCTCGCCGGTGTTCACCGAGCGCATCCGCCACGGCATCGAGCTCTACGACCGCGGCTATGCCGGTGCCCTGGTGTTCACCGGCGGCTACGGCGACGGCGCGCGCTTCTCGGAGTCGCAGGTCGCGCGCAGCTTCGCGCTGCGCGCCGGCGTGCCGGAGGACGCGATCCTGATCGAGACGCTGTCGCGCACCACCTACCAGAACCTCGCGCGCAGCCGCGACCTGCTGTCCGACCACGGCCTGCAGCGCGTGATCGTGGTCAGCGACCCGCTGCACATGGCGCGCGCGCTGCGGCTGTGCCGCCACCTCGGCATCGACGCGGTGGGCTCGCCGACCCCCAGCACGCGCTTCCGCAGCTTCCGCACCCGCTGGCGCTTCCTCGCGCGCGAGGTGTACTTCTTCCACCGCGACCTGGTGGTTTCGCCGGACTGAGCCGGCCGCCCCGTCAGCCGGCCTGCCCCACCAGGGTCAATCCTTCGCGCAGCAGCCAGCGCGTGGCCGCGGCGCGGTCGGCCTGCGGCAGGCCGTCGAGCACGCCCACCAGCCAGCGGAAGGAGCGGCAGCGCGCGGCGCGGCTGGCCGCGTCACTCCCCTCGGAGGCGAGCCCGAGCATGAACCCCTCGTGCAGGAAGGTCGCGCTGACCGCGGCCGACTTCAGCACCTGGCGCGCATGCGCGGGATCGTAGGGCTGCATCTGGCCCTGCAGCCCGGTCAGCGCGATGTCGGTGAAGGCCAGCACGAAGCGCTCGCGGCTGGCATCGCCCAGGCGATCGACCGCGCGCTGGAACGCCGCCACGTCGCGCGCGGCGTCCGGCTCGAACAGCGTGCACAGGGCGGTGGATTCGCTGTCCGAGCGGGAGCTGGCGTGCACGGCCTTGAACAGGCGGTCGATCGCCGGGTCCGGCGCGCGCAGCAGCACGTCGTCGCCAAGCGACATCACCGCGGACGGATCGAGCTGGGAGAGATCGATGTCGTAGCGCTGGGCGTTCGCCGACAGCACCGGCGCGAGTGCGAGCAGGAGCGCCGGCAGCGCGAGCATGCGACGCAGCCGGTGCTGCAGGCCAGTGGCGCGGCTGGCGTGGCCGGAGCGCGCGATGGCGGGACGGGACTGGATTCGGGGCGGCAGGTTCGGCATGGCGCGAGTGTATGCAGCGACCTGCGCCGCAGGATGAACGCTGGCCACGGGCGCGGGTGCGCCGCATGCGTGTCCGCGCGCCACGGCGCGGGTGCCGCTGCCGGCGGGCTCAGCCGCCGCGGCGGCGCACCGGGATCCCGGATGCGGGGAAGCGCGCCACGTCCTCGCCGCCCTCGCGGATCGGCTGGCCGTGCGCCGGTGCCCAGGCCATCGCGGTGACGGTTTCCCAGGTGGCGGGCAGCAGGCCGTCCTCACCGCGCCACGGTTCGTAGGCGGCCTGCGCGGCGGCGAAGCGCCCGCGTCCGGTCAGCGCACGCCGCCGCGTGGCGAGCGCATTGGTCGCGCCCAGCGCGCGCAGGCCGCGCATGAGGTCGGCCATGTCGGGGTGGCGATGCACGTCGACGTCGCGGTCGAGCACCGGATCGCGGAACCCGGCGCGCATCAGCGCGTCGCCGAACGCGGCCATGGGCGGGAAGGGCGAGACGTGCGCCGCGGCGTCGGCGCCGGCGAACGCGGTCCGCAGTTCGTGCAGGGTGTCGGGGCCGAAGGTCGAACACAGCAGCAGGCCGCCCGGACGCAGCACGCGGCGGAAACCGGCGAACAGCGCGTCGAGGTCATCGACCCACTGCAGGCAGAGGTTGCTGAAGATCAGGTCGACGCTGTCGTCGGCCAGGGGCAGCGCGCGGGCATCGGCGCAGATGCGGTCGATGGGCCGCTGCAGCGGGTTCCAGCCGCGCCTGGGCGCGACCTGGCGCAGCATCGGCAGCGCGAGGTCGATCGCGACCACGCGGGCCTTCGGCCAGCGCCGTCGCAGCTCGATCGCGGCGGTCCCGGGGCCGCTGCCGAGGTCGACGATGCTCGCCGGCGACTGCTCGCCGAGGTATTCCAGCGATTCGAGCAGGCGCGATTCGATCTCGCGCTGCAGGTCGGCGGCGGCGCTGTAGCTGCCGGCCGCGCGCGAGAAGGCGCGGCGGACCTGGCGGTGGTCGAAGACGTCGTTCATGTCGATTCCGTGGCGCCCGGCGCCGTGCCCGCGCGGGCCTGCGCGAGGAAGCCGGCGATGGCCGCGGCCACCTCGTCGGCGTGGGTGAGGAAGGGGGCGTGTCCGCCGCGTTCGATCTGCACGACGTGTGCGCCCGGCGCGGCCGCGGCGGCGGCGCGCATCGCCCGCGGATCCACCACGCGGTCGCGACGGCCGGCGATCCACAGGCTCGGCACCGCGAGTCCCGGCAGCAGGGAGCGCTGGTCCACGGTGCGCAGCAGGTCGAGCCCCTGCGCCAGCGCCGCGGCCGGCGGCTCGCCGCGCGCGAACACCTCGCCGCGCAGCGCGCGCAGCGCGCCGCGGGCGTCGTCCGAGCCGAAGGCTTCGAGCGCGATGAAGCGCTCCAGGGTGCCGTGGTAATCGTCGCGCAGGCCCTTGGCGAAGTTGGCGAAGATCTCCGCCGACATGCCGTATCTGCCGCTGTCGTCGATCGCGGCTGTAGCCGCTCCTGCAGTTGCATGGCCTGGTGTGGCAGTCGCGGCTGGCCTCGGGGCTGTAGGAGCGGCTACAGCCGCGATCGGCGCAGCGTCGCGTACGAAGCGCGGCGCCGAACACAGCATCACCAGTCCCGGCACCTGCGTCGGGCGCAGCGCCGCCGCGCGCAGCGCGAACATGCCGCCGAGCGACCAGCCGAGCCAGGGCGCGGCCGGCACGCGCGCGGCCACCGCCGCGACCACCGCGTCCGGCTCGAGCGCGACGGCGCTGTCGCGGCTGCGGCCGTGGCCTGGCAGGTCGACGACATGCAGCTCGAAGCGATCCGCCAGCCGCGCCACCAGCGGTGCGAATACGCCGCCGTGCATCGCCCAGCCGTGCAGCAGCACCAGCGGCGCGCCGCGGCCGTGCACGTCGATGTGCAGGTCCGCGCTCATGCGCCCTTGTCCGTGCGCAGCGCGCGCTGGCGCGCCGGATGGCCGGCCGCGTGGCGCGACACCAGCCAGGCGAAGACGCCGATGCCACCGATGATCAGCGCCGCGCCCGCGAGGCCGACCGCGCCGGGCACCGGCTCGCCGAGGAACAGCACGCCGATCACGATCGCGAACAGCAGCTCGGAACCCTGCATCGCCTCGACGCCGCCAAGCGCCGTCGGGTTGTCGCGCACCATGCCGGTGGCCTGGAAGAACAGGATGCTGGCGATCACGCCGGCGCTCAGCGCGACGCCCGCCGCCAGCCACACCTGGTCCGCCGGCGGCGCGCCGCTGCGCGTCCAGGCCCAGGCCGCGACCAGCCACCACAGCGGCTGGCTGGCCAGGGTCATGCCGAACACGCGCTGGGTGGCGTTGAGGTCCTCGCCACTGCGCTCCAGGTGCAGCAGCAGCAGGCGGTTGCCCAGCGGATAGGCCACCGCGGCGCCGAGCACGCAGGCCAGCGCGATCCAGCCGGCGCGGTCGATGGCACCGCCGCCGTGGCCGGCCTGCAGCAGCAGCACGCCGGCCAGGATCAGCGCCGCGACCATCAGCGCGGCGCGCGGGATCCGCCGGCGCGCGTCGCGATACAGCAGCGGCGCGCACAGGATCCCCGCAACCACGGTGAACTGGAAGCTGCCCGCGACCAGCCACGACGGGCCGCTGGACGCGGCGAACGACAGCAGCAGGTAGAACGCGCCGAAACCGATCGCGCTGCAGCGCAGCCAGGCCAGGGGATGGCGGCGGATGGCGCGCCACACCGGCGCCGCGCCGCCCTGCCACGGCAGCAGCGGAAGCAGCAGCGGCAGGGTGATCAGGTAGCGCAGGCAGGCGGTCCAGGTCCAGTCGCCGCCGGCATTCGCACCGACGCGATTGAGCACGTAGGTCATGGTGAAGAACAGCGCCGAGCACAGGCCGAGGCCGACGGCGGCCAGCGCGCGGCTGGTGGCGGGAGCTGCAGGCGACACGGGATCAGGCGGCGCGCGCGGCGTCGATGGCGTCGCGGGCCCGCGCGAGCGCGGCGACCAGCGCATCGACCTGGTCCTCGCCGTGGGCCGCGCACAGCGTCACGCGCAGGCGCGCGCGACCCTCGGGCACGGTCGGCGGGCGGATCGCGGCGACGCGGAAACCCTCGACCTCCAGGCGCGCCGCCATGTCGAGGGCGCGCGCGTTGTCGCCACACGGCACCGGCTGGATCGGCGTGGCGGAGTCGGGGAGCGCGAAGCCGCGCGCGTGCATGCCATCGCGGAAGCGCTGCACCAGCGCGGCGAGCTTGTCGCGCCGCCAGTGTTCGCGACGCGCGAGCTTCACCGCCGCCAGCGCCGCCGCGGCCTGCGGCGGCGGCAGCGCGGTGGTGTAGAGGTAGGGGCGCGCGTTGCCGGCCAGGTGTTCGACCAGGTCGACGTCGCCGGCGACCACCGCGCCGTAGCCGCCCAGCGCCTTGCCCAGGGTCACCAGTTGCAGCGGCACCTCGTCCACGCCCAGGCGCGCCTCGGCCACGCTGCCGCGACCGCCGGGGCCGAGCACGCCCACGCCGTGCGCATCGTCGACGTACAGCAGCGCCGACTGCACGCGCGCCACCAGCGCCAGCTGGCGCAGCGGCGCGACGTCGCCGTCCATGCTGAAGACGCCGTCGGTGGCCAGCATCGCGGCGCCGGTGGGCACGGTGCGCAGCTGGCGCAGCGCGCCCTCGGCGTCGCCGTGCGGGTAGCGGCGCAGGCGGCAGCCGGCCAGGCGCGCGCCGTCGATCAGGCTGGCGTGGTTGAGGCGGTCCTGCACGCTGGTGTCGTCCTCGCCCAGCAGCGCCTGCTGCACGGCCAGGTTGGCCGCATAGCCGCTGCCGAAGACCAGCGCGCGCGGCACCTGCAGCCAGTCGGCGACCTCGCGCTCCAGGGCTTCATGCGCGACGTGGTGGCCGCACACCAGGTGCGAGCCGATGCCGCCGACGCCGTCGCGCGCGGCCGCGCCCTGCACCGCATCGACCACCTGGAACTGCTGGGCGAGGCCGAGATAGTCGTTGCCGCAGAAGTTCAGCAGCCAGCGGTCGTCGATCTGCAGGCGCACGCCGTCGCGGCGGGTCACCACGCGGCGGCTGCGCACCAGGTCGTGGGCGAGCGCGTCCGCGCGCTGGGCCTGGACGCGGCGGCGGAGATCGGGGCGTGCGGCGGCCATGCGGCGATCCTAGGCGACGCAGCGACCGGGCTGGCCGACGATGTCGGCGTGCACGGTGCCGCCATGGTCATGGCCTTCGGCATCGACGGAGACCTGCATCGCGCGCAGGCCGAGGCGCTCGAACAGCGCCTGGTCGCGGGCGACGTCCGGGTTGCCGGTGGTCAGCAGCTTCTCGCCGTGGAAGATCGAGTTGGCGCCGGCCGAGAAGCACAGCGCCTGCAACTCGTCGGACATCTGCTCGCGCCCGGCGGAAAGCCGCACCATCGAACGCGGCATCAGGATGCGGGCCACGGCGATCGTGCGCACGAACTCGAAGGGATCCAGTTCGGTGGTGCCGTGCAGCGGCGTGCCTTCGACCTGGACCAGGCGATTGATCGGCACCGAGTCCGGGTGCGCCGGCATCGTCGCCAGGGTCTGCAGGAAGCCGGCGCGCTGGCGGCGGGTCTCGCCCATGCCCACGATGCCGCCGCAGCAGGTCTTGAGCCCGGCGTCGCGCACGTGGCCGAGCGTGTCGAAGCGGTCCTGCAGCTCGCGGGTGCGGATGATCGCGCCGTAGTGCTCGGGATCGGTGTCGATGTTGTGGTTGTAGTAGTCGAGGCCCGCGTCCTTCAGCGCCTGCGCCTGCGGCGCACTGAGCATGCCGAGCGTGGCGCAGGTTTCGAGGCCGAGCGACTTCACCCCGGCGATCATCGCGGCCACCTTCGGGATGTCGCGGTCCTTGGGCGAGCGCCAGGCGGCGCCCATGCAGAAGCGAGAGGCGCCGGCGGCCTTGGCCTGGCGGGCCTTTTCCAGCACCGCTTCGGTCTCCATCAGCTTCTGCGCGTCGACGCCGGTGTCGTAGCGCTGGGCCTGCGGGCAGTAGGCGCAGTCCTCGGGGCAGCCGCCGGTTTTCACCGACAGCAGGGTGCTGACCTGGACCTCGGCGGGATCGAAGGCCTGGCGGTGCACGCTGGCGGCGCGGAACAGCAGCTCGGGGAACGGCAGCTCGAACAGGGCCTCGACCTCGCTGCGGGTCCAGTCATGGCGCGGCGTGGCCGCCTCGCGGGCGGGGAATTCGCTGACGGCGGGCATGGCGGGTTCCTGAGGGCCTGGCGCAGGCAGACCGGGCAGTCTGGAAAGCATGCCCGGACCTGTCAACCTCGCGCGGGCCGCCGCGGTTGACGGCTGGCTGTCCCGGCTGGGCCGCCGACTCTGGGCGCCGCGCTGCCTGGTGTGCACGGAGCCCGCGCCCGGCCGCTTGGACCTCTGCGCGCACTGCGAGGCCGCCCTGCCGTGGATGCCGCCGGCCTGCCTGAGCTGCGCGATGCCGCTGCCGCTGCTGCCGCTGCCGCTGCCGCCGTTTGTAGGAGCGGCTACAGCCGCGATTGGCAGGGATACCGCGACGGCGATCGCGGCTGTAGCCGCTCCTACAGAAGGCGCCCGCACGGAAGCCGCTTGCACAACACACGGGGACAAGGCCGCGAGGCCGCCCGCGTACCCATTTAGCCGACTCTGCAGCGCCTGCCAGCACGACCCGCCACCGCTGGCGGAAGCGCACGCCGCCTTCCTCTACGGCTTTCCACTCGACCGCCTGCTGCCGCGGCTGAAGTTCCACCGCGACCTGGCGGCGGGACGCCTGCTGGCGCAGTCCATGGCCGTCGCCTTCGCACAGCGCAGCCGACCCGACGCGCTGGTCCCGATCCCCCTGCACCGCCAGCGGCTTCGCGAACGCGGCTACAACCAGGCGCTGGAACTGGCCCGGCCGCTGGGCCGGATGCTCGGCATCCCGGTGCGCGGCGACCTGCTCCGCCGAAGGCGCGCCACCGCCGCGCAGTCGCGGCTGGACGCCGGCGCGCGCGCGGCCAACCTGCACGACGCCTTCGAGGTGCCGGGCACCCGGCCGGTGCCCGCCCACGTGGTCCTGGTCGACGACGTGATGACCACCGGCGCCACCCTGTACGCGGCGGCCGATGCCCTGCTCGATGCCGGCGCCGACCGCGTCGACGCCTGGGTCTGCGCGCGCGCCCCGTGAGCGCTACGAGGGGCGGATGGAGTCCGCGGTCGGTTCGGTCAGCACCTGCGGGTCCGCGGCCGGCTCGGTGTGCAGGGCGCTGGTCTGGCGCTCGATCATGCGCCGGACGCGCGGCGCCTCGGGCCCGCGGTGCAGCGCGCGCAGCTGCGCCGGGATCGTGGCGTCGTCGTGGGTGAGGCGGCTGGTGTGGCGGATGTAGTCGAGCCAGGTCGGCGTCGCGTAGCGCTCGATCCAGACCTCCGGGTCGGCCAGGTCACGCATCACCCGCCAGTGGCGCGCGCCGTCGCGGCGGCGGATCCGGCGCCGCTCGGCCATCGCGCCGAGGAACTCCAGCACGTCCTCTTCGCCGATCCGGTACTCGATCGTGACCACCACCGGCCCGGTGCGTGCCTGCACCGGGACCGCCGTGTCCGGCTCGCGCCAGGGGCGGAGCGGATCGAGGTTGAGCTCGGCGAGCCGGGCCAGCGGGATCCACAGGCCCAGCGCGGCGCTCGCCAGCATGGTCGCGGCGGCCACGAACAGCGCGGTGCGCACGTCGCTGCGGTCGGCGATCGCGCCCCACTGCCAGCTGCCCAGGGCCATGCCGCCGAACGCCGCCATCTGGTACAGCGACAGCGCCCGGGCCACCACCCAGCGCGGCGTGGACAGCTGCACGGTGACGTTGAAGGTCGACAGCGCCAGCACCCAGGACGCACCGCACAGCGACAGGGCCACCATCGTCAGCAGCAGCATCCCGCTCACCGCCGCGATCGCCGCGCCGGCCGCGAACGCGACGCAGGCGCAGCGCACCAGGGACTCGCTCGACAGCGACTCGCGCAGGCGCGTGCTGCCCATCGCGCCGCCGATCGCGCCCAGCCCGAAGGCGCCCAGCAGCAGGCCGTAGGTCATCGGCCCGCCCGCGATCACGTCCCTGGCCACCAGCGGCATCAGCGCCATGATCGCGCTCGCGCCGATGCCGAAGACCACCGCGCGCACCAGCACGGTGCGGATGGCCGGCGACATCGCCACGTAGCGCAGGCCGGCGGCCATCGCGCTGCCGAGCGCCTCGCGCGGAAGCTGGCGCGGGCTCCGCTCCGGGCGCCAGCGCGCCAGCACCACGACCAGGGCGACGTAGCTCACCGCATTGACCGCGAACGCCGCGGCCGCGCCCGCCGCCGCGACGATCGCGCCGCCGATCGCCGGGCCCACGCTGCGCGCGATGTTGAAGCCCATGCTGTTGAAGGCGACCGCGCCGGGCAGCTCGGCTCGCGGCACCATGTCGCCCACCGACGCCTGCCACGCCGGCGCGTTGAACGCCGAACCGCAGCCGATCAGGAAGGTGAAGAGCAGCAGCAGCCACGGCGTGATCAGCCCCGCCCAGGCGCACACCGCCAGCACGACCGAGACCAGCAGCATGAAGACCTGGGCCGCCAGCATCATCCGGCGGCGGTCGAAGCTGTCGGCCATCGCGCCGGCCACCAGCGAGAACAGCACCACCGGCAGCGCGACCGAGGCCTGGACCAGCGCGACCATGTCGGCCGACTGCGCGATCGAGAGCATCAGCCAGGACGCGCCGACCGACTGGATCATGCCGCCGAAGTTGGACGATGCGCTGGCCAGCCAGACGCGGCGGAACACGGGATAGCGCATCGCCGACAGCGCCGACGGACGCGGCGTCGGGCCGGGCGGCTGGTCGGGCCTCGGGCCAGGCGTCACGCCGGGCGGCTGGTCGGGAGCCTGCGCCATCGGCGCGGTCAGGCCGGCCCGCGCAGCGCGAGATCGGCCGCGATGCCGGCGAACACCACCATGCCCACCCAGTGGTTGTCGAGGAAGGCGCGGAAGCAGGGCTCGCGCTCGCGATGGCGGCAGATCCAGAACTGGCGCAGCACCAGCACGAAGGCCACCGCAAGGCCGGCCCAGTACCAGGTTCCCAGCTCCGCCTGCCGCCCGACCAGGCCCAGGCCCAGGAACACCAGCGCGTACAGCACGCCCTGGATCACCAGGTCCATGTCGCCGAACAGGATCGCGGTCGACTTCGAGCCGATGCGCAGGTCGTCATCGCGGTCGACCATGGCGTACCAGGTGTCGTACGCCGTCGACCACAGGATGTTGGTGGCGTACAGCACCCAGGCCACCGGCGGCACTTCGCCCTGCACGGCGGCGAAGGCCATCGGGATGCCCCAGCCGAAGGCCATGCCGAGGTAGACCTGCGGCAGGTGGGTATAGCGCTTGAGGTAGGGATAGGTCGCGGCCAGGAACACGCCGACGAGGCTCATCAGGATGGTCAGCCGGTTGAGCGTCAGCACCAGCGCGAAGGCCGCCAGCATCAGCACCGCGAACAGCGCCAGGGCCTCGCGGCCGCGGACCGCACCGGTCGCCAGCGGGCGCTCGCGGGTGCGCTTGACGTGCGGATCCAGCCATCGGTCGGCGTAATCGTTGATCACGCAGCCGGCCGCGCGCGTGAGCCACACGCCGGCGCTGAAGACGAACAGGATCCACGGCGGCGGCAGGCCCCCGGCCGCGATCCACAGGCCCCACCACGTGGGCCAGAGCAGCAGCAGCCAGCCGATCGGCCGGTCCGCGCGCATGAGTTTCCAGTACAGGCCAAGGCGTTCGCGCCAGCCGGCCACGGCAGGCGTGCGCGACTCGTAACGTTCGTAGGACATGGCGCCCATGGTACCGCCGGCCTTCGTCGCGGGCGGCGGGCAGGCGCCGGGGCCGACGCTACATGCCGCTCGCAACATCCGCCGGGATAGTGGAAAATGGCGGTCTGCGCGCCTGTAGCTCAGCCGGATAGAGTAGTGGCTTCCGAAGCCATTGGTCGGGGGTTCGAATCCCTCCAGGCGCGCCATCGTCTTTCGCGGCATCAGGCCGCCATGCTGCGCACGCAGCGCAGGATGGCATCGTCCAGGCCCGGCATCGCGAACACCCTGGACGTTCCCAGCGCGCTGTAGCGCGGACGCCGCGCCACCCAGCCCAGTCCGTCGGCCCTGCAGGGCCGGAGGCTGCGTGCATCGGTCCCGGCCGCGGCCGCCGCGCGGCGCGCGAAGTCGGCCCAGGTGACGGGTTGGCCATTGGTCAGGTGCCAGACGCCCGATTCGCCGTCGACCAGCAGGTCCAGGCAGGCGTGCACCAGGTCGGGCACGTAGGTCGGCGAGACGGTCACGTCCTCGGCCGCGGCGAAGGGCGCGCCCTGGCCCAGGGCGCGCAGCGCGCAGGAGACGAAGTTGTGCGGGTCCCACGGTCCGAAGAACGCGCTGGTCCGGACCACCAGGGCCGCCGGATGGTGGGCCAGGACGCGTGATTCGGCGCGCGCCTTGCTCTCGCCATAGACGCTGAGCGGGGCCACGGCCGCGTCCTCCAGGTAGGGCGCGTCGCCGGCGCCGTCGAACACCAGGTCGCTGGAGAAGGTCGCGAAGGCGACGCCGGCACGGGCGCAGCCGGCGGCCAGCGTGGCAGGCCCGTCGCTGTTCTCGCGGAAGCAGCGTGCGTGGTCGCGCTCGGCCTCGTCGACGCGCACGTAACCCGCGGCATTCACCACCGCCCATGGCTGCCAGCGCGCCAGCGCATCGTGCACCGCCGCCGGGTCGGCGATATCGAGCGCGGCGCGGTCCAGCAGGCGGTGCGCCAGCCCGCGCGCGATGCAGATGCGGGCGAACGCGCGGCCCAGCGTGCCGCTCGCGCCGGTGATCAGCAGCGGCCGCGCGGGCGCGCCCGGGCCAGCCGCGGCATTCCGCGCCTCGGCCATGTCCACCCGCGGATGCAGCAGCCGCTCCGGCCGCGCCCACCAGCCCGGCCCTGACAGCACCGGGTGTCCCGGGGCGTCGCCGGTCGCCAGGTCGCGCGCCAGCCGCGCGATTGCGGTCGGGCGGCGGCGGCCGTTGCGCACGTCGAAGGCGCCGGGCTCGTAATAGTCGCTGTGCTGGGTCAGCAGGCCGTCCCAGTCGCGGCTGCCGAGCAGCGCCCACACGGTGACCGCGCGCACGTCGATACCCTCGCGGCGCGCGGCGCAGGCCGCCTGCCAGCTGTCCCACAGCCAGCGCAGCTGGTCCTCGCGCGGCGCGTGCAGGTGCACTTCGGTCACCGCGATCGGGCGGCCATAGCGCGCCCAGGCCTCGCCGAGCAGCGCGCCGATGCCACCGGCGTGTCCCTCGAGCACGCGCACCGCCTCGACGTCGGCATAGCGTTCGCGGCCGTTGCCCCCGTGGGTGTCGGGCGGATAGCGCTCGAGCCGCTCGTCGAGGAAGCGGTTGCTGGTGACGTAGTGGTTGATGCCGACGATGTCCGGCGGGCAGGGATGCGCGGCGAACCAGAGGATCTCGTCGGGCCGCGCGGCGCAGACGTCCAGCAGCCAGCTCCAGAGCGCGTGGCCCGGGTCGACGGTTCCGCACAGCAGGTCCCAGCCCAGCCAGCGCAGCTGGTTGTTGAACGCCGCCTGGTGGGCCAGGCGAGGCGTCGACCAGGTGCGGCCCAGGTCGTCGGTCTGCACCAGGCGCGCGTCGGGCTGGACCGCCCGGATCGCCTGCATCGCCAGCACCGTGCCGCGGCACTGCGCGTGCAGCGCACGCCAGAAGATGGCGGGATCGCGGCCGTGCGGATACCAGTGGCCGTAGAGCCCGCTGAAGCGTGCCGTCGTCAGCGGCTCGTTGACCGGCGTGTAGTGGGTGACCCATGGGTAGCGCGTCGCCACGGCCCCCGCGTATGCGGCCAGCTTGGCCGGGAAGCAGGGCGACACCAGGCTGGTGTGCGCCGGACCGCTGCCGTGGTGGACGAGGCCGACGATGGGTTCGATGTCCAGCGCGCGCAGGCGCTGCAGACGACGCGTCGCCCACGCCCAGTCACCGTCCTGGGCCTCGTCGGGCGCGACCTGTTCCCACAGCACCGGCTGGCGCAGCGCGCGCACGCCCAGCGCGGCGAAGGCGTCGAGATCCGACTCGCGCTGCAGGTGACCGCTGCGTTCGAGCTGGCTGAACCAGCGATCGCGCACCCGATTGATCGTGCATTCCACGCCGCCCCACAGCTCGGGGGCCGCGTCACCGGAGGGCTGGCGTGCGGCCGCGCCGCGCATGGCCCTAGGCGCCCGGCGTCGCCGGCTCCGCCACCATCGCCGCGCTGCGCTGCGGAACCGCGTCCACCGCGGGCAGGTCGAGTTTCTCGAGCACGTACTCGGCCGCCTTCAGCGCCGCGCCCACGCACTGGTCCATGTTGTAGTACCGGTACTGCGCCAGCCGGCCGACGAAGGTCACGCCGCGCTCCTGCAAGGCCAGGGCCTCGTAGCGCTTGTACAGCGCTTCGTTCTGCGGCCTGGGCACCGGGTAGTAGGGCTCGCCTTCGTCCTGCGGGTATTCGCGCACGATCGAAGTGCCGCCGTGCGCCTGGCCGGTGAGATGGCGGAACTCGGTGATGCGCGTGTACGCGTGTTCGTTCGGATAGTTCACCGTACCCACCGTCTGGAACTGCGGCGTGTCCGGCAGGTGCTCGTGCTCGAAGCGCAGCGATCGGTAGGGCAGCGCGCCGAAGTAGTGCCCGAACCAGGCATCGACCGGCCCGGTGTAGACCGTGTGCCGCGCGTCCAGCCGGTCGCGATGCCGGAAGAAGTCGACGCCGGTCTCGACGCGGATGCCCGGATGGTCGAGCAGCCGCTCGAACATGCGCGTATAGCCTTCGTCGGGCATGCACTGGTAGCGGTCGGTGAAGTAGCGGTCGTCGCGGTCGGTGCGCACCGGCACGCGCGCGGCCACCGACGCCGCCAGCTCGGACGGATCCAGCCCCCACTGCTTGCGCGTATAGCCCTGGAAGAACTTGCGGTAGAGGTCGTGGCCGACGGCATTGACCACCACGTCCTCGCTGGTGGTGATCGGGTCGCGTGGCTCGCGGACCCGGTCGTAGAAGGCCTGGATGCTGCCCTCGTCCAGGTCCAGTCCGTACAGCCGGTTGACGGTGTCGATGTTGATCGGCACCGGGACCAGCATCCCGTCCACGCTGGCCAGCACGCGGTGCTCGTACGGCCGCCAGCCGGTGAAGCGCGAGAGGTAATCGAAGATGCGCGCCGCGTTGGTGTGGAAGATGTGCGGCCCGTAGGGATGCACCAGCACGCCGTGCGCGTCGGGGCGGTCGTGCGCGTTGCCGCCGATATGGTCGCGCCGGTCGATCACCAGCACCTGCAGGCCGGCCTCGGCCAGCTGCCGCGCGACCACGGCACCGGAGAAGCCGGCGCCGACCACCAGGACCGGCTTCATTGCGCGGTCGCCGCTTCGGCACGCACCGCGCGCACCGCGTCCAGCAGCTCGGTCCGCATCGTCGCGACGGTGGAGTCCCACGACGCCTGCATGGCACGCGCGATGCCTTCGCGCAGCAGCACCGGATCCGGCTCGCGCGCGGCCAGCGCCACCGCGTCGAGGAATCCTTCGTGGTCCTGCGCCACGGAGACGACCGGCGTGAAGTGGTGGACCACGTCCGGAACCGCCGTCGAAACGATGGGCTTCCCTGCGGCCATGTATTCCAGCGTCTTGGTCGGGTTGATGCAGCGCGTCGCCTCGTTGAGTGCGAACGGCATCAGGCAGACGTCGAAGCCCTTCACCAGCGCCGGCAGCGCGTCATACGCCTGCTGGCCGAGCCAATGGATGTTGGGCAGGTCGGGAAGCTCCTCGGCCGAGACCTTGGCCAGCGGGCCGGCCATCACGACCGAGGCCTCCGGGAAGTCGCGCGCGAGGGCTTCGATAAGGCCGTAGTCCAGTCGCTCGTCGATCACGCCGAAATAGCCGAATACCGGGCCCGGCAGGCTGGCCACCCGCTCCGGCACCTGCGTCGACGCCAGGCGCGCGCGGCCGAAGTGGCTCGCATCGACGCCGCAGCCGTGGAAGTGCACGTTGGAATGGTGCCGCGACTTGGATTCGAAGAGCTGGTGGCCGCCGGTGTAGACGATGTCGGCGCGCGCCATCAGGTACTGCTCGCGCTCGGTGATGTCCGGCGGCGCGAAGCGGAAGTTCGCCAGTTCGTCCATGCAGTCGTACACCGTGCCCCGGGTGCCGAAGCGGCCCAGCAGCACCGGCGCGCTCATGGGCGAATAGAACCACTGCACGGCATCGTCATAGCGGCCGGCCATCAGCGGATGGGTGGCCAGCGCGTGCTCGATCAGCGGCAGCAGCAGGCGCCACTCGCCGTCGCTGTCCCCGGCCGCGCCGTGCGGCAGCTGCGGCACCAGGCGGACGAGGTTGGGAAAGGGCTCGGTGATGTCGAGCGACGGCTCCGCCGCCCCGTGCATCGGTTCCTCGATGAAGAGGACCGGATGATCCGGCGCCAGGCGCGAGAACAGCTGCTGCGGGCGTTGCCAGACGAAGTCCCAGCGCAGATGGCAGTGCACGATGAGGGGGAAGCCACGCGTCCCGGGGACCCGGATCGGCTGCGGCGCCGCGGCGAGCGAGCGCGGTGAATCGTGCAAGGAAATGTCCGCGGCCAGCGCCTGCCCGGACGCGGAGCGGTCCTGTGGCTGACGGAGTGACGCATGGGGTGGCCTGTCCATTGTGGGGAACCATCGGGTGGGGGTGGCCGAGTCTCCTCCCCCCTCCCATCCCAGCAGGGTGAAGGCTGGCGCGTGGACGCCAGCGCAATCTGCATGAACGCGTCATTTGCCTGCACGGGCCGAGGCATGGCGCGCTTCCGGCGCTGTCTCACACCAGGTCTTCGCGCCTGCGGCGCGCGCGGCGCACGTCACGCCAGACGCCGCGCCCCATGACGAACATCATCACCAGCACGATCACCGGCCAGGTCAGCACGTAGGCCACCATCAACAGGTCCCTCATCGGGTCGCCTCCTTTGCCAGTGCCGGGATGCCATCGTTTCGCCCCGCCGCGGACGCGGGCGCCGGCGCTGGCGGAGCCGGCTCGAAGTTGCGCACGCGCTTGGCCAGCAGCGCGAAGTCGAAATCCTCGCGGCTGCGGAAGCTGAGCAGCGAGCAGACCACGGTGCTCACGCCATAGGCGTTGAGTGAACTCAGCAGCACCGGGTAGTCGCGCAGGAAGCCGAAGGTGAACGGCGCGAGCACCACCATCGCCAGCGCGCCCACGGTCAGCCCGGCGCGCTTGCCGAAGAAGCCGAAGGTCATCAGCCCCAGCACCACGCCAATGCCGACGGTCGCGAACAGCTCCAGCACCAGCGCGTACACGCCCACGATCGGCAGCAGCTGGAAACGCGCCACGGTGAACGCCACCAGCGACACCAGGACCGCGGTGGTGAAGGCGCGGTTGTTGACCTTCTTCCAGTAGAAGCTGGCGATCACCGGGAACACGATCGAGCCCCACAGTGCGCCCACGAACACCAGCAGCGCCAGGATGTCGATCCGGAAGCTGGCGAAGATCAGCCCGGCGGTGGTGGCGACGATCATGGTGATGCGTCCAACCCACAGCATCGTGGCCGGGTTCACCTTGCCGCGCGCGAGGTTCTTGCCGTAGATGTCGGTCATCATGATCGACGACAGCGCGGCAAGGTCGGAGTCGGCGGTGGACGACAGCGAGCCGATCACCATGATGAAGAACACGCCGATCATCACCGGGCCCAGGTAGTTCGAGGCCATCTGCGGGATCAGGTTGTTGTGGTCGCCGCCGGCCGGCTCGATGCCGACCATCAGCGCCACCACGCCCAGCATGCCCAGTCCGATCACCGTCGCGCCGTAGCTGATGGTGGCCGAGATGAAGGTCGGCTTGATCAGGTCCTCGCGCACCGCGAACAGGCGCTGGGCGATGGTCTGGTTGCCGATCGCATAGGCCAGCACGGCGACGAAGTACGGCGCGCCCTGTTCGAGGAAGGCGGTCTTCGAGAACATCGACGCCTGTTCGGCGCTCAGCCGGTCCCAGCCCTGCGAGACGGCCTCGATGCCGCCGGCATTGAAGAACACCAGCGGAATGATCAGCGCGGCCGCGCCGAGCATCGCCGCCACCTGCACCACGTCGGTCAGGACCGATGCGCGGAAGCCCGACCACAGCGTGTACGACAGCGTGCCGATGCCGGCGATCATCACGCCGTGCACGAAGTCCAGCGGCGACAGCATCGCCACCAGCGCGCCGGCGGCGGTGAAGTTGGCCATCAGGCTGATCACGCTGCCGGCGATGTTGGAGCCGGCCAGGATCAGCTGGCTGGAGCGCCCGTGGCGGGCGTGCATGATCTCGGCCAGCGTATGCGCCTCGGGCGCGACCTCGCGGAAGCGGCGGCCGAAGGGATAGATGAAGAGGATCATCAGCGCGCCCCACAGCCCGTAGTGGATCGGCCCGGAGATGCCGTACTTGTAGCCGGAGGTGGCGGCGGCGTAGAAGGAGGCCGCCCAGATCCAGGTGGCGGTCATGCTGGCGGCGGAGATGCCGTAGCCCACCGCGCCGTTGGAGGTCATGTAGCCGTCGACGCTCTCGTCCTTGAGCGCGATGCGCCGGGACATCAGGAACGTGCCGCCGTAGAAGGCGAGCAGCAGGAGCAGGACGGTCGGGGTCTGGAGCTGGTAGAACGATGATTCGGCCACGGGCGGTCGGGCGCTCCCTTGGTGAAGCCACACGGGCTTGTCGGGACGCAGCACGCAGTCGCCCGGCGCAGGGGTGCGTCCGGAGCGGGTCTGCAGCGCGGGAAAACCGGGCCAGCTGCGCCTTGGGGCACCTCCGGAAACCGTCAATGGACGGCAGGCATCGGAGGCGCGGCGAAGGCGTCATCCTAGCAGATGGCGCCCCGCCCGCGGACCTGTGCTCTATAATCCTGCGCAGCTGTGGCCGCCCGGCCACGCCCATCAAGGTGTTCCGTGCGCAACTACGACCTCGACTTCCTCAAGCGCTTCTCGCTGGTGATCGGCTTCCTGTCCCTGGTCACCTTCGGCCTGATCGTGGGTTCCTATTTCGTGCACAAGTCGCTTCCCACCGAAGTCGACCCGGGCGTCGCGCAGCGCACCGCCAGCCGCATCGCGCCGATCGGCGCCGTGTATGCCGGCGACACCGGCGCCGCCGCGCAGGCCGCGGCCGCCGCTGCAGCCGCCGCGTCCGCCGCCGCGCAGGTCGCCTATGGCGGGACGCTCGATGGCTCGGTGATCTACAACAACCTGTGCGCGGGCTGCCACACCTCGGGCGCCGGTGGCGCGCCGAAGATGGTGCGCGCCGAGTGGGCCGCGCGCATCGCGCAGGGTGCCGAGACGCTGAACCGCCACGCCATCGAAGGCTTCACCGGCGCCGCCGGCATGATGCCGGCCAAGGGCGGCAACCCGGCGCTGACCGATGAGCAGGTCGTGGCCACCGTCGACTGGATGGTCGACAACCTGCAGTAAGCCGGCCAACCGCCGCGACCGACGCCGCCTTCCGGGCGGCGTCTTCGTTTCCGCCCTCGCCACCCGGACGCACGACCATGACCCGCATGAACACCGCCCTGTCCCTGAGCCTGGTGCTGGCGCTTGCCGGCTGCGCCGGCCTGGCGTCGCGTCCGCCGGCTGCGCCCGCGCCTCCGGCCACCTCCGCCGGCGTCGTCGACATCGCGACGGCGCCGTCCGACTGGTCCGCGCTGGATGGCCGGCGCGTGCGCATCACCGCGCCTCTGGTGATCTCGGGCAACCATCGCCTGGAGCGCGACGCGAGCGTGGTCGCGGCGTTCGGCGAACGCCTGCGCACGCCCACCGAGGTCGCGCTGCCGGGCGCGGCGGCCCAGGCCGTGGCCGCGGCCAACCGCGCGCGCAGCCTGACCCTAGTGCTGGCACCCAGGGTGGCGCGACATGCGCAGGTCTGGCGCAGCGGCGGAACGCTCGAGGCGGTGGAAGGCGTGCTCACCGTCGATGACGCCGGCCCGCGGCTGGCGCTGGCCGACGTCGACACGCTGCAGCCGGCCACCCGGCCCGCGGCGCCGACGGTGGAGGGCGAACTGCGCCTGGCCAGCCTCAACCTGCAGAACCTGTTCAACGGCGACGGCCAGGGCGGCGGTTTCCCCACCGCACGCGGCGCTCGTACCCCCGGCGAATACGCGGCCCAGCTCGCGCGCCTGGTGGCCACGCTGTCCTCGCTGGACGCCGACATCGTCGCCCTGCTGGAGCTGGAGAACGACGGCCATGGCGCCGAGTCGAGCCTGGCGCAGCTGGTGGCCGCGCTGGATCCGCAGGGCCTGCGCTGGCGGCTGGTGGATGCCGGCCGCGGTCCCGGCGACAACCCCATCCGCGTCGGCATGATCTACCGTGCCGACCGCGTGGCCCCGGTCGGTCGCCCGGCGACGCTCGAGGCCGGGCCGTTCGGGCCGCTCAGCCGGGCGCCGCTGGCCCAGGCCTTCCGTGCCGGCCGCGGGCCGGCCTTCGTCGTGGTCGCCAACCACTTCAAGTCCAAGGGCTGCCGCGACGCCGCCGGGGCCGACCTCGACCAGGGCGATGGCCAGGCCTGCTTCAACGCCACGCGCCGCGCCTCGGGCCAAGCCCTGCGCGACTGGCTGGCCGGCGATCCCACCGGCAGCGGCAGCGACCTGGTCGCGGTGCTCGGCGACCTCAACGCCTACGCGCAGGAAGACCCGGTCCGCGGCTTCATCGCCGCCGGCTGGCGCGACGCGCTGGCCACCGCCGACGCGGGCCAGCCCTATACCTATGTGTACGACGCCCAGGCGGGTCGCCTCGACCACGTGCTGCTGAGCCCCGCGCTCGGCGACCGGCTGCAGGATGCGGCGATCTGGCACAGCAACGCCGATGAGGCGTCGAACGTCGTCGATCCGGCGGCCAACGCCGGGGAACAGGCATCTTCGCCGTGGCGTGCGTCCGACCACGACCCCGCCGTCGTGGGTCTGCGGCTGCGCTCGCCGCGCTGAACGGCCGGCCGTCGCCGGGCGCCGGCGCCGCAGCGCTTATCATGGCCGCATGACCAGCCACCCCGCATTCCCGGACGCATCCGGCACCCTGACCTTGCCCGGACCCACCGGCGCGCTCGAGGTGGCGGTGGACCTGCCCGGCGACGACGTCGAGCGGCTGCCGGCCACCGCCATCGTCTGCCATCCGCTGCCCACCGAGGGCGGCACCATGCACAACAAGGTGGTCACGATGGCCGCGCGCGCGCTGCGCGAGTCGGGCCTGGCCACGGTGCGCTTCAACTTCCGCGGCACCGGCGCATCCGGGGGCCAGTACGACGAGGGCCGTGGCGAACAGGACGACCTGCGCGCGGTGGCGGACTGGGTCCGCGCCAGCCGCCCGGACGACCAGCTGTGGCTGGCGGGCTTCAGCTTCGGCGCCTATGTCAGCCTGGCGATGGCCGCCGAGCTGCAGCCGTCGATGCTCATCTCGATCGCACCGCCGGCCGGGCGCTGGGATTTCGCGTCGGTCACCACCCCGACCATGCCCTGGCTGGTGGTGCAGGGCGAAGCCGACGAGGTGGTCGACCCGCAGGCCGTGTATGCCTGGCTGGAGCGCCTCAAGGCCGAACCGGAGCTGGTGCGGATGCCCGACACCAGCCACTTCTTCCACCGCAAGCTGATCGACCTGCGCGGTGCGATCAGGAGCGGCGTCCGTCGCCACCTGCCGGCGGCCCGTGGCTGACGCAGCCGCGTCACCGGCGCCGTCGCAGGCCTACCGCGAGGGCGTTGCCCGCGGCGAGTGGACCGACGATCCCGCGCAGCACGCGCCTCTGGCCGCGCTCGACCGCGTGCACCACGCGCTGCTGGCCGCGCCCCGGCGCGGCTGGCTGGCGCGCACCCTCGGTGGCGGCAAGGGCCAGACCACTCCGCAGGGCCTCTACCTCTGGGGCGGCGTGGGCCGCGGCAAGACCTTCATGGTCGACCTGTTCTACGCCGGGCTGCCGCTGCCGGTGGCGAAGCTGGACGCGACCGGCGGCGACGGCAACGGCAAGCGCCGCACCCACTTCCACCGCTTCATGCGCGTGGTCCACGAGCGCCTGCGCGAACACGCCGGCGAGCGCGACCCGCTGGCCTCGATCGTGGCCGAATGGCGGCGCTCGCTGCGCCTGCTGGTGCTGGACGAGTTCTTCGTCAGCGACATCGGCGACGCCATGCTGCTGGCGCGCGTGCTGGAGCGCATGTTCGCCGAGGGCATCGTGCTGGTGACGACCTCCAACATCCAGCCCTCGGGCCTGTACGCCGACGGCCTGCAGCGCGCGCGCTTCCTGCCCGCGATCACGCTGCTGGAGACGCACTGCCAGGTCCTGGAGATCGTCAGCGACACCGACTACCGGCTGCGCGAGCTGACCCGCTCGCCGGTCTACCAGGCGCCGCTGGACGCCGGATCCAACGCCTGGCTGGCCTCGCGCTGGCGGGCGCTCGGCGGCGACGACGCGCACCGCGACGGCAGCATCGAGCTCGGCGGCCGCCGCATCGCCACCCGCGCGCGCTGCCCGGGCATGGCCTGGTTCGATTTCGCCGCGCTGTGCGAAGGCCCGCGCGGCTCGTCCGACTACATCGAGATCGCCACCGAGTTCCATACCGTGCTGCTGGGTGGAATCCCGTTGATGGATGCGACGCGCGACGACGCCGCGCGCCGCTTCGTCACCTTCATCGACGAGGCCTACGACCGCAACGTCAAGCTGGTCTGCACCGCCGACGCGCCGCCGCACGCCCTGTACGCGGGCGAGCGGCTGGCCGGCGCCTTCGAACGGACGGCATCCCGCCTGAGCGAGATGCAGTCCACCGCCTACCTCGCCCGCCCCCACCTGTAGGAGCGGCTGCAGCCGCTCCTACAGGGCGCGACCACGTCAACGCGCGGCGTTTGCGCTCATCGTGGCGTTGCGGGCGGCGTCGCGGTACTGCGCGGGATCACGCATGCCCGCGGTGTGGCACTGGCCCGCGGTGTGGCCGCGGTTGGTCGCGCCGGGAAGCTGGGCATAGGCGCGTTCGACCGTGCCGTCCTCCGGGTCGCCCAGCACCAGGTCGCTGGCGGCGTTGCAGTAGTCGTTGGTGTACCAGTTCGTGGTGCGGAAGGCGGTGGTGTAGTAGTTCACCTTCGCGCGCGCCGAGGTCGGGATGCCCGCCAGCCAGGCGGAGGCGCCGCTGTAGGTCATGTTGCTGTTCGATCCGCAGGCCACGCCGAACCAGTTGCCCACGGTGGCCAGGATCCCCGACAGGTTGGTGCCCTGATAGGGCGTGCCCACCGACTGCATCAGCCGCGAACCGGCGGCGTTGTCCAGTCCGCTCCAGTAGTAGGCGTAGAGGTGCAGCGAAGCCGCGCCGCCCTGGCTGTGGGCGACGGTGCCGAACGAGTTCCATTGCGCGCCGAAGGTCTTGATGCGCTGGGCGAACTGGTCGTGGCTGCGGTTCTGGTTGGCATCGAGGAAGGTGGCCGAATTGGCGAACTGCGCCTGCGGCCACACGCCGCCGGAACAGTAGCCATGCACCAGCACCAGCTTGCGTCCGGTGGCGGTGGCGCGCGCATCGGGCGATGCCGGGCGCGGCCCCATGGTCATCAGCTCGTCGATGGCGGTCGACATGCCGCTGCGCTGGAGGCGCAGGCGCGGCGTCGACAGCGGCAGGCGCGCGGCGGTGGCCAGCGGGATGAAGTGGTCGGGATCCTCGATCCGGAGCGCGCGCAGTTCGAACGGCGCCCCGGCCCCGGAGCGCGCGATCCAGCGCTCGTCGAGACCGAGCGACAGGCCGTCCGGACCGGCTTCGGCCATGCCGCCGATCCAGGCCACCGGCACCTCGCCGCCCCGGCCGTCGCGGCCCCAGACCTCGGCCAGCACGCGGTAGTGCGATCCGGGCTTCGCGTCAGCAAGCGGCAGCCGCACCGCCAGCCGGCCGGGTGCCGCGTACGACGCGGTGGCCGCGGCCGTCGCCAGCCGCGGGCCGGCGGCGATCACCGGCAGCGCATGCTCGGCCGTGCGCACGAAGGGCGTGCCGCTGCGGTCGTGGCCATGCACGATGACCTGCGCGATCCAGGTACCGGCCGCGCCTGGCACGAAGCCGCCGGCCAGGCGGCCGTCGCCAGCGGCGCCGTCGCCGTGGCGACCGTCGTCGAACATCGGCTGCAGGGACTCGCGGCCGTCGGGCGCCACGATCCGCAGCTGCGCGGAGCGGATATGCCCGGCGTCGCGGCCCAGCGCGACAGCGCTGCCGTCGTCGGCGGCCAGCATCGCGACGATGTCCATCCGCTCGCCCACCAGTTGGCGACGGTGCGCCTGGTGCGAGGCGAGCTCGAGCGCGTCGTCGCCCTTCAGCAGCAGGTAGCCGCGGCGTTCGCCACCGGGCTGCGCCTGCAGGCGCAGCGTCCAGTCGCCGCGCACCAGGCCGTCGAGGCGGAGCACGGTGCCGCCCTGGCCATCGTGTTCGCCGCCCAGGCGTGCGTCCTGCGCGTGGCGGGCAAGCGTCGCGCGCGGCAGCTCCACGCCGGCTGGCGACAGCAGCCGCGGCGACCAGTCCGCGCCGCCGGAAAGCAGCATCGCCTCCAGCCGGCCCTGGTGCACCGGAACGCGCAGCTCGGCGCGCCCGGACGCATCGAAGGCCACTGGCAGCAGTGCGCTGCGCGAGAGGATCGCGGCGTCCGCCGGATCCGGCGCCCGCATCGCGGCGAACTCCGTGGCCGGGCCCGCAAGCTGCTTCGGCAGCAGCGTGCCTGCATCGGCCGCGACGGCCGCACCCGTTCCGATCACCATGCCCAGCGACGCACACAGCAGCGTGCGCACGACTGCTTTCGTCCGCTTGCCCATACCGGCTCTCTCCCGTCGGGTTGTGGGCGGATCCCCATCCGCCGCGCCCCCTTATAGACCAGCCCCGTGAAGGCCCGGGGCGGCCCGCGCGCCGTGCATTCCGCCCCGCCCCGGCCTGGTGCACGATGGCGGCCACCACCAGCCAACCCGGGGAACTCGCGATGTCCAGGCTCCTGCTGCTGTCCTGCGCGCTGGCGCTGGGGCTGTCCACCCATCCCGTCCACGCCCAGGCGAGCCAGCGCGCCGAGGTGGCCGACGCCGCCCAGCGGCTGCAGGACAAGGTGGTCGAGTGGCGCCGCGACCTCCACCAGCACCCCGAGCTCGGCAACCGCGAAACGCGCACCGCGGCGCTGGTTGCCGCACACCTGCGCGCGCTGGGCCTGGAACCGGAGACCGGCATCGCCACCACCGGCGTCACCGCGGTGCTCAAGGGTGGACGGCCCGGCCCGCGCATCGCGCTGCGTGCCGACATGGATGCGCTGCCGGTGACCGAGGCCACCGGCCTGCCGTTCGCCTCCAGGGCCACCGCGACCTTCAACGGCGAAACCGTCGGGGTGATGCATGCCTGCGGCCACGATGCCCACACCAGCATCCTGATGGGCGTGGCCGAAGCCCTGGTGGCGATGCGCGACGAGCTGCCGGGGGAGGTGCTGTTCGTCTTCCAGCCAGCCGAAGAGGGCCCGCCCGACGGCGAGCAGGGCGGCGCGGAGGAAATGCTGGCGCAGGGCATCTTCAAGGACTTCCGGCCCGACGCGGTGTTCGGCCTGCATGTCTTCTCGACCCTCAACGCCGGCCAGCTCGGCGTGCGCAGCGGGCCGACGATGGCCGCGTCCGACCGTTTCAACATCGTGGTCCAGGGCCGGCAGACGCATGGCTCGCGCCCCTGGGGCGGCGTCGATCCGATCGTGGCCGCAGCCGACATCATCGGTACCGCGCAGACCGTGGTCAGCCGCCGCCAGGACATCTCCAGGCTGCCGGTTGTGCTGAGCTTCGGCGCGATCCGCGGCGGCGTGCGCTTCAACATCATCCCCGACCGGGTCGAGCTGGTCGGGACCATCCGCACGTTCGACGAAGGCATGCGCGAAGCGGTGTTCGCCGACCTGGCCAACGTGGCGGAAAAGGTCGCCGCCGCGCACGGGGCCACGGTGGTGGCGAAGGTCCCCGACATCGAGGGCACGCCGGTCACCGCCAACGACCCGGCGCTGACCGCGCGAATGCGCCCGAGCCTGGAAGCGGTGGCCGGGACCGGCAACCTCGTCGACATGCCGCTCAACATGGGCGCCGAGGACTTCTCGTACTACGCCCGCGAAGTGCCGGCGGTGTTCTTCTTCGTCGGCGCGACGCCCGCCGGACAGGACCCGGCGAAGGCCCCCAGCAACCACTCGCCGCAGTTCTTCCTCGACGAATCCGCTCTCGACCTGGGCCTGCGCGCGATGCTGCAGCTCTCGCTGGACTACCTGCATGGCGGGAGCTGAGGGGGGGCTCGAGAGCTTTTTTTGCCACGGATGACGCGGATCACGCGGATTTACGCGGATCAAACCGGAAATCAGAGGTGGCCCGAGGCGGCCCTGGACACCTTTGCTCAACGTCGATGCGTGGGCGCGCCGCGGACCAATCCGTGTAATCCGCGTGATCCGCGTGATCCGTGGCAACGCTTCTTCTTCTGATTCCCGGACCTGCCGACACCGACGCGCGATAATGGCGGGATGACCAGTGAACTCCCGCTTGGCCGCGAGGTCGCCTATCCGCGTGCCTATGATCCGTCGCTGCTGTTTCCGATCGCGCGTGCGCAGGGCCGTGCGGCGCTCGGGTTCGGTGGCGGGGGCCTGCCTTTTGCCGGCCATGACCGCTGGCATGCCTATGAGCTGTCGTGGCTCGACGGTCGCGGACGGCCGTTGGTGGAGACGGCCACTTTGCTGGTGCCGGCGGAGTCGCCGAACCTGGTCGAGTCGAAGTCGCTGAAGCTGTACCTGAACTCGCTCAACGGCACCCGTTTCGACAGCCGCGCCGACGTGCAGGCGCGGATCAGCGCGGACCTGTCGGCCGCCGCTGGCGCCCCGGTGGCGGTCGAGTTCGGCCTGCCGCCCGTGGATGCCGGCGACGGCACGGCGCCGGGCGCGCCGGCCCCGGTGTCGCTCGACGGCCTCGACCTCGCCTGCGACGAGTACGACGCGCCCAACGCCGCGCTGCTCACCGCCGACGCTGGCGCGCGCGTCGACGAGGTCCTGCACTCGGCGCTGCTGAAGTCGAACTGCCCGGTGACCGGCCAGCCGGACTGGGCCAGCATCCGCGTCGCGTATCGCGGCCCGCGCATCGACCGCGCCGGCCTGCTGCGCTACCTCGTCTCCTTCCGCGAGCACGCCGGCTTCCACGAGCAGTGCGTCGAACAGGTGTTCGTCGACGTGATGGCGCGCTGCCGGCCGGAGGCGCTGTCGGTGGAGGCGCGCTACACGCGCCGCGGGGGGCTCGACATCAACCCCTGGCGGGCCACGCCCGGCCTTGCGCCACCGGCCGCCGCGCGCGATCCGCGGCAGTAGGGCCGCTTCGATATTTCCTTAACGGGGCCGGTGTATACCTGTCGGCGCTTCGCGCGGCACAGGAGGCCCCATGAGCACACCGCAGAACCCGAAGGATCCCGGCTCGCTGTCGCTGAAGCCTCGCGGCACGACCCCGGGCAACCAGGACCGGACCGGCAAGCCCGATTTCGGCAACGTCCAGTCCGGCGTCAGCAGCACCGAGCAGGTCGCGTCGTCCCGGCCCGATTTCAGCAATGTGCAGTCGTCGGTCACCTCGACCGAAGAGGCCGTCGGCGAACGCCAGTACACCGTGCAGCGGGGCGACACGCTCTCGCACATCGCCAAGGCGCACTACGGCCGGGCCAGCCAGTGGTCGCGCATCTTCGAGGCCAACCGCGACCAGCTGGAGGATCCCGACCGGATCCAGCCCGGCCAGGTGCTCAGGATTCCCGCCGCGACCCGCGAGGACGACGGCGGCACCACCAGCCCCCACGGAGACACCCTATGACCCGACACCCGATGCCCGTCGCGCTTGCCGCGGCCCTGCTGGCCACGCTGGCGCTCGCCGGCTGCAAGAAGGACGAGCCGGCCCCGCCGCCGCCGCCCGTGGCCGCGCCGGCCCCCGCGCCGGCACCGGCGCCCGCCGCCGCGCCCGTGGTCAGCGTCACCGCGGTCGACCTGGGCAACGCGATCGGTGCCGACAACCGCGTGACCACCCCGGCCACGACCTTCGCCCCCACCGACACCATCTACGCGTCGGTTGCGACGACCTCGTCCGATCCGGCCTCGCCGCAGCGCGGCCAGCTCACCGCGCGCTGGACCTACGAGGGCGACCAGGCCGTCGACGAGACCAGCCAGGCGTTCGACTTCACCGGCACCGGCGCCACCGCGTTCAAGATCAGCAAGCCCGACGGCTGGCCGACCGGCAACTACCGGGTCGAGATCCTGCATGACGGCGGGGTGGTGCAGACCCGCGATTTCGAGGTCCGCTAAGGGCGGCGTACTCCAGAAGCCCGGCTCCCCAGGGGGCCGGGCTTTTTGCTGGTCGCAGCTGTAGCTGCTCCTACAGATACGCGGGGTGGCCTCGTCCTGCTCCTGTTGGAGCAGCTACAGCTGCGATCCGCCCTCACCCCGGTGTGGCGGCTTTGCCGGCGCTGCCGCGAAGCGCGACAATGGCGGTCCACATCCGCCGCGCGCCACGGCGCCGCGGCACCCCACGGAGGAACCCGATGGCAGACTTCACCCCGGCCGTGCCCGCAGGCGGCAGCCCGATCACCAAGACCGCGCAGGGACTCAGCGTCCCCGACCGCCCGATCATCCCCTTCATCGAAGGCGACGGCACCGGTCCCGACATCTGGCGCGCCAGCGTGCGCGTGCTCGACGCCGCGGTCGCCAAGGCCTACGGCGGCAAGCGCAAGCTCGAGTGGATGGAAGTGCTGGCCGGCGAAAAGGCCTTCAACCAGACCGGCGAATGGCTGCCGGAGTCATCCGTCGAAGCCTGCCGCGAGTACCTGGTGAGCATCAAGGGCCCCCTGACCACGCCGGTCGGCGGTGGCATCCGCTCGCTCAACGTCGCGCTGCGCCAGATGCTCGACCTCTACGTCTGCCTGCGCCCGGTGCGCTGGTTCGAAGGCGTGCCCTCGCCGGTGAAGAAGCCGGGCGACGTCGACATGGTGATCTTCCGCGAGAACACCGAGGACATCTACGCCGGCATCGAGTTCGAGCCGGGCTCGGCCGATGCGCAGAAGGTGCTGGACTTCCTGCAGAAGGAATTCCCGAAGGGCTTCGACAAGATCCGCTTCGGCACCGCCGACAAGGCCACCGCCTGGAACGACCAGCTTGGCGCGGTCGGCCAGCCGGCCACCGATACCTCGGTCAATGTCGGCGTCGGCATCAAGCCGGTCAGCTGGCAGGGCACCGAGCGCCTGGTGAAGGCGTCGATCGAGTACGCGATCGCCAACGGCCGCAAGTCGGTGACGCTGGTGCACAAGGGCAACATCATGAAGTTCACCGAGGGCGCGTTCCGCGACTTCGGCTACAAGGTCGCGCGCGAGCAGTTCGGCGCGGTCGAACTCGACGGTGGCCCCTGGCACGTCATCCCCGAGGGCAAGCCGGGCGCGGGCATCATCATCAAGGACGCGATCGCCGACGCCTTCCTGCAGCAGATCCTGCTGCGTCCGCGCGAATACGACGTGTCGGCCACGCTCAACCTCAACGGCGACTACCTGTCCGATGCGCTGGCCGCGCAGGTCGGCGGCATCGGCATCGCGCCGGGCGCCAACATCAACTACGTGACCGGCCACGCGGTGTTCGAGGCCACGCACGGCACGGCGCCGAAGTACGCCGATCTCGACAAGGTCAATCCGGGTTCGGTGATCCTGTCGGGCGAGATGATGCTGCGCTACATGGGCTGGACCGAGGCCGCCGACGCCATCATCAAGGCGATGGACGGGGCGATCGGCTCGAAGCGCGTCACCTACGACTTCGCCCGCCTGATGGACGGCGCGACCGAGGTGAAGTGCAGCGAGTTCGCCGACGAGATCATCAAGCACCTCTGATCCCGCCAGCGGCTGCAGCACGACCGGCGATGCCCGCGACGCGAGTCGCGGGCATCGTCGTTTCCGGCCGGAGATCCCGCGCCCGCTCCATCTGCGCCACACTCGCCGCATGGCGCCATCCCCGAGCGATCCCCTGGTGCAGCGCGCGGCCGCCCTGGTGCTGGACGCGTTCGAGGACTACGACGCCCGTTTCGGCGACCTGACCCGGCGCGCGCGCCGGCGCTTCATGCGCCGCGAGTGGCAGGGCGCGCAGGCCGACGCCGTGGCGCGCATCGACCTGCAGGACGGCTTCCTGGCCGAGGCGCTGGGACGCTTCGAGGCCCTGGTCGGCGAGCGCATGCGGTCGCGGCCGTTCTGGGCCGCGGTGTGCGAGGCCTATGCCGCGCTGACCGCGGCCCGGCACGACGCGGCGATGGCGCGCACGCTGTTCAACTCGATGTCGCGGCGCTTCTTCCTGACCGAGGGCGTGGCGCCCGCGCTGGAGTTCCACGAGCCCGGCAGCGACGCCGCCGGTGATCCCGACTGCCCGGGCGAACTGCATCCGCTGCCGGCGGGCGCGGATGCGCCGTCACGCTGGCGCGCGGCGCTGGGCGCACGCGGATTCCCGCACCGCGACCCGGATGGCGACGCGCGCGCGATCGCCGACGCGATCCAGGCGCGGCTGCCGCCATCGGATCCGGCGGCCGACGCTCCCGGCGGCCCCGACGTCCAGCTGCTCGACACCGTCTTCTTCCGCGAGCGCCGCGCCTACCTGGTGGGCCGGGTATTCGCCGGCGACGGCCCGCGCCCGCTGGTGGTGGCGCTGGTGCATGGCGACGACGGCGTGCGCGCCGATGCCGTGCTCACCGAGCGCGCGCAGGTGTCGATGCTGTTCGGCTACGCGCGCAGCTGGTTCATGGCCGACCTGCGCCGGGTCGGCGACGCGGTGGCCTTCGTGCACGCGCTGCTGCCGGGCAAGCCGGTGTCGGAGCTGTACTCGGTGCTCGGCCGCGGCAAGCAGGGCAAGACCGAGCGCTACCGCGAGATCCAGCGCCACTTCGCCGCCCACCCGGAGGAGCGGCTGGTGCGTGCCGACGGCGTGCGCGGCATGGTCATGGCGGTGTTCACCCCGCGCGGGTTGCCGGTGGTGTTCAAGGTCATCCGCGACCGCTTCGCCGAGCCCAAGGACAGCGTGCGCGCCGACATCGAGGCCAAGTACCGCCTGGTGGCGCGCCGCGACCGCGTCGGCCGGCTGGTGGAGGCGCAGGAGTTCCGGCGTCTGCGCTTCCCGCGTGCGGCGTTCGAGCCCGACATGCTGGATGAGCTGCTCGAGGGCTGCGCCGACACCGTCAGCGCCGAGGGCGACATGGTGCTGGTGCGCCACTGCTACGTGGAGCGCCGGCTGCGTCCGCTCGACCTCTACGCACGGGAATCGCCCGGGGCACAGGCACGCAGCGCCGTGCTCGACTACGGCCAGTCGATCACCGACCTCGCGCGCAGCGGCATCTTTCCAGGCGACCTGCTGCTGAAGAACTTCGGCGTGTCGCGGCACGGCCGCGCACTGTTCTACGACTTCGACGAACTCTGCCTGCTGGAGGACGTGACCTTCCGCGACCTGCCGCCGGTGCACGAGGACGACGAGACCCGGCCGCTGGAGGACTGGCTGTACGCGCGCGCCGACCACGTGTTCCCGGCGCTGTTCCCGAGTTTCCTCGGCCTGTCGCCGGCGCTGCGCGCGGCGCTGCTGGAGGCACATCCGGGGATCTTCGAGGCGGCCTGGTGGCGCCAGGTGCAGGCGCGCCTGCGCGGCGGCGGCTACCTCGACGTGGCGCCGTATCCCGCATCCGCCCGGCTGAGCGGTTAGGCTTGCGGACTCGACCGCCCGACGGAACCCAGACCATGGCCGCACGCCTTTCGCCCCTGCTGCTCCCGATCCTGCTCGCCGCCTGCACCACCAGCCCGGCTGCGGACACCCAGGATGCGCACGCCGACGCTGCACACGCCCACGCCGAGCCGGCCGCCACGCCCGCCAAGGCCGCCGGCATGTCGATGCGCGCCCCCGATCCGCTGCTCGACCAGGCCCTGGGCGGCGCCTGGCGCTCGCCCGGGAACGTCGCGCGCGACCAGTACCGCCATCCGCGCGAGACGCTGTCGTTCTTCGGCATCGAAACCGGCCAGACCGTGGTCGAAGTCACGCCCGGTGGCGGCTGGTACGCCGAGATCCTCGCACCGTGGCTGCGCACCGGCTACGTCGCCGCGGTGGTCGATCCGCAGGCGCGGCCGGAAGGACGCGCGCGCGACTACGCCACGCGTTCGAAGGATGGCCTGGAGGCGCTGTTCGCCGCGAAGCCGGCACAGTTTTCCGACGCCCGGGTGGCGCTGTACGACCCGAAGGCACCGGTGTTTGGCCCTGCCGCCTCGGCCGATGCGGTGCTGACCTTCCGCAACGTGCACAACTGGCGGTCGGACGGCATCGCCGAGGGCATGTTCAAGGGCTTCTTCGACGTGCTGAAGCCGGGCGGCGTGCTGGGCGTGGTCGAACACCGCGCCGCGGCCGACGTGCCCGCCGACGACAAGACCGGCTACGTCGGCCAGGACCAGGTGATCGCGCTGGCCACCGCCGCGGGCTTCCGCCTGGACGAGGCCAGCGAGATCAATGCCAACCCGCGCGACACCCGCAACCATCCCAATGGCGTGTGGACCCTGCCGCCGGGCAACAACCACGACGCCGAGGATCGCCAGATGTACCAGGCCATCGGCGAGAGCGACCGGATGACGCTCCGCTTCATCAAGCCCTGAGTGCTGGTCGCGTTCAACAAGCCCTACGGCGTGCTCTGCCAGTTCACCGACCGGAGCACGCCGCCGCGGCCGACCCTCGGCGGCTTCGGCCTTCCGGCCGGCGTCTACCCGGCCGGCCGACTCGACCACGACAGCGAGGGCCTGCTGCTGCTGACCGACGACGGCGCCCTGGTGCATCGCATCACCGATCCGCGCCACAAGCTGGCCAAGACCTACCTGGTCCAGGTGGAAGGCGATCCGCAGCCCGGGCAGCTGCAGCGCCTGCGTGACGGCGTGGAACTGCGCGACGGCCCGACCCGACCGGCACTCGCCCGCCTGCTTGAGCCCGCACTGCCGCTGTGGCCGCGCGATCCACCGGTCCGGGCGCGCAAGACCGTGCCCGATGCCTGGCTGGAACTGGTGATCCGCGAGGGCCGCAACCGCCAGGTCCGCAGGATGACCGCGGCCGTCGGCCTGCCGACGCTGCGCCTGGTGCGCCGCGCCATCGGCGGCGCGGCGCTCGACGACCTCGGGCCCGGGGAATGGCGCGAATTGCCCGCGGCCCGGGTCTTCAGCTGAACGGTTCAGGCCGCCTCGAGGTCCGCGACGCCACGCCCGGCCCTTGCTGTATTGGGCGCCTGCACTTTCTGCTAACGTTTTGGGTCCCCGCGTGACAGGGTGTCCCGCGGACCGCGGAATGGGGCCATGAAGGCAAACCAGAACCGGGGCCGGGTCCTCGTCGTCGACGACCAGGCCGCCAACCTGCGCGTCGTCAGTGCGCTGCTGGAACGGCAGGGCTACGAGGTCGCGGTCGCCGGCGACGGCGAGGCCGCGCTCGTGATCGCCGAAACCCAGCCGCCGGACCTGATCCTGCTCGACATGATGATGCCGGGCATGGACGGCTTCGGCGTGATGGAGGAGATCCGCCTGCGCGCCCTGCTGCCACGGGTTCCGGTGGTGTTCCTGACCGCCGCCCAGGACCGCGGGCTGCTGCTGCGCGCCTTCGAGGCCGGTGCGGTCGACTACGTGGTCAAGCCCTTCATCCCCGAGGAACTGGTGGCGCGCGTCAACGCGCACATCGGCCTCAAGCTCGCGCGCGACCGCCTGGAGCAGGTGGCGCGCGAGCGCCAGGAGCTGGTCAACCTGGTGGCGCACGACCTGAAGAACCCGCTGACCAGCGTGGTCTTCGCCAGCGACATCCTGGTGTCCGGCACGCTCAAGCCCGAGCGCGTGCCGCGCTACCTGCAGATGATCCGCGAGAGCGCCGACGAAGGCCTGGGCTACATCAGCCGCTACCTGGAAACCCAGGCCCGTGCCCGCGGCGCGCGCAGCGCCCGCGATGCGCGCGTGGCGCTGGTGACGGTGGTGGAGTGGATCGTCGGCCGCTACGGCCTGCAGTTCGAGGACAGCGGCAGCCAGCTGCACGTCGGCGAGCGCGTCGACGGCGTGGTGGCGATGGACGAACTGGTGCTGCGCCAGGTGGCCGGCAACCTGATCGGCAACGCGATGAAGTACGCGCCCGGCAGCGACGTCGAGGTCGCCTGCGCGACCGGCGCGCCGGGCTATTGGCAGCTGCGCGTCTGCGACCGGGGGCCGGGGATCCCGCGCGACCGCCAGCGCGAGCTGTTCACGCCGTTCGCGCGCCTGACCGAGGCTGATCCGGCACGCGCCGGCACCTCGAGCGGCCTGGGTCTGTCACTGGCGCGCCAGATCGTGACCGACGCCGGCGGCCAGCTCTGGTACGAGGATCGCGAGGGCGGTGGCGCCTGCTTCGTGGTGGAGCTGCCGGAAGTGCCCGCCGCCTGAGGCGACGCGGGACCCTGCGGCCCCGCGCCACTCACGCCTGCCGGAACGTCAGTCCTGCTGGCGCGATGCGGCGTGGTCGCCCACGTCGCTCGCGTGCGGATCCTGCTCGTGGCGGTCCAGCGCCTTCCGGATGCGGCTCGAGCGACCTTCGATGGCGTCGCGCTCGGCCAGCTTGCGGCGATGACGCGACACCGCATACAGCGCCGCGCCGATGCCGACCGCGGCCGCGGTCAGGGCGACCGGATGGCGGCGGGCGACGGTACCCACGGCGCGCACGCCGGTGCGGGCCGCGCCCATGGCCATGCCGGCCTGCAGCCACTTGCCGGCCCCGGCCTGTGCGCCGTGCAGCCAGTCGCCGGCCGTGCCGGGCACGTCCTGTAGCCACTTGCCGGCGCCGTCGGCGCCATGGCGGAAGCCGTCGCCAAGACGACCGGCGAGGTCCAGCGCGCGATCGGGAATGGTGTTGCGGACGTCGCGGATGAGGGTGCGCTTGCGCATGCGGAACTCCTGGAAGCGGTACGGCGGCGATGGCCGCGCGGGGGATGGTGGGACAGGGCCGCAGTGTCCGGCGCGCGCCGTGGTGCCGGCGTGATCCGGCGCGCACCCGTTCAGCCGCCGCGCGGCCGCGCCCGGTGGGTGGGAACGGCGTTCCACGGATCCTCGGGCCACGGATGCCTGGGGTAGCGGCCGTTCATTTCACGACGCACCTCCGGCCAGGTCCGGTCCCAGAAGCTGCGCAGGTCGGTGGTCACCTGCAGCGGCCGGCCCGCGGGCGAGAGCAGGTGCAGCAGCAGCGGGACCCGGCCGTCGGCGATCCGCGGCGTATCGGCCAGGCCGAAGAGCTCCTGCAGCTTCACCGCGAGCACCGGCGGACGCGGCGCGCCGTCGTCGCCGATCGCGTACTCGATCGCGCGCTCCTGCCCGGAAGGCACGCGGACGCGCAGCGGCGCGAGCGCGTCGAGCCTCTGCTGCAGCGACCAGTCCAGCCGCGCGCGCAGCGCCGCGGCCAGCTGCTCGGTGCCGAGCGCGTCCAGCCGCGACCTGCCCTCGAACGCCGGGCGCAGCCACGCGTCCAGGCCGGCCATCAGCGCGTCATCGCCGACATCGGGCAGGCCGAGCTCCGGCATCCAGGCGCGCAGGCTGGCCACGCGCGCGCGCCACTGGCGCAGGCCCTCGCTCCACGGCAGCACGTCCAGCCCAAGGTCGCGCACCGCGTCGGTCAACGCCTGCGCGGCCGCCGCCGGATCCGGGCGCCCGGCCGGACGGCTGTCGAGCACGATGCCGGCGAAGCGGCGCACGCGCTCGGCGACCAGGGCACGGCGGGCGGCGTCCCAGCGGGTCTCGTCGCGCTCGACGAAGCGATCGGCGAAGTCCCGGCGCAGCGCGGCCTCGTCCACCGGCGCGGCACGCAGCAGCAAGGCGTCGCCGCGCGCCTCGAAGCGCAGTTCGGTGGCGACCAGCCAGGGCTCGCCGAGCAGCTCGCTGTCGTCGAGCAAGCGCGCCATGCGGCCGTTGGCCAGCTGGTAGCGGCGCAGGTCGAGGGGATGGCGCGCGGCGACGCGGTCGGGAAAGGCATGGGCGAGCAGGTCACCGAGCGCATGCCCCGGCAGGTTGCCGGGCGGCGGGGCCTCCAGCCGCAGGCGGCGGCGCCACTGGCGCGCGGCGGCGTCGATCGCGGCCAGCGCCGAGCGGCTCGCCTCGGCCGGCACGCGGCGGTCGCGCCAGGCGGCCAGGGCCCGCCAGCGGGCCGCCAGCGCGTCGCTGCGCGTACGCAGGGGATCGCGCGCCTCCAGCAGTGCGGCGAGGTCGCAGGCCAGCGCCCCGGCGACCGGACCGCGCGCGGCGACCAGCATCGCGGCCAGGCGCGGGTGCGTGCCGAGTGCCAGCATCCGCCGGCCGGCGGGGGTGATCCGGAGGGACGTCGGGGCAGCCGGGGCAGCCGTGCCCGCGACGTCCTGCGCGCCATCGCGGCCGCCCTGCGATACCGGCGGCGCCTGCAGCGCGCCGAGCTGCTGCAGCAGGTCGCGCGCCGCGGCCATCGCCCCGCGCGGCGGCGGATCAACGAAGCGCAGCGCATCACTGCCCCAGGCCGCGAGCTCCAGCGCCAGCAACGCCAGCTCCACCTGGGCGATCTCCGGGCGCCGCTGCGGCTCCAGCCGCTGCGACTCCGGCCACAGCCGGTAGGCCCAGCCCGGGGCCACCCGCCCGGCTCGGCCGGCGCGCTGGTCGGCGGAGGCCTGGGCGATGCGCACCACGTCCAGCCGGCTGAAGCCGCTGTTGGGGTCGTGGCGTGGCTCGCGCGCGAGCCCGCTGTCGATGACCACGCGCACGCCGGGCAGGGTCACGCTGGATTCGGCGACGTTGGTCGCCAGCACCACGCGCCGGCGGCCGTCGGTGGCGGGACGCAGCAGCCGGGACTGCTCCTCGACCGGCAGGTCGCCGTGCAGCTCCAGCACGTCGGCGCCGGCGTCGCGCAGCGCGTCGCTGCCCGCCAGCACCGCCGCCGCGCGCGCGATCTCGCGCCGTCCCGGCAGGAACGCCAGCACGTCGCCCGGGTGCCGCAGCAGCGCCAACTCCACCGTGCGCCGCAGCTGGTGTTCCAGCGCCTCATCGCGCCGCGCCGGGACGTGGGCCAGCTCCACGGGGAAGCTCCGGCCCGCGCTGGACAGGCGCGGCGCGTCGAGGAACCCGGCGAGCCGCTCGCCGTCGAGCGTCGCCGACATCACCACGATGCGCAGGTCCTCGCGCAGCCCCGCCTGCACGTCGAGCGCCAGCGCCAGCCCGAGGTCGGCGGCCAGGTGGCGCTCATGGAACTCGTCGAACAGCAGCGCACCTACGCCCTCGAGCGCGGGATCGTCCTGCAGCATGCGGGTGAGGATGCCCTCGGTGACCACCTCGACCCGCGTGGCGGCCGAGACCCGGCTCTCGAAGCGGATGCGATAGCCGACGGTGCGCCCGACCTCCTCGCCCAGCGACGCCGCCATGAAGCCGGCCGCGGCGCGCGCCGCGACCCTGCGCGGTTCCAGCATCACGATCCGCCGGCCGTCCAGCCACGGCGCGACGAGCAGCGCCAGCGGCACCCGGGTGGTCTTGCCGGCGCCCGGCGGCGCCTCCAGCACCAGGCGCGGGTGCTGCTCCAGCGACGCGCGGATCGCGGGAAGAAGCTCGTCGATGGGCAAGGTCGAGTCCTGCACGCGCAAAGGATACGGACTTCCGCTGCAATGACCGCGGACACGGGATACCGGCATGGCACCTACAATGGCCGCATGCAACTGATCGACATCGGCCTCAACCTCACCCACGACAGCTTCGACCGCGACCGCGACCAGGTCTGGCAGCGCGCCCGCGATGCCGGCGTGGTGCAGGCGGTGCTGACCGGCGCCAGCCGCGAGCATTCACCGCTGGCCCTGGAGCTGGCGCGCACGCGGCCCGGGGAATGGTTCGCCACCGCGGGCGTGCATCCGCACCACGCCGGCGAATACACCGCCGAGTGCGACGCCGAAATGCGCGCGCTGCATGCGCATCCCGAAGTGGTGGCCGTCGGCGAGACCGGGCTCGACTATTTCCGCGACTTCTCCCCGCGCCCGGCGCAGCGCAAGGCCTTCGAGCGCCAGCTGGAGATCGCCGCGGACACCGGCAAGCCGCTGTTCCTGCACCAGCGCGACGCCCACGCCGATTTCGTCGGGATCATGAAGGACTTCGAAGGCCGCATCGGGCCCGTCGTGGTGCACTGCTTCACCGGCAGCCGAGAAGAACTCTTCGACTGCCTCGACCACGACTGGCACATCGGCATCACCGGCTGGCTGTGCGACGAGCGCCGCGGCCAGCACCTGCGCGAGATCGTCGGCAACATCCCGGCAAACCGGCTGATGGTGGAAACCGACGCGCCCTACCTGCTGCCGCGTACCCTCGAGCCGAGGCCCAGGGACCGGCGCAACGAGCCGATGTACCTCGGGCACATCGTCGAGGAACTCGCGCGCGACCGCGGCGAGGAGGTCGCGGTGACCGCGGCGAATGCCACGGCCACCGCGCGCGCGTTCTTCGGCCTGCCGGCTCCAGCCGGCTAGGCCGTCACCCGGCAGGCGCCTCCGGCGCGGGGCCCTCGGCGACCAGCACGGCGCCGTTGCTGTTGCGCGCTTCAAGGACGATCCACACCAGGCTGTCGCCGCGGCGGATCACGTAGGTCTCCATGTCCTTGTCGTACCAGTAGGCGTCCTGGACGTCGCTGAACTCCTGGCGGAAGTCGTCCAGCGCCTTTTCGTTCGCCATGTAGGTGTCGCGTTCGTAGCTGCGCTCGGCCAGGCGCACGCCGCCGAGCGATTCGATCTGCTGGCGCAGGCCCTTGGCCAGCTCGAACCGCGAGAAGGTCTTGCCGTCGACGTTCTCGATGTCGTCGCTGAAGACCTTGCCTTCGACCCACAGCAGCTGGCCGCCGGTCCACACCGGGATGCGCGCCAGGTCCTTGGTGCGTTCGCCCAGGCGGTCGGCGTCGTCGAACACGTAGCCGGCCGGCAGCTGCACGTAGGGCCACTCCGGCAGCGTCGCGGTGCTGACAGGGATCGCCTCCATGTCGAACGCGGCGGCATCGGGCGCGGCCGGCGCCACCGTTTCGGCGGCCGCCGGGGCCGCGGCGTCCGCCGGGTCAACCATCGCGTCGGCCGGCGTGTCCGCCGTATCGGTGGCCGGGGCCTCGCCGGCGGCAGGCGCCGGAGCGTCGGCCACGGCGGCGGTCTCGTCCTGCTTCGCGCATCCGGCCATCAGGGCCAGGCCCACGGCCAGGGCCAACAGGGTCGTCTTCGTCTGCATCCAGCACTCTCCTCTCCCAGGGGAGATGGAGTGTAGCGAAGCCCGCGCGCGCGCCGCGACCCGCACGGCCTCAGCTGCGCAGGCCCACGCCCCGCTTGAGCAGCCACAGGCCCAGCGCGCCCAGCGCCACCACGAAGGCCAACATCAGCGCATACGCGATCCACAGCGGCACGTCGCTCTGCCCCAGGAGGCCGTAGCGGAAGGCGTTGACCATGTAGAAGATCGGGTTGGCATGCGTCGCGGCCTCGGCCCAGTCGGGAAGCAGGCGCACCGAATAGAACACGCCGCCCAGGTAGGTCAGCGGGGTGAGGATGAAGATCGGCACGATCGCCACGTCGTCGAACTTCTTCGCGAACACCGCGTTGACGAAGCCCGCCAGCGAGAAGATCGTCGCGCCCAGCAGCACCGTCGACAGCGTCACCCACGGATGCGGGATGCGCACGGTGGTGAACAGCATCGCGATGCACAGCACGATCACGCCGACCAGCAGCCCGCGCAGCACGGCGCCGGCGACGTAGCCGCCCAGGATCACCCACGGCGGCATCGGGCTGACCAGCAGTTCCTCGACGTGGCGGCCGAACTTGGCGCCGAAGAAACTCGAGGAGATGTTGCCGTAGCTGTTCTGGATCACGCTCATCATCACCAGCCCGGGGACGATGAAGTCCATGTAGCCGATGCCGTCCATGGTCCCGATGCGGCTGCCGATCAGGCCGCCGAAGATCAGGAAGTACAGGGTCATGGTGATCGCCGGCGGCACCAGGGTCTGGCTCCAGATGCGCAGGATGCGCATCACCTCGCGCCGTGCGATGGTGCCCAGCGCCACGAGGTTGGAGCGCAGCACCGGCTGCGCGCGCCCGGCGGACGACGCCGGGGACTTCGCGCTCATGCCGCGGCCTCCGTGCCGGTCGCGCCGGTGGCGCCATCTCCGGTCATGCGCACGAACAGCTCCTCCAGCCGGTTGGACTTGTTGCGCATCGAGCGCACGCGGATGCCCGCGGCATCGAGCGCGGCGAACACGCGGTTGAGGTCCATCGCGCGCGGCATGTCGACGTCGAGCGTGTGCGCATCCACCGCGCGCACCTCGGCGCCGGGAATCGCCGGCAGGGTCGCCGGCAGCGCGTCCTCGACGTCGAGCAGGAAGCCTTCGACGTCCAGCCGCGACAGCAGCGCGCGCATCGGCCCGGCTTCGACGATCCGGCCGTGGTCGATGATCGCCAGGTTGCGGCACAGGTTCTCCGCCTCCTCCAGGTAGTGCGTGGTCAGGATGATGGTGGTGCCGGCGGCGTTGATGCGGCGCAGGGTCTGCCACATGCCGCGGCGGATCTCGATGTCGACGCCGGCGGTGGGCTCGTCGAGGATCAGCAGCCTCGGCCGGGTCATCATCGCGCGCGCGATCATCAGCCGGCGCTTCATGCCGCCCGAGAGCGTGCGGCTCATCTTCTCCGCCTTGTCCCACAGCTGGGCCGAACGCAGTTCCTCCTCGGCGCGCGCGATCGCCACCGCGCGCGGGATGCCGTAGAAGCCGGCGTAGTTGACCAGGATGTCGAGCGGCTTCTCGAACATGTTGAAGTTGATTTCCTGCGGCACCAGGCCGAGCAGGCGCATCGCGCGGTCGCGCTCGGCGTGCAGGTCGACGTCGAACACGCGCACCTCGCCCGAGGTCTTGTTGACCAGCGACGAGACGATGCCGATCAGGGTCGACTTGCCGGCGCCGTTGGGGCCCAGCAGCGCGTAGAAATCGCCCGGTGCGACCTCGAGCGACACGCCCTTGAGGGCTTCGACGCCGTTGTCGTAGGTCTTGCGCAGGTCGCGCACCGACAGCGCGGCAGGCATGGCGGCTTCGCTCATCGGGACTCCTTGCCGCGGGGGTTCGCAGGGGAGCGGTAGTATAGGAGTCCCGTGGGCCCCGGCCCGGCAATGGTCCGTTCCAACGTGCCCGCACTGTTTCCGCTCAAGCTCGCCTCGCGCCGCATGCTGGCGCCCACCGTCGCCCATCTGGCCTTCACCCGCCACGACGGGCAGCCGCTGGACTACATCCCGGGGCAGTTCCTGCAGGTGCACTTCACCTATGCAGACGGCACGGCGGCCAAGCGCAGTTATTCGCTGGCGACCATCCACGACCACGCAATGGGCCCCGGCGAGCTGGTCGAGATCGCGGTGAGCTACGTCCCCGGCGGCGCGGCCACGGCCCTGTTCGAGAACCTGGACATCGGCGACACGCTGCAGGCCAGCGGCCCCTTCGGCCGCTTCTGCCTGCAGCCGCGCGACGACAACCGCCGCTACCTGCTGATCGGCACCGGCACCGGCGTCACCCCGTATCGCGCGATGCTGCCGCTGCTGGAGCAGGCCATGGCCGCGCGTGGCGCGGAGGTGGTGCTGCTGTTCGGCGCCCGCACGCCCGACGAGCTGCTCTACGGTGACGAATTCCGCGCCTTTGCCAACGCACACCCGGGCTTCCGCTTCGTGCCGTGCTTCTCGCGTGCGCTGCCCGGGCCCGGCTCCGCGCACGACCATCCCGACGTGCGCCACGGCTACGTGCAGCAGTTCCTCGCGGAGTTCGCGCCCTCGGCCGGCGGCGACATCGCGTATCTCTGCGGCAATCCGGACATGGTCGACGCCTGCTTCGAGGCGCTGAAGGAACAGGGCCTGCCGATCCCGCATATCCGGCGCGAGAAATACGTCAGCAGCAAGTAGCCCGGGAAAGGTGTCAAGGACGCTTGACACATCGACGCGGCTGCGGCAACCTCGTGTCAAGCGTCCTTGACACGAGCCTGCGATGACCCGCGATCGACCCGCCCCGAACACGCGCCTGCGCTACGGCCTGCTGGCCGCGGTGGGTGCCGTCGTCCTCCTGGTGGTGCTGCTGCCCGCATCGCGTGTCGCGGTACCTGACGCGCTCGCGCCCTGGCTCATCGCCCTCGGCAGCGCCGGGCTGAGCACCGGGCTGCTGCTGCTGTGGTCGCCCGGGCTGCTGGACACCTATCCGCGCGCCCGCGCCCTGCGCATCGCGCTGGACTTCGCGCCGCCGGTGCTGCTGTACGCGCTGGCCATCGACCGCTGGCCGGACCTGCTCGACAGCGTGCCCGCCGGTGGGCTGCGGATCGCGGCCGCCGGCCTGCCCGCGGTGCTGGTGCTGTGGGCCTGCTGGGCCTTCGCGCGCTACATGCGCCTGCTCGACGAACTCCAGCAGCGCGTGGAGCTGGTCTCGGTCGCGCTCGCCACCGCGCTGACCTGCAGCGTCGTCGCCGCCGCCGGTGGCCTGCACCTGGCCGGCGCGGTCGAGGTCACGGGCAGGACCGGCCTGTGGGTGTTTCCGCTCCTGCTGCTGGCGTACTCGTTGATACGCGCCGCGCTGACCCGGCGCTACCAGTGAGGAACCGGGTGCGCGATCTGCGCGAGGAGCGCGGCTGGTCACAGGCGCAGCTGGGGGAACGTCTGAACGTGTCCAGGCAGACGGTCAACGCGATCGAAACCGGAAAGTACGACCCCAGCCTGCCGGTCGCGTTCCGCATCGCCGCGCTGTTCGGCTCCAGCATCGAATCCATTTTCCAACCCGAGGATCCCGCATGAGTACACGTGGCAACACCCTCGCCACGCTGCTGGCCGCGGCGCTCGCCGCCGGCTGCGCAGCGCCGGACAGCGGCACCGCCGGCGGCGCGACGCCCGACGGCCACCTGCGCGTGGGCGACATCGCGTTCGAACCCTGTTCGCTGAGCGCGGTCGGCGCGCGCGCGGTCGAGGCCCAGTGCGCCCACTTCGAGGTGCCCGAGGACCACGACGCACCGGACGGCCGGCGCATCGGCCTCGCGCTCGCCCTGCTGCCCTCCGAGGGGCCGGCCGAGCCGGACCCCGTGGTGATGATCGCCGGTGGGCCGGGCCAGTCGGCGCTGGAGTCCTATCCCCAGGTCGCGGCCGCGTTCAAGGACGTGCGCCGCAACCGCCACGTGCTGCTGGTCGATGCCCGCGGCACCGGCCAGTCGCATCCGCTGCGCTGCGAGGACGAGCAGGGCGACAACGCCTTCGGCGCGGAGGACCTGGATCCCGCGGCCATGCGCGCCTTCACCGAGCGCTGCCGTGACGCACTGGCGGTGGACACCGACCTGCGCCGCTACGCGACGATGGACCACGTGCGCGACCTCGAGCGGGTGCGCGAGGCGCTTGGCGCGCCGCAGTTCAACCTCGCCGGCGTGTCCTACGGCACGCGCGTCGCCCAGCAGTACGCCAAGGCCTTTCCCGCCTCCACCCGCACCGTGGTGCTGGACGGCGTGGCGCCCAACGCGATGGTGCTGGGCCAGGAACACGCCCGGAACCTGGAGCAGGCGCTGGACGCGCAGTTCGCGCGCTGCCGCGACGAACCCGCCTGCGCGCGCAACCTGGGTGACCCGGCGGCGCAGCTGCGCGCGGTGCGCGCGACGCTCGAGGCCGGTGGCCTGCCGCCGGTGCAGTACCGCCACCCGGTCAGCGGCGAATGGCTGGAGGAGCAGCCGGCGTTCGCGCACCTGGCGGTCCTGCTGCGCATGTTCTCCTATCAGCCCGCGGCCGCCGCCACCCTGCCCCTGCTGCTGCACGAGGCCTCGGCCGGACGCTACGCACCGATGCTGGCGCAGTCGCGGATGCTGATGGACTCGGTCGGCGGCCAGATGGCGCACGGCATGCAGCTGTCGGTGATCTGCACCGAGGACGCGATGGACATGGCGCCCGATCCCGGCGACGCCGGCAGCCTGCTCGGCAACAGCATGGTCGAGCTGTTCCAGGCGCAGTGCCCGGCGTGGCCGACGGCACCGCGCGCCGAGGGCTTCCGTGATCCGCTCACCGGCGACGTGCCGGTGCTGGCGATCAGCGGCGAGTTCGATCCGGTGACCCCCCCGCGCTATGGCGAGGAGGTGATCGGGCACCTGCCCAAGGGACGCCACCTGGTCGCGCCCGGCCAGGGCCACAACGTGATCGGCGTCGGCTGCATGCCGAAGCTGTTCGCGCAGTTCATCGAGCGCGCCGATGCCGCCGGCATCGACGCCAGCTGCCTCGACCGCCTCGCCGCGGCGCCGCCCTTCGCGGGCAATTACGGTTGGGAGCCCTGAGATGATCGAAGTCCATGATCTGCACAAGACCTTCAAGGCCAAGTCGGGCCCGGTGCACGCCGTGCGCGGCGTCGGCTTCGCCGCCCGCGACGGCGAAATCACCGGCCTGCTCGGCCCCAACGGCGCCGGCAAGACCACCACCCTGCGGATGCTGTACACGCTGATGGCGCCCGACCGCGGCTCGGTGCGCGTCGACGGCCTGGACGTGGCCACAGACGCCACCGCGGTGCGCCGCAACCTGGGCGTGCTGCCCGACGCGCGTGGCGTCTACAAGCGCCTGACCGCGCGCGAGAACATCGCCTACTTCGGCCGCCTGCACGGGCTCGACGAGGCCACGATCGCGGCGCGCATCGACTCGATGTCGCGCACGCTGGGCATGGAGGACTTCCTCGACCGCCGCACCGAGGGCTTCTCGCAGGGCCAGCGCACCAAGACCGCGATCGCGCGCGCGCTGGTGCATGCGCCGCGCAACGTGATCCTCGACGAGCCGACCAACGGCCTGGACGTGATGACCACGCGCGGCCTGCGCAGCTTCCTGCAGGAGCTGCGCGCGCAGGGCCACTGCGTGATCTTCAGCAGCCACATCATGCAGGAGGTCGCCGCGCTCTGTGACCGCATCGTGATCATCGCCCAGGGCGAGGTCCGCGCCAGCGGCACGCCCGACGAGCTGCGCGCGCGGTCGGGCGAGGACAACCTCGAGGACGCCTTCGTCAACCTGATCGGCACCGAGGAGGGCCTGTCCGCATGAGACTGTCGAACAACACGCTGTGGACCGTGGCCCGCAAGGAACTGGTCGACCTGTTCCGCGACCGCCGCACGGTGATGCTGGGCCTGCTGATGGGCCCCCTCCTGTTCCCGCTGCTGGTCATCGGCATGAGCACGATGATCGAGAAGCGCGCGCGGACCCAGCTGGAGTCGGTGCTGGAATTGCCGGTGATCGGTGCCGCGCACGCGCCCAGCCTGGTGGCCTTCCTCGGCACCCGCGACATCGAGGCGGTCGATCCGCCCGCGGAGCCCGAACGCGCCCTGCGCGAGCAGGACCACGACGTGGTGCTGCGGATCCCGGAGGCGTTTCCGGAGCAGTGGCGCGGCAGCCGCATGGCGACGGTCGAGATCCTGTACGACTCGTCGCGCCAGGATTCCCGCATCCCGGTCGACCGGGTGCGCGCCGCGGTCGGCGAGTACAGCCAGCAGGTCGGCGCGCTGCGCATGATCAGCCGCGGAATCAGCCCGGAAGCCACGATGGCCGTGCTGCCCGCGCAGCGTGACGTCGCGACGCCCGAGGCAAAGCGCGGGATGTTGCTGGCGATCCTGCCCTACTTCCTGATCCTGAGCGCCTTCCTGGGCGGCGCCTACCTGGTGATCGACGTCACCGCCGGCGAGCGCGAGCGGCAATCGCTCGAACCGCTGCTGGCCACGCCCTCGTCGCGCGCGGCGATCATGAGCGGCAAGATCCTCGCCGCCTGCCTGTTCGGCATGCTCAGCCTGGCGCTGATCCTGGTCGCCTTCCGGCTGAGCTTCGCGCTGGCGCCGGCGTCGATCCAGCTGGTGACCGTCTCCGCGTCGATGATGCTGCAGGTGCTTGCGGTGCTGCTGCCGATGGTGCTGATCGGAACGACCCTGCTGACCCTGATCGCCGCCAGCGTGAAGTCGGTGAAGGAAGCCCAGAGCTACATGAGCATCCTGATGCTGCTGCCGATCCTGCCGACGATCGTGCTGCTGGTGAACCCGATCAAGAACGAGCTGTGGCAGTTCGCGGTGCCGTTCCTGGGCCAGAACCAGATGCTGCTGAAGATCGTGCGCAGCGAGTGGATCTCGCCGCTCGAGTGGGCGACCTACCTGGGTGCCGGCTTCGGCCTCGGCATGCTGCTGTGGCTGATGGCGGCGCGGCTGTACCACCGCGAGAAGCTGGCGATCTCGGCCTGAGCCAGGATCGCGGGACATGAAAAAGCCCGGCCAGTGGCCGGGCTTTTTCGTTGGCGGCAGAGGCGCCGCCGCGCGCCGTCAGCCGCCGGGGTTGAAGGCGATGGTGCGGCGCGTGGTGACCGCCTGCGCGACCGGCTCGAAGCGCCAGCGGCGGACCGCGGCGACGGCCTCGCGGTCGAACACCCGCGGCGGGTCGGCGCGCACCACGCGCGCGTCGCTGACGCTGCCGTCGGGCGCCACGGTGAACTCCACCTGCACCTCGCCCGACTGCGCGGCGCGCAGGGCATCGGCGGGATAGCGCGGTGCCGGCGTGCTGAGCGGACGCAGGGTGGGCGCGGCGGCCGCGGCCGGGGCGGGCGGCGGCGTGGCCGGCTGCTGGGCCTGGCGCTGCTCGGCGGCACGCTGTTCGGCCGCGCGCTGCTCCGCGGCGACGCGCTCGGCTTCGACGCGCGCCGCGGCGTCACGCTCGGCGGTGCGCTGCTGTTCGGCCAGCTGCTCGGCGGCGACGCGCTGCTGGTCGGCCTGGGCCTTTTCGCGTTCGGTTGCGAGCTGGCGCTGGCGTTCGGCTTCCTGTTCGGTGCTGAGCGCCTGCTGCTCGATGCGCTGCTTGACCGCTGCGTCGGCCGTGTCGATCGACGCCTGCAGGCGTTGCAGCGCGGGATGGGTGGCGTCGGCGCGCGCGACCAGCGCCGCCAGGCGGCGCGACTCCTCGAAGTCCTCGCGGTCGCGCGCCTGCTCGGTCGCGATCACCAGCATCGGCATCAGGTCGGTGAGCGCGCTGGCCACGGCCGCATCGCCCGGCGACTTCTCGCGCAGGGCGAGGTAGTACTCCAGCGCGTTGTCCCCGGCCGGGGCGTAGAGCCGGCTTTCGGCATAGGCCGTGCGGCCGCGCTCGCGGAGTTCGTCAGGGCCCAGCGCGGCCAGCGCGTCGGCCTGCGCCGCGGCCTGTTCGGCGGCGGCCTCGGTCGCGTTGGCGCCGGCCGCCGCGGTGCCGGTGGCGGCGGCGTCCGGCTGTGCCGGCGCGTCGTCCTTGCCGCAGGCCGCGATCGCGATGACCAGCGCCGCGGCGAGCGCAACGCGCGGCAGTCCCCGCCACGCGGAAGCTTGGTTGTTCAGCAACATCGATGTGTACTCCCCCTGGAGTGCGGAACCGCACGTGTGCCTAGGACGCGATACGCGGCGCTGTTTGTCAACACCCGTCACGTTGTCCAGGCGCTTATTTTCCGATGCAGAAGCTGGAAAAGATGTGGCCGAGCAGCGCATCGGCATCGACCCGGCCGGTGATATCGCCCAAAGCGTGATGCGCGTCACGGAGCGACTCGGCCGCCAGATCCAGCGCCTCGACCTCCAGCGCGTGCGCCGCGTCGTCCAGGGCAAGGGCGGCGCGCCGCAGCGCGTCCACGTGGCGCGCGCGCGCGGTGAACTCGCCGTCGCCCGCGGCGTCGCCCATGACCAGCGTGCGCAGGCGCGCGTGCAGCGCATCCATGCCCTGCCCGGTCGTCGCGGAGACGCGCAGCTCGCCTGGCGGCGGCGCCGGCGCGTGCGCGGCCAGCAGGTCGGCCTTGTTGTGCAGCCACAGCACCTGCGGGACGCCATCCACGTCGGCGGCCACGGCGGCGCGACCGGCGTCGGGATCACGCGCATCGACCACGGCGATGGCGAGTCCGGCCTTCCCGAGCTCCTGGCGCGCGCGACGCATGCCTTCGCGCTCGATGGCGTCGCCTTCCTCGCGCAGTCCGGCGGTGTCCACCAGCACCAGTTCCGCACCGTCGACGTGCACGGTCTCGCGCAGCAGGTCGCGCGTGGTGCCGGCGACGTCGGTGACGATGGCGCGCTCGCTGCCGGCCAGCGCGTTGAGCAGCGAACTCTTGCCCGCGTTGGGCGGACCGACGATCACGGCGTGCAGGCCGTCGCGCAGCCGGCGGCCGCGTTTGGCGTCACCGAGCAGCGCCTCGAGGGCGGCGCGCGCGCGCTGCAGCCGTGCCGCGAGCTGCGCGCCGCCGAGGGTCTCGAGCGGCTCGTCGGCGAAATCGATGGCGGCCTCGGCGTGCACGCGGATCGCCAGCAGCTCGGCGGCGATGGCCTCGACGCGACGCGAGAAGCGGCCATCGAGCGAACGCCGGGCCGCCCGCGCGGCGGTCAGGTCGCCCGCGGCGATGAGGTCGGCCACGGCCTCGGCCTGGGCCAGGTCCAGGCGACCGTTGAGGAAGGCGCGCTCGGTGAATTCACCCGGCCTCGCCAGGCGCGCGCCCAGCGCGCAGCAGCGCGCGACGATCGCCTGCAGCAGCACCGGGTTGCCGTGTGCCTGCAGCTCCACGACGTCTTCGCCGGTGTAGCTGGCCGGCGCCTGGAACAACAGGGCGATGCCGTCGTCGAGGGCGTCGCCCGCAGCGTCGAGGAATCGCACATGGTGCGCATGCCGCGGCGTGAGGGCATCACGCGCGCAGAGCACGCGCGCGATCGCAAGCGCGTCGGGACCCGACAGCCGGACGATGCCGACGCCACCGCTGCCGGGCGCGGTGGCCACGGCGGCGATGGTCTCGGTGGCGGCGCGGGTCATCGCGGCAGCCGGCGAGCGGGCCGCCCGGCTTCAGTCCCTGGCAATGGCCTTCGCAGGCTTGCCGCCGGCGTCCGGCTTGTCGCTGCTGCCGGTCGTGTCGGCGTACTTGCGGATCAGCCACCACTGCTGCAGCAGGCCCAGCGCGCCGTTGGTGACCCAGTACAGCACCAGGCCCGACGGGAAGAAGATCATGAAGACGCCGAAGATGAGCGGCATCAGCTGCATCATCTTCTGCTGCATCGGATCCATGCCGACCATCGGCGACAGCTTCTGGGTCGCCCACATCACGGCGATGTTGAGCACCGGCAGGATGAACCACGGATCGCGCGCGGTCAGGTCCTGGATCCAGCCGATCCAGGGCGCGTGGCGCAGCTCCACCGACTCCAGCAGCACCCAGTACAGCGCCAGCCAGATCGGCATCTGCAGCAGCACCGGCAGGCAGCCGCCGACGGGATTGATCTTCTCCTTCTTGTACAGCTCCATCATGGCGACCTGGAACTTCTGCTTGTCGTCGCCGTAACGCTCCTTGAGCTGCTGGATGCGCGGCTGGAACTTGCGCATCTTCGCCATCGACTGGTACTGCGCCTTGGACAGCGGGTACAGGATGGCCTTGACCACCAGCACCAGGCCGATGATCGACCAGCCCCAGTTCTGGAACAGGCCGTGGAGCTTGTCGAGGATCCAGAACAGGCCTTCGCCGAGGACCGCGAACACCGAAAAGCGGCTGTAGTCGACCGCGCGGTCGAGGCCCGGGACCTGCTGGGCCTTGATCTGGCCGACCAGCTTCGGGCCCACCCACAGGCGCGCGCTGCTGGTGGCCTGCTCGCCGGGGGCGACGGCCAGGCCGGGTCCCACTTCGCGGATCAGGTGGTGCATGCCGCCGGAGGGGCCGGGCACGGTGTGCAGCGAGATCGTGACCTCGTCGCTCGCGCCGGGGATCCAGGCGCTGAAGAAGTGGTGCTGGAGCATGGCCAGCCAGCCGCCGGACTGGCGGGCGTTGACCGCGCCCTCGTCGGCGAAGTCGGCGTAGCGCACGCGCTCGTATCCCTGGCCGGGGCTGAACCAGGTCGCGCCGTACAGGCTGAAGGACTCGGGGTTGGTCCAGCCGGTCTTCAGCACCTGCGGCAGGCGCACCAGCTGGCGATAGACGTGGCCCTGCCAGACGCTGTCGCTCTTGTTGTAGATGGTGTCGCGCACCTCGACGGCGTAGCTGCCGCGGGTGAAGACGTAGCTGCGGCGGATGCTGACGCCATCCGGGCCGTGCCAGACGAAGGGCACCTCGAGGGTGTCCGCATCGGCGGCCAGGGCGTACGTCGTCGCCGGCGACTCCGGCACGAAGCCGGACTCGTGGCTCGGCGCGGCGCTGGCCGAGCTTACCCAGCCGCTCTGCGCGGCATAGAAGCGCGCGGGGGCGTCGTCGAACATGCGCACCGGCGCGCTGCCCTCGTCGCGCGTCTCCGGGAAGCCGAGCAGGTCGGCGCGGGCGACGGCGCCGCCACGCAGGGCCAGGTCGAGGACATCGGTGCGCACCTCGACCAGGCCGGGCGCGTCCGGCGTGGCGGTCGCCTGCGCGTTGACGCCGGGCAGCGCCGCGGCGGGCGGTGCGTCGGGCACCGCGCCGGGCACGGCCGGTGTTCCGGGGACGGCCGCGGGCGCGCCGGGGATCGTCGCTCCGGGCGCCACGGTCGCGCTCGTGGCCTCCGCGGCCGGCAACGGTTCGCGCTGCTCCTTGCCCCATTCCATCCACAGCAGGGTCGCCACCATCAGCCAGGCGAAGATCAGGAAGGTGCGGGTCTGGTTCATCGGGCAGGCAGGCTCATTCGCCGCTGGAGCGCGGCGCAGGGACGTGGACGGGGGAAGCGGCGGGCATTGTGACGCCCGGGTCGGGCGCGGGCAACGCGCCGGCACGGCGCAGGGCGTCGTGGAAGGCCATGCGCAGCGCGACGCGGGTGGCGCTCGCCGCGGCATGGCGCGCGACCACGACATAGGCCGCCGGCGGCAGCACGTCGCGCAGCGCGCGGAACTCCTCGCGCAGGGCGCGCTTGATGCGGTTGCGGCCGACCGCGCGGCGATCGACCTTGCGCGACACGGCAAGGCCCAGCCGCGCCGGCTGGCCGTCGCGGAGCAGGTGCAGGGCGAGCAGGGGCGTGCCGGTGCGGCGGCCCTCGCCGAAGATGCGGTCGAAATCCGCGCGCACGCGTACGCGCGCCTGGCGCGGCAAGCGGCGGTCCATCGGAACGTGGGACGCGGCGGGGCGGCCGGAGTGCAGGCCGCCCGCGGTCATCAGGCGGTGAGGCGCTTGCGACCCTTGGCGCGGCGGCGGGCCAGGATCTTGCGGCCGTCGGCGGTCGCCATGCGGGCACGGAAGCCGTGGTCGCGCTTGCGCTTGAGGTTGCTGGGCTGGTAGGTGCGCTTGGTGGCCATGGCGGTTGCTCTGAGCGTGACGCGGAGGAAAGAACCGGAGATTCTAGTGCGCGACGGCGGCCCGGGTCAAACCCGGGCTCCGCGCCCTGCCCGCCCGGGCGCGTTCGCGCGAGCAGGCCGGGAACCGCGGTGATAGGCTGGCCTCCCCCTTTCCACCTCCGCCACACGTGGCCTGCCACGACGCGCGGCGGTCTCGCTGTCGGTGATGTGAACTCCCACATGGATGCCTGGCCCCGCTGCCTCGAACGCCTGGAAGCCGAACTCCCGGCCGAGGATGTCCACACCTGGCTGAGGCCGCTGCAGGCCGCGCGCCGCGAGGATGCGACCGTGCTCTACGCGCCCAACGCCTTCGTGCGCGATGCGGTGCTGGAACGCTACCTGCCGCGCATCCGCGAACTGCTGGGGCATTTCGGCGGCGGCGCCGACGTCTCGCTCGAAATCGGTTCGATGCCCGTGGCGCCGGCACCGCAGCGCGTGACCGCGACCGCCGCGGCCAATGCCGCCTCGGCGACCGCGAGCGCGGCGGCGTTCCACGGCAACCTCGATCCGCATTACACCTTCGAGAACTTCGTCGAAGGGCGCAGCAACCAGCTGGGTCGCGCGGCGGCCTGGCAGGCGGCGCAGAAGCCCGGTGACCGGGCGCACAACCCGCTGCTGCTGTACGGCGGCACCGGGCTGGGCAAGACCCACCTGATGTTCGCGGCCGGCAACGAGATGCGCCGCAACAACCCCGGCGCGCGGGTGCTTTACATGCGCTCCAACGACTTCTACACCGCGTTCTTCCGCGCGCTGCAGGAACGCACGGCGGACCAGTTCAAGCGCCAGTTCCAGCAGCTCGACGCGCTGCTGATCGACGACATCCAGTTCTTCGCCGGCAAGGACCGCACGCAGGAGGAGTTCTTCCACACCTTCAACGCGCTGTTCGAGGGCCGCCAGCAGATCATCATGACCTGCGACCGGTTCCCGCGCGAAGTGGAGGGCCTGGAGCCGCGCCTGAAGTCGCGCCTGGCCTGGGGCCTGCCCGTGGGCATCGACCCGCCGGATTTCGAGACCCGCGCGGCCATCGTGCTGGCCAAGGCGCGCGAGCGCGGCGTGCACATCCCCGAGGACGTCGCCTTCCTGCTGGCCAAGAAGATGCCGTCGAACGTGCGCGACCTCGAGGGGGCGCTGAATACGCTGTCCGCCCAGGCCAACTTCACCGGCCGCGCGATCACCACCGAGTTCGCCCAGGAGACGCTGCGCGACCTGCTGCGCGCCCAGCAGGCGGCGATCAGCATCCCCAATATCCAGAAGACCGTGGCAGACTACTATGGTCTGCAGATCAAGGACATGCTGGGCAAGAAGCGGACCCGTTCCCTGGCCCGTCCGCGCCAGATGGCGATGGCGCTGGCCAAGGAACTGACCGAGCACAGCCTGCCCGAAATCGGCGACGCCTTCTCGGGTCGGGACCACACCACGGTCCTGCATGCCTGCCGGCAGATCCGCGCCCTGGCGCAGACCGACGGCAAGCTCCGCGAGGACTGGGACAAGCTCATCCGCAAGCTCAGCGAATGAGCCCGGCAGTGGGGTCGAAACAGGGGCTGCAAAGCCGGTGGACGGACCCGGGACAAGCTGTGGACAAGTCGTCGTCCCGATCGGGGACCGGAAGTTGTCCACAGGTTCTCCCACCGCTGGAAGCCGGCTTGTCCACGGGGTTGTCGGAAGGAAATACCGTTTAAAATCAATCGTTTGTGATGGTTGTCAACTGATTTTCCGGACACCACCACCACCGTTTTTTGTATTTATCCAATTCAAGAGCTAGGGCAAGGGGATACCACCGGCATGCGTTTCAGTCTGCAGCGAGAAGCCTTCCTGAAGCCGTTGGCGCAGGTCGTCAACGTGGTCGAACGCCGGCAGACGCTGCCGGTGCTGGCAAACCTGCTGGCCCTGGTGAAGGACGGCCAGCTTTCGCTGACCGGTACCGACCTCGAGGTCGAGATGGTGGCGCGCTGCGCGGTTGACGACGCCCAGGACGGTGAGGTCACGATCCCGGCCCGCAAGCTGTTCGACATCGTCCGGGCGCTGCCCGACGGCAGCAAGGTGACGGTGAGCCAGTCCGGTGACCGGATCACCGTCCAGGCCGGCCGCAGCCGCTTCACCCTGGCGAGCCTCCCCGCCAATGACTTCCCGTCGATCGACGAGGTCGAGGCCACCGAGCGGGTCGAGGTGCCGGAGGCGGCGCTCAAGGAGCTGATCGAGCGCACCGCGTTCGCGATGGCCCAGCAGGACGTTCGCTACTACCTCAATGGCCTTCTCTTCGACCTGGGTGAACATCGCCTGCGCTGCGTGGCCACCGACGGCCACCGCCTGGCGCTGTGCGAGGCCGCGCTCGAGGGCGGCGCCCATGCCAAGCGCCAGATCATCGTGCCGCGCAAGGGCGTGACCGAGCTGCAGCGCCTGCTGGAGGGCGGCGACCGGGTGCTGGAACTGGAAATGGGCCGCAACCACATCCGCGTGAAGCGTGACGACGTCACCTTCACCAGCAAGCTCATCGACGGCCGCTTCCCGGACTACGAGGCGGTGATTCCGATCGGCGCCGACCGCGAGGTCAAGGTCGATCGTGAGGTCCTGCGCGCCGCCCTGCAGCGCGCGGCCATCCTGTCGAACGAGAAGTACCGCGGCGTACGCATCGAGGTGTCGCCGGGCCAGCTCAAGATCAGCGCCCACAACCCCGAGCAGGAAGAAGCGCAGGAAGAGATCGAGGCCGATACCCTGGTCGACGGCCTGGCCGTGGGCTTCAACGTGAACTACCTGCTCGACGCCCTGGGTGCCCTGCGCGACGAGACCGTGGTGCTGGCGCTGCGCGACGCGAATTCCTCGGCGCTGGTGCGCGAGGCGGCCAATGAGCGTTCACGCCATGTCGTGATGCCGCTGAGGCTGTGAACCCGGCCAGGTTCCACGTGGAACAGGAACGCCCGGCCAGGTCCGGGCGTTCTGCTTTTCCGGGGGCGCGGGTGTGCGCCTGACGCGGCTGCAGCTCAGGGACCTGCGCAACCTGGTGGAGGTGGCGCTTGAGCCGGGCCCGGGCCTCAACGTGCTGGTCGGGCCCAACGGTGCCGGGAAGACCAGCGTGCTGGAGGGCCTGCACCTGCTCGCCTACGGGCGCAGCTTTCGTGGCCGCGTGCGCGACGGCCTGGTGCGGACTGGAGCCAGCGCGGTCGAGGTATTCGCCGAATGGCGCGACGACGCGGACGCAGCCAGCCACAAGGTGGGCCTGCGCCACGCGGGCGCCAGCTGGGAGGCGCGGATCGACGGGCGCGCGATCGGTCATCTGGGGGAGCTGTGTGCAGCCTTCATGGTGGTCACGTTCGAACCCGGAAGCCACGCACTGGTGTCCGGCGGGGGCGAACCGCGACGCCGCTTTGTCGACTGGGGTCTGTTCCACGTGGAACAGGGGTTTCTTCCGGTCTGGCGTCGGTATTCTCGCGCATTGAAGCAGCGCAATGCGCTGCTGAAGTCCGGTGCCGCTGCCGGACAGATCGCGGCCTGGGATCATGAGCTTGCGGCGTCCGGCGAGGAGCTGACGCGCCGGCGCGCCCTGTACCTTGACCGGCTGCAGGAGCGTCTGGAGACGGTCTCGCAGGCCCTGGCGCCGTCGCTCGGGCGCCCCCAGCTGGACTTCGAACCGGGCTGGCGGCAGTCGAACCTGTCTCTGGCGGACGCCCTGGCCGTGGCACGGGAGCGGGACCGGATGATCGGGCATACCAGCGTGGGCCCACACCGGGCCCACTGGCGCCTTCGGCTTGATGGGAAGCAGGACGGCGAGGCCCTGTCGCGTGGGCAGGCGAAGCTGGCGGCGCTGTCCTGCCTGTTCGCGCAGGCGACGGATTGTGCGGAAGAGCGCGGCGACTGGCCGGTGATCGCCCTGGACGACCTCGCCTCGGAGCTGGATGCGGAGCATCGGACGCGCGTGTTGGCGTTTCTTGGCGGCACGCCGGCGCAGGCGTTTGTGACCGGGACGGATCAGCTCCAAGGGAGTGTGGGATCGCGCCTGTTTCACGTGAAACAAGGTGCTGTGGTGCCCTCACAGCCTTAGAGCGGTTCAGTCTGGTCTCGCCTGGGTCTCCATCCACCTGTCCACGCCGCCCCTGACGAACGGATGTCCCTGTCGATACCTGCCATCGGTTTGCGGCGTCAGCGTGCCGCCCTCCTTTTTTATTGCCTCTCGGCATCATCGCGGAATTCGCCCGAGGCAGGCTGGCGCCTCGAGGCAGGCGGGGTGTTCCACGTGAAACGTGTGGAGCAGATGCAAAGTATCCAACCCCAGGCCGTTGCGGCTCCGGAGTGTTCAGGGCCTCCGCATTGATCCTGCCGTCCTGTCGTGGCCACACTGAGCCAATCTGCGGGATTCGACTCGTCAGCATCAAGCGCGTCGCGCTGCCGCAGCTTGTCTTCAAAGCCGCACGCTGATTCCTGGCTGATGCCCCCGCGATGCCCGCGCCCAGCCCCATCGGCGCCTGCCCCGCCAAACCCCTTGCCAACGGCCCCGAAATGCTATAATCGCCGTCTCAAGCCCTATAAGTAATGTGTCGCGCGCGGCCCCCGTGCGCCGGCCATTGCCGGGCGTTTCCACGGCCAGAAGCACCTCGATGACCGAAGACCACGGCAGCACCCCCGAGACCGCCGCCAACACCGGCTACGATTCCAGCAAGATCACCGTCCTGCGCGGCCTCGAGGCCGTCCGCAAGCGTCCCGGCATGTACATCGGCGACGTGCATGACGGCACCGGCCTGCACCACATGGTGTTCGAGGTCGTGGACAACTCGATCGACGAGGCGCTGGCCGGCCACGCCGACGACATCTCGGTGATCATCCACGAGGACGGCTCGGTCTCGGTGTCGGACAACGGTCGCGGCATCCCGGTCGACATCCACAAGGAAGAGAACGTCTCGGCCGCCGAGGTCATCCTCACCGTGCTGCACGCCGGCGGAAAATTCGATGACAACAGCTACAAGGTCTCCGGCGGCCTGCACGGCGTCGGCGTGTCGGTGGTCAACGCGCTGAGCGAGCACCTGTGGCTCGACATCTGGCGCGACGGCGAACACCACCAGCAGGAATACGCGCTGGGCGAGCCGCTGTACCCGCTCAAGGCCGTGGGCCCGGCCGGCACGCGCCGCGGCACCACGCTGCGCTTCAAGCCCGCCACCGGGATCTTCAGCGACGTCGAGTTCCACTACGAGATCCTGGCGCGCCGCCTGCGCGAGCTGTCCTTCCTCAACTCCGGGGTCAAGATCACGCTGGCCGACGAGCGCGGCGAGGCGCGTCGCGACGTGTTCGAGTACGAGGGCGGCATCCGCTCCTTCGTCGAGCACCTGGCGCAGCTGAAGACGCCCCTGCACCCCAAGGTCATCGCGGTGTCGGGCGAGGAGAACGGGATCACCGTCGAGGTGGCGCTGCAGTGGACGGACTCCTACCAGGAGACCATGTTCTGCTTCACCAACAACATCCCGCAGAAGGACGGCGGTACCCACCTGCAGGGCTTCCGCGCGGCGCTCACGCGCACGCTCACCAACTACATCGAGCAGAACGGCGTTGCCAGGCAGGCCAAGGTCAGCCTGTCGGGCGACGACATGCGCGAAGGCATGATCGCGGTGCTGTCGGTGAAGGTGCCGGACCCGAGCTTCTCCTCGCAGACCAAGGAAAAGCTGGTCAGTTCGGACGTGCGCCCGGTGGTGGAGCACACCTTCGGCGCCAAGCTGCAGGAGTTCCTGCAGGAGAACCCGAGCGAGGCCAAGGCGATCGCCGGCAAGATCGTCGACGCCGCGCGCGCCCGCGAGGCCGCGCGCAAGGCCCGCGACCTCACGCGTCGCAAGGGCGCGCTGGACATCGCCGGCCTGCCCGGCAAGCTCGCCGACTGCCAGGAGAAGGATCCGGCGCTGTCGGAACTGTTCATCGTCGAGGGTGACTCGGCCGGCGGCTCGGCCAAGCAGGGCCGCAACCGCAAGAACCAGGCGGTGCTGCCGCTCAGGGGCAAGATCCTCAATGTCGAGCGCGCGCGCTTCGACCGCATGCTGGGCTCGGCCGAAGTCGGCACGCTGATCACCGCGCTGGGCACGGGCATCGGCAAGGACGAGTACAACCCGGACAAGCTGCGCTACCACCGCATCATCATCATGACCGACGCCGACGTCGACGGCGCCCATATCCGCACCCTGCTGCTGACCTTCTTCTACCGGCAGATGCCGGAGCTGATCGAGCGCGGCCACATCTATATCGGCCTGCCGCCGCTGTACAAGATCAAGCAGGGCAAGACCGAGCTGTACCTGAAGGACGACGCGGCGCTCGACGCCTACCTGGCCGGCAACGCGGTCGAGGGCGCCTCGCTGGTGCCCGCCAGCGGCGAGCCGCCGATCACCGGCGAGGGCCTGGAGCGGCTGCTGCTGGCGTACGCCGCGGCGCGCGACACCATCGCCCGCAACGCCTGGCGCTACGATCCGGAGCTGCTGGGCGCGCTGGTCGACTTCACGCCGCTGGATGCCGATGCGCTGACCCGCAACGTCGACGAGCGCCACGAGCTCGACCTGCTGGAAAAGCGCCTGAACGAATCCGGCCTGGGCAAGCCGCGCTATGCGCTGGAGTTCCAGCCGGCCACCGAGGGCGTGGGGCCGGCGCTGGTGGTCAAGCGCCGCCACATGGGCGTGGATGCGGTCCAGGTGCTGCCGTTCTCGGCTTTCGAGGGCGGCGAACTGCGTGCGCTGCGTGACGCCGCGGCGCTGCTGAGCGGCCTGGTGCGCGAAGGCGCCCAGATCATCCGCGGCAACCGTGCACAGGCCATCTCCAGCTTCTCCCAGGCCCAGGCCTGGCTGCTCGAGGAGGCCAAGAAGGGCCGCCAGATCCAGCGCTTCAAGGGCCTGGGCGAAATGAACCCCGAGCAGCTGTGGGACACCACGGTGAATCCGGAGACGCGCCGCCTGCTGCAGGTGACGATCGAGGACGCCGTGGGTGCCGACCAGATCTTCAGCACCCTCATGGGTGACGTGGTCGAGCCGCGACGGGCCTTCATCGAGGACAACGCGCTGCGGGTGTCGAATCTTGACGTCTGAACAGGGCGGTTGACGCCGCCTTCAGCTCGCGGGGCCTACAACGTCCAGAGCCCATCCAGGACGTCACGATGAAGACCCTCCCGATTGCCGCCGCCGTCGCCGCCACCCTGGCGGTCGCGGCCTGTGCCACCACCACCTCGTCCACCGGGCGCACCCAGTACGTCGGGGCGGTGTCCCAGGAGCAGCTCGACCAGATGGGGGCGCAGGCCTTCACCGAGCAGAAGACGCAGATGCGCCAGACCGGCGACGCGGGCCAGAAGCGCTACGTGAGCTGCGTGGTCAACGCGATCGTCGCCCAGCTGCCCGCCGACCAGCGGCGGATCGCCTGGGAAACCGCGGTGTTCGTCGACGACAACCCCAACGCCTTCGCGCTGCCGGGCGGCAAGGTCGGCGTCTACACCGGCATCCTCGGCGTGGCCCGCAACCAGGACCAGCTGGCGGCGGTCATCGCCCACGAGGTCGGCCACGTGGTCGAGAAGCACCACGACGAACGCATCACCCGCCAGATGGGCGCACAGGGCGCGCTGGGCGTGGTTGGCGCCCTGGTGGGCTCGCGCTACGGCGAGGGCGCCACCCAGACCACCAACCAGCTGGGCGGCGCGGCGCTGCAGACGGCGTTCCTGCTGCCGGGCTCGCGCGTGCAGGAGAGCGAGGCGGACGTGGTCGGACAGCGCCTGATGGCGGCCGCCGGCTTCGACCCCCGCGAGGCGGTCAACCTGTGGCAGAACATGATCGCCGCCAGCGGTGGCGCGCGTTCGCCGCAGTGGCTGTCGACCCATCCGGACCCCGCCGCGCGCATCGGCGAGCTCCAGTCCCGGGCCGCGGCGCTGGTCCCGACCTACGAGCAGGCCCGCGCCGGCGGCCGTCGCCCTGCCTGCGGCTGACGCGTTAGGCATGTGCCAATGGTGCGGTCGCGCCGGCGGTTCCCGTTCTGTTAGTTTTGGCACCCCCCGTGCACACGCGGCCCCCGTGCACCGCACCCGAGAGGTCCCCATGTCCGCTTCGAATCCCCAACGCCATTACCTGGTTGCCGCGATGGCCGCCGTGCTCGCCCTGGGCACCGCCGCCGATGCGTTCGCGCAGGCCCGCGGCGCCTCCGAGCGCCGTAGCTCCTCGCGCCAGCAGCAGGAAGCGTCCGCGCCGAAGGCCGACGTGGTGAACGAATATCCCGCGGCCACCCGCAAGGATCCCGGGCTGCGCGCGACCCCGCGCATCGGCCCGCAGATCAACAAACTGTCCGAAGCGCAGCAGGCTGGTGACCTGGCCGCGACCGAAGCCGCGGCCAAGGTGATCCTCGACAACGACAAGGCCAATGCCTACGAGCGCGCGATCAGCCTGCGCCTGCTGGCCGACCTCCTGATCAACGAGGACAACGCGCGCGCCGCCGACCTGCTCCAGCAGGCGATCCAGCTCGACGGCCTGGGCAACAACGAGCACTACGGCACCATGCTGGCGATCGCGCAGATCCAGCTGGTGGAGGACGACTACACCGGCGCGCTGGCCACCCTCGATCGCCTGGTCTCCGAGACCCGCACCGAGAAGGCGGACGTGCACGTGATGCGCGGCAACGCCCTGTACCGCCTGGAGCGCTTCGACGAGGCGATCGCCGCGCTCGAACCGGTCGTCAAGGGCAATCCGGACGCGCGTCCGGACTGGACCCAGCTGCTGATGGCCTCCTACGCCGACGCCGGCCGCCCCGGCGAAGCCACGGCCCTGGCCGAACAGGTCGCCGCGCAGGTGCCCGGCGACAAGCGCGCCCAGCTCAACCTCGCCAACATCTACCTCCAGGCCGACGACCACGCCAGGGCGATCGAGGTCTACGAGCGCCTGCGCCAGGCCGGCGAGCTCAGCGAGGATCGCGACTACAGCAACCTCTCGGCGCTCTACCTCAACACCGAGGGCGGCGAGGCCAAGGCCATCGCGGTCCTCAACGAGGGCCTCGACAAGGGCATCCTCAAGGGCGACTACCGGACCTATGCCTCGCTGGCCCAGGCCTACTACTTCACCGACCAGTACGACAAGGCGATCGAGTTCTACGGCAAGGCCGCGCCGCTGGACGATGACGGCAGCACCTGGCTCAACCTGGCCAAGGCACTGGCCAACGAGGGCCGCGGGGCCGACTCCAAGGCCGCGGCGCAGAAGGCCCTCGACAAGGGCCTGAGCAATCCCGAAGAGGCGCGCAAGCTGCTTGCGCGCTGATACGGCAGGTCAAAACATGTCCTTTCGTGCGGTGGTACTGCGCTGCACGATTGGGTTAAGCTTGGAAATTCCCGCGCAGAACACGGTCGCGGATCCAGACAACATTCGGGGCGCTCGCCGCCCGGCCAGACTCGAGTTCCCCGCATGACGCAGCACGCCACGACCCTTGACCGGAACAACGAACAGGACGAGGGCCTCAACTGGGCGCGTATCGCCGGTTTCACCATGGTGGTGGCCTTCCACGCCGCCGCCGTCCTGCTCCTGCTCGCCCCGGTCAATCCGCCCGGCGCCGCGCAGGAGGAGGAACAGGTCACCCGCGTGGTGATCATCGAACCGCCGCCGCCGCCCCCGCCGCCGCCGCCGCCGCCGCCAAAGCCGCCGGAGCCGCAGCCGATCCGCGAGCTGGTGCCGCCGCAGCCCTCGCCGCTGCCGCCGCCGCCGGAGGATCCGCCGGTGGTCTTCGACGAGCCGTCGCCGATCGACACCCCGGCCCCGCCGCCGGCCCCGCCTGCTCCCCCGGCCCCGGCCCCGAGCATCGGCGCCAGCGTGGATCCGTCGTCCAAGAGCATGAACCCGCCGAAGTACCCGCCGGCCGCCCTTCGCGCCGGCATCACCGGCCAGGTCGTCCTAGTGGTCGAGGTCGATGCTTCGGGTAACGTGACCAACGTGTCGGTCGAGAAGTCCAGCCGCAACCGTGACCTCGACCGCGCCGCGATCGATGCCGCCCGCCGCTGGCGCTTCAACCCGGAAGTGCGTGATGGCGTCCCCGTGGCCGGCCGCGTCCGCGTCCCGGTGGACTTCGTCCTCTGAAGCGTCCGCAACAGCGATCCGCTGCAAGCTTTGCCCCACCGCTCCGCCCGCTCCACCCTTTTCCAACATTCCAACATCTAGAAGGTAAGCGTCATGCTGCAGGAAACCACTAACGTCCCCGCCGCTGGAGGCAGCAACGCCGCAGCGCTCCAGCAGATGGGCTTCGCGGACATGATCCAACACATGGACGCGGTCGGCTGGGTGGTGCTCATCACCCTCCTGATCATGTCGGCCATGTCGATCTACTGGATCATCTTCAACGCCATCAAGCACGCCCGCCTGCGCGGGAGCTCCGACCGCGTGATCAACACGTTCTGGGAAACCCAGAACGCGCAGGACGCGATCCGTTCGATGGAAGAAGAGCGTCGCAGCGAGCCCTTCTCCAAGGTCGCGCTCGATGCCGCCCAGGCCGCCGCGCACCACCAGCGCCATGAAGGTTCGCGCCTGGTCGAGTCGCTCAACCGCTCCGAGTTCGTCGACCGCGCGCTGCGCCAGGGCGTGACCCGCGAGTCGCTGAAGCTCGAGGCCGGCCTGACCGTGCTCGCCACCGTCGGTGCGACCGCGCCGTTCGTCGGCCTGCTCGGCACCGTGTGGGGCATCTACCGCGCCCTGATCCGCATCGGCGCCAGCGGCCAGGCCGACATCGGCGCGGTTGCCGGTCCGGTCGGCGAGGCGCTGATCATGACCGCGATCGGCCTCGGCGTCGCGATCCCGGCGGTGCTCGGCTACAACTTCTTCGTCCGCCTGAACCGCGGCGTGAACAACAAGCTCGACACCTTCGCCCACGACCTGCACGACTTCTTCGCCACCGGCTCGCGCGTCGGCGAGCAGAAGCACTAAGCGCAGACGGACAGGCCCGAGGAGAACCGACATGGCTTACAGTTCAAGTGGTAGAGGCCATGACAAGGTCAACGCCACGATCAATATCGTGCCGCTGGTCGACGTGATGCTGGTGCTGCTGATCATCTTCATGGTCACGGCGCCGCTGATGGCCCACAAGGTCAAGGTCGAGCTCCCGCAGGCCAACCTGGACGAGCGGCCGGACTCGGCTCCGGCCGCGATGCCCATCACCATCGCGGTGACCGACAGCGGCGAGATCTTCCTCAACGATTCGCCGGTGACGCTCCAGCTTCTGGAGAGTTCGCTGGCGGTCGAAGCGCAGAAGACCCCGCAGCCGCCGGTCAACGTCCGCGCCGACAAGACCACGAAGTACGGGATGGTCAAGGAAGTCGTCCAGGTCGCGCAGCAGCAAGGCATGCGCAAGGTCGGCTTCGTCGCCACCCGCGAGAGCAACTGATCCGGAGTTTGCACCATGGCTTTTTCTTCCGATTCCGGTGACGGCCCGATGGCCGACATCAACATCATTCCGCTCTGCGACGTGATGCTGGTGCTGCTCATCATCTTCATGGTCACCGCCCCACAGCTGTCGTATCCGATCGACATCGACCTGCCGCAGCGCTCGACGAATCCACCGGTGAACCCGGTGGATCCTCCGGAGCCGATCCGCCTGCGCATCGATGCCGGCGGCCAGGTCTTCTGGAACGACAGCCCGGCGCCGATGTCGGCGCTGCGCAACATGATGGAAAGCGAGGTCCAGCGCGATCCGAACAACCAGCCCACGCTCGAGATCGACGTCAACGCCGATGCCGACTACGGGGTGCTGGCCAAGGTGCTGGCCGAAGCGAAGAACGCACAGATGATGAAGATCGGTTTCGTCAGGAACTGATCCGCAAGATCTTCCCGGCGTCGCCTGCAGCGCGCCGGGAGGAACAACACGCTTGCTTTCTTGCGCCGCCCCCAGGGGCGGCTTTTTTTTGTGCCCGTCGATCGGGGGAGCACGCCCCTGTAGGAGCGGCTACAGCCGCGATGGCGAAGGGCCTGTTTTTGCCACGGATTTACGCAGATCAAAGCGGATTGACACGGATAGAGCCGACGCAGGAGAGTTGGAAAGGGCGAGATCGGACGGGGCTGCAGTCGCCTGTCTGGATAAAGGGAAGAGCTTTTGCCACGGATTTACGCGGATTACGCGGATTACGCGGATCTGCTTCAGGCAAGGGCCAATGGGCGGCGCTGCAGCCAGTCTCTTTCGGATGCGTTTGGGGGGTTGGCCATCGCTTGGACATTCCCGAGGGGCGGGCCTCCGTGGTTCCGCATCCCCTGGGTTTCGGCGCGCCCTGTACCGCCACATCGCTCGTGTCGCGGAATGCGGCGTTTCCGTCACCCTCTGTATCCCGAGTGACCCCTGCTCTATCCGTGTCAATCCGCTTTGATCTGCGTAAATCCGTGGCAAAAAGGTCCTTCGCCATCGCGGCTGTAGCCGCTCCTACAGGGCGCGGAGAGGGCGGAGGGGGTGGAGGAGGGTGAGGTAGCGGCGGATGGTGGTGTCGAGACCTTCGTAGAGGGCTTCGCTGATCAGGGCGTGGCCGATGGAGACTTCTTCGACGCCGGGGACGGCGGCCACGAAGTCGCGCAGGTTGGCCTGGCTGAGGTCGTGGCCGGCGTTGACGCCCAGGCCGGCGGCACTGGCACGGCGCGCGGTGTCGGCGCAGGCGGCGAGGGCGTCGTCCGGGGTGCCGGCGGCGTGGGCCTCGGCGAAGGGGCCGGTATAGATCTCGATGCGGTCCGCGCCGGCTTCGGCCGCGGACTCGACGGCGCTGCCGGCGTCGGCGAACAGGCTCACGCGGCAGCCGAAGCCGCGCAGCTCGGTGATCAGCGGCGCCAGGCGTTCACGGTCGCGGGCGAAGTCGAAGCCGTGGTCCGAGGTGATCTGGCCGTCGTCATCCGGAACCAGGGTCGCCTGCGCCGGGCGCGCTTCGCGACAGAGGGCGATGAAGCCGGGATAGCCCGGGCGCGGAGCGGCGAACGGGTTGCCTTCGAGGTTGAGCTCGACGCCGCGTGCCGTCGCCAGGGCGGCGAGCGCCATGACGTCGTCGGCACGGGCATGGCGCGCGTCCGGGCGTGGATGCAGGGTGAGGCCGTGGGCGCCGGCATCCAGGCAGGTGCGCGCGGCGCGCAGCACGTCCGGTTCGGCGCCGCCGCGCGAGTTGCGCAGCACGGCGACCTTGTTGAGGTTGACGCTGAGGCGGGTCATGACGCGGGAGGATACGCCGCTCGGGCCGTTCGAGCCCGGCCCGTACGAAGGGCTGGAAGCAGACGGGAGTCCGGTGAACGCCGGATCGGGGCTGGATCGCAGCGCGCAACGCGGCTCAGCCCTGGGAGACGTCCACCGATTGCGGAGCGACATGGGCGCCCGCCCCGCCAGAACTCGCGGCCGCGCCTGCTGACGCTGCCGCTGTCGCGCCGATCGAAGATCCGGCAGCCGCGCGGCGGGCTTCCGCATCCTCGCGCAGGCGCTTCAGCTCCAGCGGGTCGAGCATCATGCTGTCGTCGCGCGACTGGTTGCCGACGCGCTGGGCCAGCAGGCCGAGGACCCAGGCCACGATGCCGGCGAGCGCCACGAGCAGGCAGAGGACGGCGAGCGCCATCGAGGATGCGTTGAGCGCCACCGCGAACGCGGCCACGGCCAGGAGGAGGAACAGCCAGGGCATGGACTTTCTCCGCGGGATCGATGGCGAAGTCTAGCCCGGCTAGGCTGGGCGGCGCGCGGCCGCCGGGCGCTTGGAGCTTGCCGCTGGTCGCAGTTTGGGGCGGCGGCGGCGATGGTTGGCGGTGTGTCGAGGCCGGGGCAGCGTGATCGGACTCAAGGGTCGGGTAGCCGCGGCTACAGGAGGGGGGAGAGGAGGCGGGCGAGGGCTTCGGGAAGGCGGGCGCGGAAGAGGGGGCGGTGGCGGCCGCGCTGGACGCGCGGGGCGCTGGCGAGTTCGCCCTCGAAGAGGGCCGCCATCTGCGCGGCGATGCCGGGATCGTCGAACAGCACCGAGACCTCGAAGTTCAGCCGGAAGCTGCGGTGGTCGAAGTTCGCGCTGCCCACCAGCACCAGTTCGTCGTCGACCAGCAGGCTCTTGCTGTGCAGCATGCGCGGGCCGTATTCGTAGATCTTCACCCCGGCGAGCAGCAGGGCGCCGAAGTAGGAGCGCGCGGCCAGCGTGACCAGCTTCGAGTCGCTCTCCCGCGGGACCAGCAGGCGGACGTCGAGGCCTGCGGCGGCGGCCGAGGTCAGCGCCATCATCGCCGCCTCGCCGGGCACGAAATACGGCGTGGTCATCCACACCCGCGCCTTGGCGGCGTGGATCGCCGAGACGTGCATGCGGTGGATCGCCTCCCAGGGCGAGTCCGGTCCGGAGACCAGCACCTGCGCACGCACCGGTCCGGGGGCGGCATCCGCCGGCGCATCGCGCGCGACGTTCGACAGGAACTGCCGGTCGCCGGTCGCGTAGGCCCAGTCCTCGCAGAACACCAGCTGCAGCCGCCGCACCACCTCGCCTTCCAGGCGCAGGTGCAGGTCGCGATAGGCAGCGTCGCCGAGGCGTTCGTCCTGCTCGTCTGTGATGTTCATGCCGCCGGTGTAGGCGATGCGGCCGTCGATCACCACGATCTTGCGGTGGGTGCGCAGGTTGGCCCAGGGCCGGCGCCAGAACTGCCCCAGGCGCATCGGGTGGAACCAGGCCAGCTCGCCGCCGGCGTCGAGCAGCGGCTGGAAGAATCGCCGCGCCGCGCCCGATCCGATCGCGTCCACCAGCAGCCTGACCTCGACCCCGGCCCGCGCGCGTTCGGCCAGCGCATCGCGCAGCGCGGTGCCGGTCCGGTCGGGCTCGTAGATGTAGTACTCGAGGTGGACATGGCGGGTGGCGCGGGCGATGTCGGCCAGCAGGGCCTCGTACTTGGCGGCGCCGTCGACCAGCAGGCGCACGTCGCGCGCGGTGGAAGGGGCGAGCCCGGTGCTGGCGGTGCCGAGGCGGGCGAGCTCGGCGGCGTCGACGTGCGCGCCCGCGTCGAAGGCGGGAGACGCGGCCATGGACTCGCGGCTGCGCGCGCGGCGCAGGCGCTGGCGCCGGATCCGCTGCGGTCCGAACACGTGGTAGATCAGGAAGCCGAGATAGGGCAGGAGGGCCAGGCCCAGCAGCCAGCTGAGCGTCGCCACCGGCTCGCGCTTCTGCAGCACGATCCAGCCGCCCAGCAGCAACAGGTAGGCCGCCCAGGCCGCGATCAGCCAGCTGCCCAAGTGGGGAATCGACAGCAGGCCCTGCCAGGCATCGCGCAACACGTCCAGACGCTTCCCCCGTCGCAGGGACTGAGACAACCGGCGCCTAGGCTAGCCGCATGCGCGACGATGGCAAAGCCAGGCTGGCCGCCCTGGGGCCCCTCAAGGGCCGCGGCGCGGCCTCGCGCGTGACCGGCCGCTTCGAACAGCGCTCGGCCAGCCGCGAGGACGATGGCTGGGGATCGGGCCACGACTTCAGCGACGCCAGCGGCGAAGCGCTCGACCCCGGCCCCGCCACGGTGGTCACCGTGGAGCGCGCGCGCAGCATCATCAGCCACAACCAGTCGCCCGACATCGGCTTCAGCCAGTCGATCAACCCCTACCGCGGCTGCGAACACGGCTGCGTCTACTGCTTTGCCCGGCCCAGCCACGCCTACCTCGACCTGTCGCCCGGCCTCGACTTCGAAACCCGGCTGTTCGCGAAGACCAATGCGGTCGAGCTGCTGCGCGCCGAGCTCGCGCGCCCGCGCCACGCCTGCTCGCCGATCGCCCTGGGCGTGAACACCGATGCCTACCAGCCGCTGGAACGCCGCGAGCGCATCACCCGCGGCCTGCTCGAGGTGCTGGCCGAGACCCGGCATCCGGTGCACCTGATCACCAAGAACGCGCTGGTGCTGCGCGACCTCGACCTGCTGGTGCCGATGGCCGCGCAGGGCCTGGTGCAGGTCTCGCTCTCGGTCACCACGCTCGACAACCGCCTGGCCGCGCGCATGGAGCCGCGGGCCTCGGCGCCCCATGCGCGGTTGAAGGCGATCGCCGGGCTGCACGAAGCCGGCGTGCCGGTCAGCGTGATGGTGGCCCCGGTCATCCCGGCGATCACCGATGGCGAGCTCGAGGCGATCCTCACCGCCGCGCGCGATGCGGGTGCGCGCGACGCGTCATACGTGCTGCTGCGCCTGCCGCACGAGCTGAAGGAGGTGTGGCGTGAATGGCTCGCGCAGCACTATCCGGACCGCGCCGCGCACGTGATGAGCCTGGTCTCGCAGATGCGCGGTGGCCGCGACTACGACAGCGGGTTCGGCACGCGCATGCGTGGCGAAGGACCCTTCGCCCAGCTGCTGGCGGCACGCTTCCGCAAGGCCTGGCGACAGCTGGGATTCACCCGCCTGCCGTCGCTCGACTGCAGCCGGTTCGTACCGCCCGCGAAGCCCGTGCGCGAACCTGTACCGTCGCCCCAGGGAAGCCTGTTCTAGGCCCTGGGCCGCGCTGCTTACACGCACCGGCGACGTCCCCCTGGTGTACGGTGCGCCGATGAAAGAGCAACTGGGCCACGCCGCGGAGACAGCCGGGCAGAGCGGTCCGGCCGGCGCGGCGGCGACGGCCCCGGACGACCTCGGCCAGCGTTTGCGTGACTGCGAGGCCGAGCTTGCCGATGTCCTCAAGGACCATGCCCTGGTTTCGCACGGTATCGCGCATGACCTGCGCGCGCCGCTGCGCGCGATCGAGGGCTTCGCGGCCATGCTGGAAGCGGGTTCGGGCGAACGCCTGGACGACACCGGGCGCGGACAGCTCGCGCGCATCCGCGCCGCCGCCGCGCGCATGGCCGCGCTGATCGATTCGCTGCAGGCGCTGTCGCGTGCATCGCACGATCCACTGGAGATCACCGACGTCGACGCCAGCCTGCTGGTGGACTGGGCGCTGGTCGAACTCTGCGATGCCGAGCCCGGCCGTGCGGTCGAAGCCACGGTCCAGCCGGACATGCGGGTGCGCGCGGACGAACGCCAGTTGAAGCAGGTCTTCGACCAGCTGCTGCACAACGCCTGGAAGTTTTCCGCCGCACGCGAGTCGGTGCGCATCACGGTCGACGCCGAGCGCGTCGGCGAGCGCGTGCGCATCCGCGTGCGCGACCAGGGCAGCGGCTTCGAAGCCCGGCACAGCGAACGCGTGTTCGAACCGTTCCAGCGCCTGCACGGGGCCGACGATGGCGGCGGTCATGGCCTCGGGCTGGCGATCGCGCGCCGCATCGTCGCGCGGATGCACGGCAGCATCGGCGCACAGAGCGTGCCGGGCGAAGGCAGCATGTTCCACGTCGAACTGCCGGCGGTCGGTGAGCGGGAGCCGTCATGAGCAACCGCCCGATCCTGCTGGTGGAGGACAATCCGGACGACGTCGAGCTGACGCGGATCGCCTTCGCGCAGGCGCAGATCGCGAACCCGCTGCATGTCGTCGACAACGGCGTCGAGGCCCTGGACTACCTGTTCGGGCGCGGGCAGTGGGCGGGCCAGGTCCGCCACGACGCGCCTGCGCTGGTGCTGCTCGACCTCAACATGCCGCGCATGGACGGACGCGAGGTGCTGCAGGCGATCCGTGCCGACAGCGATACGCGCAGCCTGCCGGTGGTGGTCATGACCACCAGCACCGAGCCCTTCGACGTCGAGGCCTGCTACTCGCTGGGCGCCAACAGCTATATCCGCAAGCCGGTGGACTTCGACCAGTTCATGGGCGCGGTGAAGCAGGTCGGGCTGTACTGGCTGATGCTCAACCACCCGCGGGATTCGTAGAGCTCGGCCGGGCCGGATCTAGGACGCGGGGAAGAGCGCCTCGGCGCGCTGGAACAGGATCCAGCTGGTGGCGATGAACTTGTCGCCGCCCCGCGGGCGGTTGCCGCGGTGGGTGTGGGTGAAGGCGGTGGGCGCGATCAGCAGGTCGCCGGTGCGCGGTGCAACCTTGCGGCCCTGGAACAGGAACTCGGTCTCGCCGGCCTCGAAGCCGTCATTGAGGTAAAGCGTCCACAGCAGGTGGCGATGCAGGGTCTCGGCCGGCGCGTCGCGGGGATACAGCTCGCAGTGCCAATAGGGATAGCCGCCCTCGCCGTCGGCATACCACTGCAGGTTGACCGTTCCCGGGCGCAGGCAGGCCATGGCCAACTGGCCCAGCGCGCGGTCGTCCATCGCCGTGATGTCGTCCGCCTCCAGGCGTCGCAGCGCGCCGTCCGGACCTGGCTGCTGCAGCATCAGCGGCGCGATGAGCGCTTGCGGATACCGGCGCAGATAGGCCAGCAGCCCCGAGTAGACCGCGACATTGAGCGCCTGCTCGACATCGGCCCAGTCGGCACGCCCGGCCAGGCCGATGTCGCGACTCTTCTTCAGCTCGGGAAACACCCCGCTGCCCACCCGCCCCGGCTGCAGCGCATCGCTCCCCCGCATGCGCTCGACGATCGCCGCGCACGTCGCCGCGTCGAGCGCGCCGGGCGTCACTTCGATGAAGTCAGCGCTGTCGTGCATTTCGGGCTCCGGGTGGGGGGAAGAGCATTTTTTTGCCACGGATGGACGCGGATAAGAGCGGATTTACACGGATCAAGCGGATGGCGCGATGAAGCAGATTGCGCGGAAAAGAACAGTTGGCGGAGAAACAGTTGGCGGAGAAAACTGGGCGGGCGATTGCTGAAGCGCTTCGTCCGGGCTTCGCCATGGCCGACGGTCAGACCACGCGCAAGACAGACAGAAGCTCTCTTCTACTCCTGCTCTATCCGCGCAAATCCGCGTCATCCGCGTGATCCGTGGCAAAGCTCTGCTCCAACCGCCAGGACCGGAGCGAATCAGCCCCCGTCGTGGTCGCGGTGGTAGCGGGTGGCGGCTTCGACTTCGGACTTCGAACCGAGGAAGACCGGCACGCGCTGGTGCAGCTGCGTGGGGGCGATCTCCATGATGCGGTCGCGGCCGTTGGTGGCGGCGCCGCCGGCCTGTTCGACCAGGAAGGACATCGGGTTGGCCTCGTACATCAGGCGCAGCTTGCCGGCCTTGCCGGGGTCCTTGCGGTCCCAGGGATAGATGAAGATGCCGCCGCGGGTCAGGATGCGATGCACGTCGGCGACCATCGAGGCCACCCAGCGCATGTTGAAGTCCTTGCCGCGCGGCCCTTCCTTGCCGGCCAGCAGGTCGCGCACGTAGTCCTGCATCGGCCCCTCCCAGTGGCGCTGGTTGGACATGTTGATCGCGAACTCCTTCGTCTCCTCGGGGATGCGGATCGCCTCGCGCGTCAGCATGAAGGTGCCCGACTCGCGATCGAGGGTGAAGGCGTGGGTGCCGTGGCCGAAGGTCAGCACCAGCGTGGTCTGCGGGCCGTAGACGCAGTAGCCGGCGGCGACCTGATCGGTGCCCGGCTGCAGGAAGTCCTCGTCGCAGGCCGCGGCCGTGCCCTCGGGGCAGCACAGCACCGAGAAGATGGTTCCGACCGACACGTTGACGTCGATGTTGCTGGAGCCGTCGAGGGGATCGAAGAGCAGCAGGTAGTTGCCGCGCGGATACGCGTCGGGGATCGGGAAGCAGTGGTCCATCTCTTCCGAGGCGCAGGCGGCGAGATGCCCGCCCCAGGCGTTGGCCTCGAGCAGGATCTCGTTGGACAGCACGTCGAGCTTCTTCTGCGCCTCGCCCTGGATGTTGCCGGTGCCGGCGTCACCCAGCACGCCGCCCAGCGCGCCCTTGCCGACCGCGATCGAGATGCTGGTGCAGGCGCGGGCGACCACCGCGATCAGCTGGCGCAGGTCGGCATTGATGCGGCCGGCGCGCTGCTCCTCGATCAGGTGGCGGGTGAGGGAGACATGGCTGGACATCGCGGACCTGCGCAGTGGCGGACGGGGCCGCCATTGTCGCCCAAGGGCCCGGCGGCTGCAGGGGCGTTGGCCCGCGCCCCGCGGGCGAGGCATCCCCTGTAGGAACGGCTACAGCCGCGATCGGGTCTGGCGATGGATCGACGACGAGGCGATCGCGGCTGTAGCCGCTCCTGCAGGGGGAGGACGGGGGTGGGGGTGGGCCGTCAGCGGCGGTCGAGCTGCCACTCCAGGCCCAGCAGCCAGGTGCGGCCGGCGCCGGGTTCGTAGAAGCGGCCGTTGCCTTCGTTGACGATCACCGAGCCGATGTGGTCCCGGTCGAGGACGTTGTCGACGCGCGCAAACACGCGCAGCGGACCGGCCGAGGTGTTCCAGCGGCGCGAGGCCTCCATGTGCAGCAGCCCGTAACCGGACGCGGCCTCGGTGCCGGCGTCGTTCACCACCACGTCGCCGATGGCCTCGGCTTCGAGCGCGGCGGTCCAGGGGCCGCCGGCGTTCCACTGCAGGCGGGCGAAGCCCTGGCGCTCCGGCACGCCCGGGATGCGCGCACCGGGCACGATCGCGCCGGCGTCCACCCCACCGCCGCGGAACTCGGCCTCGAGCCGGGTTGCCGCCAGCTGCAGGTCCCAGGCATCGCCCAGAGGCTGCAGCCACGACAGCTCCACGCCCTGGCGGCGGGCGCCGCCGGCGTTGCGGTAGCTGCTGCGGCCGGCCACGTTGGTCGCCACCGCGATCTCGTCATCGGTGTCGGCGCGGAACAGCGCCGCCTCGAGCTGGCCGCCGGTGGCCGTGCGCCACTTCAGGCCGAGCTCGTAGTTGTCGCTCACCGCCGGACGCAGCCCGAAGGCCAGGCCGGCGCCGCCGTCGGCGCGGTAGGAGAGTTCGTTGAAGGTCGGCGTCTCGAAACCACGGCCCGCGGAGGCGTAGATCCGCAGGTGCTCGGAGGGCGCAAAGGTGATGCCGGCCACCGGCGAGGTTTCCGAGTAGTCGACCCGGCCGCTGTCGTCGGGGTTGCCGGCGGTGACGTAACCGTCGCGCGAGGTGAACTCCACCTCGCTGCGGCGCGCGCCGAGCAGCAGCGACCAGCGCGGTGCGAACCGCCACCAGGCCTGCGCGTACAGGTCCTCGGTCTCGACCTCGTTGCGCTCGTCGCGGCGCAGCGCACCGCGCACGCCCAGCGCGTCGCCGACGAAGTTCTCGAAGCCGCGGCGGCGCTGGCGCTGGCGCTCGCCGGCGATGCCCGCGGCGACCTCGAGCGGGCGGTCGGCGAGGCTGCCGCTCCACGACCAGCGCGCGTCGTAGCCGGCGTAGCGGTTGTCGAGGTCGATCACGCCGCCGGAATGCAGCGGATTGCGCTGCGGCGCCGGCGGGATCGGCAGCACCTGGGTGACCTCGCGGTCGCCGCCCCAGGCCGACAGCCGCAGCGCCTGCGCCTGGCCGAAGCCCTGCTCGAACACTGCGCCGGCCTGCGACTGGCGCACGCTCTTGCGGGTGTCGTAGAGGTACGCGTTGGCGACCGCCTGGCGCGGGTTCTCGCGCACCTGCTGCGCGGTCAGGCCCAGGGGATCGCGGGCTTCGGGGATGTCGACGTGGTTGAGCACCAGGTCCAGCGAGCGGCGATCGCCCAGGTCGAAGCCGAGCTTGAGGTTGGCCACGTCGCGGCGTGCCGCCGAATGGTCGCGCCAGCCATCGGTGTCCAGCCGCGAGAGCGAAAGGTTGTAGCCGACCACGTCGTTGCCGCCGAGCAGGCGCGCCGCACCGGTCCAGGTGCCGTCGCTGCCGACGGTCGCGCGCAGCCGCCAGGGATCGCCGGCCTGGCCGTCGGCGCTGTGGATCGAGACCACGCCGCCCGACGAATTGCCGTGCAGCGCCGAGAACGGACCGCGCAGCACCTCGATGCGCTCGGCGCCGGCCAGGCTGAAGTGCGAGAGCTGGCCCTGGCCGTCGGGCATCGAGGCCGGGATGCCGTCGGCGTACAGGCGCAGGCCGCGCACCCCGAAGGTCGCGCGCGCGCCGAAGCCGCGGATCGAGAGCTGGGTGTCCTGGGCCAGGTTCTGGCGGTCGCGCGCCAGCAGGCCGGGGACGCCGCGCAGGACTTCGGAGACATCGCCATCGGCGCCCGCGCGTTCGCCGTCCAGGTCGATGGTGGCGGTGGAGGCGGGGGTGTCGAAGGCCGGGACGGTGCGCAGGCGGGTGGCTTCGACCACGACGGCGTCGAGGGAGGTGGGGGTGGAGTCCGGCGTGGACCCGGAGGCATCGGGCGCGCTCGCGGGGGAGGAGGCCGTGGCACGAGGACTGACGATGTCCTGGGCCTGCGCCGGGGCGGAGGCGAGGGCGGTGGCGATGGCGAAGGAGAGGGTGGCCAGCGCGATGGCCGGCAGGCGGTGCAGGGGGGAGGCAGTCATGTCGACATTGTCGCCCGTGGGCTGCGCCCGGGGACGTGAGCGCGGGTCGCGGGCGCGGAACGGTGTGGTTGCAATGCTGCGGCCCGGAGCAGCGAGCGTGGGCGCGCCGGCGCGTGGACCGACCTGTAGGAGCGGCTACAGCCGCGATCGGCACAGGGTATCGGGCAGGCAGGTGGCCGCTGGCCAAGGGCCCAGAGCGATCGCGGCTGTAGCCGCTCCTACAGGGCGTGGAGGTTCGGGGCGATCGCGGCTGTGGCCGCTCCTGCAGGGCGCGGGGCGGGGGTGGGGCGGCGGGGTCAGACGTCGCCGTCGGTGGACCAGCCTTCGCCGGTGCCGCGCTGGAAGACGGCGTCGGAGTCGAGCACGGTGCCGGCGGGGATCGACGGCTGCTCGGCCAGGCGCGCATAGATCGGCGTGAAGTCGGGACCGGTCGCGGCCATCAGCTGCTCGAAGCTGTCGATGACGAAATAGGTCTTCTGGTAGGTGTCGATGCGGTAGCGCGTGCGCATGATGCGCTCGAGGTCGAAGCCGATGCGGTTGGGCGCCGGCGACTCCAGCGCGTGCACCGACTCGCCGCTGGACGAGACGATGCCGCTGCCATAGATGCGCAGCCCGTCGGCCTCGCGGATCAGGCCGAACTCCACCGTGTACCAGTACAGGCGCGTCAGGTTCTGCAGCGCCTCCGCGCCGATGCCGTGCGCCTTGACCCCGCCGCGGCCGTAGGCGGCCATGTAGTCGGCGAACACCGGGTTCATCAGCAGCGGCACATGGCCGAACAGGTCGTGGAAGAGGTCGGGCTCTTCGATGTAATCGATCTGGTCGGGGCGACGGATCCACCAGGTGACCGGGAAGCGGCGGTTGGCCAGGTGCTCGAAGAAGTCGAGCTCCGGCAGCAGGCCCTCGACGCCGATCAGCCGCCAGCCGGTGGCGGGTTCCAGCACCGCGTTCAGGTCGTCGTACTTCGGGATGCGGTCGGGCGTCATGCCCATCGCGTCCTGCGCGGTGAGGAAGGCCTCGCTGGCGCGGCCGACCAGCAGCCGGCGCTGGCGTTCGAACAGCGTCGCCCAGGTCGCGTGGTCCTCCGCGGTGTAGCCGCCCCAGTTCTGGTCGACCACGCCCGTGGCGTAGACCGGCACCTTGCCCTTGTCGGTGTGGAGGTTCTCGACGCGGCGGGGCTGGACGGGGGCCTGGGCGGACATGGTGGACTCCTGGTTCGGCGGGGCGCGCTGACTGCCGACGCAGCTTTCGTGCGCGATGACGCCATGACCCATCGACTCTAGCGCCTCGAGTGCGCAAGATGCTTGCGATCCTTGCCATGAAGTCGGCGATCCCCGCAATATCCTTGCGCTGCACGCCGAACGGAGCGCCGCATGCCCCGCCTCGACACCAGCCTCGACCGCACCGACCTCCAGCTGCTCGCCGAACTGCAGCGGCAGGGCCGGCTGAGCAATGCCGAACTCGCCGAGCGCGTGCACCTCTCGCCCTCGGCCTGCCTGCGGCGCGTGCAGCGGCTCGAGCGCAGCGGCGTGATCGCCGGCTACCGCGCCGAAGTCGACCCCGAGCGCATCGGCCTGGGACTGACCGCCTTCGTGCGCATCCGCCTCAACCACCACGACGCCGCCGCGGTCGCGGACTTCGCCCGCGGCGTTAACGCATGGGACGAGGTCGTGGCCTGCCACGCCCTGACTGGCGACATGGACTACCTGCTGCAGGTGATGGTCGCCGACCTCGAACACTTCTCCCGGTTCCTGCTCGACCGCGTGCTGGCGCGCCCCGGCGTGGGCGACGTGAACTCGAGCTTCGTGCTGCGCACGGTGAAGCCGATGCGCGGGCTGCCGCTGCCGCCGGCCTGAGGCGATGCGTCCCCGACCGGCGCTCAGTCGCGGTCGAGCGGGCTGAGCACGCCGCCCGCGCCGCGGCCGAGCACGTGCGTGTAGATCTGCGTCGTGGCCACGTCCTTGTGCCCCAGCAGCTCCTGCACCGTGCGGATGTCGTGGCCCGACTCCAGCAGATGGGTGGCGAAGGAATGGCGCAGCGTGTGGCAGGTCGCCGGCTTGTCGATGCCGGCCTGCACGCGCGCCGCCTTGACCGCGCGCTGCAGCACGGCCTCGTCGACATGGTGGCGGCGCCGCGTCCCACCGCGCGGGTCCTCCGACAGCCGCGAGGACGGGAACACGTACTGCCAGCCGAATTCGCGGGCGGCGGTCGGGTATTTCCGCGACAGCGCGTGCGGAAGCCAGACCTCCCCGAAGCCGTCGGCGAGATCGCGCGCGTGGAGCACGCGCACGCGCTCGACCTGCGCAAGCAGGCCAGCCTCGAGCCGGCGCGGCAGTGGCACGCGCCGGTCCTTGCCGCCCTTGCCGTTGCGCACCACGATCTCCCGCCGCCCGAAGTCCATGTCCTTGACCCGCAGCCGCGCCGCTTCCAGCAGGCGCATGCCCGCGCCGTAGAGCAGCGAGGCCATCAGGCCCACCTGGCCGTCGACCAGCGCGAGCAGCGCCCGTACCTCCGCGTGCGTCAACACCACCGGCAGGCGCTTGGGGCGCTTGGCCCGCGTGACCGAGCCGACCCACGGCAGCTCGACGCCCAGCACCTCCCTGTAGAGGAACAGCAGCGCCGAGAGCGCCTGGTTCTGCGTGCTGGCCGCGACGTCGTCACGCACCGCGAGCGACGACAGGAAGGCCTCGACCTCGGCCAGCCCGAGCTCGCGCGGGTGGCGGCGGTTGTTCGCCAGGATGAAGCGGCGCGCCCAGCCCACGTAGGCCCGCTCGGTCCGGATGCTGTAGTGCCTGGTCCGGCAGCGAATGCGAACCTGGTCGAGGAGACGGGGCGGAGGTGCACCCTGCTGGATCCCGATTACCGCCTCATCGTTGTCCCGGTATGACATACCGCCTCGTCCATGAGGTATTTTCCGGAAGCGTTACCGCAGCCGGCACGCGGCGGCAGGGGCCAAGGGCTTGATTCGGGGTGGGATTTTTCTGGTGACTGGGCGGTGGGGTGTGGCGAGGTGGGGCTGCTACATTCCGCTTTTGGGATCTACTTAGTGTTAGGCCGCTATCAACCGCTTCGACAACCGGAGAGAATCATGGTCGAGCTGTTTGACAATGACGAGACTGGATACCTCAGGTGGGTTCAGGCCAACCCGCACGGCTTCGTCGCAAACGTCGATCGCGCTGGGAGGGTGCCGCAATACCCCATGGTTCACGCAGCGACTCATGGCTCAATGTCCAGCGCCAAGATTGGCAACTTCACAACCGGCGACTACATCAAGTTCTGTAGCACTGATCTGGCTGCCCTGGAGCAATATTCACAAACCAAGTTTGATCGGTCGCTGACCCGTTGTTCTACTTGTATGTAGTCATGCGGGCGCGGCCTAACAGTTCGTTCAAGCCGACGCCGCTTCGTTACGCGAGCCACATGGCAGATAAAGCTTGCCATGTGTTCGCTCCACTACGCGGCGCGGCTTAACTCAGGCGTTAGGCCTTGTTTCCCGCACTGTTGTTGCCGGGTTCCAGGCGACCTGTAGCACCTCGCTTATCCGCAGCGTTTGCACTTCGCACGCGCGGTACAGGCATCGGCAGTCAGCCCTGCAACACCTCGGCTTCGGACAGGCGCGACTCTTCGCAAGATTCGACCGGCCGAGTCGGCTTCGGAAAGGGCGCTGTGAGAGTTCTTGGCCGCGCGCTCGATACGTCCGACTCCGATCAGACCGAGCCGATACTCCCGGCCAGGACTTGTTGTAGTGTTCGCTCAGGTGTTGGGCTGGCGCAGGTCTGGTTCGGGCCGCGGCGGCCTAACAATGCGTTCAAGCCGAAGCCGCTTCGTTATGCGGTCCAGGCGGCAGGTAAAGCTTGCCACCTGGTCCGCTCCACTACGCGTCTCGGCTTAACTTAGGTGTTAGGCCTTGTTTCCCGCACTGCCGGGGACAAGGTCCAGGCGAGCTGGAACATCTCGCTCATCCATGGCATTTGCACATCGCACGCGCGGTGAGCGGCGTCGGTGGTAGGCCGTGAAGCAGCTCGGCTTCGGATAGGCGCGACTCTCCGCAAAATTCGACCTGCCGAGTCGGCTTCGGACGGGCCGCGGTGAGAGTTCTTGGCCGCGCGCATGGCGCGTTTCGGCAGCACCAGACACGGCGCTTGTTGTACTGTTCGTATTAGGGGTTGGGCTGCCGCGCGTCGGGCGCAGGGTGCCAGGGAACGGCGGCCTAACGAGTCGTTCAAGCCGATGCCGCTTCGCGGCACGGCTTAACTCTAGTGTTAGGCGGACATCATGGACTTCCTCGTTCCCGTAGCTCTCGTCGTCGCAGTCCTGGCGGCTCTCATGACCTATCGAAGACTTGTGGCCAACGGAACCACAAGGCAACGGAACGCAAGACTGGTTGAACGGCAGAAAGCAATTCAGTCCGCGATCGACACGCTTGGATTCACTCTCAAGAGCAGCAGCACCACGATTCAAGAGGGCGACGACGCTATGCGGATCGCACGAGATGCACTTCAACAACTGGATGCTCAAGGAGACCTTTCAGAACTGATCGCTGACAATGAGCAGTTCTTCAAGGAGTGGCGGGCATCGCGGGTGTCCGCCTAACAATGCGTTCAAGCCGAACCCGCTTCGTTACGCGGCCCAGGCGGCAGGTAAAGCTTGCCACCTGGTCCACTCCACTGCGCGGGTCGGCTTAACTTAGGTGTTAGGGCGCACTTGTGACCACTCCGCAACTGACAACATTGGAGGCTGATGGCTGGATGATCGACGACGGCGAGATAGCGCATGCCGAGAATCCAGGCAAGTTCTGGATTCCCCCGCTCAGTGACCGCAAGTCGCTTGAGCCTGGGTCAATCGTCAAGATCCGTTTCTACATCCGTGCGCCCAATGACTCCGGTGATCTCGTAGATCACGGGGAGCGTATGTGGGTCCAAGTCAAAGAGCGGCACGGTGACTGGTACTTTGGGGCGCTGGACAATGACCCGTACTGTACAGACACCATCCAAGCCGGCATGCCTCTTTGGTTTCAGCCTCGCCATGTCATAGATATTGATCGGGGCTGACCCATGCGGGTGCGCCCTAACAATTCATTCAAGCCGACACCGCTTCGCGGCGCGGCTTAATTCAAGCGTTAGGCCGCTGGGGAGCTACATGGCCAGTCCAATCAACAAGCTTCTCGTAGTCGGCGCCGCCCTTAGCGGGCTCGCAGCGCTGATGCATCTGGCGTGCCTGGTAATAGGCGCACCGCTGTTTCGGCTTTTGGGCGCCGGCGAGCAAATGGCACAGCTGCACTCGGCCGGCCACTGGTATCCCACCGTCGTCACCCTGGTAATCGCCGGCGTTCTTGCGGCTTGGAGCGCTTACGCTCTGTCCGGGGCCGGCGTGATTCGCAGACTGCCGTTACCGCGTACTGTCCTTTCGGCGATCACGGCCATCTACATTGTCCGGGGTGTCGCATTTGTACCGGTCATGGCGTACTTCCCCGGAAACAGCGTGACCTTCTGGGTAGTAAGCTCTTCAATCTGCCTTCTGATCGGCATCGTCCACCTTGTGGGTCTTCGGCAATCGTGGGGCAGGCTGTCTGGCGGCGCGGCCTAACAATGCGTTCAAGCCGAAGCCGCTTCGTTACGCAAAGCACATGGCAGGTACAGCTTGCCATGTGCTTTGCTCCACTACGCGTCTCGGCTTAACTTAGGTGTTAGCTGCCTTAGAACCTATGCGCTCACTCGTATCTCTGCTTCTCTCCATCCTGATGATCTGCACATCGTGCAGCGTGCAGAATCCGCCACGACAATCAGAAAGGGTGCTTTTCGTCGGGAACAGCCTCACCTACGTAGGGAATGCGCCAGCAGTCTTCTCAGCCCTGGCCGCGGCCAACGGGAAGCCCATCGCTAGTGACATGATCGTGAGCGGCGGAGCAACGCTGACTCAGCGAGTCGGTGACGGGTCGGTCGCGCGGGCGCTAGATGAGAGGAAGTACACGGCACTTGTTCTTCAGGAGCGCGGTGGCGACCTGATGTGCTCCTTCGGTCCTGACACTTGTGTTCAGTCGCGGCGAGCAATCAAGGACTTGACTGCTCTTGCCGAGCAGAGCGGAGCGTCTGTTGTACTTCTTGGGTCGTACCAGCCTCACCCGGCTGCGTCTCAACGCTTGATCGAAGCCGAGTCTGCCGCAGCCGCGGAGGCGGGAATTCCATACATCGAGGTGTCGGAGAAGCTGCGGCGCCTACGCAGTGCAGCGCCCGAGCTAACGTGGTTTGCTCCTGACGGCATGCATCCTGGAAAAGAATTAGCGCTACTGAACGCGATTCTCGTCTACCAAGCACTTCGTGGTTCGCTGCCAAGCCCAGAGCCACTCACGGTGATGGCACCGATATACGGAAGTACAAGCGGGCTCACTGAGACGTTGAGACAAGCAGACGCCCCGCCGCCCTTGTCGGAAACGCCCACGGAGGTACGCTACTCGTCCGCCACATTGAGAAAGCTGCTGGGCGCCGTCGGTATCGCGGGCGGCAGCTAACAAATCATTCAAGCCGATGCCGCTTCGCGACACGGCTTAATTCTGGCGTTAGCCCCCATGCCAGACATCCCAATCGAGCGAAGCGACCATCCTCTGCTACTAATTGTCCTCTGCACTTTGGCGCTGGCCGGGACGACGTTCTTCGCATCGCCTCTTGACCGCGCACTTCGTAGATTGGGAACAGTGTGGGGGCGCGGATGGGTGCGACACACTCCGCTAGGCCTGAGCGCGTACCTGTTGGGGGGTGTCTTCTTTGGTGTCTATTCGTTGCCCAACAGTTCTTGGGCTCCTGACTTGGTGCGGATCACGAGCCTGCTCGGTGCAGTTCTCTCCGTCGTCTTCGGAATTGCTCACGACATGACTGTGAGCATCGAGGAGAGCAATCGGGATGGGCGCTAACAGCTCTATCGGCCCTGTCACATGAGCAGCGCGATCATGAACAGTTTGGTCTCATCGAAGGGTCCTGTAGGCGAGAGATCCTTGAGAAGAGCCGGCGGCTAGTTGAACTAGCCGTGGGCTAACCATTCATTCAAGCCGACGCCACTTCGTGGCGCGGCTTAATTCAACTGTTAGGCGGCTATGGAAGGACTTCTCTACTTCGCAGCAGTTCTCGCCGTGGCTTCGGGCGCGGCCCATTCGTTCCTCGGGGAGCGGTACATCCTCACTCGCCTGTTTCGTCGCAGTGATCTGCCAAAGCTATTCGGCAGCTCGGAGTTCACGACCCAAACGTTGCGCTTTGCCTGGCATATCACCACAGTCGCGTGGCTCGGCTTTGCTGCGCTCTTGGTGCACGCGGGTCGCGGCGACCTCACAGTGTCGGGCATGCTCCAGATCATCGGGCTAACCTTCGTTGCGTCCGGGGTCCTGCCGCTGCTTCTTACCAGGGGCAAGCACCTGTCGTGGTTGGTACTGTTTGTCATCGGCGGCATTACACTCTGGTGCGCCGCCTAACAGTTCATTCAAGCCGACGCCGCTTCGCGGCGCGGCTTAATTCAGGTGTTAGGGCGCTACCAAACAACAGGGGGACTGGATGAAGGCACTCACGTTGCTGGCACTCTTGCCAATTTCAGCAATATCTGCCGATTGGGTTGAGATTGAAAGAACAACGGACAAGGCCGTTCTGATTGATGCAGAGTCAATCAAGTACAGCAATGCTCAGCACACCGAGAGACAAGCTTGGGTAAAGCTCGTTCAACTCCGTGATGGAGAACACCCCAAAGGCGACTACACGCTTTCATTCAACGAATTCAACTGCGAGTCTGGGGCCGTCAAGTTCAATGAAATTCTTCTGTTCAGTAGCAGTGGCGCGTTAAGAACAAAGACCAACCTTAGCGCTGATGGCTGGCATAGGATGCCGAGCGAATCCAACTACGCCTACATCATAGAGACGGCGTGTTCTTATCCAGAGCCTCAGAGCCACGGTGCGGGTCAGACAGGCAGCCAAGTTTCAGATTTCAAACGAGACGTCCTCAATGCCCTGCAGAAGGACATAAGTATTGGTGGGGCGGTAGTCTCTTCCGTTGGAGATGTAACAAAGGAGTCGCCGACGGAGTTCTACGCTGATTTTGATTGGACAATTGACGGAAAAACATACAGTTGCTCCGGCTCTGTTGAGACTGATTCAACAGGTCGAGTAGTACAGGCCAGCATTCCGTACGTTTGTTATCGTCAGTACATAGATCAGTGACGCCAACATCATGAGTGCGCGCCCTAACAATTCATTCAAGCCGACGCCGCTTCGCGGCGCGGCTTAATTCAAGCGTTAGGCGCCCATGGACACTGACCCGCACTTGCTGATTCTGCGACAGGCTGCTGCCGGCACTTTGCCGGCCAACGTCGACGCAAATTCACCCGTACCCGCTGAGGCTGTCCGAGACCTCGTCGAGTCCGGTCACCTTGAGGCGATTGATGCTTCTAGCCTGAGCGGCTCGGCTTTCGTTGATCCTCGTATCACTGTTGCCGGCCGTGAGTACCTTGGCGTGCTGGAGGAGCGAGCTCGTGCTGCATCTCTCACTGGCAAGGCTGGCAAGCATGTTTCTTCCCTGCTCAAGTGGGTGTTCGGCATCGTCGCCGCGCTACTAGTTGCTTTCCTCACCAAGCAGTTCGTAGGCTAGCTGCGTGCGCTGGGCACCTAACCATTCATTCAAGCCGACGCCACTTCGTGGCGCGGCTTAATTCAAGTGTTAGGCCGCTAGGGGAGGTGCACGGAGATGGCAGAGAAGAGCCGCAAGCCAGCTGCTACTGTGCAGTCCTTCCTTGCTGCGCTCGATCACCCGCTCAAGCAAGAAGTTGTTGCACTTAGAAAAGTCCTGCTCAAGGCTGATCCGAAGATCACCGAGGAGGTCAAGTGGAACGCACCGAGCTTCAAAACGTCTGAGCACTTTGCCACGATGCATCTGCGGGCTAAGAACTCTCTGCAGCTCATCCTTCACCTTGGAGCCAGATCCAAGCGGACGGTTCCGCGAGACGCTATCGCGGATCCGCACATGCTGCTTAAGTGGCTTGGGCCCGACCGCGCATCGATCGGTATCACCGGTCGGGAAGACTTGGTGCAGAAGAGCGGCCCGCTGGTTGCAATTGTGCGGGAGTGGATTAAGCATGTGTAGGTGCGTTGTGGGCCGCGGCCTAACAATGCGTTCAAGCCGAACCCGCTTCGTTACGCGGCCCAGGCGGCAGGTAAAGCTTGCCACCTGGTCCACTCCACTGCGCGGGTCGGCTTAACTTAGGTGTTAGGCGCTTTGGGGGGGCTCATATGCAAGTCTCATCGGAAACATTGCGGACAACGATTGGCGCGCTCAGCGATGAAGAGCTATTGCGGCGCTGGGGCGTTTCACTGTTCACCGACGATGCGCTCCCAGTTGCGGAGTCCGAACTTAAGAGGCGTGGACTTGATTACTCTGCAGAAAACATTGAAAGAGTAGCCGCCTTTACGGCGTCTGAAATCAGTGTCGCGCGTTCTGTCCGATATGTGCAGCTTTTAACGGGGTTAGTCACGGCCTTCGTTGCCTACGGATTCGTGATTGGACTGGGTCTTATAGGCGGCTTGGTCGGCGGTGCGATCGCGCTCCCACTTGGGAGAAGTGCTGCCGTCGTTATAGATCGGAAATTCCGGAGTAGTTGGGCTCGGTTTCTTGCTGGCTTATGCTTGGCTTTGGTCAGCTTGCTCCTCGCGGGATTCATCTCGGTCTTCTTGGGCATCCTGCTCGAGACGCGTGCCTAACAATGCGTTCAAGCCGAGGCCGCATCGGTGCGCAAACCACATGGCAGGTACAGCTTGCCATGTGCTTCACGCCCCGCTGCGCCCCGGCTTAACTTTGGTGTTAGGCCTCCATGACAATTGACGACCACTTGCAGATAAAGGCAAACCGCTACGGTTGGCCCATCATTGTTCTCGGGCTCGTTTCTGTAGGACTTATCTGGCTTGACGTTTCCGCAGCGCCATATGCCCTTCTGGTTGCCGTCGGCCTTCTCGCAATCCAGGCGGGGCTTCTCTTGGCGCTATGCTTCTCGTTCCGTTGCCCGAGGTGCGCAGGCTCTTTGGCTGCACTTGCTGCACATTTTGGTCCGCTGCGTCGTTTCGGTCGCCAAGCAAAATGCTGTCCGTTCTGCTCGGCTAGTTTCAATGAGTCGCTGTAGGCCTAACAATTCATTCAAGCCGACACCGCTTCGCGGCGCGGCTTAATTCAGGCGTTAGGCCCCACATGGCGCAGCTCGTGATCTCCATTGCAGCAGTCATCGCATTCCTGTGCACATTCGTTTACTTGCATGCGATGTTTCGGCTGCATGGAGTCATCGCTGCCGAGAAGCCAGAATGGGTCAATGTTCGTGGAGCATTGGACTTCTTCTATACCGGCTTTCCTCGAGTCGCCAATCCGAACGTCGGAGCCGAGGTAGTGAAGATTGCCCTCGGTTCAAGGGCTCGCCAACTTAATGCTCCCGTGGCTGCACGTTTCGTGCGCCGTATCCGCGTTTGCCTGCCACTTGGGCTTCTCAGCTATCTTGTACTGGTACTCGTGGGTTCTACCGGTGGGGCCTAACAATGCGTTCAAGCCGAACCCGCTTCGTTACGCGCCCCACATGGCAGGAAGAGCTTGCCATGTGGTTCGCTTCACTGCGCGGGTCGGCTTAACTTAGGGGTTAGGCCGCTGGTGATAGTCAACCGTGGTTGACACATAGACAACCGTGGTTTACTCTCCCTGCCATGGTCGAGATCCTCAAGAGCGACACTTTCGATGCATGGTTACGCGCTTTGCGCGACCGTCAAGTAAAGGCTCGCATAGAGGTGCGTATCCGGCGGTTGTCGCTGGAGAACCCAGGGCAGCACCGAGCGCTCAAGGGTGGGATCTGCGAGCTCAAAATAGATCACGGCCCCGGGTATCGGGTTTACTACACCTTCGTAATCAAACACTTGTGCTGCTGCTCTGCGGCGGCACCAAATCCACCCAAAGCCAAGACATCAAGCTTGCGCAGAGCATTGCCAAGCAATGGGAGGACTAGCCATGACCAAAGTAAAAGAGAAGTTCAGCCGCTACGACACCGCAGATTACCTGGAGACGGAAGCGGACATTGCTGCGTACTTGAACGCATGCGCAGAAGAAGATGATCCCGCGCTGCTGGTGGCTGCGCTCGGAGATGTGGCCCGAGCTCGCAACATGACCCAGCTCGCCGAGAAAACCGGCATGACCCGAATGGGCTTGTACAAGGCTCTTTCGGGGCAAGGCAACCCGAGCTTCGCTACCGTATCCAAGGTCGCGCATGCGCTTGGCCTAAAGATCACGGTGGCAGCGACCTAACAATGCGTTCAAGCCGACACCACATCGGGGCGCAAACCACACGGCAGGTACAGCTTGCCATGTGCTTCACGCCCCGCTGCGGCGCGGCTTAACTTGGGTGTTAGGCCGCAATGGACGCATCTCTGATCCCCAAACTGATCAAGCAGAGGCGGCGGCTGCTACAAAGCTATTTGGTTCATGTGGCGTGGTTCGCTGCCATGATCATCACTGCATTGGCGCACTCGTCCAGAGCGGTAGTCGCCAGCTCAATCTTCCTGGCGCTCATCACAGTTCCCCCTGTCATCACCTACGCAGCAGCGGTACATCGAACTTGCCGAGCGATTGACCCAACTGCCAAGACGATCGGCCTTGTTCCGATGATCATAATGACGGTGCTTTTTACCCCATTCGAGTCAGGCTTGGTCGTTCCAGCAAAGAATCTGTTGGTGTCAGGCAAGCTGTTACGAGAGCGTCAGGCTGCGGCTGTGCGGCCTAACGAGTCATTCAAGCCGACGTCGCTTCGCGACGCGGCTTAATTCTGGTGTTAGGCATGCTTATTCGTTTCGTCGGCACATTGTTACTCCTGATGCTTGCTGCCTGTGGCGGCGCTGAGACTGCGCCCCCACTCGAACGCGGCTGGGCGCCTGCAGGCGCTTGCGTCTTCGTTGGAAACCGTGCAGATGATCACTCCTGTGCAACGACTGGCACACAACTGCTCGCCAACCCGCGAACCTACGATGGGCGCCGTATTTCGGTGCGTGGTTGGGGAGTTATAGGTCGTGACCACTCGGACAGGCCAGTGGTATGGCTCTACCTCACCCAAGATGCTGTAGAAGCGACGGCCACCCAGTCAGTCGTGGTGCTCGAGGGCCCGGCTATTCCCGATATCGTGACGTTCCTGGAGACCAGGCAAGGCGAGCTGCCAGAGCCGCGGCTAGTTGGAGTGACTGGCGACTTTGAGGTGTTCAAGCCAGATGGTACCGGTAGTCGGCCAAAGAGCGCCCCAGAATGCTGTCGTTTTGGCGTAGTTCGCAACATCGACGGCTGGGGGCCGTAGCATGCATGCCTAACAATGCGTTCAAGCCGAATCCGCTTCGTTACGCAAAACACATGGCAGGTAAAGCTTGCCATGTGTTTCGCTCCACTACGCTACTCGGCTTAACTTAGGTGTTAGGCCTTGTTTCCCGCACTGTTGTTGCCGGGTTCCAGGCAATCCGTAGCGCCTCGCTCATCCGCAGCGTTTGCACCTCGCACGCGCGGTGCGGGCATCGGCCGTCAGCCCTTCAGCGCCTCGGCTTCGGACAGGCGCGACTCTTCGCAAGATTCGACCTGCCGGGTCGGCTTCGGGCAGTGCGCGGTGAGGGTTCGTGGCCGCGCGCATGGTGCGTTTCGGCAGCACCAGGCACGGCGCTTGTTGTACTGTTCGCCTCAGGGGTTGGGCTGCCGCACGCCGGGCGCAGGTGCCAGGGAACGGCGGCCTAACGAGTCGTTCAAGCCGATGCCGCTTCGCGGCACGGCTTAACTCTGGTATTAGGCCGCTAATCGGGAGTCCCGGCACATGGAAAAGCAGCAAGCCGAAGCGATCGCGCAAGCCATTCTTGAGCCGGACCTGAAAGTTCAGACGGAGCTTCGGCGCAAGCGTGAGGTCGAGAACCGAAGCCTTGCGCTCAGACGTTTCATCGCCGCGTTCGTGTTGGTGGGCTTCCCCATCGGTGCGGCTGTTGCGTACTTCGCAGGCGAGCGTTTCACCCTCGGGGGCCTCTGGGGCGGTATTGGCGGAGCCGCCGTCGGCTGGGCTGTGGCTGCGTGGCGTGAGCGGCGCGCGGCCTAACAATGCGTTCAAGCCGAAGCCGCTTCGTTACGCAAAGCACATGGCAGATACAGCTTGCCATGTGCTTCGCTCCACTGCGCGTCTCGGCTTAACTTAGGTGTTAGGCAGCATGAGCAAGCGCAAGGCTATCCGAGCAGTGCTTTTTATCTTTGGTGCGGCCCTTGGGCTGCTAGGGCTTTGGTGGCTTCTTTCCGCACATGCGACTGCCCATCTGCGCTTCGGTCATTGCGGAGCCACTTCGCTTGATCACCCGGAGGCTTACTGTCAGGTCGGCATGCGGCTCTTGTACCAGTCGTTCGCCACGCTTGCTGCTTCAATTGTCCTGTTGGTTGCTGCAATCTACATCGGGCGGCGCCGTGAGCGTGCTGCCTAACAAGTCATTCAAGCCGATGCCGCTTCGCGGCACGGCTTAACTTAGGTGTTAGGCGGCACTGGGGAAATCTATGGCGATCGATCTGTTTGACCTGGCGGGGAGCTGGCTAGACCTACTGCTCGTGCGTCGGATAATCATTCCAACCGCTGTGGGTATCGTCGTAGCTCTTGGGGTCTACTACTTGACCGGTCAAACTCCGGCGTCCGCTGCGGTGGCGTTCGGTATCGGTCTACTGAGCGTATGCGTTGGCGTAATCTGGCACATCGCTGGCGGCAGCAAACCAGGTGCCGCCTAACAATGCGTTCAAGCCGAACCCGCTTCGTTACGCGGCCCAGGCGGCAGGTAAAGCTTGCCACCTGGTCCACTCCACTGCGCGGGTCGGCTTAACTTAGGCGTTAGGCCGCAGAGGAAGGCTATGGCGACCGTTTACAAATCAAAAACTGATGCGTGGTTGCTTGCTATTCTCGCAGTTGCGATTGCGGTGTCACTTTTCGCCGCTATCGTAACCGTGTCTGACGGGTCCCCCGCTGCGTGGCCCGTGGCCGCGTTCATCGCCGTCATCGGCGTCGGCCTGCCTATCTGGCTGTTGCTTTCAACGCGCTATACGTTGGAGCCCCGTCAGCTAAGAGTACAAAGCGGCCCGTTCAAGTGGCACATCAAAGTAGCGGACATCACTAGCATTACGCCCAGTTCCAACGCGCTCTCCAGCCCAGCGCTTTCATTGGACCGGCTGCGTATTGACTACGGCTCGGGAAGGTCGCTCATGATTTCTCCACGGAACAAGGAGCAGTTCCTCCGAGATATTGAGGCTGCCCGTCGCGGTGCGGCCTAACAATGCGTTCAAGCCGAACCCGCTTCGTTACACGGCCCACATGGCAGGAAGAGCTTGCCATGTGCACCGCTCCACTGCGCGGGTCGGCTTAACTTAGGTGTTAGGCGGCACATGAGCAGACTCGAAACCCCGATGACCCGCTGGTACTGGAGCCAGATCGGTGGGCTACTGCTCGAAGAGTTTCTTGTGGTGCCGAGGGCGCCGGGTCAAGGCCGTAGGTTGCTAGACGGACTTATCGTGCTTGGAGAGCCTGCAGCTATCGCGCCGCCGGGCACGCGTTTCGACGTTGCGGGTCGCGACGTCGTCTCAGTACAAACGAAGAACAGTCTGCTCGGCATGTACCTCATGGGCCAGGCACTCTTCTCGCGTGATCTTGTCCGCGCCTTGGGCCCAAAAAGCGTCATGTCCGTTGCACTTTGTTCCGCCAGCGATAGGGTGCTGACGCCCATGCTAGAAGCGCACGAGAATTGTCACGTGGTGGTCTGCCCGCCAGAGGTGTGTCGTGGTGCCGCCTAACAATGCGTTCAAGCCGACACCTCATCGGGGCGCAAACCACATGGCAGAAAAAGCTTGCCATGTGCTTCACGCCCCGCTGCGGCGCGGCTTAACTTAAGTGTTAGGCCGTGGAAGCAACCTTTCTAGGAGTGTGAAGTATGAAGCTTGGTGTAGCCGCAGCACTGATGGCCTTCGTTCCCGCCTTTGCCTTCGCAGCTGATAAGCCCATCCCACTCAACAAGGTTGTGTCTGCGTTTTTGGCTTCGCCGGGCTCGGCTCCCGAGTGGTCCATGGGCGCTTCAGCTTCAACTCCTGAGATTCTGTGGCAATCCGTCGGAGTCGAAACAAGAGGATGCGGAACTTCTAGTTCCTGCCGTCGTGGAACCGCTAGGGTCAGCGTCGCAGGCAAAGAATTGCAGAACCTCCGGCAGCGCTTGGAGCCTGTGCAATGGGAGCTGCACATGGCTTCTTCTGGCCTCGCTAAGTTTGGCCCGGAGCAAATTAGCATCTCCCCGTCCTGTGACACCGTCAGCTGCGAGTTCGACTTCGAGCGAGCGATGGCTGACTCGGGCATCACTATGCGTCGCCTGTGCCACGCCGGCCCGAACCCATTCCGGCAAACCGCATACGCCCTGAATCAAGGCGCGCGGCGCGCCGTCGCAGTCGTTGGACAGAGCTCGGGCAGCGGCGGAGACTCAACTTCTCTCACGTTGTTCTTTACGCTCGATCCGGCTTCTCAGGATTGGTGTGCAGAAGCGCGGGGTATGGAGTAGCCACGGCCTAACAATTCATTCAAGCCGACGCCGCTTCGCGGCGCGGCTTAATTCGGGCGTTAGGCCTTGTTTCCCGCACTGTTGTTGCCGGGTTTCAGGCACGCGGTAGCGCCTCGCTCATTCATTGCATTTGCACCTCGCACGCGCGGTGAAGGCATCGACAGGCGCTCGTGGAGCACCCCGGCTTCGGACAGGCGCGGCTTCAGCGCAAGCATGATCATCCCGAGTCGGCCTCGTGTCGCTGGCCGTGAGCGTTCGTCGCCGCGCGAGTTGCCGCTCTCGGCTCCGCACTCGGGCACGGCAAAGGCGCGGCAAGTTGTTGTAGTGTTCGGCTCAGGGGTTGGGCCAGGTGCCAGGTATCGGCGGCCTAACGAGTCATTCAAGCCGATGCCGCTTCGCGGCACGGCTTAATTCTGGTGTTAGGCCACATGGACAGTTCAGATCGAATCACGTTGCAAGACCTGAAGGAGGCTCGCCGAGTCGTTGCGCGCATGCGTATGCGTTCGGTTCTTGCAGCTGGTGCCGGCGGCATACTCTTCAGCGTTCTGCTCGCCATGCTTCTGCTCTGGCGGAACCCTTTGGAGAGTGACGCCGCTGTTCTGGTGGCAGGCCTTTCGTGGTTGCTCTTTGGTCTTCCGCTACTTGTCCACTGGCTGAGGCATTGGCGCAAAGTTCAATCACGCTTGCGCGCCGTGGAGGAGCAAGTAAAGTCCGGGGAGGTTGTGTATGGCTCGCAAGTTCAGTTCTAGCGGCTTGTGGCCTAACAATTCATTCAAGCCGAACCCGCTTCGCGGCTCGGCTTAATTCAGGCGTTAGGGCGCACCCGGATGATCACGCGATCCATGGATGAGATACGTGCCGAATACATCTCCTCGATGGGAGAGGAGCTAGGTGCCAGCTTCTACGAGCTCTATCGGAAGCTTGTGGAGCTCCACGTCCTTTGGCAGCAGTACCGTCAGCTGTTCGGAGATGACACGGAGACGGTTCACTTGCTTAATCGAACCGCTGGCCTGTTCTTCAAGATCGTGCAGGACGAGCTGTGGGACAGTGTCTTGCTCGGGGTTTCGCGAATGACAGATCCGCCGGCAACAGGCAAGAACAAGAACCTCACAATACAGTCGCTGCCTCCGTTGATAACGGATCTCGTGCTACGGGCCGAGGTCCAATCCCTTTGTGACAAGGCGTTGGACTCGGCGGAGTTTGCACGCGAACATCGCAACAAGCGCATTGCTCATCAGGATCACAACTACCTCAGCAATCGAGGCTCCGACCCGCTGAGCGGCATAAGCAGGGCTCTCGTGGAGCAGATGCTAGCGGCGTTGCGGGCTGTTCTAAACCGCCTCGAGCTGCACTTGAGAGACAGCACTGTCATGTACGAGGACTTCGTGGATGAGAGTGGGGCCAGGCTTCTGGTCCACAAGCTGAGAAAGCTAGAACGGCTACAGGACGGGGCGGCTAGTGCGCGGTGAATTCAACCACCAAGTGCGACAATCCTGATCAAGCGCAAGCGCGCTGTTCTGGCGTCTGATACTCATAGCGCTTCCTCGGCCTGGTATTGAGTTTGTGTGCGATCGCATCGCACTGCTTCTGGGTCAGGTTCGCCATGCTCTTTCCCTTGGGGAGGTACTGGCGAATGAGTCCGTTGGTGTTCTCGTTGGTGCCGCGCTGCCACGGGTGGTGTGGCCGGGCGAAGTAGATCGTCGTGCCGGTTGCGGCTTCGATCTCGGCATAGCCATGGAACTCGGTGCCGTTGTCGGACGTGATCGTGGCGCAGGGCAGTGGCGCGGCTTTGATCATCTCGACGACGCGGCGATTCAGCGCCTTCGTCGTGCGGTTGGGCAGCTTGCCGATCATGAGGTATCCCGTGGCACGCTCGACCAGGGTCACGATGCACGGCTTCTCCCAGGACGCGCCCATGACCGTGTCGATTTCCCAGTGGCCGACCGCGTCTCGAGCCTCGATCTCGGCAGGTCGATCTTCGATCATGCGCTTGCCCTGTAGCCGGCCGCGGCGCTCCAGACCGTAGTGGCGCTTCCGCCGCTTGTAACGGCGCCGCAGTTCCATATAGAGCGTGCCGCCGGCTCGCCAGTCGCGCCGCACATGGCGGTAGATGGATTGAAAGCTGATCGCGAACTCGTTCTTTCGCAGCACGGCCGCGATCTGCTCGGGGCTCCACTGCTGCATCAGCAGGGCCTCGACCCGTTCGTCCTGCCAAGGCGCGTGGTGCTGGCCGCGGCGGCTTCGCCGCAGCCGCCCGTTCCGACGTTCCTGGGCCTTCCTGTGGCAGTAATGCCCACCCTTCGGACAGGGGGTCAGGTTGCGCTTGATCTCGCGGTAAATGGTGCTGCGGTGGCGGCCTAGAGTCTCGGCGATCTCGGCCACGCTGCACTTGGCCTTGCGGAGCTGGGAGATCAGGTATCGTTCGTCACTGGTGAGCTGGCAGTACTTCACGGCTGGGGGCTCCTTTCTTGCCGGATCAGAGTCCCTTCCAGTCTGCCAGCTCACCTTCGCTTTTCGGGGCGCTGGATTTGTCGCACTTAGTTTGGCAATTTCTGCGGTCTAACAAATCGTTCAAGCCGATGCCGCTTCGCGGCACGGCTTAACTCCGGTGTTAGGCCGCTGGTGATAGTCAACCGTGGTTGACACATAGACAACCGTGGTTTACTCTCCCTGCCATGGTCGAGATCCTCAAGAGCGACACTTTCGATGCATGGTTACGCGCTTTGCGCGACCGTCAAGTAAAGGCTCGCATAGAGGTGCGTATCCGGCGGTTGTCGCTGGAGAACCCAGGGCAGCACCGAGCGCTCAAGGGTGGGATCTGCGAGCTCAAAATAGATCACGGCCCCGGGTATCGGGTTTACTACACCTTCGTAATCAAACACTTGTGCTGCTGCTCTGCGGCGGCACCAAATCCACCCAAAGCCAAGACATCAAGCTTGCGCAGAGCATTGCCAAGCAATGGGAGGACTAGCCATGACCAAAGTAAAAGAGAAGTTCAGCCGCTACGACACCGCAGATTACCTGGAGACGGAAGCGGACATTGCTGCGTACTTGAACGCATGCGCAGAAGAAGATGATCCCGCGCTGCTGGTGGCTGCGCTCGGAGATGTGGCCCGAGCTCGCAACATGACCCAGCTCGCCGAGAAAACCGGCATGACCCGAATGGGCTTGTACAAGGCTCTTTCGGGGCAAGGCAACCCGAGCTTCGCTACCGTATCCAAGGTCGCGCATGCGCTTGGCCTAAAGATCACGGTGGCAGCGACCTAACAATGCGTTCAAGCCGACACCACATCGGGGCGCAAACCACA
>NZ_JAEMDY010000003.1:0-503436 GCF_016457215.1 Luteimonas sp. MC1895
CGCGCCCCCCGAAGCCGAGGCCAAAAACCACGGCGGCGCCTGAAACGCCGCCAACCCGCGCCACCGTGTTCCAGCTCCGCGCCTTGGCCCGCGGGGCCAAACCTGAAAGAATGCAGTGCTGGTCCGGACGCCCGCCCAGGTCCTGGGCCGGCCCTTTCCGGGCCTGCACGCCTGCCGCCAGCGAAAACCAGATGTCCGACATGAACCCGGTACTCCGCTGGTTCCACCAGCTGGGGTCGCCCCCCTACTTCGACCGCTTCGCCGCCCGCTGGGCGCCGTGGGGCTATGTCCTGGGCGCCCTCGTCATGGCCTGGGGCGTGTACGGCGCGCTGTTCCAGGTGCCCGCCGACTACCAGCAGGGCGACAGCTTCCGCATCCTCTACATCCACGTCCCGGCCGCGTGGATGAGCCTGCTCGTGTTCGGCCTGATGGCGCTGTATTCCGCGATCGCGCTCGTCTGGCGGATCAAGCTGTGCGAGATCCTGGCGATGGCCTGCGCGCCGATCGGCGCCGCCTTCACCGCGGTGACCCTGGCGACCGGATCGATCTGGGGCAAGCCGATGTGGGGCACCTGGTGGGACTGGGACCCGCGCCTGACCAGCCAACTGGTACTGCTGTTCCTGTACCTGGGCGTGATCGGCCTGTACCACGCCATCGACGACCGCCGCACCGCGGCACGCGCCGCCGGCCTGCTGGCCCTGGTCGGCGTGGTCATGCTGCCGATCATCCGCTACTCGGTGGTGTGGTGGAACTCGCTGCACCAGGGCCAGACCATCCGCGTGTTCGGCGAGTCCACGATGGACCCGAGCATGCTGCCGCCGCTGGTGTGGATGCTGATCGGCACCAAGCTCTGGTTCGCCGGTTCGCTGCTGGCGCGTGCGCGCGCCGACAACCTGCAGCGCGAGGCGGGCAAGGACTGGGTGCGCCGGCTTGCCGGGGCCGGGAGCACGCCATGAGCTATCGCGAATACGTCATCGCCGCCTACGCGGTGTTCGCCCTGATGCTGGCCTGGGACTACATCGCCCCGCGCCTCGCCATCGCCCGCCAGCTGCGCGCAGCGCGCAGGCTGGCCGCGCGCCGCGCCGCACGCCCTGCCGGCAACACACGTCCCACGGAGCTTGGTCGATGAATCCCACCCGCCGCAGGCGCCTCTGGTTCGTGCTCGCCGTCGTCGCCGCGGCCGCCCTGGTGGCGGTGCTGGTCGGCGCGGCGCTGCAGCGCAACGTCGCCTACCTGTTCACGCCGGCTGAGATCCTCGATGGCCGCGCCGGTGCCGACGTGGCTTCGGGGGCGACCCGGTTCCGGCTTGGCGGCATGGTCGCCAAGGGCTCCTTCGAACGCACGCCCGGCTCGATGGAGGCGCGCTTCCAGGTCAGCGACGGCGACGCGCTGATGCCGGTGGTGTACTCGGGGATTCTTCCCGACCTGTTCCGCGAGAGCCAGTCGGTGGTCGCCACCGGGCGCATGCGCGCCGACGGGACCTTCGTCGCCGAGGAAGTGCTGGCCAAGCACGACGAGACCTACGTGCCCAAGGAAGTGGCCGATAAGATGGGCCTGGCGCACGAGAAGCACAACGTCGACATGCCTGCCGCGGCCGACGAAGGCGCGCGCTAGTGCTGCCGGAGATCGGCCAGGCCGCGCTCGCCCTGGCGCTGGTGCTCGCGGTGCTGCAGGGCATCGCCGGCCTGGCCGGGGCCGCGCGCGGCCGCGAGGACCTGGCCGCGGTCACGCGCCCGGCCGCGATCGCACAGCTGGTGCTGGTGCTGGCCGCGTACGTGCTGCTGACGATGGCCTTCGTCACCGGCGACTTCTCGGTCAGGTACGTCGCCGACAATTCCAACACCCTGCTGCCGCTCGTCTACCGCTACACCGCGGTCTGGGGCTCGCACGAGGGCTCGCTGCTGCTGTGGGCGCTGATGCTGGCGGTGTGGAACGCCGCGGTCGCGCTGATGTCGCGGCGCATTCCGTGGAGCTTCCGCGCGCGCGCACTGGGCATCATCGGACTGGTGGCGGTGGGCTTCCTGTCGTTCATGGTGTTCACGTCGAATCCGTTCGACCGCCTGCTGCCCGCGGCGGTCGAAGGCCATGACCTGAACCCGCTGCTGCAGGATCCGGGGATGATCATCCATCCGCCGCTGCTGTACATCGGCTACATCGGCTTCGTGGTGCCGTTCGCCTTCTCGCTCGCCGCACTCCTGGAAGGCGTGGTCGACGCGCGCTGGCTGCGCTGGTCGCGGCCCTGGACCAACATCGCCTGGGCGTTCCTGACCGTCGGCATCGCCATGGGCAGCTGGTGGGCCTATTACGAACTCGGCTGGGGCGGCTGGTGGTTCTGGGATCCGGTGGAGAACGCCAGCTTCATGCCGTGGCTGGTCGGCGCGGCGCTGATCCATTCGCAGGCGGTGACCGAGAAGCGCGGAAGCTTCGGCAGCTGGACCATGCTGCTGGCGATCGCGGCGTTCTCGCTGTCGCTCCTCGGCGCGTTCCTGGTGCGCTCGGGCGTGCTGACCAGCGTGCACTCCTTCGCCGCCGACCCGTCGCGCGGCCTCTTCATCCTGGTCTTCCTCGGCGCGGTCATCGGTGGCGCGCTGCTGGTGTACGTGATGCGGGCGCCGCGGCTGGCGCAGGGCAAGCCGTTCTCGGTGTCCTCGCGCGAGACCCTGCTGCTGGTCAACAACCTGCTGCTGGCCTCGGCCTGTGCGATGGTGCTGTTCGGCACCCTGTACCCGCTGCTGGCCGACGCGCTCGACCTGGGCAAGGTCTCGGTTGGTCCGCCCTACTTCGGCACCCTGTTCCTGGTGCTGATGGCGCCGCTGGTGATGCTGGTGCCGTTCGGGCCGCTGACCCGCTGGCAGCAGGAGCAGGCGTCGAAGCCGATGGCGATGCTGGCGCCGTGGCTGGCGCTCGCGCTGGGGCTGGGCGTGGCGGCGTGGTTCCAGGCGCCGCAGGGCGCGGTGAAGACCGGGTTCGGCGTGTTCGCCGCGGCCTGGGTGGCGCTGGGCACGCTGCGCTTCGTCTGGACCCGCATCCGCGCGAAGGGCCGCAGCTTCACCCCCGAGATGCTGGGCATGGTGCTGGGCCACCTCGGCATCGCGGTGTTCGTGGTCGGCGCGATGCTGGTCGAGGCGCAGAACGTGCTGCGCGAGGTGCCGATGCTGCCGGGCCAGACCCAGACCATCGGCCGCTACGACTTCCGCTTCGACGGCGTCGACCGCGTGCAGGGTCCCAACTACATGGCCGACCGCGGCCACGTGCAGGTGTTCCGCGATGACCGGCCGCTGGTGCTGCTGCATCCGGAAAAGCGCGCCTATGCCAGCGGCGGCCAGGTGATGACCGACGCCGGCATCCACGCCGGCCTGCGCGCCGACATCTTCGTGGCCCTGGGCGAGCCGCTGGGCAATGACGCGTGGGCGGTGCGCCTGCACGTGAAGCCCTTCGTGCGCTGGATCTGGGCCGGCGCGCTGCTGATGGCGCTGGGCGCCGTGGTGGTGGCCTTCGACCGCCGCTTCCGCCTGCCGCTGAAGAAGGAGGATGCGCGATGAACACGCCCCTGCCGCCTGGAGCCCCCTTGCCGGGCGCGCCTGTGCCCGGAGTGCCGCCCACCGGCGGACGCCGCCTGCTGGCCGTCCTGCTGGTCGGGGGCTTCGTGGCCCTGCTGGTGCTGCTGGCCTGGGGCGTGAGCCGCTCCGACCGCCCCGACCGCGAGTCCCTGCCCTCGCCGCTGATCGGCAAGGCGGCGCCGCAGTTCTCGCTGCCGGTCCTGCATGACGCCAGCTACCGCGTCGGCAGCGGGGACCTGCGCGGCCAGCCCTACATCCTCAACGTCTGGGGCAGCTGGTGCCCGGGCTGCCAGGAGGAGCATCCGGTCCTGGCGCGCTACGCGGAAACCAAGAAGATCCGCGTGGTCGGCTACAACTGGAAGGACGAGCCCGCCGACGCGCTGCGCTGGCTGGAGCAGTTCGGCAATCCCTACTGGGTCGTGATCACCGACTACGAAGGCGAAACGGCCATCGAGTGGGGGATCTACGGCGCGCCCGAGACCTTCCTCGTCGACGCCGAGGGCATCGTGCGCTGGAAGCACGTCGGCCCGCTGACCGACGCGATCGTCGACGACGTGCTCGCGCCGATGGTCGCCGGGCTGGAGTCCGGCGGATGAGCGCGCGCGTGGCCCATGCCGCGAAGACCGTCCTGCTCGCCGGCGCGCTCGCACTGCTGGCCGCGGCCGGCCTGCTCGCACCGCAGTCCGCCGCCGCGCAGGCGGTGCGCAACGTCCAGCCACTGGAATTCCGCGACCGCGCCGAGGAACAGCGCTTCCACCAGCTCACCCTCGAACTGCGCTGCGTGATGTGCCAGAACCAGTCACTGGCCGATTCCGACGCGCCGATCGCCCACGACCTGCGCCGCGAGGTGTTCAACCTCATGCGCGAAGGCCGCAGCGATGCCGAGATCAAGACCTTCCTCGTCGAGCGTTACGGCGAATTCGTGCTCTACCGCCCGCCGTTCGGCGGCGGCACCCTGCTGCTGTGGCTCGGTCCCGCGCTCGTGCTGCTGGCCGGCGCCGTGGTGCTGGTGGTCGTCGTGCGCCGGCGTGCCTCGGCCAACCGCGTCGCGACCGATCCCGTCGACGACGGACAGGAGTGGTGATGACCGCGGTCTTCCTCCTCGTCGTGCTGCTCGTCGCGGTGCTGGCCACCGCCATGGTCGCCGCCCCGCTGCGACGTGCCTCGCCGCGCACCTGGCTGGTGGTGATGGCGGCGGTCCCGGTGCTGTCGCTGGGCCTGTACCAGACCCTCGGCACGCCCGCCGCGCTCGACCCCGCCGCCAGAAGACCGGTCGCCGATGGACTCGATGCCGCCACCCAGGTCGATCCGGCGGAGTTCGCCCAGGCCATCGCGGAGCTGCGCACGGAACTCGAACGCAATCCGGAGCAGCCCGAAGGCTGGGTGCTGCTTGCACGCTCGATGTCGGTCCAGGGTGACCATGCGGCCGCGCACGACGCCTACAGCCGGGCGCTGCGGCTGGTGCCGGACGAACCGGCGCTGATGGTCGAGGTCGCGCAGTCCAGCGCGCAGGCGCATCCGCAGAACCGCTTCAGCGACGACGCGGTGGCGCTGCTGCAACGCGCGCTGTCGCTACAGCCGGGCAACCAGCGCGCACGCTGGTTCCTGGGCGTCGCCCAGCGCCAGCGCGGCCTGGATGCCGAGGCGGCGGCCACTTGGGAAGGGCTGCTGCCACAGGTCGACGAAGCCACCGCTTCCAGCCTGCGGCCACAGATCGCGCAGGCCCGCGAGGCCGCCGGCCTGCCGCCGCTGGACCAAGCCACGGCTCCCGCTGCGGGCATGGCCACGCCATCGTCCGACGCGACCGCGGCCCGCGGCTCCACGGCTGCGGGCACCGCCGCCGGCGGCCTGCGGATCCGCCTGAGCCTTGCGCCAGGCGTGGCCGAGCGGGTTGGCCTGGAGGCCACGGTCTTCGTCATGGCGCGCCACCCCGACGGGCCTCCGATGCCGGTCGCCGCCGAGCGCCACCCGGTGTCGGCCCTGCCGCTGGACATCGTGCTCGACGACGGCGACAGCCCGATGCCGACCCAGCTGCTCTCGCAGCTGGACGCGGCGGTCGTCTCGGCGCGGATCTCCGCGCGCGGCACGGTCGAACGCCGTGCCGATGACGTGGAAGCCGCTCCGGTGCGGGTCACCCTGCCCAACGCGGGCACGGTCGAGCTGGTGATCGGCGCGGAGTGAGTCCGCGCGCGCGGATCGGCGCCTCGGCACTTCGGCCGCGGCGGTAAACTGGCGCCCATGACCGAATTCATCCCGCCCGGCACGCGCTGGATCGAGCTGCCCGCCGGCTTCGCCATGAAGCGCGGCGGCGTCCTGCCGCAGGGCCGCATCGCGTACGAGACCTGGGGCCGGCGCAATGCCGCCGGCGACAACTCCATCCTGATCCTCACCGGGCTGTCGCCGGACGCACACGCCGCGGCGAGCGCCGACGACCCCTCCCCCGGCTGGTGGGAGCCCATGGTCGGGCCCGGCAAGGCGATCGACACCGACCGCTGGCACGTGGTCTGCGTGAACTCGCTGGGCAGCTGCAAGGGATCCAGCGGCCCGGCGTCGGTCGACCCGGCCACCGGGCAGCCCTGGCGGCTCGCCTTTCCCGACGTCGCCATCGAGGACGTGGCCGACACGGCCGCCCACGTGGTGTGCGCGCTGGGCATCGGGCGGCTGGCCTGCGTCGTCGGCAACTCGATGGGTGGCATGGCGGCGCTGGCGCTGCTGGCGCGGCATCCAGGCATCTCGCGCAGCCACGTCAACGTGTCCGGCGCGGCGCGCGCGCTGCCGTTCTCGATCGCGATCCGATCGCTTCAGCGCGAAGCCATCCGCCTGGACCCGCACTGGAACAACGGCGAGTACGACGAGGCGCGCTATCCCGAGAGCGGGATGCGCATGGCGCGCAAGCTCGGCGTCATCACCTATCGTTCGGCGCTCGAGTGGGACGGACGTTTCGGCCGCGTGCGCCTGGACTCCGACCGCCGCGACGACGAAGACCCGTTCGGGCTCGAGTTCGAGGTCGAGAGCTACCTCGAGGCGCACGCGCGGCGCTTCGTGCGCAACTTCGACCCGAACTGCTACCTCTACCTGAGCCGCTGCATGGACTGGTTCGACATCGGCGAATCCTGCGGCGGCACCACCGCCCAGGGCCTGGCGAAGATCCAGGTCGAGCGCGCGCTGGCGATCGGCGTGCAGACCGACATCCTGTTCCCGCTGCAGCAGCAGGAGGAGATCGCCGATGGCCTGCGCGCAGGCGGCGCGGCCTCGACGTTCCTGCCGCTGGAGTCGCCCCAGGGGCACGATGCCTTCCTGGTCGATTTCGCGCGTTTCTCTCCCGCGGTCGGCGACTTCCTGGCCGCGCTGTGAGCCGGAAGCCGTCCGTTCGGGCCGCGGCATGCTGCGCCGCGGCGCGGGCGATGTGGCGGCCCGTCGTACACTCTTCGCCATGAGCAAGCCCAGCGAAGGCGCCGGCGGCGCCCTGCCCGACGTCCCGTTCCACGGTCGCGAGCGCCTGGTCGCCGGCATCGACCAGGCCCTGGCGGCCGGTGACTGCCACGCGGTGACCGCGGCGCTGCGCGTCGTCATGTGCGAGCTGATCCGCGACCCGGGCGTGCGCCTGCCCGACTGCGTGCACAGCCCGATCGAGGACCACTACGCGCGCCGCGAGCTCTATCGCAGCCCGACGCACGGCTACAGCGTGGTGGCGATGACCTGGGGTCCCGGACAGGGCACGCCGATCCATGACCATGCCGGCTGCTGGTGCGTCGAGGGCGTCTGGGAAGGCGAACTCGAGATCACCCAGTTCGAGCTGGTCGAGCGCGACGGCGACCGCTTCCGTTTCCGCTCCGCCGGCGGCCTGCAGGCAGGCCCCGGCAGCGCCGGCAGCCTGATCCCGCCGCACGAGTACCACACCATCCGCAACGCCGATCCGAGGGCCATCGCCGTTTCGCTGCATGTCTACGAGGGACCGCTGGAGCAGTGCTCGCGATTCGAGCAGGCCTCGGGCGAGTGGTATCTGCGCGTCGACACCGCCTTGCGCACCGACCAGGCTGCATGAGCTTCCGCTGCCGCTATACTTTGCGCCCGCGCCGGAATGGCGGAATCGGTAGACGCAGCGGACTCAAAATCCGCCGCCCTTAAAAGCGTGTGGGTTCGAGTCCCACTTCCGGCACCACGGTAGGATTTTTCTGACCCTCGAACGGGGCCAGCGCCGATACGGGCCTGGCGCGTGTCCGCGCATCATGTCCGCACCGGCAGCACAGCGCACCAACGGACGGAGCGCCGCCTACAGGGATGCATGGCCGTGGTCACTGACCACGGTGCTGGGCCGGATACCTCTCGCCTCATCGGCACCCCGCGCGGCTAACATGGCCCCATGTGCCTGATCGCCCTCGCCTGGCGCCAGCATCGCCACTGGCCGCTGGTCATCGCCGCCAATCGCGACGAATTCCACGCCCGCCCCACCGCCGACGCCGGCCTCGATCCGGACGACCCCACGGTCTATGGTGGACGCGACCTCGTCCAGGGCGGCGGCTGGCTGCAGGTCTCTGCGCGTGGCCGGCTGGCCGCGGTCACCAACGTCCGCGACGGCCCTGGCGCCTGGGCGCAGCCGCGGTCGCGCGGATGGCTGGTCCGCGACTTCGTCCGCGGCGATCTCTCCGCCAGCGACTTCGCCGCCGGACCGGCCGCGGAAACCGGCTACGGTGCCTTCAACGCGCTGCTTTGGGACGGATCCATGCTGGTCCATGCCAGCAACCATCCGGGCATGCAGCATGGCAACGTGGCGCCGGGCATCCACGCCATGTCCAACGGCGCCTTCGACGCGCCCTGGCCCAAGAGCATGGCGGCGACGCGCGCGCTGGAGACGTGGTTGGGCTGCGTCGCCGATATCGCGGATCCGCCTTGCACGGCCGACGTGCTGGAGCCGCTGTTCGCAGCCCTGGCCGACACGCAGGTGGCGCCCGACGCCGACCTGCCGGATACCGGCATCGGACTGGAGCTGGAACGCGCACTTTCACCGCCCTTCGTCTCCAGCGGCGTGGAATACGGGACGCGCTGCAGCAGCGTGGTGCTGGTGGGTCGCCGACAGATCGTGTTCGCCGAACGGCGGTTCGGGCCACGGGGCGGCGCCATCGGCGGGGGCATCGCCCGTATTCCGCTGCCGGGCAGCTGACGCGTCAGGGCGAGCTGGCGCGGCAGCGCAGCGGCGCGCTGTGCTCCAGGCCCTGCTCCCAGCCGTTGGGCCGGCGCAGCGCGATGGTGTCGTTGATGCAGGCCCGCTCCGCGCCGTCGCGCATCGCGGCAACCGGGCCTGGCAGCAGCACGACGTCGCCCCCGCTGCTCGTCCCTACCGTCACCCTGGCCGCGTCATCGACCGCGGCGTCGCCATCCGCCGTGCCGTCGGCCGGATCCTGCGGCACGGTCGCGATCGCGGCCGCGGGCACATCGTCATCGGCGAAGGCGGCGCCTGCCAGGTGCCGCACGATGTCGGCCACCAGGATGCCCGCCGCGACCGCCAGCAGCACGGGCAGGAAAAGCGACCACGGGTCGCGGCTGTCGCGCGGGATGACTCGGTTCATGGCGTGCCCCTCGGGAAGCGCCAGAGTAGCGCTTCGCGGCCCGGTCGCAGCCTCGGGTCAACCCGAGGAGACATCGCCATCGCACCGTCAATCCACCCGACCGTCCATCGGCGGACCTGGCCAGGGCCACCAGCCGCGCCCCGTCAGCGCATAGCGGTCGGCGGCCCGCTCGAAGCGGTTGCGCACGCCGATGCCGCCGCACAGGAAATACAAGGGCAGGAAAAACGGCCCCAGCGCCATGTACTGGTACACGTGCGCGCGTTCGTGGTCGGCCAGGCGCACGGTGCGCTGCTCGCACAGGCCTGCCCTGTGTGCATAGGTCAGGCAGTCGCCGTCCAGGCTGTCGCCGGTGTGCAGGATCACGTTGCCCAGCGTGAGCGCGCCTCCCGGACCCCAGGGCACGCCGTCGAAGGCCAGCGCGCGATCCGCGGCGCGCAGCCGCATCCGGGCACCGAACGGGAGCGCGGCCAGGCCGACGACCAGGCCCGCCACGGTGTTGGGCAGCGCCCACGCCATGCCCAGGATCCCGACGGCCAGGCGTGCCGCGCGCCTGTGCGCGCTCAACCGTCCTCGGGCATCAGCAGCCACAGGACCAGGTAGACCAGGATGCCGGGGAAGGCCGCCGACAGCACCGAGGCGACCACGTAGACGACGCGCAGCAGGGTCGAACTCCAGCCGAAGCGCCGCGCGATCCCGCCGACCACGCCCGCGAGCACGCGGTCGTCCAGCGGACGTGCCAGCCGTGGGCGCACGCTGCTCATCGCTGCGACAGCCAACCGTGGATCGCGTCGGGCACTTCCTTCTGCGCCCGGCCCGAAACGTAGATGCCGATGTGGCCGCCGCGGAACGACAGCTCGGAGTAATCGTCGGTGCCTACCAGCCCGCGCAGCGGCCTGGACGCAGACGGCGGCACCAGGTGGTCCTGCTCGGCGAAGATGTTGAGCACCGGCATCTCGACCATGCCCAGGTGCACCTCGCGGCCGCCGATCTCGATGCCGCCTTCGACGAAGCCGTTGCCCTGGTAGTACATGGTGATGAACTGGCGGAAGGCTTCGCCGGCCTGGTCCGGTGAATCGAAGATCCACTTCTCCATGCGCAGGAAGTCTTCCATCGCCGCCTTGTCGTCGAGGATGTCGGCCATGCCGACGTACTTCTGCACAAACAGGCGCCACGGCTTCAGCGTCAGGTAGCACATGTTCATCAGGTCGGCCGGGACGTTGCCGAGGGTGTCGACGAACAGGTCGACGTCCATCCCGCGGGTCCAGTTCGACAGCATGTTGTCCGGAGTGTGGAAATCCACCGGCGTGACCATGGTGATGAGGTTGCGCACCTTCTCCGGGTTGAGCGCGGCATAGCTCAGCGAGAACGCACCGCCCTGGCAGATGCCGAGCAGGTTGATCGCGTCGACGTCGTACTCGCCGCGCAGGTGGTCGACCGCGCCGCCGATGAAGCGCTCGATGTAGTCCTCGAGGTCGAGGAAGCGGTCCGAGCGGTCGGGGTAGCCCCAGTCGATGATGTAGACGTCCTGCCCGCGCGCGAGCAGCTGGCGCACCAGCGACTTGTTGTCCTGCAGGTCGACCATGTAGGGACGGTTGACCAGGGCGTAGGCGATCAGCAGCGGCACGCGCACCGTGGGTTCGCGCTCGCCGATGAAGCGGTAGAGCACCACCTTGCCATCGCGCCAGACCTCCTCGCGCCGCGTGGCGCCGAAGTCGACGTCGTCGACCTCGCGCAGCACCTGCAGTCCGGCGGTGAGCTTCTGCTGCAGGCGGAGCGCCTCCTCGGCCAGGCTCGCGGGCGTGATGTTGAGCGGACCGTACATGTCAGCGCTTCCCCTTCTTCACCGGCTTTGCCGCCTTCGCAGCGGGGCCCCTGGAGGGGCCCTTCCCGGCCGACTTCGCTGCCTTCGCCGGGCCCTTCTTCGCGATCGGCTCGGGTGCGCGCGGCACCGAACCGGAGATCGCGCCGCCGAATCCGCTGCGCGCCGACGACGCGCGCCTGGCCGCCTTCTTCGGCGCGGCGGCGGGCGCCGCAGCCGCGCGTCTCGCGGCGGCGCCGGAGGTACCGGCACGGGCCGCCGTCTTCGCCGCTTTCCTGGACGCGCTGCCGCCCCGCTTCGCGGGAGCCGGCGCGGCCGCTCCACGACGACGCGCCGGGGCCGCCGTCGTGCCGGCCCCAACCGGCTCCGCGGCGCCTGGCGGGGGCGTACGCCCCAGCGCATCGCGCAGCCGGCGCACCTCGCGCTCGAGCTGCGCCAGCTTGCGATGCGCGCCGTCGAGCTCGCTGCGCGTGGGCATGCCCAGCTGCGCGGTGGCGTCCTCGACCATGCGCTGCACGCCGCCGCGCACGCGCATCTGCGCGTTCACCAGCTGACCGTAGACGTCGCGGAATTCCGGCGACAGCGCGATGTCGGCATAGGCTTCCTCGGCGGCGTCGATCCAGAGGTCGAACAGCGCGCGCCCGGACTGCAGCTGCCGTCCCGGCTCTTCGTGGTCGATCAGCCGGTTCTCGAAGATCAGGAAGGCCTCCTGCTGCGCCTTCGCCATCAGTGCGGCATAGGCACTGGACGCCTGCTGGTATTCGACCATGTGGCCAGTCAGCTGCTGCATCCGCTCCTGCTGCTCGCGGCCGGCGCCGAACGCCGGCATCCGCAGCCAGGACGTGCCCTCGTCGCGCACCGACTGCAGCCAGGGCGACGAATCCTCCACCCACTGCTCCAGGCCCTGCAGGCCGTGCCCGCGCAGGCTGCGCAGCATCTCGGGGAAGGGATTTTCGCCGGCGGCGCCCAGGGCTTCCTTCCAGGCGCGCGCGACGTCCACCGCGTTGGTTTCCTGCCCGGCGAAACGCGCCGCGACTTCCTGCATGCGGGCGTACCACTGGCGGGCCTGGGTGTTGAAATGCCCGACCGCGTCGTTGGCCTCGGTGCGGCCGCCGTGCGCCAGGCGCGTCCACAGGTCCAGCGATTCCTGCCAGGCCTCGACGCCGGGGGGCAGCTGCGGTCCGCCCATCCCGGGAATGGTCGCCGCGGCCGGCGCCGCGCCGCGCAGCACGTCGCCCCATGCGGCCCAGTAGCGTCGCGCCAGCGACTCGAAATCACCCTGAGGATTGCCCAGCATTGCCCGTCTCCATCCGCGTGGCCCGATCATAGCAACCGCACAAGGCGGCGCCAGCGCCGGCTCAGGGCTTGGGAATGCGCAGGGTCTTGCTGATCATCAGCGAGCCGGACAGCGCGTACACCAGCACCAGCGGATGCAGCTGCCACGGCCCGACCTGCCACTGCCCGAGCCACAGGTTGTCGCCGATCGCACCCTGCCACGCGGCCACGGCCAGCAGTCCGACGATCGCGACGCTGGTCGGGATCGGCGTGCCTTCGAAATACTTCACCTTGTCGCCGCCGTCGGCCAGCGTCTCGGCGGTCACGTTGTAGCGCGCCAGGCGGCTCACGCCGCAGCCGACGAACCAGCTCAGGACCACCCAGTCCCAGCCGCCCTGCAGGCCGCAGGCGTAGCCCAGCGCGGCGGGTGCGACGCCGAAGGAGATGACGTCGGCCAGCGAGTCCAGTTCGCGCCCGAGCGTCGAGGCCACCTTGCGCCAACGCGCGATGCGCCCGTCGAAGGCATCGAAGACGAAGGCCAGCGGGATCAGCGCCATTCCGAGCAGCAGGTCACGGACGCCGCTGCTTCCAGCGCCCTCCTGCAGGTAGCGCATCGCGGCGAAGATCGCGCCGGTGCCGCAGAACGCATTGGCAAGCGTGAACCAGTCCGCCAGGTGGAAGTCGCGGAGCATGGAGAAGTGGCGCTGGCGGGTCATCGACGCTCCAATGTGCGCAAGGAAGGCTGCAGCATGCCAAACCCGATGTCAGCGCGGGGCAAATCCGCGTCAGCGCGGCATCGCGAGGTGGGAGACACCCAGTGCCGCGGCGCCGCGCGGCGTCGCTTCGATCACGGCGTCGACCGGCAGCGCCGCGCCATCGAGGTGGGCATCGACCCGGTCCAGCGCCTCGTAGACATAGGGCAGGAGCGGCAGGTAGCGCGCGCCATAGTCGGGGAATGCGAGGAAGCCGTCGAAATGCTGCACGTTGCGCACCTGCCAGTAGCGCACGTCGCGGCCGGCGGCACGGGCATGGCCGACGTAGGGCGCGCTGCTGAAGGCGACCGGGATCAGGCCGTCGTCGAGCCCATGCACCACCACTACCGGCAGCCCGGCGCGCGGCGGTGCCGCGCGCGTGGCGGCGATGCCGGCGCGCACGCGGTCGGCGTCGGGGCCCTGCCCGGTCGACAGGCCGCGCAGGCACTGCAGGCCGGTCCACGCCAGGTCGGGTGGCGCGAGGCCGACGTCCACCAGGCCCACGCCGGAACCCGGTGGAATGCCGCTGGCATCGGACCACCAGGCGGCACGTTCCGCGGCCGTCGCCGCTCGCGGCCGGAAGTCGCTGCCCTGTGCGGCGTACGAGAGTCCGCATGGCCCCTCGCCCACGCCGTAGCGGCCGTATGCGCTCGCATAGGTCGCGGCCACCGCGCGCCAGAGGTCGAAGCCGGCCGACAGCGCACCGGCGCGCAGCGCTTCGTCGGTCCAGCCGCTGTCGGCCAGGCGCTCGCGCGCCTGTCCGGCCTGCGCCGCGGTGTCCGCGCCGTCCAGCAGCCCCTGCGCGGCCAGCGATGCGCAGCGCGCGGCGTACAGCGGACGCACCTGGTCGAGCAGCGGCGGCTGCGGCAGCTGGTCCACCGCCAGCAGCGCGCAGGGCATCAGCAGCGCGGCTTCGGTGGTGTAGTCGTAGAGCGCGCGCGCGCCCGGCGCGTCGACGTACACATTGGGCTCGCCGGCCACGACCGCGTCCAGCCAGTCGCCTTCCAGCTCGGCCGCGCGCAGCACCGCGCCGCCGCCGTTGGAAATGCCCACCGCGATCACGCGCGTATTGTCGAAGGTGAAAGGCGCCTGCGCAGGCAGGGCCTCGTCCAGCGCGTGCAGCGCGAACTCGGCGGCCTGCTTCACGTGGCGGCCCCAGTCGGCTTCGGGGTTGTCCTGCGAATGGGCGTGCTTGAAGGCCACCCCGGTGGCGCCCTGCGCCGCGTCGGGCGCGAAGGCGATGTCGCCGGCGTCGCGCGCCGCGACGCGTCCATCCGCCCCGAAGCCCAGGCCCGCGTCGAGGTCGAAGTAGTCGCTGCCCGCGCCCTTGTCGGTATAGGCGACGGCGCAGCCGCGCGGCAGGCCCCAGGCACCGGCCACCGCGATCGAGCCGTAGATGCCGCGCGAGCCGGAAGATGCGGTGACCACCACGCAGCGCTTCGCGGCGTCGAAAGCGTCGGGCACCTGCGCCAGCACGCGGTGCGGATGGGTCGCGCCGGGGACGGTGGCATAGGCGGAGAATTCGCGACCGGGAACCGCGGCCACGCTGCCGTACAGGGTGCCGTAGCCACCGGCGGGGCCAAGGTCGGCAATCCCGCGCCAGTTGCTCCAGAGCGCGCGGCGGCGCAGTTCGGCGGCCGTCGGCGCCGCGGCGTCGGCGAACGCCGGCGGCACCATCTGGCGCAGGCCGTCGAGGCCCAGGCCCGCGGTCAGCAGGTCGTCGCCATCGCGATGCAGGCTGCTGCGTGGCTGCTCGAACATCACCGTCTCCCTTGCGTCGCGTGCGGCGGTCGAGGCGCAGCCGGCCAGCACGACCAGGGCCAGCGTCGCCGCCGTGGCGACCAGGCGCGCGCTCGGCGTGGTCGGGTTGGAATGCGGAAACTGGCGCACGTGGGCCACCTCAGGCTACCGGGAGTGCCCGCACCCTAGCAGCCACCCGCAGCCGCGGCATCGTACTTTCGTACGCGGGGGCCGGCCACCCTGGTTTGCTAACGTGGGCCATCCCCGCCAGGCATGCCCCAATGACCGACACCTTCCTCACCGGCCGCACCGCGCTGGTCACCGGCAGCACCTCCGGCATCGGCCTGGCCATCGCCTGCTCGCTTGCAGCGGCCGGTGCGCGCGTCGCGGTCAACGGACTGGGCGACGAGGCGCAGGTGGGGGCGGCACTGGAGGCGGTGCGCCAGGCCGGCGGTGGCGACGCCCGCCACTTCGACGCCGACCTGCGCGACGCCGACGCCATCGCCGCGATGATGGCCGGGATCGACGCCTGGTCCCCGGTCGACGTGCTGGTCAACAACGCCGGCATCCAGCACACCGCGGCGTTCGCGCAGATGCCGGTGGGCAAGTGGAACGACATCATCGCCATCAACCTCAGCGCCGCCTTCCACACGATGCGGGCGGCCCTGCCGGGGATGGCCGGGCGGGGCTTCGGGCGCGTGGTCAACATCGCCTCGGTGCATGGGCTGGTCGCGTCGAAGGACAAGGCGCCCTACGTCGCGGCCAAGCACGGCATCGTCGGGTTGTCGAAGGTGGCCGCGCTGGAGTATGCCGCGGCCGGCAGCCGCGACAGTGGCGGCGTGACCGTCAACTGCATCTGTCCGGGGTGGGTGGAGACGCCGCTGATCGAGCCGCAGATCGAAGCCCGCCGCAACGGTGGCAGCCGCGAGGACGGCGTGCGCGCCCTGGTGGCGGAGAAGCAGCCCAGCCTGCGCATGACCCTTCCCGCGGAAATCGGCGCGCTGGCCGTCTGGCTGTGCCGCCGCGAGGCGCACAACGTCACCGGCGCGTCGTTCCCCGTCGACGGCGGCTGGACCACGCAGTAACGCCGCGCGCGCCCGCAGGCCATGGCCACCCTCCTCATCGCCGACGACCATCCGCTGTTCCGTGCCGCCCTGCGCGGCGCCGCGGTCGAGGCCGAGGCCGGCACCGGCGTGCTCGAGGCCGGCACCCTGGACGACACGCTGGCCGCGCTGGAGTCGCGCGCCGACATCGACCTCGTGCTGCTCGACCTGCACATGCCCGGCAACCACGGGCTCGCCGGCCTGGCCGCGATCCGCGCCCGCTTCCCCGCCGTGGCGGTGGTGCTGGTGTCCGCCAACGAGGATCCGCAGGTGGTGCGCCGCGCGCTCGACCACGGTGCCGCCGGCTACATCCCCAAGAGCGCCGGCCTGGACGAGATGCGCGACGCCATCCGCACCGTCCTGGCCTGCGAGGAATGGCTGCCGCCGGCGCTGCGCGGCGCGGTCGCACGGGCCGCGTCCGCTCCGGGCGACGCGGATCTGGCCGCACGCCTGGCGAGCCTCACCGCGCAGCAGTTCCGGGTGCTGGCGCTGGTCGCCGAGGGCCTGCTCAACAAGCAGATCGCCGACCGCCTGGACGTGCAGGAGCGCACGGTCAAGGCGCATCTCTCGGCGATCTTCGAGAAGCTCGGCGTGCGCAACCGCACCCAGGCCGGGGTGATCCTGCGCGGGCTCGAACTCAGCGACCCGGCGCGCCAGGTCGAAAGCGCCGGCTGAGCGTCGGACGCGGCCGGTCCCGGCCCCCACGTGGTCCGCGCGAGATCAGCGCGAGAACGCCCAGGACTCCATGCGCCCGTCGCGATACGGCATCACGCCGTGGAACGGCCGCGGATCCCCGTCGAACACCAGCGGCACGAAGTGGCGATCGCCCTCCCACAGCGGCAGCTCGAGGATCCGGTCGACGTCGACCCACTCCAGGGTGCCTTCCGGGTTCGAGCCCGGCGGCGTGCCGGTGAAGTCCGTGACCAGGAAGACGAAGGCGAACCAGTCCTCGCCGCCCTTGCCGAAGCCCGGCCAGCCGATGGTGCCGCGCAGCGTGATGCGCGTGCAGTCGATGGCGGCCTCCTCGTGGATCTCGCGCCGCATGCCGGCGAGCGCGTCCTCGCCGGCTTCGAGTTTCCCGCCGAGGCCGTTGTACTTGCCCAGGTGCTGGTCGCCGGGCCGCGCGTTGCGGTGGACCATCAGCACGCGGCGTTGGTCGGGCGACAGGACGTAGCCGAGGGTGGCCAGGATCGGTGTGTAGGGCATCGGCACGGAAGGCAGCGGACGGACGCTGATTGTAGGGTCCGTGCCGCGCTCAGCCGGCGGGCGAGCGGGTGATGCGCATCCGGCCCAGCATCGACTTCAGCGCCAGCGGCCGCACCGGCTTCTGCAGCAGGCCGAGGCCGTGTTCGGCGACCTCGCGGCGCACCGCGTCGGTGGCATCGGCGCTGAGCACCAGGGTCGGCACCGCGGCGTAGCGCGCCGCCAGCCGCTGCCAGGCCTGGATCCCGGTATCGCCATCGTCGAGGTGGTAGTCGAGCAGCCACAGCTCGGCCGCGCGCTGCCCGTGCGCGCGCAGGGCGGCCTCGCTGCCGGCCACGGCGTCCACGCTGCAGCCCCAGGCCTGCAGCAGGTCGGACAGCGATGCCAGGGCCATCGGATCGTTGTCGAGCACCAGCACGTGCGCGCCGGCAAGCCCGCCACGCCCTGCAGCCGGAACCGCCTGTGCCGGCGCCGGCACCGCGGGCAGCGCGATCGCGAACACGGTGCCGACGCCCGGCCGGCTGTGCAGCTCGACGCGCGAACCGAGCAGGCGCGCGATCCGCTCGGCGATCGCCAGCCCCAGGCCCAGGCCCTGCCCGCCCACGCCATCGCCACGGCGGAACTCCTCGAAGATCAGCGTCTGCTGCGCGGGCACGATCCCGGGACCGGTGTCATGCACCTCGATGCGCAGCCCGCCCGCGCTGCGGCGCACGCCCAGCAGCACGCGTCCCTCGCGGGTGTAGCGCACGGCGTTGGCCAGGAAGTTCTGCAGCACCCGGCGCAGCAGCTGCGGGTCGCTGTGCGTCCAGGCCGCGGTGGCCACGTGGTCGAAGCCCAGGCCGCGGTCGCCGGCCAGCGCGCGGAACTCGGAGGCCAGCGGCTCGAGCACTTCGGCCAGCGGAAAGTCGCGCGGCTGTGGAACGAGGCCGCCGGCCTCCAGCCGCGCCATGTCGAACAGTCCGGTGAGCAGGTCGGTCGTCGAATCGAGCGCGCCGCGGATCTGCCCCAGCGACGCGCGCTGCGTGCCCGCCACCTGCTCGGCCAGCGCGTCGGTGAACAGCTGCGCCGCGTGCAGCGGCTGCAGCAGGTCGTGGCCGACGGCGGTCAGAAAGCGGCTCTTGGCCTCGTTGGCGCGCTCGGCTTCCTGCCGCGCCAGGTCCAGGCTGGCGGTGCGCTCCTCCACGCGCTGCTCGAGGGTCTCGTTGCTGCGCTTGAGCTCGGCCTCGGTGCGTCGGAACTGGGTCACGTCGGTGAAGGTGGCGACGAAGCCGCCACCGGGCATCGGGTTGCCGCGGATCTCGACGATGCCGCCGTCGGGGAACACGCGCTCGCTGACATAGGGCGTGCCGGCGCGCATATGCCGCAGGCGCTTGTCGGCCTCGGCATCGATGCGGCCGTCGACGCCTTCGACCAGCCCGCGGCCGAGGTTGTACGCCACCAGCTCCGCCACCGGCACGCCGATCCGCAGCAGCCCCGGCGGATAGCCGAACAGCTCGGCGTAGCGCCGGTTCCAGGCCACCAGGCGCAGCTCCCGGTCGACCACGCTGATGCCCTGGCTCATGTTCTCAAGCGCCGCTTCGAGCACCCGCTGGTTGAAGCGCAGGTCCTGCGAGGCCTCGCCGACGATCTCGGCCACGGTGTCGAGGTCGGGCCCGGCCTCGCGCCGCGCCGCGTCCAGCAGCAGCCGGGCCGACGCGCTGCCCAGCACCGCGGCGAGTTCGCGCTCGAAGCGCGCTTCGATCAGCGAAGGCACCGGGCCGCTGGCCGGCGCGCCGCGCAGCAGCTCGTCCACCGTGCGCGCCGGCAGGAAGCGCCGTCCGGCCTGGCGCAGCGTGCGCAGGTCCGAGCCGCGGGCCACGTCGCGATCGGGGGCGGACAGCCAGGCCGACAGCGCCAGGGTGGTGGCCGCGCCCACGAACAGGCTGACCCCGACCGCGCGCCCCAGCCGGCTCCAGCCGGTGAGCCCGAAGATGCTTTCCGGCGCCAGCCAGGCGATGCTCCAGGGGCCCGCGTGCAGCCAGTCGGCCTGGCCACCCACCAGCTCGACCAGCATCGGCGACAGCATCACCCAGGCCCAGGCCAGGAAGGCTATGACCACGCCCCACGTCGCCGCGGCCGCCGGCGTTCGCGTGCGCCACACCGCGCAGAACAGCGCCGGGGCCAGCGTCGCCAGCGCCGAGAACGACACCGCGCCGACGTCGGCCAGGGTCTCGCTGCCCGCGATCACCCGGCTGTAGGCCCAGGCCATCAGCATCACCGCGACGATGCCGGCCCTGCGCAGCGCCAGCAGCGCGCCACGGTGGTCGTCGCCCTCCCCGCGTCCGACCGCCCACGCGCCGCGCAGGAGGCCCGGCGTGAACCAGTGGTTGCCGATCATCAGGCTGAGCGCGAGCGTGCTCACCACCACCATGCCGGTGGCCGCGCTCAGTCCACCGAGGAAGGCGAACAGCGCCAGCCCGTCGTGGCCGAGGGCCGCGGGCAGCGCCAGCGCATACATGTCCGAGGGCACGCTGTCGCCCAGGATCGCCGTGCCGGCGCGCGCCAGCGGCAGCGTCGGCAGCGCGATCAGCACCAGGTACAGCGGGAACTGCCAGCGTGCGGTGCGTACGTCGCGCTCGTCGCGGCACTCGACCACGCCGACATGGAACTGGTGCGGCAGGATGAACATCGCCAGCGCGCCCAGCAGCACCAGCGGGATGAAGCCGCCGACCGGTTCGGGCGGCGACAGCGGCGCGGTGACGTCGATCTCGCCGAGCCCGAACCACACCAGCAGGCCCAGGGCCAGCATCGCGAGCAGTTTGAACAGCGACTCGAAGGCCATCGCGAGCACCAGGCCGCGGTTGTGCTCCGCGGCGCTGGCGCGGCGCGTGCCGAAGGCCATCGCGAACACCGCCATCGCCAGCGCGACGTAGAGCGCGCCGTCGCGCCAGGGCGGCACGGCCGCGGCCACGTCGCCGGCGCTGGTGAGCGTGGCGAAGCTCATCGTCACCGCCTTCAGCTGCAGGGCGACGTAGGGCACCATGCCCAGCAGCGCGACCAGGGTGACCACGGCGGCCAGCCACGGGTCCTTGCCGAGCCGGGTCGCGATGAGGTCGGCGATCGAGGTCGAGTTGCCCTCGCGCGCCAGCCGCACCAGCCGGGTCATGAACCCGAAGGCGATGATGTAGAAGACGATCGCGCCGAAGAAGGTCGGCGGCAGCGGCCAGCCGTAGCGCGCGGCCTGGGTCACCGTGCCGTAGAAGGTCCACGAGGTGCAGTGCACCGCCAGCGACAGCGCGTAGACGTGGCGCCAGTGACGCGCCAGCGCGCCGGGGTGCCGCTCGGCATAGAGGGCGACGCCGAACAGCAGGGCGAGCCACAGCGCCGCGGCGGCGACCACCACGCCGACGCTCACGCGGCCACTCCGTGGCGTCCGGTTGTCGTCAAGCGCATCGGCAAGGCCGGGCTCCCCTGTCCACGGCGCAAGGATACGGCAGTAGCCGGGCGCAAACGCACAGCGGCCGGGAGGTCCCGGCCGCTGGCACGCCAGTCACGATGGCTTCGGATCAGAAGTCGTAGCGCGCGGTCAGGCTGTACTGGCGCGGCGGGCCGTAGAAGCCGGTCAGCACGCCATAGGCCGGGATGTTGTAGCCGGTGGTGCGGTATTCCTTGTCGGCGAGGTTGCTGCCCTGGAGCGAGAACGACCAGGTGTCGTTGACGCGCCAGATCACGCCGGCACCGACCAGGCCGTAGCCGTCCTGGCGGATCGCCGGGCTGAGGTCGGTGGTTGGCCACACCTCGGACTGGTAGCTGTAGCCCACGCGCGCGGACAGGTTGCCGCCGTTCGCGAGGTCGGTGCGGTACTCGACGTTCAGCGCGCCGGAGAACTCCGGGGCGTTGGTGAAGTGCTGGGTGTCGGCGATGTCGACGCCGCCGCTCAGGAACTCGTCGTACTCCGCGTCCAGCCACGCCAGGTTGCCGCTGATCACCCAGTTCTGCGTCGGCAGGTACTGGTACTCGACCTCGACGCCCTGCACGGTGCCCTTGCCGGCGTTGGTGAAGTCGCCGAAGAAGCTCTGGCTGCCGTCGGGCAGGGTGTAGGACGTGAACACCGACAGCTGGATGTCCTCGTACTTGTTGTGGAAATAGGCGAGGTTGAGGAACAGGCGCTGGTCGAGGAAGGCCATCTTGCTGCCGACCTCGAAGCTGTCGACCTGCTCGTCGTCGAAGGGCTCGCCCGAGCGCGGGATCGAGGTGGTGTTGGCGCGGATGTTGAAGCCACCGGATTTGAAGCCACGCGAGGCCGAGCCGTAGACCATGACGTCGGGCGTCACCTCGTAGTCCAGGGACACGCGCGGCGAGGTGTTCTTGAAGTTGACGGTCTTGTCGAAGTTGGCCGCCGTGCCCCACACCGTGGTGTAGGCGGGATCGAGGTAGAAGCGGTTCAGCGCCACCGCGTGCTTGTCCTCGTCGGTATAGCGCGCGCCGACGTCGAGGCCGAGGCGGTCGGTGAGGTCGAACGTCCAGTTGGCGTACACCGCGTGGCTCTCGGTGAACACCGTGCCCTGGGTATCGCCGTACAGCGGGTTGGTCAGCGACGGCGCCAGGAGGGGGTTCGCGAAGTGGTTCAGCACCTGGCCGCCGGCCTCGCCGTCGAAGTAGTAGTAGCCCACCACGCCGCGGTGGCGGCCACCGGCGTCGTAGTTGGCCTGGACCTCGTGGCTGACCTGGCTGTCGCTATAGAACGCGCGCACGTCGACCAGCTTGAGCGGGGTCAGGTCGAAGTCGATGTTGGTTTCGGTGTCGGACTCGCGCTTGGCGATCACGTACTTGAACGCCCAGTCCGCGTTCGGACGCCAGTTGACGGTCGCCGAGGCGCCCTTCATCTCGGTGTCGTTGACGTTGGCCATCGCGCTGCCGATGTCGTAGCGGTCGTCGAACGGCGGATACGCAGGCGCCAGCGGGTTGGGCGCGAGCATCTTCGCGCCGCGCACGCCGGACTGGTCGTCGAGGTAGTCGAGCGCGAACTGGACGTCGAAGGCTTCGCTGGCGAAGGCGCCCAGCTGGAAGCGCAACGCGTTGATCTCCTTGTCGCTCACGTCCTGGCCGGTGTAGGTGTTGGTGCCGAAGCCGTCGCGGTTCATGCTGGCCACCGACAGGCGGGCGCGCAGCGCCTCGGTGCCGCCGATGGGACCGCCAATGCCGCCCTTGACGTCCAGCTGCCCGTGGTTGCCCACGGTGACCGCGGCGTAGCCGTCGAGTTCCTTGGGCAGCTCGCGGCCGATGTACTTGATCGCGCCGCCGATGGTGTTCTTGCCGTACAGCGTGCCCTGCGGGCCGCGCAGCACCTCGACGCGGCCGACGTCGAACACGTCGAGCAGGGCGCCCTGCGGGCGTGCGATGTAGACGTCGTCGAGATAGATGCCCACGCCCGGGTCGACGCCCCACAGGGTGTCGGACTGGCCGACGCCGCGGATGTAGGCGGTGGCGGCGCTGCTCGAGCCGCGCGCAGCGTAGATGGTCAGGTTCGGCACCTGCGCGTCGAGGTCGCCGATGTCCTGCACGTTGAGCCGGTCCAGCACCTCGGGGGTGAACGCGGTCACCGCGACCGGCACGTCCTGCAGCGTCTCCTCGCGCTTGCGCGCGGTGACGGTGAGGCCGCCCAGCGTGGTCGCGTCGCGGGCTTCGGCGCGCGGCGCGGTGTCGTCGCCGGCGTCCTGCGCCAGGGCCATGGGCGACGACAGCCCGAGGGCGATCGCCAGGCTCAGGGCGGTGTGCGGGATCTTGGCTCGCTTCATCTTGTTCCCCTCGGGATATGCGTGTGCGTGCGGCCGGATGCCGCCTTGATCGCAAGCCTAGGGGCCGCCCCCGCGGGTGGGCATCGTACCTTCGGACAATGGGAGGGCCGCACCCGCGGCGGGAACACTGTCTGCCGCACTCCGTCCCGCAGGACATCCCATGTCGTTCCTGATCGTGCTCGCCGCGCTGGTCTTCCTGATGTACGTCGCCTACCGCGGCCACAGCGTGATCCTGTTCGCGCCGATCGCGGCACTCGGCGCGGTGCTGCTGACCGACCCGTCGCTGGTCGCGCCGATGTTCACCGGCCTCTTCATGGACAAGATGGTCGGCTTCCTCAAGCTGTACTTCCCGGTGTTCCTGCTGGGCGCGGTGTTCGGCAAGCTGATCGAGATCTCCGGCTTCTCGAAGTCCATCGTCGCCGCCACGATCAAGGTGGTCGGCGCGCAGCGCGCGATGCTGTCGATCGTGATCGTCTGCGCGCTGCTGACCTACGGCGGCGTGTCGCTGTTCGTGGTGGTGTTCGCGGTGTATCCGTTCGCGGCCGAGCTGTTCCGCCAGGGTGACATTCCCAAGCGGCTGATCCCGGGCACGATCGCGCTCGGCGCCTTCACCTTCACCATGGACGCCCTGCCCGGCACGCCGCAGATCCAGAACATCATCCCGACCGCGTTCTTCGGCACCGACACCTGGGCGGCGCCCGTGCTGGGCACGCTCGGCGGCATCTTCATCCTCGCCCTGGGCCTGTCCTACCTCGACTGGCGCCGCCGCGTGGCCCAGCGCGCCGGCGAAGGCTACGGTGACGCCGCCACCCTGCTCAACGAGCCGGCGCCCTTCATCGGCGAACGCCTCGCGCATCCGCTGGTCGCCCTGCTGCCGCTGGTGATGGTGGGCGTGTCGAACCTGGTGCTGACCCGGCTGATCCCGGGCTGGTACGGCGACAGCCACAGCTTCATCCCCGCGGTCGTCGGCAACCCGGCGCCGGTGATCCAGGAAGTGGCGAAGATCGCCGCGATCTGGGCGGTGATGGGTGCGCTGCTGATCGGCATCGCGACGGTCATGGTGTTCGCGTGGAGGACGGTGTTCGCGCACTTCGCCGAGGGCACGAAGTCGGCGATCGGCGGTGCCCTGCTGGCCTCGATGAACACCGCGTCCGAGTACGGCTTCGGCGCGGTGATCGCGGCGCTGCCCGGCTTCCTGCTGGTGGCCAACGCGCTGGGCGCGATCCCGGACCCGCTGGTCAACGAAGCGGTGACGGTCACCGCCCTGGCCGGCATCACCGGCTCGGCCTCGGGCGGCATGTCGATCGCGCTGGCGGCCATGGCCGACACCTTCATCGCCAACGCGAACGCGGCCGGGATCCCCATGGAGGTCCTGCACCGCGTGGCGTCGATGGCGTCCGGGGGCATGGACACCCTGCCCCACAACGGCGCGGTGATCACCCTGCTGGCGGTGACCGGGCTGACCCATCGCCAGGCCTACAAGGACATCTTCGCGATCACCATCATCAAGACGCTGGCGGTGTTCGTGGTGATCGGGCTGTTCTACGGCTTCGGCCTGGTCTGAGGCCCGGGACGGGCGGCCGACGCCGACGACCGCCCGTCCGATCCCTGCCGGCGGTCACACCTCGCGGCGCCCGGCCTGGGCGATAGTCCACCCAGGGGACCATCGCGTCGGGGGACACCATGGCAAGCAACAGGGCGGCCGCAGGCCGCGTTTCGATCGAGGCCGTGCTGCGCGAGCGCTACGGCAGGAACTTCGACCGCGCCGCACGGCGACCCACCCCCGTCATGCCACCACCCGGTCCGCCCGGCGACGGCGACCGTCGCCTGCGCGACCCCGTCCTCCACCTGCCGCCGGCACCGGCCTGGGTGCGTGCGTGGAGCCGCCTGGGATACGGGATCTTCCCGGGCGCGCGGCAGGCCTTCGACGCCCTCGGTGGCAGCGACGTCGCGCGCTACGAGGCGCTGGTCGAGCAGCAGCTGGCATGGGAGGCGATCGACGACTCCGCGCTGGAGGACCGGCTGCAGGCCGGCGGCTACAGCACGCTCGGCAAGGGCCTGACCCAGCTCTGGGCCGACCACGTCCTGGGCAATCCGGCGTGGGAGGTCCGCATGCGCCCGGCCTGGGAATCGCAGCGCGCATGGATGATGCGCGCGGCGTTCTCGCGGCGGCAGCTGCACGAGCGCATGACGACGTTCTGGCACGACCACTTCCACGTCACCGGCAGCGACTACGACGTCGGCCCGGTGTTCGTGCACCACAGCCGGGACGTGGTCCGCGCGCATGCGCTGGGCAACTTCCGCGCCATGCTCGAGGCGGTGGCCAGCAGCACGGCGATGCTCTACTACCTCGACAACCGCTCCAACACGATCGCCGGGCCCAACGAGAACTTCGCCCGCGAACTGCTGGAGCTGCATACCTTCGGCGTCGAGAACTACCTCGGCTTCATGAGTCCCGCGCAGGTGCCGCCCTGCCCCGAGGATCCGTCGTATCCCATCGGCTATACCGACGTCGACGTCTACGAGACCGCGGCGGCGTTCACCGGCTGGTCGGTGCGCAACGGCCACTGGCAGTATCCGGGCGAGAACGACGGCAACTTCGTCTATCGCGCCGCCTGGCACGACGCCGGGCCGAAGTCCGTGCTCGGCATGTACCTGCCGCCGGCGCAGCCGGCGATGAAGGACGGCCGCGACGTCCTGGGCCGGATCGCCAGCCACCCCCGCGTGGCACGCTTCATCTGCCGCAAGCTCGTGCGGCACTTCGCCGGCGACAACCCGCCTGCATCCCTGGTGGCCAGCGCGGCACAGCTCTTCCGCAGCCACTGGCAGGATCCGGACCAGATCCGCGTCGTGCTGCGGCACATCCTGCGCTCGCCGGACGTGCGCGACGGCCGCCAGGGCAAGCGCCGGCGTCCCGCGGAGATCATCGCCGCGACCCTGCGCGCCGCCGCAAGTCCCTTCACCCTGCGACCGGAGCACGGCCGCAGCGACGACTTCATGTGGCGGCTGGGCGCCACCGGGCACCTGCCCTTCGACTGGCCGGCGCCGAACGGCTATCCCGACCACGCCGATGCCTGGTCGGGTGCCAACAGCTTCGGCATGGCCTGGCGGATGCTGGGCTGGCTGGCCGAGACGTCGGATGCGGACGTGCGCCTGCTGCCGATCGTCGAGGACAGCCGCGCCGGGGTGGCCAGCTGGACCGCCCCGAACCTGGTCGACTACTGGTGCCAGCGGCTGCTGGGGCGCGCGCCCGCGCCGGCCCGGCTGCAGGCGCTGCGGGCCTTCATGGGCCAGGGCGCCGCGGCGTCCTATGTCATCGCCGACAGCAATGCCTGGAGCGGCAGCGACCTGCGCGCGCACTACAACCACGACCGCCTGCGCAGCATGGTCTCGCTGCTGCTGATGTCGCCCGAATTCGCCACCCGCTGAGGACCCGACATGGCCGACCATCCGCTCTCGCGCCGCGCCTTCCTCAAGGGCTGCTGCGCCACGGCCGCCATCGCCGGCATTGCCCCGTCGATGTTCTACGCTCAGCCAGCCATCGCCGGCACGCCGCACGACACCCTGGTCCACGTCTTCCTGCGTGGCGGCATCGACGGCCTGAACCTGGTGGTCCCGGTCGGCGGCAATGACCGCGGCCACTACGAGGAAGCACGCCCCTCGCTGGCGATCGCCGCCAGCGGCGCCTATGGCGCCCTGCCGCTGACCCTGCAGGGCGGAGCCGGCACCGGCTTCGGCCTCCACCCGTCGGCCGGCGGCCTGCACGCGCTGTGGCAGGAGTCGCGGCTGGCCATCGTGCACGCCTGCGGCATGTCCACCACGCTGACCCGCAGCCACTTCGACGCCCAGCTGTACTGCGACCTTGGCACCCCGGGGCGCGCCGGAGGCGGAAGCGGCTGGCTGGCCCGTGCCTGGGACAGCGATCCCGCCGGCGCCAGCGCCGACATGCCGCTGCTGGGCGTGGCCAGCGGCCAGCGGCCAGCCGGCCAGCCTGCTCGGGGCCGCGGATGCCCTGTCGATGGCCAACCCCACCGAGTTCGCGCTCAACGACGGACCCTGGCAATGGCGCGAGGCGCGGCCAGGCGGGCCGGCCGGGCTGCAGGGCGTGAACGATGTCCTCGCCGGCTTCCTCGCCGGGCGCAGTGCCGTGGAGCATCAGTCGCGCGCCGCCGAGGCCGCGCTGCGCCGCATCCGCCAGCTGCCCTTCGCGGCCACGCTGCCGGCGGGCTGGCCCACCAGCACCTTCGCCCGCCAGCTCTGGACCGTGGCGCAGGCGATCCGTTTCGGCACCGGCCTGCGCTACGCCACCCTGGACCTGGGCGGCTGGGATACGCACGAGGGACAGGGCACGGCGGGCAGCGGCTACCACTACTACCAGAACAAGATCAGCGAGCTTTCCGAAGCCCTGACCGCGTTCTACGTCGAGATGGCCGCCGGCGGCGAGTCCTCGCGGGTGACGGTCGTGGTGCAGTCGGAATTCGGCCGCCGCGTGCGCCAGAACGGCAGCGGCGGCACCGACCACGGCTACGGCAATCCGCTGCTGGTGCTCGGCGACACCGTCAACGGCCGCCGTTTCTACGGCACCTGGCCCGGCCTGGACCCCGAGGTGCTCGCGCCCTGGTTCGGAGACCTGCCGGTGACCACGGATTATCGCCAGGTGTTCTCGGAACTGCTCATCCGCCGCATGGGCAACAACCGGCTGGGCCAGGTGTTTCCGCAGTACGCGGGCTACGCCCCGCTGGGCATCGTCCAGGGCCAGGACCAACCGCCGGTCTACGGCAGGCCGCCGGGGCCACGCACGCGAATCCGGGTCCTCGGGGGCTGACGCCGGCGCTGGCCAGGACGCCCGTCTCCGACGCGCCTTCGCCGATGGGAAGGTTCAGTTCCCAGGTGGGGGAGGCGCCCGGTGCAGCGTCGCGGCGCTTCGACGCATGGCCTGCTGCCGCTCATGTCCCCCGGTGCCGGCCTGCGGGCCGGCATCTCCTCCTGGACTTCCCGCTACGTGCCCTGTGCCCTGTGCCCTGTGCCCTGTGCCCTGCGTACAACGGCCAGCGGCCGAACCGCTCCGAACTGCGGTGCGATGCCTGCTGACGGGAAGTCAAGGAGGAGGCTTTGGCCGCAAGGCCGAAGCCGGGGGACATGAGCGGCAGCAGGCATCGCAGCACCGCCAGCCACCCCGCCAGCCACCCCGCCGGGCGACGTTCCGGGCGAAGTGGGACCCTGGATCCTGGAAGAGTGCCTCGTTCGAGTTCTCCCGTACGCCGGAGAAGCACAAAGAAAAAGCGGGCCGAAGCCCGCTTTCCCTGATGCTGCACGGCGCGATGGCGCCTGCGGACTTCCGGCTTACTCGGCCGGGGTGCCCTCGCCTTCCTCGACGGCCTTCATCGACAGGCGGATGCGGCCCTGCTTGTCGACTTCCAGCACCTTGACCTTGACCACGTCGCCTTCCTTGAGCACGTCGCCGACCTTCTCGACGCGTTCGTTGGAAATCTGCGAGACGTGCACCAGGCCGTCCTTGCCGGGGGAGATGGTCACGAAGGCGCCGAAGTCCATCAGCTTGACGACCTTGCCCTCGTAGATCCGGCCCGGCTCGACGTCGGAGGTGATCTGCTCGATGCGGTCCTTGGCGGCCTTGCCGGCGGCGGCGTCGACCGACGCGATGGTGATCGTGCCGTCGTCCTGGATGTCGATCTGGGTGCCGGTCTCCTTGGTGATCGCCTGGATGACCGAGCCGCCCTTGCCGATCACTTCGCGGATCTTGTCGGGGTGGATCTTGATGGTGATCAGGCGCGGCGCGAAGTCCGACAGCTCCGAGCGCGCGGTGGTCAGCGAGCTGGCCATCTCGCCCAGGATGTGCAGGCGGCCATGCTTGGCCTGCTCCAGCGCCACCTTCATGATCTCTTCGGTGATGCCCTGGATCTTGATGTCCATCTGCAGGGCGGTGATGCCCGCTTCGGTACCGGCCACCTTGAAGTCCATGTCGCCCAGGTGGTCCTCGTCGCCGAGAATGTCGGACAGCACGACGAAGTCGTCGCCTTCCTTCACCAGGCCCATCGCGATGCCCGCGACCGGCGCCTTGATCGGCACGCCCGCGTCCATCAGCGCCAGCGACGAACCGCAGACCGACGCCATCGAGGACGAACCATTCGACTCGGTGATCTCGGACACGACGCGGATGGTGTACGGGAACTCTTCCATCGTCGGCATCACGGCGAGCACGCCGCGCTTGGCCAGGCGGCCGTGGCCGATCTCGCGGCGCTTCGGGCCCATCATGCGGCCGGCTTCACCCACGGAGTAGGGAGGGAAGTTGTAGTGGAACAGGAAGTGTTCCTTGTACTCGCCGGAGACGGCGTCGATCACCTGGCCGTCGCGGGCGGTGCCCAGCGTGACCGCCACGATCGCCTGGGTCTCGCCACGGGTGAACAGCGAGGAGCCGTGCACGCGCGGCAGGATGCCGACGCGGCTGGCGATCGGGCGCACGGTGTCGAGCGCGCGGCCGTCGATGCGGACCTTGGTCTTGAGGACCGAGTCGCGCATGGTCTGGTATTCCTGCTCGCCGAACTCCTTGGAGAGTGCGCTCGAGGTCCAGGCATTGGCCTCGGCCTGCGGCGACAGGGCGTCAAGGATCGCCTTCTTGACCTTGGAGATGGTGTCGCGGCGCTCGAGCTTGTCACGCACCTGGAAGGCGCCCGCGAGCTGCTCGCCGATGGCGGTGCGCAGCGCGGACACCAGGCCCTCGTCGGCGGCCGGAGCGGTCCATTCCCACTTCGGCTTGCCGGCTTCGGCGACGAGCTCGTTGATCGTGGCGATGGCGGCCTGCATGGCCTTGTGGCCGAACATCACGGCACCCAGCATCACCTCTTCCGACAGCACGTTGGCTTCGGACTCGACCATCAGCACCGCGTTGGCGGTACCGGCGACGACGAGTTCGAGGTCGGACTCCTTGAGCTCCGACACGGTCGGGTTGAGCAGGTACTGGCCGCCCTTGTAACCGACCTTGGCGGCGCCGATCGGGCCGTCGAACGGCGCGCCCGAGAGCGACAGCGCGGCCGAGGCACCGATGAGCGCGAGGATGTCGCCGTCGATCTCCGGATTCATCGACATCACGGTGGCGATGATCTGGACTTCGTTGCGGAAGCCGTCGGGGAACAGCGGGCGGATCGGGCGGTCGATCAGGCGCGAGGTCAGCGTTTCCTTCTCGGTCTGGCGTCCTTCACGCTTGAAGAAGCCGCCGGGGATGCGACCACCCGCGTAGAACTTCTCCTGGTAGTCGACGGTCAGCGGAAAGAAATCCTGCCCTTCACGGGCGGTCTTGTTGGCGACCGCGGAAACCAGCAGCACGGTGCCGTCGCAGGAGACCATGACCGCGCCGCCGGCCTGGCGGGCGATCTCGCCGGTCTCGATGGTGACGGTGCGCTCGCCGTACTGGAAGCTCTTGGTAACTTTTGCCACGTTGTGAATTCCTTGGTGCGTCTTGCGATGAACCGGCGTGGGCCCTTGCCCCGGCCGGGTGGCGCGCCTGCAACGCGCCGGAAAAAGAACCGCGGCGCATTTCTGCGCCGCGGCGGGGTGTGGATCAGCGACGCAGGCCGAGCTTCTCGATCAGCGCCTTGTAGCGGCCGACGTCCTTGCGGTGCAGGTAGTCGAGCAGGCTGCGGCGCTGGTTGACCATCTTCAGCAGGCCGCGGCGGCTGTGGTGGTCCTGCTTGTGCACCTTGAAGTGCTCGGTCAGGTGCACGATGCGCGCGGTGAGCAGCGCCACCTGGACTTCCGTGGAGCCGGTGTCGTTCTCGCCGCGCTTGTTGTCTTCGATGATCTTGCTGGTGTCGATGGTCATGCTGTCGCCCTGGGTGATGCGTGGACCGCAGGAACCCCTTCGTGCGCATGGCAGGAAGGACGCACCGCGAGAACCGCCGCTTGCTGTGGATGCCGTGGCGACCGGTGCCCCGGCCGTCGGCTGCTTGGAAATAAGCCTTCGAATTGTAACGCGCCGCGGCCGGGCCGGACAAGGCGGACTCAGCCGGCCCGGGGGTTCCGCGGGCCGGGCTGGGCGCAGGCCCAGCTGAACATGCGCCGCGGGCGCAACCCGCCCTCGCCGTCGCGCAGGCCCAGGCCGAGCACCCGGCCTTCCGGGCCGAATATGGCCACTTCGCCGGCGGCGCCCGCGGCGCCGTCCGTCCCCTGCCCGTAGGCGAAGCCGGCGGCCGCCGATGCGTCGATCTCCACCCGGGGCCACGCGGCCATGCCCGATTCCAGCGGCAGCAGGCAGGCCTCCAGGCTGGACTCGCCGCGCTCGGCCAGCGCCTCGAGCTCGGCGAAGCTCCACATCCGCGGGTTCCTGAACGGGTCGACCCAGAGCCGGCGCAGCTCGGCCACATGCGCCCCGCAGCCGAGCGCCTCGCCGAGGTCGCGGACCAGGCTGCGGACATAGGTGCCCGAGCCGCACTCCACGCGCAGGCGCAGGATGTTGCCGGGGGCCACGCCTTCGGCGGCGTCGACGAGGTCGGCAGCCGAGAGCAGGCTGAATTCGTGGACCTCGACCTCGCGTGGCTCGACCTCCACGTCCTCGCCCCGGCGTGCCTTGGCGTACAGCGGCTCCCCGCCCCGCTTGAGCGCGGAGTAGATCGGCGGGCGCTGCTGGATGCGGCCGGTGAGCGGGCCAAGGGCCGCATCGATGGTGGCGATGTCGAGCAGGGGGACGGGCCGCTCGCGCAGCACCTCGCCTTCGGCGTCGTCGGTGTCGGTGACCTGGCCCAGCCGCGCCACCGCGTCATAGGCCTTGCGTGCGCCGAGCAGGCCGCCGGCGATCTTGGTCGCTTCACCGAAGCACAGCGGCAGGAGGCCGGTGGCGAGCGGATCGAGGCTGCCGGTATGGCCGCCCTTCTCGGCGCGGAACAGGTGGCGCGCGCGCTGCAGCGCCTGGTTGGAGCTCGGGCCCCGCGGCTTGTCGAGCAGCAGGATGCCGTCGAGCTTGCGGAATCTGGTGCGCGCGCGGGCAGTCATCGGATCATCGGACCGCCAGGCGGCCGGGAACTCAGTCTTCGGCCGGCGCGTCGGGCAGGTCGCGCAGCAGGTTGTCGATGCGCTCGCCGCGATCGACGGAGTCGTCGTAATGGAAGTGCAGCTCGGGCACGTGGCGCATCTTCACCGCGCGCGCCAGCCGGTAGCGCACCTCGGGCGCCACCGCCTTGAGGCCCTTGACGGCCTCGAGGGCGCGCTCGGACTGCAGCGCGGTGACCCAGACCTTGGCGTGCGCCATGTCGCGGGTCACCTCGACGTCCGAAACGCTCACCGACGGCAGGCCGTGCTCGGCCACCGCCTCGCGGACCAGCGTACCCAGCTCCCTGCGGAGCTGGGCGGACACGCGGTCGGTGCGATGGAAGGACTTCTGCGCCATCAGAGGGTGCGCTGCACTTCGACGCGCTCGAAGCACTCGATCTTGTCGCCCGGCTTGATGTCGTTGTAGGCCTTCACGCCGATGCCGCACTCGGTGTTGACGCGCACCTCGTCGACGTTCTCCTTGAAGCGGCGCAGCGATTCCAGCTCGCCCTCGAAGATGACCACTTCGTCGCGCAGCACGCGGATCGGCTTGTTCCTGCGGACCACGCCCTCGATGACCATGCTGCCGGCCACGGCGCCGAACTTGGAGCTGCGGAACACCTCGCGGACCTCGGCGGTGCCGATGATCTCCTCGCGGATCTCCACGCCCAGGATGCCGGACGCCACCTGCTTCACCTGGTCGATCACGTCATAGATGATCGAGAAATAGCGCAGGTCGAGGCCGTGCGTGTCGACCACCTTGCGTGCCGACGCATCGGCACGGACGTTGAAGCCGATGATCGTGGCCTTGGACGTCGCCGCCGAATTGGCGTCGGACTCGGTGATGCCGCCAACGCCGGAACGGATGATGTTGATCCGGATCTCGTCGTTGGACAGCGCGGTCAGCGCCTGGCGCAGCGCCTCCACCGAACCTTGCACGTCGGCCTTGATGACCAGCGGCAGCTCGAGCTGCTGGCCGCCGCCCATCTGCGCCATGATGTCTTCCATGCGGTTGCCCGCGGCCTGCACCAGGCGCGTTTCGCGGCGCTTGGCCTCGCGCTGCTGCGCGACTTCACGGGCCAGGCGCTCATCGTCGACGACCACGAAGTCGTCGCCGGCATCGGGCACGCCGGACAGGCCGAGCACCTGCACCGGGATCGACGGCCCGGCCGACGGCACCTGGCCGCCGGTCTCGTCGAACAGTGCGCGCACGCGGCCGTACTCGACGCCGCAGACCAGGAAGTCGCCCTTGTTGAGCGCGCCCTGCTGCACCAGCACCGTGGCCACCGGGCCGCGGCCCTTGTCCAGCGAGGACTCGATGACCGTACCGCTGGCGCGGCCCTCGGACATCGCCTTGAGTTCGAGCACCTCGGCCTGGATGCTGATCGCTTCCAGCAGGTCGTCGACGCCGTCGCCGGTCTTGGCCGACAGCTCGACCATCTGCGTATCACCGCCGAAGTCCTCGGCCACGATGTCGTGCGCGAGCAGCTCGTTCTTGATCCGCGACGGGTCGGCCTCGGACTTGTCGATCTTGTTGATCGCCACGATCAGCGGCACCTTGGCCGCCCTCGCGTGCTGGATCGCCTCGACCGTCTGCGGCATCACGCCGTCGTCGGCCGCGACCACCAGCACCACGATGTCGGTGAGCTTGGCGCCGCGCGCGCGCATCGAGGTGAAGGCGGCATGGCCCGGGGTGTCGAGGAAGCTGATGACGCCCTTGGCAGTCTCGACGTGGTACGCGCCGATGTGCTGGGTGATGCCGCCGGCCTCGCCGGTGGCGATCCTGGTGCGGCGGATGTAGTCCAGCAGCGAGGTCTTGCCATGGTCGACGTGACCCATGATGGTGACCACCGGCGGACGCTGGGTCTGGTCGCCCTGCACGTCCTCGACGTGGGCGAGCAGCTCGCTTTCCGCATCGTCGGCATCGGCGCGGATGGCCGTGTGGCCGAGTTCTTCGGTCACCAGCACCGCAGTGTCATGGTCGATGGACTGGGTGATGGTCGCCATGACGCCCATCTTGAACAGCGCCTTGACCACGTCGCCGCCCTTCAACGCGAGCTTCTGCGCAAGGTCGGCCACGGTGATCGCCTCGCCGATCGCGACTTCGCGCACCACCGGCGCGGTCGGACGGGTAAAGCCGGTCCCGGTCCGCGCCTGGTCGGGCTGGCGGCCGCGCTGCTGCTGGCGGCCCTTCGAGCGCGAGGCGCCGGCGCCGCGACGTGCACGGTCGGCGGGCGACAGGTGCAACTGGCCGGCAAAGCGCGCGGCGCTGTCGTCGTCCTCGACGCCGGCGACCATCGCGTGCGAGCCGCGGTTGGGCTTGCCCTTGTTCGCGGCGCGGTCGTCGCGCGGCGGCACGGCCGGCTTGGGATGGCCATGGCCATGCGCCTTGCGCGGGGTTTCCTCGACCGCGGACGCGGTCGCGGCGGCTTCCTTGCGGACGCGGTCGGCTTCCTGCTCGGCAACCAGCCGCTTGGCGGCTTCGGCTTCCTCGACGCGGCGGCGGTCGGCCTCGGCCAGGCGCTGCTGCTCGTCGAGGTTGCGCTGGCGCGACTCCTCGAGCTTGCGCAGGATTTCGGCGCGCTCGTCGTCGACGCCACCGCCGCTGCGGGCGCCGGATGCAGCGTCCTCGGGCTTGAGCGTGACCTTCTTGCGCACCACGACGTCGACGGTCGGCTTGTTGCGGCCGCCGCCCACGGTGAGCGTGCTCTTGCGCTGCAGGGTGATCTTCTTGGGGGCGACCGGATCCTCGGCGGCCTTCTCGGCACGACCGTGGGTGCGGCGCAGGAAGCCCAGGAGCTTCACCTTCTCGGTACTGGTCACGACCTGGTCGGGATCGCTGAACTTCATGCCCGCTTCGGACAGCTGTTCAAGCAGTTTCTCGACCGGCGTGTTCACCAGTGCGGCCAGCTTGCGGATGGTGGTTTGCTGCGACATTCGGATTCCGGTTCCTTGGGCGTCGGCTCGTGCCGCGCGCTATGGATCGATCAATTCATGGTGGTTTGCCGTTCTCGGGGGCCGTGGACGGCCCCGGCCTGTCAGCCTTCGGCCTCGAGGCGCGCGATCTCTCCGGCGCGCGCGGCCAGGACCAGCGCGGCGGCGCGTTCCCCGTCCAGGCCCTCGATGCCGAATTCCAGCACCTCGTCGGCGGCCAGGTCGGAGAGGTCCTCGGCGGTGCGCACGCCGTTGGCGGCCAGGGCGAACGCCGTCTCGTCGTCCATGCCCTCGAGCGCCAGCAGGTCGTCGGCCGGCACGTTCTCGCCGATCTCCTCCTCGACCGCAAGCGCGTCGTTGAGCAGCGCGTCGCGGGCGCGGGCACGCAGTTCCTCGACGATGTCCTCGTCGAAGCCCTCGACCGCCAGCAGCTCGCCGACCGGCACGTAGGCGATTTCCTCGACCGTGCTGAAGCCCTCGGCCACCAGGATGCCGGCGATTTCCTCGTCGACCTCGAGCTTCTCCTGGAACAGCGCGCGCGCCGTGGCCTGCTCGGCCTCCGACTTCGCGGTGACCTGGTCCTGGGTCATGACGTTGAGCTGCCAGCCCGACAGGCGGCTGGCGAGGCGCACGTTCTGGCCGCCCTTGCCGATGGCCTGCGCGAGGCGGTCTTCGGCGACCGCGAGGTCCATCGAGTGCTTGTCCTCGTCGACGACGATCGACTGCACTTCGGCCGGCGCCATCGCGTTGATCACGAACTGCGCCGGGTTGTCCGACCACAGCACGATGTCGACGCGCTCGCCGTTGAGCTCGTTCGACACCGCCTGCACGCGCGAACCACGCATGCCGATGCAGGCGCCGATGGGATCGGTGCGGGTGTCGTAGGCGACCACCGCGATCTTCGCGCGATCGCCCGGGTCGCGTGCACAGGCCTTGATCTCGACCAGGCCCTGGCCGACTTCCGGCACTTCGAGCTTGAACAGCTCCATCATGAATTCAGGCGCTGCGCGGCTGATGAACAGCTGCGGGCCGCGCGGCTCGGTGCGCACGTCGTACAGGTAGCCGCGGATGCGGTCGCCGGCGCGCACGACGTCGCGCGGGATCGCCTTGTCCTTGGGGATGAAGGCCTCGGCGTTGCCGCCGAGGTCGACGAAGACGTTGCCGCGCTCGACGCGCTTGACCACGCCGGTCACCAGCTCGCCGACGCGATCCTTCCACGCATCCACGACCTGCTGGCGCTCGGCCTCGCGCACGCGCTGGACGATGACCTGCTTGGCGGCCTGGGCTGCGATGCGGCCGAAGTCGACGTTCTCGATCTGTTCCTCGATGTAGTCGCCGACCTCGACGCCCTCGGCCTCGTCGACCGCGTCCATCAGGCGGATCTGCCGGTCAGGCGACTCCATGACCACGTCATCGGCCACCACTTCCCAGCGGCGGAAGGTCTCGTAGCTGCCGTCCTTCGAGTCGATCTGCACGCGCGTGACCACGTCCTGCTCGAGGTAGCGCTTCTTGGCCGCGGTGGCGAGCGCCGCCTCGAGGGCTTCGAGGATCACCGACTCGGGCACACCCTTCTCGTTGGCGACCGCATCGACGACCAGCAACAGTTCCTTGCTCATCTTCTGGTTCACTCCGCACTGGACGGCTTCGACGCCGCCGGCTTGTTGTTGGTATTGGATTTGCTGGCCGCCCCGCGCTTGCCGGGCCGGGCATCGCGGCCGGACGCGTCCTTCGCGGGGCCGTAGCCCAGCGCGACCCAGTCGGGGACCAGGCGCGCCTTGTCGATGTTGCCGGCGGACACCGCGAACGGCTGGCCGTCGACGTCGAAGGTGATCGTCTCGCCCTCGACCGTGGCGATCCGGCCCTGCAGGCGACGGCGTCCGTCCTGCGGCAGCTTCAGCGCGACCTTGGCCTGTTCGCCGAGGAAGCGCTCGAAGTGCGCCGGCTTGAACAGCAGGCGGTCGACGCCGGGCGACGACACCTCGAGGGTGTAGTTGCTGCTGATCGGGTCCTCGACGTCGAGCTGGGCCGAGACTTCGCGGCTCACCGCCTCGCAGTCCTCGATGCCCACGCCCTGCCCTTCGGCCATCGGGTCGGCGCCCGGGCGGTCGATGTACAGGCGCAGCAGCGCGCCGCCGCCGGGCGACGGCAGGTACTCGACGCCGAGCAGGTCCAGGCCCATCGCGGACACGGTCGGCGACAGGAGCTCAGCGATGTCGGTCGACTTGTCGGCCACGATGTCTCCTCTGTCCTGGTCGCCTGGCGCCGCGCGGCGCGGAAAAATGAAAAAGGGCCCGATGGGCCCCTTGTCCGATGCTGCTGGATCCGGTGCCGGCGCGCCTCGATGCGCACCGCGCGAGCCCGACTCCCGCAATCGAAAAAAGCCTCCTCGGAGGCTTTTCGTCGACTGCGAAAAGCTTGCAGCGGGTTTGCCGGGGCCGGCGCCTGTTGCGCCGATGCCATCCTGCAGGGTCCCGCTGAGCCGCTGGATTATAGGCCTCGCGCGCCCGTGCCGCAAGCTCACGGCGCGCGTGGCGCACCATCGGTTAACCTCTGCCTCTCCACGCGCAATCCGGTACCGGCTTCGATGAAACGCTCCCGCAAGACCGCCCTCGTCCTCATGGGCTCCGCCCCGCTGCTGCTGGTTGCCTGCGCGCAGCAGCCGGAGGTGCAGACCTCCGAAGGCCTGTTCACCACGGTCGAGGCCTGCGCCGCGGAAACCATGAATCCGGGGATGTGCCGCCAGGCCTTCGACGCCGCCCAGGCCCAGGCCGACGAAGTCGCGCCGCGCTATGCCTCGCGCGAGGACTGCGAGGCCGAATTCGGCGAAGGCCAGTGCGCGACCCGGCAGCACGCGGGCGGCAGCTTCGTCGGCCCGCTGATGGCCGGGTTCGTGCTGTCGCAGATGATGGGCGGCAGGGGCGGTGCCCTGGCGCCGGCGCCCGGTGCCGGACCCGCCGCGGCGGCTCCCGGCAACGCGCGTGCCACCCCGGCCTTCCTGTCCAACCAGTCCGGCTGGCTGCGGCCGCAGGCGGGCCCAGGCGGGGCGACGGCGCTGGCCCGCACCGGCCTGCAGCCCGACCGCGCCCCGACCGTCAGCCGCGGCGGCTTCGGCCGCTCGGGCGCGGGCCGCAGCGCCGGCGGCTGATGCGCCGGGTCGCGATCGAGGAGCGCCCCGACTGGCGCCAGCGCGCCGCGGACTGCGGCTTCGCCTTCCATACCATCGAGGGCGAGCGCTACTGGGACGAACGCGCCTACTACGCCTTCGACCTGCGACAGGTCGAGGACGACATCGAGGACCCCAGCGCGGAGCTCCACGCCATGGCCATGGAGCTCGCCGCCGAAGCCGCCGGCAGCCAGGAGCTCATGGAGCGGCTGGCGATTCCCCCCGACGCCCGCGACCAGGTGGCGGACAGCTGGCGCCGCCGCGATCCGCACCTCTATGGCCGGATCGACCTCGCCTATGACGGCCACGGGCCGGCCAAGCTGTACGAATACAACTACGACACGCCCACCTCGCTGTTCGAGGCGGCGTTCTTCCAGTGGGACTGGCTGGAGCGCCAGCGCGAAAGCGGCGTATTGCCCGGCGGCGCGGACCAGTTCAACTCAATCCACGAGGCCCTGGTGGCGCGCTTCGTCGCGATCGCCGGGCAGCTTCCGGCGCCGCTCTATTTCTCTGCGTCCGGCGACAGCGCGGAGGACCAGGGCACGGTCGACTACCTGCGCGACTGCGCCGCGCAGGCCGGCATCGAGTCCGGCACGATCGCGCTGGAGTCGATCGGACTCTCGGCCGACGGCCGTTTCACCGCCGGCGACGACGTGGTCATCGCCAGCCTGTTCAAGCTCTATCCGCTCGAGGACCTGTTCGCGGACGCGTTCGCTTCGGCCCTGCCCGGCTCGGGCCTGCGCCTGCTGGAGCCGCCGTGGAAGCTGCTGCTGAGCAACAAGGGCGTGCTGCCGCTGCTGTGGGAGCGACACCGCGGCCACCCGAACCTGCTGCCGGCCGAGTTCGACGCCGGCAGCGAGCTGCCTCCGGGCTGGGTCCGCAAGCCGCTGTTCTCACGCGAGGGCGCGAACATCGAGATGCACCTGCACGACGGCGACCGGATCGAGCAGCCCGGGCCCTATGCGGGTCCTGCGATCCGCCAGGCGCTCCACCTGCTGCCGACGTTCGACGGCGCGTGGCCGCTGGTCGGCAGCTGGGTGGTCGGCGACGTGGCCTGCGGCATGGGCATCCGCGAGGATGCATCGCCGATCACGCGTGACACCGCGCGCTTCGTGCCGCACGCGATCGTCGATGACGGGCGCCGGCGGATGGTGCTGGAGGCCTGAGCCACAAAAGAGAACGGCGCCCCTGTTTCCAGGAGCGCCGTTCGTGCTGCGTATGGTAGCGGGGGTAGGATTTGAACCTACGACCTTCGGGTTATGAGCCCGACGAGCTGCCAGACTGCTCCACCCCGCAGCAGACGAACATTATGCAGGAGTACCTGCTTTTCCGCAAGCTCCCGCGCGTCATCGCCGCGCGGAAGCGTGTGGCTTGCCTCAGGCGAACGCCGCCTGGCACCAGGCCATGACCGGGCTCCAGGCGATACCCAGCACCAGCAGCGCCAGCGCGTTGACCGCGAACAGCGCCTTCAGCGGCATGCTGTCGCGCGCTTCGATCACCCGGCCCTCGGGCTCGTCGAAGTACATGACCTTGATCACGCGCAGGTAGTAGAACGCACCCACCACGGCGAACACGATGCCGACGATCGCCAGCCACAGCATGTCGCCCTGGATCGCCGCGCGCAGCACCACCAGCTTGGCCCAGAATCCGAGGAAGGGCGGCACGCCGGCCAGCGAGGCCATGATCACCAGCACCATCGCCGCCATCCACGGGCTGCGGGCATTGAGGCCCTTGAAGTCCTCGATGCGGTCGGCTTCGAAACCGTTGCGCGCCAGCACCACGATCGCGCCGAACGCGGCCGCCGACATGATCGCGTAGCTGATCGCGTAGAACATCGCCGCCGCGTAGCCCTCGGGACCGCCGCCGGCGAGGCCGAGCAGCAGGAAGCCGACGTGCGACACCGTCGAGTAGGCCAGCATGCGCTTCAGGTTGGTCTGTGCAATGGCGAAGATGTTGCCGACCACCAGCGAAAGCGCCGCGATCATCGCCACCATCAGCTGCCACTGGTCCTGCAGCGGACCCACGCCGGATTCGAGCAGGCGGTAGGCCATGCCGAACACGGCCAGCTTGGGTGCCGAACCGATGAACAGCGTCATCGGCGTCGGCGCGCCGTGGTAGGCGTCGGGCAGCCACATGTGGAACGGGGCCGCGCCGAACTTGAAGCAGACGCCCACCACCAGGAACACGGTGCCGGTCAGCAGCAGGGTGCGCGTGCCGCCGTCGACGGTGGCGGCGGCGCTGGCGATGCTGGCGAGGTCCAGGCTGCCGGTGGCGCCGTAGACCAGCGACATGCCGAACAGCAGCAGGCCGGATGCCAGCGAGCCGAGCACGAAGTACTTCATCGCCGCTTCGGAGCCGACCGGGTTGTCGCGATCGATCGCCACCAGCGCGTACTGGCACAGCGCCAGCAGCTCGAGGCCGACGTAGATCGTCGCCAGGTTGGGCGCGGACACCAGCAGCATCATGCCGACCGTCGCGAACAGCATCAGCACCGGCAGCTCGCCCTTGTACAGCCCGCGCTCGCGCATGAAGTGCCAGGCATAGCCGAGCGACATCGCGGTGATGACCAGGATGAAGACCTTGAGCACGTCGGCGGCGGTGTCGCGCACGAACATGTCCGCCAGCACCATGCCCTGCCCGCCCACGCCGGCGACGATCATCGCCGCGGCACCGAGCAGGAGCGCGATCGCCAGCGAGTGGGTGACCACCCGGCGGCGCTCGTCGAGGAACAGGTCCAGCATCAGCAGCGCGAACGCGCCGATCACCACCACGAGCTCGGGCGCCAGCGGCGCGATATCGGCCAGCGTCCGGACGGGAAGGTTCAATTCACCAGGCATCATCGCGTCACGTTCCTCAAAGCTTGCTGTTGGCGAGCATGTCCGCCAGCTGCGCGATGGAGGGCTCCATCAGGTCGGTCAGGGGCCTGGGCCAGATGCCGATGAGCAGCACGCCGGCGGCGAACACGCCCAGCACCAGGGCCTCGCGGCCATTGATGTCCTTCATGGCGGCGACGTGGGCGTTGCCGGCCTCGCCATACATCACCCGCTTCACCAGCCACAGCGTGTAGCCGGCGCCCAGGATCAGGGTCAGCGCGGCCACGAAGGCGATCAGCGGGTGGTGCTGGAACGAGGCGACGATGACCATGAACTCGCCGACGAAGCCCGAGGTGCCCGGCAGGCCGGAGTTCGCGAACGCGAACAGCACGTAGAAGGCGGCGAACCAGGGCATCACGTTCGCCACGCCGCCGTAGTCGCGGATCATGCGCGTGTGCATGCGGTCGTAGAGCACGCCGACGCAGGTGAACATGGCGCCGGACACGAAGCCGTGCGAGATCATCTGCACCATCGCGCCCTGCATGCCCAGGCGCGCGGCTTCGGGGTTGCCGGTGTCGCGCACCAGGGCGAAGGCGATGAAGATGCCCAGCGTGACGAAGCCCATGTGCGAGACCGAGGAGTACGCGATCAGCTTCTTCATGTCCTGCTGGACCAGGGCCACGAGGCCGACGTAGACCACCGCGATCAGCGACAGCGCGATCAGCAGCCAGGCCCATTCGTGGCCCGCGTCGGGCGTGATCGGCAGGCTGAAGCGCAGGAAGCCGTAGCCGCCGATCTTCAGCATGATCGCGGCCAGGATCACCGAGCCGCCGGTGGGCGCCTCGACGTGGGCATCGGGCAACCAGGTGTGCACCGGGAACATCGGCACCTTGACCGCGAACGCGATCAGGAACGCGAAGAACAGCCACATCTGCTCGGTGGCGGTGAGCGGAAGCGCGTACAGGTCGGGCAGCTGCCAGCTTCCGGCCTTGAGGTACAGGTACACCAGGCCGACCAGCATGAAGACCGAGCCGAGGAAGGTGTACAGGAAGAACTTCACCGACGCATACACGCGGCGCGGGCCGCCCCACACGCCGATGATGATGAACATCGGGATCAGCATGCCCTCGAAGAACACGTAGAACAGCATCGCGTCCACGGCCGAGAACACGCCGATCATCAGCCCCTCGAGGATCAGCATCGAGGCGAAGTACTGGTTCACGCGCTTGTCGATCGAGGCCCAGGCGCCGATCAGCACCAGCACCGTCACCAGGGTCGTGAGCACGATCAGCGCGACCGAGATGCCGTCCGCGCCCAGGTGGTACTGGATGTCATAGGCCGGGATCCACTCCCGGGTCTCGACGAACTGCATCGTGGCCACCGCCGCCGAGGCGTCGTAGCCGGTGAACAGCGGGATGCTGATGGCGAACACCACCAGCGCGATCGCCAGCGACAGCCAGCGCGCGGCGCTGGCGCGATTGCCGAGCGCGAGCACCATCGCGCCACCGAGGATCGGCAGCCAGATGAGGATGCTGAGGAGGGGCCAGTTCGACACGTATCGTCTTCCGTCAGGTCCAGAGGTAGATCAGCACGGCCAACAGCAGGATCAGGCCGACGATCATCGCGAATGCATAGTCATAGAGGCGGCCCGACTGCAGCCGGCGCGAGACGGCCGACACCAGTCCGACCAGTCGCGCGGTGCCGTTGACGATGACGCCATCGATCAGGCGGCCGTCGACCGCGCTGGACGCCTTGCCGAGCTGCAGGCTGCCGCCCGCCAGGCCGCCGATCCAGAGATCATCGGCCCAGTACTTCTTCTCGAGCACGTTGACCGGCAGCGCGAACATGCTGCGGGCCTTCGTCGCGAGCTCGGGACGCCACCAGTACATGACCGTGGCGAGCACGAAGCCGGCCAGCGTCAGCCAGAAGGCGGGCGTCAGGAAGCCGTGCAGCGCGAACGCCACCGGTCCGTGCCACAGCTCGGACGCCACGCGCGCGAGGGTGTCGTTCTCCGGCAGCAGGTCGATCGCGCCGGTAAAGAACGGCATCACCTGCGCGCCGCCACTCCAGCTGGTGCCGAACAGCATCGGGCCGGCGGTGAAGAAGCCGATCGCGATCGAGGGAATCGCCAGCAGCACCAGCGGCAGGGTCACCACCCAGGGCGACTCGCGCGGTTCGTGCACGCCGTGGTGGTCGTCGTGCGCGGAATGCCCGTGCGCGTCGAGCTGCGAGGGCTCGTGGCGGGTCTCTTCGCCATGCGTGCCGTGCGCCTCGGCGGGATGCGACTGCTCGACCTCGCGGAAGCGCTCGCGCCCGAAGAAGGTCATGTACAGCAGGCGGAAGCTGTAGAACGAGGTGACGAAGGCGCCGAGCAGGACCGCCCAGTAGCCATAGCTGCCGACCCAGCCCATCCCCTCGGCGCCGGACTTCGCCGCTTCGATGATGGTGTCCTTGGAGTAGAAGCCGCTGAAGAACGGCGTCGCGACCAGGGCCAGGGTGCCGATCAGCATGGTGGCGAAAGTGATCGGCATGTACCGGCGCAGGCCACCCATGCGGCGCATGTCCTGCTCGTGGTGCATGGCGATGATCACCGAGCCCGCGCCGAGGAACAGCAGCGCCTTGAAGAAGGCATGGGTCATCAGGTGGAACACCGCCGCCGAGTACGCCGACACGCCCAGCGCCACGGTCATGTAGCCGAGCTGCGACAGCGTCGAATACGCGACCACGCGCTTGATGTCGTTCTGCACGATGCCGATCAGGCCGGTGAAGAAGGCCGTGGTCGCGCCGATGAAGAGGATGAACTGCAGCGCGGTCTGGCTGAGCTCGAACAGCGGCGACATGCGCGCCACCATGAAGATGCCGGCGGTGACCATGGTCGCGGCGTGGATCAGCGCCGAGATCGGGGTCGGGCCTTCCATCGAGTCCGGAAGCCACACGTGCAGCGGAACCTGCGCCGACTTGCCCATGGCACCGACGAAGAGGCAGATGCAGATCAGGGTCGCCACCGACCAGGCATAGCCCGGGATGATCTCGATCACCTGGCCGCCGCCGATCGTCGGCCCGGCATTGGCGAAGACCGTGGCGTAGTCGAGCGTGCCGAACCAGTAGGCGACGCCGGCAATGCCCAGCAGCATGCCGAAGTCACCCACGCGGTTGACCAGGAAGGCCTTGAGGTTCGCGAACACCGCGGTCGGACGCTTGAACCAGAAGCCGATCAGCAGGTACGACACCACGCCCACCGCTTCCCAGCCGAAGAACAGCTGGAAGAAGTTGTTGGCCATCACCAGCGTCAGCATGGAGAAGGTGAACAGGCTGATATAGCTGAAGAAGCGCTGGTAGCCCGGGTCGTCGGCCATGTAGCCGATGGTGTAGATGTGGACCAGCAGCGACACGAAGGTCACCACCACCATCATCATCGCGGTCAGCCGGTCGACCATGAAGCCGATGTGGATCTCGTAGCCGGCGACCTGGAACCAGGTGTAGAGGTTCTCGTTGAACGGCGCGGCGCCCTGCCCGACCAGCTGCCAGAGCACCCAGCTCGACAGCGCGCAGCTGACCGCCACGCCCAGGATCGTGGCCGTCTGCGCACCGACGCGACCGACCTGGCGGCCGAACAGGCCGGCGATGATCGCGCCAAGGAGCGGCGCGATCACGATCGCGATCAGCACCGCCTTCGAGATGACAATTTCCATGCCAGGCATTCCGTCAGCCCTTCAGCGTGTCGAGTTCGGCGACGTTGATCGTGCGCCGGTTGCGGAACAGCGTGACCAGGATCGCCAGGCCGATCGCGGCCTCGGCCGCGGCCACGGTGAGGATGAAGAACACGAAGACCTGGCCGGCGGCGTCGCCGAACTCGCGCGAGAAGGCGATGAAATTGATGTTCACCGAGAGCAGCATCAGCTCGATGCACATCAGCAGGATGATCACGTTCTTCCGGTTGAGGAAGATGCCGGCGACGCTGATGCAGAACAGCGCAGTCGCCAGCGTCAGGTAGTGGCCAAGCGCGAGGCCCTGTCCGAGGAATTCCATCACTTGCCCTCCACGCCGGTGGCATCGGTGGCCGGCGCTGCGTCGTCGGCGACGTGCACCGATGCAGGCATGTCGACCATGCGCAGGCGGTCACCCGGACGCGTGCGGACCTGGTCGCCCGGGACCTGGTGCTTGGTGCCGGGACGGCGGCGCAGGGTGAGCGTCACCGCGGCGACCACCGCGACGGTGAGGATCACCGCGGCGACCTCGAACGGCAGCAGGAAGTCGGTGAACAGCCGGCGCGCGATCCACACCGTGTTCGACACGCCGGCGGCCTCGACCGCGTCGGGTGCGAACGGCGTGGCGACGAAGGCCATGATCCCGATCAGCGACAGCAGCTCGAGCAGCATCACCACCGCCACGACCAGTCCGACCGGCAGGTAGCGCACGTAGCCCTCGTTAATCGGCACCAGGTCGATGTCGAGCATCATCACCACGAACAGGAACAGGACCATCACCGCGCCGACGTAGACCAGCACCAGCGCGACCCCGAGGAATTCGGCGCCCGCGATGATCCAGGTGCAGGCCACGCTGAAGAAGGTCAGCACCAGGAACAGCGCCGAGTGCACCGGGTTGCGCGCGCCGATCACGCCGATGGCGCCGGCGATCGCGACCGCTGCGAATGCGAAGAATGCGAGCTGTACGAAGTCCATGGCTTACCTGTATGCGGCGTCGGCGGCGCGGCGTTCGGCGATCTCCGCCTCCAGGCGGTCGCCCAGGGCCAGCAGCTGCGGCTTGGTGACGATGTTCTCGCCGCGGTTCTCGAAGTGGTACTCGTGGATGTGGGTCTCGACGATCGAGTCCACCGGGCACGATTCCTCGCAGAAGCCGCAGAAGATGCACTTGAACAGGTCGATTTCGTAGCGCGTGGTGCGCCGCGTGTTGTCCTCGCGCTGTTCGGAGTCGATGGTGATCGCCAGCGCCGGGCAGACCGCCTCGCACAGCTTGCAGGCGATGCAGCGCTCTTCGCCGTTCGGGTAGCGACGCAGCGCGTGCAGTCCCCGGAACCGCGGCGACTGCGGGATCTTCTCCATCGGGTACATCATCGTGTACTTCGGGCGCCACAGGTAGCTGACGGTCAGCGCCATGCCGCGGATCATCTCGATCAGCAGCAGGCTCCTGGCCCAGGAAACGAACTTGCCCATCACGCACCTGCCTCGAAGACGCCGAAGTACGCCATCAGCGCCGTCACCGCGATCCACGCGATCGACAGCGGAATGAACACCTTCCAGCCCAGGCGCATGATCTGGTCGTAGCGGTAGCGCGGGAACGTCGCGCGGAACCAGACGAAGCAGCTGGCGAAGAAGAAGGCCTTGGCGAACAGCCACCACCAGCCGTCACCCAGGATGACCGAGAGCACCGGGATGTCCGGGATCCAGGCCACCGGGATCGGCGACAGCCAGCCACCCAGGAAGAAGATCGCGGTGAGGAAGCTCACCAGGATCATGTTGGCGTACTCGGCCAGGAAGAACAGCGCGAACACCGCGCCCGAGTACTCGACCATGTGGCCGGCGACGATCTCGCTCTCGCCCTCGACCACGTCGAAGGGCGAACGGTTGGTCTCGGCCACGCCCGACACGTAGTAGATGACGAACAGCGGCAGCAGCGGCACCCAGAACCATTCCAGGAAGCCGGCGTCGCCCGACTGCGCCATCACGATCTCGCTCAGGTTCAGGCTGCCGGAGGCGACCATGACGCCGACCAGGGCGAAGCCCATGGCGATCTCGTAGCTCACCACCTGGGCCGCCGAGCGCATGGCGCCGAGGAAGGCGTACTTGGAGTTGGAGGCCCAGCCCGCCAGGATCACGCCGTAGACCGCCAGCGAGGTCATCGCCAGCAGGTACAGCAGGCCGGCGTTGGCGTTGGACAGCACCATGCGCGTGTCGAACGGCACCACCGCCCAGGCCGCGAGCGCGGGCGCCAGGGTGATGAGCGGCGCCAGGATGTACAGCACCTTGTGCGCGGCGCTCGGCCGGATGACTTCCTTGAACAGCAGCTTGAAGACGTCGGCGAAGGCCTGCAGCACGCCGAAGCCGACGTACATCGGCCCGTGGCGGACATGCATCCAGGCGATCAGCTTGCGCTCCCAGACCACGTAGAACGCCACGGCAATGATCACCGGCATCATGATCGCGAGGATCAGCAGCACCAGCCACAGGACGGTGCCGACCGGGCCGAGCGAATCCAGCCAGTTGCGCAGGGGTTCGAACCAGCCGAGCAGGACGCCGGCGGTGTTGTTCGTCGTCGTGCTCATGCGGCCTCCACCCGCACCGCGCCGGCGCCGAGCGCCGCGGTGGCGCCGTAACCGGACTCGACCAGGGCCGCACCGCGCGCGACGCGCTCGCTGGTGGCGACCGGCAGGGTCGCGGTACCGGTGCCGTTGGCGACGCGCGCCATCGCGCCGTCGCGCAGCCCGGCCGCGGATGCGTCATCGGGATTGAGGGTGATGCGTGCGCCCACGCTCAGCGGATGCGCCTGCAGCGCCGCCGCCCGGCGGGTCACGCCGTCGACGCGGTAGATCGCCTGCGCCACCGCGAGCTCGAGGCCGCCCTCGCCTGCCGCCGGCGCCGCGCCGCGCGCGACCTCGACCCGGCGCGGGGACACCAGCGCACGCGCGCCGGCGAAGTCGGTGAAGTCGAAGCCGTCCAGCTCCAGCAGGCCACCCAGCGCACGCAGCGCCTTCCAGCCCGGACGCGCCTCGCCCGGCAGCTTGCCGCCGGCGACGGTGCGCTGCTCGCGGCCATCGAGGTTGGTCAGGCTGGCATCGAGCTCCGGCAGCAGGCCGATCGGCAGGATCACGTCGGCGATGCGGCGCGTCGACTGGCAGGCGAAGTGGCTGAAGGCCACCACCTGCGCACCGCCCAGGGCCTGCATCGCCTTCGCCTGGTCGGCGAAGTCGAGGCCCGGCTCGATGCCGTAGATCACGTAGCCCGCGCGCGGCTGGGCCAGCATGCCGCCGGCATCGCGCGAAGCGGGAAGCACGCCCATGCGCGCCAGGCCGACCGCGTTGGCGCCCTGCGGGATGCGGCACAGCGCGGCGTTTACGCGACCGGCGAAGTCGGCGGCGGCGCGGCGGATGGCCGCGGCATGGATGCCGCATTCGGCCAGCGCGCCGACGATCACCACCGGTCGCACGGCGCCGTCGAGCGCGGACGCAAGCTCCGCCGAAGCCAGCGCGTCGGCGATCCGCGACGGTGCGACGATCGACGTGTGCGCGATGTCGAAGGTGAACTCGAAGTCCACCGGATTGACCACGTGCACCTTCGCACCTGCGCGCCAGGCCTTGCGCACGCGCTGGTGCACCAGCGGCAGCTCGTGGCGCAGGTGGCTGCCGACGATGACGATGGCATCGGCCTTCTCGATGTCCTCGACCGGCATGCCGAAGGCTTCGGCCACGGCGCCGTCGGACAGGTCGTGCTGGGCGATGCGGTGGTCGAGGTTGCCGGTGCCAAGGGCTTCGGCGAGGCGTGCGATCAGCGCGCCCTCCTCGTTGGAGGTCGACGGATGCACCAGGACGCCGAGGTCGTCGGCGGCGTTGTCGCGCAGGATCTGCGCGGCGCGCGCCAGCGCCTCGTCCCAGCTGGCCTCGCGCCAGTCGCCCTCGTCGCCGTTGGAGGCGACGCGGACCATCGGTCGCGTGGCGCGGTCGTCGGCGTACAGGCCCTGGTGCGAATAGCGGTCGCGGTCGGACAGCCAGCACTCGTTCACGGCCTCGTTGTCACGGGGCACGGTGCGCATCACCTCGCCGCGGCGGGCGTGCAGGAACAGGTTGCTGCCGAGCGCGTCGTGGTAGCCCAGCGATTCCTTCGCGATCAGCTCCCAGGGGCGGGCGCGGAAGCGGAACACCTTGTTGGTCAGCGCGCCGACCGGGCAGACGTCGATCACGTTGCCGGACAGCTCGGTGGTAAGCGGCTTGCCGTCGTAGGTGCCGATCTGCAGGTTCTCGCCGCGCTGCATGCCGCCCAGCTCGTAGGTGCCGGCGATTTCCGCGGTGACGCGGACGCAGCGCGTGCAGTGGATGCAGCGCGTCATCTCGGTGGCGACCAGCGGACCGAGGTCCTCGTCGGCGACGGTGCGCTTGCGCTCGGCGAAGCGGCTCACCGACCGGCCGTAGCCGATCGACAGGTCCTGCAGCTCGCACTCGCCGCCCTGGTCGCAGACCGGGCAGTCGAGCGGGTGGTTGATCAGCAGGAACTCCATCACGTTGCGCTGCGACTTCAGCGCCTTCTCGCTGCGCGTCTGCACGCGCATGCCGTCCATCACCGGCGTGGCGCAGGCCGGCGCGGGCTTGCCCATCTTCTCGATGTCGACCAGGCACATGCGGCAGTTGGCCGCGATGGCGAGCTTGTCGTGGTAGCAGAAGCGCGGGATCGGGATGCCGGCCTTGTCGGCGGCCTGGATGATCATCGAGCCCTTGGGCGCGGCCATCTCCACGCCGTCGATGAAGACGGTGACGTGGTCGGGCGGCAGGTTCGGGTTCACCGGCTGCGCGCTCATGCCGCGGCCTCCGTGCGTGCGTCGACGATCGAACGCCCGTGCTCGATGTAGTACTCGAATTCGTGCCAGAAGTGGCGCAGGAAGCCCTGCACCGGCCAGGCCGCGGCCTCGCCGAAGGCGCAGATGGTGTGGCCCTCGATCTGGCCGGCGGACGCGCGCAGCATCTCGACGTCCTCCATGTTCGCCTTGCCTTCGACAATGCGGGTCAGCATGCGGTGCATCCAGCCGGTGCCCTCGCGGCAGGGCGTGCACTGGCCGCAGGATTCCTGCCAGTAGAAGCGCGAGATGCGCTGGCAGGCGCGCACCATGCAGGTGCTGTCGTCCATCACGATCACCGCGCCGGAGCCCAGGCCGGAGCCGGCCTTCTGCAGCGCGTCGTAGTCCATGGTCAGGCCCATCATCGTCTCGCCCGGCAGCACCGGCATCGACGAGCCACCCGGGATCACGCCCTTCAGCGTACGTCCGGGACGCAGGCCGCCGGCCATTTCCAGCAGTTCGGAGAACGGGGTGCCGAGGCGGATCTCGTAGTTGCCCGGCTTCTGCACGTGGCCCGAGACCGAGAAGATCTTGCAGCCGCCATTGTTCGGCTTGCCCAGCTGGGCGAACCACTCCGGACCGTTGCGGAGGATCGCCGGCACCGAGGCATAGGTCTCGGTGTTGTTGATCGTGGTCGGCTTGCCGAACAGGCCGAAATTGGCCGGGAACGGCGGCTTGTAGCGCGGCTGTCCCTTCTTGCCTTCCAGCGACTCCATCAGCGCGGTCTCTTCGCCGCAGATGTAGGCGCCGGCACCCAGCGCGTTGTGGATGTCGATGTCCACGCCGCTGCCGAGGATGTCACGGCCCAGCCAGCCGTTCGCATAGGCTTCGGCCAGCGCTTCCTCGATGTGCTCGAAGGGCTCGTGGTGGAACTCGCCGCGCATGTAGTTGTAGGCGACCGAGGAGCCCGTGGCGTAGCAGGCGATCGCCATGCCCTCGATCACCGAATGCGGGTTGTAGCGCAGGATGTCGCGGTCCTTGCACGTGCCCGGCTCCGACTCGTCGGAGTTGCAGAGGATGTACTTCTGCACGTCACCCTTGGGCATGAAGCTCCACTTCAGGCCGGTGGGGAAGCCCGCGCCGCCGCGGCCGCGCAGGCCCGACTGCTTGACCATCTCGATGATGTCGGCCGGCGGGATCTTCTCCGTCAGCACCTTGCGCAGCGCCTGGTAGCCGCCGGTCTTGAGGTAGTTCTCGTACGACCAGGGCTTGTCGAAGTGCAGCGTCGTGTAGACCGCCTGGTGCTCCTTCGGCGCAGGGCCGACGGGGCCGTAGCCTTCGGAGACGTGGGAGTTGTGATGCGCCATGCCTGCGTCCAGCCTCACTTCAGTCCGTCGAGCAGCGCGTCGACCTGGGTCGCGTCGAGCTTCTCGTGGTAATGGCCGTTGATCACGACCACCGGGGCGCCGCAGCATGCGGCCACGCACTCTTCCTCGCGCTTGAGGTAGACGCGGCCGTCGGCGGTGGATTCACCCAGCTTGCAACCGAGCTTCCGTTCGGCATGCGCGACCAGGTCTTCGGCACCGTTGAGCCAGCAGCTGATGTTGGTGCAGAAGGCGACGTTGTTGCGGCCGACCTCGCGGGTCTCGAACATCGAATAGAAGGTCGCGACCTCGTAGGCCCAGACCGGCGGGATGCCGAGGTACTTCGCGACCGCGGCGATCAGCTCGTCGGTCAGGAAGCCGCCGTTCTGCTGCTGGGTCGCGAACAGGCCCTGGATGACGGCCGAGCGCTTGCGGTCGGGCGGGAACTTGGCCACCCAATGGTCGATATGCGCGCGCGTGTCGTCGCTGAGCACCGCCAGCGGATCGACGTTGCGGGCGTTCTCGAAGTTGCCGGTTGCTTTCATCGGTCCACTTCTCCGAACACGAGGTCATAGGTGCCGACCATCGCCACGACGTCGGACAGCATGTGTCCCTTCACCACCGTGTCCATCGACGACAGGTGCGCGAAGCCCGGCGCGCGCAGGTGCACGCGGAAGGGCTTGTTGGCGCCGTCCGAGACCAGGTAGCAGCCGAACTCGCCCTTGGGCGCCTCGACGGCCTGGTAGGTCTCGCCGGCCGGCACGCAGTAGCCTTCGGAGAACAGCTTGAAGTGGTGGATCAGGGCTTCCATGTCGTCCTTCATCTCCTCGCGGGAGGGAGGCGCGACCTTGAAGTTGTCGACCATCACCAGGCCGGGGTTGGCACGCAGCCACGCCACGCACTGGGCGATGATCCGGTTGGATTCGCGCATCTCGGCCACGCGCACCAGGTAGCGGTCGTAGCAGTCGCCGTTGGTGCCAACCGGGATGCGGAAATCGACCTGGTCGTAGCGCGCATACGGCTGCTTCTTGCGCAGGTCCCACTCGATGCCCGAGCCGCGCAGCATCACGCCCGACATGCCCCAGGCCATCGCCTGCTCCGGCGGGATGACGCCCACGCCGACGGTGCGCTGCTTCCAGATGCGGTTCTCGGTGAGAAGCGTCTCGTACTCGTCGATGCGCGACGGGAAGTCCCGGGTGAAGGCGTCCAGGAAGTCGAGCATCGACCCTTCGCGCCACTCGTTGAAGCGCTTGAGCTTGTTGCCCTTGCGCCACGGCGACTCGCGGTACTGCGGCATGCGCTCGGGCAGGTCGCGGTAGACGCCGCCGGGACGGTAATAGGCCGCGTGCATGCGCGCGCCGCTGACCGCCTCGTACACGTCCATCAGCTCTTCGCGCTCGCGGAACGAGTACAGCATCACCGCCATCGCGCCGAGATCGAGGCCGTTGGAACCGATCCACATCAGGTGGTTCAGGACCCGCGTGATCTCGTCGAACATCGTGCGGATCCACTGCGCACGCTCGGGCGCCTCGATCCCCAGCAGGGTCTCGATGGCCAGGACGTAGGCGTGTTCGTTGCACATCATCGACACGTAGTCGAGGCGGTCCATGTAGCCGATCGACTGGTTGAACGACTTGGACTCGGCCAGCTTCTCGGTGCCGCGGTGGAGCAGGCCCACGTGCGGGTCGGCACGCTGCACCACCTCGCCGTCCATCTCCAGGATCAGGCGCAGCACGCCGTGCGCGGCCGGATGCTGGGGACCGAAGTTCAACGTGTAGTTGCGGATTTCCTGGCGGGCCTCGGCCGGGCTGCTGGCCAGCAGCTCGCTGGGGGGGCGGATGCTCACTTGGTGTCTCCTGCGGCGGCGTGGCCGCGCACCGTCCCGACCTTGAGGTCGCGGTCTTCGCCGGCCGTGGTCGCGTAGCGGGCATCGTCGCGGATCACGCGCGGCACCAGCACGCGCGGCTCCACCGAGGTCACCGGCTCGTACACCACGCGCTGCTTCTCCTGGTCGTAACGCACTTCGACGTTGCCGATCAGCGGGAAGTCCTTGCGGAACGGATGGCCGATGAAGCCGTAGTCGGTCAGCAGGCGGCGCAGGTCCGGATGGCCCGGGAACACGATGCCGAACATGTCGAAGGCCTCGCGCTCGAACCAGTTCACGCCGGCCCAGACGTCGCACAGCGAATCCACTACCGGCAGCGCGTCGTCGGGCGCGAAGCAGGTCACGCGCAGGCGGCGGTTGTTGGCGATCGACAGCAGCTGCACCACCACCGAGAAGCGGTTCTCGGGCAGCGGGATCGCGCCCTCGCCGTCAGGCCGGTCGAGCTGCTGGGTGAAGGCCTCGCCATAGCGGAATCGGCCCGGACCACGACCCTCGACGCCACGGCTGAAGCCCTCGGACGAGGTGTTGGTGTCCCACTCGTCGGTGCCATAACCAAGATGGTCGACGCCGCACAGGTCCACCAGGACCTCGAAGCCGAACTCGTCGCGCAGGGCCTGGCACGACGCGCGCCATTCCGACGCCGCCAGCACGATGCCGACCTCGCCACGCGGCAGCGTGACGTCGACGAAGGCCTGCGGGAAGCGCGCGCGCAGGCGCGCGGCGAACGCGGTCGCGGACTCAGACATTGCGCTGCCCCGTCTTCTCGTCGCCGAAGTTGCTCGAGCGGCGGATCTTGCGCTGCAGCTGCAGGATGCCGTGCACCAGCGCCTCGGCCGTCGGCGGGCAGCCCGGCACGTAGATGTCGACCGGCACCACGCGGTCGCAGCCGCGCACCACCGCATACGAATAGTGGTAGTAGCCGCCGCCGTTCGCGCAGCTGCCCATCGAGATGACCCACTTCGGGTTGGGCATCTGGTCGTAGACGCGGCGCAGCGCCGGCGCCATCTTGTTGACCAGGGTGCCGGCCACGATCATCACGTCGGACTGGCGCGGCGATGGACGGAACACCACGCCGTAGCGGTCGAGGTCCATGCGCGCGGCACCCGCGTGCATCATCTCCACCGCGCAGCAGGCCAGGCCGAAGGTGACCGGCCACATCGAACCCGTGCGTGCCCAGTTGAGCAGGATGTCCGAGCTCGTGGTGACGAAACCCTGTTCCAGCAGGGGGTTGTCGCCCTCCGGCCGCAGGATGTCGTCGACGCGGCCCTCGGGCAGCGGATTGCTCGCGGCATCCGCGAGGCTGCGCGCAGCCTGGATCACTCCCATTCGAGCGCTCCCTTCTTCCACACATAGATGAAACCGATCAGCAGCATGCCGACGAAGATGCCCATCTCGATCAGGCCGAGCACGCCGAGCTCACGGAACACGGTCGCCCAGGGCACGATGAAGATGATTTCCAGGTCGAAGACGATGAACTGGATCGCGATCAGGTAGTAGCGGATGTCGAACTGCATCCGCGAGTCCTCGAACGCGGGGAAGCCGCATTCGAAGGCGGTGTACTTGTCGGCGAACTCGAACTTCGGTCCGAGCGCATTGCCGACGAGGATCAGGGCGACGCCGATTCCAGTGGCGACGAAAAGAAACAACAGGGTCGGCAGGTATTCGGCCAGCACGGTGTTCTCTCGGCTACGGGCCGCGCGGCGGCCCTTTGCTTGCTGGTGTCGGGCGGGACCGTGACCGGTCCCGCCGACGCTTGTATGGTGCCCAAGGGGGGACTCGAACCCCCACGACCTAAGCCGCTACCACCTCAAGGTAGTGCGTCTACCAATTCCGCCACCTGGGCAAGTTTTTCTGTCTCATCCCGCATGGCTGCGGGAGCGCGATAGTGTAATCGCTATCAGCCGCCCTGCGGGACTTCCCGTCCCGTTTCCCCCTGCGAGGGGGGCGATGCGGCGGGCGGCTGGTCCTCCGGCACGGCCGGGACCGTGGCGTCGGGGACGATCGGCGCGGCTTGCGGCGCCGAGGGAACCGCGGTATCGGCAGCCGGGGCCGCGGGAGCCGCCGGCACTTCGGACATCACGCCCAGGTCGACCGCGGCCGGACCGGACTGGCGGGCCATGTTCGTGGCCTGCCAGGCCATGAACAGGGTCAGCGCGAAGAACACGATCGCAAGCCACTTGGTGGACTTGGTCAGGAAGCTGGAGGCACCACGCGCACCGAACACGGTGGCCGAGGCGCCGCCGCCGAAGCCGGAACCGGCCTGGGCGCCCGCGCCGCGCTGCATCAGGATCAGCGCGATCATCGAGATGGCGACGAGCACGAAGACGATGTTGAGGATGAGCTGCAGCATGTTCCAGTTCTCTTGTGCCCGACGGTCAGCGGACCGCCGCGGCCACGATGGCCATGAAGTCCGTGGCCACCAGCGATGCACCGCCGATCAGGCCTCCGTCGACGTCGGGCTGGGTGAACAGCTCGGCGGCGTTGGCGGGCTTCACACTGCCGCCGTAGAGGATCGGCAGTGAATTTCCAATCTTAGCACTCCTTGCCGCGACCTCGCTACGGATGAACGCGTGCACGTCCTGGGCCTGCTGCGGGCTGGCGGTCAGGCCTGTGCCGATCGCCCAGACCGGCTCGTAGGCCACGACGGCACTGGCCAGGCCTTCGGCACCGACCAGGTCCAGGACCGGGCGCAGCTGGGAGGCGATCACCGCCTCGGTGGTGCCGCCCTCGCGCTCGTCCTTCGACTCGCCAACGCACAGGATCGGACGCAGGCCGGCGGCGAGCGCCGCGGCAAACTTGCGCGCGACGAGATCGCTGTCCTCGCGGTGGTACTGGCGGCGCTCCGAGTGCCCCACGAGCGCGAAGCGCGCGCCGGCGTCGGCCAGCATCGCGGCCGACACCTCGCCGGTGTAGGCGCCTTCGCCGTGCTCACTCACGTCCTGGCCGCCGAAGGCGATGCCCTGCGCGCCCCAGGCCTCGACCAGGCCCGCCAGCAGCGTGGCCGGCGGCAGCACCACGACCTCGACGCCATCGGCCGGCAGGCCTGCCGCCATCTGCTGCAGCAGGTCCGCGGCGGAGCTGCGGTTGCCGTTGAGCTTCCAGTTGCCGGCGACGATGCGAGTGCGCATTTCTGACCTCGGGTGTGGCGGGAGCGGTGATTCTAGGCGTTCACGCACGTTCCGTCATGGCCACGCCACTTGCGTGGCCATGCATTGCCCGCCGGTCAGGCGAGCTTGATCTCGCGCAGGCGCTCCTCGAGGTAGCCATGCGCCGTGATCGGTTCCGGGTAACGGCTCGGATTGTCCGCGGTCACGCAGGACGGCAGCACGTCGATCAGGAAGTCCGGGTTCGGGTGCAGGAAGAACGGCACCGAGTAGCGCGGCTGGCGCGCCAGCTCGCCCGGCGGATTGACCACGCGGTGGATCGTCGACGGATACACATGGTTGGTCAGGCGCTGCAGCATGTCGCCGATGTTGACCACGATGGTGTCGGCGTCCGAAGTGAACGGCACCCACTCGCCCTCGCGCGACTGCACCTCGAGGCCGGCCGCGCTGGCGCCGACCAGCAGCGTGATGAAGTTGATGTCACCGTGCGCGCCGGCGCGCACGTTCGGGATGTCGTCGGCGGTGATCGGCGGATAGTGGATCGGCCGCAGGATCGAGTTGCCGTTGTCGGTCTTGTCCGCGAAGTAGTCCTCGGGCAGGTCGATGTGCAGCGCCAGCGCGCGCAGCACCTGCGAACCGAGCTGGTCGAGCGCCTCGTACAGCGCATAGCCCTTTTCGCGGAATTCCGGGACCTCGTCCGGCCACAGGTTCGGCGGCATCACGTCCCGGTACTTCGAATCGTCCGGGATCTCGCGGCCGATGTGCCAGAACTCCTTCAGGTCGAAGTGCTTCGAATCCTTGGCCGTCTCCACGCCGAACGGCGTGTAGCCGCGGGCACCGCCACCGCCGGGCACGTGGTACGTCTTCTTGGTTTCTTCCGGCAGCGCGAAGAAGGCCTTGAAGGCGGCGTAGGCCCCGTCGATCAGCGGCTGCGGGATGCCGTGGTTGCGGATGCCGGCGAAGCCCCACTCGCGGTAGGCCGCGCCGAGGTCGGCGACAAAGGCTTCGCGATCCGAGGGGCTGGCGGGATGGGTGAACCGGCGGATGTCGAGGGTCGGGATGCGCGGGGCCATGGCTTACTCGGTCAGGCTCGTCCCCGGGCGGGGACGCTGGCCCGCCATGATACCGCCTCGCTCCCGCCCCCCCCTGCAGGAGCGGCTACAGCCGCGATCGCCCTGCCGGACTTCCCGGGATCGCGGCTGTAGCCGCTCCTACAAAAGCGGAAGGGGCGCGGGTCAGGTGGCGGCCTGGACCGCCGCGGCCAGCCGCTCCAGCGTCGATGCCACCAGGGCCTCGTCATCGGCCTCGACCGTGACGCGCACCACGGGCTCGGTGCCGGACGGCCGCAGGAAGGCCCTGCCCCGCCCTTCGACGGCGCGCTGGGCCTCGGCCAGCGCCGCCTGCACGCTGCCCGCCTCCGCAGGCCGGGCGCCATTGGCCACGCGCACGTTGACCGTGCGCTGCGGAACCTTGCGCAGGTCGCGCAGGGCGTCGGCCAGCGACGTGCCGCGACGGTGCAGCACTTCCAGCACCTGCAGCGCGCTGACGATGCCGTCGCCGGTGGTGGCGCGGTCCAGGCACAGCAGATGCCCCGAGGCCTCGCCGCCGAGGATGCCGCCGTGTTCGACCAGGGCCTGGTGCACGTAGCGGTCGCCCACTTTCGTGCGCATGAAGCCGATGCCGCGCGCGGACAGCGCCTGCTCGAGCGAGAAGTTGGTCATCAGCGTGCCGGCCACGGGACCCCGCAGCCGCCCGCTTTCCTGCCAGTCGCAGGCCAGCAGGTAGACCAGGTCGTCGCCGTCGCGCACCACGCCTTCGCCGTCGACGAACATCACCCGGTCGCCGTCGCCGTCGAAGGCGATGCCGAGCTCGGCGCCGGTCGCGCGCACGCGCTCGGCCAGGCCTTCCGGATGGGTGGAGCCCACGCCGTCGTTGATGTTGGTTCCGTTGGGATCGACGCCGATCGCGTCCACGCGTGCACCGAGCTCGCGCAGCACCATCGGTCCGATCTGGTAGGTGGCGCCATGCGCGCAGTCGACGACGATGCGCATGCCGTCCAGGTCGAAGCTGCGCGGCACCGAGCCCTTGCAGGCCTCGACGTAGCGACCCACGGCGTCGCGCGTGCGCACCGCCTTGCCCAGGCGGTCGGACGCGACGGTCGAGAACGGCTGGTCCAGCGCGGCCTCGATCGCGAGTTCGGTGGCGTCGTCGAGCTTCTCGCCTTCGGCGGTGAAGAACTTGATGCCGTTGTCGTGGTGCGGGTTGTGCGAGGCGGAAATCACGATGCCGCCGTCGGCGCGCATCGAATGCGTCAGGTGCGCGACCGCCGGGGTCGGCATCGGCCCCATCAGCTGCACGTCGACGCCGGCCGCGACCAGCCCGGCCTCCAGCGCGGCCTCGAACATGTAGTTCGAGATGCGCGTGTCCTTGCCGATGATGACCAGCGGCTTGCGCCACTCGTCGCCTTCGCGCACCCGCGCGGTGAGCGCGTGGCCATAGGCATTGCCCAGGCGCAGCATGAAGTCGGCCGAGATCGGGCCCTCGCCCACGCGGCCGCGAATGCCGTCGGTGCCGAACCAGCGCCGCTTGCCGGCGCTCATGCCGCGGCCTCGTCGGCCGGCGGCGCCGACTGGCGCATCAGCATGGCCAGCAGGCTGGCGATGCGCGCGCGCAGCTCGCGCCGGTCGCAGATCTGGTCGATGGCCCCGTGCTCGACCAGGAACTCCGAGCGCTGGAAGCCTTCGGGCAGGGTCTCGCGCACGGTCTGTTCGATCACCCGCGGGCCGGCGAAGCCGATCAGCGCCCTCGGCTCGGCGAGGTTGATGTCGCCCAGCATCGCGAACGAGGCGGAGACGCCGCCGGTGGTCGGATGCGTCATCACCGAGATGTAGGGCAGTCCGGCCGCGCGCAGGCGGCCGAGCGCGGCCGAGGTCTTGGCCATCTGCATCAGCGAGAACAGGCTCTCCTGCATGCGCGCGCCACCGCTGGCGGAGAAGTTGACGAAGGGCGAACCGATCTCCAGCGCGCGTTCGGCGCCCAGGGTGAAGCGCTCACCGACCACCGAACCCATCGAGCCGCCCATGTAGGCGAAGTCGAAGGCGGCCGCGACGATCGGGCTGCCCTTGAGGCGCCCTTCCATCGCGATCAGCGCGTCGCGCTCGCCGGTGGACTTCTGCGCCGCCTTGATGCGGTCGGAGTACTTCTTCTGGTCGCGGAAGCGCAGGACGTCGGTCGGCCCCAGGCGCGCGCCGATCTCCACGCCGCTGCCGGCGTCCAGGAAGGCCGCCAGCCGCGCGCGGGCGCGGATCGGCATGTGGTGCGCGCACTTGGGGCAGACCTCGAGGTTCTCCTCGAGCTCGGGGCGGTAGAGCACCGCGCCGCAGCTGTCGCACTTCTCCCACAGTCCCTCGGGCACGCTGCGCTTGCGTGCGGGACTGCCCTCGGTGCGGATGCGGGCGGGCATGACTTTCTTGAGCCAGGACATGCGTTTGCTGTGATCCTCTGCGGACGGGGCCGCGAACCCGGGGAGTTTAGCCCACCGCCCCGCGGGGACCGGCGTCGAGCGCCACCCGCAGGGGCGCGAGGAAGGCGGCCGCGGCGGCTGCGGCGCGTCCGCTTCCGGCGGCCTCCATCGCCCTGACCAGGGCGCTGCCGACCACGACGCCATCGGCGTCCACGGCCATGGCGGCCGCGCTGGCGGCGTCGTGGATGCCGAAGCCGACCACCACCGGCACGGGGCTGCGCGCGCGGATGGCGCGCAGGTGCGCGGCGGCGGCGGAGGTGTCCAGGCGCGCGGAATCGCCGGTGACCCCCGCCATGCTCACGTAGTACAGATAACCCTGGGCGAGATCGCAGAGCATGCCCATGCGTGCCTCGTCGGTCGTCGGCGAGGCCAGCAGGACCAGCGCGATTCCCTGCGCCGAAAAGGCCTCGCGGAACTCCGGGGTCTCCTCCGGCGGCAGGTCGACGAGCAGCACGCCGTCGACGCCGGCCGTCGACGCAGCCGCGGCGAAGGCCGCTGCGCCGCGGATCTCGATCGGGTTGAGGTAGCCCATCAGCGTGACCGGGGTGTGGTCGTCGCGCTCGCGGAACTCGCGCACGCGCTCCAGCACCCAGGCCATCCCGGCGCCGCGCGCGATGGCGCGCTCGGAGCTGCGCTGGATGGTCGGGCCGTCGGCCATCGGGTCGGAGAACGGCACGCCCAGTTCGATCGCATCGGCACCGGCGTCGACCATGGCGTGCATGACCGGCACCGTGTCCTCGAGCCCGGGATCGCCCGCGGTGATGAAGGGCACCAGCGCCTTGCGGCCGGCGGCGCGCAGGGCGTCGAAGCGGCGCGCGATCCGCGGCGAGACCGCCGCGCTCATACCTCGACCCCTTCGCGCGTGGCGATCGTGTGCACGTCCTTGTCGCCGCGCCCGGACAGGTTGCAGAGCACCAGCGCATCCTTCGGCATGTCGCGGGCGAGCTTGATCGCCTGCGCCACCGCGTGGCTCGATTCCAGCGCCGCGAGGATGCCTTCGGTGCGCGCCAGCAGGTGGAAGGCCTCGAGCGCTTCGTCGTCGGTCACGCCGACGTACTGCGCGCGGCCGCTGTCGGCGAGGAAGGCGTGCTCCGGCCCGACCCCCGGATAGTCCAGGCCGGCCGACACCGAGTGGGTCTCGATCACCTGGCCGTCGTCGTCGCACAGGACGTAGGTCCGGTTGCCGTGCAGGACGCCGATCCGCCCGGCGGAAATCGATGCCGCGTGCTGGCCGCTGGCGATGCCCTCGCCCGCCGCCTCGGCGCCGACCAGGCGCACGTCGCGGTCGTTCAGGAAGGCGTGGAAGATGCCGATGGCATTGCTGCCGCCGCCCACGCAGGCGGTGACCACGTCCGGCAGGCGGCCGTGCCGCTTCAGCATCTGCGCCCTCGCCTCCTTGCCGACCACCGCGTTGAAGTCGCGCACCATGCGCGGGTACGGGTCGGGACCGGCCACCGTGCCGATGATGTAGAAGGTGTCGGCGACGTTGGTCACCCAGTCGCGCATCGCCTCGTTGAGCGCGTCCTTGAGGGTGGCCGACCCGCTGGTCACCGGCACCACCGTCGCGCCGAGCAGCTTCATCCGGTAGACGTTGATCTTCTGCCGTTCGATGTCGGTCGCGCCCATGTAGACCACGCACTCCAGGCCCAGGCGCGCGGCGACCGTGGCGCTGGCGACGCCGTGCTGGCCGGCGCCGGTCTCGGCGATGATCCGGGTCTTGCCCATGCGGCTGGCGAGCAGCGCCTGGCCGATGGTGTTGTTGATCTTGTGCGCGCCGGTGTGGTTCAGGTCCTCGCGCTTGAGCAGGATGCGCGCGCCGCCGACGTGGCGGGTCAGGCCCACGGCCTCGTAGATCGGGCTCGGGCGGCCGACGTAATCGGCCAGGTCGGCGTCGAAGGCCGCGACGAAAGCAGGATCGGCGCGGGCGGCGTCATAGGCCGCGGCCAGCTCCTGCAGCGGACCCGCCAGGGTCTCGGCCACGAAGCGGCCTCCGTGGCGGCCGAAGTGGCCCCGTGCGTCCGGGAAAGCATGGAAATCGTCTGGCATGTCGTTCATCGGGCCCCTCCTTGCGGGCTCGCGGTGTCGTCGTCGGGGCGGCAGTCGGCGCGCCGCACCTCTTCCACGAAGGCGCGCATCAGGTCGCCGTCCTTGCGGCCGGGTGCGGACTCGATGCCGCTGCTGACGTCGACGCCCCAGGGTCGGGTCGCGCTGATCGCCGCGTTCACATTATCGGGGCCCAGGCCGCCTGACAGCAGGAACGGACGGGTCAGGCCGGGCGGCAGGGTGGCCCAGTCGAAGGCGCGGCCGCTGCCGCCGTCGTGCCCGCCGCCGTGGCTGTCGAACAGGAACGCCGCGGCGCCCGGCCAGGACGCGCCCAGCGCGGGCCCCGTGGGCACGGCGCTCGCGCCCATGCCCACCGCCTTGATCCATGGCACGTCGAAGCGGCGGCAGAACGCATCGTCCTCGTCGCCGTGGAACTGCAGGAGGCTGGGCCGGACCTGTTTCACCACCTCGCGGATCTCGTCGGCGCTGTTGTCGCGGAACACCGCCACCGCGTCCACCAGGGGCGCCAGCGCCTCGCGCAGCGCGCGCGCCTCGGCCGCGTGGATGCGACGCGAACTCGCGTGCGCGAACACGAAGCCGACGGCGTCGACGCCCAGCTCGCTGGCCAGGCGGACGTCGCCGGCGCGGGTCAGGCCACAGAACTTGATGCGGGTGCGGTACAGGGTACGAGGCATGTCAGGACGCCGGGAACGTGGGGGATGCCGTGTCCATGCCGGCGCCAGGGGGCGCAAGCGTGACCTCGGCGGGAAGGCGGCACTCGGCCGGGTAAAGCGGGGCCAGGAAGACCAGACCACCCGGCGGAGCGGTGGGCCCGGCCAAGCGGCGGTCGCGCGCCTGGAGGACCTCGGCGATCCAGTGCTCAGGCCTGGATCCGCCACCGACTTCGAGCAGGGAACCGACGATGTTGCGGACCATATGATGCAGGAAAGCATTGGCCTGCACCTCCACCGCCACCACGTCGCCCTCGCGCCAGACGCGGATCGCCTGCAGGTCGCGGCGCGCGTGCGGCGCCTGGCAATGGACGGTGCGGAACGCGGAGAAGTCGTGCTCGCCCACCAGACGCTGCGCGGCGAGGTGCATGGCGCCCGCGTCCAGCGGCTTCTTCATCCAGGCCAGGTACTGGCGGCCGAGCGCGGGGCGCACGGGGCGATTGATGATGCTGTAACGGTAGCGGCGCGCACGGGCCGAGAAGCGCGCGTTGAAGTCGTCGCCGACCTCCTGGCACCAGCGCACCGACATCGCCTGTGGCAGCAGCGACGTGGTGCCCATGACCCAGTTGCGCGGGCTGCGCGCCGCCGCGCTGTCGAAATGCACCACGTTGCAGCGGGCGTGGACACCGGCGTCGGTGCGGCCGGCGCAGGTGGTGGCGATCGGCGCGTCGGCCACCTTCGACAGTGCCCCTTCCAGCGCCGCCTGCAGGGTGTCCGCGCTGTCGACGCCGTGCGGAGTCAGCCGCTGCCAGCCCAGGAAACCGCCGCCGTCGTACTCGATGCCCAGGGCGTAGCGCATGGCGTGCGTCGACGGACCGGCCGCGCCGCGGGCGACCGCGGCCATGGCTCGTCCGTCAGGCGATGCCTTCCAGCAGGCGCGATGCTTCCGCGCGGGCGGCCGGATCCCCGGCTTCGGCGACTTCGCGCAGCAGGTCGCGGGCGGTGTCGGTATCGCCCAGGTCCAGGTAGGCGCGGGCCAGTTCGATGCGCTCGCTGCCGCCGGGCGCCGGATCGAGCGCCGCGATGGCCGCCGCGTCGTCCGCGGCCGCGCCGGAGTCGCGCGCTGCCGGCACGTCGTCGGACGGCGTCGCGGGGACGGTGCTGTCCGCATGCCATGCCGGGACGCCGGCCGGAGCCGGTGGCGGCGCGACCGGCGGGGCCGGTGCGTCGGCGCCGCCCCCGCGCGGCGGCGAGGCCGCGGCCAGGGTGGCGGTGTCGAAGCGCGGGCGCGGAGACGCCTTCGGCGCGCGGCGGACCAGCAGCCAGGCGGCGGCGGCCACGAGCAGCAGGCCCAGGCCGATCCAGACCCAGGGCAGGCCCGCTGCAGCCGAGTCCTCGGGTCCGGTCGCCGCGGCGGTCTCCGGAGGAGTGCCCAGACGCTCCTGGACCGCGGCAAGCTCGCTGTCCTTCAACGTCAGCAGCTGCGCCTGCTGGGCCTGCAGGCGCTCGAGGTCGGCGACGCGCGCCCGGAGCTCGGCCACTTCGGCGTCGCGTGCGGCCAGGGTTTCCTGGCGCTGTTGCAGCTCCTGCTGCAGTTCCTGTCGAAGCATCTCGCCCTCGCCACCGGCCTGGATGCCGGATCGTATGACTGCCTGCTGGCCGTCGCCGGCCGACGGCGGCACGATTTCGAGCCGCGCGTCCGCGGTCCGCTGCGCGGGCGTTGCCGCGGCGGGCTCCTCCTGGCGCGCGACGGGAGCGGCCGCCGTCGCCTCGTCGGCGCCGGGCTGCGCGGCGTCGGGCTGCGGAGCCGGCCGGGTCATGTCGCGCCAGGCGGCGATCTGCTCGCGCATCAGCGCGCGGGACTCGCGCGGGTCCAGCGCCGCGATTTCGCCGCGATCCGGGATGCGCAGCACCGCACCCTGGCGCATCAGGTTCAGGTTGCCGGCGATGAAGGCCTGAGGATTGGCGCGGAACAGCGCCACGATGGCCTGTTCGCGGCTGACCCCGTCACCGGCCAGGCCGCCGGCGATCGCGCCGAGCGTTTCGCCCGCGCGGACCGGGCCGTATTCGCCAGGCGTGGACGCGGCGGCTGGCGCGGCGGTTGCCGGGGTCGCGGTCGCGCGCTGCGGGGCCGCTTCGGCCGCCCCGGCCTGCGGCGGCGGCGTCGGTGCCGGATCGGCAGCCGCCGTCTCCTCGCGGACCTCGTCCGCCGGCACCGGCTCGGCGTCGGCCGCGGTCGGCGTGCGCACGATCGCGTTCGACGGCACCGCCACCGGTGCCTCGATCGCCGGCTGGGCTGGCGCGGAGACGGTCTGCGGCGCGTCCACCAGCGCGGAATACTCGCGCACCAGGCGGCCCTGGCCCCAGTCGACCTCGACCAGGAAGGTGAGCGCCGGCTGGGTCACCGGCTCGCGCGTGGTGACGCGGATGACCGGGTTGCCGCGTGCATCCAGCGCCACCGCGAACTCGAGCCCCGACACCACCGCATCCGGCGCGGCAAGGCCGATCCGGCGGAAGGTCTCCGGCGACGCCAGGCGCGCGCGCAGCTGGTCGAGCTCGGCCGGATCGCTGGACACGACCTGGATCTCGGCCAGCAGCGGCTCGCCGGCACGCGACTTGACCTCGATGCGGCCGAGCCCGAGGGCCAGTACCTGGCCGGCAAACAGCACCAGTGCCAGCCCGCACAGGGCCGCCCAGCGCAGTGCTCGCTGCAATCGCGGTGTCGTGGTCACGCCTTCCCCCGTCATGTCGCGTGGACTCTAGCGGCCCCGGCACTGCGCTGGCAACGCGGACGCGCCATCAGCCCTCGCCCGCCACCAGTTCCGCGACCTGGACCGCATTCAAGGCCGCACCCTTGCGGATGTTGTCGGCGACCACCCACAGGTCGAGTCCACGCGGGTGCGAGATGTCCTCGCGGATGCGGCCCACGTAGACCGGATCGTTGCCCGAGGCGTGGGTCACCGGCGTCGGATAGCCGCCCGGCACGCGCTCGTCCACCACCTCCACGCCCGGCGCCGCTTCCAGCAGCGCGCGCGCCTGCGCGGCGGTGAGCTTCTCGCGGGTTTCGACGTGGATGGCCTCGGCGTGCCCGTAGAACACCGGCACGCGCACCGCCGTCGGATTCACCTGGATCGCGTCGTCGCCGAGGATCTTGCGCGTCTCCCAGACCAGCTTCATCTCCTCGCGGGTGAAGCCGTTGTCCATGAACTCGTCGATGTGCGGGATCAGGTTGAAGGCGATCTGTACCGGGAAGCGGCTGGCTTCCGCGCCCTGGAACCCGAGCAGGGACGCGGTCTGCCGCCCGAGCTCCTCCAGCGCCTGGCGCCCCGCGCCCGACACCGACTGGTAGGTCGCGACGTTGATGCGCTCGATGCCCGCGGCGCGGTGGATCGGCGCCAGCGCGACCACCATCTGCATGGTCGAGCAGTTCGGGTTGGCGATGATGCCGCGCGGCCGCTGGCGCGCCGCCTGCGGATTGACCTCGGCGACCACCAGGGGCACGTCGGCATCCATGCGGAAGGCCGAGGAGTTGTCGATCACCACGGCGCCCGCGGCGGCGAACTTCGGCGCGTATTCCTTCGAGACCGCGCCGCCGGCGGAGAACAGCGCGATATCCACGCCCGCGGGATCGAAGCCGGCCAGGTCGCGCACCAGCACCTCGTCGTCGCCGAACGCCACCGTCGAGCCGGCCGATGCGGCGCTGGCCAGGGCGACCAGCTCCGCGACCGGGAAGCCGCGCTCGGCCAGGATCGACAGCATGGTTTCGCCCACCGTGCCGGTCGCACCGACCACGGCCACCCTGTATTGCCTGCCCATCGCCACTCCGGTTTCGTCTTCGCGCGGCGGCGCCGCGCAGGTGGCCATTATCGCGCGTTGGCGTCGGCAGCGGCGCCCAGCGCCGGATCGAGGGCGATGCGCTCGTCGAAGACGAAGCAGCTGCCTTCGTAGCCGAAGTCGCCCATGGCCTCGAACCAGCCCAGGATCCCGCCCTCGAGCTGAAGCGCGTGGGGATAGCCGGCAGCGCGCATCCAGTTGACCGCCTTCTCGCAGCGGATGCCGCCGGTGCAGAACCCGACCACGGTGGCATCGGCCAGCGCATCGCGATGCGCTTCCAGCGCGCCGGGAAGTGCCGTGAAGCTGTCGATCGGCAGGGTCAGGGCGCCGGCGAAGCTGCCGTGGCCGACCTCCTCGCGGTTTCGGGTGTCGAGCAGCACCAGCCGGCGGCCGGCGTCGTCGTGGCCCTGCCCGATCCAGCGCGCCAGGTCGGGCGGCGCGACGGCGGGCGCCCGACCATCCAGTGGCGACGCACCCTCGCGGCGGAAGCTGATGATCTCCGGCTTGCGCTTGACCTTCAGCCGCGCGAACGGGCGGGTCTGGCTCCGGCTCAGCTTGGCCTCGAGCGCGTGGAAGCGCGGATCCTCGCCCAAGCGCGCGAGGAAGACCTGGACGTCGCCGGCCTCGCCGGCCAGGAACAGGTTGATGCCTTCGTCCGCGACCAGCACGGTACCGAGCAGCGCCAATTCTTCCGCAAGCGCGCGCACCCGGGCGACGACGGCGGCGGGGTCGTCGATGGCGACGAAACGGTAGGCGGCGATGCTGGTGAACATCGCCGCATTCTACGTGCAGCCGCGGGGCGGGCCGATCCGGCCCTACCCGCCCACGGGGCTCGGCGGTCGCCCTGCATCCGGCCCGAAGCCCATCGCCGCAATCAGGTTGTCCACCGCCAGCGACACCATCGCGCGGCGCGTGGACAGGCTCGCGCTGGCGATATGCGGCGTCAGGACGACGTTGCGGCACGCAAGCAGCTTCGGATTGACCGCCGGCTCGCCTTCGAACACGTCCAGCCCCGCCGCGGCCAGCCGGCCCGACTGCAGGGCGTCGGCGAGCGCGTCCTCGTCGACCAGGCCACCGCGGGCGATGTTGGTCAGCGTCGCGGTCGGGCGCATGCGCGCCAGCGCGGCGCCGTCGATGATGTGGTGGGTCTGCGCCGAGTACGGCAGCACCAGTACCAGGTGGTCGGCTGCTTCCAGCAGCGCGTCGCGCGCCACCCAGCGCGCCGCACACGCCTGCTCGATGGCATCCGGCAGCCGCGTCCGGTTGTGGTACAGCACGCGCATGCCGAAGCCCCGGGCGCGCCGAGCGATGCCCTGCCCGATCCGCCCCATGCCGAGGATGCCAAGCGTGCTGCCGTGGATCCCGGCGCCCAGCAGCTGGTGGAAGCCCCAGCCCTGCCAGTGGCCTTCGCGCAACCAGGCTTCGGCTTCGGTGATGCGCCGCGCCGCGGCCATCATCAGCGCGAAGCCGAAGTCGGCGGTGGTTTCGGTCAGCACGCCGGGCGTATTGGTGGCGATGATCCCGCGCGCGGCCAGGGCGGCGACGTCGAGGTTGTTGTAGCCCACGCCGACGTTGGCCACGGCGCGCAGCCGCGGAGCGCGGGCGATCTCGGCTTCGCCGATGCGGTCGTTGAGCGTGACCAGGGCGCCGTCGCACGCAGCCAGCGCCGCCGCGATCGCCGCCGGGGCGTGGTCGGTGACGACCGGCGTGCGGGTGACGTCGAACCAGGCGTCCAGGCGCGCCTCGATATCCGGATACAGCGGCTGCGACACCCAGACCCGCGGCCGCTGGACGCCGGGTCGCGTCTCAGCCATGGCGCGGGCCGTCGGGCGCCGCCGGAATGCGCGGGGCCACCGCGCCGACGTCGCCGCACTGGGCGCGGTGGCGCAGCGCCTGGTCCATCAGTTCCAGGGCCAGCATCGCCTCGCAGATCGGCGTCGCGCGGATGCCGACGCAGGGGTCGTGGCGGCCGGTGGTGACGATGTCCACGACCTGGCCATCGACGTCCAGGCCCGCCACCGGCAGGCGCAGGCTCGACGTCGGCTTGAAGGCCACCGAACACGTGACCTGCTGGCCGCTGCTGATGCCGCCCAGGACGCCGCCGGCGTGGTTGGACAGGAAGCCCTCGGGCGTCATCGCGTCGCGATGCACGCTGCCGCGCTGCGCGACGCTGGCGAAGCCGTCGCCGATCTCCACGCCCTTGACCGCGTTGATCGACATCATCGCCGCGGCGATGCCGGCGTCGAGCTTGCCGTAGACCGGCTCGCCCCAGCCCGGCGGCACGCCGTCGGCGACCACGGTGACGCGCGCGCCGACCGAGTCGCCGGACTTGCGCAGCGCGTCCATGTAGCGCTCGAGCTCCGGCACCTGCGCGGCATCGGGCCAGAAGAACGGATTGCCCTCGACCGCGTCCCAGTCGAAGCCGCGCGGCGTGACCTCGCCGATCTGCGCGAGATGGCCGCGGACGGTCACGCCGTGGCGCTCGGCCAGCCACTTCCTGGCGATCACGCCCGCGGCGACCCGCATCGTGGTCTCGCGCGCCGAGCTGCGGCCGCCGCCGCGGGGGTCGCGGATGCCGTACTTGTGCCAATAGGTGTAATCGGCATGGCCAGGGCGGAACCGGGCGCCGATCGCGGCGTAGTCGCGGCTGCGCGCGTCGGTGTTGCGCACGAGCAGGGCGATCGGCGTGCCGGTGGTCAGGCCCTCGTGGACGCCGGACAGGATCTCGATCGCGTCGTCCTCGCGCCGCGCCGAGGTATGCCGGGTGCGCCCGGTGGCGCGGCGCCCGAGGTCGCGCGCGAAGTCGTCCGACGCCAGCGCGATGCCGGGCGGGCAGCCATCGACCACGCAGCCGATCGCCGGCCCGTGGGATTCACCGAAGGTGGTGACGCGCAGCAGCTGCCCGAAGCTGTTCACGGCCGCGCCCCGCGCGCCAGGCCCGCGGGCAGGCCCATCAGAACAGGCTGTCCGGATCGATGCCGGCTGCCGGATGCGGCGGCGCGGGCGTCGGCGATGCGGCCCGCGCGGCGGACGCTTGCGCGGGCGTGCCGCGCCCACGCTCGGCCGCCAGCTGGGCGATGCGCGCGTTGTGGGTCACCAGGTCGTGGCGCTCGACCACGAACACACCCATCTGCCCGACCTTGAACTCCACCCACATCAGCGGCAGCTCCGGCAGCAGGCGCGACAGCGCGCGCTCGGCCTCGCCGACCTCGCAGATGAGCAGGCCGTCCTCGGACAGGTGCAGCGGCGCGTCGCGCAGGATCTCCAGCACCAGGTCGAGGCCGTCGTCGCCGGCACGCAGGCCCATCTCGGGCTCGTACGAATACTCGCGCGGCAGCGCGTCGGTCTCGTCGTTGGTGACGTAGGGCGGGTTGCTGACGATCAGGTCGTAGTGCTCGCCCTGCAGCGCCGAGAACAGGTCGGAGCGCAGGAAGCGGGTGTTGTGCACGTCCAGGCGGCGCTCGTTCTCGCGCGCCAGGGCCAGTGCGTCGTCGCTCAGGTCGACGCCATCGACATGCCAGTCCGGGTTCCAGTGCGCCATCGCGATCGCGATGCAGCCCGAGCCCGTGCACAGGTCCAGCGCGCGACGCACGTCGCGGCCCGCCAGCCAGGGCTCGAAGCCCGACTCGATCAGTTCGGCGATCGGCGAGCGCGGAACCAGCGCGCGTGGATCGCTCTTGAAGCTGAGCCCCGCGAACCACGCCTCGCCGCACAGGTACGCGGCCGGCATGCGCTCCTCGATGCGGCGGATGAAGAGGCCGAGCACGTCCTCCTTCTCGGCCTCGGTCACCCGTGCCTGTCCGTAGACCGGACTGAGGTCGTGCGGCAGGTGCAGCGCGTGCAGGGTGAGCTGGGTCGCTTCGTCGAGCGCGTTGTCGTAGCTGTGGCCGAAGGTCAGGCCCGCCGCGTTGAACCGGCTGGCGCCGTAGCGGATCAGGTCGATGATGGTCTGGAGCTGATGGGTCGTCATGGCGCGCGTTCGCGGCGCTTTCCGCCGGGGCCACGCAGTATATAGGGAAGCCACGCTCCCTCCCCCGCGGGCCGCTATGATGGCCCGCCCCCGACGCCACGAGGCACCATGTTCAACCGCAGCATCCTGATCGTGCTGGTGATCGCCCTCGCCGCCGGACTCGGCCTCGTCGCCTCGCAGCGCTGGTTTGGCAGCCCCGCCGAACCCGCCGGTCCCGAACTGGAAACGGTGCGCCTGTTCCCGCAGGCCCGCGAGATCCCGCCCTTCGCCCTGCAGCAGTCCGACGGCACCCAGCTGGTGCCCGGGGAGCTGCACGGCCACTGGACCCTGGTGTTCCTCGGCTTCACCCACTGCCCCGATGTCTGCCCGACGACGCTGGCGGACCTCGCGCGTGCGCAGACCGCCTGGGAGGCCCTGCCGGAGGCGCGCCGCCCGCGGGTGCTGTTCGTCTCCGTCGACCCGGAGCGCGACACGCCGGACCGGATCGGCGAGTACGCGGCGTTCTTCCATCGCGACACCCTGGCGGCAACGGCCGACGTGCCGGCGCTCGAGGCCTTCGCGCGCGGGCTGTCGCTGGTGTTCATGAAGGTCCCCGGTCCCGACGGTGCCCCCGGGGACGCCTACACGATCGACCACTCGGCGGCGCTCGCGCTGCTGGACGCCGAAGGCAGGATGGCCGGCGTGGTCCAGGGTCCGCTCGATCCGGCCGCGATCGCGCGCGACCTGGCCGCACTCACCGGCGAGGTGCTGCCGTGAGCCTGGTCACCGCGCTGACCTACGCGCTGCCGCACCGCCTGCTGTCCGGCGCGGCGCGGCGGCTGGCCTATTCGGATCACCCGCGCCTGCGCGCCTGGCTGATCGACACGGTGGTGCGGCGCTTTGGCGTGGACCTTTCGGAAGCGGCGCAGTCCGACCCGGCGGCCTACTCCACCTTCAATGCCTTCTTCACCCGTGGCCTGCGCGAGGGCGCGCGCGTCGCCGATCCCGACCCCGAGGCGATCCTGATGCCGGCCGACGGCCGCATCAGCCAGTGCGGCGCGATCGAGGACGGCCGCATCTTCCAGGCCAAGGGCCGCTCGTTCACCGCGACGGAGCTGCTGGCCGACGCGACCGCCGCTGCCCCCTACGATGGCGGCCTGTTCGCCACGGTCTACCTGTCGCCGCGCGACTACCACCGCGTGCACATGCCCTGGAACGGCCGCCTGTTGCGCACCGTGCACGTGCCGGGCCGGCTTTTCAGCGTCGGCCCCGACGCGGTCGCCCGGGTGCCGCGGCTGTTCGCGCGCAACGAGCGCCTGGTCTGCCACTTCGCCACCGACTTCGGGCCGATGGCGGTGGTCATGGTCGGCGCGCTGCTGGTCTCCGGCGTCGAAACGGTCTGGAGCGGGGAGGAAATCCCGGCTTACGGCGATCGCGTCACCAGCAAGGATTACCTGGGTGGCGCCACGGTCGAACTCGCGCGGTTCCAGGAAATGGCGCGCTTCAACTACGGCTCGACGGTGATCGTGCTGCTGCCGCCGGGGGTCGCTGCACTCGCCCCCGGTCTCGGCGCCGAAACCGCCGTGCGCCTCGGCCAGCGGCTGGCGACGCGCCTGCGCTGACGGCACGGATGCGCGCTCCGGCGTAGAATCGCAGCCCGCAAGGCCGTCCCGGCCGCATCGAGGCCGCAGATGAGTTCCGACGCCCCCACCATTCTGTTCACCGATCTTGGCCTGCCGCAGCCCCTGCTGCAGGCCCTGACCGCGGTGGGCTACGAAGCCCCTTCGCCGATCCAGGCCGCGACGATCCCGCCGCTGCTGGCCGGCCGCGACGTCCTTGGCCAGGCGCAGACCGGCACCGGCAAGACCGCGGCCTTCGCGCTGCCGGCCATGGCCCGCCTCGACCCGACGGCGCGCAAGCCGCAGGTGCTGGTGCTGGCGCCGACGCGCGAACTGGCGATCCAGGTCGCCGAAGCCTTCCAGAAGTACGCCGCCTTCCTGCCTGGTTTCCAGGTGCTGCCGATCTACGGCGGCCAAGGCTACGGGCCGCAGCTGCAGGCGCTGCGTCGCGGCGTGCAGGTGATCGTCGGCACGCCGGGGCGCGTCATCGACCACCTCGAGAAGGGTTCGCTGGACATCTCCGAGCTGCGCCTGCTGGTGCTCGACGAGGCCGACGAGATGCTGCGCATGGGCTTCATCGACGACGTCGAGGCCGTGCTCGCGCGCACGCCGGAGACGCGCCAGGTGGCGCTGTTCTCGGCCACCATGCCGCCGCCGATCCGGCGCATCGCGCAGACCTACCTCAAGGATCCGGTCGAGGTCGCGATCAAGTCCGCCACCAGCACGGCGCGCAACATCCGCCAGCGCTACTGGATGGTCAGCGGCACCAACAAGCTCGACGCGGTGACCCGGATCCTCGAGGCCGAGCCCTTCGACGGCATGATCGTGTTCACGCGCACCAAGATCGCGACCGAGGAGCTGGCCGAGAAGCTGCAGGCCCGCGGCTTCGCCGCCGCGGCGATCAACGGCGACATCGCCCAGGCGCAGCGCGAGCGCACCATCGCCCAGCTCAAGGACGGCAAGGTCGACATCCTGGTCGCGACCGACGTCGCCGCGCGCGGCCTGGACGTCGATCGCATCAGCCACGTGCTGAACTATGACGTGCCCTATGACACCGAGAGCTACGTCCACCGCATCGGCCGCACCGGCCGCGCCGGGCGCAGCGGCGAGGCGATCCTGTTCATCGCCCCGCGCGAGCGCAACATGCTGCGCTCGATCGAGCGCGCCACCCGCCAGCCGATCGAGCAGATGGAGCTGCCGACGGTGGAGAACGTCAACGACGCGCGCATCGGCAAGTTCAAGCAGTCGATCACCGACACCCTGGCCGCGGGCGGGCTGACGCTGTTCCAGTCGCTGGTCGAGGACTACGAGCGCGAGTTCAACGTGCCGGCGGTGGAGATCGCCGCGGCGCTGGCGAAGATGGCGCGCGGCGACGTGCCGCTGCTGATGGAGGCGCCCAAACGCGACCCGAGGCCGGCGCCGGCGTTCGGCGAGGATCGCGGCTTCCGCGACCGCCCCGGCCGTCCCGAGCGCCCCGAGCGCGGCGACCGCGGTGACCGGCCCGCGTTCCCGAAGAAGGAGCGCACGGCACGCCCGCCCCAGGCCGGCATGCAGACTTTCCGGGTCGAGGTCGGCTACGACCACGGGGTGAAGCCGGGCAACATCGTCGGCGCCATCGCCAACGAGGCCAACCTCGAGGCGAAGCACATCGGCCGCATCGAGATCTTCGAGGACCACAGCCTGATCGACCTGCCTGACGGCATGCCGCAGGAGACCATGACCCACCTCAAGGGCGTCTGGTGCGCGGGCCAGCAGCTGCGGATCACCAGGGACGGCGAGGCGCCCGACACGGCCGGCAAGGTGCCGGGCCGCAAGCCCTTCGCGAAGAAGACCTTCGGCAAGAAGCCGTTCCCGCCGCGGACGCCGCACCGCAAGGGCCCGCGCCCGGAGTAAACGCCTGGGCCCTCAGGGGCCCAGCACGTGGATCACCTCGTCCAGTGGCGGCCAGCCGAACATTGGCGCCAGCCACCAGTACGCGGCAACCACGATCAGCACCCACAGCGCGAGCTTCAGCACGACGCCGGCGACCTTGAACGCCAGGTAGAGCCCGATGATGACCGCGACCAGGCCGAGCCAGGTCACGGGCGCATCCCTGTGTGCGCGTTCGTTCGCTGTGCGCGGAGCGTGGGCTGGGGAGGTGGCGGATGATCTGGCTGGTCGTGCATCGGGACATTCTACTTCGGGGTCATCGGGGCGTCGGGGCGGGAGACCGCCGGGCTATCCTGTCGCGATGACGATTTCATGCGATGTGCTGGTCATCGGGGCCGGCGCCGCCGGGCTGATGTGTGCGATGACCGCGGGCCGGCGCGGACGCGGCGTGCGGGTCATCGAGCGCGCCAACCGGCCGGGCAAGAAAATCCTGATGTCGGGCGGCGGCCGCTGCAATTTCACCAATACCGGCACCACGCCTGCCAACTTCATCTCGGCCAATCCACACTTCTGCAAGTCGGCGCTGGCGCGGTATCGACCCGCCGACTTCATCGACATGGTCGACCGCCACGGCATCGCGTGGCATGAGAAGGAGCTGGGGCAGCTGTTCTGCGACGAGTCCTCGAAGCAGATCGTGCGCATGCTGCTCGACGAATGCGGCGATGCCGGGGTCTCGATCGAGACCGGCTGCGACGTGCACGCGGTGACGCGGGAGGGGGACGGCTTCCTCGTCGACACCGCCCGCGGGCGGGTCGCGGCGGCGTCGCTGGTGGTGGCGAGCGGCGGACTGTCGATCCCGAGCCTGGGCGGCAGCGGCTTCGGGTATGCGCTGGCGAAACAGTTCGGCAACGCGGTGCTACCGACGCGCGCAGGCCTGGTGCCGCTGGTGCTCACCGGCAGCCACGCGGAGCGCCTGGAAGGGCTCAGTGGCGTCGCGCTCGAGGTCGAGGCCGTCGCGCGCGGCCCGTGCTTCCGCAACGCGATGCTGGTCACCCATCGCGGGCTCAGCGGGCCGGCGATGCTGCAGGTGTCCTCGTACTGGGAACCGGGCCAGCCGCTGGCGATCGACCTGCTGCCCGGCTTGGACGCCCTGGAATTCCTGCGCGCGCAGCGCGCGGCGCGTCCTGCGAGCGAACTGCGCACCGTGCTGGCCGAACGCATGCCCAAGCGCTTCGCGCAGCGGCTGTGCGAGCACTGGCTGGGGGACCGGCCGCTGCGCCAGTTCGACGAGCCGATGCTGGCGCGCGCGGCCGCCGCGCTGTCGGCGTGGCCGGTGGTGGCCAGCGGGACCGAGGGCTACCGCACCGCGGAAGTCACGCTCGGCGGCGTCGACACCGACGGGCTGTCATCGACGACGATGATGTCGCGCAGCGTGCCGGGCCTGTATTTCATCGGCGAAGTGGTCGACGTCACCGGCTGGCTGGGCGGCTACAACTTCCAGTGGGCCTGGGCCTCGGGCCACGCGGCGGGCACGGTGGCCTGACTCAGCGCGCGGCTTCGTAGCTCGTCGCGGCGCACAGCCGGGTATCGGTGGCGGTGGCGGCGGGAATGCCGTCGCCCTGCAGCGCGAGCAGCTTGACGACGCGGATGCCGGCCTCCTCGTAGCTGGCCAGCGCCAGGAAGCCGGTCTTCATGCTGCCGCAGAAGCCCTGGCCGTCGGCGCGCACTTCGTCCAGCACGCGCCGCAGCTCCACCGGCTGGCCGGCGTCGATGCTCATCATGTCGGCGTAGCGCTCGCCGGCGCTGTATTCGTCGCCACCGCGCACGATGGCCATGCGCTCGGTGACGAAGGCCGCGCCGTTCTCGCCGGTGATCCGCGAGTCGCCGATGTCCAGCGCGCCGGTCATCGCGGTGGAGACGCGGTCGGCCGGCACGAAGCGGCCGATGGCCACTGGCTGCAGGGTGGGCGGCGCGGCGCGCTCGGTCGGCGCCTTGCCGGGATCGGGCTCAAGCGAATTGCGCGGCGACGGCGTCGGCGCGCTGGTCGCGGGCGGCTGGTCCTGGCCGGCGGCGGGCACGTCGTCGCGCGCGCAGCCGGCGGACACGAGGCAGCCGAGCGCGAGCACGGCGATGGCGAAGCGGTCGAGCAGTTCCAAGCGGGAGTCCGGGGGGCGTCGGGTGCGCGCCGATGATAAGCGCTCGGCGACCACCGCGCGTCAGGGGTCGACCCGGGGTTGCGGAGCCGTGGGAAGTTCGGGCGTGGTCTCGCTGAGGATGCGCAGGCTCTCTTCGGCGCGCCGGCGCCGCGCGTCCGCGGCTTCGGGATCTTCGTCGTCCGCTTCCGCCCCACCCTGCGCGGCGCGCAGCGGAGCGCCGGGGAACGGCTGCATCGGGCCGCCGCCCGCGGACGCGCCGTTACCCGGCCTGCACTCGCCCAGCAGCGCGCCGGCCGAGACCTGGTCGCCCGCGACTTCCTGCACGCGGACCGCGAGGCCGGCCACGTCGCCGTGCGTGCCGAGGCGGCGGCAGGCCTCGGCGATGGTCGCGTGCCCGGTGCCGCGCGACGCCATCACCAGCAGCATGGTCATGCGGTCCACCCAGCCCGCCGCGCGCACGCCGGGAATGTCGGCGACGTCGCGGCGCGCGGCCTCGCGGCGGATCGCGCTGCCCCGGTCGGCCAGAAGGACCTGGCGATGCACCTCGGCCCCGAGGTCGGCCAGCCGCGCGACGGCCGCCGCGCCGTCGCCGGCCCTTGCGTCGCGGTCGATGGCGTCGAGCCCGGCGGCCGCGTCGCCGTCGGGGTTGTCCGCGTCGCCGTCGGGGTTGCGCGCGTCGCCAGCCGGTTCCGCGACCAGCGGCGCTCCGGCCTCGGCGCTCCCGGCCGGAGCGCCCTCGGCCGGCCTGCTCTCGACCGCTCCGTCGACTGCACGACGGTTCGCATCCGCGCCCGGGCGCAGCCAGTCGCGCACATGCTGGTAGCCGAACCACGGCAGCACCAGCACCAGCACGGCCAGCAGCCAGAAGGCCCGTCTTGCGTTGCGCCGCCTGCGCAGGGCGGAGCGGTCCGGCCAGTAGGGTGTCCTGCCCGGCCGGCTCGGGCTCACGTCCCGGCCCGCCCCAGCAGCACCACCGGCAGTGCCACGAGCAGCAGCAGGCCGACGATGCCCAGCAGTACCGCAAGCACCCGCAGCGGCTCGCGGCGGAACATGTCGGCAAACGTGTCCGCGCTGCCGTCCTCCACCGCCTGGGCATGTTCGGCGCGCGCGCGCGCCTGGCGGGCCGCCTGGTAGTCGTCCATCAGCCGCCGCGCCTGCGGGTAATCGGCGTCCTCCGACACCCAGATGCCGCCGTAGGAGATGCCCCAGCGGCTGGGCCGGGTTTCGTGGAAGGCGATGGCGTGCGCACGCAGGAAGCCGCGGACCTCGTCCGCCTCGTCCTCGGGCACCATCCGCATGTTGAGCAGGAGCTTCGCCATCGTGCACAGGATACCCGCGGCCCATGGCAGGCGCGCGAGCCCTGCGTCGCAGGTCGGTCCCGGCGTGGCTCGTCAGTCCCGCCCACCCATGGCGCGGCGCAGGTTGGCGCGGGCCGCGGCGTCCAGACGCGCGTGGAAGAAGTCACCGAGATAGATGCGTTCACGGCGCAGGAGGCCGCGCAGGAAGCGCCGCCGGTTGATCCGGTACAGCCAGCCGGGCACGGCGTCGCGGTATTCCTCTGCGATCGCGCGGTCGTAGGCGTCGAAGGCGGCGGCATCGGCGCCGAGGATGGCCATGTCGCAGTCGAGGAAGTTGCGGCGGTCGTCGCCGTCTGGGCCGTCGCCGAGCGCCTCCGGCGACAGCGCGCCATGGCGGGCGGTCAGCTCGATCAGGTCGACGACATGCGCCACGTCCAGGCCTGCGTCGGGCAGCCAGCGCGCGATGCCGTGCACGGCCAGTTCGGCCGATCGCGCCTCGTTGTCGCGGCGGCCGGGCTGGTAGACGGCGTCGTGGTAGAGCATCGCCAGCCAGGCCTCGCGCGGACGCGCCCAGCCCGGGCCGGCGGCGACCTCGTCGAAGTGGCCCAGCAGCGCTTCCACGTGGCCGAAATGGTGGTAGGCGCGCGGGGGCGTGGCGTAGGCGGCGCGCAGCGCGTCGAACATGCCGGCGGGCAGCGGGATCAGTTCGCGCACGGCCCTGCCCCGCGCCGACGCAGCGCCTGCGCGATGCGTTCGATGGCGACGGCCAGCTCGCGCCGGGCTTCGCCGGTGAGCGCCGCGTCGACGGCGGCGATGCAGGCGTCGCCGCCATCGGGAGTCGCCCCGGTCCAGGCGAAGGCGACGCGGTTGCTCATCTTCTCCTCCTCGACGACCAGCACCCGGTCCGCGCCGAAGGCATCGCGCAGCCGGCGGATGCGCGGCTCCGGGTCAGCGCCGTGCAGGTTGCTGGCCATGACGCCGCCGGGCACCAGCGCGTCGCGACAGGCGGCGTGGAAGGCCGGCGTCGACAGCGCGGGTGGAATGCCCGCGGCGTCGTAGCCGTCCACCAGCAGCACCTCGTAGCGCCCGGGCCTAGCCGCGATGAAGCGGGCGCCATCGTCGAGCACGACCTCGAGGCGCGCGTGGTCGTCCGGGATGCCGAAGTCCCGGCGCAGCGCGATCACGCCGGGATGGTTTTCCACGACCTCGAGCCGTGCCTGCGCGACGTGGCGATGCAGGAACTTGACCTGCGACCCGCCGCCGAGCCCGACGATGCCGATCCGCGCCGGTCGCGGCTGCCACAGCAGCGCCGCCAGCATGCTCCGCGTGTAGTCCACCAGCAGGCGGTCGGGATCGCCGGCGGCCATTCGGCTCTGGGTCTGGCCGCGCACGAACTGCAACGAGACGTAGCCGCGATGGCGGCGCAGGCGCGCAGGCGGCAGCGGAAGCCCGGTCGGATCCACCGCGGGCCCACCGCGCAGGCGGGCGAGCACGCCCTGGAGCCAGCCGGGTCCCTGTCCCTTGATCGCCACCCGGTTCTCCCGTCGCATCCGGACGCGAAGCCTAGCAGCGCCGCCTCAGCGCAGCTGGCTGTCCTTGCTGCCGCGGCGGTTGTAGCCGGCGTGCCCGGCCTCCTCCTCGTCGAACGCCTCCTGGCAGGCCACGCACAGCCGCACGCCGGGCACCGCCTTGCGGCGTGCCTCGGGGATGGGGGTCTCGCACTCCTCGCACGCGGCGCGCCCCGGACCGGTCCCGAGGCGGCTGCGCGCGCGCTCGATGGCGTCCTTCACCGTCGCGTCGATCTGGTCCTGCACGGCGCCGTCGCCTGCCCAGCCGGTGGCCATGGTCTGCTCCTGCACGTCACGGTGGCTCCAGCTTCGGTTATCGGGGCGGTGGATGGCGTGCACAAGTGCGGCGTCCGGGCAGGCCGGCCGCGACCCCCCGCAGGCGCAGCCTTCACCGCGGCATGCGAGCATTGATCCATGCGCACCCGCCTTTCCGGACCCCTCGCCGCCCTCCTGTTCACACTCGCCCTGGGCGTCGGGGCCGCGTCGGCCCAGGACGCCGCGCCACCGGCTGGACTGCCCGATGCGGCCGGCCTGCCCGATGCGGCTGGACTGCCCGATGCGGGTGATCCTCTCGATACGGCTGAAGCCGTGTCCGCAGACCTGCTGGAGAGCCGCCGCCTGGCCCAGCGCCTGCAGGACACGGGCCTGGCCGACGTTTCGGTCACCGTGCGCGACGGCGTGGCCGAGCTCCAGGGCGTGGTGCTGGCGCCGGAAGACCGCGAGCGTGCCGCGCAGGTGGCCGCCCAGCAGCCGGGGATCGCCCGCGTCGACAACCGCGTCGTCCTCAGCACGCGCTTTACCGACCGCGTCGCCACCGCCTCGGAACTGGCCCTGGACAAGGTGACCCGGCTGCTCGCCGCCCTGCCCCTGCTGCTGGTCGCGATCGCCGTCGTGGCCCTGGCCTGGTGGTTCGGAAAGTGGCTGGGCCGGCGCCTGGGCGCCCGCATCGCGCGCCGCAACTGGCAGTCGGAGAATCCGTTCTTCGCCAGCCTGGTGCAGCAGCTGGTGCAGTGGCTGGTCCTGCTGGGCGGCGTGCTGGTCGCGCTCGACCTGCTCGGCGCAACCGCGCTGGTGGGCGCGGTGATGGGTTCGGCCGGCGTGATCGGCCTCGCGCTGGGCTTCGCCTTCAAGGACATCGCCGAGAACTACGTCGCCGGCGTGCTGCTCAGCATCCGCCGTCCGTTCGCGCCGGGCGAGCTGCTGCGCATCGACAATGCGCACGAAGGCAAGGTCGCGGCCCTGACCTCGCGCGCCACCGTCCTGGTGACCCACGATGGCAACCGGCTGACGCTTCCCAATGCGCTGGTGTTCAAGTCGGTGGTGCTGAATTTCTCCAGCAATCCGAAGCGGCGCCTCGAGTTCACCATCCCGCTCGACGTCGAGGAATCGATCCGCCACGTGCAGGAGATCGCGCTCGACGCGATCCGTGCGATCGACGGCGTGGCCAGCGATCCCGGTCCGTCATGGACCGTCGATGCCTATGACGCCGGCGGCATCACCCTGCGCTTCTTCGCCTGGGTCGACCAGCGCCAGTGCGACCTCGGCAAGGTGCGCAGCGAGGCGATCCACGCCGTGCGCACGGGCCTGGCCGACGCGGGCGTGCGGACGCCGCGCAACATCCAGTACACGACCGAGCTCGTGGACGGCGCAGCGCCGGCGCCGCACCCGCACCCGCACCCGCATCCGCGCGAGGCCGCGGCCGACATGTCGGTCAACCGCGACCTCGACGCGCACCTGGTGGCCGAGCAGCGGGCCCACGCGAGCGAAGACCTGCTTCCCGAAGACGAGCCCGTGGTCGAGCCTTCGCCGCGCTGATTCGGATTATTCCTACCCCGGAAACGCGAAGTCGCCGACGGGCGACCGGACGGTGGTGGCGCAAGCTTGGGACGCCCCGGCAGCACGGCCCTGCACCGGTCACGGATGCCGCTCAGCAACGGAAACGGCCGCGACCTTGAGCAAGTCGTGAAGCTGGGCCGGGGCTCCCCCAACATCGAGGCACGCCCATGGTCGAGATCAAGCAGCTTGCGGCCGGCTTCCAGGTCTGCGGCGCGACGTTCGACGAGGTCTTCCACAGCCGGTTCAAGGCGACCATGGCGGCCCACGCGGTCGCGCTCGGCGACGCCACGGCCAGCGGGCGCCCTGTGGCGATCATCCTGCCCAGCGACTGGGGCGACACCATCCTGGTCGAACCCGGCCGGGTGGCGCCAAGGGCGGTCTCCGCGGACACCCTCGGTGCGGCTCGCGGCTGAGGCTGCGGGCGCGTTCGCCGACGCGCCCGGCTCGCCTCAGCCTTCCGACGGCCGCGGCGGCGGCATGTCCGCCGGACGCGCACACCCGCGCGTCGGACCCACGCCGTCGACGACCAGTTCGCCCGAGTAGGGAAAAACCGCGCCCGACATGCTGTCCTGGCAGGGACCGGGGGCGAGCCGGACCTCGATCGTCCCGGCGCCGTCGCGGGCTTGGACCACGCGCGTGCCGTCACCGGCCTCCTCGCGCTCGATCGCGAAGCGCCGGCCCGCGACTTCGGGACCGTCAAGCACCACCGCGCTGTCTTCCACGCGGGCCTGCCAGAACGGCTCGTTGGTCGACATCAGGAAGGCCGGCGGGAGCACCGTCGTGGGCGTGGGCGTCGGCGTCGACCTCGCGTCGGACGTGGCCGTGTCGGACGTGGCTGCGTCGGGAGCATGGGCTGGCGGCGTGGCCGGCGACGCGACGGGAGCCCCGGCGGTCGGCCCGGCAGGCGCGGCAGGCGCGGCAGGCGCGGCAGGCGCGGCAGGCGCGGCAGGCGCGGCAGGCGCGGCAGGCGCGGATGGTACGCGCTCGCAGCTCCCGAGTACGAGCGCCGCGAACAGGCAGGTCAGGACGGGTCCGCGCTTCATGGTTGCCTCTCACGGTTCGGATCTGGACGGAGCAGCATGCCCCATCGGGCTGCCGACGGCGTCAGGCCCGGGACAGCCAGCGCAGCACGCCGCCGGCCGCGACGTGGCCGCTGGCGAAGCAGGCGGTCAGCAGGTAGCCCCCGGTCGGCGCCTCCCAGTCGAGCATCTCGCCCGCGGCGAAGGTTCCCGGCCGCGCGCGCAGCATCAGCTCCGCATCCAGCGCCTCCAGGCGCACGCCGCCGGCGCTGCTGATCGCCTCGGCGATGGGCCGGGGCGCGCGCAGGCGCAGCGGCAGCCGCTTGGCCGCGGCGGCCACGGCCTGCGGATCATGCAGGGCGTCGGCGCCGAGCACCTCGCGCAGCAGGCCCGCCTTGACGCCGTCCAGGCCGGCGGCGCGACGCAGGTGTTCGGACAGGCTGCGCTTGCCGCGCGGGCGCGCCAGTTCGCCCTGCAGGCGCGCATTGTCGCGACCGGGGGCGAGGTCCAGCTCGACGACCGCGTGCCCCTCGCGCTCGATCCGGTCCCGCAGCGCCGCCGAGATGGCATAGACCAGGCTGCCCTCGATCCCGTGCGCGGAGACCACGCACTCGCCCTGCAGCGCATGCAGGCTGTCGTCGGTCTCGCGCCAGTGCGCGATGACCGGCTTCAGCGGGGCGCCGGCGTGTCGCTGCGCGAAATGCGCCGACCAGTCCACATCGAATCCGCAGTTGGCCGGCCGGAGCGGCGCGAGGTCGATGCCGGCTTCGCGCAGCAGGTCCTGCCACGCGCCGTCCGAGCCCAGCTCCGGCCAGCTGCCGCCGCCCAGCGCGAGCACCGTCGCATCGGCCTCGAAGATCCGCTCGCCGTCCGGCGCCTCGAAGCGCAGGCCTCCGCCGTCGGTCCAGCCTGTCCAGCGGTGGTGCACGTGCAGCTGCACGCCCTCGGCGCGCAGCCGGCGTACCCAGCCGCGCAGCAGCGGTGCGGCCTTCAGGTCGCGGGGGAAGACGCGGCCCGAGCTGCCCACGAAGGTCTCGACGCCCAGGCCAAGCGCCCAGGCGCGGAGCGCGTCGGCGTCGAAGGCGTCCAGCCAGCCGGCCACCTCGCCGGCGCGCTCGCGGTAGCGGCTGGCGAACAGCGCGGGCGGATCGGAATGGGTGAGGTTGAGGCCGCCCTTGCCGGCGACGAGGAACTTGCGGCCCACCGACCCCTTGGCCTCGAAGACGTGCACCTCGCAGCCCGCCGCGCGCAGCCGCTCGGCCGCGAACAGCCCGGCCGGCCCGCCGCCGACCACGGCGACGCGGCGACCCGGTGCCGGGGCCATGTCGAGGGCGGACGCCGCGTCCATGGGAATCAGGCCTTGCGCAGGAAGCAGGTTTTCAGCACCAGGTCCTTGATCCGGTCGGAGTGGCCCTCGATGTGCTCGGCGTCGTCCTCGACCAGGCGGATGTTGCGGATCACCGTGCCCTGCTTGAGCGGAATCGACGAGCCCTTGACCTTGAGGTCCTTGATCACGACCACGGTATCGCCGGCCGCCAGCGGATTGCCGTTGACGTCGCGCACCACCGGGGCATCGCCCGCCGCGCCGTCGCCGGGCGCCCACTCATGGCCGCAGTCGGCGCAGACCAGCAGGGCGCCATCGGCATAGGTGTTCTCCAGTCCGCATTGCGGACAGGCGGGGATGGCGGGCATGGCGGCTCCAGCGTGCGTGGGGCCGTTCATTGTAGCCGCGGGCCGCCGGCGGCCCTGGGCCGCAGCACCGCCAGGCCACGACGCAGGCGCTCCAGCGGCGTCGGATCGACGGGTCCGTCGTCGAGCAGCACGTCGGCCAGCGCGCGGCGCAGCGGCGGCAGCGCGCGTCCGGCCCCGATGATCGCGCGGCGCAGCGGTCGCAGCAGCGCGCGGTCGTCGGTGAACACACGCACCACCAGCCCGGTTCCGAGGAACAGGGCGGCGCAGCCGGCGCGGTGGCGCCGCTGGTAGCGCGCCAGCAGGCCGGGTTCCGCCGGATCGCCATGGCGCGCCATCGACTCGGCCACGATCGAGGCCAGGCGTTCGACGCTGGCCAGGCCGAGGTTGAAGCCGTGCGCGGTGACCGGATGCATGCCGACGGCGGCGTCGCCGACGAGTGCGAAGCGCTGGCCGACGAAGCGGTGCGCCCAGGTCGCAACCAGCGGCCAGGCGTGCACCTCGCCTTCGAGGACCATGCGGCCGAAGCGGCCGCGATATCGCTGCTCCAGCTCCCGGGAAAACTCCGCGGGATCCAGCGCCACCAGGCGCTCCGCTTCGGCCCCGGTGACGGTGAGCACCGCGGAGGCCAGGCATTCGCCGAGCGGCAGCAGGGCGCGCGTCTGGCCCTCGCCGAACCATTCCCAGGCCACGCCACCGTGCGCCAGTTCCGGTCGGACGCGGCAGACCAGCATGGTCTTGCCGAAGTCGTGCATGGCCACGGGAATGCCCAGCGCCCGGCGGGTGGCCGAGAAGCGGCTGTCGGCCGCCACCAGCAGCGGCGCTTCGAAGCGCCGCCCGTCCTCGAGCACCACGGCGGCGCTGCGCGAACCCGCGGTAACCGATGCCACGCACGCATCGAAGTGCACGCGGATGCGCGGATCCGCTTCGACCATCGCCCAGGCCGCGGCGCGGATGTCGCTGTTGGCGATCAGGCTGCCCAGGGCCTCATGGCCGAACGGCGCGGCATCGACCTCGAAGCCCTCGCCGGCATCGCCATCGGCCACCCTGGCGCGCACCAGCGGATGCACGCGGCCGGCCTCGATCCGGTCGAGGACCCCGAGCTCGCGAAGGATGCGCAGCGAGCCACGGGTGAGGGCGATTTCGCGCCCGTCAGGCGCCGGGCTGGCGATCGCCGACCGCGGCTGGCGCTCGATCACGTCGACCTCCAGCCCGCGCAGCGACAGCGCGCGCGCCAGGCACAGGCCGGCGGGGCCGGCACCGACGATGAGGATGGACGGCTCGGACATGCAGCGCTCCGGATCGGACGGGAGCGTGCAAGCCTAGGATGGCCGGCAGGGCCGGACCCTGACCGCGGTCAAGCGGTCGAGCGGTCCCGCGCGGCGGCATGCACCGCCGGCTCGGCGAGGAAGCGCCCGACCTGGTACCAGACCAGCAGTGCGCCGCCGCCGATGGCCAGCGCGCAGAGGCCGTTGCCCGGCTGCGCCAGGTACAGGGCGGTGGCCAGTCCCGCCGTGAGCGTAAGCCATGCCCATGCCTGCCAGCGCTGCAGCAGCGCCCGCCGCGTCTCGCGGCCGATGATGTCCCTCGCCTGGGCGGCGGGGATCCCGTATTCCTCGCTGATCACTTCCGGATGCATCGCGTGGCTGGCTCCTGTGGCTGTTCGGACTGCGGACCTCGGTGGGACGGACGACGTGGGTGCCCGATTACGCCACGGAACGGGGGCCGAAGAAAAGGGGCGGCCACATCGCCGCCCCGCAGGCCCGTCTGGAAGTGCAGTGCGCCGCCGCGCCGCCGCGCGCCCCGCCGCCCGGACTAGCGCTTCGCCTGCAGGTCGGCCTGCTCGCGCTCGAGGAAGGCTTCGATCAGCTGCGGCTGGCGCTCGAACAGCCAGTCGGCCATCGCCTGCTCCTGCTCCAGGATCGCCTGGCAGACCCGCTCGACCTCGTCCTGCCCCACGCGACGGGCGGCCACGACCAGCGCGCGATACGTGGCGATCTCCATGTGTTCGAACGCGTAGCTGATGCCGATGCCCTTCGCAACTTCGTCGCTCATCATCGCGTTGCCGGCCGCATGTATGGCCGCCATCCCCTTGGCGATCGTGCTCTTCGCGGTGGGAAGGCTCCCTCCGAGCTGTTCGATGCACGCCGCGACCTGCGACGCCTGCTGGCGGGTTTCCTCGATGTGCTGCTCGATCCGCGTCCGCAGCTCCGGGTAGTGTTCGATGCGCGAAGCCATCGCAGCCATCATCGTCTCGGCCTCCTGCTCCATCGCATAGGCGTCCTGCAGCCAGCTGAGCAAGCGCTCGTGGTTGTGCGTGGTCATGTGCGTTCTCCGTTCAATGTGCGGGCCATGCAACAGCAGGCTGCGTCGCACGCCGGTGAGCGCCGGCCGTGATGCGGCACGTCCGTGCCGGCAACCGACGGCAGGTCTTCACGGCGTGTGGACCGGGTCCCACGCGCTGTCAGGCGCCCGAAGATGCAGGTGTCGATGCAGGCCGCATGGAAAGCCGCTCGAACTCGGCCACGTCGTGCGACGAGAACAGCGTCAGCTCGCTGGCATGTGCCTGCCGAAGGGCACGCAGGCGGGCCTGGTTGTGCAGGCGCGCCGGCCGGTCGAGCTCCATCATCCACTGGTAGGCGCGCAGGCCAGGCGGGCACTTCGGCTCGGAGCGCATTTCCTGCTCGTGGAAGTAGGCGTCGCCGGCGAGGAAGCGCCAGCCTGTACCCGTGTCGACCGCGACGCCGGCATGTCCGTGCGTGTGCCCCGGCAGTGGCACCAGGAGGATCTCCGGAGGCAGGCCGGCAAGATCACGCACGGCATCGAAGCCCATCCACGGTGCGCCAGCTGCGCCGTCGTAGACCCGCCAACGCCCACGGCTGGCCCACTGCTGCGGGCGGAAGCGCTGACGGTCCAGCCATGAAGCCTGCGCGACAGCGTGGTCGCGCTCGCGGGCGAGCATGTGCACGGTGGCTTCCGGGAAGTCATCCAGTCCGCCGGCGTGGTCGAAGTCCAGGTGCGTGAGCACGATGTGGCGCACGTCGCGCGCGGCATGGCCGAGGGCCTCGACCTGGCGGACGGCAGTCATCGCCTCCCTGAACCCGGGCGCGACCAGGGCGAGAAAAAAGGCGCTCAGGCGTCCGCGTGGATCGCGTACGTCCTGCAGGCCCAGTCCAGTGTCGATCAGGACCAGGCCAGCTGGCGTTTCGACCAGCATGCAATGGCAGGCAAGGTGACCCCGCTCCACGAGGCCGCGGGTGCGCCCATCCATCAGGCGACCGCCGAGCGGGCACGTGGAAATGCAGTTGAGATGGTGAATGCGCACTTGCCACTCCTCACCCCCGGACCAGCCCCGAGCATGGAGAGCACGCCATGGGGCCTGCGTGACGCGACGCTGCCACCGGACGCGCGTTGTGCGCTTTTTTCACAGCCATGTTTCACAGGCGCGTCCGCTCACGGGGAAGAGGGTCACACCTCCCCCACGCGAGAAGCCCACCATGAACAAGACGACTCCCCTGCTCTACGCGCTGCTTCCCTTGGCCCTGGTGGCCTGCCGGGGCGGCGACGATGCCGGCCAGCAGGACCCGGCAACCGGCACGGCCGCCGCGGGCATGGCTGACGGCGGTGTCGCCGCGACCACGGATGCGACCGCGGGCGACGCCACCGCGTCCGCGGCGATGGATCCCACCACCGGAACCGCCATGGCCTCCGGCGACGCCGATCACAAGGCGCTGCTCGCCGTGCAGGAAGTCGACCGCCACGAGATCGCCGCGGCCGAGGACGCACTTTCCAAGAACGTCGAGGGCGAGGTGCGGCGCTATGCCGAGACGCTGCGCGACGAGCACACGCGCAACCTCGAGGCGACCACCCGGCTGATGGGTGACGACAGCGGCAGCGCCGGAACCAGCGCCGCGATGGCACATGGCGCCGGCGGCAGCGACGCAGAGCTCGCGGCCATGCGCCAGAAGCACGAAGCCGAGCGCACGCGGCTCGCAGCGCTGGAAGGCGAGGCATTCACCACGGCCTGGGTCGACGCGATGGTCAAGGGTCATGAGGAGGCCCTGGCCAAGCTCGACAGCGAGCTGATTCCCGGCGCCAGCGACGCGGGCGTGTCGCAGCACCTGCGCGATACCCGCGCGGCCATCCAGCGGCACCTGGATACGGCGCGCTCGCTGCAGGGCGGCGCTGGCGGCATGTGAAAACAACGAGGGGCAGGCCACTGGCCTGCCCCCCGTCGATATGCGGGAATCAACGACGCGACGGCGTCACCAGATCCGGACGCGATCCTCCGGCGCGATGTACAGCTTGTCGCCTTCGCTCACGTCGAACGCGTCGTACCAGGCATCGATGTTGCGCAGCGGCGCGAACGCGCGGATGTGCCCCGGCGAATGCGTGCCGTTGACCAGCTGCTGGCGCAGCGCATCGTCACGCCACAGGGTGCGCCACACCTGGGCCCAGCCCATGAAGAAGCGCTGCTCGCCGGTGAAACCGTCGATCTCCGGCGCGTCCCTGCCGTCGAGCGAGCGGCGGTAGGCCTCCAGCGCGATCGTCAGGCCGCCGAGGTCGCCGATGTTCTCGCCCATCGCCACCTTGCCGTTGATGTGCATGCCCGGCAGCTGCGGGAACGCATAGGCCTCGTACTGCGCGCCCAGCTTCGCGGCCTCGGCCTCGAACTTGGCGGCGTCGTCCGCCGTCCACCAGTCACGCAGCAGCCCGGCGCCGTCGGACTTGCGCCCCTGGTCGTCGAAGCCGTGGATGATCTCGTGGCCGATCACGCCGCCGATGCCGCCGTAGTTCACCGCCGGATCCGCGTCGGGATCGAAGAACGGCGGCTGCAGGATCGCGGCCGGGAACACGATCTCGTTCTTGACCGACGAGTAGTAGGCGTTGACCGTCTGCGGGGTCATGCCCCACTCGGCCTTGTCGACCGGCTGGCCGATGCGCGCGCGGTCATAGTCCCATTCGAATGCGGCTGAACGCAGCGCGTTGCCGAGCACGTCGCCTTCCCTGACCTCGAGCGCGGCGTAGTCGCGCCAGGTGTCCGGGTGGCCGATCTTGAGCCCGAAGCCGGCCAGCTTGGCGCGGGCCTCGGTCTTGGTGTCCTCGCCCATCCAGGCAAGCGTGTCCAGCCGCGCGCCCATGGCGGCCTTCACGTTGGCGACCAGCGCGTCCATCTTGGCCTTGGCGTCCGGCGGGAAGTACAGCTGCACGTAGTCGCGGCCGATCGCCTCGCCCATGGCCTCCTCGGCATGCGCCACGCCGCGCTTCCAGCGCTCCTTCTGTTCCGGCTGGCCGGACAGGAACTTCGAACGGAAGTCGAAGTGCGCGTCGACGAATGCCTTCGACAGCAGCGGCGCAGCCTGGTCGGTGACGTGGAAAGCCTGCCAGGCCTTCAGCGTGTCGAGGTTGGCCTTGGCGAACAGCGCGGCCAGCTTCGGAATGGCGCTGTCCTGGCGGACCACCGCACGCTCGGCCTGGCCGACGCCCGCGGCGGTGAAAAAGCGCTCCCAGTCGAAGCCGGGCGCGGTGGTCGCGAATTCGGCGCGCTCGACCGGGTTGTAGGTGCGGCTGCGGTCGCGGCTCTCGGCGCGGGTCCAGTGGGCTTCGGCCACCGACTTCTCGAAGTCGAAGACGCGCTGCGCGTTGCCCTTCGGATCGTCCCAGCCGGCCAGCTCGAGCAGCTGGCCGATGTAGGCGACGTAGCGCTCGCGCTGCGGCGCGAACTTCTCGTCCAGGTACATCTGCCGGTCGCCCAGGCCCAGGCCAGACTGGCTCATGTACAGCGTGTAGCGGTCCGGATCGCGCTGGTCGTCGGAGACGCCGAGGCGGAACAGCGTGGCACCGACGCTGCCGGAGGCCGCACCCATCAGGTCGGCCAGCACGTCGCGGTCGGCGGCTGCGCGGATGGCGTCGAGGTGCGGCGCCAGCGGCTTCGCGCCCTGCGCCTCGATCGCGGCCTCGTCGAGGAAGCCGCGGTACAGCGCGGCGACCTTGGCCGCGTCGCCGGTCGCGGCGGCGCCCTGCTCCACATAGCCCTCGACGAGCCCGCGCACGCGCGACTCGGACAGGTCGCGCAGGGCGAGGAACGAGCCGTACATCGACTTGTCGGCGGGGATTTCGGTGTCGGCGGCCCACGTGCCGCTCACGTAGCCGAAGAAGTCGTCGCCGGGCGACACCGAGGTGTCCATGCCGGCCGTGTCGACGCCCCAGGTCCCCATGCGGGTGGCGGCGACGGCACCGCCCGACGCGCCCGCGGCGTCCACGTCGACCAGGGCCACCAGGTGGCAGGCCTCGTCCAGGCAGCGGTCATGCGCGGCGACGGGCGCGACGGCACCGCAGGTGAGCACGAGGGTGGTGGCAAGGCTGAGCAGCGACATCTTCAAGGTGGAACCTCCGGCGCGGAATGGGGCGGAACTGTGCGCCCGCGGATGCGCGGGCCCGGGGCGAGTCTAACCGCCGGCCTCGCGGTGCCACGCGTGACCGTGGTCATGGTGGCCAGCGCCCTGGCCCGATCTGAGAGAATCCGCATCTTTCGCGCGTCGCGACACAGGAGCCGCATGGGGCAGCAGTTGCCGGTCTGGATGCAGGAGTGGCTGGGCGTGATCGTGCCCCTGGGCCAGGTCCTGCTGATCGTCCTCGTCGCGTGGCTGCTGCGGGTGATCGCGCGGCGCCTCGGCGATCGGCTCTGGGCCCGCTACGACGCACCGCCCGAACTCGTGGTCGGCTCGCGGCGCGTCATCACCTTCCTCATCTCCGCCGCGGCGCTGCTGCTGGTGCTGCAGCGGCTGGGCGTGTCCGGAACCGTGCTGTGGACCGCCTTCACCGGCTTCGCCGCGGTGGCCGCGGTGGCGTTCTTCGCCGCGTGGAGCGTGCTGTCCAACATCTTCTGCACGATGCTGATCCTGGCCACGCGGCCGTTCCGGCTGCACGACCACATCGAGATCCTCGAGGGCGGCGACAAGCCCGGCCTCGGCGGCCGGGTCACCGACATCAACCTGGTCTACACCACGCTGCAGGAGGTGGACGACGCCGGCGAGCCGCGCGGCAGCGTGCTGCGCGTGCCCAACAGCCTGTTCTTTCAGCGCAGCGTGCGGCGCTGGCGCAGCGCCGAGGACCGCAGGCGCGCGCTCAGGGCCGCCAAGGGGCCCGAGTCCGGCCTCGGCGTCTGAGGCCAGGGCCCGGCCGTTGCGCGCCGGCGCGCAACGGACCGTTGCGCCCGGCACCCGCGCTGCGGACCGCCCGCGCCCCCATCCTGTGGACATCGCATCCACGCATCCACAGGACTCCGCCATGGGCCAGTACCGCCTCGCCATCGTCGTCGGCAGCAATCGCCGCGACTCCATCAACCGCAAGCTTGCCGAAGCCCTGGCGCGCCTGCTGCCCGACGCCTTCGATGTCAGCTGGCCGCGCATCGACGACCTGCCGATGTACAACCTGGACCTCGAAGGCCAACGCCCGGCCGAGGTCGAGCGCTTCACCGCTGAAATCGCCGCCGCCGACGCGGTGGCCGTGGTCATGCCCGAGCACAACCGCTCGCTGCCGGCCGTGCTGAAGAACGCCATCGACTGGGGTTCCAGGCCGATGGACGCGAATGTCTGGCGCGGCAAGCCGGCTTCGATCACCGGCACCACCCCGGGCGCGATCGGCACCGCCGTGGGCCAGCAGCACCTGCGGCAGATCCTCGGCATCCTCGGCGCGGTGGTCCAGGGCGGCGAGGCCTACATCCAGTTCAAGCCCGACCTCGTCGGCGCCGATGGCGAATTCACCGATGCCGGCACGCGTGCCTTCATGCAGGCGCACGTGGACGGGTTCGTGGACCTGGTCCGGCGCCTGCTGCCGCGCTGAGCGGGGCGGGAGCCGGACGGGGCTAGAATCGGCCGACCCCCTGGAGTCCGTCATGAACGCCATCAAGCGCAGCTTTGTCCTCGCCGCCCTCGCCCTCGCCTCCGCCTGCTCGTTCCAGGCCCGCGCGACGCTGCAGCCGGGCGATCCCGCACCGGACTTCAGCGCGCCGGCCTGGCTTGCCGGCGAGGCGTTCGAATACTCGCTGGCCAAGGCCCTGCGTGACGGACCGGTGGTGCTTTACTTCTTCCCCGCCGCCAACACGCCGGGCTGCAACATCGAGGCCGCGCTGTTCTCGCAGGCGGTCGACGACTTCCAGGCCCGCGGGGTCTCGGTGATCGGCGTGACCGCCGGCAACACGGGGCAGCTGCGCGAGTTCTCGGCCGACAAGGCCACCTGCGCCGGCAAGTTCCCGGTGGCCGCCGACGCCGGCGCCAGGATCGCCGCCAGCTATGCCGCCACGCTGGAGCGCAAGCCGGAGATGGCGAGCCGCACGTCCTACCTGATCGGCCAGGATGGCCGCGTCCTGGCGGTGCATTCGGACCTGAACCCGGCGCAGCACGTGAAGCGCATGCTCGAGGCCATTCCCGGCCGCGCGGATCGCCAGTCCAGCGCCGCGCGTGACTGAGGCGCCTTCACGCGACGGTACGCCGTTTGCCACGCCGTGCAGCTCTCGTCAAGAGCATGCGAACAATTTGTTAATGCGCGATTGGTACAATGGGCCCAGGACGCGCGTGCCCTCGGGCCACCCGCCGCGTCCCGGTCCGGCAGTACGACATCCCGCGGCGCGCAGCGCCAACCTCCCCGGGACGCAATCGTCCCCACTGCCCGTGCCCGCCCTCCGCAGGGCCGCCCGCCGCCGCGTGCGCGCGACGCGGCCACCCACGACAGGAGTCGAGATGTCCCGCAGCAGCACCAAGAAAACCGCCACCCCCGCCACCGCCGCCGCCCCGGCCGCCGCACGGCCGCGCGCCTCCGCGCCGCTGCGCCGGAGCAGCTCCGCCGCCGCCAGCGCCGCGCATCTCACCAGCCAGCGCATCGCCGCCGACGTGGCCGCGTTCAAGAAGTCGGGCGGCCGCATCGAGGTGCTCGGCAACACGCCGCTGCGCCCGTACACCTCCCGCAGCACCACGCGCAAGGCCACCAAGGTTGCACCCAAGGCCGCCAAGGGCGGCGCCAAGGGCTGATCCCCGGGGAGACGGCGCGCCTGGCGCGCCGTCTCCACGCTGGCGACCGCCCCGGTCGACCGGCCCCTCAGGACGTCGGCTCGACGCCTGCCGGGCCACGCGCGCGCGCCGCGCCCCCGGCTCCCGCGTCCACCTCCTGTTCGACATCACGTCCCGACGTCACGCCGCAGGCCGCGGCGATGAAGACCACGTCGGTCGACGAGTTGAGCGCGGTTTCCGCCGAATCCTGCACCACCCCGACGATGAAGCCGATCGCCACCACCTGCATGGCGATGTCGTCGCTGATTCCGAACAGCCCGCAGGCCAGCGGGATCAGCAGCAGCGACCCGCCCGGCACGCCCGACGCGCCGCAGGCGCCGATCGCCGCGACCACGCTGAGAAGCAGCGCGGTGGGCAGGTCGACCGGAATGCCCAGGGTGTGCACCGCCGCCAGCGACAGCACCGAAATCGTGATCGCCGCGCCCGCCATGTTGACCGTGGCACCAAGCGGCACCGCGACCGAACAGGTCTCCCTGTGCAGCCCCAGCTTGCCGCAGAGCTCCATGTTGACCGGGATGTTGGCCGCCGAGGACCGGGTGAAGAACGCGGTGATACCGCTCTCGCGCAGGCAGCGCAGTACCAGCGGATAGGGATTGCGCCGGGTCACCGCGAACACGATCAGCGGATTGCCGACCAGCGCGACGAACAGCATCGCGCCGAGCAGCACCGCCAACAGGTGCGCGTAGTCCCACAGCGCCGACAGGCCGGTCTCGGCCAGGATCGACGCCACGATGCCGAACACGCCCAGCGGTGCCAGCCGGATCACCAGCCGGACCACGCGCGTGATCGCCTCCGACAGGTCCGACAGAACCTGGCGCGTCCCCTCGCCCGCCTGCCGCAGCGCCAGGCCCAGGGCGATGCCCCAGGCCAGCAGCCCGATGTAGTTCGCCTTCACCAGCGCGTTGAGCGGATTGTCGAACACCTGCAGCACGAGGGTGCGCAGCACCTCGCCGATGCCGCCGGGCGCGCTCAGCGCGGTCTCGGCGGGGATCGTCAGCGCGAGCGTGGTCGGGAACATGAAGCTCGCCGCCACTCCCACCAGGGAGGCCATCACCGTCCCGACCAGGTACAGCGCGAGGATCGGCCGCATGCGCGTGTCCTGGCCTTGGCGATGGTTGGCGATCGAGGCCGCGACCAGCACCAGGACCAGCACCGGGGCCACCGCCTTCAGCGCCGAGACGAACATCGTGCCGAGCAGTCCGACCGCGGCGCCCGCGGCGGGCGAGACCATGGCCAGGACAATGCCGGCCAGCAGGCCGATGACGATCTGGGTCACCAGGCTGGGTCGGCGCAGGAAGGACGGGAGGGGCATGGGCGGATCCGGAATGCGGCAGCCGGCCATGATAGGGCGTCCGGCGCCGGCCTGATCCAGGTCAATGCCGCGTCCGCCACGACCGGCGACCGTATGCAGGTGCCAACGCAATGGAGGACGCCATGGGCCAGCCCATCCCGCTCGAACTCGCCGACCGCGCAGGCCCCGACGACATCGAAGTCGACGGCGCTCTCGTGGCCAGCGGGCTCGGGCTCGACGTGGAGGACTTCCGCGCGCTCATGGCCGCGGGCAAGGTCAGCGTCCTGTGCGAGCGCGGGACCGGCGAGGACGCCGGCCTCTACCGCGCCAGCTTCTACCACCAGGGCCGGCGCGTCCGCCTGGTGGTGGACGCGCAGGGCCGCACGGTCGGGCCGCCTGCGCCTCCTGCGCCCGGAATGTAAGCGCGTCGCCCACGCGCCCTTCACATGCGTGTCAGCATGCGGCGGGCCATCATCCCCCTGTTTTCCAACCCCCACGAGGACTTCATGAAATTCCATGCATCCCTGATCGCCGCCGCCTGCGCGCTCGCCCTGTCCGCCTGCGGCGGCGAGTCGCAGCAGCCCGTCGATACCGCGGCCCCCGCGCCGGCGCCGGCCACGCCCGCGGACACCGCGCCGGTCGACACCGCGCCGGTCGACGGCGCGCCCGTCGACGGCACGACGACCCCCGCGACCGGCACCGCCCCGGGCGCGACGGACCCGACCGCCGCGGGCGGAACCGCTGGCGCCGGAACGGACGCCGCAACCGCCGCAGGGGCGGCAGCGGGTGGCGAAGCCGTGGTCACCGGCTGCAGCGTCGCGATCGAAGGCAACGACATGATGAAGTTCAACGTGTCGTCGATCACCGTGCCGTCGAGCTGCAGCGAGTTCACCATCAACCTGACCCACGTCGGCCGCCTGCCCGAGGCCGCGATGGGCCACAACGTGGTGGTCACCGCGGCGTCGAACATGGCCAGCGTCGCTGCCGACGGCATCAGCGCGGGCGCCTCGGCCGGTTACGTCAAGGCCGGCGACGACCGCGTGGTCGCCGCGACCGAGATGATCGGCGGCGGCGAAAGCACGTCGGTGACCTTCGACGTGTCCAAGCTCAAGGACGGCGGCCCCTACCAGTTCTTCTGCAGCTTCCCCGGCCACGCGGCGCTCATGAAGGGCAGCATCAGCGTCGGCTGAGGCCACCGCGGAACCGCCTGACGCCCGCGCCGGCCCGTCCGGCGCGGGCGTCTGCGTTCCGGGCCCGGCGGGATGGCGACGGATAACGCGCGTAAAACATCCCGGGGACTACTGTCTGGCCTCGCGGAACGGCATCCCGCCGGCCGCCGATCGCCTGCTGGAGGTTCCGCATGTCCTACTACACCGGTCTGGTCGCCGCCGTTCCCACGGCCCGCAAGCAGGAGTACATCGACCACGCCGCGGCGGCGTGGCCGGTGTTCGCGGCGCACGGCGCCACCCGCATGGTCGAGACCTGGGGCGTCAACGTCCCGCACGGCCACACCACCGACTTCCACCGCTCGGTCGAGGCCGGCGACGACGAGACGGTGGTGTTCTCCTGGATCGCCTGGCCCGACCGGGACACCTGCGATGCCGCGTGGCAGAAGATGGAGACCGACGAGGCCATGGCCGCACTGCCCGCCATGCCCTTCGACGGCAGCCGCATGATCTACGGCGGCTTCTCGCCGGTTCTTGAAGCGGGCGAGCCGATGGGCTCGGCCTACTACCAGGGCTTCGTCCTGGCGGTGCCCGCCGCGAACAAGGAGGCCTATGCCGCCATGACGCACACGGGCTGGGAGATCTTCGGCCAGCGCGGCGCGCTCGGCGTGGTCGAGGCCTGGGGCGAGGACGTCCTGCGCGGCAAGCGCACCGATTTCTTTCGCGCGACCAAGGCCGTCGAGGGCGAGGTGCCGGCGTTCAGCTGGATCGCCTGGCCAGACCGCGCCACCTGCGACCAGGCCGAACAGGCCATGCAGGACGACCCGGCGATGCAGGACATGCCCGAGATGCCGTTCGACGGCCGGCGCATGATGTGGGCCGGCTTCGAGCCGATCTTCGACTCCGCCACGGCGTCCTGACTCAGGCGGTGCCTTCGGGCGCCGTGTGCACCACGACAGCGGCGCCGGCGGCGGGAACCTCCGGGCCTGCGCTGGCGTCGCTGGCCGCTTCGACCGCGTCCGCCGGCGCCGTGAACAGGTCCCAGGCCGAAATGAACAACGCGGCGATCAGCGGGCCGATCACGAAGCCGTTGAGCCCGAACAGCGCCATGCCGCCCAGCGTGGACACCAGCACCACGTAGTCCGGCATGCGCGTGTCCTTGCCGACCAGGATGGGGCGCAGGATGTTGTCGACCAGCCCGATCACGAACACGCCGTAGCCGATCAGCACCAGGCCCTGCACGACCGAGCCGGTCGCGAGGAAATAGATCGCCACCGGGCCCCAGACCAGGAAGGTGCCCAGCGCCGGCAGCAGCGACAGGAAGGCCATCACCACCGACCACAGCACCACGCCCTGCACGCCGAGGATCCAGAAGATCAGGCCACCGAGCGCGCCCTGCACCAGGGCCACGACGATGTTGCCCTTGACCGTGGCGCGGATGACGGTGGTGAACTTGCCGATCAGGGCGCGCTTGTGCGCCTCGTTGAGCGGGATCGCGCGGTGGATGCGCGCGGCCAGCATCGCGCCGTCGCGGAACAGGAAGAACAGCAGGTAGAGCATCATCGCGAAGGCGATGAAGAACTGCACCGTGCCCTGGCCCAGGTTGAGCGCCTGGGTCGCGACGAACTGGCTGAGGCTGGCGGCACCGTCGGCCAGCTTGTCCTGCAGCTCGGCGACGGTACCCAGGCCCAGGCGATCCAGCAGGTTGCTCGCCCAGTCGGGCAGCACGCGCATGACCTGCTGGAAGTAGTGCGCGAACCCGATGTCGCCTTCGCGCGCGCGCTGGAAGATCGACGTCGCCTCCTGCACCAGCGACACCGCGATCAGGCTGACCGGCAGGATCGCGATCACCAGGCAGACGCCCAGGGCCGCCAGCGCCGCCAGGTTGCGCCGCCCCGGCATCCGCTGCAGCAGCCAGCGGTGCAGCGGCGCGAACAGCAGCGCCAGGATCACCGCCCAGAACACCGCGCCGTAGAACGGCAGCAGGATCCAGCCGAACGCCAGCGTCACCGCCAGCAACAGGAAGAGGAAGACCTTGCGCTGCAGTTCGATGGTGTGCATTGCGATGGCATTGGCGGCGGAAGCCGGAGTTTGACAGGCTTCCGCCGCCGCGACAGCTTCCCGGCCCGGGCGTCCCGTCAGGGCATGCGGGTCAGAGCATGCGCCGCAGCACGCCATCCTTCCTGATGAAATGGTGCACCAGGGCCATGCCGGCGTGCCCGAGCACCATGGCGACCAGCAGCCACGCCAGGGGCGAGTGCAGCGCGCCGCCGACGTTCGCCAGCCACGGAATTTCCGCGCCCTTGGCCACCAGCTCCATGCCGAACACGGTCAGCCCGTAGCCATTGCCGAGCATGATCGCGAGGCCGGTCAGGGGCATCAGCAGCAGCGCCACGTACAGCGCCACGTGTCCGGCCTTCGCCAGCAGGCCCAGCGCGCGCGGCGGCGGCGCGGGCGGGCGGTTCCCCTGGTTGCGCAGCGCCCAGACGATGCGTGGAACCACCAGCAGCAGCACCAGCACGCCGATGGAGATGTGCCAGGGCACCAGCGTCTGGCCGACCCAGTGTTCGCCGTCGTCGATGCGGTCGAAGAGCTTCAGCGCCTGCCAGATGACCAGCAGGGCCACCGTCCAGTGGAAGAAACGGGAGACGGTTCCATAGCGTTCCCTGGTGTCACGGCTCATCGAAGGCTCCCTGGCGGTCGGCGGACGTCGTGGCTGGAGGATGCATCGGCAGCCGACGATCGTCGACCCCGCGGCTCATGAGGCAGGACGGCTCGCGGCGTCGAGTGCCTCGTGCGCGGACGCCGGCAGCACCAGGTCGGCCGCGGCCATGATGTCCTCGAGCTGGTCCAGGCGGGTGGCGCTGGCGATCGGCGTCACGCGCGGCTGCGCCATGAGCCAGGCGAGCGCGACCTGCGCCGGGGTTGCCGAGACGGCGTCGGCGACACCGCGCAGCGCGTCCAGCAGGGCCAGCCCGCGCGCGTCGAAGTAGCCGCCGAGGAATCCCGCGCGGGCACTGCCCGCCAGGTCCTCCACGCGGCGGTACTTGCCGGTCAGGAAGCCGCTCGCCAGCGAGAAATAGCTCACCACGCCCAGCGCGTGCGCGTCGGCCACCGCGGCCAGCGCCGACTCGTAGCCCGCGCGGTCGTACAGGTTGTAGCCCGGCTGCAGCACCTCGTAGCGCGCCAGCCCCTGGTCTTCCGACACCGCGAGCGCCTCGCGCAGCCGCGGCGCGTCGTAGTTCGACGCGCCCACCGTGCGCACCTTGCCCGCGTCCACCAGCCTGGAAAACGCGGCGAGGGTTTCCTGCAGCGGCACGCTGGCGTCATCCGCGTGCGCGAAGTAGACGTCAAGATGGTCGGTGCGCAGGCGACGCAGCGAATCCTCCACCGCGGCCTCGATATTGGCCGCCGACAGGCCGGTGCGCGGCGCCCACTTCCCGACCTTGGTCATCAGCACGACCCGGTCGCGGCGGCCGCGCGCCGCCAGCCAGCGCCCGATCACGGTCTCGGACTCGCCGCCTGACAGGCCGGGGGCCCAGGCGGAGTAGACGTCGGCGGTGTCGATGGCGTTGAAGCCGCGCTCGACGAAACGATCGAGCAGCGCGAACGACGTCGCCTCGTCGGCGGTCCAGCCGAAGACGTTGCCACCCAGCACCAGCGGTGCGACGTCGGGGCCGCTGCGGCCCAGTTTGCGGGTCTTCATGCGATCGACTCCTCAGGCGATGGTTTCCACGGTGCCGCCATCGACGCGCAACGCGGAGCCGGTGGTGGCGCTGGCCTGCGATGATGCGGCGTAGACGCTGAGGTTGGCGACCTCTTCGGGGGTGGCGAAGCGCCCGAGCAGGTTCGAGGGCCGGTTTTCGGCCAGGAACAGGGCCTCCATCTCCGACGGCGACACGCCGCGCTCGGCGGCAAGCCCGGCCATCATGTCCACCGCGCCGTCGGTGCGGGTGGGGCCCGGCAGGATGGTGTTGACCGTGACGCCGGTACCAGCCAGCGCCTTGGCCAGGCCGCGCGAGAGGCCCTGCAGGGCCGCCTTGCTGACGCCGTAGTGCACCATCCCGGTCGGGATGTTGAGCGCCGATTCGCTGGACACGAACTGGATCCGACCCCAACCGCGCTCGCGCATGCCCCGCGCGTAATGCCTGGCCAGGCGCACGCCGCTCATCACGTTGACCTGCCAGTACTCGTCCCACAGCGCGTCGTCGATGTCGAAGAACCCGCGCGCGCCATAGATGCCGAGGTTGTTGACCAGAATGTCCGCGTCCGGACGCTCGGCAACGAGGGCGCCACAGCCGTCGGCGGTGCCGAGGTCGGCGACCACGCCGCTGGCATCGGTGCCGCCGGCGGCCTCGCGCAGCGTCGCCAGCGCGGCATCCACGCGCGCCTGGCCGCGGCCCACGACGGTGACGGTGGCGCCGGCCTGCGCCAGTCCGGTGGCGATGGCCAGGCCGATGCCACCGGTGGAGCCGGTGACGATCGCGCGCTTGCCGGAAAGATCGATCTTCATGGGGAATCTCCTGTTGGGGTCCGGCGTGGTTCAGCCGAAACGGAATGCGGACAAGGTGGTCTTCATGACCTCCTCGGAATAGACCTTGCGGCCCGGCGAACCCGCGCCTGCGCCGGCGGCGACGAGCAGCGGAAGCAGGTGCTCCTCGCCGCCCGGCGGATGGCAGGCGCGGGCGTCGGGCGCAGCGGCCCAGTCGCGCAGCAACGACTCGCGCAGCGGCGCGTCACTCTCCACCGCCGCGGTCAGCCACGCATCGAAGCGCGCCGACACCGGGGTATAGCGCGGATCACCGTAGCCGCGCATGTTGTGGAAGCTCATGCCGCTGCCGACGATCAGCACGCCTTCATCGCGCAGTCCGGCGAGGGCACGGCCGGCGGCAATGTGCGCGGCGACATCCAGGTCGCCGCGCAGCGAGAGCTGCACCACCGGCACGTCGGCCTTCGGGAACATCAGCTTCAGCGGGATGAAGACGCCATGGTCGAAGCCGCGCGAGGGATCAACGCCCGCCGGCTGCCCGGCCTCCCCCAGCAACCCGGCGATCCGCGCCGCAAGCGACGGTTCGCCGGGCGCCGGGTAGGACAGCTCGTAGGTGTGCGCCGGGAAACCGCTGTAGTCGTAGATGAGGCCGGGGCGCGCCTGGCCGGTGGCGGCGAAGGCCGGCTCCAGCCAGTGCCCGGACACCAGCGCGATCGCGCGCGGTGGCTCCGGCAGGGTGGCGGCAACGCCCTTGAGGAAGCCGGCCATCCGGTCCCAGGTGTCGGCCGGATTCCAGTCCATGAAGAAGCAGGGCCCGGCGCCGTGCGGGACGAAGAAGACGGGCATCCGGGCGGGGCCCGGGGCGGTGGAATCCGTGGCGGAGGCTGTGGAGTTTGCGGTGGTCATATTCATGGCGACCAGTGTCGGCCTTACCGATTCTGATTGGAATCGGCCAATCCTGGCCAACAGTTCGCACTCTTAGTGTTAGATTGGCGGCATGGACCGGATCACCAGCATGCGCGTCTTCGTCCGCGCGGCCACCGATGGCAGCCTGTCGGCCGCGGCCCGGCACCTCGGCATGTCGCCGGCCATGGCCACCAAGCATGTGAATGCCCTGGAGGCCCGCCTCGGCGTGAAGCTGCTCCATCGCAGCACCCGGCGGCTCGCGCTGACCGAGGCCGGCAGCGACTATCTCGAGGCCTGCCTGCGGATCCTGCCCGACATCGACGAGGCGGAAGCCGCCACCGCCTCCCAGCGGGTCAAGGCCAGCGGCCTGCTGCGCATGAACGTGCCGCTGTCATTCGGCCAGGCCTTCGTGGCGCCGCTCATCCCGGAGTTCTGCCACCGCTTTCCGGAGGTCACGGTGGAGCTGGGGCTGAGCGACGCCGAGCTCGACCTCCTCGCGGGCGGCTGGGACCTGGGGGTGCGGATCGGGCGCCTGGCCGACAGCCCCCTGCAGGCGCGCCGGCTGGGTGACAGCCCGATGCGCGTCTGCGCCTCGCCGCACTACCTCGATACCCGCGGCGTGCCCCGCCGGGTGGCGGAACTGGTGCAGCACAACTGCCTGGGCTACACCCTGTCGGCCACGCAGGGCCGCGGAACCTGGGCCTTCGGCATCGATGGCGACATCCGCGTGCCTGCCAGCGGCAACCTGCTGGCGAACAACGGCGACGCGCTGCTGGCCGCGGCGGTGCGCGGCCAGGGGATCATCTACCAGCCCGGTTTCATCGTCGACGCGGCGCTCGCGCGCGGCGAACTGGTGGCGCTGGAGCTGGATCGGCCGACCGTGGCGCTCGGCGGCATCCACGTGCTCTACCCGCCCGACCGCCGCCCACCGGCCAAGGTGCGGGTGATGATCGACTACCTGGCCGATGCCTTCGCGGATGGACGTCCCGGGATTCCCACGCCGCGCTGAGCCTCAGAGCGTTGCCGTGACCTCGCCGCCGCGGCCCGCCAGGAGATCCTTCGCGCGCTGCTGCTCGTCGCGCGACAGCGCATGCACGACGACCGTGGTGCGGCGCGCTTCCATCGCCTCGTGCGTGGCGTGCACGTAGCGGTCGTGGTCGGGACGGATCGACACCAGGCCACCGAGGAGCAGTCCGCCAATGGTGGCGAAGAAGACCGTGGCCAGGCCTGCCGCAACCGGCGAGCGGGTCACGAACGGCAGCCCGGCCCACATCATGATGCCGAACGCGATCGCGCCCAGGATTGCGCCGAGGATGCCCAGCTTCACGTGCGCCACCAGGATGGTGCGCCAGATGCCCTTGCCCTCGGGCTCGAGCTTGATGTTGGCATCGGGCTCGTCGGGCGCGATCACCTTGACCTGCTGCGGCTGCAGGCCGGCCTCGGACAGCAGCGCGGAAGCCGCGTCGCGCGCCGCCGCGGCGCTGTCGAACACCGCGGCGAGCTTGCTGTTGGAGACCTCTCCGGTCAGCGGGTTGTCGGACATGACCCGGCTCCTGATGGACTGCGGCGATGATGGCAACCGCACCGTCCCGCCGGCGTGAGCGGCTGCGCCGCCAGCGTGAGCCACTCCCGCGTCGTGGTCAGCGCCGCTGAAGCAGGCGCGTCCTCAGCTGCAGCCGCCGCAGCAGGTGCTGCCACCGCTGACATGCAGTTCCTGCACGACCGGGGTGACGCCAAAGCCGGCCCGGCGCAGCGCCTCGGTCACCTCCGCGGTGCCCGCGCGGGTGACGATGTCGAGCCGGCCGCTGTCGGCGTCGAGCGCGACCTGGGCCGCGGGGTCCAGCGGGCGCAGCGCCGCGGCGAGGGTGGCGGCGTCCGGCCGGCCGTTGATGTCGAACTGCATGGGGATCTCCGGGTCATGGCGCCGGCATGCCCGGCGTCGCCATGGTCGGCGGCGCGTCCCGCCCGCGTCCTTGATGCGGATCAAGCGTCCGCCAGTCCTGCGCTATCGTGGGCATGACCACGGCACCCAGGAGTCCCGCATGCCCCGCCTGACCGCGAAGGATTTCTCCCCCGAGCTGCTCGAGCTCTACGACGGCTACGTGCACGGGCGGATCACCCGCCGCCAGTTCCTCGACCGCGCCAGCCTGCTGGCGGTCGGCGGCATGACGGCCGTCGGCATCCTGGCCGCGCTGAGCCCGAACTACGCGCTCGCCCAGCAGGTGCAATTCACCGACCCGGAGATCCGCGCGGAGTACATCAGCTATCCCTCGCCGCGTGGCCACGGCGAGGTGCGCGGCTACCTGGTCCTGCCGGCCGCCGCGCAGGGCCCGGTGCCCGGCGTCGTGGTGGTGCACGAGAACCGCGGCCTCAATCCCTATATCGAGGACGTCGCGCGGCGCGTGGCCAAGGCGGGCTTCGCGGCGCTGGCGCCCGACGGCCTGAGTCCGGTCGGCGGCTATCCCGGCAACGACGAGCGCGGCCGCGAGCTGCAGCGCGAGGTCGATCCGGAAAAACTCATGAACGACTTCTTCGCCGCCATCGAGTTCCTGCTCGCCGATCCGCGTACCACCCACAAGGTCGGCATCACCGGCTTCTGCTACGGCGGCGGCGTCTCGCACGCGGCGGCGGTGGCCTACCCCGAGCTGGCCGCGGCCGTGCCCTTCTACGGCCGCCAGGCCAGGCCGGAGGACGTGCCGCGCATCAAGGCGCCGCTGCTGATCCACTTCGCCGAGACCGACGACAACGTCAACGCGACCTGGCCGGCCTACGAGGCGGCGCTGAAGGCCGCCGGCACGGACTACGAGGCGCACGTCTATCCCGGCACCCAGCACGGCTTCCACAACGACTCGACCCCGCGCTACGACGAGGCCGCGGCGAAGTTGGCGTGGGAACGCAGCATCGCCTGGTTCCGCCGCCACCTTGCGTGACGTGGGGTGGCGCGGAGCGCGAGTGCGGTCCCTAGGCGCGGGTGGTGACCTGGAAGGCGACGCCCGCCGCCAGTCCTAGCCCCGCGCCAGAAAGCAGCTCGGCGGCCACATGACGGCCGAGCACCCACCGCGACCATGCCACCGCCAGCATCGCGGCGAGTAGCAGGCCCGATGCCAGGGCGTGGGGCCAGGCGATGCCGGCAGCGAATGCGGCAAACGCGACATGCAGCGAACTCTTCAGCCGCCCGTGCAGGAGACGGCCCCCGAGCACGATCGCGCCCGGCAGGGCGACCGCGACCACCACGTCGCGATGCGCGCCGGCGGCCGCGAGCGCGAGCGCGAGCCCGAAGAACAGCCATGACGCGAAGCGGTTGAACTCGGCGCGTTCGTGCCGCTGCGAAGCATCGATGTGCGCCCAGCGCCCCGAGCGTGCCTTGGCAACGCTGTAAAGCATCACCGCGCCTGCTGCGAGCGCGACGCTGGCCAGCACCTGGCGTTGCAGCCCGGAGGGAGCGCCGGCCCCTGTCGCCACGGCCGACGCCACCGCCATCAACGGCACGGGATGGCACAGGATCGAAATCCCCCGGGCCAGTCGCTGGCGATGGACGGACTCAGCCATTGCCGCGCCTCCGGAGCTGCCGGGACGCGAGCGCCACGCACGCCAGCCCGACGACGGCGCCCGGCCAGACGCCCCAGACCAGCGCCGATGCCAGGCCGAGGTACAGCGCAAGTCCGCCGGCGAGCGTCTCCCACAGGTCCTCCACCGCGGGCACCTGACGCGTGCGTCGCAGTTCGAAGCGGACCACGAGCGCAACCAGCGGAGCCACCACCAGCAGGCACAGCCCGATCCAGCCCAGCCGGCCGACCCAGAAGCCCGGCTCGCCGGGACTTCCGGCATCGATCGGCAGGCCCAGGCGCTCGCCCAGCCATGCGGCCGGAAGCTCGGCCAGCTTGTGCCAGAGGTACAGCGGCATGCCGAGTGCGCCCAGCACTGCAATCAGACGCCCCAGTGCCCGCCTGGCCAGCAGCCGGCGCGCCAGCGGTTCGAAGGCGAGCACCGCGCCGGCCTGCAGCCACATGACGCCGACCAGGGCCAGCGTCGGCGGCAGCATGTTGTTGCCCGCCAGCGCCACGCCCACCATCGCCACTGGATAGCCGCTGGCCATCGCCAACGCGAGCCACGCCGCGCCCAGCAGCAGCAGGCCCACGCCTGCGCGCACGCCGCCGAAGCGCCCGCGCTTCCACGCGATGCCCAGCTGCTGCGGCACCAGCCAGACCAGCAGCATGTTGATCCAGGCGATGCCGGCCGCGCTGTCGGCAACGCCGCGGCCCAGCCAGCGCAGCGCCTGCGGCGTCCAGGCCTGCGCGCGCACCACGTCGAGCACCGCCGCCACGGCCACCAGGCCAAGCACGGCGCGCAGGCCAAAGCGCGCGTCCAGGCGCAGGCACCAGGGCAGCAGCGCCTGCACCGTCAGCAGCATCAGCAGGAACCAGAGGTGGATCGTCAGCGACTGGTTGAAGACGGCCAGCAGGCGCCCGCCGGTGAACAGCGACAACGCGGCCAGCAGCACCAGCGCCGCCATGTAGGTGACGGTCGGCCGCGCCAGCCCGAGCGCGCGCGCCGCCCACCACTGCGCCTGCCGTCCGTCCCGCAGCCGCCGCTCCACGCTGCCCGCGCTCACCGCCGCCGACACGAAGACGAACAGCGGCACCACCTGCACCAGCCAGGTCAACACGCCGGCCGCGTCCCAGATGCCGAGCAGGTGGTCGGTCTCGACCAGCCGGCCGTCGACCAGCCGCGGCAGCGTCGCGACCCAGTGCCCCAGCACCACCACCAGCAGCGCGCAGGCGCGCAGTGCATCGGGATAGGGATCGCGATCGGGTGACTGGGCCATGGCGTCGCGCGCAGAGGATTCGCCGCATCTTAATGGGCGGCGCCGGACGCGGCCCACCGCATTGTCGCGATCCTGCACGCGTTTACCCGGCCTGCGGCGCGGACTATGCTGGGCCGTGCCTGCCTGCATCACGAGGGCACACCACGGCGGCCGGAAACACGGCCGACCCGCCACCACCACGCGAGGATCGCTTCATGGTCAGCATGAATCGACGGCAGTTCCTCAAGGTCTCGGGCACCGGCCTGGCAGGCTCCAGCCTGGCGCTGCTCGGCGCCAGTCCTGCGCCGGCCATGGCCGAAGTCCGCCAGTTCAAGCTGGCGCGCATGACCGAGACCCGGAACACCTGTCCCTACTGTTCGGTTGCCTGCGGCCTGCTCCTCTACGGGCTGGGTGACGGCGCCAAGAATTCCGCGGCCGCCATCGTCCATATCGAGGGCGATCCGGACCATCCGGTGAACCGCGGCACGCTGTGTCCGAAGGGCGCCGGGCTGATCGACTTCATCCACAGCCCCAACCGGCTGAAGCAGCCCGAATACCGGGCGCCCGGCTCGGACACGTGGCAGCCGATCAGCTGGAACGACGCGCTTGACCGCATCGCGCGCCTGATGAAGGACGATCGCGACGCGAACTTCGTCGCGCAGACGCCCGAAGGCCGCACGGTCAACCGCTGGCTCACCACCGGCATGCTGGCGGCCTCGGCCACCAGCAACGAGACCGCCTACATCACCCACAAGGTCGCGCGCAGCCTCGGCCTTCTCGCATTCGACAACCAGGCCCGCGTTTGACACGGCCCGACGGTGGCAGGTCTTGCCCCGACGTTTGGCCGTGGAGCGATGACGAACCATTGGGTCGACATCAAGAACGCGGACGTGATCCTGATCATGGGCGGCAATGCAGCCGAGGCCCATCCCTGCGGGTTCAAGTGGGTCACTGAAGCCAAGGCACACAACGCCGCCAAGCTGATCGTGGTCGATCCGCGCTTCAACCGCTCGGCATCGGTCGCGGACTACTACGCCCCGATCCGCACCGGCACGGACATCGTGTTCCTGGGCGCGGCCATCAGCAACCTGCTCGAGACTGACCGGATCCACCACGAGTACGTCCGCAACTACACGGACATGTCCTTCGTCGTGCGCGAGGACTTCGCCTTCGACGGCGGCATCTACTCGGGCTATGACGCCGACCGCCGGCGCTACGACAAGGCGACCTGGGACTACGAGCGCGGCGACGACGGCTACGTCGTCACCGATCCCACGCTGCAGCACCCGCGCTGCGTCTACCAGCTGCTGAGGAAGCACTACGCGCGCTACACGCCGGAGATGGTCGAGCGGGTCTGCGGGACCACGCAGGAGCAGTTCCACACGGTCCTGGACATGCTTGCGTCGACCGCCCGCCCCGACCGCGTGGCGACGATCCTCTACGCGCTGGGCTGGACCCAGCACTCGATCGGCTCGCAGATCATCCGCACCGGCGCGATGCTGCAACTGCTGCTGGGCAACATCGGCGCGGCCGGCGGCGGCATGAACGCGCTGCGCGGCCATTCCAACATCCAGGGACTCACCGACCTCGGGCTGATGTCGAACCTGCTGCCGGGCTACATGACCCTGCCCAACGAGCACGAGCAGGACTACGGCACCTATATCGCCTCGCGCACGCTGAAACCCCTGCGCGAGAACCAGCTCAGCTACTGGCAGCACTACGCCAAGTTCCACGTCAGCCTGATGAAGACCTGGTGGGGCGACGCGGCGACGGCGGAGAACGACTGGGCCTTCGACTACCTGCCCAAGCTCGACAAGCCCTACGACATGCTCCAGACCTACGAGCTGATGGACCAGGGCAAGGTCAACGGCTACATCTGCCAGGGCTTCAACCCGCTGGCGGCGGCGCCGAACAAGGCCAAGATGGTCTCGGCGCTGTCGAAGCTGAAGTTCATGGTGATCATGGACCCGCTGGTGACCGACACCTCGGAGTTCTGGAAGAACCACGGCAAGCACCACGACGTCGATTCCTCGGCGATCCAGACCGAGGTCTTCCGCCTGCCGACCACCTGCTTCGCGGAAGAGGAAGGCGCGCTGGTGAATTCCGGCCGGTGGCTGCAGTGGCACTGGAAGGGCGCCGAGCCGCCAGGCACCGCCAAGCCCGACATCGAGATCATGGCCGGGCTGCACCTGCGCATCCGCGAGCTGTACAACACCGAGGGCGGCGCGTTCCCGGATCCGATCGTCAACCTGGCCTGGAACTACGCCCAGCCCGCGCACCCCAGCGCCACCGAGCTGGCGATGGAGTACAACGGCCGCGCGCTCCAGGACCTGGCCGACCCGCGCGACCCGACCCGCATCACCCGCCGCAAGGGCGAGCAGGTGTCCGGCTTCGGCGAGCTGCGCGACGACGGCAGCACCGCCAGCGGCTGCTGGATCTATGCCGGCTGCTGGACCCAGGACGGCAACATGATGGCGCGGCGCGACAACAGCGATCCGACCGGCATCGGCCAGACCCTCAAGTGGGCCTGGGCCTGGCCGGCCAACCGCCGCATCCTGTACAACCGCGCCTCCGCCGACTCCTCGGGCAGGCCCTTCGATCCGACCCGCGCCCTCGTGGCCTGGAACGGAACCGCCTGGGTCGGCTCCGACGTGCCGGACTTCAAGGCCGACGAGGATCCCGCCGGCGGCATGGGGCCCTTCATCATGAATCCCGAGGGCGTGGCGCGCTTCTTCGCCCGCGACGGGATGGCCGAGGGCCCGTTCCCCGAGCACTACGAGCCGTTCGAGACCCCGCTCGGCTACAACCCGCTGAACCCGGACACCCCCGGCGCCACCAGCAACCCGGCTGCACGCGTGTTCGAGAGCGACCTCGCGACCATGGGCACGGTAAAGGACTTCCCCTTCGTCGGCACCACCTACCGCCTGACCGAGCACTTCCACTACTGGACCAAGCACGTCCCGCTCAACGCGATCCTGCAGCCCGAGCAGTTCGTCGAGATCGGCGAAGGGCTGGCGCACCAGATCGGCGTGGCCAACGGCGAGCGCGTGCGCGTCTCGTCCATGCGCGGCCACATCGAGGCGGTGGCCGTGGTCACCAAGCGCATCCGCGCGCTCAAGGTCGACGGCAAGACCGTGCACCATGTCGGCATCCCGATCCACTGGGGCTTCACCGGGGTCGCCAAGCCCGGCTACCTGGCCAACACCCTCACGCCCTCGGTGGGCGACGGCAACTCGCAGACACCCGAGTTCAAGTCGTTCCTCGTGAACGTGGAAAAGGCATAGGAGCGCGGCGATGGCACTGCAATCACTCGACATCAAGCGGCGCTCCGCGACCACCTGGGAGCCGCCCGGCGCGCGCGAGCCGCACGCCGGCGGCTCGGTCGCCAAGCTGATCGACACCTCCAAGTGCATCGGCTGCAAGGCCTGCCAGGTGGCGTGCATGGAGTGGAACGACCTGCGCGACGAGGTCGGCGAGAACATCGGCGCCTACGACAACCCCGCCGACCTCACGCCGCAGTCGTGGACGGTGATGCGCTTCGCCGAGCACGAGCGCGACGACGGCGGCCTCGAGTGGCTGATCCGCAAGGACGGCTGCATGCACTGCGAGGACCCGGGCTGCCTCAAGGCCTGCCCGGCGCCGGGTGCGATCATCCAGTACGCCAACGGCATCGTAGATTTCCACGAGGAGAACTGCATCGGCTGCGGCTACTGCATCACCGGCTGTCCGTTCGACGTCCCGCGCATCTCGAAGAAGGACAACAAGGCCTACAAGTGCACGCTGTGCTCGGACCGCGTGGCCGTGGGCCAGTCCCCGGCCTGCGCCAAGGTCTGCCCGACCGGCGCGATCGTGTTCGGCACCAAGGAGGCGATGACCGACCACGCCGCGGGGCGCATCGTCGACCTGAAGTCGCGCGGCTTCGACAACGCCGGCCTGTACGACCCGCAGGGCGTCGGCGGCACCCACGTGATGTACGTGCTGCACCACGCCGACAGGCCGGGGCTGTACAGCGGCCTGCCGGAGAATCCGACGATCAGCCCGATGGTGGCGCTGTGGAAGGGCGTGGCCAAGCCGATCGGCCTGGCGGCGATGGCGCTCACCGCCTTCGTCGGCTTCTTCCACTTCATCCGCACCGGGCGCCAGACGGTGAGCGAAGTGGACGAGCAGGAGGCTGCGACCTCGCTGGGCGACGGTCCGCCTGCGGGCGATTACCCGCCAGGCAGCCTGCAGCGCGCACGCGAGGAGGCACACCGCCATGACTGAGCGCATCCAGGGCGGGCATCCGCGCGAAGTCGTGCGCTACACCGCCAACGAGCGCACCAACCACTGGCTGGTGGCGATCGGCTTTGTGCTGGCCGGCCTGTCGGGGCTGGCGCTGTACCACCCGGCCATGGCCTGGCTCTACGCCCTGTTCGGGGGCGGGCCGTGGACGCGCGTGCTGCACCCGTTCTTCGGCGTCTTCATGTTCCTGGTGTTCATCGTCTTCGCCTGGCACATGCGCGGCTCGAACCGGGTCGACGCGCGCGACCGCCAGTGGCTGCGGCAGATCGACGACGTGGTCGCCGGGCGCGAGGAGCGCCTGCCGGAGGTGGGGCGCTACAACGCCGGGCAGAAGCTGCTGTTCTGGGGACTGGTGCTGTGCATGCTCGGGCTGCTGGTGACCGGCATCGCGATGTGGCAGCCGTGGTTCGCGCCGGCCTTCCCGATCGTCCTGGTCCGCATCGCCTCGGTGCTGCACGCGATCCTGGCCACGGTGATCATCTGCATGATCATCTTCCACGCCTACTCGGCGTTCTGGGTCAAGGGTTCGATGGGCGCCATGGTCCGCGGCCGGGTCAGCCGCGGCTGGGCCTGGAAACACCACCGCGCATGGCTGCGCGACGTCGACCGCGACGCCCACCGGGACTGAGCGCGGGCCGGCCGCGGTCTTTGCCCCGGCCGGCACCGATGCCCTAACCTGCCCCGACGTGGGCAGACCGGCGCGCCCCCGGCGCGCCGTCCTTTTTTTCACGCTCCGAAGGAGGCACCGTGCCGCGCATCCTGCCGCGAGGCGAGATCGAAAACCTCGACCACACCCGCATCCCGCGCCTGCGCATCCCCGAACGCGCCGGCGTGTTCTCCGATCGCGCCACGCGCCTGCGCCAGCTGGCAGCGTCGAGCACGGTCGGCGACTACCTGCTGCTGATGGCGCGCCTGGCGGATGCGCAGCAGCGCGCGCTGAAGGTGTTCATCGCCCCGGAGGTCGATGCCGGCGCGCTGGCCGAGGCCCGCAGGCACGACATGCCGCCGCTGCCGGCCACCAGCCTGGCGCGCGACCCGGCGTGGCGGGCCGTGCTCGCCGGACTGCTGGACGAAGTCGCGTCCGACCCCGGGACGCCGGCGCAGGCGGTCGAGGCCTGCACCGCGCTCGCGCGCGCGCTCGACGCGATGCCCGAGCGCGTCGAGCAGATCGCCGATGGCCTCCTGGCCGGGCGCGTCGAGGGTGCCGACGTGGCGCCCGCGCCCTTCGTCATGGCCGCCCTGCAGGTCTACTGGACCGCGATGGCCTCGGGGCTGCAGGAGGCGCAGCTGCCGGTCGGTGCCTTCGGCCTCTGCCCCACCTGCGGCACGCCGCCGGTGGCGAGCGTGGTGCGCATCGGCGGCGCGCATGACGGCTACCGCTACCTGTGCTGCCCGCTGTGCAGCTGCGAATGGCACCTGGAGCGGGTGAAGTGCTCGCACTGCGCCGGCACCCGGGACATCGCCTACCACTACATCGAAGGCGGCCGCGAAGGCGTCAAGGCCGAGACCTGCGATGGCTGCCGCAGCTACCGCAAGATCTTCTACCAGGACACCGATCCCTTCATGGAGCCGGTGGCCGATGACCTCGGCAGCCTGGCGCTCGACATGCTGATGGGCGACGAAGCCTATGCGCGCCGCAGCGGCAATCCGCTGCTGTGGCAGGACAGCGGGGACTGACCGTGACCGTGCCCGACGACGACGCAGCGGCGGGCGCGAGCGACATTCCCTCGCTCGACCGCCTGCTGAAGGATCCGGCGATCGCGGCCCTGGCCACCGCGCACGGACTGGCTGGCGTGACCTCGGCGCTGCGCGCACGACTGCAGGCGCTGCGCGACGAGGCGCGGGCGGGGACGCTCCGGCACGCCGCGCTGGCGCCCGCCACGCTCGCCGAAGATCTCGGCGCAACGCTGGAGCGCGCCGCGCGCCCGCGCCTGCGCGCGGTCTACAACCTCACCGGCACCGTGCTGCACACCAACCTCGGCCGCGCCGTGCTGCCGGACGTCGCCGTGCAGTCGGTGGTCCAGGCCCTGTCCTCGCCGATGGCGCTGGAGTACGACCTCGAGCGCGGCGCGCGCGGCGACCGCGACGACCTGGTCGAAGCCCTGCTGTGCGAACTCACCGGCGCCGAAGCCGCGACCGTGGTCAACAACAACGCCGCCGCAGTGCTGCTGATGCTCAATTCGCTGGCCAACCGCCGCGAAGTGGTGGTGTCGCGCGGCGAGCTGGTCGAGATCGGCGGCGCCTTCCGCGTGCCGGACATCATGTCGCGCGCCGGGGCGAAGCTGGTCGAGGTCGGGACCACCAACCGGACCCATCCCGGCGACTACGCCGGCGCCATCGGTCCGCGCACCGCGATGCTGATGAAGGTGCACTGCAGCAACTACGCGATCACCGGCTTCACCAGCAGCGTGGACACGCCCGCCCTTGCGGAGATCGCGCACGCACGTGGCCTGCCGGTTGGCGTGGACCTTGGGAGCGGCTCGCTGGTGGATCCGGCGCGCTGGGGCCTGCCGCACGAGCCGACCGTGCGCGAGACCCTCGCAGCCGGCGCCGACCTGGTGACCTTCAGCGGCGACAAGCTGCTCGGCGGCCCGCAGGCCGGCCTGATCGTGGGCCGCGCCGACCTGGTCGGCAAGATCCGCCGGAATCCGCTCAAGCGCGCGCTGCGCGTGGGCAAGCTCACCCTGGCCGCGCTGGAGCCGGTGCTGGCCCTGTACCGCGCGCCCGAACACCTGCCCGAGCGCCTGACCACCCTGCGCCTGCTGCTGCGTCGCCCCGCCGCCATGCACGCCCAGGCGCTGCGCCTGGTCGCGCCGTTGCAGGCCGCGCTGGGACCGGCGTGGATGGTCGGCGACGCGGCCATGGCGAGCCAGATCGGCAGCGGGGCGATGCCGGTCGAAGCGCTGCCCAGCCACGGCCTGGTGCTGCGCCCCGCGGCGGCTCGCGGACGCGGGCGCGCCCTCGCCGGCCTGGGCCAGTCGCTGCGCGGCCTGCCGCGCCCGGTGATCGGGCGCATCGCCGACGATGCGCTCTGGCTCGACCTGCGCTGCCTGGAGGAGCCCGACGAAGCCGCCTTCGCCGCGCAACTGGCGGCGCTGCGCGCGTGATCGTCGGCACCGCCGGGCATATCGACCACGGCAAGACCCGACTGGTGCGCGCCCTGACCGGGGTCGAGACCGACCGGCTGAAGGAGGAGCAGGCGCGCGGCATCTCGATCGAGCTCGGCTACGCCTATGCGCCCCTGCCGGACGGCGGGGTGCTCGGCTATGTCGACGTACCCGGCCACGAGAAGCTGGTGCACACCATGGCCGCCGGCGCCTGCGGCATCGACTTCGGCCTGCTGGTGGTGGCCGCCGACGACGGCGTGATGCCGCAGACCCGCGAACACCTGGCCATCCTCGGGCTGCTGGGCGTGGCGCGCGGCGCAGTCGCGATCAGCAAGGCGGACCGGGTCGATGCCGGGCGGGTCGACCAGGTGCGCGCCGATGTCGCCGCGCTGCTGCAGCACGGACCGCTGGCCGGTGCGCCCATGTTCGCCACCGACGCCACGGCGGATGGCGACCCGGGCGTCGCGGCGCTGCGTCGGCACCTGGAGCACGAGGCGCGCACCGCACCCGGGCGTGATGCCGGGGGACTGTTCCGCCTAGCCGTGGACCGCGTCTTCACCCTGCCCGGCCACGGCACGATGGTCACCGGGACGGTGTTCGGCGGCCGCACACAGGCGGGTGACGACGGCGCACGGCTGGTGCTCGCGCCGGCGGGCACGCCGGTGCGGGTGCGGTCCATCCATGCCCAGAACCAGCCGAGCCCCGAGGCGCGCGCCGGCCAGCGCTGCGCGCTGAACCTTGCCGGCACCGGGCGCGACGCGATCGAACGCGGCGACTGGATCGCCGACGCGCGCGCGTTCCGGCCCACGCGCAACCTCGATGTCGAACTGCAGCTGCTGGATGCCGCCGCTGCCACGCTGGGCAACTGGGCACCGGTCCACCTGCACCTGGGCACCGCACGCCGGCTGGCGCACGCGGTGCCGCTGGCGGACGCGGGCGTGGCCCCCGGGACGACGGGCCTCGTTCAGCTGGTGGTCGACGAGGCGCTGTGCGCTGCGCCCGGCGACCGGTTCATCCTCCGCGACGCCCAGGCCAGCCGCACCATCGGCGGCGGGCGCGTGCTCGATCCGGAGGCGCCGACGCGACGCCGGCGCTCGCCGCAGCGCCTGGCCTGGCTGGACGGGATCGCCGCGATGCTCGACGGCGGCGGCCTCGCGGCGCTGCTCCGCGATGCCGCGCACGGCATCGACGAGGCGGCCCTGGTGCGCCTGGCGAGCCGCCCGCCCGGACAGCTCGAGCTGCCCCCGGACGCGCGCTGGCTCAGGCCGCGCGGCGGCGCGCCGATCGCGATCGCCGATGGCCCGCGCCACGCGCTGCAGGCCCGCATCGAACAGGCGCTGGCCGACTTCCACCGCGACGCGCCCGACGAACCGGGGCCCGAAGCCACCCGCCTGCGGCGCATCGCCCTGCCCACGGCGTCCGCCGCACTCTGGGAGGCCGTCCTCGATGAGCTGGCGGCGGCCGGACGCATCCAGCGCAAGGGACCCTGGCTGCATCTGCCGGGGCATACGGTGGCGATGGATGCCGACGACGCCGCGCTGGCCCGGCGCCTGCTCGCAGCGCTGGATGCGGGCGGCTTTGACCCGCCGTGGGTGCGCGACCTCGCGCGCATCGAGGACGCGCCCGAAGAGCGCGTGCGCCGCCTGCTGCGCATGCTGGCCCTGCAGGGCGAGGCGCACCAGGTGGTGCGCGACCTGTTCTACCACCGCGAGCGGATGCAGGCGCTCGCCGCGCTTGCGGTCGGCCTGGCCTGCGACGACGGCGCGGTGGCGGCCGCCGGCTTCCGCGATGCCACCGGCCTGGGGCGCAAGCGCGCGATCCAGCTGCTGGAGCATTTCGACCGCACCGGCCTGACCCGTCGCGTCCGCGACAGCCACGTCGTGCGCGCGGACAGCGCCTGGCTGCAGGCGCTGGGCACCGCCGCGGATCCCCTGTGATAGCGTGACCCGGGCTCCGCGGGTCACGCGGACACCACGATGGAAGGCAAGCGCGCCCGGTGGCGTGGCCGGGCTTCAAACCCGGTTGGGGGCGTCAGCCGCTCCCAGGCAGGTTCGACTCCTGTTGCCTTCCGCCATCCCGCGCCGCGCGCGCGCGAACGACCCGAGTGCAGCATGTCCGCAGATACCCCTGCGCCCGCCGGCGCGACCAAAGCTCCGCGTCTCACCTCGCTGTCCCACGGCGGCGGCTGCGGCTGCAAGATCGCGCCCGGCGTGCTCGCCGACCTGCTGAAGCGCTCGGCGCCGGCACGTGCCTGGCCGCAGCTGATGGTCGGCAACGACACCGCCGACGACGCCGCGGTCTACCGCCTCAACGACCAGCAGGCGCTGATCGCCACCACCGACTTCTTCATGCCGATCGTCGACGATCCCTACGACTTCGGCCGCATCGCCGCCACCAACGCGCTGTCCGACGTCTACGCCATGGGCGGCACGCCGGTGATGGCGCTTGCGCTGGTGGGGATGCCGGTCAACGTGCTGCCGCACGCGGTGATCGCCGGGATCCTGCGCGGCGGCGAGGATGCCTGCGCCGCCGCGGGCATCCCGGTCGCCGGCGGCCACAGCATCGATTCGGTGGAGCCGATCTACGGCCTGGCCGCGATGGGCCTGGCCCATCCCGACCGCATCCGCCGCAACGTCGACGCGCGGCCCGGCGACCTGCTGGTGCTGGGCAAGCCGCTGGGCGTGGGGATCCAGTCCGCGGCGCTGAAGCGCGGCCGGCTCGACGCTGCCGGCTATCGCGCCATGATCGACGCCACCACCCGTCTCAACACCCCGGGCATCGCGCTGGCCGCGCTGGACGGCGTGCACGCGATGACCGACGTCACCGGCTTCGGCCTGCTCGGCCATGCGCTCGAACTTGCGCGCGGCGCGGGCCTCACCCTGCGCCTGCGCTACGACGACCTGCCCTGGCTGCCGGGCGTGCAGGCACTGGCCGCCGACGGCGTGGTCACCGGCGCGTCCGCCCGCAACTGGGCGGCCTGCGGCGAGCACGTGCAGCTCGGCGCGGACCTCGACACGGTCGCGCGCGACCTGCTCACCGATCCGCAGACTTCGGGCGGACTGCTCGTGTCATGCGCCCCGCAGGCGCTCGGCGAGGTGCTGGACATCTTCCACCGCGAGGGCTTCGCCGGGGCCTCGGTCATCGGCGAGACGCGGGCCGGGCCGGTGCGGGTCGAGGTCGGCTAGCGGGGAGCGGGCACCCGGGAGCAGCACGGGACCCGGGCACGCGCGGTCAGGCGATGGCGCGTCGGGACCCGCCGATGCGTCTGGCCAGCACGATCGCCAGCCACGCGGGCGGCAGGTAGGCCAGCAGCAGGTCGGCGGCGATAAACCACGCCGGGGCCGGGATCATGGCCGCGGCCACGATCCCGCCGGCCAGGAACAGCACGCCGATGGTCCAGGCGAACGCCGCCCTGTGGCTGCCGGCGACCAGGAAGGCGACGCAGGCGCCGGCCAGCGTCCCCAGCGCGTGCGCCAGGAACGGGACGAGGAAATGCCGGGGCTCGAACAGGTGGATGCCCGCCTTGAGCCCTTCGGCCGTGGTGGTGTCCACGCCCACCGGCGGCGGTGCCAGGGCCGGCCCGACCGCGATGATCGCCATGTTGACCACGCTGCCGACCACCAGCCCCGCGAGCACCGCCGCGACGTTGCGCATCCAGACCTTCATGGCCATTCCCCGGTTGCCTCCCCGCGGAAGGCCTGGACCGATTCTATCGGCAGCCCGCTCCATGGCGGCGGTTCACCCGCGCCGCGGTAGGGTGTACGGCCTATCACGCGCCGTGACGATGTCCCACATTCCCGCCCTCGAAGCTCCGCCCGCGCCCGCGGCCACCATCAGCTGCGCGAGCTGCGACGCCGTCTGCTGCCGCATGACCGTGGTGCTGCAGGCCGGCGATGACATCGCCGAGCACCTCACCGACTACACCGACGCCGGGCTGCACGTCATGGCGCGCGACGAGTTCGGCTGGTGCGTGGCGGTGGATCCGGCCGGCCGCGGCTGCTCGATCTACGACGCGCGCCCCGAGGTCTGCCGCCGGTTCCTCATGGCCGGGCCCTACTGCCGCGCCATCCGCGAGGACTACGCCGACCGGAACGCCCGCAACATACCGTTGCAGATGTTCTGACCCCGGCGCGGCCGGCGGCTGCTGCATCGGAGCCGCGTTTTCGTACACTGGGCGTCCTGTTCCCCTCCGGTGACCCATGGCAAAGCCCAACTACTCATTCGAAAAACGCCAGCGCGAGCTGGCCAAGAAGAAGAAGCAGGACGAGAAGGACGCCAGGAAGCGCGCCGAGCGCGAGGCCAAGGCGGCGACCGAGCCGCGGCCCGACACGCCGGAACACGCGCCGGACTGAGCGCCGGTCAGCGGCCCGACAGCTGCTCGAGCGTGGCGTCCTTGTCCTGCCAGAGCCCGTTGAGCCACTGCTGGAAGCGCGCGCGCGTCGCGCGGTCCTCCTGGTAGCGCCCGCCCATCTCCGCGGCATCGGGAATCGGGCGCTGGCGCACGACCACGTGCACCTCCGGGATGCGCCCGCCCATCAGGTCGACCATCGTCGGCCGGCCCGCGGGATAGACGATGGTGACGTCCAGCAGCGCATGCAGCGCATCGCCCATGGCGTCGATCACGAAGGCCACGCCGCCCGCCTTGGGCTTGAGCAGGTGGCGGTAGGGTGATGCCTGGCGCGCGTGCTTGCCGGGCGTGAAGCGCGTGCCTTCGACGAAGTTCATCACCGCCACCGGCATCTCGCGGAATTTCTCGCAGGCGCGGCGCGTGGCCTCCATGTCGCGCTGCCCCAGGCCCGGATCGCGGGCGATCTGCGCGCGGCTGTAGCGGCCCATGAAGGGGAAATCCAGCGCCCACCAGGCCAGGCCCAGCACCGGCACCCAGAACAGCTGCTGCTTGAGGAAGAAGCGCATCAGCGGGATGCGGCGGTTGAACACCTTCTGCAGCACCACGATGTCGACCCAGCTCTGGTGGTTGGCCAGCACCAGGTAGTGGCCGTCGTACATCAGCCCTTCGTCGCCCGACACGTGGAAGCGGGTGCCGGTCAGGGTGTCGATCATCCAGGTGTTGGCGGCGATCCAGCTTTCGGCGATGGCCGACAGCGCGCGGCCCAGCGCCCTGCGCACGCCCGCGAACGGCAGCAGCGCCTTGAACAGCGCCAGCAGCAGCAGCGGCGCGGCGTGCAGCACGGTGTGGATGGCGATCAGCGACAGGACCAGCGCGGCGCGCAGCAACGACATCATGGGCACGACGCAGGATCCGGAAACGATGTGGAAGCGTAGCAAACGCCGCGCGGCGTTGGCAGGCGGCCGCGTGCCGCAGGTGCCCGTGCGTGACTAAAGGCGGGTGATCGCGAGGTCCCGCACCGCTACAGTCCGGGGCTTGGCGCGCCACGTTCCGGCGCGGAAGGAATCAGGATGTTGAAGCGTTGCGCGGTGGCGGTGCTCCTCGGTGCCAGTGGCCTGGCGATGGCCAACGAGCCCGTCGACCTGGACATGGTCAGCCGGATCCGCCAGGAGGCTTTCCACAACTCGCAGGTCATGGCGACCTTCAGCCACCTCACCGAAACCATCGGCCCGCGCCTGACCAACTCGCCGCAGATGGCCGAAGCGAACGCCTGGACCCGCGGCAAGTTCAGCGAATGGGGCCTGGCCAACGTCCACGACGACGCGTTCGACGACTTCGGCCGCGGCTGGGAGTTCAGCGCCGCCAGCGTCGAGATGCTGGGCGAGCGCGTCCAGCCGCTGCATGCCCTGCCCAAGGCCTGGACGCCGGGCACCAACGGACCGGTCGAGGGCGAACTGGTGCGGGTGGACATCAAGAAGCTGTCCGACATCGACGCCCTGCGCGGCACGCTGGGCGGGAAGATCCTGCTGCTGGGCGAGGCGCGCGAGTACAAGCGCGGCACCGAGCCGGACTCGCACCGCCACGACGCCACTTCGCTGGAAGGCCTGCAGGAGTTCACCGTGCCCAGGTCGGCCGCCGCGGACCGCGCGAAGCGGGTCAAGGAATATGGCGAGCGCCAGGCGCTCACCCGCGCCGTCAACAGCTTCTTCGCCGAGGAAGGCGCGCTGGCCGCGATCAGCATCAGCAGCTGGGACAACGGCATCATCCGCGTGGCGGGCGGCGGGTCGCGCAAGGCCGGCGAGCCGATCGGAATCCCGGAGCTGGCGATGATCGCCGAGCACTTCAATCCGCTGGTTCGCGCGCTCGAGGCCAGCCAGCCGGTGCGCCTGCGCGTCAACGTGGACGCGCGCTTCACCGACGAGGCCAACCAGCCCGGCCACAACACCATCGCCGAGATCCCCGGCCGCGGGCGCAAGGCCAACGAGATCGTGATGATCGGCGCGCACCTGGATTCCTGGCACACCGGCACCGGCGCGGCGGACAACGCCGCCGGCGTGGCGGTGATGATGGAGGCCATGCGCATCCTCAAGGCCGTGGGCGCCCGTCCCGAGCGCACGATCCGCGTCGCGCTGTGGAGCGGCGAGGAACAGGGCCTGGTCGGTTCGCAGGACTACGTCGCCCGCCACTTCGCGGCCTACCCGGAGCCGGCCGACCCGGCGCAGAAGGCGCTGCCGGCGTCGCTGCGCGAGCCGACCGGCCCGCTGCAGAAGACGCGCGACTACGAGCGCTTCTCGGTCTACTTCAACATGGACAACGGCTCGGGCCGCTTCCGCGGCATCTACGCCCAGGAGAACCTGGCGGCGATGCCGGTCTTCAAGGCCTGGCTGGAGCCGTTCCATGACGTCGGCGCGACCACGGTCGCGACCCGCAACACCGGCAGCACCGACCACATCGCCTTCGACCGCGTCGGCCTGCCCGGCTTCCAGTTCATCCAGGACCGGCTGGACTACTTCACCAACGTCCACCACACCCACCTGGACACCTGGGACCACATCGAGCCCGAGGACCTGAAGCAGGCCGCGGCGATCGTCGCCTCGTTTGCGTACCACGCGGCGATGCGCGAAGAGCGCATGCCGCGCAAGCCGCTGCTCGATCCGAAGTAGGCCCGCAGCACTCGCCGACCGCTCGCCGACAGCCGTCGGCTGCGGCGCGGTCAGCCCGTCGCCTGCACCCTGCGCGGCACGCGCAGTGGCGGGATGACCAGGGTGGTGTATTCCTCGTAGTGCGCCGTCGGCAGGCCCGACAGCGGCAGGCGCTCGATGCGCGGCGCGTCGATGGGCAGCTGCGCCGCCTCGTACAGCACCACCTCGTGGTCGGCCGGATACCAGCGCAGCAGCTTGGCCACCAGGGCCTCGAGGCCTTCCGGCTCCGCATGCAGGCGGGTGCAGGACAGGTCGCCCGCCAGCGTCACCTGCCACAGCAGCACCAGCGCGGCGGTATCGGGCTCGCGCTCGTGGATGAGGAAATGCGTGGCTTCCAGCGACTGCACGCCGCGCAGCCCCGGATCGACGCCGAGATCGGCGTAGAGACAGGCCTCGGCCGAGATCCCGGGCTCCATCCGCGCCGGCAGGCCGAGTTCGCGGGTCTTGCGGACCACCGCATGCGGCACGTCGGCGAAGACGCCGGGATGGCCATAGAACACCGCGCAGACCTGCCGGCCGGCCTCGACCTCGGCCATGATCGCGGCGTCGATCTCGCGATAGGTCTCGCGCCGGTCCTTGCCCGGTGCGTAATGCATCCCGAGGTTCACCGCGTCCGGCCGGAAGCCCAGGATCATGCCCAGGGCGAAGGGATCGACCAGGCAGAACACCACCTCGGCCTCGCGGATCTCGGACAGCGTGCGCTCGCTCGCGTGGCGGCCGAACTGGATGCCGCTGCCCACCACCACCAGCGAGCCGCGCGGGCCCTCGTCCTGCAGCGCGCCTTCGCCCTGCGCGCGGACCACGCGGTCGCGGCCGCCGTGCTTGGCCCGGTAGAGCGCCTGGTCGGCGTTGTGGATGAGCTGCTCGAGGGTGCTGGTGCTGCCGTCGTACTGGCAGACGCCGGCGCTGAGGTTGAAGCTGAAGGTCTGTCCGAACACGGTGACCGGCCCGATCCGTTCGCGCAGCCGCTGCATCAGCGCGTCGGCGTCGGCGGCACTGCCCTCGAGCAGGATGGTGAACTCGTCGCCGCCGCTGCGTCCGGCGATGCCGTCGTTGCCGACCACCTCGCTGATCCAGCCGCCGAGGCAGCGCAGCGCCTCGTCGCCCGCGGCATGTCCATGGCGGTCGTTGACCTGCTTGAACAGGTCGATGTCGGCGATGATCGCGGTGAATGGACGGTTGCCCTGGCGCGCGCGCTTGAAGGCTTCGCTCCCGCGCATGCGCACCTGCTGGTAGTTGAACAGGCCGGTCAGTCCGTCGCGTTCGGACTGCCGGCGGTAGCGGCCCCGCTCGCGCGAGCTGTGGCGCAGCAGCAGCAGGAGCAGCAGCGCGGTCGCCATCAGGCCGAAGATGCCCAGGCCCAGCAGCCACTGCCGGCGCTGCGTGGCGGTGACCTGCAGCGCGGCCAGCTCCTTCTCGGCCTCGAGCAGCGCGATCTGCTGCTCCTTCAGCCGCGTGTCGAACTCGACCTGCAGGTAGGCCAGCCGGCGTTCGCGCGATTCACGCTCGGCGACCTCCTGGGCCGCCATCGCGCGCTGCAGGTGGGTGAGCGCACCGGCGTTGTCGCCGCGCTGCTCGGCCAGCCTGGCCAGCAGGCGCTCGGTCTCGGCCACCGCGAGTTCGGTCTTCTGCCCGCGGTAGTACTCCAGCGTGTCCAGCAGCAGGCTCTCCGCACGGCGCAGGTCGCGGTCGAGCGCGATGAGGTTGCCGGCCATCTCCAGCCGCGCGCTCCAGCTGCCGGCGGTGAACCCGGCGGCCTCGAACTCGGCAAGCGCCTGGCGCGACCACTCCAGCGCCTCTTCCGGCCGGCCCTGGGCGGCGACCATCTTGCCCACGCCGTACTTGGCGTTGGCGACGAAAACCAGGTCGCCGGCCGCCTGGCAGGCCTCGAGCTGCTGGCGCCTCCAGGCCTCGGCCTCGCTGAAGTTGCCCGCGTGGTCCTCGGCCATGGCCAGGTCGGCAATGGCCAGGCAGCGCGCACGCGCGTCCCCACCGGACTCGACCGCGTCCAGTCCCTGGCGCGCCAGGTCGCGCGCCTTGCCGATCTCGCCCACGAGGGTGTGCAGGTAGCTGGCCACGCCGAGCAGCGCGGGCGCGCTCTCCGGGGCGTCCGGCAGGTACTCCAGGCCCTCGCTCAGCCAGCCGAACGCCCGCGGCCAGTCCTCGACGTTGGCGGCGATGCTGATCGCGGTGGTATAGGCGCGCACGCGCTGCGCCGGGGAGATCTCCTGCTGCTGCAGCAGCCGGGCGAATCCCTCGAGCGCCGCGGGTTCCCTGCCGGCGAGCCCGAGGTTGCGCAGGCGCACGAACTCGACCCGCGCGCGCTGTTCCGGCGAGAGTTCGTCCAGACGCGTCGCCAGGTCGTCGACCTTGCGCTCGGATTCGCGCCAGTGCGCGGAAATCGACAGCTGCTCGATTTCCGCGACCTGCGCTTCCAGGGCATCGTTGGCGAACGCGCGCGGTCCCGCCAGCACCAGCAGCAGGATGGCGACAATGCGGACCAGCCGGCTCATGGACTGGCGGTCGTCAGCGGACGGCGGCGAGGACGGCGGCTAGTACGCCTTCACGATGTGGTTGGTCGCGAACTGTCCGTCGGTCAGCCCGGTAAGCTTCTTGATGGACGCGTAGTCCTTGGACAGCATCGCTTTCTGCTCCTCGTCGGTGAGGCCGGAGCGCCGCACCACCGAGTCAGGATCCTTCTCGTACTCCGCGGCGAGCGCGGCATCGCTCGCGAGCTTCCTCATCAGGTCGAGCAGCGTCAGCATCGTGGTGTCCCCTTAGATGTTCGAACGTCCATGGTCTGGCCGGGACCCCTTTCCCCCCCGGCTCCGCAGGATCGAACGACATTAGCACAGGCAGGCGGCCGTCCGGCAGCCGCCAGGCCGCTTCACGGGCTGCAGCCGACCGCCTCGATGATCGCTCCTGCCAGCGCGTGCAGCGCGTCGCGATGGCCGCTGCGCGCCGACGCGACGCCATCGTCCGACGTCATCGCCAGCACCAGGTCCAGCGACGGAACGACGTAGAGCATCTGCCCGCCATAGCCCCAGGCGTAGCGCACCGGCTCACCGGCGATATTGCGCAGGAACCAACCGTAACCGTAGCCGTCGCCGGTGAAGCGCGAGCGGGTCCGCGGCTGCCACGATGCATCGATCCACGCCTGCGACAGCAGGCGACGCCCGTCGCGCGACACGCCGCCGCTGCGGTAGAGCTCGCCGAAGGCCAGCAGGGAGCGCGTGTCCATCGCCATGTTGTTGCCGCCGAAGTGGATGCCCTGCGGGTCGCGGTCCCAGGACGCGATGACGAAGCCGGCCTGCGGGCCCAGCCATTCGCGCGCGAGCTCGCGGACCGGCCGCCCGCTGGCACGCGCCAGGATCGCCGACAGCAGGTGGGTCGATCCGGTCGAGTACAGCATCCCGCCGCCGGGCTCGTCGACGAAGGGGCGCGCGAGCGCATCGCGCACCCAGTTGTCGCTGCTCACCCAGCGGCCGTAATACGGTCCCGACGTGCGCTCCAGTCCGGCCTGCATCGACAGCAGGTGTCCGATGGTCACGCGTGCCAGCCGGGGGTCGGGATCCCGGGGGAGATCCGACTTGAGCAGCGGCGCGATGGGCTGGTCGACGCCGTCGAGCAGTCCCTTGTCGATCGCGATGCCGACCAGCGCGGACATCACCGTCTTCGACGCCGACTTGATGTTGGCCGGCGTGTCCGGACGCGCGCCGTCGTAGCCGCGCTCGGCAAGGACGACGCCGCTGCGGGCGACGACGACCGCGCGCAGCGACGCGATCGCATCGGCGTCCTCCAGCAGGGCTTCGACCGTCGTGGACAGGTCCCGGGCGTCGGGACCGGTGGAGCAGCGCCGCACCTCCAGCGCAGCGGCTGGCATCTGCGTCGACTGCGTCGCGTGCGTCCGCGGAGCCTGCGACAGCGCGCTCTCCGGCGTCCTGCCACACGCGAGCTGCGCAAACGCCGCCAGCACGACCATCGCGATCAGGCGCCTGGACCTGGCACGGCCGGCCATCGTGCGCGGAGCCCTGGGACGGGCGGACGTGATGCGGGTAGAGGTTTCGCGGGCGGACGTCGCGTGCATGGGCATCGTGCGTGTCGGCATCAGCGGAGCTTCGCAGCGTTCGCGTGTCCACAACGTCGGCGGGTGGGGCGCTCCACACCGCGCACGCCACGCGCCGCCCATGGTCACGGCATGATCATTGCCGGGCTGCCAGCATCGCCGCCCATGGCTTTGCGAGACGTCACGGCCGCACGCGGTCGCTATTTCACCGGCAGCGAGCTGCCGATTCCCTCCGACGCGGCGCGCGAATGGAACATCGCGGTGGCCGATGGACCGGTCGTCGCCACGGCGATCCACGACGGGCACCACATCCGTCCGGCGCTGCGGTCGCTGCTGGCCCTGTCCGACGCGGCACGCTTCCGCGAGGAGGACCCGCTGACCGGCGTGCTGACCGAGGTCGGCGACGTGCGCATCCAGGTCCCGTCCTCGCGCTTCGAACTCGACCACAACCGCCCGCGCAAGGGCGCGGTCTATGCCCGGCCGGAGGACTGCTGGGGGCTGGAGGTCTGGCGCAGGCCGTTGCCGGAGGCCGAGATCGCGCGCTCGCTCGCGGGCTGGGACCGCTTCCGCTCGATGTTCGCCGAACTGCTGGACCGGCTGCTGGAGCGCTGGGAGGCGGTGCTGCTGGTCGACATCCACAGCTACAACCACCGCCGCGACGGTCCCGATGGCGAGGCCGCGCCGCAGGACGGCAATCCCGACATCGAGCTGGGCCTGACGACCGCCGACCCGGAGCGCTGGGGCGATGTCGCCAGGCGCTTCACCTCGGCGCTGCAGGCGACGCCCATCGGCGGCCGCGTGCCCGACGTGCGCGCCAACGTGCGCTTCCCGACCGGCGGCGATTTCCCGGAGTGGGTGTACTCGCGCTGGGGCGGACGGGTGTGCACGATCTCGCCCGAGTACAAGAAGATCTTCATGGACGAGCACAGCGGCCAGGTCGACATCGCCGCACTCTATGCCCTGCGCGACGGGCTGCGGGTGGCGGTGGACGCGGTCCGCGGCGACTTCAGGGCCAGGTCGTGAGCGCGCGCCTCGCGACAGCCGCGTCGCCGCGGCCGCTGCCACCCGTGGCGGCCGAGGTCGACGCCGCGCTCATCGAGCTGGATGCCGGGCTGGACTGGCTGATCGCGCTCACGCCGCTCGGCACCGACGCACTCTGGGACGATTTCGAGGCGTCGGGGCGGACCCGCGTCGCGCCGCTGCGCTACGCCGATCCGCCGGCCGGGCTCGAGGTGATGCGCGAGCGCCTGCTGGCGCTGCCGATCGGGGACATCGAATCACCCCTGCTGGCCGGCGTGCTCGGCGAGAAGCAGCGCGAACTCGCACGCATGATCGAACTGGTCCGGCTACGCGGCACCGACGGCTTCGTGGGCGCGAGCATCGATCTCTTCGGCGGCGTCGAGGCGGGCCTGCTGGCTGTCGCCCGCGAGATCCTCGCCGGCGTCGGTGACGGCGAGCCGCTGGAAGCCGACACCGGCGTGGATGCCGTGGTCGCCGCGATCGAGGACGAAGTCGCCTGGTACCGCGAACGTGCGCCGGGCTTCAGCCTGGACGTGGTGGTGGACGCGGACATCGGTTCGCTGATGATGGTCTCGCACGGCCGCCTGTACCTGGACGCCCGCCTGCGGCTGCCGCGCGCGCGGCTGCAGCCCCTCGTGCAGCACGAGGTCGGCACCCACGTGCTGACCCGCCACAACGGCCTGCAGCAGCCGCTGCGACAGCTCTCCGTGGGCCTTGCCCACTACGACCCGCTGCAGGAAGGCCTGGGCGTACTGGCCGAATTCCTTGCCGGCTACCTCCCGGGCGAACGGCTGCGCGTCCTGGCCGCGCGCGTGGTGGCCGCCGACATGGCGATCCACGGCGAGGACATCCCGGCCATCTTCGCCTGCCTGCATGACACCCACGCGTTCTCCACCGCCGACGCCTTCGACATCGCGGTGCGCGCCTGCCGCGGCGGCGGACTGACCAAGGACGCGGTCTACCTGCGCGGCCTGCGCGACCTGCTGGAGCACCTGCGCGCGGGCGGCAGCTTCGAGCTGCTGTTCGCGGGCAAGTTCGCGCTCGACCACCTCGTGGTCCTCGAACAGCTGGCCGATGCCGGCTGGGTGGTCGCGCCGGCGCTCCTGCCCCGCTACGCCTCGGCCGAGGGCTTCGAGCAGTCGCTGGAGCGCTGTCGCGGCACCGCCCTCGAGGCACTGCACCACGCCCATCCCCCTTCCCTTCCCATGCAGGATCCCACGCCATGAGCGACCGTCCACTGCGCCTCGGGTTCGTCGTCAACGACGTCGCCACCGAGCAGGACAACTACACCACCATCCGCCTTGCACGCACCGCGGCCAACCAGGGACACAGCGTGGCGCTGATCGGACTGGCGGACTTCATCTACGACGCCAACGGCAGCGTCTGCGCCATGGCGCACCTGCCGTCGGGCAGCGCCTACGCCGACGACCAGGCGCTGCTGGACGAGATCCAGGGCGACGAGGCCGCCACCCAGCGCATCAGCGTGGAAGAGCTGGACGTGCTGATGCTGCGCAGCGACCCGGCCGAGGAACTGGTCGACCGTCCCTGGGCGTCGAACAGCGCGCTGCTGTTCGCCCAGCTGGTGACCCGGCGCGGCGTGATCGTGCTCAACGACCCCTTCCATCTCACCAACGCTTCGAACAAGACCTATTTCCAGCATTTCCCCGAGGAAGTGCGCCCGGTCACCTGCATCAGCCGCGACCCCGACGAGCTGCGCGCCTTCATCGCCACCCACGGCGGCCGCGGCGTGATCAAGCCGCTGCAGGGCTCCGGCGGACACGGCGTGTTCGTGGTCAAGGATGGCGAGGCCGCCAACCTCAACCAGATGATCGAGGCGGCGACCCGCGACGGCTATGCCATCGCCCAGGAATACCTGCCCAAGGCCGCCGACGGCGACCTGCGCCTGCTGACGCTCAACGGCCGCCCGCTGCAGGTTGACGGCCGCTACGCCTGCTTCCGCCGCTACAACGACAGCGGCGACGCGCGCAGCAACATCAGCGCCGGCGGCAAGATCGAGCTCGCCGAGCCGGATGCCGACGCGCTGCGGCTGGCCGAGGCGGTGGCGCCCAAGCTGATCCGCGACGGCATGTACCTCGCCGGCCTCGACATCGTCGGCGACAAGCTGATGGAGGTGAACGTCGACACGCCCGGCGGCATCAACATGGCCGAGGAGCTGACCGGCGTCGACTTCAGCAGCCACATCATCGCGGACTTCGCGCGCAAGGTGCGGCTGCGCGAGCAGTACCACGGCATCCTGTCGAACGTGGAGCTGGCGGTGATGTAAAGCGCGTCGCGCGCGGCGCCTCAGGCACCCGCGACCTGGTGGCCCCTGCGCAGCAGCCGGCCGGCACGCACGCCGGCCGTGCCGGCCCCGAAGGCGGGCCGGCCGTTCACCAGCACCAGGTCGAAGCCTTCGGCCAGCGCCGTGGGATCGATGTAATCGGCACGGGCCTGCACGCGGCCCGGATCGAACAGGACGAGGTCGGCTTTCGCGCCGATGCGCACCAGCCCGCGGTCGCGCAGTCCCAGGATCGACGCCGGCAGCGAGGTGGCCTTGCGCACCGCTTCCTCCAGCGGCACCCGCGCATCCGCCGCGGCGAACTCCCCGATCCACTTCGCGAACGTGCCGGCGCCCCGCGGATGGCTGCCGCCGGGCGAGCCGTCGCTGGCGATGGCGACGAAGGGCTCGAGCAGCAGCCGGTCCTGCAGGGTGCGGTCCATGACGAAATGTGCCGCCTGGCCGCCGCCGGGGCCGAGATCGACCAGCACGTCGACGAAGGGACGACCCTCGGCCTCCGCGACCTGGTCCAGGCGGCGTCCGGCGTGCGGGCCGGTGCCGAAGAGAAGTGCGCCGGGGCCATTGCGCTTCTCCATCCGCGCCTGCAGGTGCGCGCGCAGCGCGTCGCCGCGCGCCGCGACGACCGCCGCATAGTCGTTCGGCGGCAGCGCCCATTCCGGGAACAGGATGGCGATGCCGGTGTAGCTGGCCTCGTACGGGTAGGCGTCGGCGGTGGGGCTATTGCCCCGGCCGCGAAGTCCCTGCAGGAAGGCCAGCAGCTCCACGGCGGCGGCTTCGCCCTGGCCATAGACCATCTTCAGGTGCGAGACGTGCGCGCGTGCCGGGCCCGCCGCCTCCACGAGTTCGCGGATCGACGCGCGCACGTCGTCGGCGTCCTCGGAGCGCATATGGCTCATCGCCACGCCGTCCAAGCGCGCGACCACCGGGCCCAGCGCCGCCAGTTCGCGCATCTCCGCATAGCGGCCAGGCACGTATTCGAGTCCCGTCGACAGGCCGAAGGCGCCGGCACGCAGGTCGACCTCGAGCACCGCCTGCAGCCGTTCGAGCTCCGCGTCCGAAGGCCTGCGCGTCCCGTCGTCGATCCCGGCCCGGCGGCGCAGCGCGCCGTGGCCCGACAGGGTGGCGATATTGATGTCGGGCGTGGCGGCGGCGACCGCGTCCATCCACGCGGGCAGGCTGCCGGCCTCCCGCCCTGCGCCGGCCAGCGCGGGACTGCCGCCGTCCTGGCCCAGCACCACCGTGGTCACGCCCATCGCCAGGAAGGGCGTGAACGCGGACTCGAGCGGATCGCCGTGGGTGTGCAGGTCGATGAAGCCCGGCGCGAGCACGCGGCCGCCGCCCTCGACCACGCGCAGCCCGCGCGCATCGCGCGCCGGGATCCGTCCGGTGCCGGCGATCGCGTCACCGCGTACCAGCACGTCGGTGGCGCGTGCCGGCGCGCCGCTGCCGTCGACCAGGCGCACGTCGCGCAGCAGCAGGCCCGCATCGCCCGCATCGCCTGCCCCGGCCACCCCGACTGTCCCGGCTGCCGGCGGCCGCGCGCGGGCGCGTGGAAGGGCCGCGCTGGCGGCGGCCGCGGCCAGCGTTGCCAGCACCTGCCGCCTGGACCACGTCGCCTCGTGCATCGCGCTTCCCCGCTGTGATGGACGCTGCAGGGTAGCCGAGCCCGCGCGCCGCGGTCACACGGGCGCGCCCGCTTCACGCACGCACGCGCAGGCTCGGGATCCACGTGGCGCCGCCACTGATCCGCCGGAGATTCCCGATGAACGCCCGCTTCCCGCTGTCCCTGCTGGCTGCCGCCTGCCTGCTGCTCGCGCTCGGCGCCTGCGACCGCCGCGTGACCGATGCGCCCGACGAATCGCGCGCAGCCGACACCGAGATCCAGCCGGCCGGTACGGCCGGCGACGCCTCGCGTCCGGCCGACAGCGCCAACCCCGATGCGCGCTGCGCCGGCCTGCAGGAGCAGGCGCTGCGCGACTGCATGGAAGGCGTCGACAGCGCCCGTGAAGCCAGCGACCTGCGCCAGTAGCCATCGGGGGCACTCGCTCCCCCGCTTGGGCGCGACGTGCCAATGGGGCTGGTCAGCCGCGCCAGTTGGCGTGCGCGTCCCAGAACGCGACGGCGCGGCGGTAGGCATCGCGGTCGATCGGCACGCCCGAGCCGCCCTCCTCCACGCCCAGCGCGTTGCGCATCATGGTGATCGGGGCCATCGGCGTTTCCACCGGCTCGGCGGTGTACATGCAGCCGACCACGCCCCAGTCGGCATCGATCGGCGTGCCTTCCTTCGCCATCTGCTCGCGGCTGTAGAGGATCACCACCAGGTAGTCGGCGACCGGCGGCTCGAGGCCTTCGAACCAGCGCACCAGCACCGGCAGCTCCTCGCGGGTGCGCGCCTCGTAGGCCGAACGCAGCAGGTGGCGGTTGGCGTCGGTGACCGGAACCGCGAGGCACCGCGTCGAGGTCCAGTTGCGGTGCACGTGCAGCCGGCAGAACGGCGCGTAACCCTCGAGCACCTGCAGCGGCGCGACGTCGTTGAGATGGCGTTCGAACTGCGCAGGGGTGCAGTCCTGGATGGTGTTGCGCCGTGGTTCGCGCGGAAACAGCCGCGCGCGGGCGAAATCGGTGAGGACGATGGACATGGGCGTGGATGCTAAACCGTGGCCAGCGGTTCCCCGGCACCGGGAGTCCCCGGAGCACCATTCGCCTTGACTTTGGTCCCGATCGGGACTAGATTCGAGCCATGAAAGCCGCCGTCGCACTGCCTGCCTGCGCCCCGCGCCGGGACCTGACCGGACCGGCGCTGCGCGCCTTCTTCAACATCACCCGCCGCTGGGAGCTCACCGCCGACCAGGAGCGCGTGCTCCTCGGTAACCCGGGGCGTTCGACGTTCTTCCGCTGGAAGCGCGATCTCGACGGTGCGCTGTGGCAGGACACGCTGGAGCGGATCAGCTACCTGCTGGGCATCTGGAAGGCGCTGCAGATCCTGTTCCCCGAGCCGAGCCAGGCCGACGCCTGGGTCAGGCGGGCCAACGACGCCCCGCTCTTCGGCGGCCAGAGCGCGCTCGAGCGCATGCTCGCCGGGCAGGTTGCCGACCTCTACAGCGTGCGCCGGTACCTCGACGCACAGCGCGGATGAGCGCGCCGCGCGGCATCGGCCGCGCCCGCGTGGCATGGCGCCCGAGCTACCGGATCGTGCCCAGCCGCTTCCCGCCCGTGGGCCTGTTCGACCGCATCGCGTCGCCGGCCGACCTCGATGCGCTGTTCGAGATCGAGGGCCTGACCAACCCGCGCCTGCGCCAGGAGCTCGGCGACCTCTCCATGGTGCCGCGCGGGCGCCGCATCAGCGGGCCCGGCACCACCCCGGTGATGGCCGCCTTCCTGCACGCCAACCCGGACGGTTCGCGCTTCTCGGACGGCAGCTGGGGCGTGTACTACGCGGCACGCGAGCGCGATACCGCCATCGCCGAAACCATCCATCACCGCCAGGCGTTCCTGCGCCACACCGGCGAACCACCCTGCGTGCTGCAGATGCGCTGCTACCTGGCCGACGTCACCGGGCGGCTGCACGACATCCGCGGCGGATGGCCCGCGCTGCACGATCCCGATGCGTACGCGGCGAGCCAGGCCGCGGCGCGCACGCTGCGCGAGGCCGGCAGCGACGGCATCGTCTACGACAGCGCGCGGCGCGACGGCGGCCAGTGCGTGGCGGTGTTCTACCCCGACCTGGTCTCGCCCGCGCGCCAGGGTCCGCACCTGCACTACCACTGGGACGGTGCGCGCATCTCCCACTACTCGGTCATCGAGGAAGTCACCGCGGTCGCGGCGCCCCGGGGCTGAGCCCGCGTCAGCCGCCCGGCGCGGCGTAGGTGCCCACCAGCTTCGCCTTGGCCAGGACATGGCCGCGCATGGCGTCCACCAGGGCGGCGCGGTCGGCGTCGTCGGCAAGCTCCAGCGTCGCATCGAGCGCGAAGAGCTGCAGCTGGTAATGGTGCAGGCCGCTGCCCTCCGGCGGCCTTGGCCCGAAGTAGCCCACGGTGCCGCGGTCGTTCAGGCCCTGGCGCATGCCGGCCGGATCGGCCAGGCGCGCGTCGGCGGCCAGCCCTTCGGGCAGCGCGGTGGCGCCGGCCGGGATGTTCCATGCCACCCAGTGGACATAAGGCTCGGGACGGTCGGCGTCGGGGTCTTCCATCAGCAGCGCATACGACACCGCGCCGTCGACCGGCACCCATGACAGCGGCAGCGAGACGTCATCGGCGTAGGCGCTGTGGCGCGCCGGAATCGGCTGCCCGTCTGCAAACGCCGGCGAGCCCAGCGTCGCGGCGGCGGTTCCGCTGGCCTGGGTCGCGGGGCTGTCGAACGCGATGGTGCCTACGCCGCCGCAGCCGCCGACGGCCAGCAGCAGTGAGACGAGCGCCAGCATGGGCAGGCGGCGCGGACAGGTGATCGCCATGGCGGATCCTTCGGGCGCGGGACCTCAGGCTAGCGCGGCCGGCTCAGTCCTGGAAGACCGGCCCCAGCAGCCGGAAGCTCCCGTCGTCGGCATCCATCTCGACCTGCCCGCCCACCGGCACGATGAACTGTTCGCGGATGTGCCCGATCATCGCGCCGCGGTAGGCCGGAATGCCCAGCGGGCGGATGTAGTCGTCCAGGATCTCGTCGAGCGTCAGCGAACCGTAGCCGTCTCCCGGATCGCAGTCGGTGCACTCGCCGAAGATGAAGCCGGCCAGTCCGTCCAGCGCGCCCATCAGCCGGAGCGTGCTGAACATCCGGTCGATCCGGTACGGCGCTTCGGACACGTCCTCGAGGAACAGCACCTTGCCGCGGAAGTCCGGCAGGTAGGGCGATCCGGCCAGCGCCGTCAGCACCGCCAGGTTGCCGCCCACCAGCTGGCCCTGCGCGCGGCCGCCGGTGATGGTCAGCGTGCGGTTGCGGCGTGGCACCAGCTCGTCGCCCGCCTCCACCCGGTTGCGGTAGTGCATCAGCTCGCGCTGGAAGAACAGGCGGCGGAACTGGTCGGCATTGAAGGCGTTCCAGCTGCCGGTGCCATTGGGTCCGTGGAAGGTCACCAGTCCGGTGCGCGCATGGATGCCGCTGTGCAGCGCGGTGATGTCGGAATAGCCCAGCAGCACCTTGGGGTTGGCGCGGATCGCATCGTAATCGAGCAGGGGCAGCAGGCGCGCGGCGCCGGAGCCGCCGCGCACGGCGACGACCGCGCGCACCTCGGGGTCGGCGAACGCGGCATTGATGTCGCCGGCGCGCGCGGCGTCGCTGCCGGCCAGGTGGCCGCGGCGCGACGCGTGGTGCGCCCCGGTCTTCACCCGGAAGCCGAGCGCCTCCATGACGTCCCGCGAAAGCTGCAGGTTGAGGCGGTCATCGGTGGCCGACGACGGACTGACCAGGGCGACGGTGTCGCCCTCGCGCAGCGCGCGTGGCAGCAGCCGCTCCTGCCCCGCCGCCATGGCGCCACGGCCGCCAGCGAGCGGCAGCAGCAGGCCGGCAAGCGCCATGTGGCCGATGAAAGCGCGTCTGTGCATGTCCGGTCCTGGTTCCCGATCCGCCGAGTGTACGTGCAGCGGACGGTCGCCCCGCGCTGGACAGCGTGTTCACTCTGGCGGACCTAAGCTGCCAGCCCACGTTCGAACACGAAGGACCACCCATGAGCACGCATCCCGGACTCGCCACCGTTCCCAAGGTCGACATCGAGCGCTACATGGGCACGTGGTACGAGATCGCGCGGCTGCCGATGCGCCACGAGCCGGAGGACGCGACCGACATCACCGCGACCTACTCGCTCAAGGCGGATGGCAAGGTCGAGGTCTGCAACCGCATGCGCCGTCGCGGCGAGGTCGACGAGGCGCTGGGCGAGGCCACGGCGCTCGACGACAGTGCAAGCCGCCTGGAGGTGAGCTTCCTGCCCGAAGGCCTGCGCTGGATCCCCTTCACCAAGGGCGACTACTGGATCATCGGCCTCGAGCCGGACTACAGCGTGGCCCTGGTCGGCAGCCCGGACCGCAAGTACCTGTGGCTGCTCGCGCGCACGCCGCGGATCGAACCCGCCACCCGCGAGCACTACCTCGCCATCGCCCGGGCGCAGGGCTTCGACCTGACGCCGCTGATCGATACGCCGCAGAGCGCCTGACCCTCGCGGGACGGCACCCTCGCCGGCCCCCACGGCGCACCCGACGCTGGCGCCCGGGTGCGCCCACCGCTATCGTTACGCCCCGCCCAGATCACGGCCCCGGGGACGAGCGAACGTGAGCAAGCAGGCAGCCGGTGCGGTCGCGCATGACGTGCCCAGCCAGTGCGAGAACTGCGCGGCCACCCTGCATGGCGTCTTCTGCCATGCCTGCGGCCAGTCGGTGCACAACCCCATCCGGCACCTCGGCCACGCCGTCGAGGAGTTCTTCGAAGCGTTCTGGCACCTCGACGGCCGCCTGTTCCGCACCCTGCGCGACCTCTGGTCGCCCGGCAAGGTGGCGATCAACTACCTGGCCGGCCACCGCGCGCGCTATATCGCGCCGCTGCGGCTGTTCGTGGTGCTGAGCGTGCTGACCTTCTTCATCGGCGCGGTCGTCATCCACGTCGAGGACGGTGGCGTGGACCCCGACGCGGTGGCAGACATCGCCAATGCGCGGACGCCCGCCGAGGTGGAGCGCGTACGCGACGCGCTGGTCGCCGGCATCGAGCAGGCGCGCGTCGATGCGGGGGAGACCCCGGGTGTCGACCCGGCGCTGGTGATGGCCGAGGTGCGCGTCCAGAGCGCCGCCGCGAACCGCATCCGCGAGCTGGAAGGCAAGCCGCCCGCCGCCGCTTCGGTCGATGACGCGCTTCCGCCATCGGTGCGCCCCGCGCGTCTGCAGCTCAACATCCTCGGTCACCGGGGCGAGTGGCACCCGCAGGACAATCCCTTCATCGTCGGCTGGTGGCCCGGGTTCGCCAACGACTGGCTGAATCGAAAGCTGGGCAACCTCGAGAAGAACATGCAGTCGCTGGGGGCGGGCACCGCCGACAGCTGGCTGAAGGCGATGATGGCCTCGGCGCCATCGGCGCTGTTCCTGCTGGTGCCGGTGTTCACCGTGCTGCTGCGCATCGCCTACCTTTTCAGCGGCCGGGTCTACCTCGAGCACCTGGTGGTGGCGCTGTACAGCCACGTCTTCCTGCTGATCATGCTGACGCTGGCGTTCATGCTCGCGGCCGCCAACAGCTGGGTCTCGTCGACCCTGGGAAGCTTCGCCCTCGGCGCCTGCTTCGCGGCGGTGATGGCCTGGATGCCGATCTACCTGCTGCTGATGCAGAAACGCGTGTACCGGCAGGCGTGGTGGCTGACCCTGCTCAAGTACCTGGTGGTCGGCTACGTCTATTTCATGATGCTGCTGTTGGCCACGCTGCTGGTCTTCCTGGCGCGGCTGACCGCGGCCTGATCCCGTTCGCGCACGGTCGTGCAGCGGAACGGCGCACCCGGTTCCGGGTGCGCCGCCTGGACTCAGAAGCGGACTTCGGCGCCCAGCATCAGGGTGTCCGCGCGGTTGACCTCGTAGTAGCCCGCGTCCCAGTAGTAGCTGTCGAAGTAGACGTAGTTGGTGTACGTCAGGCCGAGGTTGACGTGGCGGTTGACGTCCACGCCCAGGCCCAGGCCGAAGTAGCCGCCGTCGACGTCCATGGCGTCGTCGCCCTTCTCTTCCGCGGCCCAGTAGCCGGCGCGGACCAGGGCATAGACCGGGCTGGTCCGCCCGAAGTTGAAGCGCGCGTTGACGCCGATGCTCGCATAGTCGACGTCGTCCACAAAGAAGCCGTCCTCGGTCTTCGCGCCGAGTTCGCCGCGGGCCAGCTCGATGCCGATCAGGGTCACCGAACCGGCCTGCCAGCGGTATCCGGCATTGAGTTCGCGTGCCGACTGGTCGACGTCGTCGTAGACCCAGCCACGGCCGCCCTTGGCGCCAATGAAGAATCCGCCACGGCTTTCGTCATGGGCCTGGCGTGCCTCCGGTGCAGGCGCGGGTGCCGGGATCTCGTAGGCGTGGATGATCGGCGCGGCCGGCGGGTTGCCCGTGGCGGAGGCGCGCGGCGCCGCGGCGTCCAAGGCCTGCGGTGCCGTCGCATCACGCGCGACCGGTGCCGGCGTCGACACCGGCGGAATGCGCTTGGCCGGGTCGGCTTCGCGCTGGACCGGCGGCTTCCAGCCCTCGAGCGGCCGGGTCTGCGCGTGTGCCGTCGCGGCGCCGCCGATGGCGCATGCGATCAGGGCGACCGTCGCTGCGGCCTGCCTGGTGTTCTTCATGGTGTCCCCTTCAATGGATGATGCACGGTCGGCGTGCTGCCTTCCTGGCGTGCGGTCATCCTTGGAAGCAGGGGACGTGCCAATCGATCGCGGAGCGTCCATGGGACCTCCGGACCACCTCTCCGACGCTACGCGGCAACACTCGCCGCTGCGGGTCAGGCCCCTTGGCAGGGCCTGACCGTTTCACCGTAGAAAGCGCCTAGATCGTCGCGCGGGGACCGCCGGTCGACGCGGCGCCCTCTTCGCCTCCCGTCGAACCCGCCGCATCCGCGGACGCCTCCGTACCCGACGTGCCCTTGCCCGACGCGGTGGACTGCAGCTCCGCAAGCCGTTCGGCGTGAGCGCGCAGCTTCGGCAGCACGTCCTCGGCGAGCGGGCCACCGGCGCCGCCCTGCGAAACCTCGCGTTCGTAGGCGCGGATGGAATCGCGATGGCACTTGGCCATGTGCTGGAGCCAGGCGCGGTCGTAGGCTTCGCCCTGCAGCTGGTCCAGCGCATGCAGCGCGTCGGCCTGCCGGGCGTCGGGCTCGGGGAGTTGGAGGCCGGACGCCTGCGCCAGCTCGCTGTTGTGCTCGCCGTGGTCGTGCTCGAGCTGCTGGGCGAACGCGCGCACGTCGGCCGAGGCACCACGCAGCTGCGCCGAGCGCGCCGCCGCGACATCGGCCACGCCGGACTGCAGCGCCTGTTCGAAGAAGCCGCTGCCGACCCGCGCGGGTCGCTTCGCCATGGTCTTCCAGGCCGCGTAACCGGCGCCGGCCAGTACGCCAAATTTGATCAGTCGTCCGAGCATGTAGGGATCTCCAGGGTGGGGTCGGGCGAGCATGGACCGCCGGCCGTCCGCACCGCGTGCAGAGCGGGTGCCACGCCGGCTTTGACGCCCGCCTCATGATGGCCGCGCCGATACTCGCGGCATGCCCGAAGGTCCTTCCATCGTCATCCTGCGCGAGGCCGCCGCCGGCCTCACGGGCCGCAAGGTGCTGCGGGTGTCGGGCAACAGCACGCAGGACATCGCGCGCATGCAGGGGCAGAAGGTCCTGGCCGTGCGCAGCTGGGGCAAGCACTTCCTGCTGGAGTTCAAGGGCTTCAGCCTGCGCATCCACTTCCTGCTGTTCGGCAGCTGGCGCCTCAACGAGGAGCGCGACCGCCCGCCCCGGCTCTCGCTGGGATTCAGCAAGGGTGAGGTGCTCAACCTCTACGCGTGTTCGGTGCGTTTCCTCGAGGGCGATCTCGACGCCCATTACGACTGGAGCGCCGACGTGATGAACGCCGCCTGGGACGCCAGGGCGGCCCGCCGCAAGCTGCGTGCCCAGCCCGCGACGCTCGCGGCCGATGCCCTGCTCGACCAGGACCTGTTCGCCGGCGTGGGCAACATCATCAAGAACGAGGTGCTGCACCGGATCCGCGTGCACCCGGAGAGCGCCGTCGGCGCCCTGCCGCCGCGCAAGCTGGGCGAGCTCGTCACCCAGGCGCGCGAATACAGCTTCGACTTCTACCGGTGGAAGAAGGATTTCGTGCTGAAGAAGAACTACCAGGTGCACACGAAATCGACCTGTCCGCGCGACGGCACCCGGCTCAGCTACCGCAAGCATCTCGGCAAGGCCCAGCGCCGCGCCTTCTGGTGCGACACCTGCCAGCGGCTCTACCAGGACGCCTGATCCGCGGTCAGCCGCGCTCGACGCGGAAATCGATCGGCTTGTAGCTGAAGTTGTTCGACTGGCCGGCCGAGCACGCCGTCATGGCCACGACCAGCGGCATTTCCGCGCGCAGGCTGATGTGGTCACCGGCGCGGCTGAGCGGCGGCAGCACGGCCACTTCCCCGCTCTGCCCGTCCACGGTGACGTTCATGAAGATGTTGAAGGCCACCGGCACGCGGTCGCGTGCGATACCCCAGGGCGCCAGCGCGCCGGCCAGGTTGCCCTCGCAGCCGGGGCGCCCGACCTCCTCGCCGTACAGCTTCTCGAACATCTCCTTCGAGCACGGCGTCAGGGTGAAGTCGTGCCGGCCGCAGGTGTCCTCGATGATGGTGAACATCGGGCGGCTGCGGTTGGAGTACAGCACGTCGCCGGTGCTGAGCCAGAGCCTGGACGCGTAGTCGATCGAGCGCCCGGACGAAAGGTATTCGTCGAGGTCGTCGCGGCAGAAGGCGGTGAGGTCGCTGACCTGCTGGCCCATCGGGTCGATCACCACCAGCACATCGCCGGCTGCCAGCTCCACCGCGTGACCGGAGCACGGCGGGATGCGCACGGTCCCGGCGGCATCGGCGCTCATCGCGCGGGCTTCGGGCGGAACGGGCAGGTCCAGTCGCTGCCGACGGCGCGTCCGCTGTACTGGCGCGCCTCCGAAGCCGCGCCGTAGTCGGCCAGGTTCGGGTTGATCGAACCCTGCAGCGCGATGTCGCGCTCGCGGGTGGCGGCCTGCATCTTCGCGTAGCGGCCGTCGCCCTTCAGGCGATCGAACTGCCGGTGCGAGTTGAACACCAGCGCAGGCGACTCGAAACGACGCGCCGTGCGCGAAGCGCCCGCGTGCAGCCCGATCACGAAGAACGGATGACCGGCCAGGCTGAGGCTGAAGCGCGGGTCGGCTGGATCGCGGCTGACGTCGGACGACCAGCGCGCGCCGCGACACACGTCCAGCTCATGCAGGCGCTGCAGCTGCGACCACAGCAGGGCCTCGAAGCGCTGCTCGCTGGTGTCGCCGGGGCCGTCGAACAGTGCGACGAACGCGCGCACCGTCAGGTCGTCCTCGGCCGAGGCATCCAGCACGGCGCCGAACTCCGCCAGCGCGTCGAGCAGCGGGACATCGTTGCGCCGGTCGCCGAGCGCGCCAAGCTCGAAGGTCTCGATGGCGTCGCGGGCCAGCGCCGCCTTGGATCCCACGCAGGGGAAGGCGGGATTGGCGACGTGGTCAAGGAAGCTGCGGGTCAGCGGGCCGGTGCGGGGATGCGCCGGCAGGGACAGGGTGGCGGTATTCATGGCCGCCCACGCTAGCGACGGCGCTGCGATCAGGACGTGAGCGCACCGACGTCGCGGCCGCCGTGGTCAGGTCCGATTCACCGCGTCGTGCCGGCGCGGGACTCTGCGGCGTCGACGGTCCGATTGCGCGATCATGGGCCCTCTTCGCCCGATGCAGTCCCGACGTGCCCCACTCCGCTCCAGCCACGCGCCGACCGCTCGGCCGCCGGCCGTCGATCACCCGCGAGGACCTGATCAACGCCGCGCTGGCGCTGCTCGGCCCCAACCGCAGCGTCTCCACCCTGGGCCTGCGCGAGGTGGCCCGGCAGGCGGGCATCGCGCCCAACAGCTTCTACCGCCACTTCCGCGACATCGACGAGCTGGCGGTGACGCTGATCGAACTCGCCGGCACCTCGCTGCGCGCGGTCATCGGCCAGGCGCGCCATCGCGCCAGCAACGGACACGGCGTGGTGCGCGGATCGGTGGAAGCATTCTTCGACCGGCTGCGCGCCGACGACCGATTCCTCCTGCTGCTCCTGCGCGAGGGCTTGGCCGGCTCGGATGCCTACAAGCAGGCCGTGGACGCGCAGCTGCGCTTCTTCGAGGAGGAACTGCGTGTGGACCTGGCCCGGACGGCAGACCCCGCCGCACGGCCGCTGCATGTCCCGGAGCTCGTGGCGCGTGCCATCACCCGGCTCGTGTTCGCCGTCGGCGCGAGCGCGATCGACCTGCCGCCGGAACGCGACCAGGAACAGATCGACGCGCTCACGACCATGGTCAGGATGATCCTGGTCGGCGCGCGGGGCATGCACGCGGCCTGACGCGGGCCAGGGCCTCCGGTATCCGCAACGCGGAAGCCGACTGGAAGCAACGGCGCTCGCCGGTCAACGGGTCGTCGAAGCCGAGCGACGTGGCGAACAGCTGCAGCGGGCGCGCATGGTCGTCCGCGTCCAGGTCGCCCAAGTCGGGATACAGGCGGTCATTGAGGATCGGCGCGCCCAGGGCCGCCATGTGCACGCGCAGCTGGTGCTTGCGCCCGGTCACCGGCTGCAGGCGGTAGAGCCAGGCATCGGCACCGCGCTCGAGCACGTCGACCATGGTTTCGCTGTTGCACCCGTCGGGCAGCTCGCGCATGCGGAAGAAGGGCTCGCCGCGCTCCAGGCGGCTGCGATGCACGCGCGGGAAGGCGACGCCCGGAAGCGGCGGCGCCAGCGCGTGGTAGACCTTGTCGATGCGGCGCTCGCGGAACAGCGCCTGGTAGCGCGCACGGCTGGCCGGCTCCGCCGAGAACATCACCAGCCCGGCGGTCTCGCGGTCGAGGCGGTGCAGCGGCACCAGCGCCGGGTTGTCCAGGCGCTGCACCAGGCGGGTCAGCAGGGTTTCGCGCACCCAAGCGCCCGTGGGCGCGACCGGAAGGAAATGCGGCTTGTCGGCGACCACCAGGTGCGCATCGACATGCACGATGGACTCGGCGAACGAAATCGCAGGCTCGTCGTCCACCTCGCGGAAGTAGTGCACCTCGGCGCCCGCCCTGAAGGCCGCGGACGCGGCCAGCGCGTGGCCGTCGGCGTCCAGCACGCGTCCGCGCGCGAAGCGCCCATGCCAGGTCGCCGCGGGCACGCGGGGAAACCGCGCGCACAGCGCCTCCAGCACCGTGGCCCATGGCCCGGGCGGAAGCTGCAGCCGGCTGGCCGGGATGCCATCGCGCACGGGCCGCACAGGACGCCCGGCACGCACGGCTGCAGGCCCGCCGCCGGCGCCATCGCCTCCTGTCACGCCGGCCCTTCCCGCATGCCCTCAGTCGCCCACCGAGCGCTCGACGATGATGCGCTCCGCCAGCCACTGGTCGCGGCCCAGCTGCCGCGCCTGCACGCGCACCAGGTCGCCGCGCTCGAGGTCTTCGGGGCGATAGCGTCGGCCCTGGTATTCGACCGTGGTGCGCCCGTCATAGGCCACCTGCACGCCGCCGCGATAGCCCCGGGCGTCCGCGTCCAGGCGGATCGTCCTGGCACGCGTGTCCACGTAGGCGACCGATCCGCGCAGGTCGGTCCCGTCAGCCTGGCCGCCGTCGTAGCCGCCGCCAAAGCCGCCTTCGCGGACGTTGCGCACCACCTCGATGGTGCGCGCCCAGGTCTCGCGACCCGAGGCCGCGGCGTCGATCCGCACCACGTCGCCGCGCTCCAGGCCTTCCACGGCGCTCTCGCGCCCCTGGTAGAAGAGACGCGTGCGCTGGTCGTAGCGCACCTCCTGCTGCAGCCTGCGGCCGCTGCGCGGGTCGTCGACCAGCAGCAGGATGCGGCCGTAGCCGGCATCGAGCCGCTCGACCGTGCCGAGGAGCCCGCCCTGGTCGGGATAGCCTTGGTCGGGATACTCCTGGTCGGGGTAGCGCGGGTCCGGGTAGCGCTGCTGGTCCGGGTAGCGCTGGTCCGGATAGCCGTAGTCTCCGCCACTCGCGCAGCCGGCAAGGGCGAGGACGCTGGCGACCAGCACGAGGGTGATGCGGCGAAGGTGGGTCATGCGTCTGCTCCAGCGGGCCTGGATCCCATATGCCGCCTCGATCGTGAACCCCGGGTCAGCGGCCGGCGCGGCGGCACGGCAGGACGGCTGCTCGCTGCTGCACTAGGGCAGCAGCGCCGTCCACCCGGCGGTCGAGAAGCGCTCCGTCGCCAGCGCCTCGGCGCGACCCAGCTCGTCCGGATGCAGCACGTCGCGCACCAGGCCACCGTGCCGCTGGCGGAAGGTGTCGACCATGCGCTCGATCACCGCCGCGCGCGACAGGCCGGTCTGGCTGCGCAGCGGATCGACGCGCTTCGCCGCGCTGGTGGTGCCCTTGTCGGACAGCTTCTCGCGGCCGACGCGCAGCACCTCCAACATCTTCGCCGCGTCGATGTCGTAGGCCATGGTGACGTGGTGCAGCACCGCGCCGCGACGCCGGGTCTGGGCGGCGCCGGCGATCTTGCCGGCCTTCGAGGTGATGTCGTTCAGCGGCTGGTACCAGGCCTCGATGCCCAGCCCGGCCAGCGCCTCGATCACCCACTCGTCCATGAAGGCATAGGCCTGCTCGAAGGACATGCCCCCGACCAGGGACACCGGCGCGACGATCGAATAGGTGATGGTGTTGCCCGGCTCGATGAACATCGCGCCGCCGCCGCTGATCCGCCGCACCACCTCGATCCCGTGGCGCGCCGCGGCCGCGGCGTCGACCTCGTTGCGCAGCGACTGGAAGCGGCCCATCACCACCGCCGGGCCCGCCCATTCCCAGACCCGCAGCGTCGGCGGGCGGCGGCCCGCGGCCACCTCGTCGAGCATCACGTCGTCGAGCGCCATGTGCAGCGCGGGCGCCTGCGGACCCGCGTGCACCAGGTGCCAGGCGTGGTCCTGCCAGGCGCTGCGGTCCACGGCGCTCATGCCCCGGCCTGCCCGGACCGCATCGCCCCGCCTGCGCCCAGCGCGCGCCGCACCGCCACCGCCACGCCCTCGGGCGTGAGGCCATAGAGCTGCGTGTCCGCGTCCAGCGCGGCGGTCACGGCGGCGGCGAGCTCGGCCTCGCCGGCATCGGCGGGAAATCCGACCAGGGCGGCGTTGATGGCGTCCAGCGCGCTGGCGGGTTCGAGGAAGAAGTCCCCGCTGACCTGCACGCTGGCGATGCGTCCCCCGGCCAGCGCCAGGTCGACCACCACCAGCTTGCCGCCGGGGACCTTGTATTCGCCGTGGCCGGCGTCGTCGATGCTGTGCATCCATGCAGTCTAACCAGCCCGGTGGGCGCATACTGCAAGAGTGGATTGCGCCCGCAATCCCGCGCCAGCGCGAGGAGCACGAGCATGAGCAAGGGCCTGAACCAGAAGAAAGAGACCAAGAAGAAACCGCTGAAGACCGCCAAGGAGAAAAAGGCGGAAAAGCGCGACAAGAACGCCGCCAAGCCGTTCGCCCCGGCGTGAGCGTGGAGGTCGAACCGGTTCGGCTGGCGAAACGCCTCATCGCCCTCACCGGCTGCTCGCGCGCCGACGCCGAGCAGTACATCAAGGGCGGCTGGGTGACGGTTGACGGTGAGCCGGTCGAGAACCCCGCGCACCCGGTCACCAACCAAACCGTGGTGCTCGATCCCGCGGCGCGGCAGGAAGCCAGCGAGCCGGCGACGATCCTGCTGCACAAGCCGGCCGGCTACGACGCCATCAGCGGCGCCCGACCGGCGGCGGCGCTGGTCGACCCCTCCAGCCGCTGGGCCGACGATCCCTCGGGCGTGCGCCTGCTGCAGCGCCACTTCCATCGGCTGACCCCGCTGATGCCGCTCGACGCCGAGGCCAGCGGCCTGATGGTGCTCACCCAGGACGGCCGCGTCTGGCGGCGGCTGAGCGAGGACCGCGACGACATCGAGCAGGAGTTCGTGGTCGAGGTCGGCGGCGAGATCGGACCCTGGGGCCTGGCGAAGCTCCAGCACGGCCTGTCCTACGGCGGCCGGGCCCTGCCCCCGTGCAAGGTCAGCTGGCAGAACGAGATCCGCCTGCGCTTCGCGATCAAGGGCGTGCAGGGCGGCCAGCTGCGCGACATGTGCGCCCAGGTCGGCCTGGACGTGGTGGCGATCCGGCGCATCCGCATCGGCCGGATCGCGCTGGCCAAGATGCCCGAGGGTGCCTGGCGCTACCTGCCCGTTGGCGAACGCTTCTGAGCACGGCGATGCGGACCTTCGTCCTGCGCGCGCGGGCGGCCCCGACCGACAGCCAGGCGCTGCTGGCCTCCGTCGGCCAGGCGGCCCACGCCGAGATCCTCGCGCACACGCTGATGAACGCCATCTTCGTGGCGCAGTCCCACCGGGCCGGCGTCGTCGTCTACCTGGTGCTGGAAAGCACCCGCGACTTCTCGCGCACGATCCGCTTCGAGTCCAGCGCCATCCGCGACATCGGCGGCTTCGACGAACGCACCCTGCTGGCCAGGATCGCCCACGCGCTGGACACGTCCAGGGGCATGGGCAAGGAGGAGACCCGACCGGTGGAGCCCGGCGTCACCGTGCAGACGCTCAGCTTCGAGCGCCTGGTGCAGCAGCTGGCCGACAGCCACCAGCTGTTCCTGATGGACCGCAAGGGCGCCCCGATCCACGCCCAGGCCTTTGGCGACAACCCCTGCTTCCTGCTGACCGACCACATCCCGATGCCGAAGAAGGTGATTCCCGGCCTCGAGCGCATGGGCGCGAAGAAGATCAGCCTCGGCCCGACCATGCTGTTCGCCTCGCAGTGCGTGGTCCTCATCCACCACGCCCTGGACCAGCCCGCCCCCACCCGCCCCGACCCAATCCTGTAGGAGCGGCTACAGCCGCGATCCGCCCCGGAACCGCATCACCCGCCCCGGACCCTCAGCGTCAGCCCCTTGAGGAAGTTCCGCAGCAGCTGGTCGCCGCAGGCGCGGTAGTTCTTGTGTCCCGGCTGGCGGAATAGCGCCGACAGCTCCGGCTTGGACACCGGGAAGCCGGCATCCGCGAACACCTGGTGCATGTCCACGTCCTTCAGTTCGAACGCCACCCGCAGCTTCTTCAGCACCACGTTGTTGCTGATGCGCTTTTCCACCGGCCGCGGCGCAACGCTCGCGTCGCGCCCGCGCAGGTGGACGATCAGGCCGTCCAGCACGTGGGCCAGCACCGCGTCGCTGCAGGCCTGGTAGCCGGGCTCCTCCTCGCGCAGCAGGAAGGCGCGGACGTCGTCCTTCTCCAGCGGAAAGTCCGGATCGGCCAGCCGGACCAGTTCGACCACGTGCTGGTCGCCCAGGTCGAGCATGTAGCGGAGGCTGCGCAGGACGTCGTTGTTGATCATGGAATCCGGGCGTGGCGAAGGAGCGTGCAGTCTACCGGCGCGGGCGCGGCGACGTGCCCGCCGGCCTCAGGGGCCGGTGGAGCGCGCCGGGCTGGCCAGGGCACGGTCGCCTGCGCTCCTGCCGGGCTGCATCTGCCGCTGCCCCGCGCGCAGCGCGGCGGCGACCGCGCGCATCGGCTGTGGCTGGTACATGAGCGCGGTGCGGCGCGCCTGTTCAACGCTCGGCTCGGCAGCGCGAACGGCCGGAGCCGGGGCCGGGGCCGGTTCGGCCACCGCGGCCACCGGCTGGGCCCCGTCCAGCACCCCGGCGTGGGGTCCACCCCCCGGCATGCCCTGGACGCAGCCCACCACCAGACACGCAGCCATCGCGGCCGCGAACACGTTTCCAACCGAAATCGCCATCTCCAGCCCGCGCCCTGCCAACATCAACCACGGGTTGCACGCACAAGGCATGCCAGCGCCTGGCCCGCCTGTCGCTGGGCCCAAGGGCAGGGCCCGGCGCGAACGGCTCAGTCATGCGGCACAAGGTGACGCCGGGCGTCGGCCCGGCGGAACAGCAGCGCCGACGCGCCCCACGGAAGCGCGAAGGCGGCCACCAGCACGATCTCCCGCAGCAGCGACAGGCGGCCCGCGTCCCCGTCGGCCGACGCCAGCCCGACGCCCAGCCCGGCCAGCGCGGCCACCAGCTGCGCCAGCGCGGTCAGGGCCATCGCCCGGGCCATGCCGCGCGCGCGGAACTTCGCGCGCAAGGCGCCGACGGCCGCCACCAGCAGCACGGCGACGAACAGCAGGTTGAGCGGATCGCCCTCGCCTCCCAGCATGCCCACCGCCAGATTGACCGACACGGTCAGGAAGGCGGCGGCGAGCGCCAGCGCGAAGCCGGCGCGCCAGGCCGTGCCGGCGCGGCGCCGGGTGGCGAACTCGTACAGCCCGCAGACCGCCGCGAGCAGCAGCCCCATCACCAGGAAGTCGCTGCCGGTCCAGTGCACGCCCGGCGCGTCCAGGTGCATCGCGACGGCCGGCAGCAGCAGGAGCCCGGCCGCACCGCCCCAGACCAGGGTCCGGAACCGGTTGGCGCGGCGGGCGGGTGCGGGCTTCGGGAGGGTGGACATGACGGCTTCCTCGGGACCGGATGGTGGCCCATCGTCATGCCCGGCGGTGAAGCCATGCGGGCGCACGCGTGAAGCCGGGACGAAGTGCCCGCCGCGCTCAGTCCGGGCCGAAGATCGCCGGCCCGGCCTCGCGCATGAAGATGGCCAGCGTCACCGGTCCCACGCCGCGGAACTCCAGCAGGCGGCGCTCGAACTCCTCGCGGCTGCCGGCCGCCTCGGCGATGCCCAGGATGCGCCCGTCATAGTCGTCGACCAGGGTCCGGCACAAGCGCGCGAGCCGGGTGGCAGTGGATTCGTCGTAGCGGCGATAGCCGCCCTCGCCCAGCATCCGCACCAGCTGGGCATGGCTGCACTCGCAGAGCCTGCCGGGGGTGTCGCGGCCGTGCGTTTCGACGATGACCCGCCAGGTGCCGGCGGCGATCGCCTGCGAGATGCGGTTGCCGAACAGGAAGCTGGCCAGGAACCACTTGAACAGCGACGTCTCGTCGCCCTCGAGCAGATCGAAGCCAAGGTCACGGGGAAGCAGTTGGCGGCGCATGCACGGTCTCCTGGGGCGGGCCGCATCCAACCATGCCCGCGGTGCAGTCCGGGTGTAGCCGGCGCCCTGCGGTCGGCAACCGCCGCCTAGCCGTCCTTGTGCTTCGCGCCGAGCAGTGACTTCAGGTCGGCAAAGGGATTGGACGTCGCCGCGGCGGGCGCGTCCTCCGCGTGGAGCGCGCTGACGCCGGTGTGGTCGAGCTGGCGCGAGTGCTCGTTGTCGTGGCAGTACAGGCACAACAGCTCCCAGTTGCTGCCGTCGGCCGGATTGTCGTCGTGGTTGTGGTTGCGATGGTGCACGGTGAGCTCGCGCAGGTTGGCGCGGGTGAACTCGCGGGCGCAGCGGCCGCAGATCCACGGATACATGTTGAGCGCGCGCTCGCGGTAACCGTGCCCGCGCTGCTCAGCCGCGCGGCGGGCGTCGGCGACGATACGGTCCAGGCGGGCGTTGTCGGGTGTCGGCATGGTGGCGGTCCTCGGGTTACCAGGGGACGGCGTACGGTTCGCGGTCCCCGCGCTGCAGGCCGCGGAACAGCACCGCGGCGTCGGCAGCATCCCACACGAAGGCGGTGTCGTCGTAAGGATTGCGAAGCGCGGCGGTGGCCACGGCGGCCGCGGCGTGCTCGCGCGCGATGCCCTCGCTGCGCAGCGTCGCGACCAGCAGCGTGGCGCGGCGCAGGCCCTCCAGATCGGCGATCCGGGACGCGTAGGTGGAATAGACGGTGGCCGGTCCGGTTGCCTCGAGCACGGTGCCAAGCAGGTTGTACGGACGGAACCGGACAGGCGCCGCTTCGGTCCCAAGCGCCTCCACGGCCGGCCCCAGCGCCGGATACGGCAGCTCCGACAGCTCGCCCATCCGTACCATCCGCGTGGCGAACAGGTTGCGCGTGGCCTGCTCATGGAACAGCGGACGCTGCAGGCGGCGGCTCCAGCGCTCGCCCGCACCCCCCTTGGCCGGGTCCGGTGACAGCATGTTGCGCAGCGTGCCACCGATCATCTCCCACTCTCCGCCCAGTGGTCGCAGCAGCGACCGCTCCTGCGTCGTCAGCGGCTGCTGCCAGGACGGTGGCACCGCGGCGGCAACCAGATCCGGCGCAAGCTCGCGCAGCGCCAGGTTGCCGTGGTCGAGATTCCGCTCGACCGCGGCGACTGCGACCATCTTCGTCAGCAGCAGGTCCGACGAGGCGAGCACCCGGCGCCAGAACACCAGGTCGCGCTCCAGCAGCTCGCGCACCGCGGCCGGATCACCGGCAAGCGCCTTCTCCCGGACCGCCAGCAGGTGCAGCGTCTGCCCGCCGAGCGCGTGCCGGTAGTCGGCCAGCGGCGTGAACGCATCGCCCGGAACGGCTTCCCGCCATCTGTCGGTCTCGAGCATGCGGCGATAGCCGTCCAGCAGCCACTGCTCCGACGCGCGCCACTGCGCAAGCGCCGCGGGATCCGCTTCGGATGCCGCGATGCACGCCAGGGCGCGGCTGCAGGACGCGGCCAGCGCCGCGACCTCCGCGCTGCGCGCATCGGTGTCGCGCGAGTCGCCGGCCAGGGTGATCGCGTGGACGTATCCGTTCGCCGCGTCGGCCAGCGCCGGACGGTCGTGTGCCAGTGCGGCGAGCCGCTGCGCGTCCGCGGACGGCGCCTCGTCGCTCCAGTTCACTGCCAACAGCACCAGGTACGCGAGGACCACGAAGCCCAGCAGCGCGGCAACCGCCCATGCGCTCGCGCGCAGTACGCGTCTTGCGTGCATTCCCTTCTTCTCCTTCCCCATCGGCCCGTCACTCCATGACGCCGGCCGAGCCTGTTCCGTGACCCGGTCGCCGGTCAGAACACCGACAGCCCCGTCATCCGCGTGAAGCGGTGCAGCGCATAGCGGCCAAGCAGCGAGTTGCCCTTTTCGTCCAGGCCCGGCGACCAGACGCAGAGGCCCATCACCCGCGGCACCACCGCCACGATCCCGCCGCCCACCCCGCTCTTCGCCGGCAGGCCGACGTAGAACGCGAAGTCCCCGGCGGCGTCGTAGGTCCCGGCGGTCATCATCACCGAATTGATGCGGGTGGCGCCTTCCGAGGTCGTCACCTGCTCGCCGGAGCTGCCGCAGCGGCCACCGTCGGCGAGGTACTGCATGCTGCGCGCCAGGTCCACGCAGTCCATGCACAGCGAGCACTGCAGGTAGTAGAAGTCGAGTACGTCCTGCACCTCGTTGCGCAGGTTGTCGTAGCTGCGGATGAAGTTGGCCAGCGCGACGTTGCGGTGGCCGCTTTCGCGCTCGGATTTCGCCACCACCTCGTCGGTTCCGACCTCGCTGTTGCCCGAACGCGCGCGCATGAACGCCAGCAGTGTGCGTTCGGCGTCGTCGAAGTTCGACAGCACCACGTCCGCGGTCACCAGCGCGCCGGCGTTCATGAAGGGATTGCGCGGGATGCCCTTCTCGAGCTCGAGCTGGATCAGCGAGTTGTACGGATCACCCGAAGGCTCGCGGTCGACCCGCGTCCACAGCGCATCGCCGATCGCCTCCAGCGCCAGGGTCAGCGTGTAGACCTTGGAGATGCTCTGGATCGAGAAGCGCTCGCGCGCATCGCCCACCTCGTGCACCCGGCCATCGACCATGGCCAGGGCCATGCCGAAGCGGTCCAGGGGCACTTCGGCGAGCATCGGGATGTAGTCGGCCACCTTTCCTTCGCCGAAGCGCTGGCGCACGTCCTCGTTGATGGTGCCGAGGATGTCGTCGAGGTCGAGACGCCCGAGGTCGTCGGGATTCGGGGGAAGCTTGCGCATCTGCTGCGGGTCCACTCATGGCGGGATGCCGCCGGAGCGGCCAAGACCCCATGATGCCGCATCGCCCGTGCGTCGCCCGGTGACCGCCCGCGCGCGCGGATGTCAGCGCGGAAGGGTCGCCGCGCTCTAGCCGGACACTCCCCCGTCCGGGCCCTCTTCGCGCCGCTCCAGGTAGCGCGCGGCTTCTTCCTCATAGGGCTCCAGGCCCGGCGCGAGATGCGGCAGCAGCAGGCGCAGCCAGGCGCGGCTGGCCATCCGCGTCTCGCGCGGACAGCCGCGCGCGCGCTCGGGCGTGAGGTCGCCCGCGTCGACCATGCCGGCGAAGCCCGCGGGGTCGGTGCCGTAGATCAGGCACTGCAGGTTGAAGTAGCGCTGCTCGCCCAGCGCATGCTCGTCGGCATAGGCGCGCAGGTTGTAGGCGCCGGTGCTGCGAGAAAGCAGCCAGTTCGCCGCCATGCGCAGGTTGCCCACGACCGCGTCGGGCGTCTCGTCGAGGCCGGCGAAACGCAGCATCAGGATCGCGGCCAGCTGGTCGACCGCATCCTCCTGGCGGCCGGTGACCGGCAGGTCGAGCAGGTGCACCAGGGCGTGCCCGGTCTCGTGCAGCACGATGAAGCGGACGTTGGCGAGCACGTAGCGGTTGGGATAGTCGGCGCCCAGCGCGCCGGCGCGCTGCTGCTCGAGGCCGCGCTCGTACAGCGTGCGCAGGGTCTCGTAGCAGAGCACCACGTCGGCCCCGGCCGGACGGTAGAACGCGCCGAACTCGCCGCATTCCGCGGTGACGTAGCGCAGCGCGCGTGGCAGCGCGAACATCCCGTCGATTGCCTGCACTTCCGGCAGGCGGCGCCACAGGTCGGCGTCGCGCACGCGGGCATGGATGTCCTGCAGGCCGGCGGAGCGCGGCGGCGTATAGGCGTAGTCGAACGCCGGAGCCGCCGCGGGCGGCGCCTGCGCCGCGGTCGCTGCGCGGGGGCGCACGACCTTGCGCGGCAGGGCGCCGTGCGTGCGATGGGTCCGGGTCTCGTGGGTCACGAGCGCGCGGTCCTGCGCGGGCGCGGCTGTCGCCGGCAGGCCGGCGCAGCCGGATGCAGCCGCCAGTACGGCCAGGAACGCGATCAGGCTGACGTGGGCGAGCATCGGAAGCGGAAGGTCCGGCGCCGGGGACGGAGGCGCACGAGTCTGGCAGACCGCCTCCGCAGCGTCATCCGGCGCGCCGGCAGTCGGCGAAGAAGCGCAGCATCCCGGCCGATGCATCCGGCCCATGCGGATCGGTGTAGGTGCCGGCCGCGTCGCCACCCGACCAGGCGTGGCCCGCGCCATGGATCATCCAGTGCTCGGCCAGCACGCGGCCGTCGGCGGCGCGATGCAGGGTGCGCGTCGCGCTTCGTCCGCCTGCGCCCGCAGCCTGTTCGCGCGTGCTCGATGTGGAGCGGACTTCCGCGACCGGGCGGCCACCGAGGCTCTGCTCGACCACGCCCCGCGCGTTGTCGGGATGCACGGTGGTGTCGCCGTCACCGTGGAAGACGATCGCCGGAACGGTGGTGCCCGCGGCCGCGACGCGCCGGCCGGCGCCACCCTTGCGCATGGCCGCGAACGCCGAGGGCATGTCGCTGGCCAGTCCCGTGGGCAGTCCGGAGTGCACGCCGATGGCGGCGTACAGCTCGGGATGCGTATCGGCCAGCACCGCCGCCATCGCCCCGCCCGCCGACAGACCCGCCACGTACACGCGCCCGGCGTCGAGGCCGCGGGTCGCGACCAGTGCGCGGGTCAGCGCCGCGAGGATCGCCGGCTCGCCGCTGTCGCGCTGCTGGTCGCTGCCGCGGAACCAGTTCCAGCAGCGGTTCGGGTTGCGCGCGGACGACTGGGCGGGCCAGGCGACCACGTAGCCCTGCGCACCGGCCAGCACGTCCATGCGCGTACCGCGCGCGAAGTCTTCCGGCGTCTGGGTGCAGCCGTGCAGCATCACCAGCAGGGGCGCACCCCGGGTGTCGAGCCCGTCGGGAACATGGAGCCGGTAGTCGAGCTCCCCGGCCTCGCAGGAGAACCGGCGGCGCCCCCGGGCGGGCGGGCGCGGCGCTCCGGGTCGCGGGGCGGGCGTCGGCCGTGGAGCAGGGCCCGCCTGCGGGGCATCCGTCGCACGCCCGTCGTCGACGATCCGGAATTCGCCCTCGATGCAATCGTCCGGTCCCGCGCCTGTGCGGCCAGCCGCGGCCGGTGCAGTGTCCGTGGATCCGCGGCCAACCCCTCCGGTGAGCCGGTGCTGGAGCGTGCGCGTCGCGGCCTGCAGGTCGCCGGCCTGCATCAGGCGCATCGCCTGGCGCATGGTGTCGTTGTTCATGGTGTTCCTGGTCAGTGGATGCGGCCGGCCAATGCGGCTTTCACCCGTGGGCTTGCATGCAGCGCGCCGAGCACGGTGATCGACTCGATGGCTTCCAGCGCGAGCTCGGGCGTGACGTCGTCGGCGATGCGCACCAGCCCCAGGGCCTGGATGCGCAGGCGCTCGCCGGCATCGCGCGCGGCCTCGAGTTCGCGCCGCCCGTAGTCCTGCAGTCCCATCACCAGCGTGCGGCGCGACACGGTGTTGCGCAGCGCGTCGCCATGCACGGTGAGCTGGTTGCGGATGGCGGTGCGGATCAGATCGGTGCGGTTGGCGTAGAAGCCCTCCTGCACCAGCAGGTCGATCTGCCCGAGGTCGACGACGCCGAGGTTGATGGTGATCTTCTCGCTGTCGGCGACGGGTCGCGGTCGTGGATCTGGCATGGGCAGAGGTCGCTTTCGGATGGCGAGCGCCAGCCTAGCACCATCCGTGTGGATGGTCATGAACGCGATCGTACCGTCGTGGCGTCGATCAACCGCCGCGCGAGGCGATTAGACTCGCCGGAGGCCGCGCGGCCGTCCCGGAGTCTCCGATGTCCAGCCAGACCCTCCCGCCCGGCACCGGCTCCAGCCTGCACTCCCCGCGCGAGCGCAACGCATCCGTGTTCAAGGGCGACGACGCCGCGCTGCTCGGCATCGTGCTGGCCGTCGTCACCTTCTGGCTGTTCGCCCAGACCACGATGAACATCGGGCCGGTGATGGCCGCGGACCTCGGCATGCCGATGCCGGTCATGAACATCGCGATCTCGCTCGCGGCCCTGTTCTCGGGAATGTTCACCGTGGTCCTGGGCGGCTTCGGCGACAGGTACGGCCGGGTGCGGATGGTCCTGGTGGGCAATGGCCTGGGCATCGCCGGCTCGCTGCTGATCGCCTTCGCCTTCGGCGCCGCCTCCACTCCGATGATCCTTGCCGGCCGCGTGCTGCAGGGCCTGGCCGCCGGCGCGATCATGCCGTCGACCATGGCCCTGCTGAAGACCTACTGGGACGGCCGCGAGCGCCAGCGCGCCATTTCGATGTGGTCGATCGGGTCCTGGGGCGGCTCCGGCCTGACCAATGTCTTCGGCGGCTTCATGGCCTCGACCGCGCTGGGATGGCGCGCCATCTTCATCATCAGCGCGCTGGTCTCGCTGGCGTCCATCGCGCTGGTGCGGCGGATCCCGGAGTCGGCCCCGGCGGCCGGGCGCGATCCGGAGACCGACTGGGCGGGCATCGCTTCCCTCGCCGTGGGCCTGGCGGCCCTGCTGGTCGTGGTCACCCAGGGATCGGCGATCGGCTGGGGCAGCCTGGTCACCTGGGCCCTGCTGGCGGTCTTCCTCGTCGCCCTGGGCGTCTTCGTCAACGCCGAGCGGCACGCGGCCAGTCCGCTGGTGGACTTCAGGCTGTTCCGCAACCCGGTGTTCACCGGCGCCGCGCTGTCCAACTTCCTGATCAACGGCACCGCCGGCGCGCTGGCGGTGTCGCTGTGGGTGCTGCAGGGCGCGGCGGGCATGTCCGCGGCAACGACGGGCTATCTCACCATCGGCTATGCCGTCGCCATCATCGCCTTCATCCGCGTGGGCGAAAAACTGCTGCAGCGCCACGGCCCGCGCAAGCCGATGGCCTGGGGCAGCCTGATCGTGCTGGCCGCCATCCTCCTGCTCATGGCCACGCACACCCTGCAGTGGCAATACACCGCGCTGGCGGTGGTGGCCTACGCGCTGTTCGGGCTCGGCCTGGCGTTCTACGCCACGCCGTCGGTGGATGCGGCGCTGTCCAACCTGCCGGACGCGCAGACCGGTGCGGGCTCGGGCATCTACAAGATGGCCTCGGCGCTGGGCGCCGCGTTCGGCGTGGCGATCTCGGCGGCGATCTTCACCGCACTCGCGCAGTCCGGGCTCGAGGCCGTCGGCGCGGCGATCGAGTTCACCGGCCGCCAGGACAACCTGGCGGTGCGCCAGGCCGGCATGGTCGGCCTGGCCTTCAACGCGCTGATGGCGCTGGCCGCGCTGGTGTCGATCACCGTCTTCATTCCCGGGCAGGCGAAGCGCTAGGCACGCGCGTCAGCCGTCCTGCCGCCGCACCTGCGGCTGTGGCTACGGCTGCGGCTGCGGCGGCTGCGGCTGCGCCTGCTCGAGCGTCGGATAGTCGGTGTACCCGCGCGCATCGCCGCCATAGAACGTGGAGCGGTCCGGTGTGTTGAGTCCGGCACCGGCGCGGAAGCGTTGCACCAGATCGGGGTTGGCGATGAACGGCCGGCCAAAAGCCACGGCGTCCGCCGCGCCCGAGGCGACCAGGGCTTCGGCCCGTTCGGCCGTATAGCCGCCACAGAACACCAGCGTGCCGGCGAAGGCCTCGCGCAGCGCGCGCCGGAACCCGTCGCCCAGCTTCGGGCCGCCGGCCCAGTCCGGTTCGGCGATGTGCAGGTAGGCGATGCCGCGCTGGCCGAACGCGCGCGCCAGGTAGAGCGCGCTGTCTTCCGGCTCCCGGTCGGCGATGTCGTGGCCGGTGAAGTGCGGCGAGATGCGCACCCCGACGCGACCTGCGCCGAGTTCGGTGATCACCGCGTCCACCACGTCCAAGGTGATGCGTGCGCGGTTTTCGAGCGCACCACCGTAGCGGTCGCTGCGCGTGTTGCTGTTGGTCGCCAGGAACTGCTGCAGCAGGTAGCCGTTGGCCGCGTGGATCTCGACCATGTCGAACCCGGCGCGGTCGGCGCGCCGTGCCGCCTGTGCGAACTCGGCGACCACGCCCGGGATTTCACCGGTGTCCAGCGCACGCGGCGGCGCGGCCGGCAGGTTGGCCGGCGTGCCATCCGGCTGGATGACGAAGCAGGACGCGCCCTTGGCGACGATCGCCGAGGGTGCCACCGGCGCCGCACCATCCGGCCGCACGAGCGGATGCGAGATGCGCCCGACGTGCCACAGCTGCGCCGCGATCCGGCCGCCGCGCGCGTGCACCGCGTCGGTGACCTGCTTCCAGCCGGCTTCCTGCGCGTCGCTGTAGATGCCGGGGGTCAGCGCATAGCCCTGGCCCTGGCGCGAGACCTGCGTCGCCTCGGACACGATGAGGCCGGCGCCCGCACGCTGTGCGTAGTACTCCGCGTTCATGGCGGTGGGCACGTCGCCCGGCTGGCCTGCACGCGAGCGGGTCAGCGGCGCCATGAGCACGCGGTTGGGCAGCGCGACGGCGCCGGCCTTCAGGGGTGAGAGCAGGTGCGGGTACACCGGCTCAGCTCCGCGGCGGGTGCCGCCCCTCCGCGAACTCTTCCACGATCTTGCGGCAGAACGCCGGCAGGTCGTCCGGCTTGCGGCTCGAGACCAAGCCCTGGTCGGTCACCACCTCCTCGTCCACCACCTCGGCCCCGGCATTGCGCAGGTCGGTGCGCACGCTCGGCCAGGACGTCATGCGGCGGCCGCGCACCACGTCGGCCTCGATCAGCACCCAGGGTCCGTGGCAGATCACCCCGATCGGCTTGCCACTGCGCGCGAAGTCGCGCACGAAGCCCACCGCCGCCTCGTCCATGCGCAGCGTGTCCGGGTTTGCCACGCCGCCGGGCAGGATCAGCGCGTCGAAGTCGTCGATGCTGGCCTCGGCCACCAGGCCATCGACCTGCAACCGGTCACCGGGCTTGTCGTGGTGCATGCCCTGGATCTCGCCCGCCTTGATCGACAGCAGGCTGACCTTGGCGCCCGCCTCTTCCACGGCCTTCCGCGGTTCGGTCAGTTCCACCTGCTCGAAGCCATCGGTGGCGAGGATGGCGACGCGGCGGTTCTCGAGGGTCTTGTGCATGGTGCCTCCGGGGGAATCTCGCGGTGCCCGACCGCGGGGCCGACGAGCATGCAGGTCCGTCGATGGAGGCGACGTGAGCCGCGCACGCCGCTCTCACCGCCACGTCAGGACGCGATTGCTAGTCTTGCCTGATTCCCAGCACCGCAACGGCGGAGCCCGCGAACCACCGCCGAGACGAGGGCCACCCATGACAGGATCCGAAGCGTGGAAGGACAGGATCAAGGCCGACTTCCACCTCGCCATCGTCCTGCTGTTCGGCACGATCACCGTTCTGGTGGTGCTGCCCTTCTCGATCCGCCGCTTCTTCGTGGACGAGGCGCTTGCCGGCACCTTCGGATTGCTGATCATGGCCTGCATCGCATCCGGCGTCGCCTACGCCTGGCGGACCGGTCGTACCCAGGGCGCCGCGAACTTCATCGCCGCCATCTACTGCGTCTTCTGCATCGCCATCGTGCACCTGGTGCAGCCGTCCGGCGCGCTGTGGGCCTATCCGGTGCTGGTGGCCAATTTCCTGCTCGCCAGCCGGAGCCGCGCGCTGCTGCTGTCCTCGGGCGTGGTCGCGGGGGTGATGATCGGCAACGTCCAGCTCGCCGCCGTCGTCGACCAGCTCACCTTCCTTGGCACGGCGCTGATGGTGAGCACGTTCGCGTTCGTCTTCGCGTCGCGCACGGCGCTGCAGCGTGCCCAGCTCGAGGCCATCGCCCTGCGCGATCCGCTGACCGGCGCCAACAACCGCCGCGGCCTGGACGCGGAACTCGAGATCGCCATGGCTTCGAGCAAGCGCAGCAGCGAGCCGCTGGGAATGCTGGTCTTCGACATCGACCATTTCAAGCGTGTGAACGACAGCTTCGGCCATGAAGCGGGCGACCAGGTCCTGCGCGGGATCGCTGCCCTGGTGCACGCGAACACGCGCAGGCAGGACCGGTTCTTTCGCCTCGGCGGCGAAGAATTCGCACTCCTCCTTCCCGGCACCAGCCCCGCGGCGCTGCGCGACGTGGCCGAAAAGCTGCGCCAGGCGGTGGAACGCGAGGTCCAGGCCGAGGGACATCCCGTCACCATCTCCATCGGTGCGGCGCCGGTCCGCGCCGGCGAGACGCCTGCCGAATGGTTGGCGCGCGCCGATGCCGCGATGTACGCGGCCAAGCGCGGCGGCCGCAACCGCACGGTGGTGGCAGAGGCGTGAACCTCGCCGACATCCGCCGCGGGTCCTGCATCCACTTCGGCGTCGGCGCGACGATGGCGCGTGCGGAAGGGCGTCGCCACGCCGGCGATCAGTTTTCGACGCCAATCCGCTCCGACTCGCGCATCGGGCGACCCGTTGCAGCATCGAAGAAGGGAGACTCGCGCTGCCCGCGCAGGCGCGCACCGAGCACGCCCTTCGCGATGCACAGGCCGCCCCACAGGAAGGCCAGCGGCGTCGCACGCACCGGCGCGTTCGCCGACGCCGAATGCACTACGCAGCTGCCCGCCGGTCCCACGGCCGCGTCCACCGCCGCGGCATCGGGCAGGCACGCCGTGCACAGGCCCACGTAATGCACGCGGGGATTGCGTGCGGTGTTTCCCAGCGGCGTACGGCAGCAGGCGGCGTACCAGCGGTACACCCTGCCGCTCAGCGTGCCGCAGGCGATCTGCCCGCTGCCCGCGGTGAAGCGCAGCCCCGACGGCGCCATGGCGACGATGTCGGTGCCGCCGCACGCATCGAGCAGCCCCGGTGTTCCCAGCCAACGCGCATAGGCCTGGCAGTCCCGGCAATGGCAGCTGACGCGGGCATAGATCCGGGCAGCCCGTGCTTCGCGCTGGACCTGGCCGCAACGGCAGCGCAGCGGAATGATGCGGCTCATGCATCGCCTGCAACTGGGGAAGGAAAGTCGATGCCGAATCGTACAGGCGGCCTCGCCGCAAGGTGAAGGGCTTCGCGGCTATGCCGGCTCGGCCACATGGGCCTGGTCTCGGCCCGCGCGCTTGGCGCTGTACAGCGCGGTATCGGCCTCGGCCACCGCGTTGGTGAAATCGTCGCCCGCCGCCCATGCGGCCACGCCGATGCTGGCAGTGACCGATAGGCGTGACTCGCCGAATCGGAACGGCGTCCCGCCCACCGCTGAGCGCATGCGCTCGGCGGCCGCGCCGGCCTCTTCCATGTCCGACGCGTCCAGCAGCACCAGGAACTCTTCGCCGCCCCAGCGGGCCAGCGCCGTGCCGGTGCGCAGCGTCCCGCGCAGGCGGCCGGACACCGCGCGCAGCACCTCGTCGCCGCGCTCGTGGCCGTGGGTGTCGTTGATCGGCTTGAAATGGTCGACGTCCAGCAGCAGCACCGCCGGCAGGCGTCCACGTGCCAGCACGTCGGCCTGCCACGCCGCGGCGCGCTCCAGCAGCGCGCGGCGCGTCAGCAGGCCGGTCAGCTCGTCGATGTCCGCGTACCGGCGCAGCCGGTAGTGCAGCTGGGCGTTGGCCAGGTTGAGCACCAGCGCGCCCACCAGCAGGGGCAGCAGCGCATAGAGCACCGCATAGGCCGCCAGCAGCGGCGCCTCCACGTAGAGTAGGTGGCGATGCTCGGGCCCGTCGTGGCGGATCGCCGCGTCCAGCGCCACGATCCAGCTGCACGCGTAGACCAGCAGGGTCACCGCCACCGCGGCCTCGGCCGCGTTGCGCGGCGCCACCAGCGCCCGGCGCATGGTCCAGGTGATACCCAGCGACACCGCCAGGCACAGCGCATGGAAGGTCAGCGCGAAGCTGCGCGGCCCCGCGAACCAGGCCAGCAGCAGGGCCAGGCTGGGCACGCCGATCTCCAGCGCCAGCCGGGTGATGGCGACCGGGCGCGCGCCGACCAGCGGCCGCAGCGCGCGATAGATCACCGCCGTGCCCACGACCGCCGTCAGGGCGAGGACCAGGAGCGGCCATCGCGCGGCGCGTTCGGCGACTCCGCTGGTCACCATGCCGGCGCCCAGCAGCGCGAAGCCCAGGGCGGAGCGCGCCAGCCCGCCGCGATTGAGACTGTCGCCCTGGACCGCGATCAGCAGCATCAGGGCCGCGGCCCACGCGCCGAAGCCGCCGATCACGTAGGTGAAAAGCATGTCCATTGAATGCATGCCTCGAGGTGCGTGGGCGGGCGCGGCGTGCGCGCAGGGCTGTTCCCTCCGGGAGCCCCCCACCGCAAGCAACAAATATGCCAGTGGCACCCGGGAGCCCCGGTGATGACGGCGAACGCACCACCCTCGAGGCGAGCTGCATCAGCGCGCACCTGCAGCTGTACCACCCCGGCGGCACCACGCCGGGTCGCCTGCAGGCGCGGCCGTGCGTGCATGGCCTGCGGGTATGCTGCGTGAAGCGTCGCACCCGACAGCGACCCACCCGAGGGCTCCACATGGATCGTCGCCGTTTCCTCGGCGCAGGCAGCATTGCGGTCGCTTCGCCGATGTTGTCCGGCCTGGGCATGCCGGCCGCAGCGAACGCCTCCGCGCCGGAGTCGAGGCGCGTGAACTTCGCCTCCGACGGTCTCGGGCTTGACCCCGCCGAGTACGCGGCGGTGCTGTCGCAGGTCGTGGCCGACGGCAACTTCCAGCCCGACAACTACACGCAGGGCGGCATCATCCGTGCCCTGGAAACCAGGTTCGCGCGCCTGTTGGGCAAGGACGACGCGATCTACCTGCCGACCGGGACGCTGGCGAACCATCTGGCGGTGCGCAAGCTCGCCGGGAACGACCGCCGCGTGCTGGTGCAGGCGGAAAGCCACCTCTACAACGACAGCGGCGACTGCGCGCAGACCCTGAGCGGGCTGAATCTCGTGCCCCTGGCGGACGGCGCCAGCACGCCATCGTTCGACGAGGTCGAGCGCTGGCTGCGGCGCTCGGACGGCGGCCGGGTCGAGACCCGCGTCGGCGTCATTGCCATCGAATCACCGGTGCGGCGACGCCACCACGAGATGGTGGACTTCGACACGCTCGCGCGCATCAGCCGCCTCGCCCGCGAACGCGGCATCCGCCTGCACCTGGACGGCGCGCGGCTGTTCAACCTGCCGCTGCACTCCGGGCACGGCCTGCACGCGTATGGCGCGCTGTTCGACACGGTCTACGTCTCGCTGTGGAAACACTTCAACGCCGGATCCGGCGCGATCCTCGCCGGGGATGCCGGCTTCATCGAAGGCCTTTTCCACCAGCGCCGCATGTTCGGCGGCGCCCTGCCCCACGCCTGGCCCTCGGCCGCGGTCGCCCTGCGCTTCGTCGACGGCTACCTGGAGGACTACGCGAAGTCCTGGCAGGTGGCGGACCGCTTGGTCGCGCTGCTGCAGGATGACGGCCGGTTCTCGTTCGAGACGCTTCCAAACGGAACCAGCCGCTTCTTCATGACGGCGACAGGCGTGGACCCCGCTGCCCTGCGCGAACGCCTTGCCGCGCAGGACGTCGTCCTGTCGCATGGCCATCCGGATACCGGCAGGTTCGCGATGGAGGTCAACGCCACGCTGCTGCGTCTTCCCGCAGAGGTTCTGGCCGCAAGGTTCATCGAAGCAGCGAACGGCGCGGCGCGCTGATCCAGCGCCAATCGCAGCGCGTCCAGGCTCCCGCTGGCCGCCAGCGCGCCTCATGCCGGTTTCGCCGCCGATGACGTCACGGTCGAGCCGCTGGGCGACACCGCCTCGTTGATGCTCCGCTACCGTGGCCATCCCGGCGCGGGCAAGGCACCCGTCGTCTTCCTCGCCCACATGGATCGACCGCGAGCTGCGCACCACCTGCACGCCCACCCTGCTCAGCGCGGGACAGGCCGAGAACGTGCTGCCCACGCGCGCCGTGGCCACGGTGCAGCGCTGGACCGCACCCTCGCCGCCCGTGCCGCCGGCGCCAGTCGCGTGCCCTACATGGAAGCCGGCTCAACCGATGGCCTGCGTTTCCGCCGCGCGGGCACCGGCGCCGGGTGGCTGGCGATGAAGAAGCTGGCGAAGTGCATCCAGGCCGGGTCCAGCGCGAACTGGGCGCGGACGGATTCCCAGGTGGAGAGGTCCGGCGCGGGTGGAGTCTCGGCCTCGAGCGCGGCCAGCAGGCTGGTGGGCAGCAGGGCGGCGGAAAGCGCGGCGGGTGCCGCAAGCAACCTGCGTCGTGTGATCTGCATGGCCGATCTCCCGGGTCCGGCCCGCGGAGGGCCGATGCAGCGTGAACGCGCGGTGCAGCCCGGCACGGCCACGCGGGTTGCGCGCCGCGACCGGGTCACCGCACAATGCCCGCCGAAGGGGAGTAGCTCCCAACGTGCAGGCCGTCAGTTCGAGCAGCGATGCTCCGGTCCCACGGCAGCCCACTGGGCTGTGAGCAAGACCTTCGCCGCGATGGCGAAGGTGCGTCCCCGGATCTCCGAGCAAGGGTTCCGTGCCGCCTGCGTCCGCGGCCGTCCTCTCCCCTTGTCCGGACATCACGATGGAAACGATAGGCAATCCCTGGTTGTGGGCCGGTTTTTCCGGCCTGGTACTGATCGCGCTGATGGTCGACCTGGTGCTGATGCGCCATGGCGGCGCGCACAGGGTCACGTTCAAGGAGGCCGCCTGGTGGAGCCTGGGCTGGGTGGCCCTGGCGATGGCCTTCAATGCCGCCCTGTGGTGGTACATCGGCCAGAACGCCGGGCCCGACGAGGCCCGGCGCGTGGGCCTCGAGTTCCTCACCGGCTACCTGGTGGAGAAGGCGCTGGCGGTCGACAACATCTTCGTCTTCCTGATGCTGATGACCTACTTCGCCGTGCCCGAGGTGCAGCGCCAGCGCGTGCTGGTGATCGGCATCCTGCTGGCGATCGTGCTGCGCGCGATCCTGATCTTCGCCGGCGCGGCGCTGATCGCGAACTTCCACTGGATGCTCTACGTGTTCGGCGCGTTCCTGCTGCTGACTGGCGTGAAGATGTGGTTCGCCGCGGGCAAGGAACCCGACCTGGAAAAGAACCCGGTGCTGCGCTGGCTCACCGCGCACGTCCCCTTCGTGCGCCGATACCACGGCAGCGCGCTGTGGCTGGGCAGCGGAAGCCGGCGCAAGTTCACCCCGCTGTTCATCGTGCTGGTGATGATCGGCATCACCGACGTGATTTTCGCGGTGGACTCGATCCCGGCGATCTTCGCCATCACCACCGACCCGTTCATCGTGCTGACATCGAACGTGTTCGCGGTGCTGGGCCTGCGCGCGATGTTCTTCCTGCTGGCCGGCATGGCCGAGCGCTTCCACCTGCTGCCCTACGGCCTGGCGGTGGTACTGGTGTTCATCGGCGCGAAGATGCTGCTGATCGACCTGTACAAGATCCCGGTGCTGTGGTCGCTGGCGGCCGTGGCCATGATCCTGGCCAGCACCGTCGTGCTGAGCCTGGCCCGCCCGCGGAAGGTTGCTCCCTCACCAGGGCGCTAGACTCGGCCACTCCCGATCCGATCGAGGTTCGCATGCGCATCCTGATGACCGGCGGCACCGGACTGGTGGGCCAGGGCGTGCTGGTGGAAACGCTGGCTGATCCGCGCGTATCCAACGTGGCGGTGCTGGGCCGCCACGCGCTGGCGCACGCCGATGCACGGGTGGAAGACGTGGTCGTGGACAGCTTCAACCACCTGGCATCCGTCGCCGACCGGCTCGCGCCCTGGGACGCCTGCTTCTACTGCGCAGGCGCACCGCCGGTGGGGACGCCCGAAGCACGCTACCGGCACGTCACGCTCGCGCTCACCCTGCAGGTGGCGCGCGCCTTCGCGACGCGCAATCCGCAGGGGCGCTTCCTCTACGTCTCCGGCGCCAAGGCCGACCCGGACAGCGCGTTCATGCCGCTGCGGATCAAGGGCGAGACCGAAGCCGCCCTGCAGGCGCTGCCGATCACCACGGTGATGCTGCGTCCCGGCGGCATCCAGCCCGCGCACGGCGAGCGCAGCCCGCACGCCTGGATGCGCCCGTTCTACGCCCTCGCGGCCCCTGTCATGGGACTGGGCGTGCGCGCGATGCCGGGGCTGATGACGAGCACCGCGCATCTCGGCCGCGCACTGCTGGCGCTGGCGGCCATGCCGCAGCCGCCTGCGGTGGTGGAGAACGAGGCGATCAACCGGCTGGGCGGTGGCGGGGACGCCGCGGCGCGTTGAAGCGCCGCCTGGCGCTATCCCAGCCCCGCTCCCAAGCGGATTCGGGGGCTCTCCAACGCGGCTTCGTGTGCCTGCTCACGCGGCGGATTCGCGACATGAATCGCCGCAAGCGGTTCCACCTGCGCTGATACGTCCTCGTCGATCCCCACCCTCACAAACGCGTACCCCGTGGTGTGGTCGCCACGCATGAAAAACGTGCTGTCCTGTACGCAACTCAGCTCGATGGCCTGCGGCGTCTTGAAGCCGGCCTCGCGGGCGCGCTGCACGATCGCCATGACCTGCTCGTCGCCATAGGCCGGCCCAATCCGGTCGCGCAGGGTCGCGGCGAACACCCGGTCGGCCTCGTTCCATGCATCGCGGCTGCGGTCTTCATGCGCGGCAGCATCCGGCCGCAGTGCCGGCGTACGCGGATCCACACTGAGCAGGGTCCTGCTGCGCCCGCCCTCATCAATGCGAAGCTCGGTGATCCCCTCGCGAGTGCGTATGCGCGTCAGTGCGTCCGGATCGATGCGAAGCCACTGCCCCTCGACAAAGGCCAGTCCCTGACCGTTACGGTTCCAGTGCACGAAATCATTGCCCGAGACGTAGAACCCGGCGTGCCTGCTGCCGTTGGCCTGCCGTCGGGGATCGCCTTCCGCCAGCGATGCGCCCTGATCGAGTGCAGCGATCAGCCGGCGCGATGCTTCTGGCGTCAGGAACAGGGACCGCACCGCGTCGTATTCAAAGCCCATGTCCGGATTGACCGCATCGGGCCGCCGCGCGCCCACCGGTCCCACCATTGGGTCGGCAACGACATTCGCCCATGCCCGGGCCAACCGGTTGTCCGCGTGCGCATCGCGAAGCGCATTCACGAGCCCGACGCCGCGCAGCGTGTTCCCTGCCCCGCTCTGCAGGTAATCCGGGTCACCATTGGGCTGGTTGGGCAGCAGTCCGTCGATGGCCGTCCTGACGGCCTCCGACGACGCCAGCGTGCCGGCCTCGACCCGTTCCAGCAGCCCGGGCCAGCGGCCGCGGCCGGCCTGGTTCTGCAGCTTCATGAACATCCCCGCCAGCTCGGCCTGCTCGCTGCCGACCGCATCGCGGTAAAGCTGCGTGCGCTGCAGGCGCTCGAGGGCGGAATCGCGATTTCCGGGGAAGGCATCCACCGCAGTGACGCCTTCCACGTGGACCGAATCCAGGCCATGCACGAACGCCTGCCCCTCGTCCGACGCCATGAACCGGTTGAGTCCCGAGCGGTCGATATCGACCGCGTTGTCCGCACGCATCCGGCGACCGGTCCGCTGCAGGGATGCGAGCACGCCGTCGTACTCATCATGTCCGAGCTCGAGCCTCGCCCGGTCCGGCTGCCGGGCGGCCCATGCCTGGTAACGGTCCAGCAGATCCCAGGCCACCTCCGGATGCTGGCCGAGATCGATCTGCAGGGTGCCGAACGAATAGCCGCTGTTTGCGACCGGTTGCATGCGCCCGCCCGGACCCACGTTGCCGGCGAAGCTCAAGCGATACGAGACATCACGCCCCGCAATGCTGCCCTCGGAGGTCACGCCTACGGCGAAGTACGCAACCGCCTTCAGCTCGTTGGCCGTCAGCGGGGGCCGGTTCGTCACGATCCACCTCCTTGTGGTCGTCCGCTACGGATCAGTCGACAGGCAATCCTGCACCCAGGGCTGTTCCGTCAAGGCTGCATGCCCGCTCCGCGACGCTGGCACCGCCCGGTAGTCGGCCCGGCACCTGCCATCGGCACCCGCCATATCGGCCAGCCTGCCGTCGCACAGCCGCAACGGTCTATCGACGACGTCCCAGCCGTCCGCGCATTCGGTGCCGGCTTCAGAGCCCGGCCGCCCGCAGACGTGCGTGCGCCGCGCCTCCAGCGCCGAGGTGGCGCGCGCGATCAACCGTCCCTCGTACTCTTTCCCCGATGCGACGTGGAACCAGGTGCCACAGATGCGCTCGCCGCGCTGCAGAAGCACGTAACGGCTGCATTCCGCAGGCGAAGACGCGCCTTCGCAGGCCTCCCAGGTCCCCGAAAAGGACGCAGGCGGGGCAGACACCGCCGCATCGCCAGCCCTGTGCCCGACACCGGGCGAGGAACAGGCCACGACCCCCAACAACACCACCATCCCTGATGCACGCATCCAGAATCCCTCCCGATGAGCGTCCCAACCTACGCCGGGATCTCGTCGGGGGCAATCAGGGAAAGCCGAGCCCTGCCCGCCCACCAAACGCGCGCAGCCCCGCGGGCAGCGCCGCATCCAGTGGCGTTACCGCTCGTTGACCAGCGCGCACCGGATTCCGTCGATCCTGGCCTGGACTTCCAGCGAATCACCTGCGGGAAGCCGCCGCCCGGCTTCCTCGATGAGCGGGCCGGCATACATGTCGAACGTCGAAAGCGCGTCCGTCCCGTCGAGCGACGCGTCGGAGATGATCCCCGTCATGTCGGACAGGCGGTCGACCCGTCGATCAATGTCAGCGCGTCGATACGTGGTCGAGACGACGTCCGAGCGCAGCAGGCCACCCATCTCGCGCATCAGGACAAGGGTCGCTTCGGAGGTCGCCCTCGGTGCCGTGTCGAACTGGCAGAGCGTGCCGAAGATCGTGCCGTCTCCTTCCAGCAGCGACACGCTGCAGTACGCGCGGACGATATGCCGGTAGGCGTGGGTGGTGAGCCTCGGGTCTGACGACGCATCCTCGATCACCAGCGCGGCCAGGGATTCGACCTGGTGGCAGTACGTCTCATCGAGCGGAATGTCGGCCGTGAACGGCGTCGAGGGCTCGTTGTCACGGTCCACCAGCATGAAGTTCTCGGCATGCGTGGCGCCGAGCCGGTAGATCGCGGTGAAGCGATATCCGGACTGGATATTGAGAAGTTCGAGCGCCCCCCGGAGGTGGCCTTCCATGACCAGCCGGCGAAGCTGGTCGGCATACATCGTTGACTCATCCATCACGCAGCCTAACACCTGGCCAACCGTCTCCAGATGTCAGCGGGCGGCAGGAAGCACCCCGCGCCGCCGCGCTACGGTCCGCACTGCCACCAGCCACTCCACGTGCGCTCCGCCCCATCGGCGCGCAGATAGGTCAGCACCCCGGGCCGGGCCGGCGATTCACCGCCTCCGGTCGCGGCCCCGGTGAGCGCGATGTCGATGGTCTTGCCGGACCCGGAGAAGCGCGTGCCGTGCAGCATCGCGTCGAAGCCGCCCGGCACCGCCACGGTTTCCACGTGGTCCCCCACCTTCACCACGCCGCGTGCCGGGTTGCTGGACGCCACATCGCCCTTGGCCAGCAGCAGCGGCGACTCCCCCGCTTCACCTGCGGAGAAGCTGCAGGCGAGTTCCCCGGCCAGTGCGGCCCCGTCGATCTCCATCGCCGACAGCGGAACCAGGACGATGCCCGACCCGTCCCCGCCGCGGGTGGCCCCGCCGCCGTCGCCCAGTGGCACCAGGCGGTGCGCGGTGTCGCTGCAGACCGTCAGCGCATCCGCACCCTCGGCCGCACCCACCGCCTGCACCCGCATGCCCACGGCCAGCGCCTGCACGTCCACCGGCGCGGCCTTGCAGAGGTTCCAGCGCGCCGGCAACTGCACGGACACGCGGCCGCGGCCCGCCACCTCGACCTGGACCACGGCATGGCCGTCGTACATCCATGGCTGTGTGTCGATGGATGCCACGGTGCCCTCGATCGCCACAGCGCCGCCAGGCGCGGACGGTACTTCGCGCGGCGTGGCGCAGGACGCGGTGGCCAGCGCGACAGCCAGCGCCACGGTGGACGGAAGAATGGATCGGGGGACGCGCATGGCCTGCTCCACGGTAACGGTCAAGGCGTGGAGCCTATCCGGCATGCGTTGGCCCACGGTGATGGGTGCCGGCTCAGTACCCGAACCTGGCGCGGATCTCGGCACGGTCGCGGCGTCCCAGCTCGTGGGCGGTTTCGCGCAACCAGCGGTCGGCGCTCGGCTTTCCGTCTTCGCGCACGCGGCGCTCGTACTCCGGCCGCAGCTCCCGCTTGCGCTGCTCGACCATGCGCCGCAGCTCGGCCTTGATCGCGGCCTCGTCGACGGCCTGCGACGTGTTCGCGGCGCCCGCCTGCGGCTTCACCGCTTGCGCCGCTAGGGCGGGCGCGGTGCCACAGGCGACCATCAGCAGCAGGCCTGCGACCCACCCGCGCGACCCGGCGAAGTCCGAACGATCCATGGCACGCCTCGCAATGATTCGACGGCGTGGACGATAGCAAGCGGCGCGTTGACGGCCAGAGAGCACGACCGCGGTCCTCGACGGTGAATCAGCGCTTGCACAGGCTGCCGGGATCGAAGGGGAACCGGGTCCGGGTGCCGGAGGGATCGTAAGAGGCGCAGATGGAGGGGTTTCCGGACGAGTCGCTCGAGGACCGGCACCGTCGGCATGGTCTACTGAAGGCCACGCGCCAGCCCCGATGCGTCCCGAAGGCCGACCCTCCATGTCACGCGAACCCACTCCCACGCCGCGCACCGGGCAACCGGACCCCAAGCTCACGCGGGAAGAGTTCGAGCGGCGCTACCGCATCCCGTTCGTGGACCCCGCGTTCGACGCCCACCGCGATGCCATCGACCAGCTCGCGGCGGTGGCCTGGGAGGCGTATGACGAGGGACGCAAGGCGCCCCACACGCATCCCGCGGGCCCCGGCTTCCAAGATCCGACATACGACCTGTCGGACGAATGGCGGGACGCCCGTGACGCCATCCGCGCCGCCGAAGCCCGCCAGCGCGACCCTGCAACGCCCGACCGCATCCTGCTGGTCTGCGCCTCGCCGCGCAGCGAACACACCTGCCCCGGCGAGATGTCCAAGACCTGGCGCCTGATGGAGGCCGCGCGCGATGCCGCGACCCGCGCGGGCGCCGAGTGCGACGTCCTCGAGCTCGATCGCCTTGCGTCCGAGTACGGTCGCATCATCCATCCCTGCAAGGCCTGCGTCTCGACCGCGATGCCGCTGTGCCACTGGCCCTGCTCCTGCTACCCCAACCACGGGCTGGGCCAGCACCACGACTGGATGAACGCCATCTACCCGCGCTGGGCCGAGGCCCACGGCGTGATGATCGTGACGCCGGTGCACTGGAACCAGGCCACCTCGCCGCTCAAGCTGATGATGGACCGGCTGGTCTGCGCCGACGGCGGCAATCCCGATCCCACGTCCACCGCCGGCAAGGATCCCGAGCGCGCCAAGCGCATCGAGCTCGATGGCTGGGACTATCCGCAGCACCTGGCGGGGCGTGCGTTCGCCGTGCTGGTGCATGGCGACAGCGAAGGCACCCAGCAGGTGCGCCACGCGCTGGCCGACTGGCTGCGCGGCATGGGCCTGGTGGACGCGGGCGCGCTGTCGCAGGTGGACCGCTATATCGGCTACTACGCGCCCTATGCGACCAGCCACGCTGCGCTCGACGACGACGAGGCCATGTTCGAGGAAAGTCGGAACGCCGCGCGCGCACTGGTCGAGCGCATCCGCCAGCTGCGCACGGGCCAGCGCGAGGCGGGCGATGGACTGGAGCAGCCGCGGCAGAAGTAGCGCCTCCTACTCCCGGAACAGCGGCTCGAGGCTGGCCGACGAGAGCGGCACGAAGACATGGCTGCGCGCGCCGTAGCGCAGCGTGATTTCGTAGCGGTCGGGATGTTGCCAGAGCGCATCGTCGATCGCCGCCTTCCCGCCGGTTTCGCGATTCGCCACCGACACCTGCAGCGCAGGGGCGCCGGCCTCTTCGTTGCGGCGCAGGAACGCGGCGATCCCGGCGCGCTGGGCCCCGGCATCGGACGCGTCGCGCACCCGCTCCCAGGCAGCGTCGAACTCATGTTCAGTGGCCATGGCACCTCCCCCAACCTGACTGCCGCAGGCTAGCAGCAGCGCCAGCGAGCATGCCACTGCAATGGATTTCATGGGACGGTTCCCGGGCCCGGATCAGCTGTTGTTCTCCACCCAATCCTCGACAAGGTCAAGGTGGCGCTCGCGCACCTCCATGCCGGAATTCATGATGCTGTCCTTGTCGGACTGGTTGGGATGGCCGTCGTGGTACTCGTCGGGCAGGCCGATCATGTGGCCGAACTCGTGGGCCGTCCCGACCTGGGGCATGCTGGCGCCCTTGGACACGGCCCGATTGTCCTCGCTGTCCAGGTGGGAAATGTTGCCCGGGCCGACCGAGCTGCGGTGGAAGTCGCCGTCCGGGATGCGCAGGACGTTGATGTTGTAGTTCTCGCTCGGATCCATCAGGTCGCGCACACGGCCGAAGAATCCGCTCTCCTGCTCGCTGACGTCGAGCCGGATATCCAGCGTCACCTCCTTGCCATCGTCGGTGGTGAAGCCATGCCCGTCCCAGGCGCTTTCCACCTCGTGCACGTAGTCGTCCATGAAGGCCTGCTTTTCCTCCGGCGTCCAGGCGAGCCCGTCGGCGCCGTCCTCGAAGTTGAAGTCGATCTTCATGTGCAGCTCGAGCGTGTAGGTGCCGTCCGCTTCGCGATAGAGCCGCAGTTCGTACGCGTCCCGGTGCCCGCCGACATCGACGCTGTCTTCCGTCGCCACCAGCTCGCGTCCGCCTGGCGCGCTGGCCCTGGCGCCGGATGCAGCGGCTTCCCCCGCCGTACGCACCGCCTCGAGCATCCGGCCCACCCCATCGGCGACCGGCGCCCGCTGCAGGGACGTGGACATCGCGTCGGGGCGCCAGCTGGCCGCATCGAGCGCGGCGTTGGACATGCGTGCTGCGGAATCAATCAGGGTCATGGCGGCAACCCGTGCGTGGGGGATGCGTCGACGCTAGGCGCTCGACTTTGGGCGGACAACCCCGGGGACGCCCGAGGTCGGCATCGCGATCAACCTCCTGATGGAATCCCTGCAGAGCAACTTTGGACTGACCGACGAGGATGTTTACGAACATGACGCCATTTCACGCAAGACACCCGGGGAAGGTGCCGGCCTCTACGCGCCTGCCCCACCTGGCCTGGGCCCTGATGCTGCCGCTGCTGGGCGCGTGCCAGTCGCAGGTCCGCAGCGGTAGCGCCCCTCCCTCAGCCGTCACCGTGCTTGAGATTGCGCAGGCCCATTACCAGCCAGCAGGCGGCGCCGGCGGCTCCGATGCTGAAGCGGCCGCATGCCGTGCCTGGTCGCTCGACGCGCAGCAGGCGGAAGCCTTCTTTGGCATCAGTGAGCAACTTCCGGAAGGCGGGCTGCATGACTTTTCCTGGTTGCCCTGCTCGATCAAGGGCCGCCTGCAGGCCGAAGGCCGGGAGTGGGCCTTCGAGATCAACGCGGCGGGCACGAGCACTTGGCGTTCCCGCGAAGAAGTCCGTCTGCTGGGGTGCTCCCGCAGCACGTGCGAGCCATTCGTGATCCTCATGCCTGAGCGGTCGGTCGAATAGGCAGACCCGGTCCACAGCCTGACAGCGGCCGGTACCTGCAGCCGCGGATCGACTTCACCGAGCGGGTGTCAGCGGGCGCGGCCTCATCGGCTCACCGCCCCTGCTTCACCCACCACGGCCGGAATCCGCGCGACACGCCGACGAACATCGACAGCGTGCCGTCGGTCCCGGGCTCGACGAAGGGGCTGTTGCCGATGGCCGAGGGCAGGTGGCTGTAGCGCAGCGAGCCGACCAGCGACCAGGCCTGGCCCAGCGGCCGGAAGAACGAGACGCCCGCGTGCGGCACCGTCACCGCGCCGGGCGAGTAGCCAGGCACGCCGCGGGCGACTTCCTCGCGCAGGGGCGCGTAGTAGTAGCCGGCCATGTCGGAGGACCACCACGTGGCTCCCACGATCGGCGTCAACAGGGTGCGCCCTGCCCGGATCGGATAGCCGTACTGCAGCGATACCTCCTGCCCATCGCTGCGTCCGGAGGCGTCCGCCAGCAGCTCGAGCTGCAGTTCGCCTGCGTCGCCACTCCACTCCATGCCAAGCCCGAGGTCCAGGCCCTTGTCACGGTCCTCGAGCAACGCCGCGTCCACGCCATTGCCGGCAAGCACCGCGCGGTCGAGATCGTCCACGTCGAAGCCATCCAGGCGCGCCTTGCCCAGCACGGCGAGCTCGAAGCCATCGGAATCGACCAGCCGCCAGCCGGCGGTGATGCCGCGGAAGTAGAAGCGCTCGCCCTCGTAGGACAGCAGCGGCACCGGGAGCACCCGCGTGCCCTCGCCGGCATAGGGACTGTCGGTCACCACGGCCGCTACCCCGATGCCCCAGGGCGATCGTTGCCCATCAGCGCGGGTGTCGCGCCCGCCCTCCTCCTGCGCGAAGGCGGTGGACGACAGGCAGAGCAGCAGCATCGGAGCGAGTCTCGTGAGCGTCATGGGCTGATCGCAGGAGGAGGCGGTGGGCAACGATAGCGCAGCGTGGCCTTCCGCCATGACACCGGGCTCACGGTTGCGGGCGCAACCCGATGGGCTCGGCCATCGCACACACAAGGCGCCATGAAGACCGGGTGCCAGGTGAGGCCCGTCCGCCGTACATTCACGTTGCGTCAGACAGGATGGGCTCCATTCCGCAAAACCCATGAGGTCGCTGCCATGAAACGCCTCCTGCTCGCCGCCGCACTCGCCACCGTTGCCGTCTCCGCCGCCGGCACGGCCGAAGCGCGGGACAACCATCGCCACGACCGCCATGACCGCCACGACCACAAGGCCGAACGCGACTACTGGAAGGACCGCCAGAAGGCCGAGCGGCGTGCCCGCAAGGACTACGAGAAGGCGGAGCGCGACTACCGAAAGGCCGTCCGGGAAGACGAGAAGGCCTATCGCCGCTGGGCGCGTGGCCAGCACATCCCGGCCGAGTACCGCCAGCCGCGCTACTACGTGCACGATTACCGCAGCCACGGCTGGGACGCACCGCCGGCCGGCTACACCTATGTGCGCCCTGACCCGCAGGACGACACCTACTACCTGATCGAACTCGCGTCCGGACTCGTGTCCCGCATCCTGGGCGACTGACGGGCCTTGAGCCCCCTGTGGGCTCACCCTTCCTTTCTGCATAGAAATGCGACGGCTGCGGCGCGGGCAGCACCCCGTGCAACACTTTCCGCATGCCCGCCCCGGCCCCACCCGCTGCGCCCGCCCCCGGCACCGATGACCGCGCCCTCCTGCGCGGCATCCTGGTGCACGACATCCGGCGCGACCTGCGCCGCCACCTGCGCCCGATGCTGGCCTGGTATCTGCTGTTCACCGCCTTCGCCACAGTGGCCGCGGCACCGCTGACCACCTGGTCGCTGGCCGCGCTGCTGCACTGGATCGAACGCCCCTTCGCCGGCGACCTCGATGGCGTGCGCGACAACCTGCTGGCCCTGGCCTGGCTGATGCTGGCCGGCGCCCTGTCCTGGTACGTGGTCATGCTGCAGCAGGCCGGCATGCTGCTGGTCTCCGCCAGCCACGGCTGCCGCTACCGCACGGCCGCGGCGGCGCTGTTGGGCATGCTGCGCCGCGCCGTGCCGCTGGCGATGCTGGCCGCCCTGCAGATGGCCGCACACGCGGTGCTGGCGCTGCCGTGGCTCGCGATCGGCGCCGCGCTCTACTGGCTGCTGCTCCGCGGCTACGACCCCTCTTTCGTGCTGGTGGCGCGGCCCGCCGCACTCTGGTGGTTCCTGGGCGGCTTCCTGCCCGTGCTCGCGATCGGCGTGCTGCTGCACGCCACGCTGTACTTCCGCTGGCTGCTCGCCACGCCGGCGCTGGTGCTGGAAGGCCACTCGCCGCTTGGCGCGCTGCGCCGCAGCCGCACGCTGACCCGCGGCCGGCACCTGCGCATCGCCACGCTGGTGGCCGGCGTGGCACTCACGGTCGCGGCCCTGCCGCTGGCCGTGACCTGGCTGTACCAGCAGGGCGCGACCCCACTGCTGGACTGGCTGCCCGAACACCGCCTGCTGCTGAGCCTCGGGATGGTGGCCTACCTCACGCTCAACGCGGCGACGGTGCTGGGCGCGCTGCTGCTGGGCACCACCTTGAACACCCTGCTGGTGCGCGCCCTGTTCCACCGCCTGGGCGGCGCGCGGGGATGCCGGGCCGTGGACGCCACGCCGCACCATCCGGGCCGGCTGGTCTGGGGCGCGGAAGCCGCGTTCCTGGCGGTCGCGCTGGTGCAGGCCAGCCTCGCGGTCGGCAGCATGAACCTGCGTCGCGAGGTCACCGTCACCGCGCACCGCGGCGCCGCCTTGATGGCACCGGAGAACACCCTCGCCGCGTTCCAGGCGGCGATCGACGCCGGCGCGGACGCGATCGAGTTCGACGTCCGGCTGAGCGCCGACGGTGCCGTGGTCGTGTTCCACGACAGCGATTTCCGCCGCATCGCCAACGACCCGCGCCCGGTGGCGGAGACGCCGCTGGCGGGCATGCGCGACATCGACATCGGCAGCTGGTTCGATCCACGCTTCTCGGGCGAGCGCATCCAGACGCTGTCCGAGGCGCTGGCCTTCATCGACCGCCGCGCGCTGGCGCTGGTCGAGCTCAAGCCCGACGCGGACAACGCCGACGCCCTCCTCGCGGCCACCCTGCGCGAGATCCGGCGCAGCGGCCACCAGGATGTCGTCGTGCTGGCCTCGCTCTCCCCCGAGCTGGTCCGCGCCGCGCGGGCCGAAGCCCCCGGGGCACGACTGGCCCTGTTCGCCAACGCCGCCCTCCCCGGCACCGCGCGCCGCACCGACTTCGACCTGCTCGGCCTCAACCACCTGCAGGTGGATGCCGGCGCGGTCGCGGATGCACGCCGCCGCGGCTACCGGCTGCAGGCCTGGACGGTCAACGATCCCGTGCGCATGGCGCGCTACATGGACCTGGGCGTGGACGACATCAGCACCGACGTGCCGGAACTCGCGGTGCGGCTGCGTGGCGAACGGGCCGCGCTGACCGACGTCGAGCTGCTGCTGGTGCGCCTGCACAGCTGGTTCCGGCATTGAAGACAGCGGCAAGCGAAAATAGCCCCATGAAGCCATCCCAACCCAGGCTGCACCCGCGCAACCGGCACCAGGGCCGCTACGACTTCGTGCGCCTGGTGCAGGCGTGCCCCGCCCTGACGCCGCACCTCGTGACCACGCCGCGCGGCGACACCAGCATCGACTTCGGCGACCCCGCCGCCGTGCGCGAGCTCAACCGCGCCCTCCTGCGCAGCGACTACGGCATCGCCCACTGGGACCTGCCCGACGGCGCGCTGTGCCCGCCCATCCCCGGGCGTGCCGACTACCTGCATGGCCTGGCGGACCTGCTGGCCGAGAGCGGGGACGGCGCGATCCCGCGTGGCGCGGCGGTCCGCGTGCTGGACATCGGCGTGGGGGCAAGCTGCATCTATCCGCTGCTGGGACACGCCGAATACGGCTGGCGGTTCGTGGGCACGGACATCGATGCGACCTCGCTGCAGGTCGCCGCCGCCATCGTGCGGGCGAACCGCTTGGACAAGGTGATCGCGCTGCGTCGGCAGCCGCGGCGCGACAGCATCTTCCGCGGCGTGATCGGCCCGGACGATCGCTTCGAACTCGCTATGTGCAATCCGCCGTTTCACGCTTCGGCCAGCGAAGCCGCGAAGGCCAACCAGCGCAAGCGTCGCCAGCTCGGTGCGCCGACCCGACCCGACCAGCGCCGCGCGTCGCCCCCATCGCTCAACTTCGGCGGCCATGACCACGAACTGTGGTGCGAGGGTGGCGAGGCGGCGTTCCTGCGCCGGATGGTCGATGAAAGCCAGGGCTTTGGTGGGCAGGTCCGCTGGTTCAGCAGCCTGGTCGCCCGATCGGAGCACCTCGCGCCGCTTCGCAGCCGGCTGGCGCGATGCGGGGCCACGGAGGTCCGGGTGGTGCCGATGGCGCAGGGTGCGAAGCAGAGCCGGTTCCTGGCATGGACATTCCTTTAGCGCAAACTAACACCGGCTGCGCTTCATCCGCGCGGGCATTGCACTCACCGGAAGCTTGCGCGTGCCGACGGCGACGATTGCCGCCGCGGACAGCAGGGTGCAGGTCACGAGCCCCGTGAGCGCCATGAGGCCACGGGGCGTGACCTGGACCCGCATGCGGATGGAGGCGGAGGATCACCACTACTCCCCGACCACGGCAAAGAAGATCTGGCCTTCATACCTGTCGTCCCAGCTGCCGCTCCAGTCGCGCAGACCGAACGTCGACGTGACCCGGACCAGGTTGCCGACGACAACCGCGTCCAGGCGCACGTCCAGGTTGCCCAAGTGATGGTCGCCGTCATTGGGCGAGAAGCTGACGTTGAACCCGGTCAGGATGGCCGCGGCCGATGAGAGCGGCATGCCGACGTCGACGTCGGTCGTGACCTGGCGCGGGCCCGAACCATCGAAGCGGTTGAAGGTGGCGTTTGCGTTGCGGATGATCATCGCGGCTTCTCCTGGCAATCGTCGCGGGGTTGTTCGTGTCTGGCACAGGGGTCGGCCTGTGGCGGACGCCGGACAGGCGGAGGCTCCTTGCGCCCGACGACGGACACGTCGCGTTCCGCCTTGCCCGCGCCGGCATTGACCGCGACCACGCGCACCACGCGCGCGCCCGCCGCCAGCAGGCGCGTATCGAGCGCCTCGCCACGCCCGATCTCTCCGCCCTTCTCGTCAAACCAGCGGATCTCCGCACCGGGCAGCGACCGGCCCAGCCGGTCGACCGCCCATGCGCGCACGATCGGGCCGTCGGTGTCGGGCACCTCCAGTACAACGGGCGGCTCCTTGTCCGGATCACGGCGCTTGCGCAGTGGATCCACGCTGGTCTCCTCGATCGCGGTGGCCAGGCCATTGCTGGCCAGCACGCGCACCCGGAGCGGGCGACGCGCGCTGCGCAGCCGCGCCGGGATCTCGATCTCACGTGCGGCCCGCCGGGGCGCGATGCCACGCCAGGCACCCGATTCGTCCTGCCAGTGCACCAGGTAGACCAGGTCGCGCTCGTCCTTCGCCGACCAGCGGAGGATCGCGTGATCCTTGTCCTTGTATTCGACGCCCTCCACGTGCAGCACCGGTGGTTGCGGGATGTCGAACGCGGCGATTGCCATGTCGCCCTCGTAGACCACCAGTTTGCGCGCGCGCAACGGATCCATGGGAACCTCCGCGGCAAGATGCTGCGGCCAGCAGTCCGCCCCGCAGTGGAAGCAATCGCCGTGCAGCACCGCGCACGCGCGTGGCTTTCCATCCGCGTCCCTGACCTGCACGCGGAAGGGCGTGGCGCGGCTTCCCCTGAGGCGCCGCTGCGCCGCATACGTGAACACGTGCGGGATGGTGACCTTGCGGTCGTGGTCGATGTGGACCTCGAGCTGCATCAGCGGCACCGGCTTGCCCGACCATTCCGCGCGCGGTTGCGGGCGATGGATGACGGCATGCAGGGCCGAATCGAGGCTGCGGACGGCGCTCGCGCCCTCCACCGGATCGGTGCGCGTCATCAGGCCGGCATAGGTATACGGGCTGACCCACTTGGTGCCCGAGTAGCCCATGATGTCGTGCGCGCTTGCCGGGTCGAAGACGCGGTTCGCGGCGGGGTCGAATCCGAACTCGCCCACGCTGTCGGAATGGAACAGCGCGTAGTGCGGATAATCGCCGTCCTGGTTGGATGGGTTGCTGCAGCGGGCACTGTCGTCGCAGGGCGCATGCTTGCGGCCGTAGGCATGGCCGGCCTCGTGCGCCGCGGTGCCCATGTCGCCGACCACGCCGGAACCCACACCGCCGCCACCGCAGCCAACGAAGTTCCCGAAGTTGACCCCCGTCGGCAGCAGGCCGTAGTACAGATCGTCGGAATCCCCGCGCAGGTCCTTCAGGTTGGAGTTCAGCGCCTCAAACCCGTCGCCGCAGCCGTCGGTATCGGTGGTGACCATGTCGTCGGAGAAGTCCATCGCGGTATAGCCGGACAGCAGCACGTCACCCACGGGGAACAGGCGACGGGTGAGGTCGAAGGTACCGAGCACCGTGGTCGCGTCCGGTGCGGGCAGGTCCATGCCCTGGCCCGTGTAATGGATGCCCACGCCGAATACGCGCATCGGATTGACGTCCACGAAGCGCAGGCTGCGCCGCACGAATGCCGACGCTTGCCCGGGGTCGGTGCTGGCGAACACCCGGCAGCGGATATCCACGCTGCCACGGCACCACGCACCGGGAATGGAGAAGTTCAGCGTGTGCCCGGCCTCACCCCGGTCGATCTCGCTGTCACGGCGCGGCACGATGGTGGCGATGGGCGGCAGCAGCAGGACATTGCTGCCGATGCTGACCTCCAGCTCGCCGGAAAGCCGCGCGATGGCCGGCAGCGCCGGCTCGGCGCCGAAGTCCACGTAGACCCGCACGCCGGTCGCCTTGCCGCCGACGAGGGAGATGGCGTTGTCCGGCAACACGTGGTCGGCGTCGAGGTGCTGCGCACTGCGGAACGCTTGGGTCGCCTGGTTGACCTCAATCCCCGTGATCTGCAGATCGCCGCGGGGCGGCGGCAGGCTGGCGTCGACCAGCTCCGCCAGCACGCTCGCTTCCACGGTGCCCGCGTAGTCGTCATCCCAGTCGCCCGACCAGTCGCGCAGCCCGAAGGTCGCGCGCACGGTGACGACGTTGGCATTGACCTCGGTGGCCAGCTGCACCTGCAGGCGCCCGAGGTGGTGGTCGCCGCCGCGAAAGCCCGCGGAGTAGCCGGCCAGCGAGGCGACGGCTGCGTCGATCTGCCGGGGAAAGACGATGGTCTGCTCGGCGGTGCGAGGTCCGCTCCCGCGCATGCGCGGGAAGTTGAGCGAGGCGCTGCGAATCTCCATCAGGGGGCTCCGATAAGGCATGGCTGCACCCGACCGACCTGGTGAGCGCTGCCTGCTTGAATCCCCTGTTCAACTGTTGGAACGGCGGTACGGCAAGCGTGCGGCCACGATGGGCTGGGCGCGACCTTCGCTATGCTCCATGTGCGGCGTCACTGCCGCCTCGCCCTGCCCTGAGGACTACACATGGACCGTCGCCGCTTCCTTGGCGTGAGTGGAGCTGCCGCCGCGTCGCCGATGTTGGCTGCACTTGGCGCACCCGCCACGGCAAACGCCACTTCGACATTGTTCAAGCGCGTGAACTTCGCGTCCGACGGGCTTGGGCTCAGCCCCGCCGAGTACGCAGCACTGCTGGGCGAGGTCGTGGCACAGGGCGACTTCGAGCCCGACGACTACTCACAAGGCGGCGTCATCCGTGAACTGGAACTCAAGTTCGCCCGGCTGCTCGGCAAGGACGACGCCATCTACCTGCCCACCGGAACGCTGGCGAACCACCTCGCGGTGCGCAAGCTCGCCGGGGACGGTCGTCGCGTGCTCGTGCAGGCGGAAAGCCACCTCTACAACGACAGCGGCGACTGCGCGCAGACCCTGAGCGGGCTGAACCTCGTGCCCCTGGCCGAAGGCGGCAGCACCCTGCCCATCGAGGACGTGGAGCACTGGCTGGCGCGCTCCCACAGCGGCCGGGTCGAGACCCGCGTCGGCGTGATCGCCATCGAATCGCCGGTGCGTCGGCGCCATCACGAAATGGCCGACTTCGATCAACTCCGCCGCGTCAGCAGCCTCGCCCGTGAACGCGGCATCCGCCTGCACCTGGACGGCGCGCGGATGTTCAACCTGCCCCTCCACTCGGGCAGGAGTCTCAACGAATACAGCGCGCTGTTCGACACCGTGTACGTCTCGCTGTGGAAGCACTTCAACGCCGGGTCCGGCGCGATCCTTGCAGGGGATGCCGGGTTCATCGACGGCTTGTTTCACCAGCGGCGCATGTTCGGCGGCGCCCTGCCGCATGCCTGGCCGGAGGCCGCCGTGGCATTGCAGTTCGTCGACGGCTACCTGGAGGACTACGCGAAGTCCTGGCAGGTCGCTGATCGGTTGATTGCACTGCTGCAGGACTATCGCCGGTTCTCGTTCGAGAAGCTCCCTCACGGCACCAGCCGGTTTTTCATGACAGTGACGGCGGTCGCGCCGGATCTGCTCCGCGAACGGCTCGCGAAGCAGGACGTTGCCCTGTCCCGCGGCCATCCGGACACCGGCCGGTTCGCGATGGAGGTGAACGCGACACTGCTTCGGGTATCGGCGGAAACGCTGGCCGGGAAGTTCATCGCAGCGACTGGTGCTCCAATAGATTGATCAGAGCGGGAGCTCGACTCACAGGGTTTAACAAGCTGCATCTTGATTCAACGATGCCGGCATAGAGCTCGATAACGCTTTGGCCTGTTGAACCTTGGCTCACCCTCCTGCGCGCATCCGACTACAGCAGGAAGCGGCCACGGGTCGGGCCGGGCGGGCGCGCAGCGCCGGCGGGGCGCAGCATCCTCACCACCTCCATGAGGTCGAGCCACGCCTGGATCGGGTCTGCCGGCGCCGGTAGCCGCTGCACACCGCCCTCGCCCACCAGGACGACGCCGCGGCGATCAACCCTGGACTTCGTCGATGAGCGCTTCAAGCAGATCCTCCCGTTCGAACAGACGGAAATACGTCGTCAGTGCCTCGTGATCGAGCGATTCGTGGTGGGCGCGCAGCAGGGCACGGATGTCGTCCAGGTCGCGGGTCCGGGTGGGATCATTCACGTACCCCTGGAGTTTGAACGCCACCAGACCCTCCGCGCTGATGACCCGCAGCCGTCCCATCGGGGTGTCCCGTTCACCGGCGGCCGCCAGCAACTCCCGGGCAATGGGACGGTGCGCGTACAACAGGTCGAGGCCTTCCTCGCCGCGCAGGTAATTGGCCGCGTCCACGCTGCGGTGGACGCACTGGTAGCCCAGCTCCAGCAGGAGTCCGTGCAACCGGTCGGCATCGTCGGCATCCACCAGGAAGTCGACGTCGCGCGTCGCACGGACGACATTGTGCGCGGCAAGCGCGAGCCCGCCGATCAGCGCCGGAGGCGTCTGCAGCCGGGTGAAGGCGACGAGGGCTTCCCTGATCTGGTCAAGCAGGCTGGCCATGCGGGCATCGTAGCGCAGCAGGCCGCCGCGGCGTCTGGCACCGTGGAGTCGGCAACGCCGTCGAATGCCGGCCGCGGGAGAGCGACCAGTACATCGGGCATCACCCTGGGCGTCGCCGCCTCGGCACTGTCGAGCTGGGCGACGAGCGCGCGGTAATCGGCGGCCATCGCGGGCGGCAGCATCGACAGCAGCATGGCGTCGTCGGCCTGCACGCGGGCGGGGTCGCCCTGTCGGAAGGCGTGGCGTTGCCCCATCGTGGTCGGGTCCACCAGCACCAAGCCCTGCACGCGGTCCGGGTGCTTGCGGGCGAGCTCGCTGACCAACAGCCCCCCGTAGGAATGGCCCACCAGCACGACCTTGCGGCCCGGCGCCAGCGTGGCGATGACGGCGTCGAGGTCGGCCAGGTGCTCATCGATGGTTTTCGCGTTGCCGTCGGTACCGGAGTCGCCAAGCCCGGCACGCCCATAAGCCATGCAGCGACATTCGGGGCCCAGCCCCTCGATCACGGCCTTCCATGCCACCGCGCCCTGTCCGAAGCCGGACTCGAAGACCACGGCCATGGGCCCCTCTCCCTGCACCTGCGGATGGAGCGTGTAGGCCGCGCGCGGCACCGCCACCTCCGCCGCGGCGGCCGGCAGCGTCGCCACCACCACGATGGCCAATGCCAGCGCCCATGCCTGGACCCGCACCCGCATACCCGTCGACTGGCTCATTCCAAATGCCCCGGTTGATCTCCGGCCCGAGACGGGCCGGACGAGAAAGCCTATCGCCGCTGGGCACGCGGCCAGCCAGCGACCAGGCCGCCGGCGGGACGTGCATCGACAGCCTGAACTCGATGCGGGCCGATGGATACGGGAACACGACGCTGGATCGCATCCAGGTAACGGACGCGCGCGTGGACAGTGGGCGGTACCTGCAGCCGAGGACCGAGACGACGCCCTCGATGGCGTGGCCCAGGGCTGGAGCGAAGGGTCCGTCGTCTACCTGGGCGATGGCATGCGCGGCGTGCGCGAATCCGTGAACCTTCCGACCCCCGCGGCCGGCTACAACGATCTGGACACCGGTGATGTCAATGGCACGACCTGGACCTCGACGGTCGCGATGAGCTGCAACACCACGGTCGACCTGGCCCTCGATGTCCCACTGGAAGACACCGTATTACCAGCGGCTGCGCTTCATCCGTGCGGGCATTGCACCCTCCGGCAACTTGCGCGTGGCAACCGCAACAATGGCTGCCGCGGAGAGCAGGGTGCAGGTCACCAGTCCCGTCAGCGCCGCCAGGCCGCGGGGCGTGAACTGAGCCCGCAAGTGCATCGACGCTGAGCCCACGCGCGCGCGCAGGGAAGCGGCGTTGCGCGAATGGCGTTCCAAGCCAGGCGTTCCATCGCGGTTTCGACCTTCGGTCATCGTCGGGCTCCATCATGCGGAGCGGGCATGGTCGGTGGGTTCCTGTGAACGGACGGACTAGGGGGCGGCCCGACCGCGCGCCCCTCTGCTGCTTCGGGACCCGCAGTTGCGCTTGCTCGGGTCGGACCAGCCACCGGATGGTCCTACGGCGCCGGCCCAGGATCGGCCAGGAAGCGCAGCGCGGTTTCTTCAAAGGCCTTCGCGTTGCTGTCGAAGATCGGGACGTGGCCGCCGCCCGGCACGATCCACAGCTGCGAGACCGGTATCGATTCGTACATCCGCACCGGGATCTGCACCGGGAAGAAATCGTCGCGGTCGCCATGCACGATCAACGTGCGCGCCCTGATCTTCGCGAGCTCGCCCGGCGAGAGGTCGATATCGTCGTCGTTGTGCTGGAAGCCATTGAACTGTTGCAGGAGGTGCTCCACCTGCGCCTGCCCGCGGACCGCGCAGGCAGTGAAGAACGCAAGGACCTCCGGCGGCATGTTGCCGGGTGTTCCGCGCATGATCACGCGCGCCTGCTCCGGGAACCCGTCCGCCGCGCCGATCACCGCCATCGCCTTGAAGCGCTCCGGCTCGCGGACCGCTGCATGCAGCAGCGTCATGCCGCCGGCGCTGATCCCCATCGCCTTCACCTCCCGCAGCCCCAGATGGTCCAGCAGCCCCAGCAGGTCGCCCGCTGAATCCTCGAACAGGAACGGCCCTTCGAAACCTCCCGAGCTGCCGTGCCCGCGCAACTCCATGGAGATCACGCGGTACTGCTTCTCGAGTGCGGGCAGGACCGACTCCCACACGGTGCTGCAATCGCCGAAGCCATGGATCAGCACCAGCGGTTCGCCGCTGCCCGACTCGACATAGGCGATGTCGACACCATTGACCCGCACCACGGCGGGCGCAGCCAGCGCTGCCGACGACAGCAGGCACAGGCAGGCCAACATCGCCGAGAACAAACCGATTGCAGGCTTCATGGGACGGCTTCCTGGTCCATAAGCCGGGTACAACGAGACGGCCCGTGCGCCCCGGCCAATCCCGTGCTGCAGCGCCGTGGCGGGTACGTTGTCCGACCGGCCGACGCGGCTCAGCCTTCCCGCACCCAAGCCAGCGCTTCTTCCCGCTCTGCTGGCTTGAACACCCGGTAGCTGACGAACGGCAGCAGCGCGCTCTCGATCCGCGTGCCCGCGCGTACCCAGGCCTGGTCGGCGACCACCGCGACCCGCCCGAAGCGTCGCAGCTGGCCGAACAGAGGCATGGCCCGGGCGATGTACGCGCCGAGGCCGGAGACCTCGATGGCATCCAGCGAACGGGTTTCCACGAACACGTGCACCGTGTCGTGCGCCGCCAGGCAGGCATCCAGCCGGTCCATCACCGCGACAAGATCGGCGCTGGTGATGCGGTGCTCGATGGACACCGCGATGACGTTGTCGGCGCTGGGGATGAATTGAAGCATTGCGAGCCTCCATCGGATGCCGGCCGCGGGAACCGTGCCAGGACGTTGCGTGTGGACCGACAGGTTATACGGGCGGGCTGCCGGGAAGCGGTCCGCACCACGTGGCTCAGGGCGTATTCTCGGCGGACGCCACCCGGGAGATTGTCATGAGTCACCAGGCACTGTTTCCCTACCTTTGTGTCGCCGACGCCACCGCCGCCATCGATTTCTATCGCCAGGTATTCGGCGCCACCGAACTGCTCCGCCTGCAGGAGCCTGGCGGCCGCATCGGCCACGTGGAACTGGACTTCGACGGCACCACGCTGATGCTGTGCGACGAGTTTCCCGAGTTCGACATCCGAAGCCCTGACCCGGCCGCCGGCTACAGCGCGACGATGCACCTGCACGTGGACGATGCGGACGCCGTCATCGCGCGCGCGGTCGCCGCCGGCGCCACCCTGCTGATGGCGCCAAGCGATGCGTTCTACGGCGAACGCTCCGGCGCGATCCGCGACCCCTTCGGCCACCGCTGGAACATCGGCCACCATCTCGAGACCGTCAGCCCCGAGGAGATGCAGCGGCGGTATACGGCGGTTCTCGGCACTTCGTGACGCCCTTCAGTTTCGCAAGCGAATCGCCTGGGTCTTCATCGGCACCTTGTCCCCGTTCGGGCGTTCGATCGTCCAGCCATCCGATGGCGACGCATAAATCACGGTGGCATCCTCCTGCAGACCCCACCAGGTGTACTGAGTGACACGAAGCTTCCCGTCGCTCATGAACTCGACGTCGCTCGATCGCCAGGTCAGCGTCAAAGCAACCAGTCCCACCACGATCAGCGCCACCATAACCAGGCCGACCAGGGTCTCGAAGAAACCCACCACGCCTGCGACGATGCCACGCTGTTCCACTGCGGGCTGCGGTACGGCTTCTACTTGAGCACTCATCCATTTTCCCTTGATTGACTGACGTACCAGTACGTTTTCTGAAAGCGATCACAGCGAGGCATCAGCCGCAGCTCATTGCCGCCGCGGATCGGCTGGCAGTTCCGGCGTCGACTCCATCAGGATCTCCAGGCTCGCCTGCGTCTGCCGGCTGCGGTCGCCCCGCGCGTCGGCCTGGGCCTGCGCACGCTGCTGCTGGGCGCGGATGTGCCCGGGGACCACATCGACCTGTCGCTCCCGCTGCAAGAAGGCCCGATCGCCGGGCTGCAGCTGGCAGTTGCGGCTGAGCGTTGCCTGTTCCTCACCCGTGCGGGCAGCGGTGCTCTGCAGGTTGACCACTACGCCCAGCGTGTCGCCAAGCGGTTCAAGCCGGATGCAGATCGCGTCGATCACGGCCTGCGTGCGCAGTTCATTGCGGTCCACCAGCACGAACAGGTTTTCATGGTCGAGCCAGACGACGGATGCCAAGCCTTCCACCCCGTGCAGCGCCGCGCGTGCCGCCTCGCGGTCCACACGGCGCGCAGGGTCGGCTAGCTTGATCGCCTTGCGGAAGTCTTCGTGCATCGCCATCAGGCCGTCGTGCACGCCCTCCTGGTCGCCGACCAGCGCGGACCCGCGGATGGATGCCAGATGGCCGGCCGTGCGCAGCGGGTCCATCGGCTGGCCGGCCTGTTGCGGGCGTGGCTGCGCAGGCTGCGGGACTTCCGTGCAGCCGGCCAGTACGCATATCGCTGCAGCCGCAGCCATCGCCAGGCTGGTGAAAGATTCCATTCGATGTTCCTCCTGTCCCCGGCCAAGGAGAAGCACGATGCGTGCCACCGCGGCCGTCGCTGCTCCGCTGTGCCGAGACTCACATGCGCACCTGCTCCGGCAGCAGGTGACATTTCTGGTCACGCACACCGGGACCTGGGAACCCCGCTTCCCAGGGCCGCTCACCTCCATGGCGCGAGTACGCCACGCGCCCTCGATCGCCTATAGTTTTCCCTCCACAGGGGGAAATACCAATGAAACTGCTCACTCGCGGCGCCGCCATTGCGGCCGCCCTGTTCCTGTCTGCCTGCGCCACCCATCAGGATGTCCTGCTGGCGAAGTCAGCGCCGCCGCCCGTCGTGTCCATCGCCCAGGTTCCTTCCGATGGCAACTCCGAAGCCATGGATGGGGCCCTGCGCAATGCACTGGTCCAGAACGGTTTTACCGTGCGGGCGCCGTTGCCCGCGGGCACCCGGCAGTCCAGCGAAGTCGACGCCATCGTGAGTTACGTGGATGTCTGGCGTTGGGACATGGTGATGTACCTCCATTCCCTGGCCGTCAAGATCTTCGACGCACGGAATGGCGACCTGCTCGTCACCGGCGACTGGAAGAACTCCGCCTTCCATGGCTTCCAGGACGAGAACAGGGTGATCAGCGACGTAGTGGCAGAGATGACCGCCAAATTGCGGACCGCGATGCCGGCTGGAGCGTCTCAAACCACCGCAGCGGCGCCGCCGGCCGATGACGATTTGACAGCGGATCCAAACGACGCGCCTTGACGTTCGCGGCCGCACGTCCTGACAAGGAGGATTGCTATGGGACGTCGAAGGAAGAGCGCCCACGACGAGACCATGGGTAGCGAGCTGCAAGTGACATGCGTTATAGCGATTGATCAAACGTCGAATGGGGAGAGTTTGGAATGAAGTGGCACATGTTCATCGGCCATGCCGTGTTCCTGAGCTCCGTCTTTGTGACCGCGCTCATCATCCTGCTGTTCAAAGTCCTCCGCGCCGTCCGCCAGAGGCGCTCGCCGCTTCATGGGAAGCAGATCGGCCACGTTCCTGGCCAACAGCTCCTAGACAGAATCGGCGACGCGGATCGAGAGGCGGACTTCGGTTACGACGTGATGATCATGGCGCTCCCGATGCTCTTTCTCGTCTGGGCGTCGATGCGCATTGAATGGCAGTCGGTCACCTTCGGCGTGGCCGAGGCATGTTTCTTCGCCGGATGGCTCCTGATGCTCGCCTACGGATTCTGGCAGTACAGACGCCACGCGCTCCGTAAGGAACAGGCACGGGACGGCCTGCTTGCCGAGCGCGTAACCGGGATGCAGCTCAACCGGCTCGTCGCCAACGGCTGCCTCGTTCTGCACGACCTTCCCTGTGGGAACTTCAATATTGATCACGTGGTGATCGCGCCGCGTGGCGTCTACGCGATCGAAACCAAGTCCTTCCGGAAGCCGAAGTCAGGTTCGACCGCTGACCCAAACAAGGTCAAGTTCGACGGCACGACACTCAAGTTCAGTGACTTCGCGACCAATGCTCCAATCGCACAAGCACGGAGGCAGGCGAAGTTCCTTGCCTCGCTCATCAGGGAAAGTATTGGGGAGCCCATTCCAGTCACACCAGCGGTCTCTCTCCCGGGCTGGTTCATCGAGAAAACAGCCGACAGAAAATCTGCTGACACCTTTGTGTTCACTCCTATGGGCCGAGGATACGAATGGTTCTCTTACGGAGATGAAGTAGTTCCGCCCCAGACTCGCATGCTCATCGCCAAAGCGCTTGCGCTGCGATACCCAACCGTGGAATAGCGCCCGCTACTTACAGGTCACAGTTTGGAGAAAGTGTGACGTCCCACTTCCCTGCGGCTATCTGCATCCGGCCGACTACTAGTTCCAGTGAGCCCCACACAGTGAGGGTCAGGTCTTCCTTAGTCGCGTCCCTCAGCCCTACGAACTCGTGAAAAGCGTGATCAAGATCCGAAAGATCTTCGCCTACTGACTCCCAATGTTCATTGCACAAGGCCGGAACACCAATCTGCTCGGCCACGAATTGGTCTGACCATTCCAGACAGCCGCGGATTGCAGCTTCGGCGTTGGTGTCCTGGCCCGAGAGCAAGAGGCGTCCCGATGTTTTGAAGTTGCCTGCGTCTCGGTACACGTACTCGAACACGGTGAACTTTCCTTCCATGAAGCCCGTCTCCCAGGTTCTACCTATGGGATGAGGCTAAGAATTGTCGGTCTCATAACCTGCGAGGGGACCGATGATTCCAGTCCTTAACCTGCTAGCCTGGCGCCCCTATGTACGGACTCAATCGCGGCCTATACGAGCAGCTGGTCACCGAGGGGCTCGAAGAGGCCCTGTCAGCGCTGGACCCGAAGCATCGTGCCCAACGCGCCGGCCTCCATCCAGAGGAAGCGGCAGATCGGATTGCCTTCCACCTGGCCGCCCTCGTTCGGCGCAGCGTGGCGGCGCTCGACGCACGCCAGCGCACGGAAGTCGGAGCCCGGCTCGCGCGTGAGGTGACCCGGTTGTTGGCGGCCGAAAGCAAGGGCGTCGATGCCACCGATGCCCTCTCCACCACCGGCGACGTCCTCCGCGCCATCGCCGCCCTCCGCCCCGACGGCCAGCCCGAGGATGTCCCGCTTCCGGCCACGCCGCTGCTCGACACCACCCTGCTGACGAATGCGCCCGGCGAGCCGCGCATCGGCTTCCAGCTCAACTCGGAAGTCGCATCGGCCGACCGCATCGATGTCCTGATGGCCTTCGTGCGCCAGACGGGCATCCGGCCGATGCTCGACCTCCTGCGCCGGCACGTCGACGGCGCCCGGCCGCTGCGTCTCCTGACCACCACGTACACCAATTCCACCGAGCTCGCTGCGCTCGAAGCGCTGCGCGACCTGGGCGCTCAGATCCGGGTTTCTTACGACACCTCCAGCACCCGGCTCCATGCCAAGGCCTGGCTGTTCCATCGCCACACCGGGTTTTCCACCGCGTACATCGGCTCGTCCAACCTGACCTACTCGGCCCAGGTCACCGGCCTGGAGTGGAACGTGCGGGTGTCAGGCGCCCGCAACCCGGACGTCATCGACAAGTTCTCGGCCGTCTTCGAAAGCTATTGGCAGAACGACGATTTCCGGGACTTTGATGCGGAGGAATTCCGCGATCTCACCCAGACGCGAGCAGAAGGCCCCCGTGTCTACCTGAGCCCCGTCGAGATCCGCCCCGAGCCGTTCCAGTCGCGCCTGCTGGAGCTGATCGAGCTCTCCCGCCTGCAGGGCCACCACCGGAACCTGCTGGTCTCGGCCACCGGAACCGGCAAGACGGTCATGGCCGCCCTGGACTATCAGCGTCTGCGCAAACGCCTGCCGCGCTCAAGACTGCTGTTCGTTGCCCATCGCAAGGAGATCCTCGACCAGAGCCTGGCCACCTTCAGGCACGCGCTCCGGGATGCGGCCTTTGGCGAGCTATGGGTGGGCGGCGACCGCCCTGCCCGCTTCGAACATGTCTTTGCGTCCATCCAGAGCCTCAGTGCCCGGGGACTCGACAACCTGCCGGCTGATCACTTCGACGTCGTGATCATCGACGAGTTCCACCACGCGGCGGCGCCCACCTACAAGGCGCTCCTGGACCACCTGCTGCCGCGGGAGCTCCTCGGCCTGACCGCAACGCCCGAGCGCGGCGACGACGAACCCATCCTGCAATGGTTCGGCGGCCGGATTGCCGCGGAGCTGCGGCTCTGGGATGCGATCGACCAACACCGGCTGGTGCCGTTTGCCTATTACGGGATCGCCGATGGCGCCGACTATCGAAATGTCAGCTGGCGCCGAGGGCGCGGGTACGACCCTCAGGAGCTCAGCCAACTCGTCACCGGCGATCACGTGCTGGCGCGGCGGATCATCGCTAACGCGCTCCAGACGGTCCCCAATCCGGAGACCATGCGCGCCCTCGGATTCTGCGTCTCCGTGGCGCATGCGAGGTTCATGGCGGAGCAGTTCAATGCCGCCAACCTCCCCGCCGTGGCCGTTTGGGCCGACTCCCCGCGCGAAGAGCGGCGGCAGGCGCTGCAGGCGCTGGCCGCCGGGGAGATCCGTATCGTCTTCTCGGTGGACCTCTTCAACGAGGGCGTCGACGTCCCTTCGGTCGACACCCTGCTACTGCTGAGGCCGACCGACAGCCCCACCGTCTTCCTGCAGCAGCTGGGGCGCGGGCTGCGGCGCGAGCCCAACAAGAATGTCTGCACCGTGCTGGACTTTGTCGGCCATCACCGCAAAGAGTTCCGGATGCACCGTCGCTACGCCGCCCTGCTTGGTGGGAGCCGGAAACAGATTGAGCGCACCATTGAAGAAGGCTTTCCGTTCTTGCCGAGCGGCTGCCACATGCAGCTCGACGCCGTGGCCTCGCAGCATGTGCTGGAGAACATACGCCAGAGCCTCCCGAACACCTGGCCGGCACGCGCGCAGGAGCTGCGGCGCGTCGCTGAGGCTGACCCGACGGTCTCACTGAAGAATTTCCTCAACCAGACCGGGATCGAGCTGGAGGACGTTTACGCCAACAACAGGAGCTGGTCCGATCTACTCGAAGCCGGTGGCGTCGCCACGCTTCCTGGTGGACCACATGAAACACCGTTGCGCCGTGCTCTCGGGCGCCTGCTTCATATCGACGACGCCCTGCGCATCGAACACTACCGGGCTTTTTCAGAGAGCCCGACCGCGCCTGACATTGGCGGACTAGATATTCGGACGCGTCGACTGCTCCACATGCTCGCCACCGTCCTCACCAAGACCGTGCTGAAAGGTGATGAGACGCTACAGGAGGCAGCCAACCTCATCTGGGCACATCCGCAAGTCCTGGCCGAGCTGCGCCAGCTGCTGGATGTGCTGTCCGACCGCGTCGAGCATGTGCAGCAACCGCTTTCGACGCATCCTGACGTCCCCCTCTGCGTCCACGCCCGGTACACCCGCCGAGAAATGCTGGCCGCATTCGCGAACGGACATGACCTCAAGGTGCCCGAGTGGCGGGAAGGCGCGCGCTGGATTGCCGAGGCGCGAGTCGACTTGTTGGCCTTTACTTTGGACAAGACCAGCGGCCATTTTTCGCCTACGACGCGCTACCGCGACTACGCGATCAGCCCTACGCTTCTTCATTGGGACAGTCAGTCTGGAACTCGCGAAACGAGTGAGACAGGGCAGCGCTACCAGACCCATGAGGCCAATGGCAGCGTGGTGCTGCCCTTCGCCCGCCTGACGACCGATGATCGTGCTTTCTGGCTACTGGGGCCGGCCACCTATGTGAGCCACGAGGGCGAGCGACCAATGGCCATTACCTGGCATCTTTCAAACGAGCTTCCCGGGGATCTATTTGCCAGCTTCGGTGCAGCGGTTTCTTGACTCCAGCGAAGATCCATAAGGGCTGGCGGAACTGTAATCATAAGCTTCACTACCGAGCCGGCCTACGTTCTACTTGTTGAAACGTCTGCTTGACGGGAAAGCTCACGTCGCGGCCAGAGCGCGGTTAGTCAACGATGTAGACGCGAGCTGCATGCCACACCGGCGGACCTGCGTCAGCCCAGCCTGGACCTGCATCTCATGTTGATAAGATGACTCGTCTCTCTCTGTGACTACGTCTGCACGGCGAGCATCACTCAGTGCGCCTTCAAATCGAGGCCTCGCCTAAATCCGGGGTGAATCACTACTCCACCATTCTCATGGCGAGCTCGGAAATAAGCCTCGAAGATCGCGAGACTGTAACTCTTGTCGTAGATATAAGTAGGCTCGAAATCTTCGTTGCGCACACCTATCACTGCGTACCACTGCAACAGCTGAATCACGCGATCGACATCCTTCTCCTCGACCTTTGCGACAACGAGCCGAACGCGCAAGTCTTCAAGACTGCACTCCCACGGCGACCCTATGAATGCATACAGGAGGCCTTCGTACTGTGGGAATACATCCCTAAGCTCCAAGTTTGTGTCTTGCACCAAATCAGTTGAGAAAACGGCCTCGGCCTTAAGGATATCGTCCTCAGTGATCTTCTCGTGGCGCAGTGTCAGCGCACACCCTCGCGCGTACTTAAGAAGTTCGATGAGATATCGAGGCCTCATCAAGCACCTATCGACAATGTACTGATACGAGTCCTCGCCATTGACATGCCTAACAGCGAGCCGCGCCCACAGATCGTCGAAGTTCTCATCAGCGAGTTCTGGCAAGCTTGCAACAATTCGCAAGTAGACCAACTGCTTTAAAGCATCAGGGTCGCGCCAGTCCACGACAACTTTTTGCTCCTTACCTCTGTCCGCCGTCTGGCTGACCAACAATTCATAAACGTCGTTCCGGATAAAGACCAACGTCTTTGCGTCGATGCCATTATGCGCAAATGTCCGTTGCAACTTCCTTGTGGCCTCTAATAGCGCCTTTAGGGTAACAATGTCAGACGCATCGATGCCTGTCGGGGTCCAGCCTTTGTCAATATTGTCAAAAAGAATCCAAATTGAATCCTTTTTCTGAAGATAGGCGAGAAGTGCGGCGTTCAGCTTGGTGATGTCTTGATCGTAGATCAGCGCCGTAACCTCCGGCGTTGAAAGGGAAACCTCATTAGGCTGACTGCCGGCATCGAATCTACCTTCAATTCTATAGATCAGACTAGTTACCCGCTCGGCAAAATCTCCTTGGCCTGAATCGTATCCATACTCCTTGTACTTCTCTTCTAGCTGGCGGTACACGGGATAAATCTCATCATCCAACCTATGAGACTCCTTATCCAAGTGCAACGCTGCGCGAGCAACTTCGAGCAGAAGAACAGACTGCCAAAAAGCTGTAATAGTATGTTCCTGCGTTCCTTGATCCATTACGGAGAGAACCCGACTTTTAAACTTTACTAGCTGATAGCCGTCGGGTTTCAGATCTAGAACAACGTTGCGCCGGGTCGACGAAATCTTGTCTCTCACGCGAAAGAACACTGCACTTTTTCCAGTGCCTTTACGGCCAACAATAAGGCGCACCTCACCTCTTAATGCACGCCGAAACTCGTCCGTGTCCAAGTAGTACTCGGGCAGGTCGGTTATCTCGTTCTCTGCAGAGGAAGCGCCGAAGTGGAGACGCTCGATAAGCGAGCCAGTAGTTGAATCGGCCTCTGTGAGTGGATCGCCAATACTGCTGACGACCTCGCCGGCGAGATCCGCCACCACCTCATCAATCTTCGAAGGGTGCACGAGGACAGTTACAAGATCCCGATAGTCCATAGGGACAGGGTCGTGGGTTTCTTGTAATAGAAGTCTGTGCTTGCTCATCCCCTCTGCAAGCCCGGCAATGAATGCGGCTCGGAGATTATGAACTGGAGCGTCGTCCATGGCACTAGGAATAAAATGCACGAGCACGCCAATTGACTTCTGCACTTGATTTATCGCATCTAGCGCCGAAAGACGCGGCTGTTCGGCCGGGTCAAAACTACGAAGGCCGAGGCCCGATTTCTTTAGCCTAGCCGCAATCCGAATCGCGTAATCGCTCTGCGTACGTGTTTTTGTTACGTAGATGGGCTGATTGACGTCGATTTTCGAGTCTCGAAGTAGAGACTGACGATCACGATAAAGTTTAATCTTCGCAGCAAGCTCTCGCGCATTTTGGTACGTTTCAAAGCCCAAAGTATCGTAGATTCCAAGCCTCTTTATCCCCTCGTCCGCGAGGCCGAGGAAACCTGAGTTCCTAACAAGAACTACCCGTTTCCCCCGCCCGATTGCATAGCCCACCTCATAGGTAACGTTGAAGTTCAGGACTGTAATGTCGGCCACAAGAAAATCACTCTGATCTATCTTGTGTAGCACCTGCTGGGCGATGAACTGGCCTGGTATGTCCAGCTCCTCCCAACCAATTAAGTCTGATACCGCGTGAAACTGCTTGACCTCAGCTATCGCCGTTCGAATAGTTTCCGCGGACGGAACGCTGGCTGGATACGCGAAGAAGCCCTTCATACTCCCCCTTGCCTGAAAGTGCTGACCCATGGCGATCGTTCCGACACATCAACATCAAAGCTACATATTCCGCCGATACTCCCCACCCACATCATAAAGCGCATGGCTGATCTGCCCCAGGCTATGCGTCTTCACCGCCTCCATCAGCGCCTCGAACACGTTCCTGCGTTCCCGCGCCGTCTTCTGCAGATACCCCAGGCCATGCCCGTCATGCGGCTCGGTCGCCGCCGCGGCATCGTCCTCCACCACGTGCGCATGCTCGGTCTCCCCGACCGGCGCCAGCACGTTGCGGGCCGTCTGCCACAGGCGCACGTTCTCGATCTGCTGCCCCTTCTCTTCTTCCGTTGAGCGGATCAGCTCGATCTCGGTGGCCACCTCGCCCGCGTGCTCCTTCGGCAGGAAGGTGTTCACGCCCACCAGCGGCAGGCTGCCGTCGTGCTTCTTGTGCTCGTAGTACAGGCTCTCTTCCTGGATCTTGCCGCGCTGGTACATGGTGTCCATGGCGCCCAGCACGCCGCCGCGCTCGCTGATGGCTTCGAACTCCTTGTACACGGCCTCTTCCACGATGTCGGTCAGGTAATCCACCGCGAAGCTGCCCTGCCAGGGGTTCTCGATGAAGTTGAGCCCCAGCTCCTTGTTGATGATCATCTGGATGGCCACGGCGCGGCGCACGCTCTCTTCGGTCGGCGTGGTGATGGCTTCGTCGTAGGCGTTGGTGTGCAGCGAGTTGGCGTTGTCGAACAGCGCGTACAGCGCCTGCAGCGTGGTGCGGATGTCGTTGAACTGGATCTCCTGCGCGTGCAGGCTCCGGCCGCTGGTCTGGATGTGGTACTTCATCATCTGGCTGCGGTCGTTGGCGCCGTAGCGCTCGCGCATGGCGCGCGCCCAGATGCGGCGGGCCACGCGGCCGATGACGGTGTACTCGGGGTCCATGCCGTTGGAGAAGAAGAACGACAGGTTGGGCGCGAAGTCGTCGATCTTCATGCCGCGCGCCAGGTAGTACTCGACGATGGTGAAGCCATTCGACAGCGTGAAAGCCAGCTGGCTGATCGGGTTCGCCCCGGCTTCGGCGATGTGGTACCCGGAGATCGACACCGAGTAGAAGTTGCGGACCTTCTGGTCGACGAAGTACTGCTGGATGTCGCCCATCATGCGGAGCGCGAATTCGGTGCTGAAGATGCAGGTGTTCTGCGCCTGGTCCTCTTTCAGGATGTCGGCCTGCACGGTGCCGCGCACGGTGGCGAGCGTCTCGGCCTTGATACGGGCGTAGGTCTCGGCGTCCACCAGCTGGTCGCCGGTCATGCCCAGCAGGGCCAGGCCGAGGCCGTCGTTGGTGGGCGGCAGCTCGCCGTAATACTTCGGACGCTCGCGGCCTTCGAAGAAGGCGTCGATCCTCGATTGCGCGTCCGCCCAGCGGGCGTCGTCGGCCTTCAGGTACTTTTCCACCTGCTGGTCCACGGCGCAGTTCATGAACATCGCGAGGATCATCGGCGCGGGGCCGTTGATGGTCATCGAGACGCTGGTGGTGGGCGCGCACAGGTCGAAGCCGGAGTACAGCTTCTTCATGTCGTCGAGCGTGGGGATGTTGACGCCGGAGTTGCCGATCTTGCCGTAGATGTCCGGGCGCGGCGCGGGGTCCTCGCCGTACAGGGTGACGCTGTCGAAGGCGGTGGACAGGCGCGCGGCGGGCTGGCCGACCGACAGGTAATGGAAGCGGCGGTTGGTGCGCTCGGGCGTGCCTTCGCCGGCGAACATGCGGATCGGGTCCTCGCCGGTGCGGCGGTAGGGGTAGACGCCGCCGGTGTAGGGGTAGGAGCCCGGCAGGTTCTCCTTGCCGAGGAAGGTCAGCAGCTCGCCCCAGCTCTTGTAGGTGGGGGCGGCGATCTTGGGGATCGGCTGGTGGCTCAGCGACTCGCGGTAGTTCTCGACGCGGATCGCCTTGTTGCGGACCTGGTATTCGGTCACCTCGTCGGTGATGGACTTCAGGCGCGCGGGCCAGTCGCGGAGGTTGCGAAGGTTTTCGGCGCTGAGGGCCTGCACGGCGTCGTTGTAGCGCTGGCGCAGCGTCAGCAGGGTGCGGTCGCCCTCGCCCACCAGGTCGTCGCCCGCGTACAGGTCCAGCGCCTTCGGCAGACGCTCGTCGCCCAGCTCGTGCAGCGCCTGCCAGAACGACTGGGCGCGGTCGGCGGCTTCGGCCTGCTTTGCGATCGAGGCGTTGATCGCCCTGCCCTGCTCGGCGATCTCGGCGAGGTAGCGGATGCGGGCGCCGGGGATCAGCACGGTGGCGCGGGGTTCCTTCAGCGAGGTGTCGATGCCCGGATTGAAGTCGCAGCGAACGCCGGCTCCTGTAGGAGCGGCTATAGCCGCGATTGTGTCGCCGGAACCGATCGCGGCTGTAGCCGCTCCTACAGTCGTTTCGGTCGGGGCATTGGCCAGGACTTTTTCGCGGAGGAGGCGGCACAGGTTCGCGAACATCCAGCTGATGCCGGGGTCGTTGAACTGGCTGGCGATGGTGGGATAGACCGGCACGTCCTCGTCGGCCACCTTGAAGGCGACGCGGTTGCGCTTCCACTGCTTGCGGATGTCGCGCAGCGCGTCTTCGGCGCCGCGCTTGTCGTACTTGTTGAGCACGATCAGCTCGGCGTAGTCGATCATGTCGATCTTCTCGAGCTGGCTGGCGGCGCCGTAGTCGCTGGTCATCACGTACATCGGGAAGTCGACCAGGTCGACGATCTCGGAATCCGACTGGCCGATGCCGGCGGTCTCCACGATCACCAGGTCGTAGCCCAGGCCCTTCAGGAAGCCGATGCAGTCCTTGAGCACGGCATTGGTCGCCACGTTCTGGCGGCGGGTGGCCATGGAGCGCATGTACACGCGGTGGGATCTAAGCGAGTTCATGCGGATGCGGTCGCCCAGCAGCGCGCCGCCGGTGCGGCGGCGGGTCGGGTCGACCGAGATCACCGCGATGCGCATCTGCGGGAAGCTGGCCAGGAAGCGGTTCAGCAGCTCGTCGGTGACCGAGCTCTTGCCGGCGCCGCCGGTGCCGGTGATGCCGATGACCGGCGTGGGGCCGTCATGGCCGGCCGCGCCCGAGGCCCACTGCTTGCGCAGCATGGCGAGCTCCGACTCGGAATACACGCCGTCCTCCAGCGCCGACAGCACGCGGCCGATGGCGATCTCGTCGTCCATCGACGGGCGGGTGCTGGCGGGCTCGCGCGCCGCGGCGGCCTGTGCATCGCGGGCGCCGGACACGCGCGCCACCACGTCCTCGATCATCTCCACCAGGCCCAGCTTCATGCCGTCGTTGGGGTGGTAGATGCGCTCGACGCCATACCCTTCCAGCTCGCGGATCTCCTCCGGGGTGATCGTGCCGCCGCCACCGCCGACCACGCGGATGTGCGCCGCGCCGCGCTCGCGCAGCATGTCGACCATGTACCTCATGTATTCCACGTGGCCGCCCTGGTAGCTGGACAGCGCGATGCCGTCGGCGTCCTCCTGCAGCGCGGCGCGCACCACGTCCTCCACCGAGCGGTTGTGGCCGAGGTGGATCACCTCCGCGCCTTGCGCCTGGATCAGGCGCCGCATGATGTTGATGGCGGCGTCGTGGCCGTCGAACAGGCTGGCGGCGGTGACGAAGCGCAGCGGCGTGGCTTCGGCACGGGTGGCAACGGGGGTGTGGCTGGCGGGAACGCTCATCGGGAACCGTCGGAATCCATGGAAAACGGTCCGATTGTAGCCCGCGGCCACGCGCCGCCCGGGCGCGCGCCGGCGCATGGCCGGCGCGTGCCGCGCCGGGGTCAGTCCAGGGCGTCGGCCATGGCGCCCAGCTCGTCTTCCATCTGGGTCAGCAGGGCGCGCAGGCGCTCCAGGCGTCCGCGCTCGGGCGAGGCCCCGTCGAGCAGCTCGGCCAGGCGGCGCAGGCGGGTGGCGTGTTCGCGCGCGTCCCAGCGCAGCATCGAGCGGTCGCTGTCGCTGCGCACGCCGTCGTCGGCACCGCAGGTGCTCGGCAGCGGGTGCTCCGGGATGTAGCGCTCGACCACCATGCGCAGGCGACGGGCCAGCTCGAAGTCGCGTCCGGTCCAGGCCGCGGACAGGGCCCTGACGTCCACTTCCCAGGCCTCGAAACTGGCCCGCGGGCCGATATGGGTGCCGTCGGGATCCATCTGGAACGGACGGTCCGGCCGGCCCGCCCAGCGCAGCGTCTCGCGCTGCTCGCGGCGGAACAGCAGCAGCCAGACGCCGCTGCCCTGCCCCAGGCGCACGGCGAACAGGCCGCAGGCGTCCGGCTGCGCGTCGGGATGCCAGTCCGCGCCGCGCGCGGTGGCGGCGGCGCCGGCGTGGCCCTGCGTGCCGGCCCAGGCCAGGGCGTGCGCCAGGCCTTCGCCATCCGGGGTGGCCCCGTGTACGTGCCAGCCGCCGTCCAGACACACCGCCACGCCATCGGCTTCCACCGAGCCCAGCACCAGGTCCAGCATCTCCGGCAGCAGCGCGGAGGCGGCCTCCGGACCGGCGGCGCGGTGCAGGCGCCCTTCCAGCGCGTCGCGATGGCTGCGGCGCACGGCGTCGATGCGCGCGGAGCTGCGCAGTTCGTGCGCGTCGAGGATCATCGACGCGTGGCGGCCCACCATCTCCAGCGCGGTGCGCTGGCGTGCGTTCACCGGCCGCGGGCTGCCGTGGTGGCAGGCCACCAGGCCCCACAGCCGGCCATCGACCACCAGCGAGATCGACATCGAGGCGGCCACGCCCATGTTGCGCAGGTACTGCAGGTGCACCGGCGAGACCGCGCGCAGCACGTCGAAGCTCATGTCCAGCGGGCCCTCGAGCTCGGGCGACTGCATCAGCGGCTGCGGCTCGGCGGTGACGTCGGCGATCACCCGCACGCGGTTGCGCAGGTACAGCGCGCGCGCCTGCGGCGGGATGTCGGACGCCGGGTAGCGCAGGCCCTCGTACGAGGCCAGGCCGCCGGCCAGCGCCTCGGCCACGACTTCGCCGCTGTAGTCGGGCAGGAAGCGGTAGACCATCACCCGGTCGTAGCCGGAGATGCGCTGCACCTGGCGGGCGATGCTGGGCAGGAAGTCGCCGTTGCCGGCCGCGGCGTCGAGCCCCGAGACCATGGCGTGCCCGCCTTCCAGCGGCTGGCCCAGGCCCGAAGGTTCGATCTCCAGGTGCACCAGCCCACCGGCGGCATGGGTGGAGATGTCGTGCAGCGCGCCCATCGGGCCGACGTTGGCGGCGCAGGCGAACTGCGAGGCACCGCTTTCACCGCGCGCGAGCACCGCGTTGACCGCGGCCAGCGACGCTCGGTCGAGCAGCGCCTCGATCGGCTGGTGGAGGAGCGCGGCCATCTCGCCGGCGTCGAACAGCTCCACGGCGTTGGCCGATGCGGCGAGGATCCGCAGGTCGCGGGCGTGGTAGGCCAGCAGCACGCCGGGCGGCTGCACGGCGCCGATGACGTGGATCGGCTCGCGCGCGCATTCGGCGAGGGCGTGCTCGAAGCGGGCGCGGTCTGACACAGGGTTCTCTGACAGTGCGTGCTGCGACAGGTCGGGCGCGGACAGCTTGGGGTCTGGCTTCATGCCGTGATTCCTCCGGGGGCGAGGCGCGAATGGACGATGGCGAAGCCATCGCGTGCGCCGGACGTGGCGGCGGCGGCGTGTGCGTCGGGCAGCGTGGCCAGCAGGCGGACGAAACGTCCCCAGCGCGGCGGGTCCGCGGTGATGTGGTCGAGGAAGCGGCGCGCGCCGCGGACTTCCGGGTGCCCGGTGGCGAGCGCGCTGACGTCGCGCGCGAGCAGGCGCGCGCCGAGCGCGGAGCCTTCGATCACGTAACAGCCGCCGAGCCAGTGCGCACGGGTGGCGGGCGCGGGGGCGCCGGTGGCCGCGCTGGCGACGCCGAGGGTCGCGCAGTCGGCGCGCAGGCAGTCGAGTCGCACGCCGTCGTGCCAGGCCGCGTCGCGGCCGGCCCAGTCGCCGCGATGGCCGAGCGCAAGCCATTCGGCCAGCGGCAGCAGTGCACCGAGGTAGCGGCCGTAATCCCGGAGATTCCGAAGGCCGTGCGGCAGCAGCGCATCAAGGGCGTCGTGGGTACCACGCGTGGCGCTGCGGACCTCTGCAAGCACGCTCGTGGCATCGAAGCCCCTGACTGCAGGCGCTGTCGTATTCGGCATCGGGATCCAATGGGCGGGGACAGGCCGCCCTGCGACCGCATTCAACCACCGACGCGCCTCCCGCACCACCGTGTCCACCTGAACCTGTTCAGTTTAGTCGGCAAGCCCGGCGGTGAAGCGCCGGCGCCGCTGGGCGCGGGTTTCCGCCGACGCGTGCAGGCCCACGCGTGCACCGCTGCGCCGCTTGCCGAGCACGGTGGCCACCAGCGCGGCCACCGTCGCCGGATCGTCGTCGAAGCCGCCGTGGGTGGTCGCTCGCGCCGCGCCGGCATCGCCCAGCGGGCGGTCGTTGGGCGACTGCACCCAGTCGAGGCGGCCCTCGGCGATCGCCTTGTGCACGCGTTCGTAGCCCCAGGCCTGGTCGGCGGGTTCGCGGGCCTCGATGAAGCGCGCCATGCCGGCCAGCGGCGTGCCCTGGCGCAGGCGGCGGTCGATCCAGTTGCGCGGCTGCTGCTCGAAGGCGCGCGCCACCAGGTACAGCAGCGACTTGTTGTAGATGCGCAGGCAGTGGTCGTCCTGCTCGGCGGCGTCGGTGAGGGTGAAGAGCGCCGCGCGCTCCACCGCCCGCGACTCGATCGCCGGCAGGCAGGCCTGGATGAAGCTGTCCATGTCCAGCGCCGGCGCCCACAGCGTCAGGCTGGCCACGCGCCCGCCCATGCCCAGCATCCCCTGCGCCGGGCCGCCGATGATCTGGCCTGGCCGCGTCAGCAGCTGCAGCAGCGGCGCCATCAGGATCGCGCCGGCGCTGTGCGCGGCGAGGTGGATCTCGACGCTGGCATCCTCGCGCCGCCACTCGTCCAGCAGCCGCGCCACCTGGGCCGCGCCACCGTTCTCGACGAAGCCGCCGCCCGGCGCCGCCGACACCGCGGTGGTGGCGAGCCGGGCATTCTCCTTCATCTCGTCCCACATCAGCTTGCCGCCGATGGCGCGCGCCAGCGGCTCGATGGTGTCGTCGATGCGGTCGAGCAGCAGGTCCTTGGCCGCGTCGATCACGCCCTCGCTGCGCGGACGCGCGGCGTCCTTGAGGATGTTGCCGAGCGTGGACCAGAGGTCGGTCTTCCAGATGAAGCACAGCGGGTAGACCTGCTGCGCCAGCATCGTCTGGCGGAAGTCGGCGGCGCGCTGGATGGCGGCATCCTCGGGGACCAGGCCGCCGTGCGCGTACAGCAGCACGCGCTTCTTCTTCCAGCCGGCGATGATCGCGCGCATGTCCTGGCGCACGATGTTGCGCACGTCCTCCTGGGTGCAGGCGAAGCGGCCCTCGCAGCGCAGCGCGCCGTTGTTGCCCAGGCTGATGACGTGCGGGCGCAGGTCGGCCTGCGAATAGCCCACCGACTGCCGGCCCAGCGGCGAGGTGCTGACGGCGGCGGAGCTGGCGCGTTCGAGTTCGACCGGCACCGCCAGGCGCGCCACCCAGACGTCGGTGCCGCGTTCGAGCCATTCGTCGTAGCTGATCCAGCCATGGCCCAGCTGGCCCCAGCCTTCGCCCCAGGAGTTCTGCAGCCAGAAGCCGCCGCGGTCGTAGCCGACGATCGCGTAGGCGTGCCAGCCGAGCACCGGCTGCTGCGCCCAGCGGATGCGGCCGCTGGCGGCGGGTGCGTCCCAGCCGTCGTGCACGGCGGACGAGGCGTAGAGCACGCCGGTCTCGGCGAAGGCGGCGTGCATCGCCACCAGGTCCTTGTGGTTGACGCGGGCGTAGGCGCCGAGCGGGTTGCGCAGGGCGTCGCGCGCGCGCTCGTCGGTGTAGGGCTCGAGCGTCAGGCCGGGGTTATAGGGCCAGAGCTCCTCGGAGCAGACGCCGTGGCGGTGCCAGGCCTTCATCGCGCCGCGGCAGCTGGAGCCGGAATAGCCTTCGCCCTCCCATTCGTCGTAGCGGCGCGCCATGTCGTAGAACATGCGCGTGCTGACGCGGGCGTCGTCGGGTTGCGGGCGGCGACGGCGCAGCAGTGCGTGCGCCACGGTGGCGAGACCGAAGGCGGTGCACGCGCCGTCGCTGCCCTGGTCGAGGACCGGCACGCCCTGGGCGAGGAAGTGTTCGAGCGGCGACTCGGTGGGCACGTCGACCAGCGTCGGCTCGAACATGCGGTCGCGGAAGTCGGCGGTGTCGGGGCGGGCGTCGAACAGCCGGCGCGTGCCGGAGTCGAGCGAGGCGATCGCCGGGGGCGGTGCGGGACGTGCAGCGGCCATGCCTGGATCTCCCTGTCTGGCGTGGATCGAACGTGCTTCCCCTGTGCCGACCCTTTTACACCCGCCGCTCCTGCAAGGGCGCGCGGTTATAGTGCCGGCCTTCGGGGGACAGGGACGGACATCAGGTGATCAGCCGGGCGCGGCGCATCATGCTCTGGGGCGCCTTCACGCTGGCGGTGCTGGTCGCCAGCGGCCTGCTGCTGGCCGACCGGCTGACGCCGCCCAACACCGGGCAGGCCTCGTGGGCGCTGCCGGTGGCCCGCGACGACACCCCGCTCGACCGCGAGCTGGCGCCGCTGCTGGCGCAGCATCCGGGCCAGACCGGCGCGATCACCCTGGTGGACGGCATCGACGCCTTCGCCGCGCGCGCGATGTCGGCGCGCCAGTCCGGGCGCAGCCTCGACCTGCAGTACTACATCTGGCACGACGACCTCACCGGCCGCCTGCTCGCACGCGAGGCCTGGCTGGCCGCCGAGCGCGGCGTGCGCGTGCGGCTGCTGCTCGACGACATCAACGCCGGCGGCAAGGACACGCCGCTGCTGGTGCTCGACGGCCACCCGAACATCCAGGTGAGGCTGTACAACCCGTTCCGCAACCGCGACGGCATCGCGCGCCTGCTGGAGATGCTGCAGCGCGGCTTCAGCCTCAACCACCGCATGCACAACAAGGCCTGGATCGCCGACGGGCGGGTGGCGATCGTGGGCGGGCGCAACGTCGGGCTGGAGTATTTCGGCGCCTCGGACGCCAGCAACTTCCACGACCTCGACCTGCTGCTGTTCGGCCCCGAGGTCGAGCAGGCCAGCCGCATCTTCGACGCGTTCTGGAACAGCGACGCGGTGGTGCCGCTGTCCGACCTGGGCAGGCTGGGCATGGACGACATCCGCGCGACCGCCGAGGTGATCGGCGGCGAGGCGCGCACGGCCGACGCGCGGCGCTACATGGAACGGGTGGAAGGCTCGCCCACGGTGCGCGCCTACCTGCGGCAGTCGCTGGAGCCGCGCTGGAGCGGGCGCATCCGCGTGGTGTCCGATCCGCCGGTGAAGCGGCCCGGCGACGAGACGACCGGTTGGCTGGTGGGCCAGGTGGACGCGGCCCTGCGCGGCGCGCGCGACGCGGTGCTACTGGTCTCGCCCTATTTCGTGCCCGGCGATGACACCTCGGAGATGCTGACCACGTTGGCTGCGGAGGGCGTGCACGTGGGCGTGGTTACCAACTCGCTGGCGGCCAACGACGTGGTGGCGGTGCATGGCGGCTACGCGAAGTACCGCCCGCGGCTGCTGGACGGCGGCGTGCACCTGTACGAGCTGCGGCCCGAAGCCGCCGTCAACGGCGACGTCGACGTCGATGCTGACGGCCCGGCCAACGTGCGTCCGCGGGCACGCGGCGCGGGCAGCAGCGGCGCCAGCCTGCACACCAAGGCCTTCCTGGTGGATGCGCAGTCCGGCTTCATCGGCTCCTACAACCTCGATCCACGCTCGGCGTACCTGAACACGGAGATGGGCGTGTTCTTCGATGATCCCGGCCTGGCCGCCGACCTGCGCGCGGAGTACCTGCACCTGGCCGGCCCGGCGCTGAGCTGGAAGGTGGTGGCGGATGCCGAGGGCGACCTGGCGTGGCTGGACGCCGCCGCGCAGCCGCCGCGGCTGCTGGCGACCGAGCCGGCGGCCAGCCGCTGGCGCCGGCTGCAGGCCTGGGTGTTCCGCCGGCTGCCGCTGGAATCGCAGCTCTAGGCGGTCCGCAGGGATGCTGCGCTGCGGCATCCGGCCATACCCGCGCGCACGGGAAATCACCGCGCCGGCGGCGTAGAATGTCGGGCCTGTCGCCTTCCCGGACCCCGTGTCCGGTGCACCGGCGGCCGTACAACCAGCACCCCACCCAAACCACCGGCCACCCCGCGCCCAGCGCGGGATGGTGAGCCGGCTGCGGAGTCCCGAATGATTTTCGAGCACCTCGATACCTACGGCCACGAACAGGTCGTGTTCTGCCACAACAAGGACGCCGGCCTGAAGGCCATCATCGCGATCCACAACACCGTGCTGGGCCCGGCGCTGGGCGGCACGCGCATGTGGCCGTACAAGACCGAGCAGGACGCGCTCAACGACGTGCTGCGCCTGTCGCGCGGCATGACCTACAAGAACGCGGTGGCGGGCCTGGACATCGGCGGCGGCAAGGCCGTGATCATCGGCAACCCGGCCACCGACAAGTCCGAGGCGCTGTTCCGCGCGTTCGGCAAGGCCGTGCAGTCGCTGGGCGGCCGCTACATCACCGCCGAGGACGTGGGCATCGACGTCAACGACATGGAGCACGTCTACAAGGAGACGGAATTCGTCACCGGCGTGCACCAGGTCCACGGTGGCTCGGGCGACCCGTCGCCGTTCACCGCCTACGGCTCGCTGCAGGGCCTGATGGCCGCGCTCAACGCCAGGTTCGGCGACGAGGAAGTGGGCAACTACAGCTATGCCGTGCAGGGCCTGGGCCACGTCGGCATGGAATACGTGAAGCTGCTGAAGGAGCGCGGCGCGAAGATCTTCGTGACCGACATCAACCAGGCGCTGGTCGACAAGGCCGTCACCGAATACGGCTGCGAGGCCGTGGGCCTGGACGAGATCTACGACGTCGACGCCGACGTGTACTCGCCCTGCGCCCTGGGCGGCACGGTGAACGAGGAGACCCTGCCGCGGCTGAAGGCCAAGGTGATCTGCGGTTCGGCCAACAACCAGCTGTCGACGAACGCCATCGGCGATGAAGTCGAGAAGCGCGGCATCCTGTACGCACCCGACTACGCGGTGAACGCGGGCGGCGTGATGAACGTGGCGCTGGAGATGACCGGCTACAACCGCGAGCGCGCCATGCGCCAGATGCGCACGATCTACCACAACCTGACGCGCATCTTCGAGATCGCCAAGCGCGACGGCATCCCGACCTACAAGGCCGCCGACCGCATGGCCGAAGAGCGCATCGACGTGATGGGCAAGCTGAAGCTGCCGATGGGCCGCACCGCCCCGCGCTTCCACGGCCGCATCCGCGGCGGCGCGTAAGCACCGCTGAAGCCGTGATCGACGACGGGGCCTGGTGCCCCGTCGTTGTTTTCGAAAACCTCGTTTGTGAAGCACCGCGCCGCGCGCAGACGCGCCGGGCGCCAGGACTGGAGTGACCGAAATGCGCACCTTCCCGCTGGGTGAAGAACTCGACGCGCTGCGCGATGCCGTGCGCCGCTTCGCGGAGGCCGAGATCGCGCCGATCGCCGAAGCCGTCGACCACGACAACGCCTTCCCGCAGGCGCTGTGGCCGAAGCTGGGCGAGATGGGCCTGCTCGGCCTGACCGTGCCCGGCGAGTACGGCGGCAGCGGGATGGGCTACCTCGCCCACCTGGTAGCAATGGAGGAGATCTCGCGCGCCTCGGGTTCGATCGGCCTGTCCTACGGCGCGCATTCAAACCTGTGCGTCAACAACCTGCACCACAACGGCAGCGACGCGCAGCGCGCGAAGTACCTGCCGAAGCTGTGCAGCGGCGAGTGGAAGGGCGCGCTGGCGATGAGCGAGCCGGGTGCGGGCTCCGACGTGGTGGGCTCGATGGCCTGCCGCGCGGAATTCCGTCCTGGAGCGGGGCGCGACGGCGCGTGGGTCGCCAACGGCAACAAGATGTGGATCACCAACGGCCCCGAGGCCGACGTGCTGATCGTCTACATGCGCACCGCGGGCAAGGACGCCGGCAGCCGCAGCATGACCGCGTTCATCGTCGAGCGCGGCATGAAGGGCTTCAGCACCGCGCAGAAGCTGGACAAGCTCGGCATGCGCGGCAGCAACACCTGCGAGCTGGTGTTCGAGGACTGCGAGATCCCGGCGGAGAACGTGCTGGGCGAGGTCAACCAGGGCGTGCGCGTGCTGATGTCCGGCCTCGACACCGAGCGGCTGGTGCTGACCGGCGGCCCGATCGGGCTGATGCAGGCCGCGCTCGATTCCGCCTTGCCCTATGTGCGGGAGCGCAGGCAGTTCGATGCGGCGATCGGCACCTTCGGCCTGATGCAGGGGAAGATCGCCGACATGTACACCGCGCTGCAGTCGTCACGCGCCTACGCCTACCAGGTGGCGCGCGACTACGACGCCGGCCACCGCTCGCGCATCGACCCGGCCAGCTGCCTGCTGCACGCGTCCGAGGCCGCGGTGCAGGTGGCGCTGGAAGGCATCCAGGCGCTGGGCGGCAACGGCTACATCAACGAGTACCCGACCGGCCGGATCCTGCGCGACGCCAAGCTGTACGCGATCGGCGCCGGCACCAACGAGATCCGCCGCATGCTGATCGGCCGCGAACTGTTCGAAGACCGCGCCTGAGGCTCCCCGCCCCCGTGTTCCTGTAGGAGCGGCTATAGCCGCGATCGCCCTGCACGATCCGTCGCGATCGCGGCTATAGCCGCTCCTACAGGGTCCCGGGCCTCGTCAGGGTCCCGGGCGCCGTCAGGGTCCGGGAAGCGGCCCTCAGAATCCCTGGACGTAGCGCAGCGACACCATGCGGTCGCGGCCGCGCGGGCCGAAGCGCTGGTCGTAGCCGAGCCCCAGCAGGGCGTTGTGCCCCAGCCACGTCCGCGCGCCGAACCCGAACACGCCGCCCGACCGGGTCGCGGCCTGCCCCGGCAGCGGCGCCCAGGCGTCGGCGCCCACGAAGCCGGCCTGCAGGTCGAAGCCGCTGGCCGACAGCGTCTCCTGCCACTCGCCATAGCCATGCAGGTCCAGGCCCTGCCAGGCGCGCTGGACGCGCAGGCCGGCCAGCGCCTGGCTGCGCGCGGCGTCCCATGCGCCGACGCGCAGGCCGAAGCCGTCGGCGCCGCTCTCGCTGAAGCCATCGCTGCGCAGGCGCACATGCTCCGCGCCGAGATACGGCGACAGCGCGAAGCCCGCCGCCTCGAACCGGTAGCCGGCCTCGACGCTCGCGCTGGTGTAGTCGCCGGAATAGCGGCTCGAGACGCCCGAGCTGCGCTCACCGGCGAACAGCCGGCGCTCGACGTCGCGCTCGAAGCGCCCCGCGCCGGCCTGGCCAAGCACCCAGGCATTGCCGTCCACCCAGCCCGCGTAGGCCGTGCCGGACGTCTGCCGATCGTGCGAACGGTCGCCGAGGCCATCGACGCGTCCATGTGCGCGCGCCTCGCCGAAGGCGAAGCCGGCCACGCGCCCACCGCCCAGCGCGCTGTCGCTTCCGATCATCCAGCCGTCCAGCGCGAAGCCGTTGCCCGCGAAGCCGCCCTCGCCGCCCGCACCCAGGCTGCGCTTCCACACGCCGGCCCCTTGGGCGCCGCCGTCGAAGGCATCCAAGCGCGAGGACAGCGCGCGCCGCCCCAGGTCGATGGTGTCCAGGGTCGCCGCCACCGAGGCGGCGTGCAGCTCGCCGGACAGGCTGGACAGCGCCTGCGCGGCGCGCGCGGCGCTGTCGACCTGCTGCAGCTCGCCGGCCACGCGGATGAAGCCGCTGGCGACGCCGCCCTCCTGCGGCTGGTCGAGCAGCTGGAAGGCATGCTCGACGCGTTCGGCCGAGGCCATCGCCGCCGGCGTGAACCCGCCCAGGGCGGCCATCGTGGCCGCCACGTCCAGCCGGACGATGTCGAGCCAGACCAGGTCGCCGCCATAGCGCAGGGTGCCCTGCAGGAAGATGCCGCTGCCCCAGGTCAGGTCCTCGAACATCCCGGTCACCCCGCCGGCCGCATTGATCAGGTCCTCGCGGCGCGCGGTGGTATAGCCGGGCTTGACCCCGGCCACGTGCAGGTCGCCGCCCTGGATCTGCGCGCTCCCGGCCACGTCCATGCGCTGGCCCAGCGAGACCGCGAAGGTGGCACCGTCGCGCTGCAGGTAGTCGCCGCCAACCGTGGTCACCGTCTGGCTGCTGCCGCTGGCCGTGCCGCGCAGGTCGACGCGCCCGGCGTTGTCGATGTCGCCGTCGACGCGGGTGCCGAGGCCGAATCGGCCGTTGGCGTCCACGCGCACGTCGCCGGCGACCGCGCCGTTGACGGCCAGGGTGCCGCGGGTGACGACGACGCCACCGGCGTTGCCGGCGGCCGCATCGAGCACCAGGCTGCCGGTGCCGCCCTTGACCAGGCGGCCGTCGCCCGACAGGTCGTTGCCCCAGGTCGAGGTGCCGCCATCGAAGGCGACGCTGAAGTCGCCCCAGTCGAGCCGCGCGGGGCCGCGCACCGCCTTGCCCGCGTCCAGCGCGCCATGCCCGAACAGCGGGTCCACGCCGGGCGTGCCGAGGTCGGTGGCAGTGCCCAGCAGGGTCTGGCGCACGGCGTCGTTGTTGAAGTACGGGAAGGCCTCCCAGACCAGCGCCGCGGCTCCCGAGACCAGCGGGGCCGCAAGCGAGGTGCCGGTCCAGCGCCAGTACCCGGGCGAGGTCGGCCCGTCATTGGTACCGGTCACCACAACCGAGCCCGGCGCGACCATGCAGTAGTCCATGGCGATCCCGCAGGCGTTGGAATAGTCAGCCAGCTGGGTCGGGTCGTAGCGGTCCAGCGCCGAGACGGCGATCCAGCCGCGCTCGAGCTCCGCCGCCGGCAGGCTGCCGTTGGGCCCCTGCTGACTGGGCAGGGCGGCCATGTCGGACGGATCGTTGAAACCCGCGTTGCCGTTGGCGAACACCACCAGCCCGTCGTTGTCGAGGATGAAGCGGCGGTACTCGGAGGCGATGCCCGCGGTGGCGTTGGGATTGGTCCAGTACAGGCCACCCCAGGAGTTGTTCATGATCCGCACGCCCCGGTTGATCAGGTCGGTGTGGATGCCGGCCAGCCCCAGCGGGCCGTCGACCTGGTTGCCCTCGCCCGAGCCGTCGTCCTCGGGCGGGTTGTCGTTGATGATCCGCGCCGAGACGATCCGGGCGCCCGGGGCCATGCCGCCGGGCCAGGTCCCGAACGGGCTTCCGGCCGCGGCCTGCGCCACCGCCGTGCCATGGCCGACCACGTCGTCCACCGCGAGGTTGTTGCCGCTGCCGCCGATGTAGGTCAGGTTGGCGGCCACGCGCCCGGCGAGCGCCGGATGGTTGCGGTTGACGCCGCTGTCGACGATGCCGATGCGGATGCCGGCGCCGGTGAAGCCGGCCTGGTGCGCAGCGCCCGCGTTGGTCTGCAGCAGGTGCGCGCTGTTGGCCGGGATCGGCGTGCCGACCACGGGCGGCGGCGTGGCCGGCGGCGGCGCGACCGGGGGCGGATCGGGTCGGATGTTGTCCCCGCCGCCGCCTCCCCCGCCTCCACAGGCGGCGAGGATGGCCGTGGCGAGCACGGCGAAGGGCAGCGACCGCGGCATCGTGCGGCGGTGGTGGGTCCTGGGCATGTCCGTCTCTCCCCGAGCGGTCTGGCGTGATCGCACTGATTACGTGAAAACGCCAGGCGGGCCAAGTGGGGCCGGCCGCAAACCGGCACGGCGTCTCGGACCAATGGCCGGTGGCGGGCCCATGCTGCAGTGCGATAATGGCCGGACATACCCCACGGAGCTCCTCCCATGACCGACGTCGTCATCGTCGGTGCCAAGCGCACCGCCATCGGTTCCATGCTCGGCCAGTTCACCGGCGTGCCCACCCCGACCCTCGGCGCCGCGGCGATCGAAGGCGCGCTCGCCCATGCCGGCGTGGCCGGTGACCAGGTCGACGAAGTGATCATGGGCTGCGTGCTGCCGGCCGGCCTCGGGCAGGCGCCCGCGCGCCAGGCCTCGCGCGCGGCGGGCATTCCCGATGCCGCGGGCGCGACCACCATCAACAAGGTCTGCGGCTCGGGCATGAAGGCGATCATGCTGGCCCACGACGTCATCAAGGCCGGCTCGGCCAAGGTGGTCGTGGCCGGCGGCATGGAGTCGATGACCAATGCGCCGCACCTCCTCAACGGCTCGCGCACCGGCATCCGCTATGGCACCGCCGGGTTCCTCGACCACATGGCCCATGACGGCCTGACCAATCCCGACGACGGCCAGGCCATGGGCGTGTTCGGCGACGCCACCTGCGCGAAGCTCGGCTTCAGCCGCGAGGCCATCGATGCGTTCTCGGCCGAGAGCGCGCGCCGCGCGCAGAAGGCGATCGCCGACGGCACGTTCAAGGACGAGATCGCGCCGGTGACGGTCAAGTCCCGCAAGGGCGACGTGGTGGCCGACACCGACGAGGAGCCGGGCAAGGTCAACCTGGAGAAGATTCCCGGCCTGCGCGCGGCCTTCGGCAAGGAGGGCGTGCTGACGGCGGCCTCGTCGTCGAAGATCTCCGACGGTGCCGCCGCCACCGTGGTCATGTCCGCCGACGAAGCCTGCAGCCGCGGGCTGCAGCCGCTTGCGCGCATCGTCGCCCACGCGACCCATGCGCAGGCGCCGGAGTGGTTCACCACCGCGCCGATCCAGGCGATCGAAAAGGTGCTGGAAAAGGCCGGCTGGTCGGTGCAGGACGTGGATCTGTTCGAGATCAACGAAGCGTTCTCGGTGGTCGCGATGGCGCCGATGCAGGAGCTGGGCATCGCGCACGACCGGGTCAACGTCAACGGCGGCGCGGTGGCGCTGGGCCACCCGATCGGTGCCAGCGGCGCGCGCCTGGTGGTGACCCTGCTGCATGCGCTCAAGGCACGCGGCGCCAAGCGTGGCGTGGCCTCGCTGTGCATCGGCGGCGGCGAGGCGACGGCGATCGCGGTCGAGCTTGCCTGAACCGTTGACGATCCCTTGACGACGGCGGCACCACACTGCCGCTTGACAGTCGTGAGGGGGTTGCCGTCATGATATGCGGCGCACTTTCGTGCGTTAACCAAATTCCACGACGAGGAAAAGCAACAATGAGCATGAACAAGCTGCTGATCGCGCTGGCGCTGGGCCTGGGCCTGGCCGCCTGCTCGAACCAGGACCAGGCGAACAACGCCGCCGCGGACGCTGCCGAGGCCGCTGACCAGGCTGCCGCTGACGCCGCCCTGGCCGGCACCACCGCTGCCGACTCGGCCGCCGACAGCGCTGCCGCTGCCGCCGACGCCGCTGCCGATGCCGCCGCCGACGCCGCTGCCGCGGTCGAAGGCTCGGCCGAGGCCGCTGCCGCCGACGTGGCGCAGGACGCCGCCGACGCCGCCGAGTCCGCCGCCGACGCGACCGAAGAGGCCGCTGACGAGGCCGTCGAGCAGTAATCACTGCTCGGCACCATCGGATGTAAAACCGGGAAGCCGCTGGATCTCCAGCGGCTTTTCCGTATCCACTCCCACCGGGCCGCGATGCGGTTCCACACCACCACGAGGATCGACACCATGAAGATCAAGACCGCCATCCTGGCCGCCGCCTGCATCTTCGCGCTGGCCGCCTGCCAGAACGACGGCACCACCGCCGACCAGAACGCCGCCGAAGCCGAGGCCGCGATGGAGCGTGCCGGCGATTCCGCCCAGGACGCCGCCGTCGCCGCCGGTGACGCCGCCGAAGCGGGCGTGGACGCCGCCGCCGCCGCGACCCGCGACGCCGCCGCCGAAGCCGAAGCCGCCGCCGACCGGGCTGCCGCCGACGTCGAAGCTGCCGCGCAGAACGCCAGCGAGGAAGCCCGCGCCGCTGCCGCCGAGGCCGAAGCCCGCACCCGCGAGGCGACGTCCGACGCGCTCGAGAACGCTTCCGACGCCGCCGACAAGGCCGCCGAAGACGTGCGCAACTGATCCACCGCTGTACCGGACGGCCCGCGCCCGCGGGCCGTCCGCTTCGCGCCACGGCGCGACCGAGGACCGACGTGATGGATATCCGCCCGTTGCTGTTCCTGCTGCCGCTGGGCTTCGCCCTCGCCGCATGCACCAATCATGAGCCGGTCGCCGATGGCGACGACGGCTACGACCGCGCCACCGTACCCACGGACGCCACCGGCGACAGCGACCAGGACGTGGCCGGCCTGACCGGCGGCGCCGCGACGCCCGGCACCGGCGAGCCGCGCGCCACCGGCGTCACCGGCGAAGGCCCGGCCGTTGCCGGCGGCCTCAACGCCGCCGAAGCCGAGACCGTGGCCATCGAGGCCACCGGACAGGACGCGAACGACTCCGCCGCCGCGGACGTGGCCGGCGCGGAAGGCGCGACCCGCGATGACAATTCCAACCAGTACGAGCGCGCGCCCGTGGCGAGCGACGCGGTGGAAGCCGGCTACAACGACGACGACAGGGACGGCGGCGACTGAGCGCCTGCGGGTATCCTTGGGGGCCCTGCCAGCCTCCGGTTCCCGCATGCCCGCACTGAAGTCCAGCCTCGATCCCCGCTCGCAGGAGTTCCAGGACAACGTCGCCTTCCACCGCGCACTGGTGGACGAGCTCGACGCGCGGCTCACGCGGGCCGCGGACGGCGGCGGAGACACCGCCCGCGACAAGCACGTCGCACGCGGCAAGCTGCTGCCGCGCGAGCGCATCGCCGCCCTGCTCGACCCCGGATCGCCCTTCCTCGAGATCGCGCCGCTGGCCGCCGAGGAGATGTACGACGGCGCCGCGCCCGCGGCCGGCATGGTCTGCGGCATCGGCCGGGTGATGGGCCAGGAAGTGGTGGTGGTGGCCAACGATGCCACGGTCAAGGGCGGCACCTACTTCCCGATGACGGTGAAGAAGCACCTGCGTGCGCAGGACGTGGCGCGCGAGAACAATCTTCCCTGCGTGTACCTTGTCGACTCCGGTGGCGCGTTCCTGCCGCTGCAGGACGAGGTCTTTCCCGACCGCGAGCACTTCGGCCGCATCTTCTACAACCAGGCGCGCATGAGCGCGGAGAACATCCCGCAGGTGGCGGTGGTGATGGGCAGCTGCACCGCCGGCGGCGCCTATGTGCCGGCCATGTGCGACGAGAGCATCATCGTCAAGGAACAGGGCACGATCTTCCTCGGTGGCCCGCCGTTGGTGAAGGCGGCTACGGGCGAGGTGGTTGACGCCGAATCGCTTGGCGGCGCCGACGTGCATACGTCGGTCTCCGGCGTGGCCGACCATTTCGCCGAGGACGACCGCCACGCGCTGCAGATCGCGCGCGACATCGTCGGCACGTTCAACCGCCGCAAGGTGCTGCCGGTGGCGACGCGGCCGGTGGCCGAACCGCTGTTCGCGGCCGAGGAGCTATACGGCATCGTGCCCAGGGACACGCGGCGCCCGTTCGACATCCGCGAGGTGATCGCGCGCATCGTCGACGGCAGCGAATTCCAGGAGTTCAAGGCGCGCTACGGCAAGACCCTGGTCACCGGCTTTGCGCACCTGCATGGCTATCCGGTCGGTATCGTCGCCAACAACGGCATCCTGTTCGGCGAGAGCGCGCTCAAGGGCGCGCACTTCATCGAGCTGTGCAACCAGCGCGGCATCCCGCTGGTATTCCTGCAGAACATCACCGGCTTCATGGTCGGTCGCAAGTACGAGAACGCCGGCATCGCCAAGGACGGCGCGAAGATGGTCACCGCCGTCGCGTGTTCCAGCGTGCCGAAGTTCACCGTCGTCATCGGCGGCAGCTTCGGCGCCGGCAACTACGCCATGTGCGGCCGCGCCTACGGCGGCCGCTTCCTGTGGATGTGGCCCAACGCGCGCATCAGCGTGATGGGCGGCGAGCAGGCCGCAAGCGTCCTGGCGACCGTGAGGCGCGACGGCATTGAAGCCCGCGGCGGCGAGTGGAGCCCTGGCGACGAGGAGGCGTTCAAGGCGCCGATCCGCGACCAGTACGAGCACCAGGGCAGCCCGTGGTACGCGACCGCGCGGCTGTGGGACGACGGCATCATTGATCCGGCCGACACCCGACGCGTGCTGGGCCTGGCGGTCTCGGCCTCGCTCAATGCCCCCATCGAGCCGGCCCGCTTCGGCGTGTTCCGCATGTGACCCCCGCTCCGCGGGCGTCTTCTGTAGGAGCAGCTACAGCTGCGATCCGTTCACTCCGGGATCCACGTTCGTGTGTTCGAGGTAGGCCGGAGTTATGAGGTCGGCGGGATCGCAGCTGTAGCTGCTCCTACAGGGGGTCGTCCGGGGGGCCGCACGGGGCGGGAGTGGCGCTAAGTCCTTGTCGGGCTTCGGATTGCGTGCGCTGGGTCACAGGCCTGTGAAGGTGGCGTCATGATATCGTCGGCCTCCCCCCTGCCCCGCCCGTTCCGAGGAATCCCCGCGCCATGTCCATCTTCCCGCAAGGCTCCGCCAAGAAAGACCTGCCCTTCAAGGACGCCGTCGCCCCCGCGCGCGAGCCTTCCCCGGCGATCGCCTCGTTCGAGCCCGCCGAAACTCCTTTCCAGGCCACCCAGCGCCCGGCAGCGCCCGCGGCCCCGCAGGCGCGTGAATCCGTGATCGCATCCGACCTCACCATCGAAGGCAAGATTTCCGGCAGCGGCAACGTGCGCATCGCCGGCAAGTTCAAGGGTGATGTCAACGTCGAGGGCGACCTGACCATCGACGGCGGCGCCCGCCTCAACGGCGGCGTGCGCGCCAGGCGCGTGACCGTCGCCGGCGAGCTGGAAGGCAACATCGAATCCGCCGAGCGCGTCGAGCTGCAGCCCTCCGCGGTGCTGGTGGGCGACGTCAAGGCCGGCACGCTGACCGTCGCCTCGGGCTCGCGCATCCGCGGCCACGTCGAGTGCGGCTGGGACGATGCCGGCACCGCCACGGGCAAGGACGACAAGGCGCAGAAGGACAGCAGGGACAAGGCCGGCCTCGACGTCGTCCCGTGAACCAGCGCCCCGGCGCGGCAGGTGCCACCCGCACCTGCCCGCACTGCAAGACCCTGATCCTGGAAAGCGCGACGGTCTGCCCGTCGTGCCGCCACTACCTGCGCTTCGACGACAAGGCGCAGGCGGTCGAGGTCACCCGTGCGCTGCAGGTCGAGGGCGAGATCCGGCACCCGTCCGAAGGCGGCGCCTGGGAATACTCGGTGGTGCTGACCATCCGCGACGACGAGGGCAACGAGGTCTCGCACCAAGTGGTCGGCGTCGGGGCGATCCACCCCGGTGACGCGCGCACCTTCACGCTGTCGGTCGACCTGACCCCGACCAGCGACATGCGGCGCATGCCCAAGCGCCCCAACTCGCGCTCGCGCCACTAGCCAAGCGCCGCCCCTGCAGGAGCGGCTACAGCCGCGGTCAGCCCCTCACGGACTCCACCGCCTCGACCCGCGCCGCCCCTGCAGGAGCGGCTACAGCCGCGATCAGCCCCTCACGGACTCCACCGCCTCGACCTGCGCCGCGCCTGTAGGAGCGGCTACAGCCGCGATCAGCCCATCAGGAAGTCCACCACTGCCCCGACCTGCGCGGATCGCGGCTGTAGCCGCTCCTACAGGGGCAGGTCATTCCGGGTGGCAGGTCCATCCGCATAGGCAGACCCTCAGTGGCAGCCCTCGACAGGTGCAGGCGCCGGGTCAGCTGCAGCCGCTGCAGCTGCCGCAGGCCTTGGCTCCGGCCGGTGTCGGCGGGGCGATCCTGCGGCCCAGCGCGCGCAGCCAGGCCGGCCGGCCGTCGCGCACCATCGGGATCGCCACCGCCACGCGCAGGCGACGCGCGGCGAGGGGGAACTGCCGGCGCAGCACCATCCACGCGCTGAGGGCGACCACCGCCGCGACCACGACGTACTGCAGCGCGAGGCCGGCTTCCATCAGCCCGCTCCCAGCGTCTTCGCCACCTGGTAGGTCACCAGCGACGCCAGGTAGGCCAGCCCGAACAGGAACAGCGCGTTGACCGCCATCAGCTTCCACGAGCCGGTCTCGCGGCGGATCGCCGCCCAGGTCGCGATGCACTGCGGCGCGTAGATGAACCACACCAGCAGCGACAGCCCCGTCGCCAGCGACCAGCCGTCGCTGATGATCGGAAGCAGGGCTTCGCTGGCCGCCGCGTCGTCGGCCGCCAGCGCGTAGACCGTCGCCAGCGACGCCACCGCGACCTCGCGCGCGGCCAGTCCCGGGATCAGCGCGATGCAGATCTGCCAGTTGAAGCCCAGCGGCGCGAACACCGCCGACAGCGCATGGCCGATGCGCCCGGCGAAGCTGTAGTCGATCGCCGGGCCGACCGCGTCGGCCGGAGGCGCCGGGAACGACAGCAGGACCCACAGCAGCACCGTCAGCGCGAAGATGATGCCGCCCACGCGCTTGAGGAAGATCATCGCGCGCTCGTACAGCCCGATCAGCAGGTCGCGCGGATGCGGCACGCGGTAGGAGGGCAACTCCAGCATCAGCGGATGCTCGCTGCGGTCGCGGCGCCAGCGCTTCATCGTCCACGACACCGCCAGCGCGCTGGCGATGCCGGCCATGTACAGCCCGAACAGCACCAGCCCCTGCAGGTGGAAGCCGCCGGCGACCTTCCGCGCCGGGATGAAGGCGCCGATCAGCAGGGCGTATACCGGCAGCCGCGCCGAGCAGGTCATCAGCGGCGCGACCATGATCGTGGCGATGCGGTCGCGCGGATCCTGGATCGAGCGCGTGGCCATGATGCCGGGCACCGCGCAAGCGAAGCTCGACAGCAGGGGGATGAACGAACGCCCCGACAGTCCGGCCGAGGCCATCATCCGATCGAGCAGGAAGGCCGCTCGAGGCAGGTAGCCCGACTCCTCGAGCGCAAGGATGAAGGCGAACAGCACCAGGATCTGCGGCAGGAAGACCACGACCCCGCCGAGTCCGGCGATCAGGCCGTCGACCAGCAGGCTGCGCAGCGGCCCGTCCGGCATCGCATCGCCCACCGCGCCGCCGAGCCAGGCCGTGCCGGACTCGATCAGGTCCATCACCGGCGTGGCCCAGGCGTAGACCGCCTGGAAGATCAGGAACATCACCACCGCCAGCGTCAGCAGGCCGAACACCGGGTGCAGCAGCCATCGGTCGAGCGCGTCGTCGACGTGGGCGGTGCGCGTGGGCATGGCCACGGCCAGCGCCAGCAGGCGGCGGGTCTCGGCGTGGAGCGCCTCGTCGGTGGTCATCGCGTGCGCCACCCCGCCCAGCCGCCTTTCCGGAGCCCGCGGCGCGGCGGCCATGGCCTCGATGCCTTCGACCAGCGCGGCCGCGCCGTCCTGGCGGACCGCGACGGTTTCCACCACCGGCACGCCGAGCTCGGCTTCCAGCACAGCACGGTCGATGCGCACGCCGCGGCGTGCCGCCACGTCGACCATGTTCAGCGCCAGCACCATCGGCCGGCCGAGCTCGCGCACCTCCAGCGCGAAGCGCAGGTGCAGCCGCAGGTTGGTGGCGTCGACCACGCAGACGATGACGTCCGGGGCGGGCTCGCCGGGATAGAAGCCACGGCAGAGGTCGCGGGTGATCGCCTCGTCCAGGCTCGAAGGCACCAGGCTGTAGGCGCCGGGCAGGTCGAGCACGGCGTAGGCGCGGCCCGAGGGCGCGAGCAGCCGGCCCTCCTTGCGCTCGACGGTGACCCCGGCGTAATTGGCGACCTTCTGCCGGCTGCCGGTGAGCTGGTTGAACAGCGCGGTCTTGCCGCAGTTCGGGTTGCCGACCAGGGCCAGGCGGGGGACGACGGCGGCGAGCTCGCTCATGCGGCGGCGTCACGCGCGCGCGCGGCGCGCGACTCTCCGGCCAGCCCGGTGCCGCACGCGTCCTCGACCGCCGCCAGCAAGACCCGCGCGGCCTCCTCGCGCCGCAGCGCGAAGCGCGTATAGCCGACCTGGACCAGCAGCGGCTCCGCGCCGAAGGGCCCGGCGGCGGTCACCTGCACGTCCTCGCCGGCGACGAAACCCAGCTCGCGCAGGCGCCGGGCGATCGGATCGTTTTCGAAGCGCGCCTCGACGCGCTCGACCACGCCACGCACGCGGCGCGGAAGTTCGGAAAGCCTCACGGGCAGGTCCGGTTGGGAATGGTTCTCATTATAAAGCGCGCCGGACCGGCCGGTATCATCGGCCATCCTCTTTTTTTCAAGGCCTTCCCATGTCGGCAAACCTCACGCTGGCCCGCGAGGGCGCGGTCGCGCGCCTGCGCCTGGACCGCCCTGCCCTGCACAACGCCTTCGACGACGCCCTGATCGCCGCGCTGACCGAGGCGCTGCAGGCGCTGGGGCGCGACCCCGGCGTCCGCGTGGTGGTGCTGGAGGCGGCGGGAGCCTCGTTCTCGGCCGGCGCCGACCTCAACTGGATGCGCGGCATGGCCGCCGCCAGCGAGGACGCCAACCGCGAGGACTCGCTGCGCCTGGCACGGCTGATGCGCACCCTGGACGAACTGCCCAAGCCGACGATCGCGCGTGTCCAGGGCGCGGCCTTCGGCGGCGGCGTCGGCCTGGTGGCCTGCTGCGACATCGCCATCGGCGTGGCCGGGGCGACGTTCGGCCTGACCGAAAGCCGCCTCGGCCTGCTGCCGGCGGTGATCTCGCCCTACCTCATCCGCGCCATCGGCACCCGCAACGCCCGCCGCTACTTCGCCACCGCCGAACTCTTCGACGCCGCCGAAGCCCTGCGCATCGGCCTGCTGCACCAGGTCGTGCCGGCGGACGCACTGGACGTCGCCATCGACCGCCAGCTCGCCCTGCTCCTCAAGGCCGCGCCCTTCGCCGCATCCGACGCCAAGCGCCTGGTCCGCGAAACCGCCGCCGCCACCGACCGCGACCGCCTCGACCACGACAACGCCGCCCTCATCGCCGCCCTGCGCGTCTCCCCCGAAGGCCAGGAAGGCCTGGGGGCATTCCTGGACAAGCGCAGGCCGGGTTGGGTGGAGTGACAGGAGGAGCTTATTTGGCCACGGATCTGCGCAGATAAGAGCGGATTTACACGGATAGAGCGGTTTAGAGTGGGCACGGCTATCGGGAGGTGGGCGCATGGATGCGGCCGGCGGTGGATTGGTGTCTGGCGGACTCAGCGGGAAGGTGATCGGGGCGTTCTTCGATACGTACAACGAGCTGGGGCACGGATTTCTCGAGAGCGTGTACGAAGCGGCGCTGGCCGTCAGGCTCGAGGAGTGCGGGTTTGATGTAAGGAGACAGGTGCCCATTGACGTGCGATTCCACGGGCAAGTCGTCGGCCAGTTCAGGGCCGACATGCTCGTCAACGATCATTTCCTCATCGAGATCAAGGCCGTCCTCCGGATCGCTCCCGCGCATGAAGCCCAACTCATCAACTACTTGAAGGCCACCGGCATCCGCCTCGGGCTTCTCCTCAACTTCGGCCCGAGCCCGGAATTCCGCCGCCGCGTTTTCTCTTAGACTCTCCCCTGCTTTATCCGTGTAAATCCGCTCTTATCCGCGCAGATCCGTGGCCAAAAAAATGCTCTCGAAGATCCTCATCGCCAACCGCGGCGAAATCGCCTGCCGCGTCATCCGGACCTCCCGCCGCATGGGCATCGCCACGGTGGCGGTGTACTCGGAGGCCGACGCCGGCGCGCAGCACGTGCAGCTGGCCGACGAGGCCTGGCCCATCGGGGGACCGCGGCCGCAGGACAGCTACCTGCGCGGCGAGGCGATCATCGCGGCGGCGCTCGCCAGCGGCGCGCAGGGCATCCATCCCGGGTATGGATTCCTCAGCGAGAACGCGGACTTCGCCGATGCGGTCGAGGCCGCGGGGATGGTGTTCATCGGGCCGAAGGCGGACTCGATGCGGCGCATGGGCAGCAAGGCCGGGGCCAAGGAGCTGATGGCGGCGGCCGGGGTGCCGGTGGTGCCGGGCTATACCGGCGAGGACCAGGCGCCCGGACTGCTGCAGCGCGAGGCCGACCGCATCGGCTACCCGCTGATGATCAAGGCCGCGTACGGCGGCGGTGGCAAGGGCATGCGCATCGTGCGCGCCGCCGACGGCTTCCTGCCCGCGCTGGAAAGCTGCCAGCGCGAGGCGCGCAATGCCTTCGGCCGCGACCGGGTGCTGCTGGAGCGCTACATCGAGTCGCCGCGGCACATCGAGATCCAGGTGTTCGCTGATGCGCAGGGCAACACCATCCATTTGAACGAGCGCGAGTGCTCGGCCCAGCGCCGCTACCAGAAGGTGCTGGAAGAGGCGCCCTCGCCGTTCCTGACGCCGGAGCTGCGCGCGCGCATGGGCGATGCGGCGGTGCTGGCGGCGCGGGCGATCGGCTACCAGAACGCCGGCACGGTGGAGTTCATCGTCGCGCCCTCGGGCGAGTTCTTCTTCATGGAGATCAACACGCGGCTGCAGGTCGAGCACCCGGTGACCGAGCTGGTGACCGGGCTTGACCTGGTCGAGTGGCAGCTGCGGGTCGCCGCCGGCGAGCCGCTGCCGCTGGCGCAGGCCGACGTTGCCCAGCGCGGGCACGCGATCGAGGTGCGCCTGTACGCCGAGGACCCGGACGCCGGCTTCCTGCCCGGCTCGGGCCGCCTGCAGCGCCTGCGCCTGCCCGCGGACGCCGACGGCGTGCGCATCGATTCGGGCGTGGTCGAGGGCGACGTGGTGACGATCTTCTACGACCCGATGATCGCCAAGCTCATCGTCCACGCCGACGACCGCGCCGCGGCGCTGGCGCGCCTGCGGTCGGCGCTGGCCGCCTGCGTGATCGAAGGACCGAAGTCCAACATCGCCTTCCTCGAGCGGCTGGCCCGGCACCCCGCCGTGGTCGAAGGCCGCATCGACACCGGCTACCTCGACCGCCACCTGGACGAGTTCATCGGCGACGACGGCGCACCGGCCGAAGGCGCGGATGATGCACGCGCCGCGGCCGTGGTCGCGACGCTGCTCGGAACCGAGGCCGAGGCGCGCTGCGCGGCGGCCGGCAGCGGCGATCCCGGCTCACCCTGGGGCATCGCCGATGGCTGGCGCCTGGGCCATGCCGGGCTGCGCCGCGTGGTCCTGGGCGAAGGCGACACGCGCCAGGTCGCGGTCGCGCACGGCGCCGGCGGCGACTACCGGATCGCGTTCGCCGACGCCGCGCCGCTGCGCGTGGAAGGCGCCCGGCTGGCCTCGGGCACCCTGCATGCGCGTTTCAACGGCCGGGGACTCCGCTACGCGCTCGACACCGACGGCACCGCCGTGCGCCTGCACGACGGGCGCCGCCACTGGCGCTTCGAACGCGTGGGGGCCTACGAGCCCGCGCGCAGCGAGGGCGCGGGCGGCGGCAACCGGGTTGCGGCGCCGATGCCGGGGCGTATCGTGGTCACGCGGGTGCAGGCGGGCGAGCGCGTCAGCGAAGGCCAGGAGCTGCTGGTGATGGAGGCGATGAAGATGGAGCTTGCGCTGAAGGCGCCGCGCGACGGCGTGGTGGGCGAGGTGCTGGCGCGCGAAGGCGACTTCGTCGATGCCGACGCCGTGCTGGTCACGCTGGAGGACTGAGGTGGCGCATCCGGCACAGGTGCGCATCGTCGAGGTCGGGCCGCGCGACGGACTGCAGAACGAGTCCGCGCTGGTGGCCACCGCGGACAAGATCGAACTCGTCGACAGGCTGTCGGCCACCGGCCTGCGCACGATCGAGGCCACGAGCTTCGTGAGCCCCAAGTGGGTGCCGCAGCTGGCCGACGCCGCCGAGGTGTTCTCGGGCATCACCCGCCGGCCCGGCGTGGCCTATCCGGTGCTGGTGCCCAACCTGCAGGGCTACGAACGAGCCCGCGCGGTGGGGGCCGACGAGGTGGCGGTGTTCACCGCGGCGTCCGAAGCCTTCAACCGCCGCAACACCAATGCCGGCATCGACGAGTCGCTGGAGCGCTTCGCACCGGTGCTGGAGCGTGCGCGCGCCGATGGCGTGCGCGTGCGCGGCTATGTCTCGACCGTGCTCGGCTGCCCCTACCAGGGGGAGGTGCCGCTGGCCGACGTGGTGCGCGTGGCGCGCGCGCTGCACGCGATGGGCTGCTACGAGGTCTCGCTCGGGGACACCATCGGCGTCGGCACGCCTGCGAAGGCGCGCGACATGCTGCGGGCGGTCGCATCGGAGGTGCCGATGGCGGCGCTCGCGATCCATTTCCACGATACCTACGGCCAGGCCCTGGCCAACGTGCTGGCCTGTCTCGAGGACGGCCTGGCCGTGGTCGACGCGGCCGTGTCCGGCACCGGCGGCTGTCCCTACGCGCGCGGCGCCAGCGGCAACCTCGCGACCGAAGACCTGGTCTACATGCTGCACGGGCTCGGCATCGAGACCGGCGTCGAGCTCGACGCCCTGGTCGACACGGGGGCCTGGCTGTCGAGCGTGCTGGGACGCGCCAGCGGCAGCCGGGTGACACAGGCCAGGGCCAGCGCGTGAACGGCCCGCCGCCGGACCGGCTGCTGCAGGTGCCGATCGAAGGCGGCGGCAGCGCGGTGCTGGCGGAACTGGAGGTGGCGGCCGTGGACCCGTCCCTGCCCGCGGCCACGCGCCAGCTCCTCGCGCAGGCGGCCGATGCGCTGCGCGCGGCCAGCGCCGATGTCCGCGACGCGCAGACGCGCTACCACGCGCTGTTCCACGCGGTGCCCGATCCGGTCAGCGTGATCGCCGCCGACGGCACGGTGCTCGACCTCAACCACGCCGGCATGGCCGCCTACCGCCGGCCCCGGCATGAGGTCGTCGGCCAGCCGATCCACGTGCTCAACCCCGACCTGCCCGAGGACCACATGGCACCGGTGCTGGAGGCGCTCGACCGCGGCGAGACCTACGTCATCGAGGTCAGCAACATGCGCGCCGACGGCACCCGTTTTCCCGTGGAGGTGCACTCGGCGGGCTTCGACCGCGACGGCCAGCGCTGCGTGGTGGCGGTCGCGCGCGACCTCAGCCGCCGGCGCGAGGCCGAGGTGCGCTACCACGACCTGCTCGAGCAGATCGACAAGGGCATCGTGATCCAGTCCGCGGACGGCAGCGTGCTGCACGCGAACTCCGCGGCGCTGCGCATGCTCGGCGTGCGCGAGGGCACGCCGGTGCCGCGCGACGGAAGCCTGCCGGCGCAGTGGATGGCGCTGCGCGCCGACGGCAGCGAGCTGCCGCTGGCCGAGTACCCGTCCCTGCGCGCGCTGCATGAGGGGCGCATCGTGCGCAGCACCGTGCTCGGCCTGTTCCACCGCACCCAGCGCCGCCTGCTGTGGCTGTCGGTGACGTCGATTCCGCACTATGCCGCCGGCGGCGACCGCCCCGACCAGGTGCTGTCGATGTTCTCCGACGTCACCGGCCTCAAGCGCGACAGCGCGCTGTTCGACCGCGTGCAGGCGCTGGCCAGCATCGGCGGCTGGGAGTGGGACCGCGCCAGCGGCCAGCTCTACCTGACCCGCGAAGCCGCGCACATCCTGGGCCGGACGCGGCACCTTGGTTCGATGGAGGCGATGCTCGCCTGCCTGCTGACCGGCGACGCCGCGCGCCTGCGCCAGGTGCTGGCGGGGGCGACCGGCGGCACCGGCTTCGACCTCGACCTGCAGGGCCAGCGCGACGACGGCCAGGCGTTCTGGGTGCGCGTGATCGGCGAGAGCGGCAGCGGCGTGGCCGGCTCGGCCCTGGTCACCGGGACCCTGCAGGACATCACCGTCAGCAAGCACGGCGAGCAGAACCTGCGTGTGCTGGCGCGCAGCGATCCGCTGACCGGCCTGCTCAACCGCGACGCCATGCTGGCCGAGATCCGCGAGCGCCTGGCCGACGGGCAGCCGGTGTCGGTGCTCTACATCGATCTCGACCGCTTCAAGCTGATCAACGACGTGCTGGGCCACGCGGCCGGCGACGACCTGCTGACCGCCGCCGCCGAGCGGCTGCGCCGCGCCGTGGGCGAGGAAGGTCTGATCGCCCGCTTCGGCGGCGACGAGTTCCTGGTCGTGTGCAGCTGCGGCGACGACCCCGCCCGGCCCGAGCGGCTGGCCGATGCGATCCTCGATGCCTTCGCGATCGGCTTCGGTTTCGACAGCGACGAGTTCGTGGTCACCGCGAGCATCGGCCTGGCGCGCTCGCCGCAGGACGGCGCCGACGCGCAGACGCTGATCCAGCACGCGGACGCGGCGATGTACGAGAGCAAGCGACGCACGCGCAACGGCCGCCTGGCCTACAACCCGGCGCTGGCGCAGTCGAAGCGCGACCGGCTGCAGTTCGAGACCCAGCTGCGCCACGCCGCCGACAACCAGGAGTTCCACCTCGTCTACCAGCCGCAGGTCGAGCTCGCCAGCGGGCGCGTGGTCGGCGCCGAGGCGCTGATCCGCTGGCGCAACGAGCGCCTGGGCGAGATGCGCCCCGACCACTTCATCGCGCAGGCCGAGGGCACCGGCGACATCGTGCGCATCGGCCACTGGGTGCTGCACGAAGCCTGCCGGCAGATCGCCGCGTGGCGCGACGAGGGCCTGGGCGTGGTGCGCGTGGCGGTGAACGTGTCGTACCGGCAGCTGCTGGGAAGCGACCTGACCGCGTCGCTGCGCAGCCTGCTCCGCGGCTTCGACCTGCCCGGCAGCGCGCTGGAGCTGGAGTTCACCGAGCGGGTGCTGATCGAGGACGCGCCGGAGACCCTGGGCAACTTCGCCGCGCTGCGCGCGCTGGGCGTGGGCCTGGCGATCGATGATTTCGGCGAGGGCTACAGCGCGCTGAACTACCTGCGCCGGCTGCCGATCCAGGGACTGAAGCTGAGCCAGCTGTTCGTCTCCGGTGTCCCGGGCAACCAGTCCGACGTGGCGGTGTGCCAGGCGGTGGCGGGCATCGCGCGCAGCCTGCGGCTGGCACTGGTGGCCGAGGGCATCGAACACGAGGCCCAGCGCCGCTTCCTGCTGCAGCTTGGCGTGCCGGTGGGCCAGGGCTTCCTGTTCGCCCCCGGGCTGGCGCCCGATGCGTTCGCCGCCCACGTGCGTTCCCGGCTCGCCGGGGATCCGCGTGCACCGTCGACAGTCCGGTAAAATCCGCGGTTTCCGCCCTTCCGGGAACCTCCATGCAAGCTGATTCCATCCGCGCCGTCATCACCGGCGGCGTCTCCGGCCTTGGCCTGGCCGTGGCCACACGCCTGGTGGCCGATGGCGGCCGCGTCGCGCTGTTCGACGTCAACGCCGACAAGGGCGCCGAAGCCGTCGCGGCCCTCGGCGAGGACAACGCGCGCTACTTCGCCACCGACGTCACCGACGAGGCCGTGGTGGCCGCGAACCTCGCCGCCGCGCAGGCGTTCCTCGGCGGACTCAACCTGGTCGTCAACTGCGCCGGCATCCTCGGCGCCGGCCGCGTGCTTGGCCGCGAGGGCTCGATGCCGCTGGCGCGCTTCCAGTCCACGGTGATGGTGAACCTGGTCGGCAGCTTCAACGTCGCCAAGGCCGGCGCCGCGCTGATGCAGCACAACGCCGCGGGCGAGGACGGCGAGCGCGGCCTGATCGTCAACACCGCCTCGGTCGCCGCCTACGAGGGCCAGATCGGCCAGGCCGCGTACTCGGCGTCCAAGGGCGGCGTGGTCGGCATGACGCTGCCGATGGCGCGCGAGCTGGCCCGCTTTGGCATCCGGGTGAACACGATCGCCCCGGGCATCTTCTGGACGCCGATGGTCGACGGCATGCCCGACGACGTGCAGCAGTCGCTGTCGGCCTCGATCCCGTTCCCGTCGCGGCTGGGACGTCCGGAGGAGTTCGCAGACGTGGTCGCCTACATCGCCGGAAACCGCTACATCAACGGCGAAACCATCCGCCTCGACGGCGCCGTGCGCCTGGCCCCCAAGTAAGGAACACCGATGAAGGCTTACGACGTCAAGAAGGGCAACGTGGTCGAGCACAACGGCACCGTCTACCAGGTGCGCGACATCGAGCGCAGTTCGCCGCAGGGCCGCGGTGGCAACGTGCGCTTCCGCTTCACCATGTACAGCGTGCCCGGCGGCAACAAGACCGACGCCTCGTTCGACGGCGACGACGACCTGAAGGAAGTCGAGCTGCTGCGCCGCCAGGCCAGCTATTCGTACAGGGACGGCGAAGCCTTCGTGTTCATGGACGACGAGGACTACACGCCCTACACGCTGGACGCCGACGTGGTCGGCGACGACGCCGGCTACATCAGCGACGGCCTGGGTGGCTGCTTCGTGCAGATCATCGACGACCTGCCGATCGCGGTGCAGCTGCCGCAGACGGTGGCGCTGGAGGTGGTGGAAACCCCGCCGGAGCTCAAGGGCGGCACGGCCACCAAGCGCCCGAAGCCGGCGCGCCTGTCGACCGGCCTCGAGATCCAGGTGCCCGAGTACATCGTCAACGGCGAGCGCGTACTGGTGAACACCACCAGCGGCGAGTTCTCCGGTCGCGCGGACTGACGGGCGCCCGTTCCTGCACCGCGGCGATCCAACCCGCCGCCTCCTGTAGGAGCCGCTATAGCGGCGATCCGATCTGTCGCCCTGCCCGGGGCGGCCGATCGCGGCTGTAGCCGCTCCTACAGATGCAGTCCGCCTTCGGCTTGGTGCAGCGCGCGCAGGCGGGCGCCGAGGGCGGCGATGTTGGCCTCGGTCTGTTCCAGTGCCGCCCGGTTCCCGGACGGCAACCCGTCGCGCGCGGCGGCACGAAGCCGTGCATCCAGCGAACGCAGGCGCGCGGCACGCACCGCGGCTTCGCTGCGCGCCTGCTCGCGCTCGGCCGCCTGCGGCACGCCGTAGCCGGGAAGTGACAACAGCCGTGCGGGGCTGGCGAACGCGCCGCCCTCGCGCAGCGCTTCGGCCAGCAGACCGTCGGCGTCGGAGGCGGCGTCCGCGCCGTCGGCACCTGCCCGCGGCAGCCGCCGCTTCAACAGCTCGCGCGCACGCTGCTGTTCGCGGCGCAGCGCCGCTTCCTCGAGCAGCAGCAGCGCCGCCGAGGCCCGCAGGTCGGCATCCTCCAGCCCGGACGCCCGGGCCGATGGCGGCATGCGCAGCCAGGCCTCGACCCCGTCCGGCCAGGCGCCGCGGTGCGCGCGCGCCACGTCGTACAGCGCCTGGTAGTGCGCGGTCATGGGTTCGAAGCGGTAGCCCAGGCGCAGCGCCTCGCCGGGATCGGTCGGCACCTGCGCGTCGTCGACGAGGCCCGCGCGACGCAGGCGCCGCAGCAGGCCCTTGGGCGTGATGCCGTCCAGCCGCGCCTGCGCCGCGCGCGGGACGCCATCGTGCAGCAGCTTCCAGGTCTCGACCGCGCAGTTGTTGCCGACGAAGCGATAGCGCCCGTCATAGCTCCAGTGCACGCGCGCCGCGCGCTCCAGCAGGCCGCCGATCTCCTCGTCCGACAGCCGCAGCGGGATCGAGGCCAGCGGCCGCAGCTCGACCCGCGTGTATTCGTCGACCACCTGCTGCAGCGGCAGCACGAACAGCCGCGAGGGATAGCCTCCGGTCAGGCCGCGCCAGCTCGAGAGCTGCAGGTCGTCGACGAACGCGCGGAACGACAGCACGCGATGGTGCTCGAGATCGAGGCGGCAGTCGGGCCCGGGCGTCCGTCCCGGCGCGCAGACGACCAGCCTCAGCATGGCGTGGCCCCAGCGGCTCGCCATCGCCTCGCCGTCGCCCGCGAGCAGGTAATCCACGGCGAACACCTGCGCGGGGTCGAGCTCGAGCAGGGGCCGGGCCCCCGCGTCGGCCAGTGCGCCGGCGTCGACCCAGGGCAGCGCGGGCGCACACGCGTTCGCAGCGGGCGCCCAGCCGAAGTGCTCCGCGAACCACGCATGCAGCAGTGGCCGGCGGCAGGCATAGGCGGGATCGAGGATGAAGTGCTCGAGGTTCACCGCGACGAATTCGGCCGGCGAATGCAGCTCGTAGCGGTCCGGACTGCGCGCGGTGAATGCGTTGTGCGGCGCGCGGCCCGGCCACAGCGGCCGCACCTGCCATCCCGCGAGGTCGAGCAGCCGCGGCTCGCGCGACAGGCCGTGTTCGCGGTCCCAGGCATGCGCGAGCTCGTGCACCAGCGCCGACGTCGCCGGCCCCTGGGCTGCTGCGCCGCTGGCGGAGTCGGTGTCGGCGTGGACGTCGGGCTTCGCGGCGTCGGCGGCGGCGGCGTAGCTCCCGACCCGGTCGCCAGGTTCCGGCTCAAGCAACCCGCGCGACAGGCCGATCCGGCGGCCACGCAGGCGGCCGTGCACCCCTTCGGGCAGGTCGTCGCGCCACGACAGGGTCAGCGAACGCGCCTGGTCGCGCCACCGCGGCGGCAGGCGGCCGAGCACGTCGTCCACCAGCGCGCGCGTGCGCTCCTGCTCCCGCGGCGTGGCGTCCGCGGCCGCCCCGACGCGCAGCGCAGCCTGCGCGCCGGACGGCCATCCCAGGGCCAGCGCTGTCGCCAGCGCCAGCGCCGGGCGGATCACGTCCAGCTCAGCGCGCCAGGATCGCCCGCGCCAGCTCGAGGTCGCTCGCCGCGCGCGCGTCCGCCGAGTCTTCGCGCAGGGCGCGCAGGGCCGCTTCCAGCCGTGCGCCACGGATGCGCCCGTCGCTGGCGACGAAGCCGGCCGCGTCCTCGCGCGCCTGCAGCACCACCTTGTCATTGCCCGACGTCGAGCCCGAGCTGGCCCCGCTGGATGCCGAGCCCGCGCCCGCGCTGGTGCCGGCGAAGCTGGACGCGTGGAGGGGCGTGGCGATGGCCAGCGCGAGCGCGCAGGCGGAGACGATGCGGATCATGGGGGTGCCTACCGGGACGGGGGATCGAAGAGCTTTCCGGGATTGAGGATACCCGCCGGATCCAGCGCCGCGCGCACCGCGCGCATGACCGCGATCTCGGCCGCGCTCCGCGTACAGCCGAGGTATGGCTTCTTGACCAGGCCGATCCCGTGCTCGGCGGAGATGGTGCCGGCATGGCGTTCCACCAGCCCGGCCAGGTGCGCCGTCACCGCGCCGCAGCGCTCGACGAAGGCGTCCTGCTCCAGCGCGGCCGGCTTCAGCACGTTGATGTGCAGGTTGCCGTCGCCGATGTGCCCGAACCACGCCACCTCGAACCCGGGGTAGTGCGTCGCCAGCAGCGCCTGCGCCTCGGCGATGAACGCCGGCATCGCCGACACGCGCACGGCGACGTCGTTCTTGTACGGCAGGTGCGGCGCCAGCGCCTCGGTGATGCCCTCGCGCAGGCGCCACAGCTGCAGCGCCTGGGCGTGCGACTGCGCGACCACGCCGTCCTCGACCCAGCCCTGCTCCGCGCAATGGGCGAACGCATCGAGGAGATGCGGGTCGTCCGGTCCGACGGCCGCGGCGTCCACCACCACGTAGTACGGATGGCCGGTGTCGAACGGCGCCTGCGCGCCATGCGCGAGCACGTGGCGCAGCGCCACGTCGGTGAAGAACTCGAACGCTTCCAGCGACAGCCGCTCGCGCAGCGCCTGGAAGACCTGCATCAGCACGTCGAACGAGGGCAGCGCCAGCAGCAGGGTCGCCACCGGCGGCGGCGGCGGCGCCAGCCGCAACGTCGCCTCCACCACCACGCCCAGCGTGCCTTCCGAGGCGATGGCGAGGTGGCGCAGGTCGTAGCCGCTGGAGTTCTTGACCAGGCCGCGGTTGAGGTCGAGCAGCTCGCCCGCCGCGGTCACCAGCTTCAGCCCCGCCACCCATTCACGGGTATTGCCGTAGCGGAGCACGCGGATGCCGCCGGCATTGGTCGCGATGTTGCCGCCGATGGTGCAGGAACCGCGCGCGGCGAAATCCACCGGGTACTGCAGGCCGTGGGCGCGCGCCGCCTCCTGCACCGCTTCCAGCGGCGTGCCGGCCTCGACGGTCAGGCTGCGGTCGACCGGATCGAAGGCCAGCACCCGGCGCATGCGCTCCAGGCTCAGCACCAGCTCGCCGTTCGCCGCCACCGCGCCGCCCGAGAGGCCGGTGCGTCCGCCGGACGGCACCACCGGCACGCCTTCGTCGCTGGCCCAGCGCAGCACGGCCTGCACCTCCCGGGTGTCGCCGGGCAGGGCCACCGCGAGCGGCGCCGGCGTCCAGCGCCGGGTCCAGTCGCGGCCGTAGTGCAGCAGCTCGTCGGGTTCCGTGGCCAGGCGCAGGCCGGGGAGCGCGCTGCGCAGGGAATCGAGTCTGGGGTCGTGCATGGCCGGGTGCCTGTGCGGAACGGCCAGCCTGCCAGCGGCGCGCCCCAGCGTCCACCGCTGCAGTGCAACACCGCGGCGCCGCTGGCACACTGCAGGCCTCCCCCAGGGCGCCGACGATGAAGACCTCCTACCCGCGCAAGGACATCCACGTGCTGCTGCTGGAGGGCGTGAGCGAGAGCGCCGTGGAGGTCTTCCGCAGCGCCGGCTACTCGAGCATCGAGACCCACGCGGGCTCGCTCACCGGCGACGCCCTGCGCGAGCGCGTGGGCGAGGCGCATATCCTCGGCATCCGCTCGCGCACCCAGCTCACCGCGGACGTGCTGGCCGACGCGCGGCGGCTGATGGCCGTGGGCTGCTTCTGCATCGGCACCAACCAGGTGGACCTCGGCGCCGCCGCGCGCGTTGGTGTTCCGGTGTTCAACGCGCCCTACTCGAACACCCGCAGCGTGGCCGAGCTGGTGATCGCCGAGATCATCATGCTGATGCGCGGCGTCCCCGCGCGCCACGCCGCCTGCCTGCGTGGCGGCTGGCTGAAGTCGGCGGCCGGCAGCCGCGAGGTCCGCGGCAAGACCCTGGGCATCGTCGGCTACGGCCACATCGGCACCCAGGTCGGCCTGCTGGCCGAAGGTCTCGGCATGCGCGTGCTGTTCCACGACGTCGAGGCGAAGCTGGCACTGGGCAATGCGCGCGCCGCCGCCGGCCTGGACGATCTGCTTGCGCGCGCCGACGTGGTCACCCTGCACGTGCCCGAGACCCCGGCGACGCGGATGATGGTCGACGCGGCCGCGCTGGCGGCGATGCGGCCCGGCGCACACCTGGTCAACGCCTCGCGCGGCACGGTCGTCGACATCGACGCGCTGGCCGCGGCGCTGGACAGCGGGCACATCGGCGGCGCCGCGATCGACGTGTTCCCGGTCGAGCCTAAGGGCAACGACGAGGCCTTCGACTCGCCGCTCACGCGCTTCGACAACGTGATCCTGACCCCGCACGTGGGCGGCAGCACGCTCGAGGCGCAGGACAATATCGGCACCGAGGTCGCCTCGAAGCTGGTGCGCTACAGCGACAACGGCAGCACGCTGTCGGCGGTCAACTTCCCCGAGGTCACCCTGCCCGGGCACGAGGGCAGCCAGCGCATCCTGCACATCCACCGCAACGTGCCCGGCGTCCTGTCGCGGGTGAACGAGGTGTTCTCGCAGGCGGGGCTCAACATCGACGGCCAGTACCTGCGCACCGATGCCGAGGTCGGCTACGTGGTGATCGACGTCGGCGCGACGCCGGAACAGGCCGCGGCCTTGCGCGCACAGCTGGCCGAGGTGCCCGGAACGCTGCGCGCGCGCGTCCTCTACTAGCCTCGGTGGGATACGGGAAAACTCTTTTGCCACGGATTGACGCGGATAAGCGCGGATTGACGCGGATCAAGCGGAAACGAGGAAGAGGACCGCGGGCGCTGTCCACCACGCAGGGGCCACCGCCCGCTCCGCTCTTCGCTCCATCAAACAAACCCGCTTTTGCCCTATCCGCGTAAATCCGCGCTTATCCGCGTCAATCCGTGGCAAAGCTTCTCGCTCTTCCCTCAGCCGCGGGCCACCCACTTGAGGGCCATGCGGCGCAGGGAGGGGTCCATGGACTCGTCGGCGGCCACGGCATCGACGGCGATCCAGGCGAGATCGTTCGACTCTTCGCCGACCACATACGCCTCGTCGGCGCCCGCGCGCACCACGTAGCGCACGTCGTGGTGCCAGTGGCCGGGCACGCCCTTGCGCTCCGGGATCCAGTGGCGGTCGAGGTCGAAGATCCCGCCCTCCACGCGCAGGCCCGGCAGGCCGCTCTCCTCGCTGGCCTCGGTCAGCGCCACGCGCGCCAGGTCGGTGTCGCCATCGGCGTGTCCGCCGGGCTGCAGCCAGCGTCCGAGCTTGCGGTGATGGGTGAGCAGCGTGCGCCGTCCGTCGGCGCTGACCAGCAGGGCGGAGGCGGTGAAGTGCCCCTCGAGCCGCTCGCGCAGGAAGGCATGCACGCCCTCGCGCAGCAGCACGATGAACCGGGCGGCGTCCTCGGCTTCGCCCGGCCACGCGGCGGCATGGGCGGTGAATGCGGACTCGAGCGCGGTGATCGGATCGGGAGGCATGCTGGATCGCCGCGGGCGGCACTGGGACGGGGCGCCATTATCGCCGCGCAGCGCGCTGCACTGCGGCTTGTGCATGCGCAACCGCTTTGGCAAGGTACGGCGGCCGTGGCGCGCGATGCGCCACCCATCGCGGCATGGCCAGGGGAAGGCCCGCCGCGGGACCTGACCAACGAGGGGAGAAGCTGCGGATGCTGAAAGCGCTGATGAGGGTCAAGCCGGTCGAACCGGCTCCGCACGTCGATGCCGGCGAGCCCGTCGAGGGCAGCCTGCAGGGCGAAGCCACCCTCAAGCGCACCCTGACCGCGCGGCACCTGGTGCTGCTGGGCGTGGGCGCGGTGATCGGCGCCGGCATCTTCGTGCTGACCGGCCAGGCCGCCGCCAACCACGCCGGCCCGGCGATCATGCTTAGCTTCGTCCTCGCCGGCCTGGCCTGCGCGTTCGCGGGCCTCTGCTACGCGGAGTTCGCGGCGATGATGCCGGTCTCCGGCAGCGCGTATTCCTACTCCTACGCCACGCTGGGCGAATACGTCGCCTGGTTCATCGGCTGGTGCCTGGTGCTGGAGTACCTGTTCGCCTCGAGTACGGTCGCGGTCGGCTGGTCGGGCTATCTGGTGAGCTTCCTCACCACCACGCTCGGACTCCCCTTCCCCGCCGAGCTGGCCTCGGCGCCCATCACCTGGGACGGCTCGGGCTTCGTGCGCACCGCGGGCGTCATCAACCTGCCGGCGGTGGCGATCGTCGCCGCGGTCAGCGGGCTCTGCTACGTCGGCATCACCCAGTCGGCGTACGTGAACGCGATCGTCGTCGCGATCAAGATCACCGTGATCGCGGCCTTCCTCGGCTTTGGCATCCAGTACATCGATCCGGCCAACTTCACCCCGTTCATTCCGGCCAACGAAGGCCCTGGCCGCTTCGGCATGGACGGCGTGTTCCGCGCCGCGACCATCGTGTTCTTCGCCTACATCGGCTTCGACGCGGTCTCGACCGCCGCCGGCGAGGCGAAGAACCCGCAGCGCGACATGCCGATCGGCATCCTCGGCTCGCTGGTCCTCTGCACCCTGGTCTACATCGCGGTCTGCGCGGTGCTGATCGGCATGGCGCCGTATCGCGAGCTCGACACCGCCAAGCCGGTGGCCACCGCGCTCGAGCTGGCCATGCGGGCCAATCCCGGCGCCAACCTCGGCTGGCTGAAGACCGCGGTGGAGATCGGCGCGATCGCCGGCCTGTCGTCGGTGATCCTGGTGATGCTGATGGCCCAGCCGCGCATCTTCTATTCGATGTCGCGCGACGGCCTGATGCCGAAGATGTTCGGCAAGGTGCACCCCAGGCACCACACGCCCTACGTCGGCACCATCGTGGTGGGCGTCGTGGCCTGCCTGCTGGCCGGCTTCATGCCGCTGAGCGTGCTCGGCGAACTGGTTTCGATGGGCACCCTGATCGCATTCGCGACGGTCTGCCTGGGCGTGTTCGTGCTCCGCTATACCCGACCCGACCTCACGCGGCCGTTCCGCGTGCCGATGTTCTGGCTGATCTGCCCGCTGGGCGTGATCGCCTGCCTGTTCCTGTTCTTCCAGTCGTTCATGGAGCACTGGCTGATCTTCGTGCTGTGGACCCTGCTCGGACAGGCGATCTACTTCGGCTACGGCTACCGCAACAGCAAGCTCAACAAGGCGCGCTGACCGCGCGTTTCGGGGAATCCCAACAACGATGTCCACGACCACCGCCGTGAAGAAGATCGGCCCGGTGCTGGCGACCTTCATGGTCGCCAACAACATGATCGGCTCCGGCTTCTTCCTGCTGCCGGCCACCCTGGCCAAGTCCGGCACGGTCACCGCGCTGTCGTGGCTGATCGGCACCCTGCTGGCGGTGGCACTGGGCGCGGCCTTCGCGCGCATCGCACGCCAGCATCCGGACCTCACCTCGCCGGACGACTATGTGCGTCCGTCGTTGGGCCGCGACATGGGCTTCCTGGCGTCGACGCTGTACTGGCTGTCGTCGTGGATCGGCAACAACGCCATCGCGGTGGCGGCCTTCGGCTACCTGATCATCCTGCTGCCGATCGAGGACTCGCTCGGCGTGCGGCTCACCGGCCAGGTGCTGCTGATCTGGGCGATGTTCGGCCTGAACCTTCTGGGGCCGCGCAGCATCGCGCGCTTCCAGTCGTTCTGCGTGGTTTTCGGCCTGCTGCCGGTGGCGGCGATCCTGGTCGCGGGCTGGACCCACTTCAATCCCGAGCTGTTCAGCGCCGGCTGGAACGTCAGCGGCCAGTCCGATCCGATGGTCGCCTTCGGCTCGCTGGCGGTGGTGTTCTGGGCCTTCATCGGCCTGGAGACCGGCGCCATGGTCGCCGGCGTGGTGCGCGATCCGGACCGCAACGTGCCGATCGCCACGCTCGGCGGCATCGTCCTGGCCGGCGTGGTCTACCTCACGTCGTCGGTGCTGATGATGGGCATCGTGCCGGTGCAGGAACTTGCGGGCTCCAGCGCGCCGTTCGCCCTGGTGGCAGGGCGGATGTTCGGCGAGTGGGCGATTCCGGTGATTGCCGCGGCCGCCGCGCTGAAGGCCACCGGCACGCTCGGCGGCTGGATGCTGGTCACCGGCGAATCCGGCGCGCGCGCCGCGCAGCGCGGCTTCCTGCCCGCCGTGTTCGGACGCGTGCGGCGCAACGGCGCCGCCTCGACCGGGTTGCTGCTGGTGGTGCTGGCGATGACGCTGATCGCGCTGACCACGCTGTCGGATTCGGTGTCCTCGCAGTTCGAGGCGATCATCAACATGGCCGTGACCCTGGTGGTGATGGCCTACGTCGCCGCCGGCCTCAGCCTGCTGCTGGGCAGCCCCGCGCGGCCGGCGACCACCTCCGACCGCCTGCTCGGCATGGGTGCCCTGGTCGCCTGCGGGCTGCTCGTCTGGTCGACCCCGATCGATACCCTGATCGGCGCCGTCGTCATCGCCCTGCTCGCACTCGCCGCCTACCGCGGATTCGGTCGACGGAAGCCCGCTGTGGCGTGAGGACGGGAGAAGCTTTGCCACGGATGAACGCGGATCACACGGATTCACACGGATAGAGCAAAGGCCGGGAAAAAGCGCGCTGACACCTGCCCCTGCCTTATCCGCGTAAATCGGTGTGATCCGCGTTCATCCGTGGCAAAAAAAGAAACTTCGCTCCCCCTCGAGCCCCGGACCACGCCGGGGTTTGGCGATAGACTTGCGGCATGAAGGAGACACTGCCCTACGACGTCCACCGGCTGCGCGAGCTGGCCGGTGAGATCATCGTCAACGTGCGCGAGCTGGCGGCCCTCGGGTGGACGCCGGCGACGAGCAGCAATTTTTCGCACCGGCTGGATGGCGCCCACGCGGCGATCACCGTCTCGGGTCGCGACAAGGGCAAGCTGCGCGAGGACGACATCATGGTCGTCGACATGGACGGTCGCGCCGTCGGCAGTGACCACCGGCCTTCGGCCGAGACGCTGCTGCATACCCGGCTCTATGCGCGCTTCGCCGACGTCGGCTGCGTGCTGCACACCCATTCGCGCGCGCAGACGATCGCTTCGCGGCTGTTCGCCGGCTCCGGGCACGTGCGCCTGGAAGGATACGAACTGCTGAAGGCCTTCCGCGGCAATGCGACGCACGAGGCCGCGATCGACGTGCCGGTGCTGCCCAACTCGCAGGACATGCCCACGCTCGCCGCGCAGGTCGATGCCCTGCTCGACCAGCGCCCGATGTGGGGCTACCTGATCGACGGCCACGGCCTGTACGCCTGGGGCCGCGACATGGCCGAGGCGCGCCGGCACCTGGACGCATTCGAATTCCTGCTCGACTGCGAGCTGGAGCTGCGCCGGCTCACCGCCGGCCACTGACTGGAGACCGCCATGAGCCGCCTGCGCATCTTTGCCGACGACGCCCCCGGCGCACCGCTCCTCGACACCCGCGACGGCGACGCGATCGCGCGCGAGCTCGCGTCGATCGGGGTCACCTTCGAGCGCTGGCAGGCCAGCCAGCCGGTCTCCGCCGGTGCCTCGCAGGACGAGGTGCTCGCCGCCTACGCCGACGACATCGCGCGCATCAGCGCCGAGCGCGGCTTCACCACCGTCGACGTGGTGAGCATCGCGCCCGACAACCCGAAGCGCGAGGACATGCGCCGGACCTTCCTCGACGAGCACTTCCACAAGGAAGACGAGGTCCGCTTCTTCGTCGCCGGCTCCGGCCTGTTCACCCTGCACGTGGCCGACCGCGTCTACGAGATCGAGTGCGTCAAGGGCGACCTGATCGCCGTGCCCGACGGCACCACGCACTGGTTCGACATGGGCCCCGAGCCCGAATTCGTCGCGATCCGGTTCTTCCAGCAGCCCGACGGCTGGGTGGGCCACTTCACCGGCACCGACATCGCCCAGCGCTTCCCGCGCTACGAGAAGCCGTCGCGTCCATGAAGACCACCATCCTGACCGACATCGAGGGCACGGCGGGCAGCATCTCGTTCGTGCGCGACGTGCTGTTTCCGTATGCGCGGCGCGAGCTGCCCCGATTCGTGCGCGAGCGCGGCCAGGAGCCGGAGGTCCGGCGGTGGCTGGACCAGGTGGCGACCGAGCACGGGGCGGTGTGCGATGACGCGGTGATCGTGGAGGTGCTGCAGGGCTGGATCGACGAGGACCGCAAGCACACGGCGCTCAAGGCCCTGCAGGGCCTGATCTGGACCGATGGCTACCGCCGCGCCGACTTCACCGCGCACGTCTATCCCGATGCGGTCGACGGCCTGCGCCGCTGGCACGCGGCGGGGCACCCGCTCGCGGTCTACTCGTCGGGATCGGTGCCGGCGCAAAAGATGTTCTTCGGGCATTCCGATGCCGGCGACATGCTGCCGCTGTTCGACGCGTTCTTCGACACCGAGGTCGGCGGCAAGCGCGAGGCTGCCAGCTATGCGCGAATCGCCACGGAGCTCGGCGTGGCACCCGAGGCGATCGTGTTCCTGTCCGACGTGGTCGCCGAACTCGACGCCGCGCGCGAAGCCGGACTGCGCACGGTGCTGGTCGACCGTCTCGAGGACTATCCCGAGCCGCGCGGCGGTGACGCCTGCAACGGACACGCGCGGGTGGAAAGCTTCGACGCCGTAAACCCCTGACGCCGCCGGTCTGCTTCCGGTCTGCTTCCGGTCTGCTTCCGGTCCTCTGCCGGTCCTCTGCCGATCCACTGCCGATCCGCTGCCGATCCGCTGCCGATCCGCTGCCGATCCGCTGCCGATCCGCTGCCGATCCACTGTAGGAGCGGCTATAGCCGCGATCCACGGTGCGATGGCCTGACCCGGCAAGGGCGATCGCGGCTGTAGCCGCTCCTACAGGTCGCGATCCGACGCTGCGGACATCGCGGCTGTAGCCGCTCCTACAGGGGGCGGGGCGCGGTCGCGGGGGGCGGGACGGGTGTCGGGCGTTCTTCGAGGCGGTAGCGGGTCGCGGCCCGCTGCTCGCCGTGCCAGCGGTCGAAGGCGCGCACCTCGATGTCGTGGTCACCGGCGGCCAGGTCGGTCGGCAGCGCGCCGCGCCACAGGTGGGTCGAGGGTTCGGCTTCGGGCGAGCGGTCATGGCCGCGCAGGGTTGCGGCGGCATCGTCGCGCGCGTTCTCGGCCATGAGCCAGGGGTCGGGACGCTCGACCCGCTGCATGGCCGTCCACTCGCCGCCGTCCACGCGGTACTCGACGCGCGTGTCGGCCTCGCCCATGTAGACGTTGGCGTACACCGCCCACGCCGGATACGCGCCGCGCCGCAGCGCGCGGGGTGCGTGCAGGTGCATGGCCGCGGTGCGCGCGGGGTCGTCGGCCGGCAGCCGCGCCGGATGCCAGGAGAGGCGATAGCGCCCGTCGGCCGCGATGTCGAGCAGCGCATGCCCGTTCGGCGTGCCATCGGCCATCGTCGCGTCGGGGATGCCTTCGGCGTCCGGTGCACCCGACCAGAAGGCCCCGCTGGCGGCACCAACGTTGAACTCGTGCAGCGGCTCCGCGCCATGCCAACCCTCCGCGGGTCCGTGGCGGTGGTGGCGCTGGGTATGCCGGTGGCCGCTGAGCACCAGCAGCTTCGGAACGTCCTGCAGTAGTGCGAAGAGCCGCTCGCGGTCAGCGGTGCGGAACGTGGCGGGCCGACCGGGCGCAGCGGTATCGAACAGCGGGATGTGCACGCCCAGCACCAGCAGGCGGTCCCTGGGCACGCTGGGCAGCCAGGCCTCGAGGAAGGCGAACTGGTCCTCGCGCAGGCCGCCGACATAAGAGGGCCGTCCACCGGGCTGCAGCACCACGTCGTCGAGCATGAGGAAGCTCGCGGCATCCTCATGCCACGCGAAGCTGTCGGGCCCGTAGCTGGCGTGGAAGGCGGCGAGCGAGGCATCGTCGGCGTCCGCGCCCGGGTCGAAGTCGTGGTTGCCGGGCACGTGCAGCCAGGGCACGCGCAGCCGCGTGGTCGCCGCGTTGACCTGCGGATACAGCGCGACCACGTCGTCGACGATGTCGCCCAGGCTGATGCCGAGGTCGGCACGGCGGTCCGCGGCCGCCAGCGGCGCGACGATGTCGCGCGCGTAATGGTCGACATCGACCAGCGATTTCACCTGCGGGTCGGCGAACACCAGCACCGACAGCGCGCGGTCTCCCCGCCGGTCCGGCTGCTGCAGGGCGAAGTCGCCGCGGTGCACATGGCCAGGACCACGCGGCGCGTGCCAGGCCGCGGGCAGGCCGTCATCGCGCGCCGGCAGTCGCCAGCCGGCGGGCTTCACCACGAACACCGGGACAGCGTCGCGTGCGTCGAGACGGTAGCGGCCATCGGCGTCACTCAGCGCGAGCGTCCTCCCGTCCGACACCGCCACCCCTGCGATGCCCGGCTCGTCGGGGTCCGCCAGGCCATTGCCATCGAGGTCGTGGAAGACGCGCCCCTCCCAGCGCACCGCATCGGCAACGCCGGACGCCGCCAGCAGGCAGATCAATGACAGGAGGCGCAGGGACATGGACATCGTGGCTCCGTGGCCGGACGGATGGCCCGTTATCGTGCCCGATCGCGTTTAGACATGGGTTGCCGGCAGGCATATGATCGGGCCGGGCTGTGGCCGGCAGATGTCATGGGCGCGTCTGGAGGGGTCAGGATGATCGGCGCGAGGCCCTGGATGGCCTGGCTCACGGCCTTCGCCGTCGCGCTTCTGGCGCTCGGTGGACCGGCCGTGGCCGGCACGATCGAGCTGGCACCCGGCACCGGCGAGCTGGCGCTCTCGCCGCACGTCGACTACCGACACGACACCACGGGACGCGACACCGTGCAGGACGCCTGGGCGCTCGTCGGCACCGATGCCTTCGCGCCGCTTCCCGGCGGCAACCCGGCCTTCGGCTTCCAGGACGGCGCCTTCTGGGTCCACGCGCGGATCATCAACCGGGACCCGGCCGAGGTGCGCTGGCTGCTGGTCCAGACCTATCCCCTCAGCGACCACCTCGACCTCTACCTGCGCTATCCCGACGGCCGCATCGTCCACCAGACCGGGGGCGACGCCCTGCCCTTCGGCGAACGCGTGATCCGCTACCGCCACCCCAACTTCCTGCTCGACCTGCCCGTGGACCAGCCGGTCGACATCCTGTTCCGGGTCCAGAGCCAGAGTTCGATGCAGGTGCCGCTGGTGCTGTACACGCCGGCCGCGTTCACCGAGCTCTCGCGCGACGCCCAGTTCTCGATCGGCCTGTACTACGGGATCCTGGTGGCGCTGTTCTTCTACAACCTGGTGCTGTGGCTGGTGCTGCGCGACGCCAGCTATTTCTGGTACCTGTTCCACATCAGCGCCTTCGGCCTGGTGCTGTTCTGCCTCAACGGCCTCGGCTTCGAGTACCTCTGGCCAGACAACACCTGGCTGGCCGACAAATCGGTGCCGCTGTCGATCAGCCTGGCGCTGATCGGCATGCACCAGTTCGCGCGCATCTTCCTCGGCCTCGGCGAACGCTGGCCGGCCGGCAACCGGGTCAGCATCGTCGCCATCGCGACCTTCGCCTGCTTCGGCATCGCCGCGCTGGTGGTGCCCTACCGGCTGATCACCCCTGCGGTCTCGCTGGCGGTGCTGGCGAGCATTCTCTGGATCACCGTGGTCGGCGTGGTCGCGCTGGGACGCGGCTATGCGCCGGCCAGGCTGTTCCTGCTGTCCTGGGCGATGTTCCTGGCGGGCACCGCGGTCTACACCCTGGTGGCCTTCGGGGTGTTCCCGAAGACCTTCTTCACCGAGTACGGAGTCCAGCTCGGCTCGGCGCTGGAGATGCTGTTCCTGTCGATCGCGCTCAGCTACCGCTACGCCTCGCTGCGCAGCGAGAACGAGCGCATCGTCAGCGACGCCAACGTGCAGCTCGAACGCAAGGTCGCGCAGCGCACCCGCGAACTGCGCAACACGCTCGACCAGCTCGAGGAAACCGCGGCGCGGCTGCGCGAGTCGGGCCGTCGCGACGGCCTGACAGGCCTGTACAACCGCTCGCACTTCCACGACGCGTTCGAACGCCTGCTCGTGGAGTGCAACCGCGAGCGGCAGTCGCTGTCGCTGCTGATGGTCGACCTCGACTACTTCAAGTCGATCAACGACGAGCACGGCCACATGGTCGGCGACGACGTGCTGCGTGCCGCGGCCCAGCGCATCGGCGATGCCCTCGAGCCGCACGAGGCGCTGCTGGCACGCTTCGGCGGCGAGGAATTCGTCGTCGTCCTGCCGCGCACCGACCTGCGCGGCGCGGTGGCCGTCGCCGAGGGCGTGCGCCGGGCGATCGCCTCCCGGCCCTGCATCTCGCAGCACGGCCCTCCGGTGCGGGTGTCCGCCAGCGTCGGCGTCCACACCGTGGTGCCGGGCACCGTCGACGACATCGAGGACGCGCTGCAGGTCGCCGACCAGGCGCTGTACGCGGCCAAGGCCCACGGACGCGACTGCGTCCGCACCTCGATCTCGGCGGCCTGAGGCGCCGCGTCTGCCAAAGAACCGTCAGCTGTCGACCGTGGTGCTGCCGGAACGCCCTGCAAGCGTGCGCTCCAGGTCCGCCAGGCCCAGGCCGCGTGCGCGCAGCAGCACCAGCAGGTGATAGGTGAGGTCGGCGGCTTCGCCGAGCAGTGCCTCGTCGTCCTGGGCCACCGCGGCCAGCGCGGTCTCCACGCCTTCCTCGCCCACCTTCTGCGCGATGCGGCGCACCCCGCCTTCGAACAGGCGCGTCGTATAGCTGCCGGGAGGACGTTCCGCCTCGCGTCGCGCGAGCAGCGCATCCAGAGGCGCCAGCGCGGCGGCGGGCGCACCGGGAAAGCAGCTGGCGCGCTGCAGGTGGCAGGTCGGACCCTTGGGGCGCGCCAGCACCAGCAGCGCGTCGTCGTCGCAGTCGGCGCGGACCGAGACCAGGTCCAGCACGTGGCCCGAGGTCTCGCCCTTGGTCCACAGGCGGCCCTTGCTGCGGCTGAAGAAGGTCACCTGGCCACTGTCCAGCGTGGCGGCCAGCGCATCCCGGTCCATGTAGCCGAGCATCAGCACCCGCAGGCTGTCGGCGTCCTGCACCACCGCCGGCAACAGCCCGTCGCCCTTCGCCCACGCCAGCGCGTCGGGATCGAGCGTGGCCTCCTTTGGTCCCGACTCATGCATCACGCACCTCGATGCCCTGCGCGCGCAGGGTCGCCTTGAGCCCGCCGATCGCCAGCGCGCCGCTGTGGAAGACGCTGGCCGCGAGTGCGCCATCGACGTCCGCGCGCTCGAAGGCCTCGATGAAATGTTCCGCCGCCCCGGCGCCGCCCGAGGCGACCAGCGGTACTTCGCAGATCGCCCGCACCGCCGCCAGCTGCTCGATGTCATAGCCCCGCCGCACGCCGTCGCTGTCCATGCAGTTGAGGACGATCTCGCCGGCACCCAGGCGCTGCGCTTGCACCACCCAGTCCAGGGTGCGCAGCGCCAGCGCTCGCGTCCTGTCGGGGTCGCCGGTGTGGCTGCGCACCCGCCATTCGCCGTCGGGCTCGCGGATGGAGTCAATGCCGACCACCACGCACTGCACGCCAAACGCCTCGGCGAGTTCGCTCACAAGCGCCGGCCGTTCCAGCGCCGGCGTGTTGATCGAAATCTTGTCGGCACCGGCGTGCAGCACCGCGCGCGCCGTGGCCACGTCGCGGATGCCACCGGCCACGCAGAACGGAATATCCAGCAGTGCCGACACCTGCTCCACCCAGCGGTAGTCGACCGAGCGCCCCTCAGGGCTCGCGCCGATGTCGTAGAACACCAGTTCGTCGGCGCCCTCGTCGCGATAGCGCGCGGCCAGCGTGGCGATATCGCCCATGTCGACGTGGTCGCGGAAGCGCACGCCCTTGACCACGCGGCCGTCGCGCACGTCTAGGCAGGGAATGATGCGCCGGCTCAGCATGTCGCGGCCTGCAGCGCTTCGCGCAGGCTGAAGCGTCGTTCCAGCAGGGCGCGACCGAGGACGATGCCGGCGCAGCCGGCGTCGCGCGCACGGGTCACGTCGGCGACGCCGGAGACGCCGCCCGAGGCCTGCAGGGACAACGCGGGCGCCGTGCTTCGCAGATGGTCGTACAGCGCCAGGTTCGGTCCGGTGAGCATCCCGTCGCGGGCGATATCGGTGCTCAACAGGTGGCGCAGGCCAACGTCCGCATAGCGCACGGCCAGGGCAGCGAGGGATTCCTCGCCGGTCTCGGTCCAGCCGTGGACAGGTAGCCGCCAGATGCCGGCCGTGTCGAGCCGTGCGTCGAGCGCCACGGTGATCCGGTCCGCGCCGAAGGCTCGGATCCAGGCCAGCACGCTGTCCGGCTCGCGCACCGCAAGCGAACCGATCACCACCCGCGCGGCACCGGCCTCGAGCAGCTGCACCACATCGTCGCGCCCGCGCACGCCGCCGCCGGTCTGCACCTTCAGCCGACCATCGCCGGCCAGCGCGCGCAGCAGCGGAAGCAGCGTGTAGCCACCAGCGCGGGCCGCGTCCAGGTCGACCAGGTGCAGCCACTGCGCGCCCTGGTCGGCATAGTCGAGGGCGAGTGCCAGTGGATCGTCGCCATAGTGCGTTTCGCGGGCGTAGTCGCCCTGTGCCAGCCGCACCACGCGGCCTTCGCGCACGTCGATGGCGGGATAGAGGGTGAATCCGTCGCTCATGGCGTCGCCTCGATGAAATTGCGCAGCAGCCGCGCTCCCACGCGCGCCGAGCGCTCGGGATGGAACTGCGCGCCGGCGACGTTGCCGCGCTCCACCACCGCCGCAAAGCGGGTGCCGTGCTCACAGGCCAGCACGCAGTCGTCACCCGCCGGCGCGGCGTAGCTGTGCACGAAGTAGGCGAAGTCGCCGTCGGCAATGCCGCGGGTGAGCGGCGATTCGCCCAGCGGCCGCAGCCGGTTCCAGCCCATGTGCGGCACGCGCACGCCGGGCGACGGCGGCAGCCGCCGCACGCGACCGGGCAGCAGGCCCAGGCAGGGCGTATCACCCTCTTCGGAATGCTGGAACAGCAGCTGCATGCCCACGCAGATGCCGAGCAGCGGCGCCTGCAGGCTGCGGAGCGTCTCGACCAGGTCGAGCTCGCGCAGCCGCCGCATCACCTCGGCCGCGGTGCTCACGCCGGGCAGGATCACGCGGTCGGCGGCGCGGATCGTGACCGCGTCCGTGGCCAGCTGCGGCTCCACGCCCAGCCGGTGCAGCGCCTGCCGCACCGAGCCGAGGTTCGCACCGCCGGCATCGACCAGCACCAGACGCATCAGAGCGCGCCCTTGGTGCTCGGCAGCTCCACGCCTTCGCGCCGGATCGCGTGGCGCAGTGCGCGCGCCAACGCCTTGAACGCCGCCTCGATCTTGTGGTGGTCGTTGTCGCCGCGCACCGAGAGGTGCAGGTTGAGCCCGGCCGCATCGCACAGCGAACGGAAGAAGTGCGACACCAGCTCGGTCGGCAGGTCGCCGACGCGCTCGCGGCGGAAGTCGCCCTCGAACACCAGCCACGGGCGCCCGCTGAAGTCGAGCGCGGCGCTGGCCAGGGTCTCGTCCATCGGCAGGGTGAAGCCGTAGCGGCCGATGCCGCGCTTGTCACCCAGGGCCTCGCGCAGCGCCTGGCCCAGCGCGAGCGCGGTGTCCTCGACCGTGTGGTGCTCGTCGATGTGCAGGTCGCCCGTGGTCTCGACTTCCAGTGCGAAGCCGCCGTGCTTGCCGATCTGCTCCAGCATGTGGTCGAAGAACGGCAGGCCGGTGGACACCTTCGGCTCGGCCACGCGGTCGAGGTCGATCGCGATGCGGACCCGGGTCTCCTTCGTATTGCGCTGCACATCGGACCGGCGCGGCGCATCGGCCAGCTCGTGCGCGATGCTGGCCCAGTCCCACTCGCCGCCGAACTGCGGGCTGCGCAGCTTGAAGCCGCGGATGCCCATGTTGGCGGCGAACTCCAGGTCGGTATCGCGGTCGCCGACCATGGCCGAGCGCGCAAGGTCGATGCCGCGGTCGCGCAGGTAGTGCAGCGCCAGGCCGATGCCGGGCTTGCGCGTGGGCAGCTTCTCTTCCGGCCAGCTGCAGTCGACCAGCACTTCGCGGAAGGCGATGCCCTGGCTTTCGAACACCTGCATCATCAGCGCCTGCGGACCGTCGAAGTCCGCCTGCGGATACTGCGCGCTGCCGAGCCCGTCCTGGTTGCTGACGATCACGAACTGGTAGCCCGCATCGCGCAGCTTCAGCAGCGCCGGAATCACGCCGGGCACGAAGCGCAGCTTGTGGTAGGCGTCGATCTGGAAGTCGTCCGGCTCCTCGATCAGGGTGCCGTCGCGGTCGACGAAGAGGATCGGGGTGCTCATGCCAGTGTTCCCTTGGAAAGTGCCCGCAGCACCCGGTCGTTCTGCGCCGGGGTGCCGATGGTGATGCGCAGCGCGTCGCCCAGCTGCGGCGCTGCGCGCTGGTCGCGGACGACGATGCCTGCGGCAAGCAGCTGCGCGAACGCGCGCGAGGCGTCGGCAAAGCGGACCAGCAGGAAGTTGCCCTCGGACGGATACACCCGCAGCACGCCGGGCACGTCGGCCAGCGCCGTCCGCATCCGCTCGCGCTCGCTGCGCACCTCGGCCACGCGTCCCGCAGTGCGGGCGAGCGCCTCCGGGGACAGCGCGGCCAGCGCCAGCGCCGCGCAGGGTGCGGGCACCGGGTACGGCGCCTGGCAGCGCCGCAGCGCCGCGACCAGCGCCGGATCGGCTGCGAGCACGCCGATGCGCGCACCTGCCAGTGCGTGGGCCTTGGACAGCGTGCGCAGCACGCCGAGGTTGTCGTGTTCGCCCAGCAATCCGATGGCCGAATGCTGCGAGGAGAACTCGCCATAGGCCTCGTCCACCACCAGCAGCGCCCTGCCCTGCAGCCTGCGCGCCAGCGCGGCGATGTCGTCCAGCGCGATCGCGTTCCCCGTTGGATTTCCGGGTGAACACAGGAACACCAGTCGCGCGCATCGGGACAGTGCAATCTCCGCCAGCGCATGCAGGTCCGGCGCGAAGCTCTCCACGCCGTCGATCAGCGGCACCTCGATCAGCGGCGCGCCCTGCAGCCGCGCGCTCACCGCATACATGCCGAACACCGGCGGCGACACCACCACCGCATCCCGGCCCGGCACGCACAGCGTGCGCACCAGCAGGTCGATGGCTTCGTCGCTGCCGCGCCCGATCAGCAGCTGCCCGGGCACGCAACCGTACAGCCGTGCCAGCGCTTCAGCGAGCTCCGGTGGTTGCGGCTCGGGATAGCGCCTGCAGCCGTCGCCCGGGTCGCCCGCGCTGGGCCAAGCGGACTCGTTGGCGTTGAGCCAGACCTCGCCCTGGAGCTTTTCGCTGCGCGCGGACCCGTAGCCGGTGAAGCCGCGCAGGTCCTCCCTGATCAGATCGATCACCGCACCCATGCAGGCGCCTCCATTCGTAGCCGCACTGCGTTGGCATGCGCTTCGAGGCCCTCGGCTTCGGCCAGGGTCACCGCCCAGGGGCCGATGCCGGCGATGCCCTCGCGGGTCGCCGCCTGCACGCTGATCGCGTTCTGGAAGCTGCCCACGCTCACTCCGCTCCAGGCACGCGCGGCGCCGTTGGTTGGCAGCACGTGGTTGGTGCCGCTGCAGTAATCGCCCAGCGCCTCGGGCGTGTGGTCGCCGAGGAAGACCGAGCCGGCCGCCTCGACCCTGGGCAGCCAGGCACGCGGCTCGCGCAGCGCGAGGATCAGGTGTTCGGGCGCGTAAGCGTTGCTGATCGCGAATGCTTCATCCAGCGTCTCGACCTCGACCAGGCGCGACTGCGACAGCGCCTGCGCGGCGATGGCCGCGCGCGGCAGTCGTGCCAGCTGCGCGGCCAGTTCGCGCTCGACGGCATCGAGCAGCGGCGCACTGTCGGCCAGCAGCACCACCTGCGAATCCGGACCGTGTTCGGCCTGCGACAGCAGGTCCGCGGCGACAAAGGCGGCATTGGCGCCGGCATCCGCGATCACCAGCACCTCGGACGGCCCGGCCGGCATGTCGATGGCCACCGCGCCCGTCTGCGCCAGCTGCTGCTTGGCCTCGGTCACCCAGGCATTGCCCGGGCCGAACAGCTTGTCGCACTTCGGCACGCTGCCGGCACCCAGCGCCATGGCCGCGATCGCCTGCGCGCCGCCAAGCTTAAATACCCGCTGCACGCCGGTCATGCGTGCGGCCACCAGCACGGCAGGATCGGCGCTGCCGTCGCGGCGCGGCGGCGTGCACAGCGTCACCTGCGGACAGCCGGCCAGGCGCGCCGGCACGCCCAGCATCAGCGCCGTGGACGGCAGCGGCGCGCTGCCGGCGGGCACATACAGGCCGACCCGGCCGATGGGCCGCAGGATGCGTTCGCAGACGACACCTGACGCGGTTTCAACCGCGTAGGGCTGCGCCATGCCGGCGCGGTGGAACGCTTCGATCCGCCCGGCGGCCTCGGCCATGGCTGTGCGCAGCGCCTGGGGCACTGCCGCTTCCGCGGCGGCGAACTCGGTGGCGTCCACTTCCAGTGTTCCAGGTGCGACGCCATCCAGCCTCAGCGTGAGATCGCGCAGCGCCGCATCGCCGCCGGCGCGGACTTCGTCGATCAGTGCGGCCACGGTGTCGCGGACCGTGCCGGCCACCGCCTGCACCGGGCGCGCGAGTGCGTGCGCGCGTGCATCCACATCGAGTCCGGACCAGCGCAGGCGCTTGACCGGAGCATGGTTGCTCGTGGCCGCGGCGCGGCTGTTCGTGGCCGTAGCGCTGCTGGCCGTGTTTTCAGCGACGCTCATGCCAGCGTCCTCTCGACCGGCAGCACCATCAGACTGCGCGCGCCGGCCTGGCGCAGATCCTCGAGCCGCTGCCAGGTCATCGCCCCGTGGCACAGCGCCTGCAGCGCCAGGGAGTCCTCGCCATCGACCTGCAGCAGGGTCGGCCGCTCCGCGTCGGGCAGCAGCTTGAGCAGCGCATCCACCTGGCCGCGATCGGCCTGGAACATCAACAGCCTGCTGTCCTTGATCCGCAGCGCGCCGTCCATGCGTCGCAGCAGCTGCTGCAGCAGGCCCGCGCGCACGTCGACAAGCGGCTGCACCGGCCCGGCCAGCACCGACTCGCTCTGCAGCAGGGTCAGCACCGGCTTGAGCTGGTTGGCCGCCAGCGTGGCGCCGCTGGAGACCAGGTCGCAGATGACGTCGGCCTGGCCCAGGCGCGGCGCGATCTCCACCGAGCCCGACAGGAACACCACGTCGGCGGCGATGCCCTGCGCGTCCAGCCACTGGCGCAGCAGCTGCGGATAGCTGGTGGCGATGCGCCTGCCTGCGAGATCAGCGGGGCCCTGCCAGTCCCAGTCGTCCGGCACCGCAATGTCGAGGCGGCAGCCGCCGAAGCCCAGCGCGCGGATCTCCTGCGCCACCTGCGGCCTGCCGGACAGCGCACGCTCCGCGGACTGCTCGGCCAGCACATTGCGGCCGACGATGCCCAGGTCGCAGACGCCATCGGCGAGCAGACCGGGGATGTCGTCGTCGCGCACCAGCAGCAGGTCGATCGGTGCGGATTCGCCGTAGCAGAACAGGCGGTCGCGGCTTTCGCGCCACTCCAGGCCACAGGACTTCAGCAGGGCGCGGGACGGCTCGCCAAGGCGGCCGCTTTTCTGGATGGCGATGCGCAGGCGCTCGCGCGCCGCGATGGGGGCGGGGGGACTCATGCGGGGGCGCTCAATTCGAAGGGACGAGACGGGGGAACTGCTTGCGTACCGCCGCCGCGTAACCGCCGGCGCCATGCTCGATGGTGCGGGCGACGCGACCGACCGTGGTGACGCTGACGCCGGTGCGCTCGTGGATCTCGCGGTACGGAACCTTCTCCAGCAGCAGTGGCACCACCCGCCAGCGGTCGGCCATGGCCTCGAGCTCGGCCGGCGTGCACAGGTCGCGAAGGAAGGCGGTGATCTCGGCCGGCTGGTCGAGCGCTGCCAGCGCCTTGGCCAGGGCGCGGAGCGAGGCATCGGCCTCGCGCTTGGATGGGGATTCGGGGCGCTGCTTCATCGCGCCAATGTAATAGCGCGCTAGTACATTGTCAACGCGGTCGTTCCGCCCCGTGATGGGGCGCGTTCACTTGAATCAGTTCCCTTGGCGCGTACCCGTGCTGCCGCGGTGCGTCGCCATCCACCCCAGGGCCACGCCCGTGAGGGCACCCAGCACTTCCATCAGCACGCGCACACCCAGCCCATCCGGGTCGTGGATCTTCGACAGCGCGATACGCGCATAGACCGGGGATTCGAGCTTCACCACGCCGAGGTAGAACAGGTTCCAGAGATCGATCCCGGCGCCGATCGCCACCGCGCCCAGGCAGGCCCAGCCGACAGAATGGCCCGGGTTCCAAGCCAATCGCGCGGAGAGCGCGTGGAACACGAGGAACAGCAGGAAGCCGATCGCCAGCGCGATCAGGCCGGCTTCCAGTGCTCCCGGCCAGCCCAGGTGCAGCGGCAGGTTCATCCGCCTTCGCCCGCCTCGGCCCTGCGTGCCGCTTGCAGCAGGCTGCCGTCGACCACCAGGCGCACCGCTTCGGCCACCTCGCCGTCGAGCGCGCGGTCGCGGTCGAGGAAACCGATCCGCTCGCGCAGCGCGGCATGCGCGGCGGCAACCGCCACGCCCGGGTGGTAGGGCTCGGACGCAGCAAGCTCGGCGCGCAGCGCACCCACTTCCTCCACGAACTGCGCGTGGTCGCGATGCCCGGCCATGGGCGCGCCATGCACCTTGGCGGCAAAACCTGCGGCGTCACCGCTGCGCGCCAGGTCGCGCGCGGCGTTGATCATGTCGCGACGGAAATCCAGCGCCTGCGCCGCGGTGTACAGCTCCAGCGCCAGCACCTTGCCGAGATCCGCCGTCATCGACAGCACGTGGCGGGCCTCGTTCGCGCCCATGGACACGTGGTCTTCCGCGTTCGCGCTGGTCGGCACCGAGTACACGCTGGCCGGATGCGCACGGGTGGCGAGGTCGTTGACGATCGCGGCGGCGGTGTACTGCACGATCATGTGGCCGGATTCGGTGCCGTCCTCGTTGCCGATCAGGAAGGCCGGCAGGCCGTCGCTGGTTGCCGGATCCACGAGCTTGTTGAGCCTGCGCTCGGAGATCGATGCCAGCACGGGGATCGCCGCCTTCACGTAGCTCAGCGCCAGCGCCAGCGGCATGCCGTGGAAGTGGCCGGCGGAGATCACCTGCTCCTCGACGTGCGCGGCCTGCCTGTCGGGGAAGACCAGCGGGTTGTCGGTGACCGCGTTGAGTTCGATATCGAACACCCGATGCGCCTGCTCCACCGCGTCGCGCACCGCGCCGTGCACCTGCGGGATGCAGCGCAGCGAATAGCTGTCCTGCGGCTGGTGCTTCTTGCCGCCGCGGAAGGGCTTGAAGCGCAGGTAGAACTTCTCGCGGCCGTGGCGCTGGCTGGCCGGCACCCAGTCCCAGCCGATGTCGAAGCTCAATGCCTGTGCCTCCGGCGTCTGCCAGCTGTCGGGCAGCCACTGCCGGAAACGCGGCACCAGGTGGTACGGGATGTCGGCGAGCGTGGAACCCTCGAGCAGCGCGCGCAGCCGCGCGGCAACGTCCACCTGCCCGGGATGCGGACGCAGCGCGTGCACTTCTTCGGCAAACGCGCCCAGGCGACCGGCGAAGGCATCAATGGTCATCGCCGCAGCGAGATCGGCGGTTTCCAGCAGGCGGTCCAGCCGGTCCAACGCCAGCACGCCCATGGCCAGCATCTGCGCGGTGCCGTTGTTGAGCGCCAGGCCTTCCTTGTACGAGAGCGTGACCGGCTCGAGTCCGACGCGGCGCAGCGCCTCCGCACCCGGCATGCGCTCGCCTTCGACGAAGGCCTCGCCGCCGCCCAGCAGCACGATCGCCAGGTGCGACAACGGCGCCAGGTCGCCCGACGCGCCCACCGAGCCCAGCTCCGGCACCACCGGCACCACGCCGGCGTTGAGCATCGACGTCAGCGCCTGCAGGGTCTGCACGCGGATGCCGGAATGGCCCTTGAGCAGGGTGTTGATGCGGATGCACAGCATCGCCCGCACGACCTCCGGAGACATCGGCTCACCGACGCACACGGCATGGGTCACGACCAGGTTCTGCTGCAGCTCGGCGTGCAGCGAGCGACCCGAGGGTTTCGCGCCGGGCAGTTCGTCACGCAGTGGATGCGCGCCCAGCAGCTTGTCGGCGTTGCTGCCGAAGCCGGTCGACACGCCGTAGATCGGCTCCTCGCGGCGCACCTGCTCGGCGAGGAAGGCCGCGGCGCGCTCGACCGCCTGCAGCGCCACCGGATCGAGTTCGACCGAGGCGCCGTTGGCGATCATCACCAGCTGCGAGCGCGTGAGGGACCTGCCGTCGAGACGGATGTGCTTCATGTCGGTTGCCTTTCCTGTCCGGGGGCGCGCCGTCAGGCGCCGTGTGCGCGCAGCTGCTCGAGCTCCACCCGCAGGGTGCTGCCCAATTCATCCTCGGCGACCTCGAACTGCTCGCCGCGGCGCAGGTCCTTGACCGCCACCACGCCGCGGGCGGCCTCGTCCCCGCCGCGGATCACCACGAAGCGGATGCCCGCCCGGTCGGCGTACTGCAGCTGCTTGGCCAGCTTGCGCGGCTCCATCTGCGTTTCCACGTTCAGGCCCGCGGCGCGCAGGCGCTGCGACAGGGCCAGCGCGTGGTCGAGGCCCTCGTCATCGAGCAGCACGACCAGCGCGTGCACGGTGCTTTCGGCGGTCCCCACAAGGCCGGCCTCGCGCAGCTGCCAGAACAGGCGCGTCAGGCCGATGGAAATGCCGACGCCGGGAAGCTTCGACTTCGTGTAGTGGCTGGCGAGGTCGTCATAGCGACCACCGGAGCAGATGGAACCGATCTCCGGGTGCGCGTCCAGCGTGGTCTCGTAGACCATGCCGGTGTAGTAGTCCAGGCCGCGCGCGATCGAGAGGTTGATGGCGTAGCGCGACCCGGGCACGCCCATGGCATTGAGCATTCCGAGCAGCGCACGCAGCTCGTCGCGGCCTTCTTCGAACAGCGGCGTGCCGGCGCCAAGTGCGTCGAGCTTCGCCAGCGCGTCGTCGTGCCCGGAAGAGCGCACGCGCGAGAACTCCAGCAGCCGGTCCGCAACTTCAGGGGCAAGGCCGAAGGCCTCACCCACCAGCGTCGCGCGCACCGCCTCTTCCCCGCGCTTGTCGAGCTTGTCGATCTCGCGCAGCACCAGCGGCTGCGCCTCGTCGCTGATCCCCTGGCCGGCAAAGAAGCCACGCAGCAGCTTGCGATGGTTGAGCTGGATCGTGAACTCGCCGATGCCCAGGGCCTCGAACACCGCGTTGATCACCGCCGGCACCTCGGCCTCGAAGCGCGGCGACAGCGTGTCCTTGCCGATCACGTCGATGTCGCACTGGTAGAACTCGCGGAAGCGGCCGCGCTGGGCGCGCTCGCCGCGGTAGACGCGCTGCATCTGGTAGCGGCGGAACGGGAACGCCAGATCGTGCTCGTGCTCGGCGACGTAGCGCGCCAGCGGCACGGTCAGGTCGAAGCGCAGCGCCATTTCAGGCCGTCCCGGGTCGCCCTTCTCGAGCGCGCCCGTGGACTGCGCGAAATAGACCTGGCGCTCGGTCTCGCCCCCGGTCTTGGTCAGCAGCACGTCGGAGAGTTCGAACACCGGCGTTTCCACCGGCAGGAAGCCATAGGCCTCGAAGGTGCGGCGGATGGTGTCGAGCATGCGCTGGAAGGCGACCTGCTCGCGCGGCAGCAGCTCGAGGACGCCCGGGGGCGTGCGGGGCTTGATCAAGGCGGATCTCCGGTGCGGGGCGAGGCCGCGGTGGGCCCGACATTCTAGCGGCTGCACGCGGCGCGGCCCGGGTGCCGGAACGGGGTGCTTGCCTCCCCCCGCCCCCGGTCATTACAATGTGCAGCTCACCTGTCGGGGTGTAGCTCAGCCTGGTAGAGCGCTACGTTCGGGACGTAGAAGTCGCAGGTTCAAATCCTGTCTCCCCGACCATCGGTGAACACGCAGAAACCGGCCGCAGGGCCGGTTTTTTGCTTTTCGCGCCCGCGGGCGCCAGGACACCACGATGCCGGCCTCCCCCACCCCTGCCGGCGGACCGCGCGTCCACGGCCGGCTGCTCGCCCTGGCCGGGATCGCGCTGGCCGCCTTCAACCTGCGCACCGCGGTCACCTCGATCACGCCGCTGCTGGACGTCGTCGGGCGCGAGTTCGGCTTCGGCGCCGCCATGGCGGGCGTCATCGGCATGCTGCCCGCCGCCGCATTCGCCGCCTTCGGCGCGGCCACGCCGGCGATCGCCCGCCGCCTCGGGCTCGAGCGCACCGTCCTGCTGGCAATGGCGCTGGCCGCCGCCGGCCTGGTGCTGCGCTCGCTGGCGGGCGGGGTCGGCGTGCTGATCGCCGGCTCGCTGGTGTCGCTGGCCGGCATGGGCGTCGGCAACGTGGTCCTGCCGCCGCTGGTGAAGCGCTGGTTCCCGCACCGGGTCGGCACCCTGAGCGTGGTCTACATCACCGCGCTGCAGGCCGGCACGATCCTGGCGGCGCTGCTGGCGGTGCCCCTGGCCGACGCCTTTGGCTGGCGCCTGTCGATGGCGGCGTGGACGCTGGCCGCGATCGCGGCGGCCCTGCCCTGGGTCCTGCTGCTGCGGCGCGTCCCCGGGGCCGGTTCCGGGACGGGCCACGACCGGGGTCGCGACGCGGGCGCAGCCGGCATCCCGGCGGCGGGCGCCACCGACCTGGCGTCCACGCCGGGCACCCGCAACCGCGTCTGGCATACCGGACTCGGCTGGGGCATGGCGCTGATGTTCGGCATGACCTCGCTGGCGACCTACGCGATGTTCACCTGGATGCCGCGGATCTTCACCGAGGCCGGCGCCTCGCCTGCATTCGGCGGCGCGATGGTGGCGCTGTACACCGGCTTCAGCCTGCTCGGCGGCCTGGTGGTCCCGGCGCTGGCCGTGCGCATGCGCAACAGCTTCCCGATGGCGCTGGCGTGCGCGCTGGCCCAGTTCGCCGGCTTCTACGGGCTGTGGCAGGCGCCGATGGCCGCGCCTTGGCTGTGGGCGACCCTGGTCGGCATCGGCGGCTGCACCTTTCCGCTAGGCCTGACGTTGATCAACCTGCGCACGCGCACGCCGGATGGCTCGGCGGCCCTGTCGGGCTTCACCCAGGGACTGGGCTACACGCTGGCGTGCCTGGGGCCGCTGCTGTTCGGCATCCTCAGGGAGGCGACCGGCGGATTCGCCTGGCCCTTCGCGATGCTCGCGGCCAGCGTGGTGGTGATGCTGGGCGGCGCATGGCAGGCCTGCCGGCCGCGCGTGCTCGAGGATGGCCCGGGCCGCGGGACAACCCGGGACGAGGCCGCGGCCCGGCAGCCGTGATCAGGCCGCGCTGATCCCGAAGGCCGCCAGCCGCCGAGCCAGCAGGTCGAGTCCCGGCGCGCCCGACGCGCCCGGCGACACGCGTGCCGCGAGGCTCGCGGCAGGATCGCCCTCGGCCCAGCGCGCCGGGTCGGCCGCCTGGCGGTAGGCCTCACGGAAGGGCAGGCCGTCGCGCGCCATGTCGACTGCAAGGTCGGTCGCATACATCGACGGTTCCAGCGCGGCACGCATGCGTTCGGTGTCCCAGTCGAGGTTGCGCAGCAGGTCGGGCAGCAGCGCCAGCGCCTGCAGGCCCTTGCCGAAGCCGTGGAACAGCGCGCCCTTCGAGACCTGCAGGTCGCGGTGGTAGCCGGAGGGCAGCGACAGCAGCTGCTCGATCTCGCAGCGCGCCGCGGCGACGCTGGCATAGGACGCGCGCATCAGCTCGATGACGTCGGGATTGCGCTTGTTGGGCATGATCGAGCTGCCGGTGGTGTACTGCGCGGGCAGCCTGACGAAGCCGTATTCGCCCGAGGTGAACAGGCTGAGGTCCCAGGCCAGGCGCCGCAGGTCGAGCATCGCGCTGGACAACGCCTCGATCGCGGCCATCTCGAACTTGCCGCGCGACAGCTGGGCATAGGTCGCGGCCAGCTGCATGCGGCCGAAGCCGAGCGCGGCCGTGGTGTGCTCGCGCTCCAGCGGCAGGTTGACGCCGTAGCCGGCCGCGCTGCCCAGCGGGTTGGCGTCGACCCAGGCCAGGGTGTCGTCCGCGCGCCGGGCGTTGTCGATGAAGGCTTCCGCCCAGGCCGCCCACCACATCCCGAGCGAGCTCACCACCGCGCGCTGCAGGTGCGTGTAGCCCGGCAGCGGAACGTCGGCTTCGGCCCGTGCACGGTCCAGCGCGATGCCGGCGATCTCCACGCACAGCGCGCGGGTGCGCGCCAGCTTCTCCTTCAGCCACAGCCGCGTGGCGACCAGCACCTGATCGTTGCGGCTGCGGCCGGTGTGGATGCGGCGCCCGGCGTCGCCGAGGCGTTCGGTCAGCCGCGCCTCGATCGCCGAGTGGCCGTCCTCGTAGCGCCCGTCGAGGATGAAGCTGCCGCTGCGGAAGTCGTCGGCCAACCGCTCGAGCTCGCGCCCGATGCCCGCCAGTTCGTCCGCGGACAGGATGCCGATGCGCTCGAGGCCTTCGGCGTGCGCGCGGCTGGCGCGGATGTCGTGCAGGAAGAAGTCGCGGTCCAGCACCACGTCGTCGCCGGCGAGGAAGGCCTGGATGTCGGCGTCGACGGTGACGCCGGGCTTCTGCCAGAGGAGGTCGGACATGTCGGTCTCCGGGATGGGTTGTGTGTGATGGCCGGCGGTCGCAGCTCCTGTAGGAGCGGCTACAGCCGCGATTGGATCTTGCGGAACATCTTGCCGATCGCGGCTGTAGCCGCTCCTACAGGGTGGGTGCGGGCGGCCAGTCGAGGGGGATGCCCTCGACCTCCGGCCGGCCGAACGCAAGGTTGAGGTTCTGCAGGGCCTGTGTCGCGGCCCCCTTGAGCAGGTTGTCGAGCGTGGCGACGACGACCAGGCGGCGCCCGTCGGCCGACACCGTGAACCCGCCGATCTCCACCCCGTGCCGGCCGGCGATGCGGCTCACCCACGGCGCGTCGGTGCACACCCTGATCAGCGGCTCGTCCTCGTAGCGCGCGCGGTAGGCGGCTTCCACGGCCTCGGCCGCGACCGGCTCGTGCAGATGCAGGTTCGCGGTCAGGGTGATGCCGCGGAAATGCGGCGCCACGTGCGGCATGAACTCCACCTCCGTGCCGAGGTGGCGGGTGACCTCGCGCTCGTGCAGGTGGTCGGCCAGCGCATAGGGCATGAGGTTGTCGCGCAGCTTGTCGGGATCGTTGCGTTCCGACGGCGTGGTGCCGGCGCCCGAGTAGCCGGACACGCCGAAACACTGCACCGGGCCGTCCACCAGGTCGAGCATCGGCGCCACCGCCAGCTGCATGGCGCTGGCGTAGCAGCCGGGATTGGCGATGCGCCGCTGGCTGGCGTAGCCGTCGCGCGTGAGTTCGGGCAGCCCGTAGTACCACTCGTCGTCGAAGCGGTGGTCGGCGGACAGGTCGACGATCACCGGATCGCCGCCGCCGGACGCCAGCGCATCGACGTAAGCCCTGGCGCGGCCATTGGGCATCGCCAGCACCCAGGCGTCCAGGCCGGCCGACGCCAGCGCGTCGGGCGCGAGGTTCGAATAGCGCAGCTCGCCGGCGTATTCCGGCACGTGGGCGCCGACGCGCTGTCCATCGAGTTCGCGCGAGGACACCGCGGCGAGCTCGAAGCCCGGATGCGCGGCCAGCAGCCGGATCAGCTCGGCGCCGGTGTGTCCGCGCGCGCCGATGATGCCGATGGATGCGGTCACGCCGCGTCCTCCTTTTCGACCAGGGTTGGCGGACGGTCGGCACAGTGCTCCACCGCGCGTTCGATCGCGCGGAAGCCGTCCATGCCGTACCAGAACACCTTCCACGGCCCCTGCTTCAGGCAGCCGTCGCTCTCGGCGTAATAGAACGCGTTGGCGGGATTGCCGCTGCGCGAGCGCCAGAACAGCGTCGGCGTCTCCTCGCGCATCACCTGCCACACTGCGCGCCCCAGGCCCTCGCCCTGGGCGTCGTCGAGCACGGCGAACTTGTCGAGGTAGGGCACGCCGTCGACCTCGGTCAGGATCACCGCGGTGCGGTAGTTCTCGCTGACGTAGGCGCGCAGCAGCGGCGTGCGTTCGAAGTAGTCGGGCAGCAGGGTGCGGCCGAACGCGGACTCGACCAGCATGCGCAGCCGCGGCAGGTCGAGCGCATCCCATGAACCGGCGCGCATCACCCGCTCGCCGCGCCGCACCAGGGTGCCCGAGCCCTTGTGCGTGAACAGCTCGCGCGCCAGCTGGTCGGGCCGGGTGATCGACACCGAGGACGACGGCGGCAGCGCCATCAGCAGGTTGTGCACCTGCTCGATCTTCAGGCGCATGCCCGAGTGCAGCCAGGGCTGGCGCAGGAGCTCTTCGTACTCGGTGCTGAGGTTGATCGAGTCGATCACCTGGCCGTCGGGGCCGAGCAGGCCGCCGGTTCCGGTGAGGAAGACGATCTTGTAGGGCTGCAGCGTCTTGATCAGCTCGTTGGCGGCCCAGTCGGCGTTGACGTTGACGATCTGGCCGTCGGCGGTCTCCCCCAGCGACGTGATGACCGGGATCGAGCCGGCCTTGATCGCCGCGCCGATGCCGTCGGTATCCACGCGCATCACCTGCCCCACCAGGCCGTAGCGCTCGCGGTCGAGGAAGGCGCACTCGAAGACACCCGACTGGATCGAGGTGGCGCGGACGTCCTGAACCTGCAGTGCTTCGACCAGGCGCAGGTTCTGCTGCCGCATCACCCGGCGCACGATGGCCAGGCCGGCGGCGTCGGTATGGCGCAGGTTGTCCACGGTGCGCTTGGTAATGCCCGCGGCCTGCATCGCCTCGTCGAGCTGCGGTCCGGCACCGTGCACCACGATCGGCGTCAGGCCCACCTGCTGCAGGAAGGCCAGCGAGGACGTCAGCGCGTCGAGGTCGTCGCGCAGCACCGCGCCCCCGACCTTGACCACGGCGAAGCGCCGGGCGTCGACCTGCGAGAACCGCTTCAGGTACTGGCTGATCTCCTTCGCGCTGCCCATGCTCGAAAGCAGGCGGACGATGGTCTGGCGGGTCTGGACGTGTGCGTGCATGTGTATCGCTTCGTAGGTGGGGCTGTGGGGGTTTTTGCTACGGATTGACGCGGATAAGGGCGGATTCACAGGGATGGAGCAGAAGCCCTTCTGTGAAAAGTCCTGCCTTCTGTAGGAGCGGCTATAGCCGCGATTGCCGCCTGCCGATCGCGGCTATAGCCGCTCCTACATGTGAGGGACCCCATCCATGCGCTGCTCTTGAACGGACCTCCGCTCTATCCGTGTGAATCCGCCCTTATCCGCGTCAATCCGTGGCAAACGTTTTTGCTCCAATCACCCGCCCCACCGCCTCGCCATAGGTCCGGAGCTGCTCCAGCGCGACCCATTCGTCGGCGGTATGGGCCTGGGCGATGTGGCCCGGGCCGTAGACGATGGCGTCGAGGCCGGCAGCCGAGAACAGCGAGGCTTCGGTCCAGAAGTCGACCGCGTTGCCGATCGGCAGGCCCAGGCCTTCGGCAAGATCGCGCGCGGCCAGGCGGCGCTCCTCGGCCGCAGCGGTGTCGCCGGCGGGCAGCGCGGGGCCGTGGAAGGTCGCGGCGTAGTCGCTGCCATCCGGGGCCAGCGCGGCGAAGCGGGCGTGCAGCTGGTCGACATCGTGCGACGGCAGCGGCCGGAAGCCGAAGCGCACCTCGGCCGCGGGCGCGATCACGTTGGCCTTGATGCCGCCCTCCACCCGGCCGATGTTGAAGCGCAGGCCCGTGAGCCCACCGAAGCGCTGGTGCGCCTCGGCCTCGGCCAGGTCCAGCGCGTCCACGCCCCAGCGCATCGCCTTGTGCACCGCGCTCGCCGAAAGCGCCTGGGCGCCGGACGCGTGGCCCGCCTCGCCGTGGAAGCGCAGCTGCACGGCGGCGATGCCGCGGTGGGCGAGCACCGCCTCGCAGCCGGTCGGCTCGGCCACCACCACCTGGCGAAAGCCGTGGGCGGAGGCGAGGAAGGCGGCGATGCAGCGCGGATCGTTGGCTTCCTCGTCGCTGGTGAACAGGAAGGCGGCGTCGCCTTCGACGGCCTGCGCCGCGGCGATGAGCGCGGCCGCGGCACCCTTGATGTCGCAGGCCCCCAGGCCGATCGCGCGGTCGCCTTCGACGCGCAGCACATGCGGGTCGGCGGTCCACGCCGGCGAGTCGGGCACGGTGTCGAGGTGCACGTTGAACAGCAGCGTGGGCGTGCCGCGACGCGCGAACAGCGACACCGCGCCTGCGCCGTGGTCGGTGACGGTCACCTCGAAATCCGGCAGCTGGGCGCGGATGTAGTCGAAGATCCCGCCGGTGCCGATGGCGCGCGGAGGATTGCGGGTATCGAAGGACACCAGCGCCGCGAGGTGGCGAAGTATTGGCTCAATCACGTCCAAGCCGCCCTGTAGGAGCGGCTACAGCCGCGATCGGCACTCTGCAATTGCGGCTATAGCCGCTCCTACAGAATCCCTGGCTGTCCGCTGCGGATTCGCGGCGCGGGTGCACATGGCTGCCGGCGTGGCTCACGACCGGTTGACCTCGGCCCACAGGGTGCTGCTCATTCCGAAGAGCTTGATGAAACCCTCGGCCTCTTCCACGCCCCAGTCGGCGGACTGGGCGTAGGTGGCGCCGCTGGCATTGAGGATGTGCGGCGAGCGCACCGCGACCGCGTCGACGCGACCACCGCGCGTCTCGAGCATCACCTCGCCGTTGACCATGCGCTGCGACGAGGCCAGGAAGGCCTCCAGGTCGGTCTTCAGCGGGTCGTGGTAGAAGCCCTCGTAGACGAGTTCGACCCACTTGCGGCCGACGTCGGGCTTGAAGCGGTTCTGCTGCTTGCTCAGCACCGCCTCTTCCAGCGCGCGGTGGGCGACAAGCAGCGCGGCCAGTCCCGGCGCCTCGTACACGATGCGGCCCTTCAGGCCGATGGTGGTGTCGCCGGTGTAGATGCCACGGCCGACGCCGTACTGCGCGAACATGGTGTTGAGCCTGGCCAGCAGCTTCGGTCCGGGCACGTCCTCGCCGTCCAGGCCCACCGCCTCGCCGTTGACGAAGCGCACCGAGACCTGCAGCGGCTCCACGGGCCACGCGCCGCGTGGCGCGCACCAGCCGCGTGCGCCCTCGCCCGGCGCTTCCCAGAGATCGATCTCGCCGCCGGACATGGTGATGCCCAGCAGGTTCTCGTTGATGGTGTAGCTCTTCTGCTTGGACTGCACGCCGAAGCCACGCTGCTCGAGGTAGGCCTGCTCGTAGGCGCGGGTCTGGGTGTGTTCCTTCTGGATCTCGCGGATCGGCGCCACGATGCGGTAGTCGCCGCTGGCCTTCACCGCCAGGTCGAAGCGCACCTGGTCGTTGCCCATGCCGGTGCAGCCGTGCGCGATCGCGGTGGTGCCGAGGTCGTTCGCGCGCGCGAGTGCGGCGTCGACGATCAGGTAACGGTCGGACACCAGCAGCGGGTACTGGCCCTGGTAGGCCTCGCCGGCGTGGATGAAGGGCTTGACGAAGCCGTCCCAGATCGCGGGACCGCCGTCGATGGTGACGTGGCTGGCGACGCCAAGCTCGGCCGCGCGCGCCTCGATCGCCGCACGCTCCGCCGCGTCCACGCCGCCGGTATCGGCGAACACGGTGTGCACGTTCCAGCCGCGCTCCTTCAGCCACGGCACGCAGAAGCTGGTGTCGAGGCCGCCGGAAAAGGCGAGGACGATGTCTTTGGATTCGGAGGCAGCGGTCATATCGGGTCTCTGTGGGGGAGAACTGTAGGAGCGGCTACAGCCGCGATCGTTGTCGCCGGATCGCGGCTGTAGCCGCTCCTACAGGAAAGGGTTGTGACGTATCGGCAGGCTTCAGCGCCCGGCCAGCGCCTTCATCACCGCCTTCTGCACGTGCAGGCGGTTGCCGGCTTCCTGCACGGCGATGCAGCGCGGCGAATCCATCACCGCGTCGGTGGCCTTGACGTTGCGGCGCAGCGGCAGGCAGTGGCTGAAGACGCCGCCATTGGTCAGCGCCATCTTGGCCTCGTCGACAATGAAGTGCTTGAACCCCTCGCGGATCGGCTTCTCGGGGCCCCAGTTGCCGAAGTACGGCAGCGCGCCCCAGCTCTTGGCATAGACCACGTCGGCACCGGCATACGCGTCCTCGATGTCGTGGCTGACCGCCAGCGAGCCACCACTTTCGGCGACGTTGGCCTTCGCCCAGCCCATGTAGCGCTCGTCGAGCACGTACTCGGGGGTCGGGCACAGCAGGGTCACGTCCATGCCCATGCGGGTGGCGATGGTCAGCGCGGAATTGGCGACCGCGGTGTTGAGCGGCTTCGGATGGTAGGTCCAGGTCAACACGTACTTCTTGCCGCGCAGGTCGCTGGTGCCGAAGTGCTCCTGCAGCGCCAGCGCGTGCGCCAGCTCCTGGCAGGGATGGGTGATGGTCTCCATGTTGATCACCGGCACGGTGGCGTACTTCGCGAAGCCCGCCAGCACCCGGTCCTCCCGGTCCACTGACCAGTCGACGAACTTCGGAAACGCGCGCACGCCGATCAGGTCGACGTACTGGCTGAGCACCCGTGCCACTTCGGCGATGTGCTCCTCGGCCTCGCCGTCCATCACCGTGCCCAGCTCGAACTCGATCGGCCAGGCGTCCTTGCCCGGCTGCAGCACCACCGCATGCGCGCCGAGCTGGAACGCGCCCAGCTCGAAGCTGGTGCGGGTGCGCATGGAAGGATTGAAGAACACCAGGGCGATCGACTTGCCCTTCAGCGCGTCGCCGGTGGGCGCGCGCTTCAGGCGCGCGGCCTCGGCGAGCACGGCGTCGAGCTGGGCGCGGGTCCAGTCCTGGGTATTGAGGAAGTGCTGCGGGGCGGTGGTCATGGCGGAGTCCATGGAATCGAAAACGAAAAAACCCGGCTTGGGCCGGGCTTCAAAGACGGAAAACAGGCGTTGTCCGGTCCTAACCCAGGGAAATGTGGGCTTCCGGTCGGCGCGCGCGCGAGGTCATGCCCGCCGCCATGTAGGCGGAGGTCAGCAGACCATGGACGGAGGCGCAGGCGTGTTGCATCGCGGCAATCTTCCCACGCGGCGCGCGGACCCGCAAGCACGGCCCCGTCCGTCCATTCCGCCCCGCTCAGTCCTGGGCGCCGCTCGGCACCACCGGCGTCACCGCCACCTTGACCCGGAGGCGGTTGCCCGGGTCCGCAGGCAGGCGCGAGCGGTACTTCACGCCGCGCACCACGTAATCGACGTCATAGGCGATCGGCCGCCGGAACTCGCGCTCCACCGGCACCATCCTGCAGTCCGCGTCGCCCTCGTCCGTGCCGGGCTCGCGGCGGCTCGGCGTCAGCACGTCGCGCACCGCGCCCACCACGCGCGAGAGGCCGCGCCGCTCCTCGCCCTCGTCCGGCGACACCATGCTCGACTGCTCGCAGCGCTCGACCATGCCGGTGGCCCGCAGGGTCTGGTACACCGGCTCGGCGCGCAGCACCTGCGCGTACTCGTAGCGCACGTTCTCGGCCTGGATCACCGTGTGCTGGGCCCACGCAGGCGCCGCCGCCAGCAGCGGGGCCATGAGCAGCGGCAGCCACCGCTTTGCGGGCAGGAAGGAGTGCATGTCGATGCCGCAGTGTAGGCGGTGGCCGCCGCAGCGGGCTGAATCGTGGCTGTCACGGTCCCCCGCCGGTAGAATCGGCGGCCTGCCCAGCGGCCCCAAGGCATGACCCTGAGACTCTTCAACAGCCTCACCCGCCGGGTGGAGGACTTCCAGCCCCGTGATCCCGCGCGCACGACGATGTATGTCTGTGGCCCCACGGTCTACAACTACGTGCACATCGGCAACGCGCGCGGCCCGGTGGTGTTCGACGTGCTGGCCGGCCTGCTGCGGCGCCGGTTCGGCACGCTGGCCTACGCCCGCAACATCACCGACGTCGACGACAAGATCAACGCCGCCGCGGCCGAACAGGGCGTGCCGATCTCGACGATCACCGACCGCTTCGCCGCCGCCTACCGCGAGGACATGGCCGCGCTCGGCGTGGCCCCGCCGGACATCGAGCCCGAGGCCACCGGCCACATCGCCGAGATCATCGCGATGATCGAGCGGCTCATCGACGCCGGCAACGCCTACGCCGCCGAGGGCCATGTGCTGTTCTCGGTCGCGAGCTTCGACGGCTACGGCAAACTGTCGCGCCGCGAGCTGGAGGACATGCTGGCCGGCGCGCGGGTCGACGTGGCGCCGTACAAGCGCGATCCGGGCGACTTCGTGCTGTGGAAGCCGTCCAGCGGCGACCTGCCCGGCTGGGATTCGCCCTGGGGCCGCGGCCGCCCGGGCTGGCACATCGAGTGCTCGGCGATGGCGGCCGCGCACCTCGGCGAGACCATCGACATCCACGCCGGCGGCGTCGACCTGCAGTTCCCGCACCACGAGAACGAGATCGCGCAGAGCGAATGCGCCCATGGCGGTGCGCCCTTCGCGCGCTTCTGGCTGCACAACGGCATGCTCAACTTCGGCGGCGCGAAGATGTCGAAGTCGCTGGGCAACATCGAGAAGGTCCACGACCTGGTGCGCCAGCATCCGCCCGAGGCGCTGCGCCATGCGCTGATGTCGGCCCATTACCGCCAGCCGCTGGACTGGTCCGACGCGCTGGTCGAACAGAGCGTGCGCACCCTGGACCGGCTGTACGGCACGCTGCGCGATGCCGACGCGCTGCTGGCACGACACGAGGCCGCCGAGGGCGGAAATACCCTGGCCGCGGACGTCGCGATCCCGGACGCGATCGAAGCCGCCCTGTGCGACGACCTCAACACGCCGCAGGCGCTGGCCGAGCTCGCGGCGATCGCCGGCAGCGCGCGCGTGCTGCGCAATGCGCTGGCCAACGGCGAAGCCTCCGGCGACGGCCCGCTGCTTGCGCTGGCAACGCTGGCAGCCAGCCTTCGCGCGGGCGGCCGCGTCCTCGGGCTGCTGCAGCAGTCGCCGGCCGCCTGGTTCGGCCGCGGCGCCTCCGGCGACGACGACGCCCGGATCCAGATCCTGGTCGACGAGCGCGCGGCCGCCAAGCAGGCGCGCGACTTCGCCCGCGCCGACGCGATCCGCGCCCAGCTGGCCGCGGAGGGGATCCTCCTCGAAGACACGCCCCAGGGCGCGCGCTGGAAGCGGGGCTGAGCATGTCCACATCCCACTTCCCGCTTGAAAGCAGCGCCGCCGAGGCCCAGGCCGCGATCCGCGACGAGTTCGCCTTCTTCAGCGACTGGTCCGAGCGCTACCAGTACCTGATCGACCTCGGCCGCAAGCTGCCGGACTTCCCCGATGAGTTCCGCACCGAGGCCCATCGCCTGCACGGCTGCCAGTCCATGGTCTGGATCGTGCCCTCGGGTGACGCCGGGCGCATGGACTTCGCCGCCGCGAGCGACTCGGCGATCGTCTCCGGCCTGGTCTACCTCGCCCTGCGCGTCTACTCGGGCCGCAGCGCGCGCGAGATCCTCGCCAACGACCCCTCGTACATCGCCGACATCGGCCTGGCCAAGCATCTTTCGCCGACGCGCAGCAACGGCCTCGCCTCGCTCCTGGCCTTCATCCGCGACGCCGCGCAGCGCGCCCTGGCGTGAGCACGGCGGGGTCCGGCGGGGACGCGCCGCCGCCGGGCCCGGCCACCGCGCCGCCGGCACCGGTCGGCGTGGACGACAGCCGCATGGCCCCGCTGCGCAACCGCGCGTTCCGCGGCCTGATGGCCTACCGGATCTGCACGATCCTGTCCTACCAGATGGTCGCGGTGACGGTCGGCTGGCAGGTCTACGAGCTCACCCGCAATCCCTGGATGCTGGGGCTCATCGGCCTGGCCGAACTGGTCCCCTATTTCTGCGTGGCGCCGTTCGCCGGCTACCTCGTCGACCACCTGCCGCGGCGCCGGCTCGGCATGTACGCCTGCATCGGCCTGGCGTTGACGCCGATCGCGCTCGCGCTGATCGCCTCCGGCGTCCTGGGCACGGTGGACGTGGCCTGGATCTATGCCGCGCTGGTGCTGACCGGAGCGGTCCGGGCCTTCCTGGGTCCGGTCTACAACGCGCTGTTCGCGCGCGTGCTGCCACGGCCGCAGTTCGCGCGCGGGGCCAGCCTGGGCAGCATCGTGTTCCAGTCGGCGATGGTGCTGGGACCGGCCGTCGGCGGGGTGATCGTGGGCGCGGCGGGCATGTGGGTGTCCTACGCGCTGGCCGCGGGCTTCGCCCTGGCGGCGGCGTTCGCGGTGCGCCGGTTGCAGGTCACGGAGCCCGCGATCACCCTGCAGGGCGCGCCGATCTTCGCCAGCATCGCCGAAGGCGCGCGCTTCGTCTTCTCGCACCAGCTGCTGCTGGCCGCGCTCGCGCTGGACATGTTCGCGGTGCTGTTCGGCGGTGCGATTTCGCTGGCCCCGGCCGTCATCCGCGAGATCCTCGATTACGGCCCCGAGGGCCTGGGCATCCTGCGCAGCGCGCCGGCGCTGGGTGCGGTGGCGATGGGCGTCTGGCTGGCGCGCAGGCCGGCGACGCGTCATGCAGGGCGCATCCTGCTGATGGCCGTGGCCGGCTTCGGGCTGTGCATCATCGGCTTCGGGCTGTCGACCTCGTTCTGGCTCTCGGCCTTCTTCCTGCTGCTATCGGGGATGTGCGACGGGGTCTCGGTGGTGCTGCGCTCGACCATCCTGCAGCTGTCGACGCCCGACACCATGCGCGGCCGGGTGTCCTCGATCAACGGACTGTTCGTGGGTTCGTCGAACGAGCTTGGCGCGTTCTACGCCGGCTCGATGGCGCGGCTGCTGGGCCTGGTGCCCGCGGTCGTGCTGGGCGGCTGCGTGACCATGACCGTGGCCGCGGTCACCGCGTGGCGCGCACCGAAGCTGCGGCGGCTGGACCTGCGCGAGCTGCACTGAGGGCGGCATGGCGGCCGCTGCGGCGCAACACAGCGTTCGCGCCTGCGCCCATGGTCGCGTACACCCGGGCGCGGCGCCCGCCGTATGCTCGAATCCCCCTCGCCGCTCCGCCCCGCCATGGCCACCCTGCACACGCCCACCCCCAGCCACGTCCGGGGAGACACCTCGCAACCGCTGCTGCACGAGACCGTCGGCGCGATGCTCGCCCGCATCGCCGCCACCTGGCCCGACCGCGACGCGCTGGTGGTGCCGCCGCAGGGCGTGCGCTGGTCCTGGCGCGAGTTCGACGCACGCGTGAGCCGGCTTGCCGCCGGCCTGCTGGCGCTGGGCCTGGCGCGTGGCGAGCGCATCGGCATCTGGTCGCTCAACCGCGTGGAGTGGGTGCTGCTGCAGTTCGCCAGCGCGCGCGCCGGCCTGGTGCTGGTCAACATCAATCCCGCCTACCGCACGCACGAGCTCGAGTACGCACTGACCCAGGTCGGCTGCCGGGCGCTGGTGCTGCCGCCGGCGTTCAAGTCCTCGGACTACCTCGGCATGCTGCGCGAGCTGGCGCCCGAGCTGGACGCGTCCGCGCCCGGACAGCTGCAGGCCGCGCGACTGCCCGAGCTGCACCACGTGCTGCTGATGGGAGACGAGGGCGAAGCGGCCGGCGCCTGGCGCTTCGATGCCATCGCCGCCTGCGGCGATCCGGCCGCGCACGCGCGCGTCGCAGCGCTGCAGGACGCGCTCGATCCCCACGATCCGGTCACCATCCAGTTCACCTCGGGCACCACCGGCGCGCCCAAGGGCGCCACGCTCACCCACCACAACATCGTCAACAACGGCTTCTTCATCGGCGAGCGCATGCGCCTGACCGAGCGCGACCGCCTGTGCATCCCGGTGCCCTTCTACCACTGCTTCGGCATGGTGCTGGGCAACCTCGCCTGCGTGACCCACGGCAGCTGCATGGTGCATCCGGCCGAGGGCTTCGACGCGATCGCGACCCTGCAGGCGGTCGAGGACGAGCGCTGCACCGGCCTGCACGGCGTGCCGACCATGTTCATCGCGATGCTCGACCATCCGCGCTTCGCTGACTTCGACCTGTCCAGCCTGCGCACCGGGATCATGGCCGGATCGAACTGCCCGGTCGAACTGATGCGCCGGGTCATGGAGCGGATGCACATGTCCGAGGTGACGATCTGCTACGGCATGACCGAGACCAGCCCGGTGAGCTTCCAGACCACGGTGGACGACCCCGTCGAGCGGCGCCTCGACTCGGTCGGCCGCATCCATCCGCACGTCGAGGTGCGGATCGCCGACGAGGACGGCAACACCGTGCCCCGCGGCACCATCGGCGAGCTGCACACCCGCGGCTATTCGGTGATGCAGGGCTACTGGGGCGACGCCGCGCGCACCGCCGCGGCGATCGATGCCGAGGGCTGGATGCACACCGGCGACCTGGCCACGATCGACGACGACGGCTGGTGCCGCATCGTCGGCCGGCTGAAGGACATGCTGATCCGCGGCGGCGAGAACATCTACCCGCGCGAGATCGAGGAATTCCTGCACACGCATCCCGACGTCGTCGACGTGCAGGTGTTCGGCGTGCCCGATCCGAAGTTCGGCGAGGAGGTCTGCGCCTGGATCCGCCTGGTCGAGGGCGCCACGCCCGACGCCGGCGCTATTCGCGACTTCTGCCGGGGCCGCATCGCCCACTACAAGATCCCCCGCTACGTGGAATTCGTCGGCGGCTATCCGATGACGGTCTCCGGCAAGGTCCAGAAACATCTGATGGCGGCGGAGATGGCGAAGCGCCTGGGCGGCTGATCCTGCGCTGGAAGCAGGAAAGAGCTTTCGCATTTTGGGGAAAGACGCTGGTGGGGCTCTCGCGGCGCTTCGATGCATGGCCTGCTGACGCCTCGGCGCTTCGACGCATGGCCTGCTGCCGCTCATGTCCCCCGATGCCGGCCCTAAGGGCCGGCATCTCCTCCTTGACTTCCCGTCAGCAGGCCACGCGCCGCAGCGGTGCGAGGCCGTCGGCGCGCCGCCGGAAAGCAAAGGCCACGCGCGGCGGTGCCCCGGCGCGGTGCACGGCCCAGGCAGCCGACACCCTTCACGACTGCGGTGCCATGTCTGCTGTCGCTCATGCCCCCGTCTCCGGCTTGCGGGCGGAGCCTCCACCTTGACTTCCCGTCACCGCAGTCCGGATCGGTTTGGCCCCTTGAAGCAGGACGTAACGCCGGTCCCCGCGCCGGCCCGGCTCGTGCTTTTCGTGGTTGTGCTCGTGCTTGCTCTTGCTCCTGCTTCTGCTCTGCTCCTGCTCTCGCTCCGGTCGCCCGCGGCCTGCACCGCTTTGGCGCGTGGCCTGCTGACGGGAAGTCAAGGAGGAGGCGCCGGCCCCTTGGGCCGGTGCCGGGGGACATGAGCGGCAGCAGGCCATGCGTCAAAGCGCCGCGGCGCGCCACCACGGCGCCTCCCTCACGTGGAAGCAGAAGCAAAAAAAAGCCCGGCGATGCCGGGCTTTCTGCTGACGCGGTGCGGATCCAGGCTCAGTCGCCGATCTGCTTCTGCAGGTGCTCCCAGCGCTCCTGCTCGTCGATGGTGCGCTCGGCGGTGAGACGGGCCTCGAGGCGGTCCAGGCCGATCTCTTCGCCGGAATCGACGCTGAAACCGTATTCGCCCGAGTCGACGCGCTTCAGCGTGCTGTCGATCTTGCCGATCAGCTTGCGGTAGCGGTCACGGGTGCGCAGCTCGAGCGAGTTCTCGGTCTCGCGGGTGGCGCGCTCGGCGTCGTCGCCGACGTCGCGCACTTCGTCCTTGAGGTTCTCGATGGTCTGCTTCGATTCCTCGACCAGGTCCGCGCGCCAGTCCATCAGGCGCTGGCGGAAGTACTCGAGCTGCAGCGGGCTCATGTACTCCTCGTCGGCGCCGGGCTTGTAGCCCTCGGGCGGGATCGGACGACCGGTGGCCTCGTCGGTCTTGTAGGCAACGACCTTGTAGCGCGGTTTGGGTGCCGGCGCCTGCGGCTGGCGCGTGGTCACGGCCTTGGCCACCTTGGCGCCGCGGCGCGCGGGCGCCTGGCGGGGAGCGGGAGCCGCCACCGGGGCGACCTTGGTCGAGGGCTTGGCGGTGGCCTTGCGCGCGGCGGCGGGAGCCTTGGCCGGCGCCGCGGCGGGCGCGGCCTTGGCGACCGCCTTCTTCATCGGCGCCGCCGGCACGGCCTTGGCGGCCGGCTTGGCCGCCGGCCTGGGCGCAGGTGCCTTCGCCACGGCGGACTTCTTCGCCACCGGAGCCGGGCTGGCAGGCGCCTTCTTCGCGGGCGCGGCCTTCTTCGCAGCGGTCTTCACGGGCGTCTTCTTCACCGCCGGCTTGGCCTGGGCCGCCTTCTTCGCGACCGGGCCCGCGGCGGCCTTCTTCGCGGGAGCCTTGGCCGGCGCCTTGGCCACGGCCTGCTTCGCGGGGGCCTGCTTCGCGACGGCCTTCCTGGCGACGGCCTTCTTGACGGCGGCCTTCGTGGCCTTCTTCGCTGCGGGCTTGGCGGCCTTGGCGGCCTTCTTGACGGTCTTCTTCACTGCCACGTTCGGCGATCCTTCTGGGACGAGTGGGCGCCGGCCCGCTGGTTGGCGGCCGGCCGCCGGCCTTGCAGCGGGAGCGGGGCATTCACCGACGTGGCCGCATTGCGGCGACGATTGACGTGTCCGGCCACCGGGAGCGCCCCGGGGGGCGCGCAAGTGGCCGGCGCCACACTCCCGACGCTTGGACGGGAAAGCGGGCTGTTATACCCTGCCCCGGCTGCAGCGGCAACCGCGGCGCGCCGCACACCCGACCTTTTGCCGACGCATCTTGATCGATCGCCTGCTCATCGCCCTGCTCCGCGGCTACAAGCGCTGGCTCAGCCCGCTGCTCGGCCCACGCTGCCGGTTCGTCCCCAGCTGCTCGGAATACGCCATGCAGGCGATCTCGCTGCACGGCGCCGTGCGCGGCAGCTGGCTGGCCGTGAAGCGCGTCGGGCGCTGCCATCCCCTCCATCCAGGCGGCTTCGATCCCCCGCCGCCCCGCGACCACGGACCCCCACGATGACCGACACCCTCATCCTCAACGCGCGCCTGGTGAACGAGGGCCGCGAGTTCGACGCCGACCTGCGCATGCGCGGCGGCCGCATCGATGCCATCGGCAGCCTTGCGCCGCGTGCGGGCGAGACGGTGGTCGACGCCGACGGCCGCCGCCTGCTGCCGGGGATGATCGACGATCAGGTGCACTTCCGCGAACCGGGCATGGAATACAAGGCCGACATGGCGACGGAATCCGCCGCGGCCGTGGCCGGCGGCCTGACCAGCTTCATGGACATGCCCAACACCAGCCCGCCCACGCTCGACGCCGCGGCGCTGGAGCACAAGTACGCGCGCGCCGCCGGCCGCGCGCGCGCCAACCACGGCTTCTACATGGGCGCCAGCAACGACAACCTCGCCGCCGTGCGTGCCATCGATCCGCGCGCGACCCCGGGGCTGAAGGTGTTCATGGGCGCGTCCACCGGCAACATGCTGGTCGACGATCCGCAGACGCTCGACGCGATCTTCCGCGAGACGCCGGTCCCGATCATCACCCACTGCGAAGACACGCCGATGATCGACGCGGCGCTGTCGGCCGCTCGCGCGCAGTACGGCGACGACATCCCCGCCGCGCTGCACCCCGACATCCGCTCGCGCGAGGCCTGCATCAAGTCCACGCGCCTGGCGCTGAAGCTGGCGCGCCGCCACGACACCCGCCTGCACGTGCTGCACATCTCCACCGCCGACGAGCTGGCGCTATTCGAGGCCGGGCCGCTGGTCGATGCCGACGGCCGGCTGCGCAAGCGGATCACCGCCGAGACCTGCATCCACTTCCTGCGCTTCGACCGCGCCGACTACGCGCGCCTGGGACACCAGATCAAGTGCAACCCGGCGATCAAGGAGGCGAGCGACCGCGCCGCCCTGCTGCACGCGCTCGCCGACGACGTCATCGACGTGCTGGCGACCGACCACGCCCCGCACACCTGGGAGGAGAAGCAGGCGCCGTACACGCGCGCGCCCAGCGGCCTGCCCCTGGTGCAATACGCCCTGGTGGCGGCGCTGGAGTGCGTGCACGAGGGCCACTTCGACGCCGCGCGCGTGGTGCAGAAGTTCGCCCATGCGCCGGCGCAGCTGTTCGACGTGAAGGAGCGCGGCTTCCTGCGCGAGGGCTACTGGGCCGACCTGGTGCTGGTGGAGGACACCCCGTTCACGGTGAGGCGCGAAGACGTGCTGTCGAAGTGTGGCTGGTCGCCGTTCGAGGGCACGACCTTCCGCTCGCGAATCGCGTCCACCTGGGTCAACGGCGCGCTGGCCTGGGATGGCGCGCGGATCAGCGGCGACGCGGCAGGGCGCCGCCTGGAGTTCGCGCGATGAGGCGCTGCGCGAACGGCGTGGTTCCGGCACCGGACTACGCACGGTGACCGCGGCAGGCGTGGTCCTCGTGGGCCTGCTGTCCGCCCTGCCCTGGGCACTGGCGATCGCGCAGGCCGTCCCCGCGATGGCGTCGGTCGACGCCGCCGCCGCGGACGCACGCGTGGTGTTCCCGGAGCGCGTGCAGCAGGGTGCCCTGGTGCTGGGCAAGGTGCCCGCGGGCAGCCGCGTCGAGCACGCCGGTCGCGTTCTGCGCAGCACCGGCTACGGCACCGTGGTCTTCGGCGTCGGCCGCGATGCCAGCGGCCCGCTGGAGGTGCAGGTGATCCGGCCGGACGGCAGCCGCACCGCGGCCCGGATCGAGGTCGATCCGCGCGACTGGCCGATGGAGCGCGTCAACGGCGTGCCGCCGAAGACCGTCGATCCGCCGCCGGCCATCGCCGAGCGCATCCGCCGCGAGCAGGCCCGCGTCACCGCCGCGCGCACCCGCGACGACGACCGCGCCGATTTCGCCAGGCCCTTCATCCGTCCGGTCGAAGGCCGCATCAGCGGCCGCTTCGGCAGCGGCCGGATCTACAACGGCAAGCCGGGCGCCGGCCACTCCGGAATGGACATCGCGGCCCCGACCGGGACGCCGGTCCAGGCGCCGGCTGCAGGCATCGTCACCTTCGCCGACCCCGGGCTCTATCTCACCGGCGGCACGGTGGTGATCGACCATGGCCACGGCGTCAGCTCGAACTTCCTCCACCTCTCGCGCATCGACGTCGCCGAAGGCGAGCGCGTCGAGCAGGGGCAGGCCTTCGCCGCCGTCGGCGCCACCGGCCGCGCGACCGGGCCCCACCTGCACTGGGGCATGAACTGGTTCGACGTCCGCGTGGATCCGCTGCTGGTGCTGGAGCGGCGGTAGGCCGGAGCGTTGGTTGCGCCGGAACGCCGGCGTCAGCCCGCGGCGCGGTGCATGACGCGGCCGAGCAGCCGCGTCGCCGGCGAATTGGCCAGGTCCTGGGGTGAGACCAGGCGCGGGTTCGGGCGGTGGTCCAGCCCTGCGCCAGCGCCGGCGCTGGCGGCGCGCAGAGAACCCGGCCCGGCGAGGCGCGCGAGGACCTGCTCGCGGGCATCCTCGAGCGCGGCGTCGGAGGGATCCACCACGTCACGCAGGAGCAATGCGGCATCGGCCTGGCCGGCGCTACGCAGTCCGGCCGGCGCCTTCGGAAACAGCACCGGGCCGATTTCCTCGGCCAGGCGCTTCCAGTCGATGGCCGGGAACGGCGCGGTGCCGCGCCTGCCTTCGACGATCGGCGGGGCCATGCGGCCGCGCGGCTGGGCCCCGCACTCGGCCCAGGCGCGGTAGACGACTTCGCTGCAGACCATCCCCGGCGACTCGGAGGGCAACGCCCGATCGAGGGCGATGCGGACAAGGCGCCTCGCCAGCGGATGTACCGGCCACTTGCCGCGCACCGCCATGACCGCGCCGAACAGCGCCAGCTGGTCGACCGGGTACGGCGCGCCCAGCAGGTCGCCGGCGTGCGCGCAGACCAGCGCGCGGTCGGCTGCCGCGAACGCGCCGCTGCCATCCTGCGGCCGCCAAGCGTCGATGAAGTGGAAGTGCTCGAATTCGACCGCGCGCCGCGCCAGCGGATAGCGCCGTACGCCGCCGAGCGAAGCCTCGACCAGCTCGCCGCCTTCCACGACGATGCCCGCATGGCTGTAGACGCCGTCGCTCGCCCAGGCGATCAGGTCCGACAGGGGTCCCTCGCCCATCATCAGCAGGATGTCGCCCGCTTCCAGCGCCTCGATGCCGATCGTGTCCATTGCGTGTCCGTTGTGTCCGAGTCCGATGTTCATGCGCCCGCGACCGCCAGCTCCGCGCGCTCCGCGGCCCCGGCGCTCGACACCCGGTTCCGCCCGGCCTGCTTGCTCGCGTACAGCGCGGCATCGGCGCGTTCGACCAGGGCCTCCACGCTGTCGCCCGGCCGCGACTCGGCCACGCCGATGCTCAGGCTCGCGCGCAGCCGGTGGTGCTCGATCGTCAGCGGGCGGCCGTTGACCGAGACCCGCATGCGCTCGGCCACCGCGAGCGCGTCGGCCAGCGGCGTCGCCGGCAGCACCACCAGGAACTCGTCGCCGCCATAGCGCCCGATGAGGTCGCCGCCGCGCAGCTGGTTGCGCACGCGCTGCGAGACGACGCGCAGGCACTGGTCGCCGACGCCGTGGCCATGTTCGTCGTTGACCGGCTTGAAGTTGTCGAGGTCGACGAAGGCGATGCACATGCCGCCCGCCTGGTCGGCCTGCAGGGCGCGGCGCAGCTCGGCTTCGATGCCGGCGCGGTTGAGCAGGCCGGTGAGCTTGTCGGCGACGGCCAGGGCGCTGGCCTGGTCACGGTCGCGGCGCAGCTCGAGCAGCTTGTCCGCCAGGCCGATCGCCAGCAACAGGCTGGCCAGCGCGAAGCTGCCGGCGAGCCCCTGCGCCAGCCAGGGCGGTGCCGACCACAGCTCCATCAGCCCGGTCGCCACCAGGGTGGTGAACACCATCAGCGGCAGCCAGGACACCATCACCACGCGTCCGGAACGGTCGCCGCGCAGCGCGAGCGTCGTGCTTCCCACCAGCAGCAGGGCCGCCGACAGCACCAGGCCTGCATTGCCCGCGAGCGACTGCCACGGCGCCAGCGCGAGGATCGCCCCGATGCCGCAGGACGCGGACAGCGCGGTCCCGATCCACAGCAGGCGGTCGACGCCGGGCAGCTTGCCCGGGAGGTCGAGGTAGCTGCGCTGGAACAGGTTGCTGCAGACCACGCCGAAGCCGCCCACCACCATGTGCGCCCGCGTCGTCGAGAACAGCTGCTCGGCCCCGGGCAGCAGCCGCGCGTCTCCGCCCACGGACACCAGGTAGAACACCGCGAAGCACAGCATCCCGCCGAACCAGGCGAAGCTCGACTCGCCCGTCCCGGCACGGAACACGAAGGCCAGGACCGCGAGCAGGGCGATGACCGACAGCACCAGGGTCCGCCACGTGGTGTAGGCGAGGTCGTCGCGCTGCACCGTGGCGAGCGGCTCGACCGCCACCTGCATCGGCAGGCTGGAGCGAGCCTCCACCCGCAGCCACACCGCCGACCCTGCCGGCAGGCCTTCCGGCAGGTCCACGACCAGGGCACGCGGCGCGTGGCTCGGATCGGCGTGTGCGCCGTAGATCGACAGCTCCACCGGCGCGTCGCGGCCCGGCACCCAGGCCTGCACGCGGTTGACGAAGGGTGAGCGCAGCACCAGCTGTGGCCGGTCGCCCGCCGGAATCGGCGCCGGCGCGGTCACCCGCCACCAGCCGACCTCCCCCTGGCGCGCGCGCAGGAGCGGCGCGTCAAGCCGCGCCAGTGCGCCATCCAGGCGACCGGAACGCAGGGCTTCGATATCGAGCGCCGCGCCGTTGGCCTGCCGCAGTTCCTGCAGCACGAGGAGCGGCTGGGCGGGCACCGTCTTCGCGGCCATGGCGAACGGTGGCAGCGCGCACAGCAGCAGGAGCAGCAGCCAGACGCTGCAGCAGAGCCCCCGGCGTCCGCGTTCCCCATTCCCCATGGCGCAATCGTATCCCAGCCCCTGCGCGCCGGCAGCCGGGAAACCACCCGGATCCCGCCGGGGATCGACCCGGCCCCAGGCGGATCGGCTCCGGCGCCTACGCCACCACGCCCGTCACCCTGGCCACGGCGTCGTGCGCGTGCAGGCTTTCGAAATGCGAGACCGTGGCGTCGAAGCGGGCCACGTGCGGGCTGGCGCTGATGGCGGCGGCGACGCGCCGGGCGGCGTCCTCGCAGAACATCAGGTTGTCGGCGTTGGCGCGGGCGAAGGCCTGCTCGTCCTCGCGCTTGACCGCGGTCTGCACGGGGGTGCCGAGCGCGGCCTCGATGGCATCGACGAGCTGCAGCAGCGGCAGGCACTCGACGTCGTCGCGCAGGGTCACGCGCACGTCGGCGCGGCTGCGCTGGGCATGCGGGGTCGCGGCCAGGCCGCGACCGGAGGCCAGCCACTCGCGCACTTCGACCTTGGACGGTGCGTCGTCGGCGCCGAAGTCGTCCTCGAAGCGGTCGGCGTTGGCGCGTCGCGACAGCGCGGCGGAGGCCGGGCAGGTGCTGGAGTAGTCGACGCCGAAGGCGAGCACGATGTCGGCGCCGGCCGGGGACAGCACCGCGTCGATTTCCACCGGATAGGCCTTCCAGCCGGCGTTGTCACTGGCCAGGGCGCGGCGCCTGAGCAGCTGGTCCCAGCGCAGGGTCAGCCGCGCGGTGGTGGCGAGCCCGGACTGCGAATCGATGCACGCGCGCAGCAGGTCGCGCAGGACCGGCACGGCCAGCGGCTGCGCCGACAGCGCGTCCTGCACCAGCAGGTAGAGCCGCGACATGTGGATGCCGCGGGTCTCCGCGCTGGCCAGGTCGACGCCGATGTCCGCCGATGCCGGCACCCGTTGCGGCTCCCCACCCTCGCCCGCCACGCACAGCGGCAGCGCGATGCGGCGCATGCCGACCCAGTCGAGCGGGCGCGCGGCGGCGGCGCGATCGTAGGCGACGTCGGGCAGCGCCGGAGGCTGGTTGGAAGAAGTCACGCGAGGGCCTGCAAATGGGAATGGATTGCAATTGTAACCGTGCGGCGATGCGGGCCCACGCAACGCTGCATGCCGTGCACGCCGCAGCGGCGTGGCCGCGCGGAGGGCCCGGCGATCCGCTGGTTCAGCGCGGCGAACGCGCGCCGCGCCACGCCGCCAGCAGCGCGCGCACGGGCGGCAACGCCGCGCCGGCGCCGCGTCGGCGCGCCGACATGAAGGCGCTGACGATGCCGCGCGGGCGGGTGCCGGGACGGACCCGGCCCGCGTTGCGATCGGCCACGTCGACCGCCTCCATCGGCGTCGCCTGGACCAGGCTGCGCTCGTCCAGGAGGCCGCGCAGCACGACGGCGCGGGCGTCGGCGTCGGCGCGTCCGTCGAACAGCGCGGCCTCGCAGTCGGCCACCGCGGCCGCGAACGCTTCGCCCGCGACCACGTCGCCTGCGCCATGCGGCTCCGCCGTGGCATCGGCATCGCGTCCGCGCAGCGCGCGCAGGTCGGGCAGCGCGCGGCCCAGCGCCAGCCACGGCACCGTGCTGCGCGGCTGCAGCAGCGCGCCCAGGGGATGGCGGCGGGCACCCTTGCTCCAGCCGCCGAGTTCCTCCTGCCACCAGGCCAGCTTGGCCAGTCCCGGCGTCGGATCGGCGCCACCCCAAGCGGCATCGGTCAGCTCCTGCAGCAGCGTGAACCAGGCTTCGACCACGGGCCGCTGCGCAGCCGGCACGAAGACCATGCCCAGCTCCCACTCCGGCCAGCGCGCGCGCCACTTGGCGACGAAGCTGGCGGCGCCGTCGCGGACGTCGACGTCGGTGCTCACGGCCAGGCGTCCGGTTCCAGCAGCGCCTGCGGGCTCTCCACCATCGTGTCGGCCTGCCATGCGCGCGGATCGTCATGCTCCAGCCGGTAGCCCCAGAGCGCCACCAGCGAGCGCATGCCGGCGGCGCGCGCGGCCAGGATGTCGCGTTCGTCGTCGCCGACATAGACGCAGTCGGCGACCGCGAAGCCCATGGCCCCGGCCGCGTGCAGCAGCGGCAGCGGGTGCGGCTTGCGTTCGGCCAGGGTGTCGCCGCCGATGAGCACGCCGCTGCGCGATTCCCAGCCCAGCGCGGGCATCAGGCCACGCGCGAGGTATTCGGGCTTGTTGGTGACGATGCCCCAGCGCGCGCCGTCGGCCTCGAGCGCGGCCAGCATCGCCTCGATGCCGTCGAAGGCGGCGCCGTGGCGGCCGAGCTCTTCGGCGTACACGTCCAGGAACTCGCGGATGAGCTCCGGCGGAACCTCGCCGCCCAGCCCGGGGAAGGCCGCCGCGCTCATCGCCCGCGCACCCTTCGAGACGTGCGGGCGCAGCTGGGCGAGCGGCATCGGCGACACGCCGCGCGCGGCGCGCATGCGGTTGACCGTGGCGACCATGTCCGGCGCGCTGTCCAGCAGCGTGCCGTCCAGGTCGAACAGCACGCAGCGCGGGAAGCGCCCGCCCGTGCGCCGGCCCTCGCCGCTCACGACGCGTCCGGCTTCGTGGCCGAGGCGAGGTAGTTGACGTCGGTGCGCGACGACAGGCGCGCGCGGTTGGCCCAGGGCTCGTAGGCGAGTCCGGCGACGTCGTCCAGCTCCAGTCCGGCCTCGCGCAGCCAGCCGGCGAGCTCGGACGGGCGGATGAAATCGCGGTACTGATGCGTTCCGCGCGGCAGCAGGCGCGCGACGTACTCGGCGCCGACGATCGCCAGCGCGAACGCCGCCGGGGTGCGGTTGAGCGTCGACACGAACAGTTTTCCGCCGGGCCTGAGCAGCGTCGCGCAGGCCTGGATGATCGACCCGGGATCCGGGACGTGCTCGAGCATCTCCATGCAGGTCACGACGTCGAAGCTCCCAGCCGCCTCTGCGGCCAGCGCCTCGACCGCCTGCACGCGGTAGTCGATCTTCAGGCCCGACTCGAGCGCGTGCAGGCGCCCCACCCGGACGAGGTCGTCGGCCAGGTCGATGGCGGTCACGTCGGCGCCGGTGCGGGCCATGGCTTCGCTCAGCAGCCCGCCGCCGCAGCCGACGTCGAGCACCTTCGCGCCGCCCAGCGGCCGCCGCGCGGCGACGTAGTCGAGGCGCACCGGGTTGAGCGCGTGCAGCGGCTTCTGCGGGCCCTCCGGGTCCCACCAGCGGTTGGCCAGCTCGGCGAACTTGTCGAGTTCGGACTGGCGGAAGTTGCTGCCGTGCGGCGAGGTGGTCATGGCGTCTGCTCGGGAGTGGGGAATGACCGGCGCTTCAGGCGCCGGTGCGGACGCCGGCCATGCGCGTGCGCCACTGGCGCGCGTTGGCGACCAGCGCCGCCGGATCCATGTCGACCAGCTCGCGTCCGCGCAGCTTCGCCGCGCCGGCGATCCAGACGTCGGACACCTGGTGGCGGCCGGCGGCATAGACGATCTGCGAGACGACGTGGTGCAGCGGCTGGGTCTCGAGCTCGCCAAGGTCCATGCAGGCCATGTCGGCCTGCTTGCCCGGCTCGAGCGAGCCGACCAGGTGGTCGAAGCCGATCGCCTTCGCACCGCCCAGGGTCGCGGCGCGCAGTGCGGTGAAGGCGTCGAAGCCGGCCGCATCCTGGCCCACGGCCTTGGCCAGCAGCGCCGCGGTGCGGGTCTCGCCGACCATGTCGAGGTCGTTGTTGCTGGCGCAGCCGTCGGTGCCGATGGCCAGGTTCACGCCGGCGCGCTCCAGCGCGCAGGCCGGGCAGAAACCGGAAGCCAGCTTGAGGTTGGACTCCGGGCAGTGCACCACGCTCACGCCGCGCTCGGCGCAGAGATGGATCTCGGCGTCGGTCAGCTGGGTCATGTGCACCGCGATCAGGCGGTCGTTGACCAGGCCCAGGCGGTCCAGGCGCGCCAGGGGACGCTGGCCGTGGTCCTTCAGCGACTGCTCGACCTCCTGCGCGGTCTCGTGCAGGTGCAGGTGCACCGGCACGTCGAGCTGGTCGGCGAGCATGCGCACGCGCGCGAAATTGGCGTCGTTGACCGTATACGGCGCGTGCGGCGCGAAGGCCATCGCGATCAGCGGATCGCCGCGCCACTGGTCGTGGACGGTGCCGGCCTTGTCGAAGTACTCGTCGTCGCCCGAGGCCCAGGCGGTCGGGAAATCGATCACCGGCAGCCCGACACGCGCGCGGAAGCCGTGGCGCTTGTACACGGCCGCCTGCACGTCGGGGAAGAAGTAGTTCTCGTTGCAGCAGGTGGTGCCGCCGCGGAGCATTTCGGCGATCGCAAGCGTGATGCCGTCGGCGACGAAGTCCGGCGCCATCACCGCGGCCTCGATCGGCCAGATGTGCTGCTGCAGCCAGACCTTGAGCGGCAGGTCGTCGGCGATGCCGCGCATCAGCGTCATCGGGTTGTGGGTGTGCGCGTTGACGAAGCCCGGCAGCAGCACGCCGTCCGGACGCGACACCACTTCGGCCGCGGCGAAGCGCGCGCGCGCCTCGGCCCGCGGCAGCACGGCGACGATCACGCCGTCGCGCACCGCCACCGCGTGGTCTTCGAGCACCACGCCGTGCGGCACCACCGGGACCACGTGGCCGGCCTCGACCAGCAGGTCGCAGGCCTCGGGCGCGCCCGCCTCGACCGCCATCACTTGACCCGGCTGACGTACTCGCCGGAGCGGGTGTCCACCTTGATCACCTCGTCCTGGCCGACGAACAGCGGCACGCGCACCACCGCGCCGGTTTCGAGCGTGGCCGGCTTGCCGCCGCCGCCCGAGGTGTCGCCGCGCACGCCCGGATCGGTCTCGCTGATCTTGAGTTCGACGAAGTTCGGCGGGGTGACCTGGATCGGCGTGCCGTTCCACAGGGTGACCACGCAGTCTTCCTCGCCCTTCAGCCACTTTTCCGCGCCGCCCATGCCGGTCTTGTCGGCCTGGACCTGCTCGAAGTTGTCCGGGTCCATGAAGTGCCAGTACTCGCCGTCGGCGTACAGGTAGCGCATGTCGGTATCGACCACGTCGGCGGCGTCCACCGAGTCGGTCGCCTTCATGGTGACTTCCTGCACGCGGCCCGACTTGATCATGCGGTACTTCACGCGGGTGAACGCCTGGCCCTTGCCCGGCTTGACGTACTCGGTGTCGGAGATGATGGCGGGTTCGCCGTTGATGAGGATCTTCATCCCGTTCTTGACGTCGTTCATGCCGTAACTGGCCATGCGTGCTCCTGCTGGGTGGGGCCGCGCGAGCGGCTAGAATGTCGGGGAAATGATACCCGCAGCCCCCCTTTCCATGCAGCCACGCGGCTGGCAGCAGGCCTGGCGCGAATCCGTCCGCGATCCGCGCGAGCTGCTCGCCCTGGTCGGGCTGGGCCACGAGGCGGCCCGCGTGCCCGCCGGGGCCCTGGAGGCGTTCGCGCTGCGCGTGCCCCGCGGCTTCGTGGCGCGGATGCGGCCCGGGGATCCGGACGACCCGCTGCTGCGCCAGGTCCTGCCGCTGGCCGACGAACTGCGCACCGTGCCCGGCTTCGGACTCGATGCGGTGGGCGACGCGGCCGCCCGCAAGGCCCGCGGCGTCATCCACAAGTACGAAGGCCGCGCCCTGCTGGTGGCCACCGGCAGCTGCGCGATCAACTGCCGCTACTGCTTCCGTCGCCACTTCCCGTATGCGGAGGAGACCGCGGCCGCCGGCGGATGGGCCGATGCGGTGGCGGCGATCGCGGCCGATCGCGGCATCACCGAGGTCATCCTGTCGGGCGGCGATCCGCTGTCGCTCGCGACCCGCAAGCTCTCCGAGCTCACCGGGCTGCTGCGCGACATCCCGCACATCCGCCGCCTGCGCATCCACAGCCGCCTGCCGGTGGTCCTGCCCGAGCGGGTCGACGACGCGCTGCTGGCCTGGCTGCGCGGGCTGCCCTGGCCGGTGGCCGTGGTGGTGCACGCCAACCATGCCAACGAGTTCGACGCGTCCGTCGGCGCCGCCATGGCTGCCCTGCGCGGCGCCGGAGCCAGCCTGCTCAACCAGGCGGTGCTGCTGGCCGGCGTCAACGACTCGATCGATGCCCTGGCGGCGCTGTGCGAGCGCGGCTTCGACGCCGGCGTCCTGCCCTACTACCTGCACCAGCTCGACCGCGTCGCCGGCACCGCGCATTTCGAGGTCGACGACGGACGCGCGCGGGCACTGCATGCCGCGCTGGTCGCGCGACTGCCGGGCTACCTTGTTCCGCGCCTGGTGCGCGAACTGCCGGGCGACACGTCCAAGCGCGCGCTGTGACCGCGGTCGCCCCCGGGACGCTGTCCGGGTCCGCCAACGCATCGGCGTCATGGACGCCAGGCGCCGGTGCATGGCATAACGCCGCATCCACGGAGAGACCCATGTCGAAGAGCCAGGACACCGCACTGCGGCTGATGATTGTCGATGACAGCCCCGAGGCGGCCGAGGCGATCGTCAGCACGCTGCGCAATGCGGGGATCGCGGTGCGTCCGCTGCGGCCGGCGTCGGCGGACGAGCTCGCCGGCATGCTGGCCGCGCAGCCGGTCGACGTGGTGGTGGCCCAGGTGGACTCGGCGGTGCTGCCGCTGGCCACCGTGCTGCAGCAGGTCACCGCCACCGGCAAGGACCTGCCGGTGCTGGCGGTGGCCGACGTGCTCGACCAGGAGGCCTACGTCCAGGCGATGGGCGCCGGCGCGCGGGCGCTTGCGCTGCGCGAACCGGCGTCGCTGCTGCTGGCGCTGGTCCGCGACGCCTGGACCGACCTCGAGGCCCGCCGCGCCCAGCGCCGGCTCGAAGCGCGCCTGCGCGAGACCGAGCGCCGCTGCGACGCGCTGATCGATTCCTCGCGCGACCCCATCGCCTACGTGCACGAAGGCATGCACATCCGCGCCAACCAGGCCTACCTGGAGATGTTCGGCTACGACGAGTTCGAGGACATCGAGGGCATGTCGCTGCTGGACATGGTCGCGCCGCAGCACGTCGAGGACTTCCGCCAGCTGCTCAAGTCGCTGGCCCAGGGCGAGGCGCCGCCGCCGCGATATGAGCTGCAGGCCCGCGACATCGACGGCAACGCCTTCCCGGCGGCCATGGAGTTCGCCCAGGCGCAGTACGAGGGCGAGCCCTGCGTGCAGGTGGTGATCCGCCGCCAGGAACTCGATCCCGAGCTCGCGCAGGAGATCGAGGAGCTGCGCCAGCGCGACCAGGCCACCGGCCTGTACAACCGCGCCACCTTCCTGCACGCACTCGAGGGCGCGGTGGATTCCGCCGCCCAGGGCAGCGCGCAGCACGGCCTGCTGCTGATCGAACCCGACCACTACCAGCAACTGCTGGCCGACATCGGCCTGGATTCGGCCGACCACCTGCTGGCCGCGGCCGCCACGCGCCTGAGCGCCGCGGCCGAAGGCCTGGACGCCGTCGCCGCGCGCTTCGGCGAGCACACCCTGGCGCTGCTGGTGCGCAATACCGACCATGCCGGCACCCAGTCGGTGGCGAACCGCGTGCTGACCGCGTTCTCGGCGGAGCTGTTCGAGATCGGCGCGCGCTCCAGCGTGATCACCGCCAGCATCGGCGCGGTCCAGGTCGGCGAGCGGATCGCCAGCGTCAGCCAGGTGCTCGCCAAGGCCACCGAGGCGGTGGCGTCGGTCAACGCCACCGGCGGCAACCGCTTCGAGCTGTTCGATCCCAGCGCGGTCGACCGCGCCGAGGAAGAGCACATCCAGGCCTGGGTGACGCGCCTGCGCGATGCGCTCGACAACCAGGGCTTCGTGCTGCACTACCAGCCGGTGATCAGCCTGCAGGGCGACACCGGCCCGGTGTACGAGGCCTTCCTGCGCCTGAAGGGCGCCGACGGCGAGCTGATCAAGCCGCTGACCTTCCTGCAGATCGCCGAAGAGCACGGGCTGCTCTGGGAGATCGACCACTACGTGGTCGGACGCGCGATCGCGGTGATCGGCGAGCGCATCCGCGCCAACAAGCCGACCACCCTGCTGGTGAAGGTCAGCCAGGCCTCGCTGGCCGACGACAGCCTGACCCGCTATATCGGCGAGCAGCTGCTCGCGCACGGCGTGCCGGGCGAATACCTGGTCGTGGAGTTGGCCGAGGCCAAGGTGTTCACCCACCTCAAGGCGGCGCAGGCCTTCGCCGCCGCGGCCGCGCGCCTGGACTGCCGCATCGCCCTGGAGAACTTCGGTGCCGGGCTGGATTCGTTCCAGCTTCTCGCGCACCTGAAGCCCAACATGCTGAAGATCGATCCCGGGTTCACCCAGGACCTGACCGGCAACCCGGACAACCAGGTGCGGGTCCGCGAGATCGCCTCCAAGGCGCGTGAACTCGGCATCCAGACCATGGCCGACTTCATTTCCGACGCGGCCAGCATGTCGGTGCTGTTCGGCACCGGGGTGGACTACGTCTCGGGCAACTTCCTGGCCCCGTCCGGCCCGGACATGTCCTACGACTTCGAGTAAGGCCCCTGGCGGCGCTGCGGCGCGGGGGCGGGGCTGGATAACGGGCGACGCTGCGGCGTGGGGGCGGGATACCTGGCGGCGCTGCGGCGCGATGCCTGCTGCCGCTCATGTCCCCCGGCTTCGGCCTTGCGGCCGAAGCCTCCTCCTTTACTTCCCGTCAGCAGGCATCGCACCGCAGTCCTTAACGGTGTCGGCCGCTGGAAGCAGCGCGAAACGAAGGGCGCAGCTGGCCGGGGCGTGTGCTTCTGGGAGGGGGCGCCGCGGACCTCGCTCGCTTCGGCGCGTGGCCTGCTGACGGGAAGTCAAGGAGGAGATGCCGGCCCTGTGGGCCGGCATCGGAGGACATGAGCGGCAGCAGGCCATGCGTCGAAGCGCCTCGATGGCCCACGCGCGCACTTCGCCCCTTGCATCAACGCGCCACCATGGCCCACCCGCGATGCCTAGGCCAGCAGACCCTGACGCAGGGCGGCCTCGCCGTCGATGCTGCCGGCCTCGAGCGCTCGGATGCGCTCCTCCAGCGGCGGGTGGCTGAGCAGCAGGCGGCGCAGGCCATGGCCCACCGCACCGCTGATGCCGAAGGCCGCGACCTGCTTGGGCAGGGTGTTCTGGCCCTGGTTGATCGACAGGCGCTTGAGCGCGGCGATCATCTTCGGCCTTCCCGCCAGCGCGGCGGCGCCGGCATCGGCGCGGAATTCGCGATGGCGCGAGAACCACATCGCGATCATGCTCGCGAAGATGCCGAAGACCATGTCCAGCGCGAAGACGATGGCGAAGTACGCCAGCCCACCGCCGCCGTTGTCGCGGCCGCCGCTGAGGTAGCCGTCGACCACCCGGCCCACCAGGCGCGCCAGCACGATCACGAAGGTGTTGAGCACGCCCTGCAGCAGGGCCATGGTGACCATGTCGCCGTTGGCGATGTGGCTCACCTCGTGCGCGAGCACGGCTTCGGCCTCGTCCTGGTCCATCGAGCGCAGCAGGCCCGTCGAAACCGCCACCAGGGCGTTGTTGCGGTTGGCGCCGGTGGCGAAGGCGTTGATCTCGGGCGCGTCGTAGATGGCGACTTCCGGCATGCCGATGCCGGCCGCCTGAGCCTGGCGGGCGACGGTGTCGACCAGCCAGCGCTCGACGTCGCTGCCGGGGCGTTCGATCACGTGCAGGCCCGCGGCGCGCTTGGCGACCCACTTCGACGACAGCAGCGAGATCAGCGAGCCCCCGAAGCCGAACAGCGCAGCCATGACCAGCAGGCCGCCCATCGACTGCGGGTTGATGCCGAACACCGACATGATGATGCTGAGCAGGGCCAGCACCGCCAGGTTGGTGGCGAGGAAGAGGGCGACGCGCTTGAACATGGGACGGGTTTCCTGCGGGTTCGATTCTGTGGGTGAAGTGTGTCCGACCGGCATTGAATTCAAGATGACGCGATGAGCCTCGACCCAGCCCCGGATGCGCGCCCTGCTCTTGCCATGACGACTCCCCCGCCGCTGCGCGGCCGCTTCGCACCCTCGCCCACCGGCGCCCTGCATTTCGGCTCGCTGCTGGCCGCCTTCGGCAGCTGGCTGGCCGCGCGCAGCGCCGGCGCGGAGTGGTGGCTGCGCGTCGAGGACGTCGACCGCGGGCGGGAGGTGCCGGGCGCGGCCCTTGCACAGCTGCGCACCTTGGCCGGCTTCGGCCTGGAACACGACGGCCAGGTGACGTGGCAATCGCAGCGCGGCGAACTGTACGCCGCGTCGGTTTCGCGGCTGCTGGACGCCGGGCTGGCCTTCGAGTGCCACTGCAGCCGCGCCGACGTCGCCGCGACCGGCGGCGTCCATCGCGCCTGCCGTCCCGGCGCACGCCGGACCCGCCCTGCCCTGCGGCTGCGCGTCCCGGATGGCAGCCGCGTGGCCTTCGAGGACGCCGTGCATGGCCGGACCGCACAGCAGGTCGACCGCGACGTCGGGGACTTCGTCCTGCGGCGTGCCGACGGCTTCTGGGCCTACCAGCTCGCCGTCGTGGTCGATGACGCCGACCAGGCCATCACCGACGTGGTGCGCGGCGCGGACCTGCTCGACTCCACCCCGCGCCAGGTGCTGCTGCAGCGCGCGCTCGGCCTGCCCACCCCGCGCTACATGCACCTGCCGCTCGTACTCGGCGAAGACGGGCGCAAGCTGTCGAAGTCGGAGGGCTCGCTGCCGGTGGATGCGGCCGACCCGCTGCCGACGCTGCGCGCGGCCTGGCGCGCGCTGGGCCAGCCGCCGTCCAGGTTGCCGACGTCGGGTCCGCTGCGCGACGTGCTTGCGGCGGCCGTCGCCGGCTTCGACGCAGGACGCATCCCGCGCGGGCCGCTGTCCGCCACCGCACTGCACAATGCCGCTGCAATGCCGGGACCCTAGAATCGATCGCGAAGCGGACGCATGCCGCGTCCACGCATCGGGAGCGATGACATGACGTCACGGGTCGCGTTGGTCACCGGGGGAACCGGCGGCATCGGCACTGCCATCTGCAAGCGCCTGGCCAAGGCCGGCCACAGGGTGGCCACCAACTACCGGAACGAGGACAAGGCCCGCGCCTGGGAACAGGCGATGCGCGCGGAAGGCTTCGAGTTCACCCTGGTGCCGGGCGACGTGTCCTCGGCGGCCGAGGCCGAGGCGATGGTGCGCAAGGTCGAGGAACTGCTGGGGCCGGTCGAGATCCTGGTCAACAACGCCGGCATCACCCGCGATTCGACCTTCCACAAGATGACGCCGGAGCAGTGGACCGACGTGATCACCACCAACCTCAACGCCTGCTACAACGTCACCCGCCCGGTGATCGAGGGGATGCGCGAGCGCAAGTGGGGCCGCGTCGTGCAGATCAGCTCGATCAACGGCCAGAAGGGCCAGTACGGCCAGGCCAACTACGCCGCCGCCAAGGCCGGCATGCACGGCTTCACCATCTCCCTGGCGCAGGAGAACGCGAAGCTCGGGATCACCGTGAACACGGTCTCGCCAGGCTACATCGGCACCGACATGGTGATGGCGGTCCCGGAGGCGGTGCGCGAGAAGATCGTGGCCCAGATCCCCACCGGACGCCTGGGCGAACCGGACGAGATCGCCTATGCGGTGGCGTTCTTCCTGGCCGACGAAGCGGCGTGGATCACCGGCGCCAACCTGTCCGCCAACGGCGGCCAGTACATGGGCTGGTAGCGCTCCGGACCCCTCGCGGGGGTCTGGTTGCAAGCGCTGTTGCGCTGCGTCATGCTGCGTTGAGTCCGGTAATTCGAGCACCGCAGCATGGCCATGCGTGTCATCAAGAAGTACCCCAACCGCCGCCTGTACGACACCGAGATCTCGAGCTACATCACGATCGAGGATGTCCGCCAGCTGATCGTGGACGGCGAGGACTTCGAGGTCCGCGATGCCAAGAGCGGCGACGACCTGACCCGCCAGGTGCTGCTGCAGATCATCTCGGAGCAGGAGCAGGACGGCCAGCCGATCCTGTCGACGGAGCTCCTGAGCCAGATCATCCGTTTCTATGGCGACTCCCTGCAGGGCTTCATGGGCCCCTACCTGGAGCGCTCGATGAAGACCTTCCTCGACCAGCAGCAGCAGTTCCGCCAGCAGATGGGCAGCATGCTGGGGCAGACGCCGTGGTCGATGATGAGCCAGCTGACCGAGCGCAACATGGCGATGTGGGAGGAGTTCCAGCGCAACCTGGGTTCCGCGGCCAAGCCCGCCGACAAACCCCGCGACCCCGCCCCCGGCAGCAAGCGCAAACCGCTCTAGAAGCGGCTGTAGGAGCCGCTACAGCCGCGATCCCGACACGCCGACACCACGCCCCACCCCGGCGATTCCGATCCGCTGCCACCATGCAGCACTGCGGCACGCGGCGGGAAGATTCCCGCGCTCGTTCTCCCGGCCTGCCTCCGCCCGTCCCCGCCTCAGCCCCGCAGCGCCGGCGCCCCGTCACCGCAGAAGCGCTGGTAGAACTCCATCGCCTTCGGCATCAGCGACTGCAGGTTCTGGATGCGCGTGCCCGGATTGGGATGCGTGGACTGGAACTCGGGCGGCGCCTGGCCGCCGCTCGCCGCGCCCATCCGCTCCCACAGCGGCACCGCTTCCTGCGGGTCGTAGCAGGCCGCTGCCGCCAGCATCAGCCCGACATGGTCGGCCTCGGTCTCGTGCTTGCGCGCATAGGGCAGCAGGTAGCCGTAGCCCATCGCCGCCATCACCATCTGCTGCTGCTGCGGATCCATGCCGCTCATGGCGCCGGCCATCTGCCCCATCTGCGACAGCTTCTGCTGGGCCATGCGCTGGGCGCCGTGGCGGAGCAGCGCATGGGCGATTTCATGGCCCATGACCACCGCCATGGCGCTTTCGTTCTGCGCCACCGGCACCAGCCCGGTGTAGACCGCCATCTTGCCGCCGGGCAGGCAGAACGCGTTGGCCTGGTCGGACTCGATGACGTTGACATCCCAGTCGAAGGTCGACGAGAAGCCGGTCGGCTGCTGCCCGTTCTCGGCCGCCAGCGCGGCCTCGATCTCGGGCACGCGCTCGATCAGCCGGCGCGCGATCTCGCGGACCTCGCGCGCGATCGGCGTGTTCGGATCCACCGGACGCTCGGTGGACAGGATCTCCTCGTAGGCCTGCAGGCCCAGCGCCTTTTCGTCCTCGACCGACAGCGAGCGGTCGATCAGCACCTTCTCGCCGGTCACCGGGTCCAGGGTCTGGTTGGAGAACCAGTAGTACGCGCCGTACGCGAGGAACGCGACGAGGATCAGGATCCTCGGGTTGAAGCCGCGGCGCGGCCTGGCCTGCTGCTGCTGCCGCTGCCGGCCGAAGGGATCCTGACGCATGTACGCTCCTGACCTGGTGTGCTCTTCAGATGTCGCGCGCGACCCGGAAGCCCACGCGTGCGTTGGTGTTGTCGACCGGCGATGGCGCCCGCCACGAACTGCGCGTCTGCGGCGGGGAGCTCGCCCAGGCCCCCCCGCGCACCACCTGCATCCTGCAGCCCGGATTGACCCAGGCCGCGCCGGACGCGGGGGCGCGGCGGTAGCTGTCGTGCCAGCAGTCCGCCACCCACTCGCTCACGTTGCCCTCAAGATCGTGCAGTCCGAATGCATTGGCCGTGAAGCTGGCCACCGGCGCCGGCCCCCAGTGGCCGTCGTCGTAGCCGTCGAAGGCATTGCTCCAGCCGCGCCCGCCGGGTGAGCGGTCATTGCCACCGGTCAGGTTGCCGGCGCGCGCGGGCGGTGCGTCGCCGCCCCATGGGTAGCGGCTGCTGCCACCCGCACGCAGCGCGTACTCGAACTCCGCCTCGCTGGGCAGCCGGTAGCGTTCGCCACTGACCTCGGCCAGCCAGTCGACATAGGCCTGGGCGTCGCGCGCGCTGACGTGGACCACCGGCAGGTTGGCCGCGGCCGGTGCGCCGGCAAAGTCCGACTTCCAGTCCACGCCGCTGCGGCGGACGAAATTGCCGCTGCGCTCGTCGTAGGCCATCGAGAATCCGCGGCGCTCGGCGCGGGTCCGGTAGCCGGTCGCGTCGACGAAGCGGCGGAACTGCGCGACGGTGATCTCGGCAAGCGACAGCGCGAAGCCGCGCTCGAAGCGCAGGTTGCGCCGCGGGCGTTCGCTGTCCTCCGCATCGGGGTCGCCGTCGACGGCGCCCATGCTGAAGCCGCCGTGCGGGACCACCACCATCTGCGGGCCGCGCCCGCCCGCGGCGCCGTCGGTGAAGCGCTGGCCGGGCCGGAAGCCACCGTAGTGCACCGCCAGGTCGATGCGTTCGCGCAGTTCGGCCACGGCCGGATTGCGCGGCTCGGCCAGCACCAGCATGCGGGCCAGCAGGGCGCGGGCCTGCGCGATGCCGTCCGGCCGCGCCAGGGCGGCGACGCCCTCGTCGCGCAGGCGCTGGATCCACCGCCTGCGCTCGGTGTCGACGCGCTCCCGCGCATCGGCCACGGTCCCGACCTCGTCGCGCACGCCTTCGGCGTGTCCGAGCCAGGTGCCCGCGGTCTCGAAGTCGCCGTCCGCGGCGGCATCCTCCGCGCGCCGGATCATCGCGCTCTCGATCGCGGCACGCGTCTGCAGCGCGCGCGGCTGCTCCGCGTCGACCGCCAGCGCCTGGCGCACCCGCGCCAGCGCTCCGCCACCGGCCTCGCCCAGGCGACCTTCGCGCAGCTCGGCCTCGGCTGCGCGGTTGATCTCGGCGATCTCCTCGGCGCGGTCGACCCCGGCCAGGTACTCGCCGACGTCGCCGCCTCCCGGGCGCAGGCTGCGCGCGACCGCGGCGACCTCGCGGGCGCGTCTCAACGCCGCATCGTCGTCACCGGCCCGCGCCAGCGCCTCCGAGCCCTGCGCGAGCAGCGCGGCGAAGGCGCGCTCCAGCCCCTTGCCGGCCTCGGCGCTGTCCGGCACATGCACCAGCACGGCCTGGTACAGGGGGATCGCCGATCCCGGCCCGGCATCCAGGTCGCCGGATTCGAGGGCCGCATCCGCGCGCTCCAGCGCGTCGTCCAACGCGGCGGTTTCGTTCTCCAGCTCGACCTTCGGGGCGCGCCAGGTGAGGCTGCCCGCCAGGCGGTCGTCGCCGCTGATGGTCACGCTGCCGTCGCCGGCGGCCGTGTCGACCGCGGCATCCGGGGTCGCGGCTTCCTGCGCGGCGTCGCGGCCGCAGCCCGCCGCGAGCAGCAGGGCCAGCACCAGGACAGTGCCCGCGCGGCGCGGCCAGGCGCGGGTCCGATGGGGATTTCGACGGTCGCTCACGGGGGCAGATTACGGCAAGCCGCCCCGGCCGCGCAGCCGCGGGGCCTGCCCCGCCGCCATTGCCGCCGGCCCGTGGCCGCCGGTAGGCTGGCGCCGATGGAACCCGACTACATCTGGGTGGCCGAGCCCGCCGCCCTCCTCGCCCGCTTCGACACGCCGCCGCCGCGTATCGGCCTGGATACCGAATTCATCCGCGAGCGCACCTGGTGGCCGCACCTGGCCCTGGCGCAGATGGCCGTGCGCGACGAGATCCTGCTGCTCGACATGCAGGCCCCCGGGATGGCCGACGCGCTGCGCGGCATCCTGCTCGATGCCGGCATCGTCAAGGTGATGCACAGCGCCAGCGAGGACCTCATCGCCTTCCACCACGCCTGTGGCGCGGTACCCGAACCGCTGTTCGACACCCAGGTGGCCGCCGCAGTCGCGGGACTCGCCTCCGGTGCCGGCTACCAGCGCCTGGTGGCCGACGTCACCGGGGTCGCGCTCGGCAAGGGCGAGACCCGCTCGGACTGGACCCGCCGGCCACTGTCGGACGCACAGCTGGCCTACGCGGCGGACGACGTGCGCCACCTGTTCGAACTGCACGACCACCTGCAGGCGAAGCTGGAAGCCCTCGGCCGCTTGGACTGGCTGCGCGAGGACTGCGCACGCATGGTCGCGAACGCGCGCGACCAGCAGCTGGAGCGCTGGCCGCACCTGCCGATCCGCGCCGCGCAGGGCTTCGATCGCGCCGCCCAGCTGCGCCTGCTGCGCCTGCTGCGCTGGCGCGACGCCTGGGCCCGCGAACACGACCGGCCGCGCAGCTGGGTCCTGGACAACGAGCTGGCCACCGCCGTCGCCCGCAGCGTCCCCACCGACCAGGCCGCGCTCAAGGCCCTGTTCGATCGCCATCCCAAGGCCCCGCGCAAGCTGCTGGGCGAGGTCTGGACGGCACTGGCCACGCCACTGGACGACGAAGCCGACGCCCCTTTGGTGCGCACCGACGAACCCGACAAGCGCGCCGTGCGCCGGCTGCAGGACGCGGTGGCCGCGCGCAGCGCGGAACTGGGCCTGCCCGACGGCGTGCTCGCCTCGCGCCGGCGCCTCGAGGCCCTGCTCGACGACGGTGACTGGGCGGCGCTCGGTGGCTGGCGCCGCACGCAGCTGGAGGCGCTCCTGGCACCACTGCTCGCCGACGCCACGGGCCGATTGCCGACCGGGCCGGCGCATGCGTAGAATGCGCGCTCTGATGGGGCGGTAGCTCAGCTGGGAGAGCGTCGCGTTCGCATCGCGAAGGTCAGGGGTTCGATCCCCCTCCGCTCCACCAATCAGACATGCAGGAAGGCTGGACCGGGAAACCGCTCCGGCCTTTTTTGTGCTTCCGGGTCCGGGATCGCACCCGCTGCGGCCCGCGCCTCGTTGGGGTGCGCGCTGCCCTTCCCGCGCGCAGGGGGTGTGCTCCCCCGGCCTGTCCGCATCCTGCTCCCAAGGCCGGCCGCAGGCCATCCATGGCCTGCTGTGCGCACACCCCCTGCGCGCGGGAACGGCTCCAGCCATCGTCGGCTCCGGGATGGAAAGGCGGGAGCCGCGCTGTGCCGTCGCGGCTGGCGCGGCTTTCGCGGCTGTAGCCGCTCCTACAGGGGCGGGCGTGGCGACGCGCGAGCGTTGGAATCCCGGATCGCGGGAGGGGTCGTGCCTGCCGCGGATGCAGGGGGGATGACCAGAGCCGGCCATGGATGGCCGGCGGCCGGATGCTGGAAGCAGGACGCGCAGACATCCGGCTGGGCATCCCCCCTGCATCCGCGGCGGGCGGCGTGCAAACTCCCGGACAACCTGGCAGAGAGACCGACTTTTCAGATTCGCCATGACCGGCGGTCGCTTTTGCCCCTCCGGAAGGCGCGTGCGAGAATCGCCGGCTGCTGCCCCCGTAGCTCAGCTGGATAGAGCGTCCCCCTCCTAAGGGGAAGGTCGTGCGTTCGAATCGCGCCGGGGGCGCCACATCCGTCTCCAGGAGTCCTCCATGCCCCATCCCGTCCTCGCCGCCCTCGGCCTGTCCGCCACCGAATCCGGCGCCTACCTCGGCAACAACGAGTGGTCCAAGGCCCGCGACGCCGGCGTGCTGGAGCCGGTGAATCCGACCGATGGCGAGGTGCTGGCCCAGGTGCATGCAGCCTCCAGCGAGGACTACGAGCTGATCGTCGGGCGCGCGCAGGCCGCCTTCCGGACCTGGCGCACGACCCCGGCGCCGCTGCGCGGCGAAGCCATCCGGCTGTGCGCCAATGCGCTGCGCGCCAACAAGGACATGCTGGGTTCGCTGGTCGCGCTGGAGATGGGCAAGTCCAAGCCCGAGGGCGACGGCGAAGTGCAGGAGATGATCGACATCGGCGATTTCGCCGTCGGTCTCTCGCGCCAGCTCTACGGCCTGACCATGCACTCCGAGCGCCCGGGCCACCGGATGTACGAGCAGTGGCACCCGCTGGGCATCGTCGGGATCATCTCGGCGTTCAACTTCCCGGTGGCGGTCTGGGCCTGGAACGCGTTCATCGCGGCGGTCTGCGGCGACATCTCGATCTGGAAGCCCTCGGGCAAGACGCCGCTGTCGGCGATCGCGTCGATGCGCGTCTGCAACGAAGCGCTGCGCGACGGCGGCTTCCCGGATCTGTTCTTCCTGTTCAACGACACCGACAACGCGCTGGCCGAGCGCATGGTCGACGACAGGCGCGTGGCGATGATCAGCTTCACCGGCTCGACGAAGGTCGGCCGCCAGGTCGGCGAGCGCGTCGCGCGCCGCATGGGCCGTTCGCTGCTGGAGCTGGGCGGCAACAACGCGATGATCGTCGACGAGACCGCGGACCTGAAACTGGCGATCCCGGCGATCGTGTTCGGCGCCGTGGGCACCGCCGGCCAGCGCTGCACGACCACGCGCCGCGTCTTCATCCACGAGTCGATCTTTGATGACGTGCTCGGCAAGCTCAAGGCCGGCTACGCCCAGGTCGGGACGAAGATCGGCGACCCGACCGACGCCGCCAACCTGATGGGCCCGCTCAACAGCCAGTCGGCGGTCGACGCCTATCTCGCGGCGATCGAAAAGGCCAAGGCCGCGGGCGGCACCGTCGAGAGCGGCGGCCAGGCGCTGACCGATCGCAAGGGCTACTTCGTGCTGCCGACGATCATCACCGGCCTGGCCAACGATGCCGAGGTGGTGCAGACCGAAACCTTCGCGCCGATCCTGTACGTGATGAAGTACGCGGAGCTCGAGGACGCGATCGCGATGCAGAACGACGTGCCGCAGGGCCTGTCGTCGGCGATCTTCACCACCAACCTCAAGCGCGCCGAGGCCTTCCTGTCGGCGGCGGGTTCGGACTGCGGCATCGCCAACGTCAACATCGGCACTTCGGGCGCCGAGATCGGCGGCGCCTTCGGTGGCGAAAAGGAAACCGGCGGCGGCCGCGAGTCGGGTTCGGACGCGTGGCGCGGCTACATGCGCCGCCAGACCAACACCATCAACTACTCCGACGCGCTGCCGCTGGCCCAGGGCATCAAGTTCGACCTCTGAGGAACGCCCCATGTACGGGTTGGCGCGCCCCTTCCTGTTCGCCCTCGATGCGGAGCGCGCGCATGGCTTGGGGCTGTACTCGCTCGAGGCCCTGCACCGGACCGGCCTGCAGCGCCTCGTGGCGGCACCGCCGCGCCCGTTCCCGACCAAGGCCTTTGGCCTGACCTTCCCCAACCCCGTCGGCCTGGCCGCGGGGCTGGACAAGAATGGCGACCACATCGACGCCCTGCTCGCGCTGGGCTTCGGCTTCGTCGAGGTCGGCACGGTGACGCCACGCGCGCAGCCGGGCAACCAGAAGCCGCGCATGTTCCGCCTGCCGGGGCACCGTGCGGTGATCAACCGCCTGGGCTTCAACAACGGCGGCGTGGATGCGCTGGTGCGCAACGTGTCGCATGCCAGGCGTCGTGGCGACGGCGTGCTCGGCATCAACATCGGCAAGAACAAGGACACGCCCAACGCATCCGCGCACACCGACTACCTGCACTGCCTGGAGCGCGTCTACGCGCTGGCCGACTACGTCACCGTCAACATCTCCTCGCCCAACACCGCCGGCCTGCGCGAACTGCAGGAAGAGCAGGCGCTGCGCCGGCTGGTCGGCGAGCTGCGCGAAGGCCAGGAGCGCCTGGCCGCGCGCCACCGCCGTCGCGTGCCGGTGCTGGTCAAGGTCGCGCCCGACCTCAGCGACGAGGACATCGACGCCGCGGCACGGGTGCTCGGCGACCTCGGCGTGGACGGGGTGATCGCCACCAACACCACGGTGTCGCGCATCGCCGTGCAGGGCCACCGGCATGCGCACGAAACCGGTGGGCTGTCGGGCGAGCCGCTGATGAACAAGTCGACCGCGGTGCTGCGGATGCTGCGCACGCGGCTGCCGGAGACGATCCCGCTGGTCGGCGTGGGCGGCATCCTGTCGGGTGCCGACGCCGCCAAGAAGACGGCGGCCGGCGCCTCGCTCGTCCAGCTCTACACCGGCCTGGTGTACCGCGGCCCGGCCCTGATCGGCGAATGCGTCGAGGCGATCCGTCGCCGCAAGGAAGCCCCCAGCCGCGGCAACCTGCCCAACCTGTGAACACCGCCGCCCTCGACGCCGTGCCCGCGCTGCGCTGGACGCGCGACGCCGACCTCGGCGGCCGCACCAGCTTCCGGGTTCCGGCGCGCGCCGCGTGGCTGGTCGAAGTCGCCGACGCCTCCGCCCTGCCCGCCGCCCTGGCCGACCCGCGGATGGACCGCGGCCCGCTGCTGCCGATCGGTGGCGGCAGCAACCTGCTGTTCGCAGGCCCGCTCGACGGTGTCGCGCTGGCGCTGACCGGTGCCGCCGCGCGCATCCTCGAAGACGACGGCGAGCGCGTGCTGGTGCGGGCCGAAGCGGGTCATGCCTGGCACGACTTCGTGCTGCGGACGCTGTCGTTGGGCCTGTCGGGCCTGGAGAACCTGGCGCTCATCCCGGGCACGGTGGGCGCGGCGCCGATCCAGAACATCGGCGCGTACGGGGTGGAGCTCGATCGTCGGATCCACGCGGTCGAGGCCTGGGACCGCGAAGCGGGCGCCCTGGTGCGGCTGGCCGCGGGCGACTGCGGCTTCGCCTACCGTGACAGCCGCTTCAAGCGGGAACCGTCGCGCTGGGTGGTGACCGCGGTCGAGTTCGCGCTGGCGCGCACGCCGCGGCTGGAGCTGGGCTACGCCGGCATCGGCCGCGAGCTCGCCGACATGGGCATCGACATCCCGACGCCGGCCCAGGTCGCCGACGCCGTCTGCCGGATCCGCCGGCGGAAGCTGCCCGACCCGGCCGTGCTCGGCAATGCGGGCAGCTTCTTCAAGAATCCGATCGTGGCGCAGGCGCAGGCCGATGCCCTGGCGTCCACGTACCCCGACCTCCCGTGCTTCGCGGCGGGACCGGGCCTGGCCAAGCTCTCGGCGGCCTGGCTGATCGACGCAGCCGGCTGGAAGGGCCATCGCGATGGCGATGCCGGCGTGGCGCCGGGGCATGCCCTGGTGCTGGTGAACCACGGCCGGGCGACCGGCGAGGACCTGCTGGCGCTGGCGCGGCGGATCGCGGATTCGGTGCAGGCGCGCTTCGGCGTGGCCCTGGAGCCGGAGCCGCGGATCGTCGGTGCCACCTGGTGAGCGGGGCCGCCTCGACCCCGCAGGCGCGCGCCGCCCTGCTGATGCTCGGCAGCACCAGCTTCTTCGCCGCGATGGCGGTCACCATCCGCCTGGCCTCCGAGGCCCTGTCGACCTACGAGGTGGCGTTCTTCCGCAACCTGTTCGGCCTGCTGTTCCTGCTGCCGTTCCTGTTCCGCGGGCGCTGGCAGCTGCCGCGCACCACCCAGCTGCCGCGCTACCTCGTGCGCTGCGCGGTCGGCGTGGGCTCGATGCTGTGCGGCTTCTGGGCGCTCGGCCACCTGCCGATGGCGCAGGCGGTGGCGCTGTCGTATGCCACGCCGCTGTTCGCCACCGTGGCCGCGGTGTTCATCCTCGGCGAGACCGTGCGCCTGCGCCGCTGGTCGGCGGTGGTGATCGGCCTGGTCGGCGTGCTGGTGATCGTGCGCCCGGGCAGCGCGGAATTCAGCCTCGGCAGCCTGGTGGCGCTGTCGGGCGCCCTGCTCTCGGCGCTGGTGGCGATCCAGATCAAGCAGCTCTCGCGCGTGGATGCGGCCGACACGATCGTCTTCTACACCTATGTCTTCTGGGTCCCGATGTCGCTGGTGCCGGCGCTGTTCGCCTGGCAGTGGCCGCAGGGCATCCAGTGGCTGTGGCTGCTCCTGCTCGGCGCCTTCGGCACCGGCGGACAGCTGCTGTGGACCCGCGCCCTGAAGATCGGCGAGGTCTCGGCCCTGCAGCCGATCAGCTTCATCCAGCTGCCCCTGGTGGCGCTGGCGGCGTGGCTGCTGTTCGGCGAAGCGCCCACGCGCTGGACCCTGCTCGGTGCCGCCATCATCCTGGTCGCCAACGCCTACATCGCGCACCGCGAGGTGCAGCTGGCGCGCCGCGAGGCGACCACCGCCCCGGCCGAGGGCGCCAAGCCCGCGGAATGACGAAGGGCCCGGTTTCCCGGGCCCTTCGCCTGTCACGCCCTGCCCGTCAGGGCACGGATCCGGGGATCACGGCGTGACGGTGAGCGCCACGCGCGAGGCCTTCAGCGGCGACACCGGATCGTTGCTCGCGACGCAGGCATAGCCGGTGTAGCTGCCGGCGGCCAGGCCGTTGGCCAGCAGCTGGGCCACCAGCGGCCGGCTGTCGCCCGGCTGCAGCGAGCCCGCGGCCGGCGCGATCGCACCGAGCCAGCTGGCGCCGCACGGCACCTCGGCGTCCACCTGCAGGTCGAGGCCGTTGAACGCCGTGTTGGCGATCCAGGAGCCGGTTCCGTTTGCGGCGATGTTGATGCCGGCGAAACCACCCGCGCCGTCCGCGCTTCCGAACCACGCCCAGCGGTTGGCGAAGGAGCCCGTGGTGTTGATCACCACCCAGTAGCGGCCGGGTGCCAGGTTGACGGCCTGGCCTGCAGCGGCCAGGTCGAGGCTGATGCGGCCGCCCTGCAGGGAGACGCCGGCCCCGGTCGGTGCGCTGGAGTAGGTCCAGACCGCTGCCGCGGGATTGGTCTGCGGATTGCCGGCCGGAACGCCGGCCGCATCGGGGTAGATGCTCCACTGCAGCGACTGCGCCGCGGCCGCAAGCGCCGCGCCGCTGACCACGAAGCCCTCGGCCGAGAGCCCGGTGATGCGCGTGGCGGAATCGACCACGAAGTCATCGCCGGAGAACTGGGCCAGCAGGCCGCCGGCCGAGGCCGGATCCGTGTAGCGGGTCGCGCGGAAGCCGCTGCCGACCGCACCGCGCCAGCGCTCGACGATCCGGCTGATCGCATCGCCGGTGTTGTCGACCGACCAGGCGAGCACCGAACCACCGGTGTTGCCCAGCGGGATCGTCACCGAGCCCTGGCCGCCCGCCGCGACGGTGGCCGAGGTCACCGCAGGCAGGTTGACCACCGGCGGCTGGACCGCGACGCCGATCGGCAGGTTCAGCACCGGGTCCGGCTTGCCGCCGCGCAGGCTGGTGGCCTTGAGCCGCAGGTTGCCGAAGTTCCAGCTGCCGTTGTTGGACAGGCTGCTGCTGTCGATGGTCACCTGGAAGGTCGCGGTGCCGTTGGCCGGGATGCGCACCACGATCGGCGTCACCTTGCCGCGCAGTCCGCTCAGGCTCGCCGACCAGGTCTGGACGCGGCCGTCGACGTTGCGGACGGTGCGGCTGAAGGTGCAGCTGGTCTCGCAGTTGCGGTTGGCCAGGCTCGGCAGGTTCAGCGCCGAGGGATCACCACCGGTCGCCGGGTTGGCCGCCAGGTAGTTCTCGGCCGACTCGTCGAGCACGAGGCCCGCACGCAGGGCCTGGTCGACGCGGATCCGGCCGGAGCCCCGCGCGAACGGACCCGCCCGGGTCACCTCGTCCTCGAGGAAGACCTCGCTGGTCGCGGTCATGGCAAGCGCCGACTTGACCTCGGACACGCTCCAGTCCGGACGCGCCTGGCGCACCAGCAGCGCGGCACCGGCCTGGTGCGGCGACGCCATCGAGGTGCCGTTCATCAGGCCGACCGCGTTCTCGAAGCCGGTGATGGTGGTGCCGGCGACGGCGGCGAGGATCGCGTAGCCGGGCGCGGTGACGTCGGGCTTGATCAGGCTGAAGGTGCCTGCCGGCCCGCGCGAGCTGAACGACGCCAGCGCATCCGGCGTGTTCGGAACCGGGGCCGCGGGGAAGCCGATCGCCGCGGTGGCCGCCGGGTTGGCCTGGTGGAAGTTGCGCAGGGCGTTGCCGGTGGCCAGGTCGACGCCGAAGGCCGGGACGGTGGTGTCCGGTACGGACGGCAGGACCGGTTCGGGCACGTTGTTGGCGATCACCACCGCCACCGCACCCGCGGCGCCCGCGGCGTTGACCTTGATCGTGAAGCTGCAGCTGCCGCGGCGCACGACCGCGATCGCGCCGGCGAAGCTGCCGGCCGGATAGCCCGCGCAGCCGTCATCGATGGCGTCGATGTTCGGGCTGACGCGCAGCGGCGTGGTGGCCGGATACGCCGCCGTGTGGCCGACGCCGTTCGAGCCCGTGGTCAGTTCGATGGCCGTCAGCGGCTCCGGCACGGTGCCCGGACCGGTGACCTGCATCAGGAAGGAATAGCCCTCGCGGCCGTGCTGCGCCGCCGCCGTGGCCGACACCCAGGGCTCGAGGTGGCCGAGCGTATTGGCCGCCGGGCCGCTGTTGCCGGCCGAGCTGGCGACGAACACGCCGGACGCGACGACGTCGAGGAAGGCCAGCGAGACCGCCTCGCTCCACGGCTGCGCGCCGCCGCCGATCGAGTAGTTGATGACGTCGGCCACGCCGTCCTTGATCACCTGGTCCACGGCCGCCACGGCCGACACGTTGGGGCACAGGCCCTGGCCGGTGGCGATGTTGGTGTAGCAGATGTCGAGCGCGATCAGGCTTGCGCGCGGGGCCACGCCGGAGATGTCGGCCTGCGCGCCGCTGATGCCCACGGTGCGGCGGTTGCCGGCGACCGTGGAGGCGACGTGCGTACCGTGCGAGCTGGTGTCGCCGAAGCCGGGCTCCTCGCGGAAGCCGGGGTTGCTGCAGGTGTCGCCCGGCGCTTCGCAGACGAAGTCGTAGCCGCCGATCAGCTTGTCGTTGCAGCGGCCCTCGTCGACGCCCCCGGGGGCACAGGTGCCGAGGTAGTTGCCGGCGCCGAGCGGATTGACGTGGGCGTAGCCGTCGGTGGGATCCAGCGCGGCGAACGAGGGGCTGCCGAAGTTGATGCCGGAATCGAGGATCGCGGCCACCATGCCTTCGCCCTGGAGCGCGCTGCCCGCGGCGGCACCCGACCAGACCGCGGCCGCGCCGATGTGGCGCGGGCCGGTGTCGGTGTCGAGCGTGTACTCGCGGTAGCCCTCGACCAGGCGCACGTCGCGCATGCGCGCGATCCTGGCGGCTTCGGACGGCGTCAGCGCGACCACGATGCCGTTGACCGCGTGCTGCATGCGGTGCGAGACATCGAGGCCGCGGCCCAGGCTGCGGGTGATGTCGGACTCGCGCGCGGCCTGGCGGCTGCGCAGGTAGTCGACGTAGGCGCCCGCCTGGCGGCTGCCCACGTCGAGGCGCCCGCCGGCGCGGCGCGCCGGTGCATCGATCCCGCGCACGCCGCCGCGGTACGAGGCCAGGGCCGGCTCGGCGAACAGGACGATATGCGGCTCGAGCGCCTCCTTCGGCGCGCGCGGCATGGCGATCGCGGCCGGCACCGGCGCGGGCTGCGCCAGTGTCGGTGCCGCCATCCTCGACTTCACTCCCACGGCGGCGGCGCCCGCGGCCGTCACCACGACGGCGGTGGCCACCGCCATCGCCAAGCTGGATTTCATGATCACGAAACTCTCCCCCGGTATGGATGACCTGCGCCCGGCCCCCGGGCAACCCATCCTGCGACGGTGTTGCCAGCCCCTGCATCGGACGCGCAGGGCGGTTCGCCGCTGCGCTCCGGAGCATCCCCCGAAAGGACGCGCACGACAAGTCCCGGGCCTGGCCATTCCCGGCCGCGACCGGATGCCGCTCAGGCGGCGCGGGCCCCACGTGAAAAGGCGATCCACCAGGCCACCGTCCACGCGAGGCCGAGCGCCCAGCCGGCGAGGATGTCCGAGGGGTAGTGCACGCCCAGGTGGATGCGCGACCAGCCGACCGCGGCCACGAACAGGCCCAGGCCCACGATGGCGGGCCTGCGCCAGCGCGTGCGCCACAGCAGCAGGGCCAGCACGCAGGCCAGGGTCATCGAGCCCATGGCGTGGCCGCTGGGAAAGCTGAAGTTCTGTTCCGGCGCGATCGACTCCCACAGCTCCGGCCGGACCCGGCCGAAGGCCAGCTTGGCCCCGACGTTCAGCAGTCCCGAGCCGCCCAGCGCGATCGCCGCGAACAGCGCCGCGCGCCAGCGCCGCAACAGCAGCAAGGCGGCCACCAGGGCGAGGTCGAAGGGCACGACGCCCCATTCGTAGCCCAGGCGCGAGACCAGGGCCCAGGCCGCATCCAGCCGCCCGCCGCCGCTGCCCTGCGCGATGCCCAGCAGCGGCAGGTCGAAGGCCAGCGGGCCGGCGCCGACCGACGCCGCCAGCAGCGCGAACACCGCCAGCGGAAGCAGCACTCCGCCCGCGAGCCACCACGCGCCGCCGGCCACCGTCGGCGGCGCATCGGGCACGACGACGCGCCCGTCGCCCGGGCCGCGCGGCGCCGAAGGATCCTCAGTCGGCACGCACGGCGGCGCCGTAGCGGCGGTCGACGTAGGCGTCGACCAGGGCCACGAACTCCTGTGCGATGTTTCCGCCGCGCAGCGTCATCGCCTTCTCGCCGTCGATGAACACCGGCGCGGTGGGCGCCTCGCCCGTGCCCGGCAGCGAGATGCCGATGTCGGCGTGGCGCGACTCGCCCGGGCCGTTGACCACGCAGCCCATCACCGCCAGCGTCATGTGCTCGGCGCCAGGACGGGTGATCTTCCATTCCGGCATCTTCGCGCGCACGTGCTCCTGCACCACCTTGGCCAGCTCCTGGAAGAACTCGCTGGTGGTGCGGCCGCAGCCCGGGCAGGCGGTGACCATCGGCGTGAACGCGCGCAGGCCCATGGTCTGCAGCAGCTCCTGCGCCACCACCACCTCTTGGGTGCGCGGCGCGCCCGGCTCGGGCGTGAGCGAGATGCGGATGGTGTCGCCGATGCCTTCCTGCATCAGCACCGCCAGCGCAGCGCTGGAGGCGACGATGCCCTTGCTGCCGATGCCGGCTTCGGTCAGGCCCAGGTGCAGCGCGAAGTCGCTGCGCGCCGCCAGGTCGCGATAGACCGCGATCAGCTCCTGCACGCCGCTGACCTTGGCCGACAGGATGATCCGCTCGCGGGCGAGTCCGAGCTCGACCGCGCGTTCGGCGGAGTCGACCGCCGAGCGGATCAGCGCCTCGCGCAGCACGCGGCCGGCGTCCCGGGGCTCGGCGAGCGCGGCGTTCTCGTCCATCAGCGCGGCGGCCAAGGCCTGGTCGAGCGAGCCCCAGTTGGCACCGATGCGCACCGGCTTGTCGTAGCGCATCGCGAACTCGATCAGCTGCGCGAACTGCAGGTCCTTCTTCCGGCCGAAACCGACGTTGCCCGGGTTGATGCGGTACTTCGCCAGCGCCTCGGCGCATGCAGGCTCGGCCGCCAGCAGCTGGTGGCCGTTGTAGTGGAAGTCGCCGATGATCGGCACCTCGACGCCCATCATCGCCAGCCGCTCGACGATGCGCGGGACCGCCGCCGCGGATTCGGCGTTGTTGACCGTCACCCGCACCAGCTCGGAGCCCGCGCGCCAGAGCGCGGCGACCTGCTTGACCGTGCCCTCGACGTCCGCGGTGTCGGTGTTGGTCATCGACTGTACGACCACCGGCGCCTGGCCGCCGACGGCGATGCCGCCCACCCGCACCTGGCGGGTGGCGCGCCGGGGTGCCGGGCCGAAGGCCCATTCTTCGAGCGTGTGCGCGGCGTGCGTCGGGCGGGTCTGCGGAATGGCGTTCATCGTTCCATTTTAGTCCCCGCCGGGGTGCTTGTTACCGCGCCGCCTTCCCCCCAGTTCATCAGGGACTGCAGGACAAGGTTTCCCCCATGCCCGTATCCACCGCCTCCGCGACCATCGCCACCACCGACGCCAGCCGCCTGATCAAGCGTCTGTGCACCCACTGGGCGCACAAGCTCGAGGTCGAGTTCGACGCCACGCAGGCGCGGATCGCCTTCGACGCGCACACCGTCGCCCGCCTCTCCGCCGGCGCCAGCGCCCTCGAGGCCCGGATCGAAGCCCCGGACGAGGCTCGCCTGCGCCGGTACCAGGACGTGGTCGCCAACCACCTGCACCGCATGGCACGCGGCGAAACCCTAGAGATCGGCTGGCAGCCGGGCACGCGCGCCGACTGAGTGGTGCCGGCCGCGGCCAGGCGGCCGCCCCCGCCCGCGGACCCGCGTGCCGGCCACGCCGCCAGCCGGGGCTGCCGGTATCCTGCCGCCATGCTCCCCTCCTCCGGCGAAAACGTCCTCAACCCCAGCCAGCTCAACGCGCTGGCCCGCAGCCTGCTGGAGGACGCCTTCTCCGTGGTCGCGGTCGAAGGCGAAATCGGCAACCTGTCGCGCCCGGCGTCCGGCCACCTCTATTTCACCCTCAAGGACGCCCGCGCCCAGGTGCGCTGCGCGCTGTTCCGGCCCAAGAGCCAGTGGCTGCGCTTCCAGCCGCGGGACGGCCTGCGCGTGCTCGCCCGCGGCCGCCTGACGCTGTACGAGGCGCGGGGCGACTACCAGCTGATCCTCGACTCCATGGAGGAGGCCGGTGAAGGCGCGCTGCGCCGGGCGTTCGACGAACTCAAGGCGAAGCTGCAGACCGAGGGCCTGTTCGACGAGGCACGCAAGCGCCGGCTCCCGGCCTATGCCCGACGCGTCGGCCTCATCACCTCGCCCTCCGGCGCCGCGGTGCGCGACGTGCTCAGCGTGCTCGCACGGCGCTTCCCGCTGCTCGAGGTCGACGTGCTGCCGGTGCCCGTGCAGGGCGACGCGGCCGCGGCGCAGATCCGCGGCATGCTCGACCGCGCCGCCGGCAGCGGCCGCTACGACGTGCTGGTGCTGGCGCGCGGCGGCGGGTCGCTGGAGGATCTCTGGGCCTTCAACGACGAAGCCCTGGCGCGCGCGATTGCCGCCTCGCCGGTGCCGGTGGTCTCGGCGATCGGGCATGAGACCGACTTCACCCTCGCCGACTTCGCCGCCGACCTGCGCGCACCCACGCCGTCGGTCGCCGCGGAGCTGCTGGTGCCCAACGCGGTCGACGTCGCCACCCGCCTGCGCGGCCTGCAGCAGCGGATGGGCGTGCTGCAGCTGCAGCGCATGAGCGACCGGATGCAGCGCGCCGACCACGCCTCGCTGCGGCTGCAGGTGGTCGCACCGCAGGCGCGCCTGCGCGCGCTGGACGAGCGCCAGCAGCAGGCGCTACGCCGGCTGCACGCGGCTTGGCAGGCGCGCGACGCCGCCCTGCGCGCACGCCTGCGCCACGCCGGGGCGGTGCTGCGCGCGACGCGTCCGGAGCGCCGGCTTGCCGCGCTGCGCGAACGCCTGGCACGGCTCGCACCGCGTCCGCAGGCCGCGGTCGCACGCCGGCTGCAGGCCGATGCGTTGCGCCTGCGAGGCCTGGCCCGCTCGCTCGATGCGGTGAGTCCGCTGGCCACGGTGGCGCGCGGCTACGCGATCCTCCGCCACGACGATGGCCGCGTGGTCCGCGGCGTCGGCGACGCTGCGCCGGGCGATCCGCTGTCCGCGCGCGTCGGCGATGGCGAGCTGCGCGTGCGCGTGGAAGGCGTCGAACGCCGCGACGACTGATCGCGCCGCTTCGCCGGCGCGGCCGGCGCCCGGTCCCGGCATCGCACCTGCATGCTCGCCCGACGCTAACGCCGCGATCCCCATACTGCCGGTTCCTGCCGCCGCCCGAGGAACCCGCAGCCCATGGCCAAGGCCTCCGACCTGCTCGTCGCCGCGCTCGAAGCCGAAGGCGTCGAGACCATCTTCGGGATCCCGGGGGAAGAGAACCTCGATCTGATCGAGTCGCTGCGCACCTCGCGCATCCGCCTGGTCCTGACCCGCCACGAGCAGGCCGCCGGCTTCATGGCCGCGACCTGCGGCCGCCTCACCGGTCGCGCGGGCGTTTGCCTGAGCACGCTGGGCCCGGGCGCCACCAACCTGGTCACCGCGGCCGCGTACGCGCAGCTCGGGGCCATGCCGATGCTGATGATCACCGGCCAGAAGCCGATCCGCAGCAGCCGCCAGGGCCACTTCCAGATCATCGACACGATCGGCACGCTCCGCCCGCTGACCAAGTACACGCGCCAGCTGGTCTCCGCCGACAGCATCCCGGCACGCGTGCGCGAAGCCTTCCGGCGCGCCGAGGACGAGCGCCCGGGTGCCACCCACCTGGAGCTGCCGCAGGACATCGCCGGCGACCCGACGGACGCGGTGCCGATCGCCAGGTCGTACTCGCGCCGGCCGGTCGCCGAGCACAAGGCGATCGCGCGCGCCGCGGCGGCGATCCGCGACGCACGCCACCCGCTGCTGATGATCGGCGCCGGCGCCAACCGCAAGACCACCGCGCGCGCCCTGCGCGGCTTCGTCGACCGGCTCGGCATCCCGTTCTTCAGCATCCAGATGGGCAAGGGCGTGCTCGACGAGACCGACCCGCTGTGGATCGGCACCGCCGCGCTGTCCGACCACGACTACGTGCACCGCGCGATCGACGCCGCCGACTGCATCGTCAACATCGGCCACGACGTCATCGAGAAGCCGCCATTCTTCATGCGCGAGGGCCGGCGCACGGTGATCCACGTCAACTACGACGGCGCCGAGGTCGATGCGGTCTATTTCCCGCAGCTCGAGGTGGTGGGCGACATCGCCGATGCCGTGCGGCGCTTGGGCGAGTCACTCGAACCGCAGGCGCACTGGGACTTCGCCTTCTTCGACCGCGTGCGCACCGCGCTGTGCAGCCAGCTGGGCGAACGCAGCCGCGACGATCGCTTCCCCATGGCCAGCCAGCGCATCGTCGCCGACCTGGCCGAAGCCCTGGGCCCGGACGACATCACCTGCCTGGACAACGGCCTGTACAAGCTCTGGTTCGCGCGCAACCACCGCTGCCGGCGACCGAACACGCTGCTGCTCGACAACGCCCTGGCGACCATGGGCGCGGGGCTGCCTTCGGCGATCGCCGCGCGCATCGTCCATCCCGATCGCAAGGTGGTCGCGGTCTGCGGCGACGGCGGCTTCATGATGAACTCGCAGGAGCTGGAGACCGCGGTGCGCCTGCAGCTGGACCTGGTGGTACTGGTGCTGCGCGACGATGCCTACGGCATGATCAAGTGGAAGCAGGCGCACGAGGACTTCCCGGACTACGGCATGGACCTCGGCAATCCGGATTTCGTGAAGTACGCGGAGAGCTATGGCGCGCGCGGGCACCGGCCGGCGTCGGCCGCCGGGCTGCTGCCGCTGCTGCGCGAGGCGCTGGCGACCCCGGGCGTCGACCTGATCGAGGTGCCGGTGGACTATGCCGATGACGACTGGCTCCTCAACGAGGAGATCCCGCGGCTCAGCGCGGCGGTGGAATGAGCGCCGGAAGGCGGCAACCGAACGGAGGACAGGCAATGGCGGGCAGTAAACAGGCGAAGGCGAAGACGAAGAAGACCGACGCGGCCCGGGGCCGCGCCGCGCGCGACGGCCTGGCGCCGAGTTACCCCTACTACCTCGCCAACCGCGCCGTGGCCGCCAACACCGGGCTCGAGGTCCTCGACAAGTACACCGGCGAGGTCGCCACCCGGGTCGCCTTCGCCGACGCCGCCACCGTGCGCAAGGCCCTGGTCGCCGCGCACGCGGCGAAGCCGGTGATGGCCGCGTTCCCGCCGGATGCGCGCCGCGACGTGCTGGAGCACTGCGTGCGGCGCTTTGGCGAGCGCGCCGACGAGCTCGCGCTGGCGCTGTGCATCGAGGCCGGCAAGCCGATCAGCGACGCGCGCGGCGAAGTCGCGCGCCTCATCGACACCTTCCGCATCGCCGCCGGCGAAGCCACGCGCATCGAGGGCGAGGTGCTGGAGCTGCAGATCTCCGAGCGCAGCCGCGGCTACCGCGGCATGGTCAAGCGCGTGCCGATTGGCGCCTGCAGCTTCATCACGCCGTTCAATTTCCCGCTGAACCTGGTCGCGCACAAGGTGGCCCCCGCGATCGCGACCGGCTGTCCCTTCGTGCTCAAGCCCGCCGCCAAGACCCCCGTCGGCGCGCTGATCATCGCCGAGGTGCTGGCGGAGACCGACCTGCCGCGCGGCGCGTTCTCGATCCTGCCCTGCAGCAACGAGGACGCCGCGCAGCTGGTCGAGGACGAGCGCATCGCGCTCCTGAGCTTCACCGGCGGCCTGGTCGGTTGGGACCTCAAGGCACGCGCCGGCAAGAAGAAGGTGACGCTGGAACTCGGTGGCAACGCGGCCTGCATCATCGATGCCGATCCCGGTGCCGACCTCGACCACGTCGTCGAGCGCCTGGTCACCGGGGCCTACTACCAGTCGGGCCAGAGCTGCATCAGCGTGCAGCGCATCCTGGTGCATGCGGAGCTCTATCCCCGGCTCAAGCGCCGCATGAAGGCCGCCGTGCAGCAGCTGCGCATGGGCGACCCGCGCGACGAAAAGACCGTCATCGGCCCGATGATCGACGAGGACGCGGCGATCCGCGTCGAATCGTGGATCCGCGCCGCGCGCAAGGCCGGCGCGAAGCTGGTCGCGGGCGGGGAGCGCAAGGGCAGCATGCTGGCGGCAACGCTGCTGGAGGAGGTCCCGCCCGACACCGACCTCTACCGTCAGGAAGCCTTCGGCCCGGTGGCGATGCTGGAGCCGTTCGACGACTTCGACCAGGCGCTGGCGCGGGTGAACGACAGCGCCTTCGGCCTGCAGGCGGGCGTGTTCACCGCCAGCCTCGCGCACGCGATGCGCGCCTGGGACCGCCTGGAGGTGGGCGGCGTGGTGGTCGGCGACGTGCCGAGCTTCCGCGTCGACAACATGCCCTACGGCGGCGTGCGCGACTCCGGCCTCGGGCGCGAAGGCGTGCGCTGCGCGATCGAGGACATGACCGAGCCGCGCCTGCTGGTGATCCGCGACCCGGTCTGAGCGGATGCACGTGCCGGGCGGGCAACCCCGCCCGGCCGCCTTGCGCGTTGGCCTCCTGCGTCCACCGACGGAGTCCGCCATGAACCGCTTTCCCTTCGCTGCCGCGCTCGCCGCGAGCCTGCTGCTCGCCGCCTGCCAGACGTCACAGTCCTCCGCCGACGGCGCGCCCGCCGCGCCCGCGCCCGTCCCGAAGTCGACGCCGGCCGCGCCACCTGCCCCGCCCGCCCCGGTGGCACAGGAGGCGATGCTCGACCGCATCGAAACGACCGGTGCGCGACGGCGGCTGGAGGCCACGCGCATGGCGCAGGCCCCGGCCCCGACCGCCTACGCGGTCATGCCGCCGCAGCGTCCGCCGGCGCCGCCCGCCAATCGCGAGGAATATGCCGACCTCGACGACAACCCGGTCCGCCGCGCGTCCGAGCACCCCGTGTCCACCTTCTCCGTCGACGTCGACACCGGCAGCTACAGCAACGTCCGCCGCATGCTGCGCGCGGGCGTGCGCCCGCCACCGGACGCGGTCCGTGCGGAGGAGTTCATCAACTACTTCGACCACGGCCACCCGGCGCCGCGCACCCGCGAGGTCCCGTTCGCCGTGACCACCGAGATCGCGCCCGCGCCCTGGGATCCGGCGCGCCACCTGCTGATGGTCGGCATCCGCGGCTACGACGTGCCCAAGGCGCAGCTGCCGCCGGCCAACCTGGTGTTCCTGGTCGACACCTCCGGCTCGATGCATTCGCCCGACAAGCTGCCGCTGCTGCGCCAGGCCTTCGGCGCGCTCGTCGACCAGTTGCGCGCCCAGGACAGGGTGTCGATCGTCGCCTACGCCGGCTCGGCCGGGCTGGTCCTGCCGCCCACCGCGGGCGATCGCAAGGGCGAGATCCTCGCCGCGCTCGGGCGCCTGCAGGCCGGCGGCAGCACCAACGGCGGCGCCGGCATCGAGCTGGCCTATGCGATGGCCCGCCAGGGCTTCGTCGAAGGCGGTGCGAACCGGGTGATCCTGGCGACCGACGGCGATTTCAACGTCGGCACCGTCGACCGCGATGCGCTCGAGGCCATGGTCGCCGACCAGCGCGGCTCGGGCATCGCACTGACCACGCTGGGCTTCGGCACCGGCAACTACAACGACGCCATGGCCGAGCGCCTGGCCGATGCCGGCGACGGCAACCACGCCTATGTCGACACCCTGCTCGAGGCGCGCAAGGTGCTGGTGGAGGAGATGGCGTCGACGCTCCTGACCATCGCCCGCGACGTCAAGGTGCAGGTCGAGTTCAATCCGGCCGTGGTCGCCGAATACCGGCTGGTCGGGTACAGCAACCGCATGCTGCGCGAGGAGGACTTCGCCAACGACCGGGTCGATGCCGGCGACATCGGCGCCGGGCACGAGGTGACCGCGCTGTACGAGATCGCGCTGGCGGGCTCGGGCGGCGAGCGCCTGCCCGCGCTGCGCTACGCCGCGCCCGCGCAGACCACCGCGGCCACCGGGGAACTCGCGCACCTGCGCCTGCGCTACAAGCTGCCCGGCAACGACCGCAGCCGGCTGATCGAAGTGCCGCTGCGCCGCGACGCGATCCGCGCGCAGCCCGGCGAGTCGCTGCGCTTCGCCGCCACGGTCGCCGCCTTCGCCGACGCCCTGCGCGGCGGCCACCACCTGGGCGGCTGGAACTGGGATGCGATCGCGGCCAGCGCTGCCGCCAACCGCGGCGACGACCGCTGGGGCCTGCGCGCCGAATTCGCCACCCTGGTGGAGGCCGGCCGGCTCGCCACCCGCGCCGATGCCCACGCCGGCGGCGACTGACGTGATCCTGCCCCGCCGCCGCTCAGGCCGCGCCGCGGTCGCCGGCGGCGGGCGCGGGCATCGGGCGTCCGAACAGGAAGCCCTGGCCCATCGTGCAGCCGAGCTGGCGCAGGGTCTCGGCCTGGGCCGCGGTCTCCACGCCTTCGCCGATGGTGTCGATGCCCAGCGTGCCCGCGAGCGCCAGGATCGCGCGCACCAGGGCCAGGCTCTCGGGATGCAGCGCGTCGTCGAGCCCGGCGACGAAGCTCTGGTCGATCTTCAGCGCGTGGATCGGGAAGCGGTGCAGGTACGACAGCGCCGAGAAGCCGGTGCCGAAGTCGTCCAGCAGCGCATAGACGCCGCGCGCGCGCAGCGTCTTCAGCATGCGCAGCGCGCGCGGCGCATCGTCGAGCAGGGCCACCTCGGTGATCTCGATGCGCAGCCGTGCCGGATCGGCGCCCACGTCCTCGAGCATCTGCAGCAGGCGCTCGGCGAAGTTGTCGGAGTGGAAATGGCGCGGCGAGACGTTGATCGAGACGTAGCCCTCGCGGTGCCGCGTCATCCAGTCGAAGGCGCGTCGGTAGACCAGCCAGTCCACCTGTTCGATCAGGCCGCTGTCCTCGCCGACGCCGATGAAGGCACCCGGCGGCAGCGGCCCCTGCAGCTCGTGGTTCCAGCGCAGCAGCGCCTCGTGGCCGACCACGAGGCCGGTGGCCAGGTCGACGATCGGCTGGAACCAGGGCTCGAACGCATCGGACAGGATCGCGCGCCGGAGGTCGGCCTCGAGGTCCAGCAGGCGCGTGGCCTCGGCGCGCATCTCCTCGTCGAACAGCTCGCTGCGGTCGCGGCCCAGCGCCTTGGCGCGGTACATCGCGGCGTCGGCGTCGCGCAGCAGGTCCTCGCCGTGGTGGTAGCGCGGCTGCCACATCGCGATGCCGACCGAGGCCGAGGGGAACAGCTCGCGCCCCGCCACCCACATCGGCCGCCCGAGGTCGGCGAGGATCCGCCCCACCACGGCCTGGGCGACGGTCTCGTCGCCGGCGTCGCCCAGCAGCACGGCGAACTCGTCGCCGCCCAGGCGCGCCACCACGTCGCCGTCGCGCAGCAGCCGCGCGATCCGGCGGCCGACCTCCACCAGCATCTCGTCGCCCGCCGCGTGGCCGACGCTGTCGTTGACCAGCTTGAAGCGGTCGAGGTCGAGGAACAGCACCGCGAACGGCCCGCGCGCCTGCCCGCGGGTCTCGGCGATCGCGGCGTCGAGCCGCTCCAGCAGGTGGATGCGGTTGGGCAGCCCGGTCAGGTGGTCGTGGCGCGCCTGGTGGATCAGCCGCTGTTCGGCCCGCAGGCGCTCGGACACCTGGGCGCGCAGCTCGCGGTTGGTCTCCTCCAGCTCGCGGGTGCGCGCCTCGACCCGGTCCTCGAGCTCGGCGTGCGCCGACTTCAGGTGGTCCTGCGAGCGCTTGCGCGCCAGCGCGCCGCCGATGTGGTGTGCGACGAAGGTCAGCAGCTTCTGGTCATGCACGGTGAAGGCGATGTCGGGCGAATAGCTCTGCACCGCGATCACCCCGACCGCCACGCCATCGCGCAGCAGCGGCACGCCGAGCCAGAAGTTCGCCAGCGAGCCGTGGTGCTGCAGCTCGCCGGAGGCCTCGAGCCGGGCGATGGTGTCGCGATCGGCCAGCAGCGCGCGGCCACTGTGGATCACGTATTCGCTCAGGCCGCGGATCATGCGCCGCGGCTCGCGGATGATGTCGCGCTCGTCCACCGAATACGGGAACTCGATGTGCCCGCCGTCGCTGGACACCATGGCGATGTAGAAGTTGCGCGCGTACAGCAGCTCGCCGACGACGGCGTGCAGGTCGTTGTAGAAGCCTTCCACGCTTTCGGCGGTGAACGACAGCTCGCTGATGCGGAACAGCGCGCGCTGCAGGCGCTCGGCGCGCTGGCGCTCGACGATCTCGGCCTGCAGCACCTCGTTGGCCTGCTGCAGCTCGCGCGTGCGCGCGACCACGCGCCGCTCGAGCTCGGCCTGGGCGTGCTTGCGGTCGAGCGCGGTGAGGATGTGCTGGGCGACGAACTCCAGCAGCGCGCGGTCCTCGTCGGTGTAGCAGTCCGGCAGGTCGTAGCTCTGGACCACGATCGCGCCGCAGACCCGGCCTTCGCGGCGCATCGGCACCCCCAGCCAGTCGGCCGAGTCGGGCCCGTGCCGGGCATCGCGCTCGACCCCGAGCTGGCCGCGCAGCTGCTCGGACGGGCCGCGCAGCGGATGCCCGTGGCGCAGCAGGGCCACCGTCAGGCTGGCCGGCATGTCCTCGAGCGGAATCTCCGTGTCGGGCTCGGCCACCCAGGGATCGATGCGGTCGGCGAAATACAGGAAGCGGGTGGTGTGGCGCAGGTCGTCGTAGGCCACGATGTAGAAGTTCTCGGCCGACATCAGGCCGCCCACCACGCCGTGGATCCGCTTCAGCACCTGGGCCATGTCCAGGCCCGAACCCGCCAGGTCGGCGATCCCGTACAGCGCCTGCTGCAGCCGCTCGGACTTGCGCAGGGATTCGATGCGGGTTTCGGCCTGGGCCGAGGCGAGGGTCGCCGAGACCAGCCGGCGCGCCAGCGCGCGCCAGGCCTCGCAGGAACCGGGCGTCAGCGCTTCCGGCAGGCGCGTGGCGATGGCCACCGCGGCCTCGCCCTCCTCCCAGGCGTCCTCGATCGACCTGCCGCCGTCGCGCCGCGGCGGATCCCCGGCCAGCAGGCCGTGGGCCCGCGCCCGGAGCCCTTCGGGGGCGTCGTCGACGATCGATTCCCCTGCGCCCAGGCGTTCGTCGCTCCAGCAGACCACGACCAGGGACCCGGTGGGCAGCGATTGCGCCAGCATGCCCGCCAACCCCGCGAGATCGACCTTGCGGGGCGGCGATGCCACCGGAATGTCCAACCTTGCCTGCACCTGCCAGATCCCCTCGCACAGCCCAGTACCAAGGGAAGAACGACGGATCACGCCGCCAGCGGCAAGCAGGAGCGGCCTTCCCCCCGGCCTCCCGGCGACATGATGCCGCGCATCCGCGCCGCGCGCACGGGCTTCACGCGCCCCGGCGCAGCGCTTAACCTGCTGCCGATGGACGCCCCGCAGCATGCAGTGCACGCCGAACCCAGCGATGACGCGCTGATGCGGGCGTGGGCGCAGGGCGACGCCGGGGCCTTTGAAACGCTGTACCTGCGCCATCGCGAGCGGCTGCACCGGTTCCTGCTGCGCCAGCTGCGCGACCCGGGGCTGGCCGACGAGGTGTTCCAGGACACCTGGCAGCGCGTGGTGTCCGCCGGCGCCGACTGGCGCCCCGATGCCGCCTTCGCCACCTGGCTGTACCGGATCGCGCGCAACCGCGTCACCGACCACTGGCGCGCCCGCCAGCATCGGCCGCCGGCGCCCGACGACGCCGACGCGCGCACCGCCCGGCTGGAGGACGGCGACACCCCCGAGCGCCGGCTCGACGCCTGGCAGCGACGGCGCGGCCTGCAGCAGGCCCTCGACGCCCTGCCCGCGGACCAGCGCGAGGTGGTGCTGATGCGCCTGGAGCAGGAGCTGACCCTGGAGCAGATCGGCGACATCACCGGCGTGGGCCGCGAAACCGTGAAGTCGCGGCTGCGCTATGCCATGGACAAGCTGCGCGCCGCCCTGGCCGGCACCCCCACCGCCACCGCGGTCGACGAACCCGCGCGGGAGGACGCGCGATGACGCAGCCGACCCGACCCGATCCGCTGGACCCGACCGAGCGCGCGCTGGCCGACGCGCTGGCGCGCCACGATCCCGTGCCGGGCCCCTCCCCGGCGCTGGACGCGACCATCCTGGCTTCGGCGCGCGCCGCGGCCGCAGCGCGCGCGGCGGCCGGCGGGCAAGCAGGCGACGGCAGCGGTCCGGCGGCGGGTGGCCCGGCGATCCGGACCACCGCGGCCAGCGGCCAGCGCTATCGCCGACGCCATCCCGCCGTGCTGCGCGGCGGCGCCCTGGCGGCGACCGTGGTGATCGCCGCCGGGATCGCGTGGCAGCTGCAGCCGCGTTTCGATGTGCCCGACCTGGCGGATGACACCGGGACTGCGGCACCCGCGACGCCGGACGCCGCGGCGCGCGCGCCGGAGGCTGCGGCTACGCCGGCGGCTCCGGCTGCGGCTGCTGCGGAGGCGGCTCCGGCGGTGGATGCGGCAGTTGCGGGGGACGCCGGCAGCCCCGCGCGCCAGGCCCCGCCCGAGGCAGGCGTCGTGACGCCTCCATCGCCGGTGCGCGCGCTCACCGGTAGCGGGCCCGAGTCGCCCGCACCACCGGCAGCGGCCTCGATGCCTGCGAGGCCACCCGCGGCCGAAGCGCAGGCGGCCGAGATGCGTGCGTCCGAGGAGCCACCGGTGGTCTTCGACGCGCCCGTCCCGACGTCTGCACCGGTGGAGCCGGCACCAGCGCTGCCTGCGCCTCCCGCGCCGCCGGCACCGCCTGCCCCGCTGCGCGCGCAGCCGGCGCCCCCCTCCATGGCGTCCCCGGCCGCCCGGCGCGCGGACGCGGCCGGGGCCGCGGACGAGGTGCGGCACGAGGACTGGCTGGACCAGCCGCTCGACGACACGCCGCCGGCTTCGGTGGATTCGCCCGCGGTGCGCGAGGCGTGGCTGGCGCGCATCCGCGAACTGGTCTCGGCCGAGCGCTACGACGAGGCCCGCGACAGCTACGCCGAGTTCCGCCGCCGCCATCCCGACGCACCGGTGCCGCCCGACCTGCGGGCGCTGCTGGGCGGGGAATGAGCACCATCACCCTGGCCGCGGCGGCCACGCACGAACTCGTCGTCAAGCACAGCCGGTTCCTGGCCAGCGCCGCGCCGGTCACGGATCCGGACGCGGCGGCGGCGTTCATCGCCTCGGTCTCGGTGCCCGACGCCACCCACAACTGCTGGGCCTGGCGGCTGGGCGACGGCTACCGCTCCAGCGACGATGGCGAGCCCGCCGGCACCGCCGGACGGCCGATCCTGGCCGCGATCGACGGCCAGGGCCTGGACGGCGTGGCCGTTGTGGTCACGCGCTGGTATGGCGGCATCAAGCTCGGCGCGGGCGGCCTGGTCCGCGCCTACGGCGGCGCCGCGGCGGAGTGCCTTCGCACCGCAGAGCGCCGCGAAGTGGTGGAGATGACCGAGGTCGACGTCGAGTGCCCCTTCGCCGACCTCGCCGCCGTGCATGCGGCGCTGCCGGCCTTCGACGCCGAGAAGCTGAGCGAGGACTTCGCCGCCGACGGCGTGCGCTTCCGCCTGCGCCTGCCGGCCGCGCAGCTGCACGCGCTGGCCACGCGCCTGCGCGACGCCACCCGCGACCGCGCGCGCATGGGCGACAATGGGTGATGGTCCGACTCGCCCGCACGTCCACGCCCCCGCCGCCCCGCGAATCCAGCCCCAGCTCCAGCGACCCCGACGCCACCCAGGCGAAGGCTTCGCTGTCGTCGCTGCGCCCCCTCTGGCCGTTCCTGGCCCGCCATCGCGGGCTGCTGCTGGCGTGGATGCTGTCCCTGGTGGCTTCGAGCGCGGCGACCCTCAGCCTGCCGATCGCCGTGCGACGGATGATCGACGACGGCTTCGCCAGCGGCGCCGGCATCGACGCCGCCTTCTCGCTGCTGTTCGTGGTGACGCTGGCGCTCGCGCTCGCCACCGCGGCGCGCTTCTTCTTCGTCTCGCTGCTGGGCGAGCGCGTGGTCGCCGACCTGCGCACGCAGCTGTTCGGACACATCGTCGGCCTGGACCAGGCGTTCTTCGAGCGCAGCCGCACCGGCGAGCTGGTCTCGCGCCTGACCGCGGACACCGAGCTGCTGCGCGGCGTGGTCGCGACCAGCATGTCGGTGGCCCTGCGCAGCGTGGTGATGGTGCTGGGCTCGGTCGCGATGCTGGTGGTGACCAGCCCGCGCCTGGCCGCCTGGACCCTGGTCGGCATCCCGCTGGCGGTGCTTCCGCTGGTGCTGGGCGGGCGCCGGCTGCAGAAGATCTCGCGCGAGAGCCAGGACCGGGTGGCCGATGCCAATGCGCTGGCCACCGAGACCCTGGGCGCGATCGACACCGTGCAGTCGCATGCGCGCGAGCAGCACGAGCGCGGCCGCTTCGGTGCCGCCGTGGCCACCGCGGTCGAGGTTGCGCGCAGGCGCATCGGCGTGCAGGCGCTGGTGACCGCGGTGGCGATCTCGGTGGTGTTCGGCGCGATCACCCTGGTGCTGTGGCTGGGCGCGCACGACGTCGCCGACGGGCGCCTGAGCGCCGGCACCCTGGGGCAATTCGTGCTGTACGCGATGTTCGGCGCCGGCTCGGTGGGCGCGCTGGCCGAGGTCTGGAACGAGCTGCAGAAGGCCGCCGGCGGCATGGGCCGGATCGGTGAACTGCTCGAAGAGGCGCCCAAGGTGGTGGCGCCGGCTTCGCCGCGCGGGCTCGCGCGCCCGGTGCGCGGTGCGGTTGCGCTGCGCGACGTCACCTTCCACTATCCGACGCGCCCCGATACCGCCGCGCTGGAAGGCTTCAGCCTCGAAGTGGCGCCGGGCGAGACCGTGGCGCTTGTCGGCCCCTCGGGCGCCGGCAAGAGCACCGTCTTCGGCCTGCTGCAGCGCTTCCACGATCCGCAGTCGGGCAGCGTCTCGATGGACGGCATCGACCTGCGCGAACTGGATCCGGTCGAGCTGCGCGGCAGCATGGCCCTGGTGTCGCAGCGGCCGACGATCTTCGCCGCCAGCGCCGCCGACAACATCCGCTACGGACGCCTGGACGCCAGCGATGCCGAGGTCGAGGCCGCCGCGCGCGCCGCCGAGGCCCACGACTTCATCGAGCGGCTGCCGGGCGGCTACGCCTCCGAGCTCGGCGAGCGGGGTGCGCGCCTGTCGGGCGGCCAGCAGCAGCGCGTGGCGATCGCCCGCGCCCTGCTGCGCGATGCGCCGCTGCTGCTGCTCGACGAAGCCACCTCGGCGCTCGACGCCCAGAGCGAACGCGCCGTGCAGCACGCCCTCGAACGGCTGATGGAAGGCCGCACCACGATCGTCGTCGCGCACCGCCTTGCCACGGTCCTGCGCGCCGACCGCATCGTGGTCATGGACCACGGCCGCATCGTCGCCGAAGGCACCCACGCCGAACTGCTGGCCGAGGGCGGCCTGTACGCCGAGCTCGCGCGCCTGCAGTTCCTCGACGCGGGTGCCGGCGCCCAGCCCTGAACACCGCTGCCCGGCCGAGGCGACCGGACCCCAGGCCCTACCAGTCGGTGGGGCGGTAATCCTTCAGGAACTGTCCCCACACGTGCTCGCCGGTGTTCAGCCCGGCGATGATCGGATCGACGATGCGCGCGGCGCCGTCGACGATGTCGAGCGGCGGGTGGAAGCGCTCTTCGATCGTCTTGCGCGCGGCGATTTCCACCGGATCCTCGTCGGTCACCCAGCCGGTATCCACGGAATTCATGTGGATGCCGTCGCCGTGGTAATCGGCGGCCGAGGTGCGCGTCATCATGTTGAGCGCGGCCTTGGCCATGTTGGTGTGCGGGTGCCGGGTGGTCTTGAAGTTGCGGTAGAACTGCCCTTCGACCGCCGACACGTTGACGATGTGGCGGTCGCGCGTGGGCGGGCTGCCGTCGCGCGTGCGCAGCATCAGCGGCTTCAGGCGCGCGTTGATCAGGAACGGCGCGATCGCGTTGACCAGCTGCACTTCCAGCAGCTCCACAGACGGCACTTCGTCCATCAGCAGGCGCCATGAGTTACGGCCGCGCAGGTCGACCTGCTGCAGGTCCTGGTCGAGCCGGCCTTCCGGGAACAGGTGCGACTGGCCGAGCAGCTCCTCGGCCAGCAGCGGCACCTGCGACAGTTCGGCGGCGCGGGTCAGGCCCGCGGCCGCCTCGTGGCGCAGGTCGCGGCCGGCCAGCGCGGTGCTGTCGCCTTCGGGCAGCAGGGCGTCGGCGCGCAGGCCTTCGTAGCGGCCGAGCAGGCGCTGCAGGTGCGCGGGCGCGTCGCGCAGGGCCGCGGCCTCCGCCGCCATCATGTGCGCGTAGAACTCCGGCGGGCGGCGCACGGTCTGGCAGGCGTTGTTGATGATGAAGTCGAGGCGGTCGTGCGTTGCCAGCAACTCGCTGCAGAAGGCTTCCACGCTGGGCGTGTGGCGCAGATCGAGTCCGTAGATCTCCAGGCGGTCGTGCCAGTCGGCGAAGTCCGGCTCTTCGGCGTACCGCGCGGCGGAGTCGCGCGGGAAGCGCGTGGTCACGATCAGCCGCGCGCCGCAGCGCAGGAGCTTCAGGCCAGCCTGGTAGCCGATCTTGACCCGGCCGCCGGTCAGCAGCGCGACGCGGCCGGTGAGATCGGTGAGCTCGGTGCGCTTGGCGAAGTTGAAGTCCGCGCAGGAAGGGCACAGCTGGTCGTAGAAATGGTGGATCCGGGTGTACTTCTGCTTGCAGACGTAGCAGTGCTGCGGCTCGAGCGCCTCGTGGTGCGGCGGCACGTCGGCGTCGAGGTCGCGCGGCTGGAAGTCCGCGGGCGGGAAGTAGTTGGGCGTGGTGAACACCGGCTGCCGGCGCAGGGTGCGGATGCCGGTGGCGTTCAGCAGCGCATCGTCATGGGCGTTCTTCGCCTCCACCCGGCTGCGCTTGGCCTGTTTGCGGCGCTGGCGGCGGGCCACGGCATCGACCGGCGCGCCGAGCGCGGCGACCGCGCGGTGCAGGCGCTCGCGGCTGGCGTCGTCGAGCGCGTCGAGCAGCGAGTGGTCGGCGGCGACGGTTTCGAGGGTGTCGGTGGCCAGCTTGAGCCGCGCTGCGAGGGAATCACCGGACAGGTCCGGTCGGGCGTCGAATGCGCCCGGTGGGGTCGTGGTCATCGGCATAGTTTGAGGGCTGGCCGGCCCAAACGACAGCGCCGGGGGCGGGCGCCGCCCGTTGCGCCCGGTCAGACACCGCCCGCGCGGGCGCTCATCCCTTGCCGCCACGGCCATGCCGCGACCCTTATCCTGTGTGCCCCTGCCCCTCCGGACCACGCCCGTGCACGCCCCAGACCGCGAATTCGACCCCGACGACAACTACGCCAGCGGCTTCGATCACGAGATGGAGGTCGACGAGGAGGCCGGCACCGAAGCCCTGGTCTGGCAGCTCCTGCTGCTGATCAATCCGGGCGACGAGGACACCGCGATGCGCCAGTTCGGCGCCTGGCAGGACGCCACCGCGGACGCGCGCGAGGACGAGGTCGAGCCGGTCTGGCTGCTGAAGGACATCATCGACTGGACGTCCGGCTTCCAGATCCACGACGACGACGCGGCGGCCTTCGTCGAGAGCATCACCGAGCTGGTCGCGCGCTGGAACCTGGAGCTCGACTGGGGCGTCGAGGATCCCACCGACGACGAGTTCCTGGACGCGGCGCGGACCCCCGACCTGTTGCACGTGGCCTATGACGCGCTGCGCAGCTACGGCTACACCCTGTGGATCTGGGAGACCGGCACCGACACGATCGCCGGATGGATCACGCTCAGCCGCGACGACGAGGCGCTGCGCGCGATCGCGCCCGCGCTCGGCATCGAGCTGCGGACGGCGGCCCAGGCCTGAGCGGCCCCGCCGCCCCTTCACGCCCGCGTCCACGGCGGCGCGCTTGGATGGCCATCCGCCCCCGCACGAGCCACCGCCAATGCGCAGCATCCTTGTCACGCTCAAGAAGGAACACGACGTCCTCCGTGACCTGTTCGAGCAGATCAATGCCACCACCGACCGCGCGGAGAAGGCGCGGACCGAACTGCTGGAGAAGATCGAGGCCAACCTGATCCCGCACGCCAAGTGGGAGGAGCTGGTCTTCTATCCGGCGTTCGCCGAACGCGCCTCGCACGAGCAGCTGCTGCAGCACGCCGAGGCGATCCAGGAACACCGCGCGGTGGAGCTGACGGTGCTGCCCGACCTGCATGCGTCGGACAAGACCAGCCGCCAGTTCGCGGGTTCGGTCAAGGTGCTGTCGGAGTTCATCGACCACCACGCGCAGGAAGAGGAGAAGGAGATGTTCGCCTCCGCCCGCGAGCTGTTCAGCGCGGAGGAGCTGGCCGAATTCGACGAACAGTACGAGGAATGGAAGACCTCGTTCCTGGCGGCCGGCATCACCACGCACGCCAAGATCAAGACCGGGCTGAAGTCCGTGCTGCGCAATCCGAAGGCGCCGGGCTGACGCACTGCGACCTCTTTCCTGCACCACGGCATGGTGGAGTGCGCGCTTCCCGAGTGAGGCGTTGCCTGCGAGTGCAGGCGTTGGCTGTGAGGGCGAGCGTTGGCCTCGAGTGGATTCTCGCTGCCTGCCACGGATGCAGGGGGGGATGTCCAGCCGGATGTCTCCGCGTCCTGCTCCCAGCATCCGGCGGCCGGCCATCCATGGCCGGCTCTGGACATCCCCCCCTGCATCCGCGGCAGGCGCGACCTTTCCCGCGGTTTTGGGAAGCGAACGCCCGCGTCTGCTCCTGGCGGAGCGCCCTGGACGCCACACCGCTTTGGCGCGTGGCCTGCTGACGGGAAGTCAAGGAGGAGGTGACGGCCCTGTGGGCCGGCACCGGGGGACATGAGCGGCAGCAGGCCATGCGTCAAAGCGCCGCACAACTCCATCCGGGCTTTTCCCCCGCGTGCGGAGAAGACCCAACAAAAAGGGCCCCGGAATCCGGGGCCCTGGAACAGGTCGAATGCTGTTGCGGTCCGCCGCTTTAAGCGACTGGCGACACCCCGGCCGCCTGCGCGCCCTTCGGGCCCTGCGTGACTTCATAGCTGACGCGCTGGCCTTCCTGCAGGCTGCGGAAGCCCTTGGAATCGATCGCCGAGTAGTGCACGAACACGTCCGCGCTACCGTCTTCGGGAGCGATGAAGCCGAAACCCTTGGCGTCGTTGAACCACTTCACTGTGCCGTATTGCATGACTCTTCCTACCTCGTCTGGATGCGGTTGCGTGCGCATGCCTGCAAGGGACCCGCGCACGCGGCCCGAGTATGCAAAGGCCGAACGGCGCGCGCAATCACCCGTCGAGCAGCGCGTCGATGACCGCGGGTAAACCCGAGGTGGCCGCGGCGACGTTGGCGAGCACGTCTTCCAGCGTGATCACCTCGTCGACCTGCGGGCCCGCGCCCGCCGCCCAGTTGGCCACGATCGCGAGGCAGGCATAGTCGAGTCCCAACTCGCGCGCCAGCCCCGCCTCGGGCATCCCGGTCATGCCAACCAGGTCGCAGCCGTCGCGGCGCATGCGCGCGATCTCGGCGCGGGTCTCGAGGCGCGGTCCCTGGGTGGCGCCGTAGCAGCCGCCATCCACGACGCCGACACCGGCCCGTGCCGCAGCGGCGAGCACGTCGCGGCGCAGCGACGGTGCGTAGGGATCGCCCATGTCGACGTGCAGCACGTCGGTGCCGGGCTCTTCGCAGAAGGTCGAAACCCGGCCCCAGGTGTAGTCGATGAGCTGGTCGGGACAGGCCAGCACGCGCGGCCCGTAGGCCGCGGTGATCCCGCCGACGGTGTTGAGCGCGAGGACCCGGCGCGCGCCCAGTGCGTGCAGCGCCGACAGGTTGGCGCGGTAGTTCACCAGGTGCGGCGGCACCGAATGGCCCTCGCCGTGGCGCGCCAGGAAGGCCACGCGCCGGCCGCCGATGTGGCCGAGCCGCACGGGACCCGGCAGCGCGCCGTAGCGCGTCACCGGCTGGTGTTCCTCCGCATCCTGCAGACCGGCCAGCTGGTACAGGCCGGTGCCGCCGATCACGGCCAGCGCGAGCGGCTCCTTGCTGGTGGCCTCCATGCTCATTCGCCCAGCGCGTAGATGGCGGGCAGGTTCCGGCCCTGCTCGTTGTAGTCCATGCCGTAGCCGAAGACGTAGCGGTCCGGCACCTCGACCCCCGACCAGTCAGCGCAGACGCCGTCGACGCAGCGGTCATGCACCTTGGTCGCCAGCACGGCCACGCGCACGTCGGCCGCGCCCTCGTCCTCGCACCAGCGGGTCACCGCCTTCAGCGTGTGGCCCTCGTCGAGGATGTCGTCGACCAGGATCACGCGGCGGCCGCGCATCGGCGTGGCCGGGCGGTGCAGCCAGGCCAGGCGCGAGCCGGTGGTGCTACCGCGGTAGCGGGTGGCGTGCAGGTAGTCGAACTCCAGGTCGAGGCCGCGCTCGCCCAGCGCGAACGCCAACTGCGCGGCGAACGGCATGCCGCCGTGCATGATCGTGACGAACAGCGGCGCGCGTGCATCGCCGGCGTACTCGGCGTGTATCGCCACGGCCATATCGCCGATCGCGGCTTCGAGCACCTCGCGCGCATGGATGAGGTCGGCGTCGACCATCACCTCGGCCAGCGACGGCGCGCTCATGCCGCCACCCCGCCGCCCTGTCGCGCGGATGCCGCGCCATGGCGCCCGTCCGCCAGCAGGCCGTCCCAGCCCAGCGCGCCGCGGCCGAGCAGGCCGGCCAGCGCCATGGTGTTGAGCGCGCGTCCTTCGGCCGCCGCGAGGGATTCCTCCACCAGCTCCGGATGGCAGACCAGGACCACGTCGCAGCCGGCGTCGAGGTGCGCATCCACGCGCGCCTTGATGCCGCCCACGCCATGCGCCGCGGCCATGCCGATGTCGTCGGAGAACACGACGCCGCGGAAGCCCATCTCCGTGCGCAGGATCCCGTCGATCCAGCGCGGCGAGTAGCCGGCGGGCTCGGGTGCGACCTGCGGATAGGCCACGTGCGCCAGCATCACCGCGTCGGCGCCGGCGTCGATGCCGGCAACGAATGGCACCAGGTCCTCGGCGCGGATGACGTCCAGCGGGCGGTCGTCGACGGCGTCGTCGAAGTGCGTGTCCTCGCGCACCGAGCCGTGCCCCGGGAAATGCTTGAGGGTCGCGGCCATGCCCGCCTCGTGCATGCCTTCGACGTAGGCGCGGGTGAAGGCGGCCACCACCTGCGGATCGTCGGAGAACGCACGGTCGCCGATGGCGAGGTTGCCGCGGCCGAGGTCGACCACCGGCGCGAAGCTGAGGTCGACGCCCGAGGCGCGCACCTCGCTGGCCATCAGCCAGGCGTGCTCACGGGCACGCGCCAGCGCGGCGTCCGGGTCACGGGCGTAGTCGCGGCCGAAGCCTTCCAGCGAGGGCAGCGCGCTGTAACCCTCGCGGAAGCGCTGCACGCGGCCGCCTTCCTGGTCGACGCAGACCAGCTGCGGGCGCGGCGCGGCTTCGCGGATCGCCTGTGACAGCTCGGCCACCTGCGCGCGCGAGGCGAAGTTGCGGGTGAACAGGATCACGCCGGCGCAGGCATCGTGCTGCAGCCAGTCGCGCTCCTGCGCGGTGAGTTCGGTACCGGCGACGCCGATGACGAGCATTGGTCTCTCTCCTCAGGTTTCCGGTCCCGCGCGCTCCGCATCGCTCCACAGCGAGTACGGACGCGCGGCCAGGGCCAGATTGTAGTAGCGCGGGCAGTCGGTGGCCTCCACGCCGAGCCAGTCGGGGCACGCGAAGGCCTCGTCGGCGCTGCCGAGTTCGATCTCGGCCACGACCAGGCCGGCGTTGTCGCCCAGGAACTCGTCGACCTCCCACAGGTGCGCGCCGTGGCGCACCAGGTGCCGGCGCTTCTCCACCCGTCCGCCGACGCACAGGTCGAGCAGCGCGCGCGCCTCGTCCACCGGCAGCGGATATTCGAACTCCTGGCGGGTATGCCCGAGCTCGCGCGACTTGATGTTGAGGAAGGCGGCGTCGCCCTCCAGGCGCACGCGCACCGAAGCGCGCTGGCGGCCTTCGTCCATCGACAGCTGGTCGTTGAAGTAGCCCTGCGCCATCGGCACCACGGCGTGGGCCGCCTGGCGCCAGCCGTCGCCGGCGACCAGGAACTTGCGTTCGATCTCGATGCCCATCACCACTCCGCGCGCTTGCTGGATGCGGCCATGGCCGCGATCCGGCCGGGCAGCATATCGCGGCCATGGCCGCTCCTACATGACGCACGCCGTCCGCTTCCCGGCTGGACGCGGCGAGCGGCCCAGGCGGCCCGGGCCGCCTCAGGCGGGTTCGAACACCGCGATCGACTCCACGTGCGCGGTGTGCGGGAACATGTCCATCACGCCCGCCGCGGGCATCCGCCAGCCGCGCTCGCCGACGAGGTACGCGGCATCGCGGGCCAGCGTCTCCGGATTGCAGCTGACGTAGACGATGCGCCTGAGCCCCTGCAGCGGCAGCTGCTGCAGCACCTCCAGCGCGCCGGCGCGCGCCGGGTCGAGCAGCAGCAGGTCGAAGCCCGCGCCCATCCACGGCTGGGCCGACAGGTCCGTAGCGAGGTCGGCGACGTGGAACTGGACGTGGTCCATGTCGTTGCGCGCCGCGTTGGCACGCGCGCGCTCGACCAGGCCGGCGTCGCCTTCGACGCCCACCACTTCGGACGCCTGGCGTCCCAGCGGCAGGCTGAAGTTGCCCAGGCCGCAGAACAGGTCGAGCACGCGGTCGCCGGGCTGCACGTCGAGCAGCTCCAGCGCATGCGCGATCATCTTCCCGTTGAGGTCGCCGTTGACCTGGATGAAGTCCAGCGGCTCGAACGCCAGCTCGACGTCCCATGGCGCCAGGCGGAACGACAGCCGCGGGGCGGCCGGCCACAGCGGCGCGATGGTCTCGAGGCCGCCGGGCTGCAGATAGATGGCGAAGCCGTGGTGCTGCGCGAACGCCGTCAGCGCCGCGCGGTCGCCCTCGCCCAGCGGCTCGAGATGGCGGAACACCAGGGCGGTGGCGTCATCGCCCGCGCTGAATTCGATCTGCGGGATGGCGCTGCGCGCGTCGAGGCCGTCGACCAGCGCAGACAGCGCGCCCAGCTGCATCCCGACCTGCGGGACGACCGAATGGCATTCCACCAGTTCGGCGACGAAGCGTGCGTCGCGCTCGCGGAAACCCACCAGGGTCCGGCCCTTCTTCTCCACCCGGCGCACCGACAGCCGGCCCTTGCGGCGATAGCCGAAGAGCGCGCCGGCGAGCGGAGGTAGTTCCGTTTCCGCGCGCACGCCCGCCTGGGCGAAGCAGTCGGCCAGCATCCGCGCCTTGCCCGCGACCTGCCGCGCCGGGGCCAGGTGCTGGAGGCTGCACGCGCCACAGACACCGAAGTGCGGACAGCGCGGCTGGACGCGGTCGGGCGAGGCGTCGATCACCTCGAGCACCTCGGCCTCGTCGAAGCGGCGGCAGCGCCGGGTCTGGCGCGCGAGCACCCGCTCGCCCGGCAGTGCGCCAGCGATGAACACCGTCTTCTCCGCGTGCGGGTGCCCCTCGGGTCGCCGGGTGATGCCGCGCCCGTCCGGACCGAGTCCGAGGATCACGGCCTCGAAGGGCGTCTGGTCGATGCGGGCCAATGCGCTGCTGCCGGTACGGTGGGCCGCGCATTGTCTCAAACCCGCACCGCGACGCGCCGCCCCGCCCTCCCCCGCGCGCGCCTCCCCTGCCCTGTAGGAGCGGCTACAGCCGCGATCGATCCACCAGGTCGTCCCGGAATCGCCTGGACAGGTCCGCGCGAACATCGCCTGGACCGGCTCCGCGCGATCGCGGCTGTAGCCGCTCCTACACCGCTCGGGTGCTACTTCTGCTTCCAGCTGTTGCCCTGCTGGTACCACCAGCCGCCGCGCGCGCTGGCGATCCACTGCCGGGCGAACACCTCGCGGATCTGCGGCTCCCACTCGGGATGGCCGTTGGCCACCGCCACCTCGCGGTAGACCGCATTGCGGTCGCGGTTGTCGTCGGCGACCGCGGCGTTGACCGCCACGCGGTCCTTCAGCGGCAGCGAACCCGCATCGCGCACCACGACCAGGCCGTCGCCGCCGAAGCCCAGCGCGCCGCTGTCGAAATGCGGCCGCAGGGTGGATGCGAAGCGCGATTCCATGCGCTGCTGGATCGCCTGGATCGCCGGCGTGCGGATGGTGATGTCCGGCGTCTGCGCATGCACCGGCGCGATGCCGAGCAGGATCCACGGGTCGAACGCCAGGCCACCGGACGCGGCCGCGCCCTCGAGCGCCATCCCTCCCGGCATGCCGCCGGGCTGGTCCACGGGCTGCGCGGGCGCGGGCGCTGCGCCGTCCTCGCCGATCACGTTCTCGACGAACTCACGCGCCGCCTCGCGCGCCTCCGCCGCGGGGAAGTACACGTTGATGGTCACGCAGGCGGTGAGCGCCAGCGCGGCGACGAAGGGCAACCCGGTCCAGCGCATGCAGTCCTCCTCGGACGGTCAGTCGAACACGGGCGAGACTTCGCCCGATCCCGCGGCCACCACGCGCTCGACCAGGGTTTTCCAGTCGACGCGGCGGTTGTAGCCGACGATGTCCAGGCGCGGCAGCCCGGCGCCCTCGACGATAACAAACCCGCTGCCGCGAGGCTGAAGCCCCGCCATCGTGCAGACGCCGTTGGCCAGCCGGCAGGAGATGCCGATGCGGCGATAGCCGAAGTCGTCGAACAGAGCCAGCAGCTGGCCCTGCAGGCTGGCGGTGAACGAGGCGTCGCCGACGCTGGAGATGTCCTGCACCGCGCGTTGGCTGATGCGCTGGCGCACGCCGCGGCGCGGCTCGGTGTGCAGCTCGGCGTCGAAGGCGGCGGGCTCCCAGTCGACCAGGCGCAGGCCGTCGATGCGGCCGTGCAGGCGGCCGCTGATGCCGCCGACCTCGAGCACGCCGGTCAGCGCCTGGAGGTCGAGCCCGTCGAGGGCGATGTCGGCCAGCAGCGTCGGCGCGACGCCGAACGGGCGCTCCATCGCCAGCGACGACACCCGCACCTCGCCGTCGAAGGCGCGGGCCACGACGCCGCCTTCGAAGTCCAGGCGGTCGCCGACGTAGCGCGCGCTGGGGATGTGGCCGGACAGGGTCCCGGGAAAGGCCGGGAGCCCGAGCGCGGAGGCCAGCGTGGCCATGTCCAGCGACTCGACGCCGAGTGCCGCCTCCACCAGCAGCGGACCCTTGCTGCCCGGCGGGCGCAACCGCAGCGCGGGAATGTCGAGGCGGCCATCGAGGATCGCGATGCCGACGCCCTCGCGCAGGTGCAGCTCGCCATCGCTGCTGCGCCACGGCAGGCGCGCGGGACCGAAGGGGATGGCGCCGATGGCCGCGGACTGCCAGCGGAGCTCGCTGTCGACGCGGCCTTCCGACACCAGGCGCACGTCGCCGTCCAGGCCCTGGAAGCGGAAGCGCCCGTCGGGCGCGGCGACGTCCAGCCCGCGGGCGCGCAGCGCGAAGCCGGCCAGCGCACCGTCGATGATCTCCACGTCGGCGTCGAAGCCGCCGGTGAGCGCCAGCCCGGTCAGTCCGGCCTGGCCCAGCCAGCCCGAGAGGTAGCGCTCCGGCAGCCGCGCCGCCTCCGCGCTGCGCAGCGACAGCGCCAGTGCGCGCACGCCCGCGCCATCGAGGTCCGCGCGGCCCTGCACCTCCAGCACGCCCGGGTCGCGGGCGAGGAACGCGTCCAACGCCCAGCCGTCGGCCACGCCATGCGCGCGCAGGCGTACCGGAACGGGCGTTGCCGGCAGCACGAAGTAGCCGCTGCCGAACAGCAGCTCGCCGCCCAGCAGCTCGCCGTCGATGGCCAGTTGCGGACCGGCCTCCGCCGCCAGCCAGTCGATGCCGAGCCGCGCGCCGAGTCCGGCCCCGGCCTGCGTCCCGTCGGCGCTGTCGAAGGCGCCGCCGTCCAGCGCCAGTTCGCCGGTGAGCCGCATCGGCGCCGCGTCCGGAACGCGCAGCTCGAGGTGGCCCCCCAGGCGGCCGTCCCCGAGCCGCACGCCGGGCCATGCGCGCCGGGCCAGTGCTTCGGCCCAGGCCACCGGCACGCGCGTGATGTCGATGGCGAAGAGATCCGGCGCGGCATCGTCACGGCGCAGCGCAAGCCGCGAGCCGCCAGCACCCGACAGCGCGGCGGACACGCGCCCCGGAGGCAGCGCCAGCTCCAGCCGCAGCGGCGCGCCGCGCCCCTGCCTCAACTCGCCCGCACAGGCCCAGCCGCCCTGGCCGTCGCGGCGCAGCGGGCAACGCCACGACAGCGCGGCGAAGTGCTGTCCCAGGTCGGGCGCGTCCGCGCGCTGCGCCGTGATGCGCAGCTCGCCCACCTCGGCGTCTGCGGGCCAGTCCAGCCGCACCTGCACGCCCTGCAGCGTCGCCACCGGCGTGGACACGCTCGCCATCCGCGCCACCAGCGCACGCGCATGCGCCGGGCTCGCGGACAGCAGCGCAAACGCGGCGAGCAGGGGTAAGATCCACGCGGGCATGGCAGCCAGAGTAGCGACAGGAGGGGACGCGCCGATGAAACCACGCATCCTGCTGGTCGAGGACGACCACACCACCGCCGCCTTCCTCGCCGCCGCGGCGGAAGGCCTGCCGGCGACCGTCGACACCGTCAACACCCGTTCGGCCGCGCGCGCCCAGGCCACCAACATCGCGTATGCGCTCTGGCTGGTCGATGCCCACCTGCCCGACGGCGATGGCGCGGGGCTGCTCGCCGAGCTCCGTGGCCTCGGGCTGGACACGCCGGCGATCGCGCACACCGCCGCCCGCGACGACGAGGTCCACCGCGCACTGCAGGACGCCGGCTTCGACGCCGTGCTGGTCAAGCCGCTGGCCGCTGCGGCGCTGCGCGCGGCGCTGGCCGGCGCGCTGGCCGGGCGATCCTCGCTGCGGGTGGCGGAGGCGGCGGTCGCTTCACCGCTGGACACGGCCGGCCTGCACGCCTGGGACGACGTCGCCGCGCTGCGCGCGCTCAACGGCGAGCGCGCGCACGTCGACGCGCTGCGCCAGCTGTTCCTGGCCGAGCTGCCGGCCGCCCACGGCCAGGTCATGGAGTCGGTCCGCACCGGCCGGCACGACAGCCTGCGCGATGTCCTGCACCGCCTGCGCGCGAGCTGCGGCTTCGTCGGCGCGGCGCGGCTGGGACGGGCGGTGAGGACGCTGGAGGACGCGCCCGACTCGGATGCGGCGCTCGGCGGCTTCGACGCCGCGGCTCAGGAACTGCTGCCACCCTGAGGCCCGCCCTGGCCCACGCGGCCAAGGTCGCCCAGCAGCTGCCACGACGCCAGCGGGCGGCCACCCAGGTGCGATTCAAGCACCTCGCGCAGCACCCGGCGGAGTCCGCCGAGGTCCTCGGCCGGGGGCGCGACGTCGTCCGACAGCGCGAGCAGCGCACGGCCGGTGGCGCTGCGCTCGCGGTCGCCTCCGCGTTCCCCGCGCACGCGCACCGGTCCGTGTCCCGGGTCCAGCCGGTAGCGGGCGGCGGGATCCACCGGATCGCCATCGCCCTCGTGGCCGTAGTCGAGCCCGACGCCGATGCCGTCCAGCAGGTCGCGCTCGAAGCGGCGCAGCGTCCAGGCCAGCGGCTCGCCCGCGCCCAGGCGGGCGCGCAGCGCCGCGTAGGCCGCGTAGAGCTCGGGCTGCGGGTCGTGCCGCGGTGCCAGGCGCAGCACCAGTTCGCTGGCGTAGAAGCCGGACAGCATGGCCTCGCCCTGCAGCCGGGGGGCGACGTCCAGGGCCTCGGCGGAATTCAGATGTGCCAGCTCGCCCTTCTGCACGGCATCGAAGCGGATGTACTGCATCGGCTGCAGCGCCGCGCGCAGCGCCTGCTTCTTCGGCGCCCGCACGCCGCGCGCCACCAGGCCCATGCGGCCCTCCTCCGCGCACAGCACTTCGACCAGCAGGCTGGTCTCGCGCCAGGCGCGCGCGTGGAGGACAAAGGCATGCTCGCCGGCGATCCGCATGCGCGCATTGTAGGAGCGGCTACAGCCGCGATCAGGGGTTCGTGATGGCCGCGGCCGTGATCGCGGCTGTAGCCGCTCCTACAGTTTCAAGCGGCGGGCTATTTGTCGTAGCCGAAGCTGCGCAGCGCGGCCTCGTCGTCGGACCAGCCGGCGCGCACGCGCACCCAGGTTTCCAGGAACACCTTGCAGCCGAACAGGCGCTCCATCGAAAGCCGCGCCTTGCTGCCGATCTCGCGCAGCCGCGCGCCGCCCTTGCCGATCACGATCGCCTTCTGGCCGTCGCGCTCGACCCAGACCACGGCGCCGATGCGCATCATCGGGCCGGACTTCGTGTCCTCTTCGCTGAAGGACTCGATCTCCACCGTGGTCGAGTACGGAAGCTCCGCGCCAAGCTGGCGCATCAGCTGCTCGCGCAGCAGTTCGGCCGCGAGGAAGCGCTGGCTCTTGTCGGTGATCTCGTCCTCGGCGTAGGCCGGCTCGCCCTCGGGCACCAGGCCCAGCAGCTCGGCAACCAGCGCATCCAGGCCGGTGCGCTTGAGTGCCGACACCGGGTGCACGCCGGCGAAGTCGCGGCCGTCGGTCACCTTCTGCAGGTAGGGCAGCAGCGCGGCCTTCTCGCGGATGCGGTCGACCTGGTTGACGACCAGCACCACCGGCACCTTCGCCTCGCGCAGGGCCTCGTACGCCAGCGTGTCCTCCTCGTCCCAGCGGCCCGCCTCGACCACCAGCACCGCGGCATCGACGCCCTCGAGCGCGCCGCGCGCGGCGCGGTTCATCATCCGGTGCATGGCCGACGCCGACTGCTTGCCCGGTGCGCGATGCACGCCGGGCGTGTCGACCAGCTGCAGCTGGCCCGCCGGGAAGGTGGCGATGCCGAGCAGGCGATGGCGCGTGGTCTGCGGGCGGTTGGAGACGATGCTGACCTTGGCGCCCACCAGGGCGTTGACCAGGGTGGACTTGCCGACGTTCGGCCGGCCGACGACGGCGACCGCGCCGCTGCGGCTGGCGGCTGGGGTGTTCATGGTTTTGCGGATTCCAGTTGGGACAGGATCGCCGTGGCGGCGTCCTGTTCGGCGGCGCGGCGGGAGCTGCCGCTGCCTTCGGCCTCGAGCGCGGGCTCGGTCAGCAGGCAGCGGACAAGGAAGATGCGGGCGTGTTCCTCGCCACTTTCGGACACGAGTTCATAGCTGGGCAGCGGACGCTGCCGCCCCTGCAGCCACTCCTGCAGCCGGGTCTTGGGGTCCTTGCCGAAGCCACCGGCCGGCAGCGCCGCGACTTGCGGTTCGAACCACGGCAGCACCGCGCTGCGGCAGGCCTCGAAGCCGGCATCGAGATAGATCGCGCCGACCACCGCCTCGAGCGCATCGGACAGGATCGAATCGCGGCGGTGGCCGCCGGACTTCATTTCGCCGGGACCCAGGGTGATGCGGGCGCCGAGTTCCAGGTCGCGCGCGATCCGCGCCAGCGAGGATTCGCGCACCAGCTCGGCGCGTGCGCGGGTCATCGCGCCTTCGTCGGCCCTGGGCCAGCGCAGGTACAGCACTTCGGCCACGATCAGCCCGACCAGCGCATCGCCCAGGAATTCCAGGCGCTCGTTGTGCGGGGCGCCGGCGCTGCGGTGCGTCAGCGCCTGCGCGAGCAGCGCGGGATCGCGGAACGCATGTCCCGCGATGCGCGCACCGGGATCAATCGACCGCACCGGTCCTGGTCAGCATCTGCGTGGACTCGAACTTGCCCACGACGTCGAGGTTGCCGATCAGCTCCTTGCGGACCTCGTACTTCACGTCCATCTGCCAGCCGGCGCCGACGCGCTTGAGCTTGACGTGTTCGGGCTTCACGTTCTCCGAGTAGCTGATGTACAGCCGGCGGAAGAACAGGTCCTGGATCTTGCGCGGCTCGGTGTTGGCGATGCCGGGCTCGTTGGCCAGGCCCTTCATCGCCGAGCGGACGCTGTAGTACTCCGAATACATCGGGAACAGCTTCATGCCGACGTAGGCGAACAGGCCCACGACCCCCAGCACGATGATGAACCCCAGCAGGGTGATGCCGCGTTGCGAATTCCTCATTGCCCTCTCCCCTCGATCCCCGTTGCGATTGGTCATTGCCGCGCCCGTTTCCCCGTGCCGCTCAGAGGCGCGTGCCGATGCGGTCGAAGTCGACGCCGCCGGCGGCGCTGTCGAAATTCATCCACACCAGGAACGCCTTGCCCCGGAGCTGGGTCTCCGGCAGCGTGCCCCAGAAGCGGCTGTCGTCGCTTCTATCACGATTGTCGCCCATGACGAAATATTCGCCTTCGGGCACCGTCCACTCGCCCACGCCGTGGTGCGCGAACATCGGGCTGTCGATCTCCAGCACCTCGTGGCGGCCATCGCCGCCGAGGTCCTCGGCCAGCAGGCTGGCGCCGCTCATTTCCTCGCCGCGGCCCTTGCCGACGTACGCGCCGATCGGCTGGTAGGCCGAGGCCTCGCCGTTCACGTAGAGGACGTTGTCACGGTAGGCGATGGCGTCGCCAGGCAGGCCGACGACGCGCTTGATCCAGTCCTGGTCGGGGTGCGCCGGCGGGCGGAACACCACCACGTCGCCGCGCTCGGGCAGGCCGATCTCGATCACCTTGCGGTTGTTCACCGGCAGGCGCAGGCCGTAGGCGAACTTGTTGACCAGGATGAAGTCGCCGATCAGGAGCGTCGGCATCATCGAGCTGGACGGAATCCGGAACGGTTCGGCGATGAAGCTGCGCAGCACCAGCACCACCGCCAGGATCGGGAAGAACGCCCGCGCGTAGTCGACGACCACCGGCTCGCGGCCTTCGTCGAGCAGGCCGGCGCGCGCCTTGCGCGCCTTCGCGAAGAACAGCCGGTCGAGCAGCCAGATGATGCCGGAGGCGAAGGTCAGCAGGACCAGCCCGAGTTCGAACCACTTCATGCGTCCACCCCGTCCGCGGCGCGCCGGTCGGCCGCCGTCACTTGTTGTCCACCTGGAGCACGGCGAGGAAGGCCTCCTGCGGGATCTCCACCCGGCCAACCTGCTTCATGCGCTTCTTGCCTTCCTTCTGCTTCTCCAGGAGCTTCTTCTTGCGGCTGATGTCGCCGCCGTAGCACTTGGCCAGCACGTTCTTGCGCAGCGCCTTGACCGAGCTGCGGGCGATGATCTGCGAGCCGATGGCGGCCTGGATCGCGACGTCGAACTGCTGGCGCGGGATCAGTTCCTTCATCCTGTCGGTCAGATCGCGGCCACGGCGGTCGGCGTGGCTGCGGTGGACGATGATCGACAGCGCATCGACCTTGTCGCCGTTGATCAGCGTGTCCACGCGCACGAAGGGGCCGGCCTCGAAGCGTACGAAGTGGTAGTCGAGCGAGGCATAGCCGCGCGACACCGACTTCAGGCGGTCGAAGAAGTCCAGCACGACTTCCGCCATCGGCAGCTCGTAGCTGATCTGCACCTGGCTGCCCAGGTACTGGATGCCGACCTGGCTGCCGCGCTTCTCTTCGCAGAGGGTGATGACGTTGCCGACGTAGTCCGGCGGCGTGAGGATGTTGGCGCGGATGATCGGCTCGCGCACTTCCTCGATCTTGTTGGTGGGCGGGAGCTTCGCCGGGTTGTCCAGCGACATCACCTCGCCATCGGTCAGCAGCACTTCGTAGACCACGGTCGGCGCGGTGCTGATGAGGTTCAGGTCGTACTCGCGCTCCAGGCGCTCCTGCACGATCTCCATGTGCAGCATGCCGAGGAAGCCGCAGCGGAAACCGAAGCCCATCGCCTCCGAGCTTTCCGGCTCGAAGCGCAGCGCGGCGTCGTTGAGGCGCAGCTTTTCCAGCGCTTCGCGCAGGTCCGGGTAGTCGTCGGCGTCGACCGGGAACAGGCCCGAGAACACGCGCGGCTGCATCTCCTGGAAGCCCGGCAACGGGTGCGGCGCGGGATCGTTGGCGAGCGTGAGCGTGTCGCCGACCGGCGCGCCGTGCACGTCCTTGATCGAGGCGTTGATCCAGCCCACCTCGCCGGCGCGCAGCGCCGCGGTTTCCTTGCGCTTGGGCGTGAACACGCCGACCTTGTCGACCTGGTGGGTGCGCCCGGTCGACATCACCAGCATCTTGGCGCCGGCCTTGATCTCGCCCTGCATCACGCGCACCAGCGAGACCACGCCCAGGTAGTTGTCGAACCAGGAGTCGATGATCAGCGCCTGCAGCTTGTCGGTGTCGCGCGGCACGGGCGGCGGGATGCGGTGCACGATGGCTTCGAGCACCTCCTCGACGTTGAGCCCGGTCTTGGCGCTGACCGCCACCGCGTCGGTGGCGTCGATGCCGATCACCGCCTCGATCTCGGCCTTGGCGCGCTCGATGTCAGCGGTGGGCAGGTCGATCTTGTTGAGCACCGGCACGACTTCCAGGCCCTGCTCCACCGCGGTGTAGCAGTTGGCGACCGACTGCGCCTCCACGCCCTGCGCGGCATCGACCACCAGCAGCGCGCCCTCGCAGGCGGCCAGCGAGCGGCTGACCTCGTAGCTGAAGTCGACATGCCCGGGGGTGTCGATGAAGTTGAGGTGGTAGGTCTGGCCGTTGCGCGCGGTATAGGGCACCGACACCGACTGCGCCTTGATGGTGATCCCGCGCTCGCGCTCGATCGGGTTGTTGTCGAGCACCTGCGCTTCCATCTCGCGCGCGGTCAGGCCGCCGCAGAGCTGGATGATGCGGTCGGCAAGCGTCGACTTGCCGTGGTCGACGTGCGCGATGATGGAGAAGTTGCGGATGTTCCGCATCGATTCGGGGGGCATGGGCGGCAGTCGTGGGCCGGATTCCGGCCGGGTTGAGTCGAACGGAACATTGTCGCACAGCGCGGGGCCGGGCCCTCAATGATCGCCAGCTCCCGGCTCGCCAGGAATAGTGTCGTTCTGTCCGGGCGGACTTCGTTGGCAGGCTTGCCAAGCGGACGCGTCCGGCCGTAATGGGCGCGCGCGCCGCCTGGCGTGGACGCAGGGGGTGTTCGGACAGCCAGAAGTCCGCTTCCTGCTTCCAATTCCGGCCGCCGGCCATCCATGGCCGGCTCTGGGCGTCCCCCTGCGCCCACGCCAGGCACCACCACCTCGGCGGCGCCTGACAGCGTGTTTCCTGTGGGAGCGGCTACAGCCGCGATCGCCGTTGCTGTGGCTGCTGCCTTGGCGTTGGTGTCACCGTTGCTGCTGCTGTCGCTGTTGCTACTGCTGTTGCTACTGCTGTCGCTGCTGCTGTCGCTGTTGCGGTCGCCGCGGCCCTTGACCTCCGCTCCCGAAGCCGGAAATCGTCACAGCCCGTCCCGCGCACAGGGGGTGTGCGGACAGCCGGCCATGGATGGCCGGCGGCCGGCCGTGGGAGCAGGACGCGGACAGGACGGGGGAGCACACCCCCTGTGCGCGGGACGGGCCGCGCGGATCACAACGGAGCAGCTTCTCCCTCGCAAAGGCGGCACTGGCGATGACCGATCGCGGCTGTAGCCGCTCCTACAGGACAGTCTGGAAGGATAGGGGCCGGTTGCCCGGCCCCTCGTCCCTTACTTCGCCTCGTCGCGCGGCGTGACCGCGATGAACTGCGTGCCGCCGCTGCGGTTGCGCACCAGCAACATCACGGTCTCGCCGGCCTTGGCCTTGCCGAGTTCGCGGTCGAGCTCGGCGGGGTTCGCCACGTTGGCGCGGCCGACCTGCAGGATCACGTCACCCGGCTGGATGCCGGCGCTGCGCGCCGCCAGGCCCTCGACGCGGGCCACCGCCACCCCTTCATCCGGCTTGAGGTCGAGGCGGCGGCGCTGCTCGGCGCTGAGCTCGCTGCCGACCACACCCAGGGGATTGCTCGACCTGGCCGCCGGCGCGCCGGTGGACGGGGCGCGCGGTCCGGCCGCCAGGCCCTCGTCCAGCTCGCTCAGGGTGACCGTGACGTCGCGGGTCCGGCCCTCGCGCCAGATCTTCACCGCGACCCGGCTGCCCGGCGCCTTGGCGCCGATCATCGGCGGCAGGTCGCTGGACTGGCTGATGGCCACGCCGTCGACCTCGCGGATCACGTCACCGCGCTCGATGCCGGCCTTGGCCGCCGCGCCGCCCGCCACCACGTCGGCCACCAGGGCCCCGCGGGTGTCGGGCAGGCCGAGACCCTGGGCGGCATCGGCACGGATCTCCTGCACCTGCACGCCCATCTGCCCGCGACGCACCTGGCCGGTGGCCTTGAGCTGGTCGGCGACGTTCATCACCACGTCGATCGGGATCGCGAAGCTCACCCCCATGTAGCCGCCGGAGTTGGAGAAGATCTGCGAGTTGATGCCGATCACCTCGCCGCTGGTGTTGAGCAGCGGGCCACCGGAGTTGCCGCGGTTGATCGCGACGTCGGTCTGGATGAAAGGCACGTAGCGCTGGTTCGCATACTGGTTGGCACGACCCACGGCGCTGACGATGCCGGCGGTGACCGACTGGTCGAGGCCGAAAGGCGAGCCGATCGCGACCGCCCACTGGCCCGGCTTCACGTCATTGGCCCGGCCGGCGCGCAGGAACGGCAGGCCGCTGGCGTCGATCTTGAGCACGGCGACGTCGGACTGCTCGTCGCTGCCCACCACGTCCGCATCGAAGCCGCGGCGGTCGGGCAGCGTGACCCGCACCGCGGTGGCACCGTCGACCACGTGGTGGTTGGTGATCACGTAGCCGTCGGCCGAGACCAGGAAGCCGCTGCCCATGGACAGGCCGCCGCGGCCGCCCGGGTCCTGCGGCGTGCCCGGGAACGGCGAGCCCGGGCCGAAGAAGCGGCGGAAGAACTCCGGCATGTCGTCGGGCAGCTGCTGCTGCTGCGCCTGGCGGTTGCCGCGCGGACCGACGGTGACCTCGATGTTCACCACGGCCGGGGCAACGCGGTCGACCAGGCGGGTGAAATCAGGAAGTCCGGTGACCAGCGGGACCGCGGGCACGGCGCTGGCGGCCTGGCCCTGCGAGGACTGGGCGGTGGCGGCGGGCAGCACCACGGCGGCGGTGCCGGCCGCGGTGAGGGCCACGAGGGCGACGGCGAAGACGGGGGATTTCATCAACTCGGTAACCTCGATGTTCGTTTTCTGGGATGGCGTTCGCAGGCGGCTCGCACGCGGCTGGAACGCCGAGGCGCGGAGGGCATGGCCAGCCGCGGAGCTGTCAGTCGGTCTCGCCCGGCCGCGGGCCGGAGGCGGGATCCGCTTCTTCCGCCCCGGTGCCCGCCGCTCCGGACGGCGGCATCGCCGGGCGGGCGGGCGACGCACGGTCGACGCCCAGGCGCGGCTGGAACGGGGCGAATGCCTCGGCCTGCGGCAGGCCGTAGCCGGCGGCGAACGGCTGGCCACGCGACAGGCCCGGCAGCACCGCGCGCGGCCAGGGCCGCGCCTCCGCGGCCGGTCCGCCGAACAGCGCCTCGCCCTCCGGCGTGACATGCGCGGACGACCCTGCGGCCAGCACGGGCAGGCTGGCCGAGAGGACGGGGGCCTGGCTCGCGGACATCGGCGGTGCCAACGGGGCAGCCGCGGCCACCGCGGTGCGTGCCGGCGCATCGGCGCCCTGGCCGCGCCGCAGCGCCGCGCGCTGGACCTGGCTGCGCGTGCTGGCGCGTCCGGTCGCACGGCGCGGCACCTCGGCGACCGCCACCACCGCCGGCGCCGTTGCCGCCAGCAGCGCGGCCGCGTCAATGGCCTCCGCAGGCGCCCGGGTCGGGGATGCCGGCGTCACCACCGTCTCCGCGACCTCGGCAAGGCGGGTCGCATCCACCTGGTCGGGGGCCGGACGCGCCGCGGCGGCGGCTTCGACGATCTCCGGCCCCTGCGGATCCGGGATCTGCCGCGCCATGAACAGCGACACGAGGGCCACCGAAGCGGCCAGCGCGCCACCACCCCAGCGCAGCAGCCGATGCCCGCGGCGCTGCACCCGGGCCGCCGCGGCCGCGGTCGCCGCGCCGCTGTCGCCTGCCGGCGTGGCGATCGCATCGGCCACCCGCCTGGAGAAGTCCGCCGGCAGCAGCGCGTGGCCGCGCCCGCGCAGCACGTCGCCGCAGACCTGCCAGCGCTCCCAGCACGCGGCGAGCTCGGTGTCGTGCTGCAGCCGGCGCAGCATGAAGCGCGCCTGGTCGGGGGACAGTTCGCCGTCCAGCATCGCCGACAGCTGCCGGCGGTTGTGGGCGTACAGCCGGTCGGGCGCGACCTGCGGGAATTCGATGTCGATGTCGTCGTTGTGGTGGCTCATCTCGTCCTCATCGCGCCGCGCGTTCGGGCGCGGACTCGGGTTCCATCAGCGGCTTGAGTTCCAGGTCGATCGCCTCGCGGGCCCGGAAAATCCGGGAGCGGACGGTCCCGATCGGACAGTCCATGCGCGTGGCGATGTCCTCGTAGCTCAGCCCTTCGACCTCGCGCAGGGTGATGGCCGTGCGCAGCTCCTCGGGCAGGGCTTGGACCGCGCGCAGCACCGTTTGTTCCATCTGCTGGCGCATCAGCTCGCGCTCGGGCGTGTCGTGGTCGCGCAGGCCGGTGGCGACGTCGAAGTGCTCGGCATCGTCCGGATCGATATCGTCGGTCGGCGGACGGCGGTTGCCCGCCACCAGGTGGTTCTTCGCGGTGTTGACCGCGATCCGGTGCAGCCAGGTGTAGAACTGGGCGTCGCCGCGGAAGTTGCCGATCGCGCGGTAGGCACGGATGAAGGTCTCCTGCGCGACGTCCTGGCATTCGCTCCAGTCCCGGACGTAGCGGCCGACCAGCGCCGCCACGCGGTGCTGGTACTTGCGCACCAAGAGGTCGAAGGCGGCCATGTCGCCCGCCTGCACGCGGCGCACGAGTTCCTGATCTGGCGGACTGCTGTCGATCTCGGCCATGGGCCGGCACTCTCCTGGGAACCGGCCCTGGGACCGGATATGACCTTCACGCAGGCGGAAAGTTCCACCCTGCACGATGATCTGGGGCCGGGTTCAGCCGCCCGCAAGCCGCCGCCCCCGCCGCGTCGCGATTTGACGCCGGTGAAAGGGACTCTGGATCATAGGCAGTTCCCATACCCTTACGGATGGTTCCGCATGATTGCTGGACTCGATGGTCTGCGCTTCAGCCACTGGCACGCCGAGCAGCGCCCTGACGGCGTCGTCCTGCTGACGTTCGACCGCGGCGGGGAGTCGGTCAACACCTTCGCCCAGGACGTCCTGGTCGAACTCGACACCCTGCTCGAGCGCCTGGCCCTCGACCCGCCCAGGGCGCTGGTGCTGCGCTCGGGCAAGGCCAAGGGCTTCATCGCCGGGGCCGACATCCGCGAGTTCGCCGAGTTCGACGCCCGCGGCACGATCGGTGATTCCATCCGCCGCGGCCAGCAGGTGTTCCAGCGGCTGGCCGAGCTGCCCTGCCCGACCGTCGCGGCCATCCACGGCTTCTGCATGGGCGGCGGCACCGAGATCGCGCTGGCCTGCCGCTACCGCGTCGCCAGCTCCGATCCCTCCACGCGCATCGGCCTGCCCGAGGTGAAGCTGGGCATCTATCCGGGCTGGGGCGGCAGCGTGCGCCTGCCTCGCCTGGTCGGCACGCCCGCGGCCATGGACATGATGCTGACCGGCCGCACCCTGTCGGCGTCGGCCGCGAAGGCGATCGGCCTGGTCGACCGCGTGGCCGAGCCGGCGGGCCTGCTCGACGCGGCGGTGGATGTCGCCCTCAAGGGCGTCGAGCGGCCCGTCCGGCAGCGCTTCATGGGCTGGGCGACGAACACCTGGCTTGCGCGCCAGCTGCTGGCACCGATGCTGGTCAAGCAGGTCGCGCGCAAGGCCCGGCGGGAGCACTATCCGGCGCCCTACGCGCTGATCGAGACCTGGCGCCGCACCGGCGGTGGCATCCAGGCCCGCCTGGCCGCCGAGCGCAAGTCGGTGGTGAAGCTGGCCGGCACCCCGACCGCGCGCAACCTGACGCGCGTGTTCTTCCTGCAGGAGCGCCTGAAGGGGCTCGGCGCGGCCGCACCCGGGAGCGCCGGCGGCAAGCCGGCGGCGGGCGGCATCCAGCGCGTGCACGTGGTCGGCGCAGGCGTCATGGGCGGGGACATCGCCGCCTGGTCGGCGCTGAAGGGCTTCGACGTCACCCTGCAGGACCGCGAGCAGGCCTATATCGACACGGCCATGGCGCGCGCGCAGGAGCTGTTCGCGAAGAAGGTCAAGGTCGATGCGAAGCGTCCCGAAGTGGTCGCGCGGCTGAAGTCCGACCTCGCCGGCGCGGGCGCGGCCGAGGCCGACCTGGTGATCGAGGCGATCATCGAGCAGCCACAGGCCAAGCGTTCGCTGTACGCGGGCGTGGAGCCGCAGCTCAAGGCCGGCGCGCTCCTCACCACCAACACCTCCTCGATCCCGCTCGACGACCTGCGCACCGGCCTGGCGCGCCCCGCGCAGTTCGCCGGCCTGCACTACTTCAATCCGGTGGCGCTGATGCCGCTGGTCGAGATCGTGCGCCATGACGGCATGGACCCGGACACCGAGCACCGCCTGGCGGCGTTCTGCAAGGCGATCGACAAGCTGCCGGTGCCGGTCGCGGGCACGCCCGGTTTCCTCGTCAACCGCCTGCTGTTCCCCTACATGCTCGAGGCCGCCACCGCGTACTCGGAGGGCATCCCGGGCGCGGTGATCGATCGCGCCGCGGTGAAGTTCGGCATGCCGATGGGGCCGATCGAGCTGATCGACACCGTCGGCCTGGACGTCGCGGCCGGCGTCGGCGCGGAGCTCGCGCCCTTCCTCGGCCTGCCGATCCCGGCGTCGCTGTCGACGCCGCCCGAAGCGGGGCGTCGCGGCAAGAAGGACGGCCAGGGCCTCTACACGTGGGAAGACGGCAAGCCGAAGAAACCCGAGGTGCCCAAGGACTACACAGCGCCGGCCGACCTCGAGGACCGCCTGATCCTGCCGCTGGTCAACGAAGCGGTGGCGGCGCTGCACGAGGGCGTGGTGGCCGATGGCGACCTGCTGGACGCCGGCGTGATCTTCGGCACCGGCTTCGCGCCCTTCCGCGGCGGCCCGATCCAGTACGTGCGCGAGACCGGCGTGGAAGCGGTGCTGCTGCGGCTCAAGGCGCTGCAGGCCGTGCACGGCGACCGCTTCGCGCCGCGCCCGGGCTGGGACTCCCCGGCGCTCCGGCGCTGAGCGGCCGCTAGAATCGCGACGCCGTCAGGCGGACGTCCGCGTGCCGCCACGCCTGCGCGAGCTGGCGTTCGACGTCCGCCACGCCGTCCTGCCGGCGCTGCGCGCGCAGGCTCTGCGCCAGCCCGAACAGTGACCAGCCGTTGTCGGGATTGCGCCGCAGCTCTTCGCGGTACACCGCCTCGGCCTCGGCCGGCCGTCCCGCGGTGAGCAGCACGGCGCCCAGCGAGTGGCGCACCGGTGCGTGCCAGCCCGGGGGTTCGTCGTAGGGAATCGCGTCCTCGATGGCCGCGGCCTCGCGCAGCGCGCCAATGGCCGCGGCGTGGTCGCCGCGCGCGGATGCGATCTCCGCGGTCAGCGAGCGCTCGGCGATGCGCACCGCGTGGGTGAGCGGATAGCGGTCCCAGACGGTGAGCGCATCCATTGCCGGATCGGCGGCCAGCGGGCGCAGCGCCGCCAGGTAGCGGCCGGCGTCGTCCATGCGTGACTGCCGGACCGCGGCCACGCCCTGGGCCCAGGTCCAGATCGCGGTCACATAGGGCAGGTCCGGCGCCGGGTTCGGCCCGGCCGCGATCTCGTCCCAGCGACCGAAGCGCACGCGCGCGAACCACGGCGTCATCCAGTAGTGCTGCAGGCCGGCGAAACCCGGCTGGCGCATGAGCTCCGGCAGCGCGGTGCGCTCGGCGGTGTGCCGGGCCGCTTCGGCGGCCAGCGCGCTGTTGCCCTCCATGCTCGCCGCGAACCAGAGGAAGTGGTGGTTGTGCGGGACGTAGCCCAGCGGATAGACGCCCTGGACGTTGCCGCGGCAGAGCGCGAGATAGGCGTCGTCGGCCTCGATCGCGCGCTGGTTGGCGAGCACCGCGTCGTGCCAGCGCCCGACGCGCGCATAGATATGCGCCGGCATGTGCACCAGGTGTCCCGAGCCGGGCACCAGCGTGCGCAGCCGGTCGGCGGCCGCGGCACCGCGCTCTGGATGGGCCGACGCCTCCACCGCGTGCACGTACAGGTGCAGCGCGCCGGCGTGCTCCGGCTGGCGCGCCATCACGCCTTCCAGCCGCTTCACCACTTCGGCGGTATGGCCCTTGGGCTGCAGGTTCGCGTCGTAGTAGTCCCAGGGCTGCAGGTCCATCAGCGCTTCGGCGTGGAGCACCGCGGCGTCCGGATCGTCCGGCCGCCGCTCCGCCATCACCCGGGTGGCCGCGGCATAGGCTTCGTCCAGCGGACGGCGATCCTCCGGCGGCTGGGCCGCATAGCGGGCCGACAGCGCGGTGATGAAGGCCTGCTCGCGCGCACCCGCTTTCGGGGCCAGCGCGATGGCCCGCTGCAGGCGCAGCCAGGCATCGGTGTTGTCGGCAGGATCCATGGCGGCGTTCACGTGCGGCCCCAGCACCAGCGCCGCGCCCCACCAGCACATCGCGCAGTCGGGATCGAGCTCGGTGGCCCTGAGGAAGGCGCGCTCGGCGGCGTCGTGGTTGAAGCCGTAGGTGAGCGCGAGTCCCTGGTCGAACCAGCGCTGCACCGCCGGGTGCCGGCTGGTGACGGGGAAGCTGTAGTCGCCCAGGCCGTCAAGCAGCACCGCGCCGACGAGGGCCATTTCAGGCGGGGAGACCACCGGCTCGACGGTGGCGGGAGGCGCCTGCCGGCAGCCGGCACAGGCCAGGGCGAGCAGGAAGGCGAGTGAGGACGGGGCGAAGCTGCGCGGAGAGGCCATGGCGGTCTCCGGTGACGGGGGGTATCCGCGTCAACGCGCCACCGGCGGCACTCCGGACAGGCGAAGCACCGCCCGGGCTACATCGTGTGCGTGGCCTTGTCCGCGTTCAGCGAGCCGGCGAGCAGGGTCTCGATCTTTCCCTTCACGTTTTCGCCCTCGGCCGTGTCAGCGAACTGCACGCCGATGCCGGCGGTGCGGTTGCCCTGGGCACCGGGCGGGGTCACCCAGACCACCTTGCCGGCGGCCGGCAGGCGCTCGCTCGACTCGGGCAGCGTGAGCAGGACGAAGACCTCGTCGCCGATGAAGTAGCGCCGGGTGGTCGGCACGAAGATGCCGCCGTGCTTCAGGTAGGGCATGTAGGCCGCATACAGCTGGGCCTTGTCCTTGACCGCCAGCGACAGGATGCCCTGCCGTGCGCCGCCGCCTGTTGCACTCATCGCGTGACTCCCCGTGTCGTGTCGCCCGCCGCGTCGCGCCATGCGAGCAGCAGGTCCACCAGCGCGAGGTCGGCGCGGATCGTGCTGCGGAGCAGCTCTCGCGTGCGGTTGGCGCTGTCGAACCAGGTCGCCAGCTTCCGGATTCGCATCGGATCGGTCAAGCCGGCGGCCGCGTCGCGGGCCACGTCGGCGGCATGCCGCAGGCGCTGCAAGGCCTGTTCGTCGCCGCTCCAGGCCTTGGCGACCTCCAGCGGCGAGGCCGTGTGCGCGGCCAGCCGCGCCATGTCGCCGGCCACCTCGCGGCGCAGCGCCATGCCACCGTCGCGCAGCCAGGCATCGGCGAGGCCGGGGTGGCCGCGCGCGGCGGCCAGCGCCTCGGCGGCAGGCGCATCGGCGTGGCCCTGCCCGCGCAGCCAGGCGACCGCCTCGTCCGCGGGCGGCAGCCGGAACTCGAGGCGCTGGCAGCGGCTGCGGATCGTCGCCGGCAGCCGCGCGGGGTTGGCGCTCAGCAGCCACAGGTAGCGGCCCGGCACCGGCTCCTCCAGCGTCTTCAGCAGCGCGTTGGCGGCGGCGTCGTTCATGTCGTCGGCCGGATCGATGATCGCCACCTTGGCGCTGCCGTACTGCGGCGTGGTCGACAGGCGCGTCGACAGTTCGCGTACCTGGTCGACCGGCACGACGGTGAGCTGGCGCGGCGGCGACGGCGTCATGCGCCAGGCATGGCCGACGAAGATCGCGTCGGGGTGCCCGGGGTGGCCCCAGGGATGCGAGGGCGAACCATCGGGACGCTGCTCGACGGGATCCTTCTGCGATCGCGAGTGGTACAGCACGCAGGCGCGGCACTGGCCGCAGGGGCGCGCGGCGGGATCCGTCGACAGGCACAGCACGCGCTGCGCCAGGCGTTCGGCGACCAGGCGCTTGCCCAGCATCGGCGGGCCGCAGAACAGCAGCGCGTGGCCCATGCGGCCGCCGTCGATCGCGGCGGCCGCGTGGTCGTGCATGCGCTGCTGCCAGGGCGCCAGGGTGATGTCGAGGCTCATGCCGCCCCCGCGAAGGCCCGGAGCCGGGCGACCGCCTCGGCGACCACTTCGTCGACGGTGCGCGACGCGTCGATGACGCGGAAACGCCGCGGCTCGGCGGCCGCGCGGGCGAGGAAGGCCTGGCGCACGCGTTCGAAGAACGCCCCGCGCTCGCGCTCGATGCGGTCGGGATGCGGATCGCGGCTTTCGATGCGCGCGCGTCCCTGGGCGACGTCGAGGTCGAGCAGGAGGGTGAGGCCAGGTCGCAGGCCGACCACGCGCTGCTCCAGGACGTCGATGAAGGCCGGATCGAGCCCGCGCCCGCCGCCCTGGTAGGCGTAGCTGGAATCGGTGAAGCGGTCGCACAGCACCCACGCGCCGCGCTCGAGCGCGGGCAGGATCGTCGCCCGCACATGCTGGGCGCGCGCGGCGAACATCAGCATCAGCTCGGTCTCGGCCGCCAGCGCCTCCTCGCCCGGATGCAGCAGCAGCGCGCGGATCTTCTCGGCCAGCGGCGTACCGCCGGGCTCGCGGGTGACGACGACCTCGCTGCCGGCCGCTTTGTCGCCGGCCGCCTCGAGCGCCGCGCGCAGCGCAGCCAGCACCGTGGTCTTTCCGGCGCCCTCGCCGCCTTCCAGCGACACGAAGCGCGGATGCAGGGGCAGCGCGCTCATCGCGGCCCGTGCCGTTCGCGATAGCGCTGCACGTACTGGCGCACGGCGGCGTTGTGCGCGTCCAGCGAGGGCGAGAAGACGTGCCGTCCGCTGCCGTCGCCGACCGCCACGAAGTACAGCGCCTCGCCCTCGTCGGGGCGGGTCGCGGCGCGCAGCGCGTCGACGCCGGCCATCGCGATCGGCGTGGGCGGCAGGCCATCGCGGGTATAGGTGTTGTAGGGCGTATCGGTGGTGAGGTCGCTGCGGCGGATGTTGCCGGCGTAGGCGCTGCCCATGCCGTAGATCACCGTCGGGTCGGTCTGCAGGCGCATGCCGATGCGCAGGCGGCGGGTGAAGACGCCGGCGATCAGCGGCCGCTCCTCGGCGATGCCGGTCTCCTTCTCCACGATCGAGGCCAGCACCAGGGCCTCCTCCGCGGTGTCGATCGGCAGGTCGTCCGCGCGCGCCTCCCAGGCGGCGGCCAGCGCGCGGTCGAGATCGCCGGCGGCGCGGCGCAGCAGGTCGACGTCGGTGTCGCCGCGGTCGTAGGCGTAGGTCTCGGGCAGGAAGCGGCCCTCCGGATGCAGGCCCTCGCGGCCGAGCATCGCCATCAGCGCAGCGTCGTCGACCTCGTGCAGGGTCTGGACCAGCGGCGTCACGCGTGCCAGCGCGGCGCGCAGCTCGCGGATGTTCCAGCCTTCGACGATGGTGAAGTGGTGGCGCACGACCTTGCCGTCGCGCATGTGCTGCAGCAGCTGGCTCGCCGTGAGGCCGGGCTCGAGCGCGTACTCGCCGACCTGGATGCGGCCCCCGGTGCCGAGCTGGCGCGCCAGCAGCCGCCACTCGAGGCCACGGCCGGCGTCGATGCCCTGGGCGCGCAGGCGGGTCACCACGCTGCGCAGCGTGTCGCCGCGCTCCACCACCAGGCTGTCACCGGCTTCCACGCCCGGCAGGGGCGCATTGGCGAAGCGCTGGTAACCGCTCCAGGCCCACCAGCCGGCGGCGCCGGCGGCCAGCGCCGAGAGCAGGAACAGGGCGAGGACGATCCGCTTGAGCGCCCTCATGGCGCGCGCCGCGCGCGGTTGGAACCGGGAATCAGGTGCATGCGCCGAAGGATACCGTGCCCGCCGCGGCGCCGGTCAGGCTCCGATCGCCTGCAGCATGCCGCGGGCCTTGGCGCGCGTCTCGTCGAGTTCGGCCGCCGGGTCGGAATCGGCCACGATCCCGGCGCCGGTGCGGAAGCGCAGCGTGTCGCCGGCCACCTCCGCGCTGCGGATGAGGATGTTGAGGTCGAGGTCGCCGCTGCGGTCGAGCCAACCCATCGCACCGGTGTAGGCGCCGCGCCCGACCCCTTCCAGCTCGGCGATGATCTCCATGCAGCGCACCTTGGGCGCGCCGGTGATCGTGCCGCCGGGGAATACCGCGCGCAGCACCGCGCCCGGCGTCGCGTCCTCGCGCAGGCGGCCGCGCACGTTGCTGACGATGTGGTGCACGTGCGCATAGCTCTCGACCACCATCAGCTCGTCGACCTCGACGCTCCCCCCGCGGCAGACCCGTCCGAGGTCGTTGCGCTCGAGGTCGACCAGCATCACGTGCTCGGCGCGCTCCTTGGCATGGCCGATCAGTTCGCGGATGCGCCCGGCGTCGTCTTCGCCCGGCAGTCGCGGACGGGTGCCGGCGATGGGGCGCGTCTCGACCAGGTCGCCACGCACCGAGACCAGCCGCTCAGGCGAGGCGCTGACCACCGCGCCGGCGTCGCCGAGGTCGAAGAGTCCGGCGAACGGCGCCGGGTTGGCGCGGCGCAGGCGTGCGTACAGAGCGGCGGGCGGCAGCGGCGAGTCGAAGCGGACTTCCCAGCCGCGCGACAGGTTCACCTGGAAGACGTCGCCGGCGCGGATGTAGTCCAGCGCGCGGGCGGCGGCGGCGAGATAGGCGTCGCTTGGGGCTTCGGCGCATTCGCGCAGGTTCGGCCAGGACATGGCGCTGGCGGCGCTGTCTTCGCTGACCGCGATATCCGCCATGCCGCCGGTGTCGGCGCTGTCGGCGATGTCCTCGATGTCGGCGATGTCGGCGAGCAGCGCTTCGAGCAGCGCCTCCGCGCCCGCCTCGGCCACCGCGACCATCCCGCCGCTCGCGCGGTCGCGCAGGACCGCGGCCGGACAGCGGCAGGCCACGGCGACCGGCAGCGCGCCGGGCGGCATGGGCAGCCGCAGCACGGGCTCCACCTGCGCGGCCAGCTCGTAGCCCAGCAGCAGTGCCCAGCCGCCGCGGAAGGGCCACGGCGACACCGCGGCCGGCCGGCGGACAGCCTGCCATTCCGCGTCGAGCGCGCGCAGGAAGTCGTCGTCGATCGCGGTGGCATCGTGCGGCGCGGGGGCATCCACGCCGGCACTCGCGCCCTCACGTCGCGTGCGCCCGTCGCGGCCCAGCACCAGCCGGCGGCCATCGGCGGCCAGCAGCATGTCCCAGCGCCCGTGCGCCGTGCCCGAAGCCACCGATTCGAGCAGCAGCGGATAGCGCGCGGGCGCCCGCTGCTGCAGCGCGAGCAGGTCGAAGCCGGGCGCGAGCGCGCGGACGTGGGTCATGTGCGGGCCTCGCCGCCCCGCGGGGCGGCGCCGTGGATCAGACGCGGCGGAAGACCAGGCTGCCGTTGGTGCCGCCGAAGCCGAACGAGTTCGACATCGCGACATCGACCTGCGCTTCGCGCGCGGTGTGCGGCACGTAGTCGAGGTCGCAGCCCTCGGACGGATTGTCGAGGTTGATCGTCGGCGGGATGACGCCGGTGTGCAGCGCCATCGCCGAGAACACCGCCTCGACGCCGCCCGCCGCGCCCAGCAGGTGGCCGGTCATCGACTTGGTCGAGCTGACCATCACCTTGCGCGCATGCGCGCCGAGCACGCTCTTGATGCCCATGGTTTCGGCGAGGTCGCCGGCCGGGGTCGAAGTGCCGTGCGCGTTGATGTAGCCGACCTCGGACGGGTCCATGCCGGCGTCGCGGATCGCGGCCACCATGCAGCGCGCGCCGCCCTCGCCGTTCTCGCTCGGCGCGGTCATGTGGTAGGCGTCGCCGCTCATGCCGAAGCCGGCGAGCTCGGCGTAGATACGCGCACCACGCGCCTTCGCGCGCTCGTACTCCTCGACGACGAGGATGCCGGCGCCATCGCCCATGACGAAGCCGTCGCGGCCCTCGTCCCAGGGGCGCGAGGCGCGCTGCGGGTCGTCGTTGCGGGTCGACAGTGCCTTCATCGCGCAGAAGCCGCCCAGCGACGTCGGGGTGGTCGCGAACTCGGCGCCGCCGGCGATCATCGCGTCGGCGTCGCCGTACTGGATCATGCGCATCGCCAGGCCGATGTTGTGGGTGGCCGTGGTGCAGGCGGTGACCGCGGCAATGTTCGGGCCCTTGGCGCCGGTCATCATCGAGACCTGTCCGGCGATCATGTTGATGATGGTGCTCGGCACGTAGAACGGCGAGATCTTGCGCGGGCCGCTCTCGTGGTACTTGATCGAGGTTTCCTCGATGCCCTTCAGGCCGCCGATGCCGGCGCCGATGGCCACGCCGATGCGCTCGGGGTCGGCGGCGACGTCGAGCCCCGCGTCCTGCAGCGCCATCATCGAGGCGGCGACGCCGTAATGGACGAAGGGGTCCATCTTCTTGACGTCCTTGGCCGGGATCCACTGCGCGGGATCGAAGCCCTTGACCTCGCCGGCGATGCGGGTGGCGAACGCCGACGCGTCGAAATTGGTGATCGGGCCGATGCCCGAACGGCCGTCCACGATGCCCTGCCAGGACGAGGCCAGGTCATTGCCGAGAGGCGACAGGATGCCGAGGCCGGTGATGACGACGCGACGCTTGGACATGGGAACTCCGGACGGTTGTGCGTGCTGTGCGGTGCGCGCCGATGTGGCGCGCCGGAAACGCCCGAGGCCGCATCAGCGGCCCCGGGTTGTACATTCGATGCGGCGCTTCCGCGCCGGCTGCGATCAGGCCTTGACGTGGGCCTTGATGTAGTCGATCGCCTGCTGCACCGAAGTGATCTTCTCGGCTTCCTCGTCGGGGATCTCGCACTCGAACTCTTCTTCGAGGGCCATCACCAGCTCGACGGTGTCGAGGGAATCCGCACCCAGGTCGTCGACGAAGGAGGCGCTTGCGCTGACCTCGTCTTCCTTGACGCCCAGTTGTTCGACGACGATCTTCTTGACGCGCTCTTCGATGCTGCTCATTGGTTGTTGGCTCCGGTGGAGGCTGTTGCGGTGGGTAGTGTAAGGGATTCGGCCGGGGCTGGTATGGCCCGCCCGCCCCCTTTCGATTCAAGGGCTTGGCGCCCGGGTGCATTACGGCATGTACATGCCGCCGTTGACGTGCAGGGTCTCGCCGGTGATGTAGCCGGCGTCCGGGCCGGCCAGGAAGGCGACGGCGCGGGCGATGTCGGTGGACTCGCCCAGGCGGCCGAGCGCGATCTGCTGCGCCATCGCCGCCTTGGCGTCTTCGGGGAGGTCACGGGTCATGTCGGTGGCGATGAAGCCCGGCGCGACCACGTTGACGGTCACGCCGCGGCTGCCGATCTCCTTCGCCAGCGACTTGGAGAAGGCGATGACGCCGGCCTTGGCCGCCGCGTAGTTCGCCTGGCCGGCGTTGCCGGTCACGCCGACGACCGATGCGATGTTGATGATGCGGCCGCGGCGGGCCTTCATCATCCCGCGCATCACCGCCTTGCTGCTGCGATAGACGCTGGTCAGGTTGGTGTCGAGGATCGCCTGCCAGTCCGCGTCCTTCATCCGCATCAGCAGGTTGTCGCGGGTGATGCCGGCGTTGTTGACCAGGATCGAGATCGCGCCGATGTCGGTGCCGATCGCCTCGATCAGCGCCTCGATCGCGCCGGGTTCGGAGACATCGAGCACGCGCCCATGGCCGCCCTGCGCGGCAAGCCGGTCACCGACCGCCTTCGCGCCGGCCTCGCTGGTCGCGGTGCCGACGACCGTCGCGCCGCGCGCGGCCAGTTCGTCGGCAATCGCGGCACCGATGCCACGGCTGGCGCCGGTCACCAGCGCGATCTCGCCTTTCAGTTCGTGGGTCATTTCGTTTTTGCCTGTGTCAGTTCAAAAGCTTTGCCACGGATCTACGCGGCAAAAAATCAGCTCTTCCATTCCGCCAAGGTGGCGTCGAAGTCAGCGGCGGTGCCGAGGGCGCGGGCGTCGAGGATTTTGTCGATGCGCTTCGCCAGGCCGGTGAGGACCTTGCCGGGGCCGCATTCGGCGATGCGCGAGGCGCCGCGCGCGGCGAGCGCCTGCATGCAGCCGGTCCACTGCACCGGCAGGTAGAGCTGGCGCACCAGCGCGTCGCGGATCGCGTGCACGCCGTCGTGCACTTCGGCATCGACGTTCTGCACCACCGGCAGCGACGGCCTGCTCCAGGCCAGGCCGGACATCGCTTCCGACAGGCGATTGGCGGCTTCGCGCATCAGCGGCGTATGCGAGGGCACGCTCACCGCGAGCTTGACCACCTTGCGCACGCCCTTACCCGCCAGCAGCTCGAGTGCACGATCGACCGCCGCGGCATGGCCGCCAATGACGATCTGGCCGGGGGAATTGAAGTTGGCCGGCACCACCACGTCGTCGGACGAGGCCTCGGCGCAGGTCTCGCGCACCAGCGCATCCTCGGCACCGATGACCGCGGCCATCGCACCGGTGCCCGCGGGTGCGGCGTCCTGCATCAGCTGTCCGCGCAGGCGCACCAGTCGCGCGCCATCGACCAGCGGCAACGCACCGGCCGCGACCAGCGCGGAATACTCGCCCAGGCTGTGCCCGGCCAGCAGCGCCGGCATCGCACCGCCGGCGGCCTGCCACGCCCTCCACGTCGCCACGCCCGCGGCGAGCAGCGCCGGCTGGGTGAATTCGGTGCGGTCGAGGCGTCCGTCGGCCGCGTCCTGCGACAGCGCCCAGAGATCGACGCCGGCGCCGTCCGACGCCTCGGCGAAGGTCTCGCGGACCACGGCATGCGCATCGGCCAGGTCGGCCAGCATGCCCGGCGACTGCGAGCCCTGTCCGGGGAACACGAATGCGAGGTTGGGAACGGTCACGCGCACGTCCAATCGAAAAAAGCCGGGCGATGATAAGCGCGAACCCGCGGCTTCGTCTGTACCCGCCCGTATTGAGGCGCATCGCCAGGGATGACGCGCTGGACCAGGCAGCAGGACAAAGCGTTTGCCACGGATGAACGCAAAGGGCCGCGACGTGCGCGGCCCTTGCGTGGTGCGGTGCGGGTGACTCAGTAGCGCAGCAGCGCCGAGCCCCAGGTGAAGCCGCCGCCGAAGGCTTCCAGCAGCAGCAGCTGGCCGCGTTCGACCTTGCCCGAGCGCACCGCTTCGTCCAGCGCCAGCGGCACCGAGCCCGACGAGGTGTTGCCGTGGCGGTCGACGGTGACGATCACCCGGTCCATCGGCATGTCCAGGCGCTTGGCCGTGGCTTCGATGATGCGCAGGTTGGCCTGGTGCGGGATCAGCCAGTCGATCTCGTGGCGGTCGATGCCGTTGGCCTCGAGCGTCTCCTCGACGATCGAATCCAGCGCCTTGACCGCGTGCTTGAAGACGTCGCTGCCGGCCATGTTGATGCGCACGCCGGCGTTCTTTTCGCCTTCCTTGAAGCCGACCGACACGCCGACCGGGTTCCACAGCAGTTCCTTCTTTGCGCCGTCGGCGTGCAGGTGGGTGCTGAGGATGCCGGTTTCGGTATCGGCCTTGAGGACCACCGCGCCGGCGCCGTCGCCGAACAGCACGCAGGTGGTGCGCTCGCTCCAGTCGACCATGCGCGTGAGGGTCTCGGAGCCGATCACCAGCGCCGTCTTCACCGAACCCGAGGCGATGAACTTCTCGGCCACGCTGAGCGCGTAGATGAAGCCCGAGCACGCGGCGTTGACGTCGAACGCCGGGCAGCCGGCGATGCCCAGCCGCGCCTGGATCAGGCAGGCGGTGGACGGGAACACCAGGTCGGGCGTGGTCGTGCCGACCACGATGAGCTCGATCTCGGAGGCATCGGTGCCCGCCGCTTCCAGCGCGCGGAGCGCGGCGCGCAGGCCGAGGTCACCGGTGGTCTCGCCTTCGGCGGCCACGTGGCGCTGGCGGATGCCGGTGCGCGACGCGATCCACTCGTCGGAGGTGTCGACGAACTCGGCCAGGTCGGCGTTGGTCAGGACCTTGGCCGGCAGGTAGCTGCCGGTTCCGGCAATGCGCGCATAGACGCGCGGTGCGGAAGACTCGCTCATTTCGCTGACGGACCTCGCGTGTGCAGGGCGCCCATCATGGCGCCAGTGGCCGTACCGCGCACGGGCGCGGCGGCCAGGACATCGCCCGCCGAAGGGCGGGCGCGCGGATCAGTCTTCTTCGACGACGCGGGTCTTCGGCACGATGACCTGGCGGCCACGGTAGAAGCCGTCGGCGGTCATGTGGTGGCGGATGTGGGTCTCGCCCGAGGTCGGGTCGGTCGACAGCTGCTTGGCGCACAGCGCATCGTGGGCGCGACGCATGCCGCGGCGGGAGGGGGAGACGCGGGACTTCTGAACAGCCATGGGATTGCTCCAGCAACGAATTCGGGTGATCGGGACGATCAGGTCAATCGGTTTTCTTCTTCAGCGCCGCCAGTGCCGCGAACGGGTTGGCCTGCGCCTCCTCGTCGGCGGTGACCGGCCAGTCGCGCTCGACGCTTTCCGAGCCCGGCGACACCGGAACCACCGGCACCGCCAGGATCAGCTCATCTTCCACCAGGTCCAGGGGGCGGATGGCACCGTCCTCGCCCACCTCGAGGGCTTCATAGCCCTCCGGCAGCGCGGCCTCGGCAACCTCGGCCTCCTCTTCCCCGGCACGCAGCAATCCCAGCCGCTGCACCACGCTGACCGGAAACACGAAGCGCTGCAGCGTGCGCTGGCAGAGCAGCGGCAGCTGCGCCTCGATCCCCAGTTCCACATAGGGCACCCGCAGCGCGTCGCGGTCGAAGGACAGCGTGAACGCCACGTCGCCCTCCGCGTCGACCAGCACGTCGCGCAGGCGCGACAGGGCGGACAGCGGCAGCCGGCCGGCGAACTCGCGACGGGCTGAAACCATGCGCCAGGCGTCGAGTACTTCGGGCACGTCTGCGGACATAAGCCGCGGAATGTTATGCCTCGGACCGCCCGGTGTCAAACCCGGCCCCGCCGGCCAAACCCTTGCCGCGGCGGGCAATTTGCCACCCGCGGCGCTTCGGCGGCAGACTGCGGGCCCGTTCACGAGGCGTCCCGCTTGACCCCGATCCTGCTGCTGATCGCAACCGCCGCGGCCCTGGTGGCCTGGCTGATTCTACGCCGTCGCGGCGGACACGCGCGGCACCGCCAGGCGATGGCCGGCGTGCTCGACGCGGCCGACGCGCTGGAGGCCCGCCTGCGCACCGCGCGCAGCGAGATCGAGGCCGTGGCCGGCGAAGGCGCCGATCCGGTGCGCGACGCCATGCAGGAAATGCTCCGCCAGCGCCTGTGGCTGCAGCAGCATGGCGCCGCGGCCTCCGCCATCCAGCTGGAGGCGGTGCGCGCCTCGATCGACCAGGCGCGCGGGCGGATCGAGCAGCAGCTCGGCCGGATCGAGCGCGCGCGGGCACCGCTGTCGTGAACCCCGCGCCCGGCCTGGTCCTGGCCTCGACCTCGCCCTACCGTCGCGAGCTGCTGGCGCGGCTGCGCCTGCCCTTCGAGACCGTCCGTCCCGAGGTCGACGAAAGCCCGCGCCCCGGCGAGCCGCCGCTGGCCCTGGCCCTCCGGCTGGCCGAAGCCAAGGCCGCCGCCGTGGCCCGCCTGCACCCGGCCGCGCGCGTGATCGGGTCCGACCAGGTCGCGGACCTTGATGGCACGCCGCTCGGCAAGCCGGGGGGGCACGAGGCGGCGATCGCGCAGCTGCTGGCGATGTCCGGGCGCAGCGTGGCCTTCCGCACCGCGGTGGCGGTGGCCGTGGGCGGGGACGTCTTCAGCGCGGCCGACACCACCCTGGTGCGCTTCCGCCGCCTGGAGCGTGGGGAGATCGAGCGTTACGTCGACCTCGAACGGCCCTTCGACTGCGCCGGCAGCTTCAAGTGCGAGGGCTTGGGCATCGCGCTGTTCGAGGCGATCGAGACCACCGATCCGACGGCCCTGGTCGGCCTGCCACTGATCGCGACCGCAGGCCTGCTGCGCCGGTCGGGCCTCGCCCTGCCCTGAGGCCTCAGCGCGCAGGCGCGGCCACTTCGATCCGCTGCTCCGACCAGTCCTCGACGCTGCCGTCGCGCCCGTGCAGGCGCAGGCCCAGCCAGTGCGTGCCGCCGCTGTCCGCCGGCAGCTCCACCTCCGCCGAGAAACCGACCCGTGGATGCCCCGGATCGGTCGAGATCTTCCAGAAATGCGCGACCCCCGGGCTCGGGATGCCGTAGTCGGCCTCGGCGACCACCTCGCCATCGAGCAGGACCTCGACGCGCTCCACGCCCACGCCGTCCTTGAAGGCCCAGCCCCTGACGCCGAACACCGGCCCGACGCCCTCGCCCGACGCCGGACGGTCGATCCAGGCCAGGGCCGGCAGGGTGCACGCCGCGCCGGGGTCCCGGGCCGCGCCCTCGATGGCGAACAGCAGGAAGCGCGTGCGCCCGTGGTCGACGTTCAACACCCGCGGCGGCGGCAAGGGTCCGAAGCGGCGGCACAGCGCGTGGTAGCGCAGCAGCAGATGCTTGTATTCGATCTCGCTGGCGGCGATCACCAGCAGCACGGGACCCCCGCGATCGACGGCGCCGGTCGCTTCCAGGTCCCACAGGCGCAGCTGCGGCGCGCGGCCGTGCTGGCGGTTGACCGGATGCTCGAGTACTTCGATCCCGGCGTCGTCCAGCGCAAAGCCGAGCTCCGCGCCGACCTTGAAGTTGTCGGCCACGAGCCGCGTGCCTTCGGGCATGCCGGCGCGCACCTCGCGCACGCCGTCGGCGAGCACGTCCCAGCCGGCGAAGTTCGACGGATACCACTTCAGCGCAGCGGTGCGCGCGCGCAGCTCGGGCACCGAGACCAGGGCGTAATAGCCGAGTACCGCCGCCAGGCCGACGCCGGCGCTCGCCCAGGTGAGCACGCGCAGCCAGCGCGGCCAGCGCAGCAGCAGGGCCGGCAGCAGCGGCAGCAGCGCCACCATCCCCGGCAGCGGCCAGTGGAAGCTCACCCGCTCGGTGTCGGCGAAGAAGCCCAGCACGAAGAAGCCCAGCACTACGAGGCCGCCGCACAGGGCGATGTAGCGCACGGGATCGCGCGCGTCGCGGGCGCCCCGCCAGCCCGACCACAGCAGGGCCACGAACAGCAGCGGCGTAGCCAGCAGCGCCTGGATGGCGATGAACCAGAAGCCGTCGGCCTGCCAGGCCCAGGGATGACGGTCGACCAGCTGGAACCGCAGGCCGGCCTCGGCGTTCTCGAAGTTCCAGGCCAGCAGCGGCGTCCAGGCCGCGAGGCCGAAGGCGACCGCGATCCACAGCCGCGGGTCGCGCAGCGCCTGGCGTCCCTGCGGCAGCGCCAGCAGCGCCAGCGCACCCACGCCGATCACCGCGGCGAAGCGGTAGTGGCTGAGCGCGCCGATGGCCAGGCCAAGCGCGAGCTGCAGCGCCGCGCCGTAGCCCACGCCCCGCAGCAGCCGCGCGCCGGCATCGAGGCACAGCAGGGTCGCCAGCACCATCGCGGTGTCCGGAAGCGCCATCAGCCCCAGCGTCCCCGACAGCGGCAGCAGCAGCGTGGCGATGCCCGCGAGCCAGCCCAGACGCTCGCCGAACTCGCGCGCGGTGATCCGCACCACCAGCCACGGCGCCAGCGACGCCAGCAGCAGGAAGGGCATGCGCAGCGCGAGCGTGCCTTCGCCGAAGACCGTGGTGCCGAGCCGGATCAGCCAGGCGGTCAGCCCCGGAAGATCGGAGTAGGCCCACGCCAGGTGGCGGCTTTCCTGCCAGTAGAAGGCTTCGTCGACGAACAGCGGCAGGCGCGCGGCGACCACCGCCTTCAACAGCAGCAGTGCACACCACAGTGCGACGAATGCCGCACGCGCGTCGATCTTTTCCCGCATCCTGCAACGACCTCGCTACACTTCGAAAGAGCCATATGGAGCCCGGCATGACAGCCCAGTCCGCAAATCCGGACATGCTACCCGACACCCTGCGCGGCGCCCTGCATGATGCGCAGGCGCAGGTGAATTCACTGGTACTGGGCAAGGCGCACGCGGTCCGCTTCGCCTTCACCGCCCTGCTTTCCGACGGCCACCTGCTGATCGAGGACCTGCCCGGACTGGGCAAAACCACGCTGGCGCATGCGCTGGCCGCGACGCTGGGGCTGGGCTTCCAGCGCGTGCAGTTCACCTCCGACCTCCTGCCCTCGGACATCGTCGGCGTGTCGGTGTACGACGCGCAGGGTGGCGGCTTCAGCTTCCACCCGGGTCCCGTGTTCGCCCACGTGCTGCTGGCCGACGAGATCAACCGCGCGCCGCCGCGCACCCAGAGCGCCCTGCTCGAGGCCATGGCCGAGCACCAGGTCACCGTCGACGGCACCACGCATGCCCTGCCGCGGCCGTTCTTCGTCATCGCCACGCAGAACCCGGTCGACCTCGCCGGCACCTATCCCCTGCCCGACTCCCAGCTGGACCGCTTCCTGCTGCGGCTGCAGCTCGGCTACCCCGACCCCGAGGCCGAGCGCGCGCTACTGGCGGGCGCGGACCGCCGCGACCTGATCGCGCAGGCCCTGCCGGTGCTGGGCGCCGACCAGGTGCTGCGTCTGCGCGAGGCGGTGCTGGCGGTGCATGCCAGCGATGCGCTGGTGCGCTACGTGCAGGCGCTGCTCGAACGCAGCCGCCATCACGCCGGCGTGCGCGTGGGCCTGTCGCCGCGCGCCGGCATCGCCCTGCTGCGCGCGGCGCGCGCGCATGCTCTGCTGCTGGGCCGGGGCCACGTGCTCCCGGACGACATCCAGGCGCTGTTCGCCGCCGTGGCCGCGCACCGGCTGGTGGGCGATGCCGACGCCGGCGACGCAGCGGGCCTGGCGAAGGCGATCCTGCACGCCGTCGCGGTCGACTGAGCGTGGCGGGAGCGCGGCTGTCCGGCCTGCGGCTATCCGGGCTGCGGCTGTCCGGCGTCCGTGCACGCCTTCAGGCGCTGGCGCGTCCGCGCGGACCGGAGGCGCTGCCGGTGGTCTTCCACCGCCGCCGGATCTACGTCCTGCCGACCGCCTTCGGCGCCTTCTTCGTCGCGCTGCTGGCGGTGATGCTGGTTGGCGCGCTGAACTACAACAACAACCCGGCCCTGCTGCTGGCCCTGCTGCTCGCCGGCGCCGGCAACACCAGCCTGTTCGCCGCGCACCTGCAGCTGTCGGGCCTGGCGGTCACGGCGGTCGACGCCGAGCCGGTGCCCGCCGGCGCGCCGATGTCGCTGCGCGTGCACCTGCGCGCGGACCCGGGACGCACGCGGCGCGGACTGCGCCTGCAGCTGGGCGAGTCCAGCACCGTGGCCTCGCTGGCCGACGGTGCCGGCGAGGCCCGACTGGCGCTGCCCACCCGGCGCCGCGGCTGGCTGCATCCGGGACGCATCACCGTCTCGACCACGCGCCCCCTGGGCATCGCGGGGGCCTGGGCCTATGCCTGGCCGTCCGAGCCGCTGCTGGTCTATCCGCGCCCCGAGGCCGATGGCCCGCCGCTGCCGCTGGGTGCCGGCGACGCCGCGCAGGCGCGGCTGCACCCGGCCGGTGACGACCTGCACCACCTGCGCGCCTATCGCCGCGGGGATTCGCGCCGCGCGATCGCATGGAAGCCGTCGGCGCGCCACGGCGCGCTGCTGGTCCGCGAGTACGAACAGCCGCAGGGCGCCGACGTGGTGCTGGACTGGTCGACGCTGGCGCTCGCATACGAGGACCGCATCCGGCGCATTGCGCGCTGGGTGGACGAGGCGGAACGCGAGGGCCGGCGCTCGCTGCTGCGCCTGCCCGGGCAGGCGATCGGTCCCGGCAGCGGCCCGGCGCATCGCCATGCCTGCCTGCGCGCGCTGGCGCTGCTGCCGGGCGACGGCTCCGACGCGCGGACGACGCATGGCTGAGCCGCGCCGCCCCGGCCCTGGGCTCGATCCGCAGGCCCGCGCCTGGACCCTGGCCGCGGCGGCCGCCTGCCTGCTGCCGCTGCTGCTGCAGCTGCCGGGGCCGCTGGCGGTCGGGCTGGCCGTGGTGTCGGCGGCGGTGGGCGCCCTGTCCTGGTGGCGGCGCCTGCCCGCGCCGCTGCGCCTGGTGCTGTCGCTGGCGCTGATCGCCGTGGTGCTGGTCAATGCGCGATTCTCGCTCGGGCGCGACACCGGCTGCGCCCTGCTGGCGGCGATGCTCGCGCTCAAGCCCATGGAGCTGGCCACCCTGCGCGATGCCCGCAGCCTGCTGGGCTTCGCGCTGTTCGCGCCGTTCGCCACCTTCCTGCTCGACCAAGGGCCGGTCAGCCTGGTGCTGGGCCTGGGCGCGGCCGTGCTCGCGCTGGCGGCGATGCTGCGCCTGGCCGAGCTGGAGAGCGGCGAGACCGTCGCGCTGCGCCCGCGCGAACGGCTGCGCCGCGTCGGCGCGATGCTTGCGATCGGCCTGCCGCTCGCCCTGGCCGCCTTCTGGCTGTTCCCGCGCATGGCCACGCCGCTGTGGGGCGTGCCGGAGCGCACGATCACCCGCACCGGCCTGTCCGACACGATGCGTCCGGGCGACTGGGTCGACATGCTGGTCGACGACCGTCCGGCGCTGCGCGTCACCTTCGACGGCGCCGCGCCGCCGACCTCGGAGATGTACTGGCGCGGGCCGGTGCTCTGGGACTACGACGGCCGGGAATGGAGCGGCTCGCGCTGGTTCAGCGCGCTGCCCGCGGCGACGGTCGAACATGGTCCGCGGCGCTACAGCTACGAGCTCGAGGTGGAACCCACCGAGCGGCGCATGCTGGTCGCCCTCGAGCTGCCACTGGGCGTGCCCGACGGCGTGCGCCAGGGCTACGACCACACCCTGTCCACCCGCCGCCCGCTGACCTCGGTCACGCGCTGGCGGATGAGCTCCGCCGCGCCCACGACCTTCGATGTCGGGCTGCGGCCGATGCTGCGCCAGGCCGCGCTGCGCCTGCCCGATGGCTTCAACCCGCGCACCGTGGCCCTGGCCCGGCAATGGCGGGCCGAAGCCGGCGAGGGTGCGCAGGCCGATGCGGCGATCGCCAATCGCGCGCTGGAGTGGATCCGAGCGGAGTTCGGCTACACCTTGTCCACCCCGCTGCTCGGGCGCCACGCCGTCGACGAGTTCCTGTTCGAGCAGCAGCAGGGCTTCTGCGAGCACTTCAGCTCGGCCTTCGTGGTGCTGATGCGCGGCGCGGGCGTTCCCTCGCGGGTGGTGACCGGCTATGTCGGCGGCTATCGCAATCCCTTCGGCGACTACTGGATCGTGCGCAACTCGGACGCACACGCCTGGGCCGAGGTGTGGCTGCCGGGACGTGGGTGGGTGCGCGTGGATCCCACCGCGGCCGTGGCGCCGGAACGGATCTACGACACCGTCGCCGACCGCGCCTCGCGCAGCCCCGGCGGGCTGCAGGCGCTCGCGCCGATGTTCGACATGGGCGACTGGATGCGGCGCGGCTGGAACGACCTCGTGCTGGGCTTCGACGCCGAACGCCAGCAGCGCATGCTGCAGGCGCTGGGCGGCGACGACCTGGGCAGCCGCCAGCTGGTCCTGCTGTTCGCGCTGGTCGCAGGGCTGGCCCTGGCGGGGATGCTCTGGATGGTCGCCCGCGGCGAGCGCGAGCGCGATCCCGTGCTGCGGGCCTGGCACCGGCTGGGCGCGCGCTATGCGCGCCTTGGACTGGCCAGGCAGCGCCACGAGACCGCGACCGACTGGGCGGCACGCGTCGTGGCACTGCGACCGGCTTCGGCGCCACTGCTCGCCCTCAGCGCGCGTTTCAGCGATTGGCGCTACGCTCCCGCGCAGGACGAGGCGCGCGGGCTGCTGCGCGACCTGCGCGCCCACCGCCCCTGATGCCGGCCCAGGCCCGGACCGATCGGAGATCCCCATGCGCATTCCCCTCCTCGCCCTCGCGGCCGTCGCACTGCTCGGCGCCTGCGCCTCGCAGCCGAAGCCGCTGCAGGGCGAATACACCACGCTGACCCCGCGTGAGGCGGCCGAAACCGAGGCCACCGGCAGTCCCGTGCGCTGGGGCGGCCGCATCGTGCAGGTCGAACCGCGCGCCGACAGCACCTGCTTCGAGATGGTGTCCACGCGCCTGGACCACTACGGCCGGCCCTACTGGGCCAGCGATGACACCGGCGGGCGCTTCATCGCCTGCCGCGCCGGCTTCTACGACCCGGCGATCTTCGAGGTCAACCGCGAAGTCACCTTCACCGGGCGCCTGGCGGGACACGAAAGCCGGAGCATCGGCGGCTACAGCTACCGCTTCCCGCTGGTCGCCGCCGACATCGTCTACCTGTGGCCCAAGCGCGAGCGCAACCTGATCACGCGTCCGGCACCCTGGCCGTGGTGGGGCTACTGGTAGGCGTCAACCGCCCTCTGCAGCGGTACCGAAGCGCCCGAGCGGCGCTCCCGCCAACAGGTGCAGGTGGATCTGGAACACCGTCTGCCCGCCGTCGTCGTTGCAGTTCATGACGATGCGGTAACCGTCCTCGGCGTAGCCTTCCCGCTTCGCATACGCGGCCGCCGCCAGCGCCAGGCGGCCGACAACGTCCGCCTGCCCAGCCTGCAGGTCGTTGAGCGTGGCGACGTCGACCTTGGGCACGAACAGCACGTGCACCGGCGCCTGCGGCGCGATGTCGCGGAAGGCGATCAGGTGCTCGTCCTCGTAGACGATGTCGGCAGGGATTTCGCGCCGGATGATCCGGTGGAAGATGGTCGTCATCGCTGTCGCACCCGCAGTGGAGGTGCGGCCAATGCTAGCGCGACGCACCGCGCGATGCGGCGCGACGCGGAGTGCCTCAGGCCATCTCGCCGCGGCTGCCGAAGGCGTGCGACAGCGTGCCGCGGTCGACGTATTCCAGCTCGCCGCCCAGCGGCAGGCCGTGCGCGGGCCGGCTCGGTCGCACGCCGTGCTGGCGGGCCAGCTGCGCGAGGTAGTGCGCGGTGGCCTCGCCCTCGACCGTCGGGTTGGTGGCGATGATCAGTTCCTGCACCTCGCCCTGGGCCAGGCGCTCGGCCAGCAGGTTGAGTCCCAGCTCGCGCGGGCCGATGCCATCGAGCGGGCTCAGCCGCCCCTGCAGCACGAAGTACAGGCCGCGGTAGCCGGTCGCCTGCTCGATCGCCAGGCGGTCGGCCGGCGATTCCACCGCGCACAGCAACTGTCCGTCGCGCGAGGCGCTGGCGCAGGTCGGGCACAGCGGCGTCTCGCTGAAGTCGCGGCAGCGCTCGCAGTGGCCGATCTTCTCCATCGCCTCGCCCAGCACGTCGGCCAGTCGGCGGCCGCCCTCGCGCCCGCGTTCGAGCACGTGGTAGGCCATGCGCTGCGCGGTCTTCTGGCCGACGCCGGGCAGCACCCGGAAGGCCTCGACCAGCTGTTCGAGGAGGGGAACGCTCATGCGGCGCGGCCGTCCGGGCGATTCAGGGTCAGAACGGCATCTTCATGCCGGGCGGGATCGGCATGCCGGCGGTAGCCGCGCCCATCCGCGCCTGCGACTCGGCGTCGACCTTGTTGCTGGCGTCGTTGAAGGCGGCCGCGATCAGGTCCTCGGCCATCTCCGGATCCGTCAGCACGCTCGGGTCGATGCGCACCTTGCGGCATTCCTTGGTCCCGCTGAGGGTGATGCTGACCATGCCGCCGCCGGAGCTGCCGGTGACTTCGAGGTTGGCCAGTTCGGCCTGCGCCTTCTGCAGGTTTTCCTGCATCTTCTGCGCCTGCTGCATCAGCTGGGCGATGTTTCCACGCATGTCAGTGCTCCTGTTCCTGGATCGGTCGTATCGAATCCGGCACCACGCGCGCGCCCTGCTCCATCAGGCGGCGCACGTGCGGATCGTTGTGGAAGGCGGCCTCGGCGGCGCCCTGGCGCTGATCGCGCTCGCGTCCGGTGCGCGCATGCAGCGTGTCACCGACCGGCGCGCCGGCTTCGAAGCGGATCTGCGGCGGCGCGCCCCAGCGCGTGCCGAGCGCCGAGGCCAGCTGCTGCACCAGGAACGGCGCGCGCAGGTGGTCGTCGGATTCCGGCAGCGACAGGCGCAGCGCGTCGCCGTCGAGGGCGACGAAGGCCGAGTTCGCCGCCAGCTCGCGCACGGGGCCGCGGAGGTCGAGTCCGGCGACCAGGTCGGGCCAGCTGTCCGCATCGACCTGCATCGACGTTGACGCCGTGCTGGCCGGGGACGCGGGCGCGTGTTGCGTGGAGGCGCTGGCCGGAGATGCGGGCGGTGCGGGCGGTGCGGGCGGGATCACAGGCGCAGGCGTCGCCGGCACAGGCGGCGCGGGCGCCCGCGCCGGAACCGCCGCCGGGCTGCCGGATGTGGCACGCGGCGGCGGCGCCCGGGGCGGCTCGACCCGCTCCGGAGCTTCCTCCGGCCAGGGCGGCGGGTCGTCGAACGACGCTGCCTGCCTTGCGGGCGGCGGAACGGGCGGCGTGCGCCGCGGGCCCGGGTTCGGCGCCGGCTCGGGTTGATGCATCTGCGGCTCTGTCTGCGGCTCGGGCGGCAGCGGCGACGCGGGGGACGCGGCAGCGCGCACCGGCGTGACAGCGCGAGCCGGTGCCCCGCCTTCCAGCGCGGCACGCGCAGCCGCCGCCGCGGACCGACCCGCACCCGTGCCTGCACCGGTGCCGGCAGTTCCCGTCGCCGAGCCGCCTCCAGCCGGGGCCGCGCTGCCACCGCTCTCGCCGGGACGGAAGGCCAGCATCCGCAGCAGGCTCATTTCGAAACCCACCCGCGCGCTCGGCGCGAGACCGATGTCGCGACGGCCCGACACCGCCATCTGGTACCAGAGCTGCACCAGCTCGGGACGCAGCAACGATGCCAGCGCGTCGAGCTCGACACCGTCGGCCTCGACCTCGCTGCCGGGAACCAGCTGCCGCACCTGGATGCGGTGCAGGGCTTCGGCCAGCGCGTCGAGCACCCCGCCCCAGTCGGGCGAAAACCCGGCCAGCACCTCGATGGTCGCCATGAGCCCTGCGCCGTCGTCCTGCGACAGCGCGGACAACAGCCCGGCCACCTGGGTGCGGTCCACCGACCCGAGCATCGTGGCGACCGCATCGTCGGTCAGCGCGGCTCCGGCTCCGGTGCCGGCGCCGGCGCCGCTGTAGGCGATCGCCTGGTCGAGGAGCGACAAGCCGTCACGCATGCTGCCGTCGGCGGCCCTGGCCAGCTGGCGCACCGCGCCGGGCTCGGCCTCGATGCCCTCGGCGACAAGGATCCTGGCGATCTGGCCGCGGATCTGCTCTTCCTCGAGCCGCTTCAGGTTGAACTGCAGGCAGCGCGACAGCACCGTCACCAGCAGCTTCTGCGGATCGGTGGTCGCGAACAGGAACTTGACGTGCTCCGGCGGCTCCTCGAGCGTCTTCAGCAGCGCGTTGAACGCCGCCTTCGACAGCATGTGCACTTCGTCGATCAGGTAGACCTTGTAGCGGCCGCGCGACGGCATGTACTGCGCGTTGTCGATCAGGTCGCGGACGTTGTCGACGCCGGTGTTCGACGCGGCGTCGATCTCCAGCAGGTCGATGTAGCGGCCGGCGTCGATCGCCTGGCAGGTCTCGCACTCGCCGCAGGGATCGCTGGACGCGCCGCGCTCGCAGTTGAGGCTCTTGGCGAAGATCCGCGCGATCGTGGTCTTGCCCACGCCGCGGGTGCCGGTGAACAGGAAGGCGTGATGCACACGGCCGGAATCGAGCGCATTGACCAGCGCGCGGACCACGTGTTCCTGGCCCACCAGCTCGGCGAACCGCTTCGGGCGCCACTTGCGGGCGAGGACGAGGTAGGACATGGGGCCATTCTGCCACGCGTGCCACGCCGGCCGGACCCGCGCCGCGGGCCCGCACGCATTCCTTGTCGACCCGGCCCCCGCAGGGCTAGAATTGCCGACCCCGTGCGGCCATGCCAAGGCAGGCGCGACGCCCGGGTCAGGTGCGGAGAGGTGTCCGAGTGGTTGAAGGAGCACGCCTGGAAAGTGTGTAAGCGTCTAAACCGCGCTTCGGGGGTTCGAATCCCCCTCTCTCCGCCAGATACAAAAAGCGCCCCGCACGGGGCGTTTTTTGTATCTGGCGGAGAGAGGGGACTTTGATTCAACCATCCGGTTCGACCCGGAGGCGCGCAGCGCCGTAGGGCGCCCGGCCGCGGGCAGGGCCATCCCCCTGCACCTCCCCGCGAACAACCTGCCCTCGCCGGAACCTGTCGCGCGATGGCACGCATTCGCGCGCCCGCCACCGGCCCATGTGCCATCGTCGCCTCCGCTCCCCTTGTCACGAACGGCTCGCCCGCATGTACCTCGAACGCTTCTTCGGCGACGTCGCATCGCCCCACCCCTGTGCCAGCTGCACCGGCGACCAGCGCCTGGACTTCGAAGTCCGCATGGCCTTCCAGCCGATCGTCGATGCCCGCGACCGCTCCGTGTTCGGCTACGAGGCGCTGGTGCGTGGCGCGGATGGCGCCAGTGCGGCCGAGGTGATCGCGCGGGTGCTGCCGGAACAGCTGTACCGCTTCGACCAGACCTGCCGGGTCAAGGCGATCGAGACCGCCGCGCGCCTCGGCCTGGGCCAGCGGCTGTCGATCAACTTCTTTCCCAATGCCGTGTACGAGCCCGCCACCTGCATCCGCCTGACGCTGGCCGCGGCGCAGCGCTGCGGGTTTCCCACCGAGCGCCTGCTGTTCGAGACCGCAGAGTCCGAGCAGGTCCGAGACCACCGGCACCTGACCCGGATCTTCCGCGACTATCGCGATCGCGGCTTCCTGACGGCGATCGACGACTTCGGCGCGGGTTACGCCGGCCTGAACCTGCTGGCGGATTTCCAGCCGGACGTGCTGAAGCTCGACATCGGGCTGGTGCGCGGCGTCGAGACCAGTCCGGCACGCCAGGCGATCATCGGCGGGGTGATGCAGATGGCCTCGGCGGTGGGCTCGACGGTCATCGCCGAGGGCGTGGAGACCGCCGGTGAATACCGCGCCCTGCGCGCGCTTGGCGTGCCGCTGTTCCAGGGCTACCTGTTCGGCCGGCCGGCACTCGAGGCGCTCGAAGGAATCACCCCGGCCGTCTGGGACGGCCTCGACTGACCGGCGCGCCGCGATGGCGGCGCGCCGGTGCAGCGGCTACAATCCTGCGCCTGCCACCGCTTGCGGCGCGCAGCATGTTCCAAGTCCATGGTGGCCCCGTCGGCCCCTCGCGACGCTAGGTCGAAAACTCCGCCAGGGCCGGAAGGCAGCAACGGTATCGATCGACGCGGGTGCCGAGGTCAGTCGGCGGGGCCACCGCCTGTCTGGCGACAACCCAGCGCATCGCGCTCAGGGTGCAAGCGCGGGGTGCGGACGGGGTTCGGCCAGCGTGAACGCCTCGCCCGGCCGGGCCACGCGGTGGCCGCGCGCGCGCAGCGCGTCACCGTCGGCCTCGCTGGCGTAGTGGTAGAGCACGCAGCGCGACAGCAGGTCGGACGGGTACTCGCGCTCGAGGTCGTCGATGCCGGTGTGCGAGGGATTGCCCGCAAGCCCGCAGTCGTGCGCCACCAGTTCGCCCTCGCCCGCCGCCCCGGCCAGCACTTCGGGGATCGGCCGCGTGTCACCGGTCCAGGCCAGGCTGCCGCGCAGGCGCAGGCCGAACGCGGTGCGCGGCCAGTGGTGGCGCGATTCGAAGACCTCCAGGCGCAGTCCGTCATGCCAGAACGCATCGCCCACCGGCACCACGCGGAAGGCGTCCCAGAAGTTCGCGCCGCCCTCGGCCAGCGCGTTGGGGTAGGCCGCCACGCGCCGGTGCAGCAGCGGCAGCACGTCGACCGGGACGTACAGCGGCATCCTCCCGCGGCGCCCGGGGTCGAAATAGTTGGCGACGAACAGCCGCTCGAACCCGGCGACATGGTCCAGGTGCACGTGGGTGACGAACATCGCCGGTGGCGGCGCGCCGTAGTGGGCGAGATAGGCCGTCAGGCCCTCGGCGCCGCAGTCGATCGCGAGCCACGGCGCACCGTTGCGCTCGATGGTCGCCATCGGCGAGCCCAGCGCCACCGCCGACGCGCTGCCCACGCCCTGGAAGCGCAGCGTCCATCCCATGCTCAGAAGCCCTTTTCCCAACGCGCGTCGTAGCCGGCGCGCAGCCGCGCGAAGTCCGCGCGCACGTCGGCCTCGCTGCGCGCGCCGCGCAGCTTGAGCAGCGAGCGCTGCAGCCGGGCGAGGTTGCCTTCGCGCCAGGCGGTTTCGGGGATGTGCAGGCGGCCGCGGTCGAAGTCGATCAGCCAGCCCTTGCCGGCATCGTCGTAGAGGATGTTGTGCGCGTTGAGGTCGGCATGGTCCAGCCCTTCGCGATGGAAGCGTGCGATCAGCGTCCCGGTCTCCGCCCAGGGCACGGTGGCGGGATCACCTGCCGCAAGGTAGGCCAGCGAGCGCACGCCCACCAGCCGCTCCATCAGGATCGCGGCGCGATAGGTCATGCCTTCGCGCACGTACGACGCGGCGATCGGCTGCGGCACGGGCAGCCCGCGCCGGAGCAGCTCGCGCAGCAGCCGGAACTCGACGAAGCTGCGCACGCGGTGCGCGCCGCGCCACAGGTGCCGGTCGCGGCTGAGCGACGCCACCGCGCCACCGCGCAGGTACTGGCGCAGCACGGTGGGGCCGTTGCTGGTGTCGTCGATGAACCAGGCGCCGCCGCGCCCGCTGCCCGACACGGCCACGGCACGCGGGCCCCAGGCCGCGGGATCGAACCAGCGCGGATCCGCTTGCCGCAGCTGCGTCTGGTCGAACAGAATCGAGCCCGAGCCGCGCCCCTCGGGTCCGGCGCGGAACGGCGTCAGGGTCTCGGTGGCGTCGAACACTGCCATCCCCCGGAGTCTAGCAAGCTTGCCGCAGCCCCATTCCGCTCCCCCGCGCTCGATCTGCCTGCTGCGCCTGTCCGCGCTGGGGGACGTGACCCATGTGCTGCCACTGGTGCGCACGCTCCAGCGCGCATGGCCGGAGGTCGCGCTGACCTGGATCATCGGCAAGGGCGAGCAGCGCCTGCTCGACGGACTGCCCGGCGTCGACTTCGTGGTCTACGACAAGAAGACCGGCCGCGAGGGCATGCGCGGCCTGCGTCGCGAGCTCGCCGGCCGCAGGTTCGACGCGCTCCTGCTGATGCAGCTCGCGCTGCGCGCCAACGTGCTATCGCGCGCGGTGCGGGCGCCGCGCCGCATCGGCTACGACCGCGCACGCTCGAAGGAACTGCACGGACTGTTCGTCAACGAGCGGATCCCGGCCGACACCGGCGGGCACGTGCTGGACGTGCTGGGCGCCTTCGCCCGCCCGTTGGGGCTGCGCCAGGAGCAGATCGAGTGGAACCTCCCCGTGCCCGACGACGCCCACGCGTGGGCGCGCGCCCAGTGGCCAGACGACGGCCGCCCGACGCTGGTGGTATCGCCCTGCTCCAGCCATCCGCTGCGCAACTGGAGCGCCGAGCGCAACGCCGCCGTCGCCGCGCACGCCGCCGCGCAGGGCTGGCGCGTGGTGCTGTGCGGTGGGCGCAGCGGGCTGGAGCGGGACACCGCCGACGCCATCCTCGCGCAGGCGGGCGTCCCGCTGCTCGACCTGGTGGGCAAGGACACGCTGAAACAGCTGCCGGCGCTGCTGGCACGCGCCGACCTGGTGATGACGCCGGATTCCGGTCCGACGCACATCGCCAATGCCATGGGCACCAAGGTGCTCGGCCTGTATGCGGCCACCGATCCGGCCCGCAGCGGTCCCTACTCCGACCGCCGCTACTGCGTCGACCGCTACGACGAGGCCGCGCGCCTCTACCTGCGCCAGCCGGCCGCGGCGCTGCGTTGGGGCACGAAGATCGAGCGCGAAGGCGTGATGGACCTGATCAGCGTGGACGATGCGATCGGCGCGTTCGAACGCTACCGGGCCGACCACCCGCGCCGAGCGACGCCAGGTCAGCCCGCGGGTCCGCCCGCGTAGTCCTGGTAGGACTTTTCCTCGACGTAGCCTGAGCCCAGGGCGAGGTTGATCGCCTTCTTGATCCGCGCCCGCTCGTCGTTCTGCAGGTAGACGCTGCGCGCCAGCTCGACGAAGTCCTGGTCGAAGGCCTGCGCGCGCTCCTTCAGCCGCACCTCGTCCTCGATCTCCCACAACCGCTCGTTGACCGCCTTGAGCTCCGCGCGCAGGCGCACGATGTCGCCGCCGGCGGCCGGATGCGCCATCCAGGTCTTCTCCAGCGCCGACAGCTCGCGGCGGACATTGGCCAGCTTGGCCTCGTCGCTCATCCGTTCGGACTTGATCTGCAGGATCGAGATCTTGTCCAGCAGCTCGCCGAAGGAGACGGGGACGGTGATTTCGGACATCGGGGGACCGCCGGTACATCGGAGGGCCGGCCAGTGTAGCGCCTCGCCTTGTCGCGGCCGCCCGCCGCCCGTATCATTGCGCCCCCGGTCCTCGTGGTCGGGACACCCCGGAGAGGTGGCAGAGCGGTTGAATGTACCTGACTCGAAATCAGGCAGGCGTTTATAGCGCCTCGGGGGTTCGAATCCCCCCCTCTCCGCCAGATACGCAAAAGCCCCCGAAAGGGGGTTTTTGCGTATCTGGCGGAGAGGGGGGAGTTTGATTCAACCATCCGGTTCGACCCGAAGGCGCGAAGCGCCGTAGGGCGCCCGGCCGCAGGCCGGGCCATCCCCCCGGCGCAATCCCCCCTGGACATTCCGGGCTGCGGTTTCCCTGCCCAGCGACAGCCCTGCACCATCGACCAATCGCACGCGCCGTCCACAGCGCGTATACCATCATCCGCATCCGCCGCCGCCTTCCCTCGTACTGCATGCCAGCTGACCTCAATCGACTGCCGCCGCCGTTCTCCCATCCAGCCCTCCCGGGAACCGACGCGGCCTGCGCATGATCGAATTCGGCCATCTCACGCACGTCGGCCTGCGCCGCGAGCTCAACGAAGACACCTACTACGGTGACAGCGAACTGGGGCTGTGGCTGGTCGCCGATGGCATGGGCGGCCATGAATATGGCGAAGTGGCCAGCGCGCTCGCGCGCGAGGCGATCGTGCGCGAGACCCGGCAGGGCACGCCGCTGTCGCAGGCCATCCGCATCGCCGACGAGGAGATCATCACGGCCTCGCGCCGCCGCCAGGACGCGCTGCCGATGGGCACCACGGTGGTGGCCGCGCGGGTGAACGGAAGCCGCTTCGAGGTCGCCTGGGTCGGCGACAGCCGCGTCTACCTCTGGCGCGACGGCAAGCTGGCCCAGCTGTCCCAGGACCACAGCTACGTGCAGGAGCTGATCACCCAGGGCGCGATCAGCATCGACCAGGCGCGCAGCCATCCGCAGCGCAACGTGGTCACCCAGGCCCTGGGCGTGACCGAACCGCAGGCACTCAACGTCGAGACCATGTCCGGCGAGCTCGCCCCCGGCATGCAGCTGCTGCTGTGCAGCGACGGCCTCACCGAGGAAGTGGACGACCGCGCGATCGCACGCGTGCTGGCGCACGGCGAATGCAGCGCACAGGAATGCGTGGACGGGCTGGTGGCTGCGGCCCTCGATGGCGGCGGCTCCGACAACGTGACCGTGGTGCTGGTCCGGCGCCACTGACGCCCGCCGGCGCCGACTGCGGCGCACGGGCGGGGACGCACACCGGCCCGCGCCTGCGCGACATCCGCTTCAGGCGATCTCGGCCGCCCGCGTCGCCTCTTCGGGTTCATCCCACAGCGCCAGCCCGGCGCGGCCGCGGATCGCCGCGACGCGTGCAAGATGCGCCGCCACTTCGTCCTCCAGCACCGCGACCCGCGGGCGGGGAGCCAGCGCTCCCGCGCGCGGCAGGTCGAGGCGCACCACCGCCTGGCCCGCCGGCGACGGCCCGGCCAGGCCGAGTTCGGTCTGGCCCGCGGTCAACGCGAGGTAGACCTCGGCCAGCAGCTGGGCATCGAGCAGCGCGCCGTGCAGTTGGCGGTGGGCGTTGTCCACGCCCAGCCGCCGGCACAGGGCGTCCAGCGAGTTGCGCTGCCCCGGGAAGCGCTGGCGCGCCAGCTCGAGCGAGTCGAGCACCGAGGCGCACCCGCCGATGGTGCGGCCGCCGTCCAGCAGCGACAGCTCGTGGTCGAGGAAGCCGACGTCGAACGCCGCGTTGTGGATGACCAGTTCGGCGCCGGCGATGAAGGCGAGGAACTCGTCGGCGATGGCCGCGAACCGCGGCTTGTCGGCCAGGAAGTCGAGGGTCAGCCCGGTCACCTCCTGCGCGCCAGGTTCGAACTCGCGATCCGGGTAGATGTAGTGGTGCCAGGTGCGGCCGGTGGGACGGCGTTCCACCAGCTCGACGCAGCCGATCTCCACGACGCGGTTGCCCTTGCGCCATTCCAGGCCGGTGGTTTCGGTGTCGAGGACGATCTGGCGCATCGGTGGGTCGGCTTGCCTCTGGTTGTCTGGTCGGTTCAACGCGCGGCGGCGCGGAAGCGGATGGCCTCATTGCGCGCCAGGACATCGACGCGCTCGTTGTCCGGATCGCCCGAGTGCCCCTTCACCCAGCGCCAGTCGATGGCATGGCGGACGGTGGCGGCGTGCAGGCGCTCCCAGAGGTCACGGTTCTTCACCGGGTCGCCGCCGGCGGTCTTCCAGCCGCGACGGACCCAGTTGCGCATCCATTCGGTGATGCCCTTGCGGACGTACTGCGAGTCGGTGTGCAGGGTGACTTCGCAGTCCTCGGTCAGGGTTTCCAGGGCGACGATCGCCGCCATGAGCTCCATGCGGTTGTTGGTGGTCTCGGCCTCGCCGCCGACTAGCTCCCGCTCGCGGGCGCCGTAGCGCAGCAGCGCGGCCCAGCCGCCAGGGCCGGGATTGCCCAGGCAGGCCCCGTCGGTGTGCACCTCGATCGCCTTCATGCCGTGGCGGCCCCCCGGGCCACCGGCAGCAGCCGGCGCGGACGGATCGGGGTCAGCGGCAGGCTGCGCTTGTCCGCGCGCAGCAGGTAGGCCGCACGCAGGCCAGCACCCTCGCGGCGGCGCGCCTCGACCACCGGCTCCCAGAGCGGCCCCATGCCCTCGGACACCGCACCGGGTTCAAGGCCGGCGCGGCGCAGCAGGCGCCGCCAGGACAGGGGCTCGGCGGCGCGAAGGCCGTGACCGCGCCAGCGCCAGCGATAGGGCGACAGCGGGTTGAGCGCGAACAGCAGGACTCGGCCGCCGGGCAGGAGCAGGCGCTCGACCTCTTCCAGCAGCGCGCTGCCGGGCGCGCCGGGCGCCGCCACGTGCTGCAGCACGACGGTCCCGAAGGTCCCGCTGGGCAAGGGCAGCGGCAGGCTGCAGGCCACGTCGCCCCCGAAGCGCTCGCCGCGCGGGTACAGCGCGAGTCCGCGCCCCCCTTCGGGGCGCTCGGGCGGCAGCGGCGCCAGCCACAGCCAGTGCTGCGCCGGGCGCTCGGCCAGCGCGCCCACGATGGCGGAGCGTTCGCTGTCGAGCAGCGCCGCGCCTTCGCTGGAGGCGAACCAGGCCTGGGCGGCGTCGGGTTGACCGGGTCGGGAACGGAGGGGCATGGTCGCCATTCTAGACGCCAGCTCCGGCCCACGCGCCCTGCACATGACTCCGGTTCCGATCCCGGCCTTCGCCGACAACTACATCTGGCTGCTGCCCGCCGGCCCCGACCGGGGCTGCGTGCTGGTGGATCCCGGCGACGCCGCGCCGGTGCTCGAGGCGGCGGAAGCCGGGGACTGGCAGCCCGACGCCGTGCTGCTCACCCATCACCACGACGACCACATCGGCGGCGTGGCCGCGCTGCGGGCGCGCTGGCCGGGGCTCGAGGTGATCGCGCCGGAAGACCCGCGCATCCCGTTCGCCTCGCGCCGGGTGTCCGGCGGCGACCACATCGACGTGGCCGGGCATGACTTCGAAGTGCTGCCGGTCCCCGGCCATACCGTGAGCCACATCGCATTCCAGGGCCATGGGCTCTTGTTTTGCGGCGACACGCTGTTCAGTCTCGGTTGCGGCCGGCTGTTCGAGGGTACGCCGGCGCAGATGCTGGCCTCGCTCGACCGGCTGGCGGCGCTTCCCGGAGACACCCTGGTGTGCTGCGGGCACGAGTACACGCTGTCGAACGCCGCCTTTGCGCGGGCGGCCGACCCCGACAATCCGGCGCTCGAGCGCCGCAGCGAAGAGGTGGCTGCCTTGCGCCAGAACTCCCTGCCCACGCTTCCCGTCACGCTCGCCGACGAGCGCGCCTGCAACCCGTTCCTGCGCGTGGACGCACCCGCCGTGCGCGCGTCGATCGCCGCCTGGGCCGGCCATGACGCGCTGGGCCGCGTCGATGCCTTCGCCGCGCTGCGGCGCTGGAAGGACGGATTCCGCGCATGAGGGCGGGCGCCCTCGCCGCGGCGGCGCTGTTGCTGGCGCTGACTGCGGGACCGGTCGCGGCTGGCGATGCGGTCGCGGGCGATGCCGCGGCCGGCGATGCAGCGGCCGGCAAGGTGGTGGCGGAGGCCAGGGCGGCCGTGGACCCGCCGGCCCCGGGCCCGGGAGCTTCTGAAGGCACGCCTGTCGCCCCTGCACCCACCGGCAACGCGGCGGCCGTGCCCGCGGCGCTGCCGGCGACCAGCGGAGTCGCGATCTACCAGCGCTTCGTCGAGGGCCTGGCCCAGCCGGCCTGCGAGGACGCGAGTCCCCGCTGGCGTCAGCATTTCGCCCACGTCCCCGACCAGCTGGTGTCCACCGAGGGCGAAGTGCTGCCGCTCTTCGGTTACGTGGTCGAGGCGCTGCGCGCGGCGCACTTGCCGACCGAGTACGCGCTCATTCCCTTCGTCGAAAGCGGCTACCGGCCCGGCGCGCGCAGCGGCAGTGGTCCGGCCGGCCTGTGGCAGTTCATCGCGGTGACCGCGCGCAACCACGACATCCCGGTGCGCAGCGGCTACGACGGCCGCCTGTCGCCGGTCGACGCCACGCGCGCGGCCGTGCGCTACCTGAAGACCCTGCATGGCATGTTCGCCGGCGACTGGCGACTGGCGGTGATGGCGTTCAACGCCGGCGAGTACCGCGTGCTCGGCGCCCTGCGCCGCCACGGCCAGCGCGCGGCCGACGCCGATCCCGAAGGCCTCGAAAGCCTCGCCGGCATCACGCGCTCCTATGTCCGCAAGCTGCATGCGCTGTCCTGCCTGATGGTCGAAGCCGGTCGCGACGCGGCGTGGACGGAGTCGCTCGATCGCCCGGTGGCGCGCCTGGTGGCGGTCGACCTGGACAATGAGCCCGCGGGCCTCGACGGCTATGCCAGGCGCAACGGCCTGGATCCGGCCCGCCTGCGCCGGCTCAATCCGGCGCTGTCGACCGGCGCGCCGCCCGGCCGGAAGATCCTGGTGCCCCGCGCCGCCGCCGCGACCCCGGCGGCAGCCGGCGTGGCAAACTAGCCGGCCCACTCCACCGGGTCGAACACACCATGGGATTCCTGCAGGGCAAGCGCGCACTCATCACCGGCATCGCCAGCCAGCGCTCCATCGCCAACGGCATTGCCGAGGCCATGCACCGCGAAGGTGCGGAGCTGGCCTTCACCTACCAGAACGAGAAGCTCAAGTCGCGCGTCGAGGACGTTGCGGCGCGCCTGGGCGGCGGCCCGGTCTTCCCGCTGGACGTCACCGACGACGCGCAGATCGATGCCCTGTTCGCCGACCTCGGCAAGCACTGGCCGGACGGCTTCGACATCCTGATCCACGCCATCGCCTTCGCCCCGCGCGAGGCGATCGCCGGGCAGTTCCTGGACGGCCTGACGCGCGACGCCTTCTCGATCGCGCAGGACATTTCCGCCTACTCGCTGGCCGCGCTGGCCAAGGGCGCGCGCCCGGCGATGCAGGGCCGCAACGGCGCCGTGCTGACCCTGAGCTACCTCGGCGCCGTGCGCACCCTCCCCAGCTACAACGTCATGGGCGTGGCCAAGGCCAGCCTCGAGGCGACGATGCGCTACCTGGCCTACAACCTCGGCCCCGAAGGCACCCGCGTCAACGCGATCTCCGCAGGCCCGATCAAGACCCTGGCCGCAGCGGGCATCGGCGGCTTCCGCAAGATCCTCGGCCACGTCGAATCGCATGCGCCCCTGCGCCGCACGGTCAGCATCGAGGACGTCGGCAACGTGGCCGCCTTCCTGTGCTCGGACCTGGCGTCGGGCATCACCGGCGAGGTCACCTACGTCGATGCGGGCTACAACATCGTCAGCATGACCGGCCTGGAAGAGCCTGCGGGCGACGCCACCGCGGAGTGAACCCGGCCACCGCGCCGCCGCGCCCTGCGGCGTTGCGGATGGCCTGGAACGAAGAAGCCCGGCAGTGCCGGGCTTCTTCGTTTGTGCGGTGTGGGAAGCCGCGCGCAGGGAGCGGCAGCGCGGCGCCGCGGGCCTTAGAGGCGCGCTTCCACGGTGGTGACGCGCATGCGCTGGCGCAGCGCCCGCATCAGCGCCATGGCATCCTCGTCGCCCGCCATGCGCGCGAGCTGGGCCTGCAGCATCGTGCGTTCTTCGGCGCTGGCCGAGGCGACGTCGCCCGGCGTGACCTTTTCCACCGCATAGACGACCACGCTGCCGTCCTCCTGCAGGACCCGGCCGGCCGAGACCTTGCCGTCCGCCGGGATCGGCGCGGCGAAGATGGCCTCGTTGGCTTCGGCCGACGGCATCGGCATGCCGCGCGGCGTACCCGGCATCGGCATGTGCATCCAGCCCTGCGCAGCGGCCACCTCGGACAGCGGCTTGCCAGCCGACACCTCCGCCACCGCGGCATCCGCCTGGGCCAGCACGGCCTTGCGTGCGCGGTCGGCGCGCACCGCGGCCACCACCTCGTCGCGGACGTCGGCCAACGGGCGCTCGCGCTCCGGATCGTGCGCGGTGACCCGGATCAGCACACTGTGGTTGGTGCCCAGCTCGATGGGATCGCTGACCGTGCCGTCCTGCACCAGCGCGTCGGAGAATGCGGCGCGCTGCACCAGCGGGTTCGCGGCGATGCCTTCGCCGCCGCCACGGATGAACGGTCCTACCTTCTGCACCGGAAGGCCCGCTTCGCGCGCGGCCGGACCCAGCGAGCTGGGATTGCGGTAGACCTGGTCCACCAGGCGGCCGATCAGGTCGTTGAAGGCGCGCTCGCCGTCGCTGACCGCCTGGGTGGCGGCGAGCTGCTCGCGGGCGTCCTCGAACGACACTTCCTGGCCTTCGCGCACCTCGCGCACCAGCAGCACGTGCCAGCCGAAATCGGTCAGCACGGGCGCGCTCGGCACGCCGGGCTCGACGGCCGCCACCGCGGCATCGAAGCTCTCGCCCATGATGCCGCGCTCCAGCCAGCCGAGGTCGCCACCGGCGGCCTTCGAGCCTTCGTCGTCGGATTCCTGCCCGGCGATCGCGGCGAAGTCGGCGCCCTCGGCGCGCGCCTTTGTGGCGATCGCATCCGCGCGCGCCTTGGCCGCGTCGCGCGCGGCGGCGTCGGCACCTTCCGGCACGCGCACCAGGATGTGCGAGACCAGGCGCTGCTCGGGCTCGACGAAGCGCGCCTTCTCCTGCTCGTAGCGGGTGCGCAGGGTCGCCTCGTCGGCCGGCTGGGCCGCAGGCACGTCCCCGGGGCTGATCTCGACGTACTCGATGGAGACCTGCTCGGGCGCGCGGTATTCGCCGCGGTGTGCGTCGTACCAGGCCTGCAGCTCGGCCGCGGAGACCGCGGCGGTGTCGGCTGCGGGCGCCGGGAGCAGCGCGACCGATGCATCGCGCTGCTGGCCAAGCAGCTCCATGATGCGGGTGACCTGGCCCTCGCTGGCGAACGCGGTCGCGGCGACGCGGCTCGGCAGCAGCACCATCTGCAGGCGCGCGCGGAGCTCGTCCTGGTGCTGGCGCGGCGTCTGCGCCGGCACCCGCGACTGCAGCAGCATCTGGTAGCGCTGCGGATCGAAGCGGCCCTCGACCTGGAATTCGGGCATCGCCTGCAGCACGTCCCGCACCTGGTCGTCGCCCACGGCGACGCCCGCGCTCTCGGCGGCGAGGCCGAGCACGGCGCGGTCGATCAGCTGGTCGAGCACGGCCAGCTTGCTGTCCACCTGCTCGAACGCGCGCGCGTCGAATGCCTCGCCCTGGGTCGCGCGCGCCTGCTGGCGCGCCATCTCGAATTCCTGGCGGAACTCCTCCGGCGTCACTTCGCGCGACACCCACACCGCCTTGCGCACCGGCCAGACGTCCGGCGCCGAACGCCACCACGACGGCGGGGATTCGACCTTCGCCGCGTAGTTCGCGGAGTTCTGGAACAGGTACTGCTCCATGCCGAAGAAGGCGAACGGGATCGCCAGCATGATGACGATCGCGATGGCGATCCAGCCGGAGGTCTTGTCTCGAAGTGCTTGCAGCATGTCAGGGCGCGCGTTGGACGTAGCCGCGCAGTCTAGCGCATGGCCGGGCGCTGCGGCCCCGCGGCGCGGAAAAGAAGAAAGGCGCCCTTTCGGGCGCCTTCCTGGTGTGACTGGCGGAGTGGACGGGACTCGAACCCGCGACCTCCGGCGTGACAGGCCAGCATTCTAACCAACTGAACTACCACTCCGCGTCGTCGAACCTGTTGCGAACGTCAGACCCTGGTGGGTGCTGAGGGGATCGAACCCCCGACCCTCTCCGTGTAAGGGAGACGCTCTACCGCTGAGCTAAGCACCCATGCGGGCCGCTTAGTTTACTGCATCCTTCAGCGCTTTGCCAGCCTTGAAGACAGGATTTTTCGAAGCGGCGATCGCGATCTCTTCACCGGTACGCGGATTGCGGCCGGTGCGCGCGGCGCGCTCCTTGACCTGGAAGGTACCGAAGCCCACGAGGGCCACGGTGTCGCCCTGCTTCAGCGCCGTGCCCACCGACGACAGCACCGCGTCGACAGCGCGCGCGGCATCGGCCTTGGACAGGTTGGCCTCGTCGGCAACGGCCTGGACCAGATCATTCTTGTTCATCTTTTCGGTGCTCCTGCGCAGCACAAGGCCGCTCGTGTGGTGGCGGGCGTGCGGGCGGTGTTGACCGCCGGCGGCTCCGGGTTCGCGTGCGGCCAGCGGCCGTCGATGCGAGCGCGACTTTATACCAGCGCGCCCGCACCCACGCAAGAAAAACGTGCGCTCCGTCAGTGCTTGACCGCCGCGCGCGACGACGGCTTACGGGTTGCGCGCGTGGTCTGCGCGACCACCGCGCCGGGTTGCTTGACCGGCGGCAGCGGGCGTTCCAGCGCGAGATCGAGCACTTCGTCGATCCACTTGACCGGCACGATCTTCATGCCATCGGTGACGTTCTTCGGGATATCGGCAAGATCCTTGCGGTTTTCCTCCGGGATGATGACGGTGGTGATGCCGCCACGGAGCGCCGCGAGCAGCTTCTCCTTCAGCCCGCCGATGGCGGTCACCTTGCCACGCAGGGTGATCTCGCCGGTCATCGCCACGTCCGCGCGCACCGGCACCTTGGTCAGCGTCGACACCAGCGAGGTCGCCATGGCGATGCCCGCGCTCGGACCGTCCTTGGGCGTCGCGCCGTCGGGTACATGGACGTGCACGTCATGCTTCTGCAGGAAGTCGAGCTCCAGGCCGAAGCGCTCGGCGCGCGCGCGCACCACCGACAACGCCGCGGACGCCGACTCCTTCATGACGTTGCCCAGTTGGCCGGTCAGCGTCAGCTGGCCCTTGCCCGGGACCAGCGTCGATTCGATCTGCAGCAGGTCGCCGCCGACCTCGGTCCAGGCCAGGCCGGTCACCAGGCCGATCTCGTTGTCCTGCTCGGCGCGACCGAAGTCGTAGCGCTGCACGCCCAGGTACTTGTCCAGGTTCTTGGAGTTCACGCTGAGCGCGCGCGGCTTCTTCTTCTGCGGGCCGGCCAGCGCGACCTCCTTCACCACCTTGCGGCAGATCTTGGCGATCTCGCGTTCGAGGCTGCGCACGCCGGATTCGCGCGTGTAGTAGCGCACGATGTCCTGGATCGCCTCCTCGGCCACCTTGAGCTCACCCTCGCGCAGGCCGTTTGCCTTGATCTGCTTCGGCAGCAGGTAGCGCATGGCGATCTTGATCTTCTCCTCCTCGGTGTAGCCGGGGATGCGGATCACTTCCATGCGGTCGAGCAGCGGACCGGGGATGTTGAGCGAGTTCGAGGTCGCCACGAACATCACTTCCGACAGGTCGAGGTCGACCTCGAGGTAGTGGTCGTTGAACGCGTTGTTCTGCTCGGGATCGAGCACTTCGAGCAGCGCCGAGGACGGGTCGCCGCGGAAGTCCATCGACATCTTGTCGATCTCGTCGAGCACGAACAGCGGGTTCTTCGCCCCTGCCTTGTTGAGGTTCTGCACGATGCGCCCGGGCATCGAGCCGACGTAGGTGCGGCGATGCCCGCGGATCTCGGCCTCGTCGCGCACGCCGCCCAGCGACATGCGTACGAACTTGCGGTTGGTCGCCTTGGCGATCGACTGGCCGAGCGAGGTCTTGCCAACGCCGGGCGGCCCCACCAGGCACAGGATCGGCCCCTTCATCTTGGACACCCGCGACTGCACCGCGAGGTATTCGAGGATGCGGTCCTTCACCTTCTCCAGTCCGTAGTGGTCGGCGTCGAGCACGTCCTGCGCGACCTTCAGGTCCTTGCGCACCTTGCTGCGCTTCTTCCACGGCACGCCGAGCAGCCAGTCCAGGTAGTTGCGCACCACCGCGGCCTCGGCCGCCATCGGCGACATCTGCTTGAGCTTGTTGAGTTCGGACTTCGCCTTGGTCTCGACGGGCTTGGGCATGCCGGCTGCGGCGATCCTGCGCGCCAGCTCCTCCAGGTCGTTGGGCGCGTCGTCCATGTCGCCCAGTTCCTTCTGGATCGCCTTCATCTGCTCGTTGAGGTAGTACTCGCGCTGCGACTTCTCCATCTGGGACTTCACGCGGCCGCGGATGCGCTTTTCCATCTGCTGCACGTCGATCTCGCCGTCGACCAGGCCGACCAGCATCTCGAGGCGTTCGGCGGTGCCGAAGGTCTCCAGCAGCTTCTGCTTCTCGCCCAGGCGCACGCCCAGGTGCGCGGCGACGGTGTCGGCCAGGCGCGAGGGTTCGTCGATGCCGGCCAGCGTCTGCAGCAGCTCGGGCGGCAGCTTGCGGTTGGTCTTCACGTACTGCTCGAACAGGCCCATCAGCGAACGGGCGATCGCCTCGATCTCGCGCGCCTCGCGGTCGTCGACCGGCTCCACCACCGTGCCCGTGCCCGCGAGCGTGCCGTCGACCTCGCGCACGGTGTCCACGGTCGCGCGCGCGACGCCCTCCACCAGCACCTTGATCGTGCCGTCGGGAAGCTTCAGCAGCTGCAGCACCTGGGCGAGCGTGCCCACCGGGTGCAGGTCGTCGGCACCCGGATCGTCGGTCTCGGCGGATTTCTGTGCCACCAGCAGGACCCGCTTGTCACCCTCCATCGCCAGGTCGAGCGCGCGGATCGACTTGTCGCGACCCACGAACAGCGGGATGACCATGTGCGGGAACACCACGACGTCGCGCAACGGCAGGACCGGCAGGTCGATGGTGGTGGGCTGGGAGGTGCTCATCGGGACTCCTGGGATGGCGGGCGGCTGGTTGCCGCATGCGTCCCGTTATGGGGCCCGACGGTGGTCCTTGCAAGCACTGCCGAGTGTCGCCCGGACAGGTCGCGGGGAAGCTGGCGTTCAGTCTGGAGGCAGGCGGAATTCGCCCGCGGGAATCCCTGCAGGAGCGGCTACAGCCGCGATCGCGATCCGGGATCCACGGCTCGTCGGGGATCTACCACTCGTCCGCGAGCGCGACTTTCCGCGATCGCGGCTGTAGCCGCTCCTACAGGATCGAGCGGGTGCAGGCCCGGGACGGATCAGTCTCCGGATGCGGCCTTGGCCGGCGGAGCGGCAGGCGTCTCGTAGATGAGATAGGGATCGGACTTGTGCTCGATCACCGACTCGTCGACCACGACCTTGCTCACGTTTTCCTGCGACGGCAGGTCGTACATCGTGTCCAGCAGCACCGATTCGACGATGGTGCGCAGGCCACGGGCGCCGGTCTTGCGCTTGAGCGCCTTGCGCGCGATGGCGGCAAGCGCGTCGGGCCGGAACTCCAGTTCCACGCCCTCCATCTCGAACAGCTTGCGGAACTGCTTGGTGATGGCGTTCTTCGGCTCCGACAGGATCTTGACCAGCGCGGCCTCGTCGAGCTCCTCGAGCGTCGCGACCACCGGCAGGCGGCCGACGAACTCGGGGATCAGGCCGAACTTGATCAGGTCCTCGGGCTCGACCTCGGCCAGCACCTTGCCGACTTCGGCCTTGCGCTCGGAGCTCTTGAGCTTGGCGCCGAAGCCGATGCCGCCGGCCTCGGTGGACCGGGCCTGGATGATCTTGTCCAGGCCGGCGAACGCACCGCCGACGATGAACAGGATGTTGCGGGTGTCGACCTGCAGGAATTCCTGCTGCGGATGCTTGCGGCCACCCTGCGGGGGCACGCTGGCGACGGTGCCTTCGATGAGCTTCAGCAACGCCTGCTGCACGCCCTCGCCCGACACGTCGCGCGTGATCGACGGGTTCTCGCTCTTGCGCGAGATCTTGTCGATCTCGTCGATGTACACGATGCCCTGCTGCGCCTTCTCGACGTCGTAGTCGCACTTCTGCAGCAGCTTCTGGATGATGTTCTCGACGTCCTCGCCGACATAGCCGGCTTCGGTCAGCGTCGTGGCATCGGCCATGGTGAACGGCACGTTCAACATGCGCGCCAGGGTCTCGGCCAGGAGCGTCTTGCCGGAGCCGGTCGGGCCCACGAGCAGGATGTTCGACTTGGCCAGCTCGACCTCGTCGTTCTTCTGCCGGCTCTCGATGCGCTTGTAGTGGTTGTACACCGCCACCGCGAGCGTCTTCTTCGCCCGCTGCTGCCCGATCACGTACTGGTCGAGGACCTCGAGGATCTCCTTCGGCTTGGGCAGCGAGCTGCGCGCACTCTGCGCCTTCTCCTCGAGTTCCTCGCGGATGATGTCGTTGCACAGCTCGACGCATTCATCGCAGATGAACACGCTCGGGCCCGCGATCAGCTTGCGGACCTCATGCTGGCTCTTCCCGCAGAACGAGCAGTAGAGGATCTTGCTGCTGTCGCCGGAACGGCCCTGTCTGTCTTCGGTCATGCCTTCGCCAATCGGTGTATCGGAGTGTCGGGTCGAGAATAGCACCCGGGCCCCTTGCCGCAAGCGCGGCGGGGCCCGGGCCGCCGTGGACGGACCGCGGCGTGGCGTGGCCGGTCGGCCAGCCGGTCAGGCGGGCTGGATCGAGTCTTCCGGGCGGCGCTCGAGCACCTGGTCCACCAGGCCGTATTCACGCGCGGCCTCGGCGCTCTTGAAGTTGTCGCGCTCGGTGTCGTGCGCGACGGTTTCGATCGACTGGCCGGTGTGGCGGGCCAGGATCGCGTTCAGGTTCTGCTTCATCGACAGGATCTCACGGGCGTGGATCTCGATGTCCGTGGCCTGGCCCTGGAAGCCGCCCAGGGGCTGGTGGATCATCACCCGCGAGTTCGGCAGTGCGTAGCGCTTGCCGGCCGCGCCGGAGGCGAGCAGCAGCGCGCCCATGCTGGCCGCCTGGCCGACGCAGATCGTGCTCACGTCGGGCTTGATGAACTGCATGGTGTCGTAGATCGCCATGCCCGCCGTGACGATTCCGCCCGGCGAGTTGATGTACAGGTTGATGTCCTTCTCGGGGTTCTCGGCCTCGAGGAAGAGCATCTGCGCCACGATGACGTTGGCCACGTGGTCGTCGATCGGGCCCACGAGGAAGATCACCCGCTCCTTCAGCAGGCGCGAGTAGATGTCGTACGCGCGCTCGCCGCGGCTGGTCTGTTCGACCACCATCGGAACGAGGTTCAGGGCCCGGGTCTGGATGCTCATGTCAATCCTGTGTCAGCGGACGCGTCACGCCTGCGGCGCGATCGCCTCCTGGAAGGTCAGCTGCTGGTCGGTGTGTTCGGCGCGCTCGGCGATCCAGTCGATCACCTGCTCCTCCATCACCCGGTTCTGCAGTCCACCCATAAGCTGGGGATCGTTCCGGTACAAGTCAATGACCTGCTGCGGCTCTTCGTAGGTCGAGGCGATCAGGCGCAGGGTCTCGTCCAGGCGCTTGCGGTCGAGCACCAGCTGGTGCTTGCGCGCGACCTCGCCGACCAGCAGGCCGACCAGCACGCGCTTGCGCGCAGGCTCGATGAAGTTCTGGTGCGCGTCGGCCGGGGGCTGCGACGGGCGGCCCTGGCGGCGGGCCTGCTCGGCCACCTGCGCGACCAGCGCATGGGCCTCCTGCTCCACCAGGTTCGGCGGCAGCTCGACCGAGGCGAAGGCCTCGACCAGCTGCTCGCCGACGGCGCGGCGCAGGCGGTTCATCAGCGCGCCCTTCAGTTCGCGCTCGAGGTTGGTGCGGATATCCGAGCGGAACTGCTCCATCTCGCCGCTCTTGACGCCGAAGCTGCGGATGAACGCCGCGTCGGCCTCGGGCAGCATCGCCTCGGACACCTGCTCGGCCTTCAGGTGCACCCGGGCGGTCTTGCCGGCGAGCTCGGGCACCCGCCACTCGGCCGGGAACGCCACCTCGATGTCCTTCTCGTCGCCGGTGGACATGCCGACCAGCGCCTGTTCGATGTCGGGAAGCATCGCGCCCGAGCCGATCACCGAGACGCCGCGCTCGACGCCTTCGGCCGGCAGGCGCGCGTCCTCGACCTCGGACCAGGTCTCGATGTCGACGGCGTCGCCTTCCTTCGCCGGGCGGTTGACCGCCGACCAGCTGCGGCGCTGCTGGCGCAGGTTCTCGATCATGCGGTCGATGTCTTCCTCGGTGACCTCGGCCACCGCGCGCTCGACCTTCAGGCCCGAGACGTCGAGGTCGCCGAAGTCCGGCACCACCTCGAAGGTCGCCACGTAGGCCAGGTCGTCGCCCTCGGCCGGCTCGATCTTCGGCTGGCCGGCGATGCGCAGCGCGTTGTCGCGCAGGGCGCCATCGAAGCCCTCGCGCAGCAGGCCGTCGCGCACTTCGCTGCGCACCTGCTGGCCGAAGCGCTGCTCGATCACCTTCGCGGGCACCTTGCCGGGGCGGAAGCCCTTGATGCGCGCGGTGCGCGCCATCTCGCGCAGGCGGCCACCCACCTGGTCCTGCAGGCGGTCGGCCGGCAGGTTGATGGTCATCCTGCGCCCGAGGTTGCCGACGGTCTCGACTGAAACTTGCATACCCACTCCTGCCGCCGCGGCGATGGCCGCGGGCATTGATTGTCTGGTTGGCCGGCCTGCCGGGCTGTGCCCGCGTCCGGCGACGGAACGGGATATTTTGGCGGAATCCGGCGGATGCCGCCAGCACCGCGCGTTGACACCTCCCGGGGCGCTCCCGACAATGCCCTGCGGACGGCCTGCCTGCGGGCCCGCGCCGCATCCGTCGGGGTATAGCGCAGTCTGGTAGCGCGCCTGCTTTGGGAGCAGGATGTCGGGGGTTCGAATCCCTCTACCCCGACCACTCCGCGCCCGTAGCTCAACCGGATAGAGCACCGGCCTTCTAAGCCGGTGGTTGCAGGTTCGAGTCCTGCCGGGCGCGCCATGCCGGTCCGCACACGTGGCACTTTTCGGCGTGACCGCGCTACAATGGCCGGCCAGCCGGCAATGTCGGCAGGTTCCAATGGTGGATGTAGCTCAGTTGGTTAGAGCACCGGATTGTGATTCCGGGGGTCGCGGGTTCAAATCCCGTCTTCCACCCCAGTTTCCCCCCGCATGGCAGTCAAGTGTTGATCGACCGGCCATCGGTTTGGTAGGATTTCCCGCTCGGGGCCGTTAGCTCAGTTGGTAGAGCAGTTGACTCTTAATCAATAGGTCCAAGGTTCGAATCCTTGACGGCCCACCAAACCCGAAGCGCCCGGCCCTGCCGGGCGTTTTTTTGTCCGCGGGACGGCTGCGGGCCAGCGCGAAAGTGGCGGAATTGGTAGACGCCCTGGTTTTAGGTACCAGTGCCGCAAGGCGTGGGGGTTCGAGTCCCCCCTTTCGCACCACCCCGACGCGTCCGCCGCGCGGCGCCGTGTATCCTCGCCCCTGGCAATGTTCACTGAACCCCTGGGGGAATCCATGCGCAGCGGCAATCCGGTCCTGTCCGACTCCACGTTTCTCGACCTAGGCAGCGGCACCGTGGTGTCGCGTGACGCCGGGGCCATGACGATCAACGGCACGGTCAACAAGACCGCCTTCCTGCTGTTGCTCACCGTGTTGACCGCGGCCTTCGCCTGGAGCCAGGCGTTTACCGCCGCCGGCGAGCTCGCACCCGGCTTCTCCATCTATGTGTGGGGCGGCGCGATCGGCGGCTTCATCCTGGCCCTGGTCACGGTGTTCAAGAAGGAATGGGCGCCGGTCACCGCGCCGATGTACGCCCTGGTGGAAGGTTTCTTCCTGGGCGCGATCTCGGCGCTCTACAGCCACCTGTACGAAGGCATCGTCATGCAGGCGGTGATGCTGACGTTCGGCACCCTGTTCGCGCTGCTCTTCGCCTACCGCTCGGGCTGGATCAAGGCCACCGAGAACTTCAAGCTGGGCGTGATCGCGGCCACCGGCGGCATCGCGCTGGTCTATCTCGCGACCATCGTGCTGGGGCTGTTCGGGATCAACATCCCGATGATCCACGACAACGGCATCGTCGGCATCGGCTTCAGCCTGTTCGTCATCGTGATCGCGGCGCTGAACCTGGTGCTGGACTTCGACTTCATCGAGACCGGTGCCGAGCAGGGCGCGCCGAAGTACATGGAGTGGTACGGCGCGTTCGGCCTGATGGTCACCCTGGTGTGGCTGTACATCGAGTTCCTGCGCCTGCTGGCCAAGCTCCAGTCGCGCAACTGAGCCCTCTTCGCCGAAGGTTGATTCCCGAAGGGCGCCCCATGGGCGCCCTTCTTCTTGGGCGCCTTGGAGCAACGGTGGAACAGCGATTGCCACGGATTTGCGCGGATCAAAGCGGATTCGCGCGGATACGGCAGGAGCTGGGCCTGGCCTGTCGCGGCATCAGGCGCTCGCCTTTTCCCCACGCTTTGCTCTATCCGCGTAAATCCGCCTTGATCCGCGCAAATCCGTGGCAAGGCTTCTGCTGTTGGCAGCTACGCCGGCCCCCGGTCCTCCATGTTCGCCCGGGCCGAAAGTTGCCGGCGGGGCCAGGCCATGAACGCCATGGCCACCACGGCCAGGATCCAGCAATAGAACACCGTGCCGGACAGGGCCAGCGGAGAGACCGAGGCCAGGCCGGCGGCAAGCAGGATCTGCGCGCCGTAGGGCAGGATCCCCTGGGGCACGCAGGCGAAGATGTCGAGGACGCTGGCGGCCCGGCGGGGGCTGATGCCGTGGCGCCGGGCGATGTCGCGCGCGACGTCGCCGCTGACCAGGATGGCCACCGTGTTGTTGGCCGTGAACACGTCCGCCGTCGCCGAAAGCGCAGCGATGCTGAACTCGCCGGTCCGGCGGCCGGCGTGTCCGCGTGCAAAGCGCGCGATCACGCGTGCCAGCCACTCCAGCCCACCCGCGGCCTTCATGAGCGCGCCCACCCCGCCGATCAGCAGCGACAGCAGCAGGATTTCGGTCATGCCCTCGAAGCCGGTCCAGATGTCACCGGCGAGATGCGCCAGGTCATAGCCGGGCGCCAGCAGGAGGCCGAAGATCCCCGCGAGCGCCAGCCCGATACCCAGCACCAGGATGACGTCCAGCCCGCTCAGGGCCAGGACCAGCACCAGCACGTAGGGCAGGACCAGCCAGGCGGAGACCGGTTCGTCGGTCGTCACCGGCGCCGGGTCGCCCAGGAAGGCCAGCAACGCGATGGTCAGCAGCGCAGCAGGCAGGGCGATGCGGAAGTTCTCGCGGAACTTGTCGCGCATCTCGGCGCCCTGGCTGCGGGTGGCGGCGATCGTGGTATCCGAGATCACCGACAGGTTGTCGCCGAACATCGCCCCACCGATCACCGCGCCGAGCACCAGCGCGCGGTCGAGGCCGGACGCGTCGGCCACGCCCAGCGCGATCGGCACCACGGCCGCGATCGTGCCCATCGAAGTGCCGATGGCAAGCGAGATCAGCGCCGCCACCACGAACAGCCCAGGCAGCAGCAGGCCCGCCGGCACGGCGCCGATGCCGAGCGAAACCACCGCATCCACCGCGCCGATCGCCTGCGAGACATAGGCGAAGGCGCCGGCCAGCAGGAAGATCAGGCACATCGTCATGATGTTCGGGTCGCCCATGCCGCGGAGCAGGGTTTCGCCCGGCTTCACTCCGCGGCGGTGGGCGATCCAGGCGGCCAGCGCCAGCGCCGGCAGGATCGCGACCGGTGCACGCAGCTGGTAGAAGCCCATCTCTTCGCCCTGCAGCGTGAAATAGAGCCCGCTGCCGAAGAACAGCGCGAGGAACAGCAGCAGCGGCGTCAGCGCGAGCGCGCTGGGGCGGGTTTCCATCGCTCTATCCGCATGAAAGGATTGGCGATTGTGGGGGCCTCGGCCGGGCCGTGTCGAGGCGCCGCCCGGGACGATGGTGTTCCAGAAACGAAACGGGCGCCGAAGCGCCCGTTTCATCAAGTCCCGTGCCCTCTCCCTGCAGGAGTGGCTACAGCCGCGATGCCATAACGACTCCCGGCTGTCTCCGCCCAAGTGCGGCTGCGAGAACCAGCCGGCTGGCGCGTTGCTCAGACCGCCAGGCGGCTCGCAATCGCCTGCGCGAAGGACATGGTCGTGCCGCTGCCACCCAGGTCCGGGGTCAGCGAATCCTTGGCTTCCAGCGTCGCCACGATCGCCGCGCGCAGCTGCGCCGCGCGGTCGGCCATGCCGATGTGGTCGAGCATCTGCGCCGCACCCAGCAGCAGCGCGCAGGGGTTGGCAATGCCCTTGCCGGCGATGTCAGGTGCCGAGCCGTGCACCGCCTCGAAGATCGCCGCGTCGTGACCGATGTTGGCGCCGGGGATCAGGCCCAAGCCGCCGATCAGGCCGGCGCAGAGGTCGGAGATGATGTCGCCGAACAGGTTGGTGGTCACGATGACGTCGAACTGCTCGGGACGCATCACCAGCTGCATGCAGCAGTTGTCGACGATCATCTCGTTGCACTCGATGTCGGGGTATTCCTTGGCCACGTCGCGCGCGGCGTTGAGGAAGATGCCCGAGGTCGACTTCAGGATGTTGGCCTTGTGCACCACCGTCACCTTCTTGCGGCCGACGCGGCGCGCCAGCTCGAAGGCGTAGCGCACGATGCGCTCGGAGCCCTTGCGGGTGTTGCGGGTGATCGAGACCGCCCAGCTGCCGTCCGGCGCGGTTTCCTGGCCTTCGGCGGTGTAGGCGCCCTCGGTGTTCTCGCGCACGGTGATGATGTCCACGCCCTCGGTGAAGCGCGAGCGGGTGTTCGGGAACGAGGTCGCCGGCCGCACGTTGGCGTACAGGTCGAAGTGCCGGCGCAGCTGCACGTTGATCGACGAGAAGCCACCGCCCACGGGCGTGGTCAGCGGGCTCTTGAGCGCGACGCGGTTGCGGGCGATGGAGTCCAGGGTCGCCTGCGGCAGCAGCTCGCCGTGCTTCTCGAGCGCCACCAGGCCCGCGTCGGCCTCCTCGTACGCGAGCCCGAGCTTCATCGCATCGAGCACGTGCAGGGTGGCGTCCATGATCTCCGGGCCGATGCCATCGCCGCGGATGACCGTGATTGTCTGGGTCATTGTGTAGAGGTCCATGCTGGGGGGACGCCGGGCACGAGGCGGGGCGTCTGGGACGGAATGCATCGCCCGATTATGCCAAACGCAGGCCCGTCCTGCCGGCTGCGGCGGCACGCGGGCGCGGCGCACGTCGTCGTCTTCCGGCCGGAGCACCCCCATCGGACCAACCGGCAGCGCCACCTTGGCGGGCGCCTCGACGGCGTCCGCCCCGGCGATCAGTCGTGCGAATGCTCCGCCGGCGCATCGGCTCCGGCCTCCAGCTGGTCGAGGAAATCGACCGCGCGGCGCAGATGCGGGATCACGATGCTGCCGCCCACCACCAGGCCGATCGAGAACGCTTCGAACATCGCGTCGCGGCCGATCCCGGCATCGCGGCACTTGGCCACGTGGTAGCTGATGCAGTCGTCGCAGCGCAGGACCAGCGAGGCCACCAGCCCCAGCAGTTCCTTGGTCGCCACGTCGAGCACGCCGGCCTGGTAGGCCTGGGTGTCGAGCGCGAAGAACCGCCGCACCACCTGGTTGGGCTCGGCCAGGATGCGCTCGTTCATGCGCTCGCGGAATTCACCGAAGGCGCGGACCCGGTCCGCGTCGCCGCCGCTCATGCGCCCTTGCCCAGCAGCGGCTCGAAGCCGCCCGCGCGGTGCAGGGCCATCATGTCGTCGTAGCCGCCGACGTGGTGGTCGCCGACGAAAATCTGCGGGACCGACGTACGGCCAGCCAGGCTGACCATGCGCTGGCGCTCGGCGGGGTCGAGGTCCACGCGCACCTCCGACCATTCCAGGCCCTTGCTGCGCAGGAAGTTCTTGGCCGCGACGCAGTAGCCGCACACGGCGCTGGTGTACAGGGTGATCTGGGGGGAAGCTGGGTCGTTCAAGTCGGTCTCCGGAAACTTGCGGGGGCTGCGATGGTCTGATTGTGCGGCCCCCGGGCGTGAAATCCAGCGCAGGCTGCTGGCCCGCAGCGTCGCGGCCGCATGGATTAACGGGCTATTCACTCCGCCGGACGGGCCCGCCCCCATGCTGTCCTCCACCCTCGACAGGACCTTCCGCCTCCGCATGCGCCTGCTTCCCGCCGCCATCGCCCTGGTCCTCGTCCTCGCGTCCGCGCCGTCGGTCGCGCAGCAGCGCCTGCCCGACATCGGCTCCTCGGCCCATACGCTGCTGGCCCCGGCCCAGCAGGAGGAATACGGGCAGATGCTGCTGGCGCAGCTTCGCCACTACGACTACGTGCTGGACGATCCGCTGGTCGACAGCTGGCTGCGCGGACTGGGCAACCGTCTGGCGGCGGCCAGCGACCAGCCTGCCCAGCCCTTCACCTTCTTCATGATGAAGGACCGCTCGATCAACGCCTTCGCCACCCTGGGCGGCTATATCGGCACCAATGCCGGCCTGGTGCTGGCGGCGGAGAGCGAGGACGAGGTCGCCGGCGTGCTGGCGCACGAGGTCGCGCACGTGACCCAGGCCCATGTGCTGCGCGGCGTGGAGCGGGCGCAGCGCGACAGCGTCCCGCTGCTGCTGGCCATGCTGGGCGCGGTGGCCGTGGCATCCCAGTCGGGCAGCAGCTCGGCGGGTGATGCCGGCATGGCGGCGATCGCCAGCGTGCAGGGCCTGGCCGTCCAGCGGCAGATCGACTACACCCGCTCGAACGAATCCGAAGCCGACCGCCTCGGCATGCGCACGCTGTCGCGCAGCGGCTACGACACCGCGGCCATGGCGCGGATGTTCGAACGCATGCAGGCGATGTCGCGCACCAACCAGGGCGGCGAACGCGAGCGCCTGCCCGACTACATGCGCTCGCACCCGGTCACCACGACCCGCATCAGCGAGACCCGCCAGCTCGCGGAGCAGTACGACGGCCGCGCGGGCGGCACCTTCGCCACGTCCGGCCTGGCCGGCAACAATCCGCTGCTACCCCCCGGGCTGCGTCCGGTCGCCGTGCCCGCCGGGGCGGCGGAGGACGCCACTGGCAACGCGCAGTTCGGCTGGGTGCGCGAGCGCCTGCGGGTCCTGAGCGCCAACACGCCCAGCGAGGCGATCAGCGAGTACGGACGGCTGGGACGTTCGGTGGCCCTGGATGACGCGCAGCGCTATGGCCTGGCCGTGGCCCAGCTGCTGGCCGGCAACGGCGCCGAGGCCGCGCGTGGCTTCGAGACGCTGCTGGCCTCGCATCCCGACGATACCTGGCTGCAGCTGGGCCTGGCCCAGGCCGAGGCGCGCCAAGGCCGCCACGCCGCCGCCGACGCCCGGTTCGAACGCCTGGTGCGGAGCATGCCGCGCAACCGCTCCGTGGTCCTCGCCTATGCCGAGGTGCTGGCCGAGCGCAACAACCGCGAGGCCGGGCGCCGCGCGCAGGACATCCTGCGCCCGCTGAGTGCCAGCGCCGGCGACGATCCGGTGTTCCAGCGCACGTTCGCCCGCGCCAGCGAAATCGCCGGCGACTCCGTGCGCGCCGGCGAGGCCTGGGCCGAAAGCGCCTATCTGAACGGTCGCGCCGAGCAGGCCCTGGTGCAGCTCAACACGCTGCGTCGCCGCGACGACCTCGACTACTACGCGCGTGCGCGCATCGACGCCCGCATCGCGTCGATCACGCCCACCGTGCTGGAACTGCGCCGCCAGGGCATCCGCGATCCCGACCTGCGCAAGTAGCCGCCAGCGGAGTCCCGTGACAGTGTCACCGCACTGTCACCAAACCGTCGTCTAATGGCGCTTGACCCCACTGCGAGCGGTGACCGCGTGCAGAAGCGCATCCTCATCGTCGACGACGAACCCGCCATCCGCGACATGGTCGCCTTCGCCCTGCGCAAGGGCGATTACGAGCCGGTGCATGCCGGGGATGCCCAGCAGGCGCAGGAGGCGATCGCCGACCGGGTTCCCGACCTGATCCTGCTGGACTGGATGCTGCCCGGCACCACGGGCATCGAGCTCGCCCGGCGCTGGCGCCGCGAAGCGCTGACGCGCGAGGTACCGATCATCATGCTCACCGCCCGCGGCGAGGAGAACGACCGCGTCGGCGGACTCGAGGCGGGGGTCGACGACTACGTGGTCAAGCCCTTCTCGGCGCGCGAACTGCTGGCCAGGATCCGCGCGGTGATGCGGCGCTCGCGCGACGACGACGAGGACGGCAGCGTTTCGGTCGGCGGCCTGCGCATCGACGGCGCCGCGCACCGCGTCTTCGCCGGCGACGAGCCGGTGTCGATCGGCCCCACCGAATACCGCCTGCTGCACTTCTTCATGACCCACCCGGACCGCGTCTACATGCGCTCGCAGCTGCTCGACCACGTCTGGGGCGGCAGCGTCTACGTCGAGGAGCGCACGGTCGACGTGCATATCCGCCGCCTGCGCAAGACGCTCGAGCCGTTCGAACTCGACGGCATGGTGCAGACGGTGCGCGGCGCGGGTTACCGATTCTCCGCCTCGGTCTAGACTGGCGGCATGCCGCCAACCCTCCAGCCGCCCTGGCAGCGGACCCTGGCCACGCTGGCCCTGGTCCTTGTCGCCTCCCTGCTCGCCGGGCTGGCCGTGGGCCATCCCTGGCCGGCGCTGGCGCTCGGATCGCTGGCGCTGCTGGCCGGCCACCTGCTGCGCCTGCAGCGGATCACCCACCTCCTCGACGCGCGCGTGCGGCTGCCGCCTCCACGACCCGGCGGCGGCGCCTGGACCCAGGTCGAGCGCCTGCTGCACCGCGCGCGTGGCGAGGTGCGCGGCCGCGAACGCCGACTGGTGGAGATGATGCGCGCCTATCGCGCGATCGCCGCCGCGCTGCCAGACGCGCTCGTGGTCGTGGACCGCAACACCCAGCGCCTGATCTGGTGCAACGCTGCGGCCGGCACCCTGCTCGGCCTGCGCTATCCCCGCGACAAGGGCGCGAGCCTGGTCGAGCGGCTGCAGCCGCTGCCGCTGTCGCACTGGCTGAGCGCCGGCCGGCATGCGGAGCCGATCGTCGACGCGGCTTCGCCCGCGGATCCCGCGATCCGCATCAGCCTGCGCCTGATTCCCTACTCCGATGCACTGTGGCTGCTGGTCGCGCGCGACGTCGGCAAGCTGATGCGGCTGGAGCAGATGCGCCGCGACTTCGTCGCCAACGTCTCGCATGAACTGCGCACGCCGCTGACCGTGGTGCATGGCTATCTCGACATGCTCGATCCCGCCGACAGCGGGGAGTGGGAGCCGATCATCGGCGAGATGCGCCGGCAGTCGCAGCGCATGACCCAGCTGGTCGAGGACCTGCTCGCGCTGTCCCGGCTGGAGGCGCAGGACGCGCTCGTCGACGAGGACGTCGCGGTCGGGCCGATGCTGTCCACCCTGCGCCGGGAAGCCGAGGCGCTGAGCCAGGGTCGGCATGCGATCGTGGTCGAAGACCTGGCCGGCGTCGACCTGCTCGGCTCGGGCCGCGAGCTGCACAGCGCGTTCTCCAACCTCGTCGCCAACGCGGTGCGCTACACCCCCAGTGGCGGGCGCATCGCGATCCGCTTCGCGCCCGCCGAGGCCGGAGGCGTCGCGCTGACGGTCGAGGACAGCGGCTACGGCATCCCCGAATCACACCTCCCGCGGCTGACCGAACGCTTCTATCGCGTCTCCAGCAGCCGCACCCGCGAGACCGGCGGCACCGGCCTGGGCCTCGCCATCGTCAAGCACGTCCTGCAACTGCACCAGGCCCGGCTGGACATCACCAGCGAGGTCGGCCGCGGCAGCACCTTCACCTGTCGCTTCGGCGCGGGCCGCGTCATTCCGCGCAGCAAGGATTCCCATGAGCACCCGCAAGACCCGCACGCCTCCCGCCAGCACGCCTGAGCGGCGCGCGCCCCGCGCCAGGGCCGCCGCCGCGGCCGCGCCGGCGGCCATCCCGCCGCCCGCGGACGATCCGCTGCGCGATCCCGCGCTGTACCTCAACCGGGAGCTGTCCCAGCTCGACTTCAACTTCCGCGTGCTCGCCCAGGCCGAGGACGCGACGATCCCGCTGCTCGAGCGCCTGCGCTTCCTGTGCATCTCCTGCACCAACCTCGACGAGTTCTTCGAGATCCGCGCCGCGACCGTGCGCCATGCGCAGGACTTCGAGGTGCCGCTGGCGCCGGACGGCCTGTCGCCGGCGACCGTGCTGCGCCGCATCCACGAGCGCACCGCCGAGCTGGTGGCGGCGCAGTACGCCTGCTGGAACGAGATCCTGCGCCCGGCGCTGGCCGACGCCGGCATCCGGGTGCTGGCGCGCGAGACCTGGAACACGCGCCAGCGCCGCTGGCTGCGCGCCTACTTCCGCGAGGAGATCCTGCCGGTGCTGTCGCCGCTGGGCCTGGACCCGGCGCATCCGTTCCCGAAGATCCTCAACAAGTCGCTCAACCTCGTGGTCGTGCTCAAGGGCAAGGACGCGTTCGGCCGCAGCGGCCACCTGGCCATCGTCCGCGCGCCGCGCTCGCTGCCGCGGATCATCCGCCTGCCCGAACGCGTCTCGGGCGGCGAGCATGACTTCGTCTTCCTCTCGGCGATGCTCTCGGAGTTCGTCGAGGACCTGTTCCCCGGCATGGCGGTGCGCGGCGCCTACCAGTTCCGCGTCACGCGCAACTCCGAGCTGATCGTCGACGAGGACGAGGTCGAGAACCTCGCGCTGGCGCTGCGCGACGAGCTGGTCGGCCGCGGCTACCTGCGCGCGATGCGCCTGGAGATCGCCGCGGACTGCCCCGAGCCGATCGTGCGCGACCTGCTGCGCAACTTCGACCTGCCCGACAACGCGGTCTATCGCATCAACGGGCCGGTCAACCTCAACCGCGTGATCCAGGTCTACAACGAGGCCGACCGTCCGGAGCTCAAGTTCCCGCCCTTCCAGCCGCGCCAGCTTGCCGGCAGCGACGCCCTGTTCGAACGCATCGCCGCCCGCGACGTGCTGCTGCACCACCCGTTCGACGCGTTCACCCCGGTGCTCGAGCTGCTCAAGCAGGCCGCGGCCGATCCCGGCGTGCTCGCGATCAAGCAGACGCTCTACCGCACCGGCCGCGATTCGCCGATCGTCGAACACCTGGTCCAGGCCGCGCGCAACGGCAAGGACGTGACGGTCGTGGTCGAGCTGCGCGCACGCTTCGACGAGGAGGCCAACCTCGGCCTCGCCGATCGCCTGCAGGACGCCGGCGTGCAGGTGGTCTACGGCGTGGTCGGCTACAAGACCCACGCCAAGATGCTGCTGGTGGTGCGCCGCGAAGGCCGCCGCCTGCGGCGCTACGTGCACATGGGCACCGGCAACTACCATAGCGGCACGGCGCGCGCGTACACCGACCTCAGTCTGATGACCGCCGATCCGGACATCGGCGGCGACGTGCACCAGATCTTCCAGCAGATCTCCGGCCTCGCCCCGGCGATCCGCCTCAAGCGCCTGCTGCAGTCGCCCTTCACCCTGCACGCCGGCGTGCTCGAGCGCATCGAGCGCGAAGCCCAGCTCGCCGCCGCGGGGCGCCCGGCGCGGATCATCGCCAAGATGAACGCCCTGAACGAGCCGCAGGTGGTGCGCGCGCTGTACGCCGCGTCGCAGGCCGGCGTGCAGATCGACCTGGTCGTGCGCGGAGCCTGCACCCTGCGCCCCGGGGTGCCCGGCGTCTCGGACAACATCCGCGTGCGTTCGATCGTCGGCCGCTTCCTCGAGCACACGCGCATCTACTGGTTCGGCAACGACGGCACCCCGGAGACCTGGTGCGCCAGCGCCGACTGGCTCGAGCGCAACCTGCTGCGCCGGGTCGAGACCTGCTTCCCGATCCTCGATCCCGCGATCGCCGCGCGCGTGCGCAGCGAGGCGCTCGAGACCTACCTGGCCGACAACACCAACGCCTGGGAAGTGCAGGCCGATGGCCGCTACGTGCAGCTGTCGCCCGCGGAGGGAGCGGCGCCGCACTCGGCGCAGTCGGCGCTGCTGGCGGAGATCTGCGGGTGAGCCCGGCGTCCGCCGCCGCCTCGCAGAGCCTGCCGCTGGTCGACGGCGACATGCTCGCCGCGATCGACCTCGGCTCCAACAGCTACCACATGGTCGTGGCGCGCTACACCCTGGGCCAGCTGCGGATCGTCGACCGCCTGCGCGAAACGGTGCGCATGGCCGAGGGCCTGGACGCCCGCGGCGGCCTCGATGCCGGCGTCCGCCAGCGCGCGCTGCAGTGCCTGGCGCGCTTCGGCCAGCGCATCCGCGACATCCCCCCGCACCGCGTGCGCGCGGTGGCGACCAATACCGTGCGCCGGCTGGCCGCGCCGCAGGCCTTCCTGATGCCGGCGGAAACCGCGCTCGGCCACGCGATCGAGATCGTCGCGGGCCGCGAGGAGGCCCGCCTGGTCTATCTCGGCGTCGCGCATGCGCAGCCGCCCAAGGCGGGACACCGGCGGCTGGTGCTCGACATCGGCGGCGGTTCCACCGAATGCATCATCGGCCGCGGCTTCGAGACCCTCGAGCGCGAGAGCGTGCAGCTGGGCGCGGTCGCCGGCACGCTGCGCTATTTCGGCAACGGCCGCCTGTCCAGGCGCAAGTGGCGCGACGCGGTGATCGAAGCCTCGGTGGAGTTCCAGCAGTTCGCCGCGACCTATCGCAGCCTCGGCTGGCAGGAGGCGATCGGCGCCTCGGGCACCAACAAGGCGATCGGCGAGATCTGCGCGGCGATGAAGCTCACCAAGGGCGCGATCACGGCCGACGCCCTGCCGGTGGTGCGCGACGCGCTGCTGCGTGCCGGGCACATCGACGACATCAGCCTGCCCGGGCTGTCGGAGGAGCGGCGCCCGATCATCGCCGGCGGACTGCTGGTGCTCGAAGCGGCTTTCACCAGCCTCGGGCTGCAGCGGATGATGGTCAGCAAGGCCGCGCTGCGCGAGGGCGTGCTGTACGACATGGTCGGCCGTGCCGGCGACAAGGACCCGCGCGAGGCTTCGGTGGACGCGCTGGTGCTGCGCTACGGCATCGACGTGGCCCAGGCGCTGCGCGTCGAATCCAGCGTGCTCAAGCTGTTCGACCAGGTGGCCGCCGCCTGGCAGCTTACCCCCGACGACCGCCTGATGCTGTCCTGGGCTGCGCGCCTGCACGAGCTTGGCCTGACGATCGCGCACAGCCAGTACCAGGTGCACGGCGCCTACATCCTGGCCCACTCGGACATCGCGGGCTTCTCGCGCCAGGAGCAGGAGTTCCTGGCCGCGCTGGTGCGCGCGCATCGCCGCAAGGTGCCCAAGAGCGTGTTCGAGGCCCTGCCCGACCGCCTGCTGCCGGCCGCCCGCCAGCTGTCGGTGCTGCTGCGCCTGGCGGTGCTGCTGCATCGCGGCCACGAGCGCCCGGACATTCCCGGCCTCGACGCCGTGGCGCGCGGCGACGTGCTGGAGCTGCGCCTGCCGGCCCGCTACCTCGACGAACGCCCGCTGCTGCAGGCCGACCTCGCCGGCGAGCCCGCCGAAACCGCGGCGCTGGCGCTGACGGTGCGGATCACCTGACGCGCCGAGTCCACCATCCGCCACCGTATCGAGCGGTGCTATGCTCCGGCGAGCGCACTCCGGAGGCGGCAATGGCACGTCGAATCACGCTTTTCGCACTCGGGCTGGCCGTCGCCGCGCTGGCGGCCTGCTCCAGCGGTCCCGCCCGCCGGGTCTCCGAACCCGCCGCCAGCATCCAGCAGCTCGCCGTGCAGGCCGACGGCAGCTGGTCGGTCAGCCTGCGCCTGCAGAACTACAGCAGCGTGCCGATGCGCTTCGACGCGGTCGACCTCGCGGTCAGCGTCGGCGGCCAGGCCGCCGGATCCCTGACCGACGCCCCGGCGCTCGAGATCGGGCCCGAATCGGCCGACGTCGTCGCCGTGCGCATGCAGCCGGCGTCGGCGGCACGCATGCTGCTCGCCGATGCCCTGGCGGCCGGCCGCGGCGTCGACTACGCGCTCGACGGCACGATCAGCGCCGCGCCCGCCGACCGCGGCGGCGCCCGCAGCTATGCCGTGAAGCGCACGAGCGCGCTCAGCCCCACCCCGGGCCTCCCCGGCGTGCTGCGCTGACCGCCCCTCCCATCGCAGACAGACAGGATCCCTGCCGCACATGAGCCAGTACACCGCCCCGCTCGCCGACATCCGCTTCGTCCTCGACCACGTGCTGGATGCCCAGGCACAGTTCGCGCGCCTCGGCCACGCCGACGCCACCCCCGACGTGATCGACGCCGTGCTGGAAGAGGCCGCGCGCTTCAGCGGCAGCGTGCTGGCGCCACTCAACGCGGTCGGCGACCAGCAGGGCTGCCACCACGATCCCGCGACCGGCGATGTCACCACGCCCGACGGCTTCAAGGCCGCCTACGCGCAGTACGTCGACGGCGGCTGGCCGGGGCTCACCGCCGCGCCGGAGCACGGCGGCCAGGGCCTGCCGCACCTGGTCGGCACCGTCGTCAGCGAGATGATCAACGGCGCCAACCTCGCCTGGGGCAACTTTCCGCTGCTGTCGCACGGCGCGGTCGAGGCCCTGCGCCAGCACGGCGAGGACTGGCAGCGCGAGGTCTTCCTCAAGCCGCTGATCGAGGGCCGCTGGACCGGCACCATGTGCCTGACCGAACCGCACTGCGGCACCGACCTCGGCCTGCTGCGCACGCGCGCGCAGCCGTCCGGCGACGGCTATGCCATCACCGGCACCAAGATCTTCATCACCGCCGGCGAGCACGACTTCACCGACAACATCATCCACCTGGTGCTGGCGAAGCTCCCCGACGCGCCCGCGGGTGCGAAGGGCATCTCGCTGTTCGTGGTGCCGAAGTTCAAGGTCGCGCGCGACGGCAGCGTCGGCGGGCGCAACGCCGTGCGCTGCGGCTCGATCGAGCACAAGATGGGCATCAAGGGCTCGGCCACGTGCGTGATGAATTTCGACGGCGCCGAGGGCTGGCTGGTGGGCGAGGCGCATGGCGGCCTCAAGGCCATGTTCACGATGATGAACTCCGCGCGCCTGGGCGTCGGCCTGCAGGGCATCGGCCTGTCCGAGCGCGCCTGGCAGAACGCGCTGCGTTATTCGCGCGAACGCCTGCAGTCGCGTTCGCTGACCGGCCCCAAGGCACCCGACAAGCCGGCCGATCCGATCATCGTCCACCCTGACGTGCGCCGCATGCTGCTCTCGGTCAAGGCACTGACCGAGGGCAGCCGCATGCTGGCGATGCATGCCGGCAGCCTGCTCGACGTCGCCACGCATGCCGAAGACGCGGGCGAGCGCGAGCGCGCCGAAATCCTGGTGAGCTTCCTGACGCCGATTTCCAAGGCCTGCCAGACCGAGTGGGGAATCGAGAACACCTACAACGCGCTGCAGTGCTTCGGCGGCCATGGCTATATCGCCGAGCACGGCATGGAGCAGCTGGCACGCGACGCCCGGATCACCACGCTCTACGAGGGCACGACCGGCATCCAGGCCCTGGACCTGGCCGGGCGCAAGACGGCCTCCTCGCGCGGCGCCGGCCTGAAGCTGTTCCTGGCCGACGTCGAAGCCTTCTGCACGGCGCACGCCGGCGACGCCGATGTCGCGGCCGACATCGCAACCCTGCGCGCCCGGTGCGCCGAGTGGACCACGCTGACCACCGGCATGCTGCAGGCGGCCGCGGCCAATCCCGACGAGATCGGTGCCGCGTCCTGGGACTACCTGTTCTATTCCGGCTACGTCGTGCTGGCGTACTGGTGGCTGCGCGCCAGCGTAGCCGCCCGCGACGCGTCACTGCCGGCGGCGTTCAAGGATGCCAAGCGGGAAACCGCGCGCTTCTACTTCGCCCGCATCCTGCCGCGCACCCTGGCGCACGCCGAGGCCATGCGCGCCGGCGCAGGCCCGCTGATGGACCTCGACGCGGACAGCTTCGGCAGCTGACCGCGGGCGCTACACAAGGCGTCACCGGGGGCGTATAAGCTGTTGTTCCCATGGAACCCGACAGAGCTCGACTGGGCCTCGTCAGCGGCATGGAATCCCCGGCGACCGCCCAGGTGGCCGGCACGGGGGTCCCGGCGCTGGGACGCGTGCGCCTGCTGGCCCTCGATGCCCACGGCCGCGCACTGGACTGGATGAGCTGGCAGGAAGCGACCTGCCTCTATGTCCGCGGCGCGGTGGCCTGGACCCTGGGCCAGCCCTGCCTGGCCGTGCGCGGCGGCACCAGCCGCGCCACCGGCCAGCGCAGCCTGGTCGAACTGCATCCGATCGTGGCCGCACGCGGCCATGCCCACGCCCGGGCCATCGACCCCACGCCGGCCCTCACCAACAGCGCGCTGTTCGCGCGCGACCAGCACCTGTGCATGTACTGCGGCCACGGCCATGCCCGCCAGCAGCTCACACGCGACCATGTGCACCCGGTCTCGCGCGGTGGTGCCGACATCTGGGAAAACGTGGTCACCGCCTGCTTCGCCTGCAACTCGCGCAAGGGCGGACGCACGCCCGCGCAGGCCTCCATGCCGCTGCTGGCGGTGCCCTACCGCCCGAGCTGGATCGAGCACCTGATCCTGTCCAACCGCAACATCCTCGCCGACCAGATGGCCTTCCTGTCGAGCCAGCTGCCGAAGCGGCGCCGGCACTGACGCCCGCCGCGTTGCAGTTCGCAAAGCGCGCGCGACCGCGGTCACCAATCACCGCCGCAGGTGACGCGCAGCAGCCGTAACTGCCGTCCCGCGCGCGTTGACGCGGCTTGCGGGCTCCGCAACACTTCCTGACTCACCACCGTCGGGAATGCCGCGCGATGTCCTTGACCCTCGGCCTGACCGGGATGGATCCAGCCACCGAAGCCGCCCTCAAGGCCGCCTTCCTCGAGGCCAATGCGCGCCTCGGCCAGCGCTGGGCGCTGGTGCCCGACGCCGACGCGAGCCATGTCGTGGTCGACATGGACAGCATGTACGGACCGATGAGCTGGCTTCGCCTGCACGCCGCCGGGCGCCAGGTGATCGGACTGACGTCGGCACCGCGCACGCAGACCGACTACCGGTTGGGACGACCGTTCGACGTCGAGCAGCTCGCCGGACTGCTGGTTGATGTGGCGCGTGGCGCCGGCGTCGAGCTGCAGGCTGCTGACGCGGCGGCAGGCGCGCCAGCCACGGCCAGCGAGCCTGCTGCCGCAACGCGGACGGATGAAGCGCCGGCTGCGAGCGCGCCGGTCGAGGAGGCGGCCCCGGTACAGGCGGCTGTCGTCTCCGCGCAGGTCGAAACGCGTGGGACAGCGGTCGAGCTGGAGGGGCCGGACACGACGGCATCCGCACGACCCGCGGATGAATCCGCTGACAACTCCCCGCCGGCGGCCGCTGCAGCCGACATCGCGCGCATTCCCGGACTGGCCAGCTGGCTCGGACAGGGCGCGCTCAGCCGCCGCGTCCGCTTCCGCCACGCCGGCGGCACCACGCTGTTCATCGATCCTGCGGCCGATGCCTGGCACGGCCCGACTGCGCTGAAGTCGATCGCCGCCTGCTTCGAACATCCGGTTACCGCGGACGACTTCGAGGCGCTGGACGACGCCACCTGGCTGCGCGAGACCGCGTCGGCGGGCGCGCCGCAGCCGCTTCCGCGCCTGCGCTGGCTGGGCGGCCTCCTCGCGGGCAAGGGCGAACTCCTGCCGGGCTACGACGCCTCGGACCGCTTCCAGCTCAACAAATGGTCGCAGACCGAGCGCGAGTACCCGCGCCACTTCCGCATCGCGACCCAGATGATGAAGGGACCGGCGACGCTGGCGGAGATCGCCGAGGCCAGCGGCGTGCCCGGACCGGACGTGGCCGACTTCATCAATGCCAACCTCGCGACCGGCTTCGCCGAACCCGTGGTCGAGGCGCCGCCCGTGGTCGAGGAACCGGTCAAGGCCCGCGGCGGGCTGCTGGGGCGACTGCGAAGCCGCTGAACGGGCCCCTGGCCCGGGGCGGCGCCTGCATGCGCCGCAGTACGTCGCACCGTCTTACAATGCGTGGATGATCGACTCCACGCGCCATCCGCGCCTCGCGCGCATCGACAGCCCGGCCCGCCTCCGCGAATTCGACGAGGCGGAACTGCCCGCGATCGCCGACGAACTGCGCGCCTACCTCATCGAATCCGTCGGCAGGAGCGGTGGCCATTTCGGCGCCGGCCTGGGCGTGGTCGAGCTGACCACCGCCCTGCACTACCTCTATGACACGCCGCGCGACCGCATCGTCTGGGACGTCGGCCACCAGGCCTATCCGCACAAGATCCTGACCGGCCGCCGCGACAGCATCCACACGGTCAAGCAGAAGGACGGCGTCTCGCCCTTCCCCAAGCGCGAGGAAAGCGAGTACGACACCTTCGGCGTCGGCCACTCCTCGACGAGCATCTCGGCGGCGCTGGGCATGGCGATCGCCTCGGCGCGCGCGGGCGAGGACCGCCGCGTGGTCGCCGTGATCGGCGACGGCGCGATGACCGCGGGCATGGCCTACGAGGCGCTCAACCACGCCGGCGGCATGGAGCCCGAGCCGGACATCCTGGTGATCCTCAACGACAACCGGATGTCGATCAGCGAGAACGTCGGCGGGCTGACCAAGATGCTCGGCCGCGCCACCGGCAGCCAGACGCTCAACGCGCTGCGCGAGGGCGGCAAGAAGCTGCTGGGCGACCGCAACAACCCGACCGCGCGCTTCGTGCGCCGCTGGGAGGAGCACTGGAAGGGCATGCTGCTGCCGTCCACGCTGTTCGAGGAAATGGGCTTCCACTACACCGGCCCGATCGACGGCAACGACATGAAGGCGCTGGTCTCCGCGCTGAAGGTGGTCCGCGGCATGAAGGGGCCGCAGCTGCTCCATGTCATCACCACCAAGGGCAAGGGCTACGAACGCGCCGAGGGCGACCAGATCGGCTACCACGCGGTCTCGCCCTTCGATCCCGACCTGGGCGTGGTGTCCCGGCCCGGCGCGGTGAAGAAGCCGACCTATACCGAGGTGTTCGGCGCCTGGCTGTGCGACATGGCCACCGCGGACCCGTCGCTGATGGGCATCACCCCGGCGATGCGCGAAGGCTCCGGGCTGGTGCGCTTCTCGCAGGAGCACCCCGCGCGCTACTTCGACGTGGCCATCGCCGAGCAGCACGCGGTCACGCTGGCCGCGGGCATGGCCTGCGAGGGCGCCAAGCCGGTGGTCGCGATCTACTCGACCTTCCTCCAGCGCGGCTACGACCAGCTGGTGCACGACGTCGCCCTGCAGGAACTCGACGTGCTGTTCGCGATCGACCGCGGCGGCGTGGTTGGCCCCGACGGCGCGACCCACGCCGGCAACCTCGACCTCAGCTTCCTGCGCTGCGTGCCGAACATGGTGGTGATGGCCCCTGCGGACGAGAACGAGTGCCGGCAGATGCTGACCACCGGTTTCCGCCACGCCGGCCCGGCCGCGGTGCGCTATCCGCGCGGCAGCGGTCCCGGGACCGCGGTCGACGCCGGCCTGGACAGCCTGCCGATCGGCAAGGCGCAGCTGCGCCGCCAGGGCGCGGGCATCGCCCTGCTCGCCTTCGGCGCCACGGTGCCGGCGGCCGAAGCGGTCGGCGCGGACCTGGGACTGACGGTGGTCAACATGCGCTTCGTGAAGCCGCTCGACCGCGACCTGCTGCTGGAACTCGCGCGCACGCACCAGGGCCTGGTCACGGTCGAGGACAACGTCGTCATGGGCGGCGCCGGCTCGGGTGTCTCGGAGCTCCTGGCGGCCGAAGGCGTCGTGCTGCCGGTGCTGCACCTCGGCCTGCCCGATGCCTTCCAGCACCACGCCAGCCGCGAGGACCTGCTGGCCGAAGCCGGCATCGACGCGACCGGCATCCGCGCCTCGGTGCTGGCGCGCTGGCCCGACGTGGAGCAGGCTGCGGCCGAGACGCCCGGTCCGCGCAGCGCGGCCGGCTGAGGGCGGCGCGGGGCCTATACTCGGGACATCCGGCGCGTTGGCGCCGGCGGCCGACCGGGGGGAGGGCCAGTGGAGACAGCACCAGGGAGCGGACAGGCGGGCGCGACGGCGTTCAGCTCGCCGCGCGCGCGCGCGGCGCTGCCGCGGCGCGTGTACCGCTATCGCATGCTCGGCATGGGGCTGGGCGCACTCGCCATGGCCACGGTGCTGCTGGAGCTGCGTGCCGGACCGGTGCGCTGGATCCTGTGCGCGCTGACCGGGCTGGCCTGGCCGCACCTCGCCTACCAGCTGGCCAGGCGCAGCGCCGATCCCTACGCGGCCGAGCAGCGCAACCTGCTGGTCGATTCGGCGATCGCCGCGCTCTGGGTGCCGCTGATGCATTTCAACCTGTTGCCCAGCGTGCTGCTGCTGGCGCTGTCGACGGCGGACAAGATCAATTCCGACATCCCCGGCCTGGTGCGGCGCTCGCTTCCGGTGTCGCTGGCCGCGGTGCTGGCCGGGGGCCTGGCGACCGGCTTCGCCTTCGCGCCCACGTCGAGTACCGCGGTGATCCTGGCGAGCCTGCCGATGCTGCTGATCCACACCGGCATGGTCAGCCTCGGGCGGCAGCAACTGGTGCGCAAGGTGCTGCAGAAAAACCGCGAACTGGACCTGCTGGGCCGTGTCGACCGGGTCACCGGGCTGGCGCTGCGCGGCCACTGGGAGCGCGATGCCGCGACGGCCCTGCACGACGTCCACGCCCACGACCGGCCGGCCGCGCTGCTGCTGATCGACGTCGACGGCTTCAAGCGCGTCAACGACGAGAGCGGCCACGTCGCGGGCGACGCGCTGCTGCGCGCAGCCGGCGCGTCGCTGCGCACGCTGCTGCGGCCGGGCGACATCGCCGGCCGCTACGGTGGCGACGAGTTCGCGGTGGTCTGCCCGTCCACCGACCTCGAGGCCGCCGCCCGGCTGGCCGAGGCCTACCGGGCCGCGGTCGAGCGGATCGCCCTGCCGGAGGCACCCGGACAGGCGTACTCGGTGAGCATCGGGATCGCCCAGGCGCGCGCCAACCACGCACGCATCGAACACTGGATCAGCGCCGCCGACGCCGCCCTGTACGAGGCCAAGCGCGGCGGCCGCAACCGCCTGGTGCTGGCACCCGGCGAGGCGCAGGACGCCGGCGGCTGAACGCCCCGCGCGCCTGGGGCGCCCGGATCCGTGCGCCTAGGGCGCCTCGATCGTGTAACCGCGCGCGGCCAGCTTCTCCAGCATGCCGTCCGCACCCAGCAGGTGGTGCATCGGCAGCGACGCGAAGCTCGAGGGATGCTCGGCCAGGGCCTGGTCCACGTTCTCCAGCCAGGCGGTCGCGGCGCGCTGCCGCATGTCGGCGATCCCGAGCCGCTGCGCGAGCGCACTGCCGGTCAGGGCCTCCTCGCAGCTCGCGTAGTGGTTCTCGTAGGGCAGCGCGCGCAGCACGTCGATGTCGCCCACCGCCCAGGCGTTGGCCCGGGCACGCATGTTGTCCAGGTCGGTCTCGATCCGGCTCATCGTGCCGGCGAAGCATTCGCGGTCGGCCAGGTCGCTCTCGGCCAACTCCCTGAGCACGGTCTTCGGATCGTCGACCGTCAGCCGCACGGTGGTTTCGACCAGCGGCACGCCGCCGTCCTTGCGCGCCCTGCGCAGCACCGGCGCCACCACGCCGTCGGTGCGCAGCCCGGACTTGTCGAGCGCCGCTTCGTACAGCGCCTGCGCCGCCAGCAGCGGTCGGCGCTTCTCGACGCCACGGTCGCGGCCCATGTAGCGCGCCTTCAACACCAGCCAGCGGGCGTAGAGCTGTGGCGACACCACTTCGCTGAGCGGACGCTTGCCCGGGTTGTTGCGCGCGCGCAGCATCGCCGGCACCAGCGCCACCCCGCCGAAAAAGCCGACGTCGGCGTCCACCGCGATCGACGGCACGCCGATCACCACCTGCGAACCGGCGATGACCGCTTCGACGTCGGTCGAGCTCCACTCCATGCGCCGCGGAAGCGGCGAGACGGTGCCCAGGATGTGCAGCACGTGCTCGCCGTGGCGCACCTTCCACATACCCGGCCCCGGCTGCGCGCCCGACACCACCATGGCCTCAAGGTCGACGATGCCGTCGGCGGGCGGCAACGCCGCCGCGTCCGCGGTCGCGGCGGCGTCGGCGGGCGGTACTCCAGGGGCGTCCGCGGGGGCGGCGACCCTGCCCCGGTCTTCGGCACGGGCCGGCACCGGGAGCGCGGCGATCGCCGCAAGGAACAGCACGAGAACAGCAGTTTCCATCCGCTTCGCTTGCATGCCGCACGTCCTGTTGGCGATGAAGGCTGTTGGAGCGTGGCAGGCACGGAAGGTTCCCGCCTCCGGACGGCACGAAGCCCGCGCGTGGCGGGCTTCGTGGTTGAACTGGTCGGGGTAGCCGGATTCGAACCGACGACCACTTGTCCCCCAGACAAGTGCGCTACCAGGCTGCGCTATACCCCGGTCGGAGAATTATAGCCGCCGCGGCGCCACGATGGGAGCCGCAGGGCACTGAAACTTCGCCTGTGCTCAGCGCCGCAGCAGCTGCAGCACGTCCTCCAGCTCCATCCGCACCTGGCGGACGATCTGGGTGCTGAGCGCGGACTCCTGGCGTGCATCCTCGCCCTCGAGGCGCAGGCGCGCGCCGCCGATGGTGTAGCCCTGCTCGTACAGCAGGCCGCGGATCTGGCGGACCATCAGCACGTCGTGGCGCTGGTAGTAGCGGCGGTTGCCGCGGCGCTTGACCGGGCTGAGGCTGGGAAACTCGGTCTCCCAGTAGCGCAGCACATGCGGCTTCACGTCGCACAGCTCGCTGACCTCGCCGATGGTGAAGTAGCGCTTGGCCGGGATCGGCGGAAGCTCGCGGTTGCTGCCGGGGTCAAGCATGGGTGCCTCCCGCGTACGCTTCCACGCGCTCCTTGAGCTTCTGGCCCGGGCGGAAGGTGACCACGGTGCGTGCCGAGATCGGGATCTCCTCGCCGGTCTTGGGGTTGCGGCCGGGACGCTGGTTCTTGCGGCGCAGGTCGAAGTTGCCGAAGCCCGAAAGCTTGACCTGGCGGCCGGCCTGCAGCGCTTCGCGCAGGGCGTCGAAAAACGCGTCGACGAATTCCTTCGCCTCGCGCTTGTTCAGCCCGACCTCCACGTAGAGCCGCTCCGCCATTTCCGCCTTGGTCAACGCCATGCCGCCAGCCTCCTCATCCCCTGATCCGCGCTCCATGCGCGGCCGCGACCGCATCGGTGACCGAGGCCACCACCGCATCGACATCGCGGTCGATCAGCGTGCGCGAACCATCCTGCAGAATCAAGCCCATGGCCACACTCTTGAATCCTGTTTCCACGCCTGATCCGACATAGACATCGAACAGTCGCAGCTGCCGCAGCGACGGTCCGGCGGCGGCCGAAGCGGTGGCCTCGAGCTCGCCCCAGGAGACGCTGTCGGCAACGATGAATGCGAGGTCGCGGCGCACCGAGGGGAACCGCGACAGCGCCTGCGCCCTGGGCAGCCAGCGGGCGGTCAGCGCCGCGAGATCGAGCTCGAAGGCCACCGCGGGATGGTCCAGCTCCAGCGCCTGCTGCAGGCGCGGGTGCAGCTCGGCGATCGCGCCGACCACCTCGCCGTCGCGCAGCACCTCGGCGGCGCGGCCGGGATGCGCCCAGGCCGGCGCGGCGGCGCGGAATTCCAAGCGCGCGCCCGACAGCGCCGCGAGCGCCTCGAGGTCGCCCTTGAGGTCATGGAAGTCGACGCGGCGCGCGTGCATGCCCCACTGCTCGAGACCCGCGTCACCGCTCGCGACCGCGGCGATGCGCGGGGTTTCCAGCGGTGCCGCGCCCGCGCCGGCGGCCCGGAACACCTTGCCGATTTCGAACAGGCGCACCCGGCCCTGCTGGCGCGCGGCGTTGCGCGCCAGCGCGTCGACCAGGCCCGGCAGCAGCCGCGGGCGCATCACGCCCAGCTCGGCGCTGAGCGGATTGGCCAGCGGCACCAGCGCCTCGTCGGCCTGCCAGCGCGCCAGCAGCGCGGCATCGACGAAGGCGTAGTTGATCGCCTCGAGGTAGCCACGCCCGGCCAGCGCGCGGCGCAGGTCGCGCTCGGGCACGCGGCGCTCGCTCGGGGACACCAGGCGCGTGCCGCCGCCCGGCAACGTGGTCGGCACGGCGTCGTAGCCATGGATGCGCGCGACTTCCTCGATCAGGTCCTCCTCGATGGCGAGGTCGAAGCGGCGCGTCGGCGCGGTGACCGTCCAGCCGTCGGCGCCCGCTTCGACGCCGAGACCCAGCGCGCGCAGGATGCGCTCGACCTCGGCGTCGGCGATGTCCACGCCCAGCACGCGGGCCAGTCGCGCGCGGCGCAGCACGATCGTCACCGGGCGCGGCAGCGCCTCGGGCAGGACGGCTTCGGTGACCGGGCCGGGAGCGCCGCCGGCGATGTCCAGGACCAGCCTGGTCGCGTACTCGATCGCGGTGCGCGGCAGCTCCGGATCGACGCCGCGCTCGAAGCGGTGCCCGGCGTCGGTGTGCAGGCCCAGGCGACGGCCGCGGCCGATGATCGCGGACGGCGCGAAGTGCGCGGCTTCGAGGAAGACGGTCCGCGTGGCACCGGTGACGCGCGTATCGAAGCCGCCCATCAGGCCGGCCAGGCCGACCGGACGGTCCGCATCGGTGACCACCAGGAAGCCGTCGTCGAGCGCGGCGTCGCGACCGTCGAGCAGCACCAGCGACTCGCCGGCGCGTGCGCGCCGCACGCCCACCGGACCCTTGAGCAGGTCGCGGTCGTAGGCATGCATCGGCTGGCCGAGTTCGAGCATCACGTACTGGGTCACGTCCACCAGCAGCGAGACCGGCCGCACGCCGCTGCGGCGCAGCCGCTCGGCCATCCAGACCGGCGTGGCGCGCGCGGCGTCGACGCCCTCGATCACGCGCCCCAGGTAGCGCGGCGCGTCCGCGCCGGCCTCCAGGCGCACGTCGACCGTCGCCGTGCCCGCGGCAGGCACCGGTGCCACGCCCGGATCGGCCACCGCGCCACCGCAGGCCGCCGCCACGTCATAGGCGATGCCGCGGATGCCGAAGCAGTCGGCCCGGTTCGGGGTGAGCTTGAGCTCGAAGGTCGCATCGGGCAGGCCGAGATAGCCGGCCAGCGGCGCACCGACCGGCGCATCGTCCGAGAGCTCGAGGAGGCCCGACGCATCGGCGTCGATGCCGAGCTCCTTCGCCGAACACAGCATGCCGTTCGATTCGACGCCGCGCAGCTTCGCGGCCTTGATGGTCAGCTCGCCGACCGTCGTGCCGATGGTGGCCAGCGGCGCGACGAGGCCAGGACGTGCGTTCGGCGCGCCGCACACGATCTGCAGCATGCCCGCCGGCCCCGCGTCGACCTGGCAGACCTGCAGCCGGTCGGCCTCGGGGTGCTTCTCCGCCGACACGATGCGCGCCACCAGCACGCCGTCCAGGCCTTCGCCCAGCCGCGTCACCTCCTCGACCTCGAGGCCGATGGCGGTCAGCGTGGCCGCCAGCGCATCGCGCGTGGCGTCGGTGGGGACGTGCTGGCGCAGCCAGTTCTCGGAGAATTTCATCGCAACACCCGGTTGTCAGGGTCGAAGGACTGACGCGGGCGCGTCAGGCGAACTGGCGCAGGAAGCGCAGGTCGTTGTCGAAGAAGCTGCGCAGGTCGTCGACGCCGTAGCGCAGCATCGCGAAGCGCTCCACGCCCAGGCCGAAGGCGAAGCCGGTGTAGCGCTCGGGATCGATGCCGACCGCGCGCAGCACGTTCGGATGCACCATGCCGCAGCCGAGCACCTCCAGCCAGCGGCTGCTGCCGTCGGGCTGCGCCCACGCGATGTCGACTTCGGCGGAGGGTTCGGTGAAGGGGAAATAGCTCGGGCGGAAGCGCATCTCGAAGTCGCGCTCGAAGAACGCACGGACGAATTCGGACAGCGTGCCCTTGAGGTCGGCGAAGCTCGCGTGCTCGTCGATCAGCAGGCCCTCGCACTGGTGGAACATCGGCGTGTGGGTCTGGTCGGAGTCGGAGCGGTAGACCTTGCCCAGCGCGATCATGCGCAGCGGCGGCTGGCCACCGGCGGCGACCAGGTCCTGCATGTAGCGCACCTGCACGCCCGAGGTGTGGGTACGCAGCAGCCGGCGCTGGCCGCCCTCGCCCGGCGGGTCGACGTAGAAGGTGTCATGCATGGCGCGCGCCGGATGGTGCGGCGGGAAGTTCAGGGCCTCGAAGTTGTGCCAGTCGTCCTCGATCTCCGGCCCGTCGGCAAGTTCATAGCCCAGGCGGCCGAAGATGTCGGCGATCCGCTCCATGGTGCGGCTGACCGGATGCACGCCGCCGGCGTCGCCGTTGCGGCCCGGCAGGGTGATGTCGATGGTCTCGGACGCGAGACGCGCCTCGAGCGCCGCGGCGTCGAGGCCGGCCTTGCGCGCCAACAGCGCGCTGCCGATGGCATCACGCGCGCGGTTGATCGACTCACCCGCGGCCTTGCGCTGCTCGGCGGGCAGCGCGCCGAGCGACTTGAGCTGGGCGGTGACGCTGCCGCTCTTGCCCAGGAGCGCCACGCGCAGGCCCTCGACGGCGTCAGGGGTCGCGGCGGCGGCGATGTCGGCGAGCGCCTGCTCGCGGATGGATTCGATATCGGTCATCGGGGCACCATCGAAGGCCTTTCGGGGGCCGGAAACGAAACATGGGGAAGGACTTGCGCCCTTCCCCATGTGGGAGCCGCTATAGCGGCGATGTCGTCCTGCCTGCCCTGGTCGCGGCTATAGCCGCTCCTACAGGTTGCAGAGCGCGGGACGACGCCGGGCGGGCTCAGGCTGCGAGCGCGCCCTTCGCCTTCTCGGCCAGCGCGGCAAAACCCGCCGCGTCGTGCACGGCGATGTCCGCCAGCACCTTGCGGTCGAGGGTGATGCCGGCCTTCATCAGCCCGTTCATGAAGCGGCTGTAGCTCAGGCCGTTGATGCGGGCCGCGGCGTTGATGCGGGTGATCCACAGCGAGCGGAAATTCCGCTTCTTCTGCTTGCGACCGATATAGGCGTACTGCAGGGCCTTGGTGACGGCCTGCTTGGCAACGCGGAACACCTTGCGGCGCGCGTTGTAGTAACCCTTGGCCTGCTTGAGGACCTTCTTGTGACGGCGGCGCGCCTGAACGCCACGCTTGACTCGTGCCATGGTTCAGTCCTCCTCAGAGATACGGCAGCATGCGGTCGAGACGACCGGAGTCGCACGCCGGGATGTGGTTCGTCTGGCGGAGGTTGCGCTTACGCTTCGTCGCCTTCTTGGTCAGGATGTGGCTGCGGTTGGCATGGCCCGCCTTGTACTTGCCGGAAGCGGTCTTCCGGAAGCGCTTGGCCGCGCCCCGATGCGTCTTGATCTTGGGCATTGCTGTGTCCTTGTCGGTACGTCTTCTACTGGCCCGGGCGGTGGCCTGCGCCACGCTTTCCGTCCTGCCCTTGCCGGTTTGATGGCCGTGGTTCCATGGGAGCCGTGGCGGGTCCAACCGGCCCACACGCGCAAGGCATGCGGACCGAGCCGCGCATTATGCATGCGCGCGGCTTCTGTTTGCAAATCAGGAAGTCCTGCCTGCCGCCGCGCCCTTGGCGCACCGGGCGGCGCGCAGGGTCACTTCTTCTTGGGCGCGATCATCATGACCATCTGGCGGCCTTCCAGGCGCGGGCGCGACTCGATCACGATGTCCTCGCCCAGGTCGGCCTCGATGCGCGCGGCCATGCCGCGGCCCAGCTCCTGGTGGCTCATCTCGCGGCCACGGAAGCGGATGTTGACCTTGATCTTGTCCCCTTCCTCGAGGAACTCGCGCATCTTCCGCAGCTTGATCTGGTAGTCGCCCTCGTCCGTCACCGGACGGAACTTCACTTCCTTGATCTCGACCTGCTTGGACTTTTTCTTGGCTTCGTTCGCGCGCTTCTGCGCCTCGAACCGGAACTTGCCGAAGTCCATGATCTTGCAGACCGGCGGATCGGCGTTGGGCTGGATCTCGACGAGGTCCAGTCCTTCTTCCTCGGCCATGGCAACGGCTTCGTCGCGCGTGAGCACGCCGATCATCTCGCCGTCCGAGCCGATCACGCGTACGCGGGGTACGCGGATTTCGAGGTTCCTGCGGTTCTGCTTGTCCGGGGTACTGATATTGCAATCTCCGTGGGTGGCACTTCTGGCTGGGTCCGCTTCCGGGACCCAAGGCGCCTGCCGCATGGCAGGCACCGGGCTACATGATACTCAGGGACCCCGCTCCGCGTGCAGGCGGGCCGTGAAATCGGCCAGCGGCATCGAACCCAGGTCCTCCCCTGCCCGCGTGCGGACGGCGACCGCGCCCTGTTCCTTCTCGCGGTCCCCCACCACGAGCAGGTACGGCACGCGCGCAAGCGTGTGCTCGCGGATCTTATAGCCGATCTTCTCGTTCCGCAAATCCGATTCGACACGGAGCCCTTGATCCGCAAGGGTTTTCCGCACCTCGGCGGCCCAGTCGGCCTGGGCGTCGGTGATGTTCATCACCACCGCCTGGACCGGGGCCAGCCAGGCCGGGAAGGCGCCGGCGTGGTTCTCGATCAGGATGCCGATGAACCGCTCCATCGAACCCACGATGGCGCGGTGCAGCATGACAGGCGTGCGCTTCTGGCTCTGCTCGTCGACGTATTCAGCTCCCAGGCGGCCGGGCATCATGAAATCGACCTGCATCGTGCCCAGCTGCCAGGTCCGTCCGATGGCGTCCCTCAGGTGGTACTCGATCTTCGGGCCGTAGAAGGCACCCTCGCCGGGCAGCTCCTGCCACTCGACGCCGGCCGCGGACAGCGCATTGCGCAGCGCCGCCTCGGCCTTGTCCCAGGTGGCGTCGTCGCCAAGTCGCGACTCCGGGCGCAGGGCCAGCTTCACCTGCACCTCGGTGAAGCCGAAATCCTGGTAGACCTTCATCGCCTGGGCGTGGAAGTCGGTGACCTCGGACTCGATCTGCGCCTCGGTGCAGAACACGTGGCCGTCGTCCTGGGTGAAGCCGCGTACGCGCAGGATGCCGTGCAGCGCACCCGAGGGCTCGTTGCGGTGGCAGCTGCCGAATTCGCCGTAGCGGATGGGCAGGTCGCGGTAGCTGTGCAGGCCCTGGTTGAACACCTGCACGTGGCCCGGGCAGTTCATGGGCTTCACCGCGTAGGTCCGCTTCTCGGACTCGGTGAAGAACATGTTCTCCTTGTAGTTGTCCCAGTGGCCGGACTTCTGCCACAGGCTGACGTCGAGGATCTGCGGGCAGCGCACCTCGCCGTAGCCGCTCGCGCGGTAGACGCCGCGCATGTACTGCTCGACCACCTGCCACAGCGCCCAGCCCTTGGGGTGCCAGAACACCAGGCCCGGCGCCTCTTCCTGCAGGTGGAACAGCTCCTGGGCCTTGCCGATGCGGCGGTGGTCGCGCTTCTCGGCCTCCTCGATGCGCAGGACGTAGGCCTTGAGCTGCTTGGCGTCGGCCCAGGCGGTGCCGTAGATGCGCTGAAGCTGCTCGTTCTTGGCGTCGCCGCGCCAGTAGGCGCCGGAGGTGCGCAGCAGCTTGAAGGCCTTGAGGAACCGCGTGTTCGGCACGTGCGGGCCGCGGCACATGTCGACGTATTCCTGGTGGTGGTACAGGCCCATGGCCGTGACCTCGGGGCCCATGTCCTCGATCAGGCGCAGCTTGTAGTCCTCGCCGCGGGCCTGGAACGTGGCGACCACCTCGTCGCGCGGGGTCATGCGCTTGATGACGTCGTACTCGGTGTCGATCAGCTCGCGCATGCGCTGCTCGATCGCCGCCATGTCCTCGGGCGTGAACGGCTGCGCGCGCCAGATGTCGTAGTAGAAGCCGTCTTCGATCACCGGGCCGATCACCATCTTGGCGTCCGGGTACAGCTGCTTGACGGCATGCCCGACCAGGTGGGCGCAGGAGTGGCGGATGATCTCCACGCCCTCGGCGTCCTTCGGGGTCAGGATCTGCAGGCTGGCGTCGCGGTCGATGAGGTCGGAGGCGTCGACCTGGCGGCCATCAACCTTGCCGGCCACGGTGGCCTTGGCCAGGCCGGGGCCGATCGACTCGGCGACCTGCAGGACGGTGACGGGGGCTTCGAACTCGCGGCGGCTGCCGTCGGGGAGCGTGATGGTGATCATGGGGTCTGTGGGTCTACTCGTGCGGGGCGGCGCGCGCGGGGAGGAGGTCGCGCGGATCGCGGGCATGGAAAAGGCGCCACGCGGGCGCCTTTCGGATCGGCCGCGGGCGGGGTCAGCAGTGGGCGGTGGTAGTGTCCATGTCGCACGCTCGGCCGGCGCGTTGGCGCGGGCCACCTCTCTCCCGGATGCCGCCCGATTCTAGCCCAAACCCGGCGGGCCGACAGGGTCGGGCGGCCCGGTTTCAGCCCGCGCGCCCTGCGACCCCGGGTGGCAGGCCCGAGCCCGGCGGCGGCGCCTGGCTTCCGGTCGCCACGCCCACGGCGTTGTAGGGCGAGAACTGGCCCAGCACCCCGTTGAAGAACATCGCCGCCATCGGCGGGGCACTGACGATGAGCATCGTGAGGATGAGACCGAGCCCGCCCTGCTGCAGCGCCATCGACGACAGACTCTCCTGTGGTGCACCGGTCAGCCAGTCCGCGACCCAGAACGCGACCCCCACCGCGATCAGCATGTCCATGGCCAGCGTGACCATGACCGTCAGGAGCGCCAGCGAGAACAAGGTTCCGAGTCCGTAGTACAGCCACTTGCTGAAAAGCTGGCGGGTGGCGCGGAACAGCAGGCACAGGATGAAGATCGGCCCCAGCCCGACCACGAGTGCGATCGCGACCTTGTTCAGCAGCAGCATGGACGCGGCGATGATCGCCGGGCCACCCAGCCCGACCCCGGCAAGCCACATCGCGCGCGACTTCCGCTGCTCGGTGATGAGGTCGCCGCCGTGGTCGATCGCATCGATCACCTGCAGGGCCACCTGCATGATCGCCAGTGCCCGGTCGATGTCATCGTATGCGCCACCGTCCTCGTCGCCGGTCACCACCTGCGTCACCACATCGCCCAGCCCGTCGGTCAGGATGCGGTAGGTTGATCCCCCGCCGGCAGCCGCGCCGGTGGCGATACCGATCACCAGCACCGCCTTCAGCGCATCGCCCACCAGCGCCATCATCGGCTCGCGCGAGAGACCGGTGGCGATGCGATAGCCCTGCACCAGGATCCACAGCGTCAGCAGCGTCAGCGCCGCGGACCCGGCGACGGTCACCACCCGCCCAAGCAGGTTGCCGGCGAACTCGCCGATCTCGTCGTCGAGGAAGCCGTTGATCTCCTGAAAAAACACCATATTGGGCAGGCCCTGGACCTGGGCCCAGTCCATGCCCGTGGCGGCGAGCCCCACCAGGCTGTCGATGGACACCGGCGCCCTACCGTTCGCGCTCGCGCGCGCCGCGCAGGGCCAGCTTCAGCAGCGCGCCCTGCACCAGCGGATCGGTGGCGGAGCCGCTCCCGAGCGCCTCGTTCGCAAGCCGGACGTGGTTGTCCCGCAGCCCTCGAAGCGCGGAATCGTAGGCGCTGGTCAGCCGCTCGCCGCTCTGGACGTCGTTCTGCAGCTGGCCCTGGATCGAGAGGATGCGATTGGTATTGGATGCCAGCTTGCCCTCCTCTTCCTCGCGGATGCCGTTGCGCTCCTCGTAGGCCGCCCTCAGCTCCTGGTCGCGTGCGTTGACGTCGTCCAGCATCGCGACCAGGGCATTGAAGCGCCGGTTCTCGGTGCGCACGATCGACACGCAGTACGCATGCAGTTCCGCCCCCTTGGGAGCTTTCGGAGCCGTGGTCCCGCAGCGCTCGGCCACGCCTTCGTCCGCGGCCATCTCCCTGAAGTTCTCGCGATGACCCTTCTCTCCGTCGTAGCCCTGGCCGGTCACCAGCGACTGCTCGAACTGCTTGTCCAGCGACCGGAGCTGCTCGCCCTGCTGCTTGTAGTCCTCGATCATCTGCTGGTACTGCGCAACCCATCCCAGCGCCGTCTTGACCGTGTGGGGAAGATCCACGACGGCCCACTGCGCGGACGCAGGCGCCGCCGCGACACAGCCCAGTGCCGCCAGCACCACTCCAGCCATCCACCTGCGGGGCTTCCGTGCCCCTGCGACGTCCCTGTCACGCATGTCCCACTCCCTGGGTTGAATTGAACGGGGTTTTTTTCAACGACCTCATGGTGCCAGGACGGGCGACCGCCGCCCTTTCCTCTGCGACTGGAACGCCTCCAGCCAGTCCTCGGGGCCCAGCGCGTCCTGCGCGACCCCGAGCTGCGCTGCGCGCGACGCCATCACCGCGTGCATCACGCCGATGTTGTCGGTGGAGGCCGAGACCACGGCCAGGACGTCGTCCAGCCCGTCCAGGTCGAGCCGACACACGGCCGAGGCGTGCCCCTGCTTGACGAGGAAACACCGTGAGCGCTCGTCCAGGGCGACGACCACGCGGTACTCCGCGTCGGTCAACTTCAGCCCCTCGACATAGTCCTTGCGGCTGGCGTTCGGATTGGGCAACAGCACCAGGGTCGCCGTCTGCTCGACGATGGCGGCGGCGATGTCGCTCGCCAGCGCGTCCTCGGGGCTCTGCGTCGCGAAGATGCCAAGCCCGTTCTGCTTGCGGATGGTCTTCTGCTTGTTGCGCGCGAACTCCTTGAGCGCGCCGCCACCATCGAGGATCTTCCAGAACTCGTCCATCACATAGATCAGGCGCCGGCCATCGATGATGCCCTCCAGCCTGTGCAGCAGGTAGCGCACGACCGGAACCCTCACCTCGGCGTTGTCGAGAATGTCGGTGTAGTCGAAGCCGATGATGTTCGCACCCGACAGGTCGACCGTATCCCGCGGGTTGTCGAACACCCATCCCAGGCTGTGTCCGGAGGTCCATCGGCGCAGCCGCGCGTAGAGGCCGTCGTCACCCATGTTGGGAAGGCTCTTCTGCAGGTTCGCGATGCTGCGCAGGTGTGCAGGCGTGTCCAGCATGCCGTCGACGGCGCGGAAGATGTCCTCCTCCTCGCGTGCGGTGTAGGCCGGCTTGCCGGCGAGCAGCTTCACCAGGTCGGCAAGGAATTGCACGTTCGCCTCGCTCCGCTCGCACTGCAGCGGATTGAAGCCGGTGGGCTGACCGTTCTCGAGAGCGAGGTAGTTCCCGCCACAGGCCCGGACAAAGATCTCCGCGCCACGGTCCTTGTCGAAGAAGAACACCGTCGGCGCAGGGTCGAGCTTCTGCGACTGTGCCAGCAGGAAGTTGACCAGGGCGGTCTTTCCGGTGCCGGACTTGCCAATGACGAGGGTGTTCCCGAGGGCCTTCTCGCCGAGCGAATCCTCGGCGGGGTGCGTGGCGTGGAAGTTGAAGTGGTAGGGCTGGCCGTTGCTCGCCTGCAGGGTGGTGATGCACTCGCCCCAGGGGTTCCCCGACGCCTTGCCGCTGGCGAAGTTGTGCAGCGGCGACAGGCCGAGGAAGTTGAGCGAACTCACGTTGGCCAGCCGGGTCCGGTAGCGCCAGTTCGCGGGCAACTGCGCGTAGAACGCCGATGCCACCGCCAGGTCCTCCTTCGCCGACACGAAGCCGGCATTGGACAGCTCGGCGCGGGCCTCGGCGATGTTGCGCGAGAGGTCCTCCTGGTTCTGTGCGTGCACCGCGAGGCTGAAGTGGTACTCGCCCAGCACGAAATTGCCGGAGGCAAGCTGGTCCATCGCCTGGTCGAGTTCGACGATCTGGCTGACGGCGCGGTCGCCCGAGGAGACCATCATGCCCTTGGTCCGGTCGAGCACGCGCAGCGCGTCCTGGCGCCCCATGGGACTGAACGACTGCGTCAGCACGTACTCGAAGTCCAGGTATTTCAGCCCGTTCAGGATCCCGGGCCAGGTCGCCTCGCTGTATTCCTTGACGTTGAGGAGGGCGCCGTACGCGTACTGCCCTTCCGGCAGGGCCACGACGAAGTCCCCCGTCCGGGCCGAGAACGTGTGCCGGCTGACGGCGAGGTAGTCGGCGACCGGCGCCGCGAGGACCGGCACCGGCTCGTCCAGGCGATTGATGATGTAGCCGAAGAGCTCGAGCACCTCGGAGAAGACGACGCCGTTCTCGCGCTCGTACATGCCCAGCCGCCGTGGCGCATAGTCCTTGAGCACGGCTTCCACGTTGCCCGCGAGCTCATGCAGGCGGTCCGTCGCCTGCCGTTGGGCCGCGGCGAGCCGGCCGATGTCGGACGACCGTTCCACCAGCCGCCGCCCGGCCACGACCGGCCGGTAGACCATGGTCAGGTAGAGGTCGTTCTGCAGCGCCTCCCGCGCAGCGAGCTTGTGGAAGTAGGCGTCCGAGAGCGCCTGGTTGAAGGCGCCCTTGAAACGTCCTCCCCCGTCGATGCGCCGCCGCCGTCGGATGTCGTGGGTCCAGAAGGCGACGTTGGCAAAGTCGGGCGCGCGCAGCGTCTGCAGCATGCGATTGAACGTGGCGTGGCGATGCTCCAGATCCCATTCCTCCCGCCCGACGAACGGAAGCCCCTCCAGGCGCCAGCAGACGAGGTAGTCACCCCCCGTGGTCTTCACCACGTCGCTGGCGACGTGGCTCGACAGCGGGACGAACTCGCCAATCGCGGCGTCGGCTGCGCGCGCGTTCACCGCCGGCCTCCGGCCCCGCGTCCGGCGAGCGGCGCGAACGACCAGTCACCGCGGCGCACATGGCGGTTTCGCACCTTGGCCAGGAGCTGCCAGCGCAGGCCGATCAGCCTGAAGATCATCTCGTCGCGCCGGGCCATCTGGCGCATGCCCAGGACCACGAGCGGCATCAGCACCAGCAGGAGCAGGTTCACGTAGACGGCCAGCAACAGGCACGCACCTGCCCCGACGAAGAACGGGACGTAGGGCACGCCCAGGAACATCGCCGGCCGGGTGCAGCCGCGGAAGAGCACGTCCCTACGCATGGAACACCGGCAGCACCGCATCGATCATCGCCGTGCACTCGCCCGCTTCGGGTCCCAGCAGCATCCGGGCGATCTGGGCCGCGGCACCGATCAGCAGCCCGCCAACGAGGATGGGTGCGACGTCGGAAATCCGCTTGTGCGCAAAGGCGATCTGGTACCCGGCGAAGATGATCGCGATGGTGACCACGGCGATCGATGCCATGTTCAGCAGGCCGTTGACGTTGTCGAAGAAGCCGCAGACCTTTGCGTCGGCGCCTCCAAAGGCCTGCGCGAATGCCCAGCCCGGCGCCATGCCGAGGGCCGCCAGCATGCCTGCGGACGGTCGGGGGTGGGGGCGGCTGGGCTGCAGGCTGCTGACGAAGCCGGTGCGTTGGATCCAGGTGTTCATGAGGCGTCCTTGCGTTGGTGGTGACTGGGACCGAGCGTCCTGCTGCGGCTTGAATCAGAAGACAAAGGCGGAATCGGCAAGCTGCGCGCCGGCCGCTGGCGCCGGCACAGCGGCGGCAGGCGGCGACGCTGGCGGGTGTCCCCCGGTGACGTGCGGGACGAATGGGCCGTCGGGTGAACGTTCGTCCGACCCGGGCCGGGAGTGCTTCGCGGGCACCGGCGGCGTGTCCATCTCCAAGGCCGGCCCCGTTGGCGGACCGCCGGCCCGGCCGCGTCGCTCGCGAAGACTCGCCAGCCCCGGGCCCGGAGCCGTCGCTCCACGATTTCCAAGGACCGGGATGGCCGCGGCGTCCAGTCCGTTCACCCGCCCGGCAGCCTGGATCGAGCTCTGGATCTTCTGCACGTATCCGTCGCGGAAGCCGCGGACGAAGTTGCCGGAGTAGTAGCAGCTGAAGGCCTTGCCCCAGTGGCCCCCGGCACGGACGTGGCAGTCCGCAAGTATCCGTGACCCGGCCGCCAGGTTTTCGCAGGCGGAGAACGCCCTCTCGTAGCTGTCGAGTCCCTGGGGCGCCAGGTTGTGGCGGTTCACCTGCGCCAGGCCGAGCGAAAAGTTGTAGCCCTCGCGCTCCAGACGTGCCGCCGTCGCCACGGCTTCCTCGAGACTGCGCGGCTGCCGCTCCAGCCGGGCACCCACGACGCCGATGGCGTAGGGATTGAACGACGACTCCACGCGGACGACGTGCTCCATGACGTCCATGGGGACCGCAAGTTCCTGGCAGGCCAGCATTTCGAGGCCGGGGATCATGCAGCGCCTCCCATGCCCGCCGCCTTCGCGAGCGAAGCTCCGAACTCGACTCCGGTGATATGCCGATGCCCCCCGTGGGCGCTGACATGGACGACGATGTCGATGGTCATGGCGAGCAGGCGACGGATGGTGTCGAACTCAAGGCCCGCGCCTTCATCGGAGGCCTTCACCATCAGTGCCAGCTGGTCCCAGGTCTGCGATGTACTTCCGGCATGACAGCTGGTGATCGAGCCGGGATGCCCCGACGCGCAGTTGCGGATGAAGTAGAACGCCTCGTCGCCGCGCAGCTCGGCCAGGATGATGCGGTCGGGCTTCATGCGCAGGCAGGCCTCCATGCAGGACTTGGCCGTCACCTTCGCAGTCCCCTGCCCGCCCTTCGAATACAGCAGGTGCACGGCGTTGGGCTGGCTGATGAACAGTTCACGCGCGTCCTCGATGGTGACCAGGCGCTCGTTGGCCGGAATGTGCTCCACCAGGGCTTTCATGAACGTGGTCTTGCCGCTTCCGGTTGCGCCGGAGACGACGATGTTCCGTCGCAGCTGCACCGCACGCCGGAAGAAGTCCGCATGGCGGCCGGCGGAATGGAGTTCGAGCAGCGCGTCGTCGTCCTTGCACGGGCCGCGTCCGGAGCGCATCGAGGCAAAGAACCCTTCCGACTCATAGTCATCCAGGCGGCGGACCTGGCGTGACGGGAGCCGGATGGTGATCGACACCGCGCCCGCCTCGCACGCGGGAGGAATCACGAACTGCGCGCGTTGACCGGTCGGAAAGGTCAGCGAGACCACGGGCTCCGCGTCGGTGATGCGCTGGCCGGTGCCGCTTTCGTTCACGACGGCGGTGCAGAACTGGCGCGCCCGCTCCAGGCTCAGGCCGGGAACCGCCACGCGCTGCCAGCCGCCACGCCGCTCCAGCCAGACTTCACCCGGGCGGTTGATGCAGATCTCGGTGACATCCGCTGCATCCATGTACGCCGCGATGCCCAGCGCCTGGTACTGGTAGTCGAGGAAGGCGGCGCCCCCTGACTGCTGCAGCGCATGGGCAGGAACGGCCATCAGAGTCGCGCCACGACCGCGGAGAAGTCCACGTCACGGGCCACGTAGACGTTGAGCAGCGTGCCCTGTCGGATCGTCACGGTCGGAGGCCGGCGGTTGTCCAGCGCCTGGTTGGCGAGCCGCTCCAGCGTGCGCGCGGTGCTGCTTTCATAGGGAGACTGCAGGACGACCCCGCCTTCTCCGATCACCGTGCTGGCGGGGCCCTCCTTGGCCGCCGCGTACTTGAAGGCATCACTGACCAGGCTGACCAGCAGCGCAGAGCCGATCCTCGAACCCCAGTGCGCGCTGTAGTGGCCGGGATGACCGGCCCCGCCCAGGCCGTCCACTCCCGGACTTGCCATGCTAATGTCGATCCCGTTGGGCGTGGTGATGCGGTCCCAGACCACGGCCACGCGGGGGCCCAGCGGTTCCGAGTCATAGCGACCAAGCACCTTGGAGCCGCTTGGCAGCAGGAGGCGGCGACCGTTGATCGAATACACGGGTTCGGTCACCACGCACGAGGTGAAACCCGGCACGTCGGTGACGATGCGTGTTTCCAGCACGCAGCGGATGTAGGTCCCGCGCACCAGCAGCGCGTCCGGCCGGGCGATGGGGCGTGCCGCCGTGGTCGCAGCCGCTGCGGGCGCCTCCGTATCCTGCGTCTCGGCGCCGGGCAGGCCGGCCAGCATCGCCTGCATATAGGGGTTGGATGCCTGGCTCGTATCGGTGGTGCTGCTGCGGCGATCACGGAGGCTCGGTCCGGACGGAGCCTGCACAAGCGACGGTGAAGGCATGCTCCAGGGCGACGGCCGCAGCGTCGACGGTTCACCGGAAGGCAGCGGCACGACGGGCACGGGCTCCATCGGCATCGGCACGGGCGGCAGCGACGGTTCGGCTGTCACGCCGATGCGCGGCAGCTCCGGAATCACGACCTCCTGCTCGCGTGGCGCCTGCGTGGCCGCCTCGTCGCCGCCAACCGCACGGAGCATGCCGACGATGGCGAGCACCAGCAGGAGGACGATCGCCGCGAGGAACACCAGCGCCTTGCGGTTGAGCCGCTGCACGTCCTCCGGCCGCAGCACGGGGGCCGATGCGTCCAGGTCGGGCGCGGCCTGACGCGCCGCATAGTGACCAGGTCCTGCAGCCCCCTGCTCGCTCGATGCCGTCATCGCGCCGTCCTCCTGATTCCAACCACGTCATCGCCATGGCGCACCACGAGGAACGGCCAGGTGCCGTGCACGATGAGCACATCGCCTTCGACGGTGGTGTTGACCACGAACTCGTCCCCGTCCCGGCTGCTCCGTCCGAACACGGCCGGAAAGGTCCCCGTCGGCAGCGCCACCTGGCGGCTCATGCGCAGATAGGTGAAGCGGCCATCGTCGTAGACGTGCATCGGCACGAGCCAGGGCGGCGCCCGGCGGGCCGCCACGTCGTAATCGAAGTTGTAGAGCCTGTCCGGCGACAGGGCCGTGCTTTGTCCAGGCTCGACGGGCGCGGCCGCTTCCTCCGCGGGTCCGAATGCCGCGTCGGCCGGATAGCGGAAGCCGACGCGGTACTGCACCCCGGCGCGCCGGACCTGGTCGAGACTGGTCCAGTCCGCGGCCACCACCTTCAGTTCGAAGATGTAGGCATGCGCGCGCGTGCGCACCAGCATGTTGGTGTCGACGTCGCCATCCCGGGGGCGGAGGTAGAACACATTCCCGCGCCGAGTCAGGTCCCAGCCGCTGCTGAATCCGGTGCTGAAGTCGAGGATCTCTTCCGCCGGATCGAGTTCGATCTGGGTGGTGATGCCCAACGCGGTGCGCACCGGGTAAATGCCGCCGGGGACGTAGTCGAAGGTATCCACCTGCGGAGGCGCAGCGCCCTGCTGCGCAGTGGCTGCCGGAGGCGAGAGCAGGCCTGCGCAGAGCACCAACCCGGCGAGGAACGATTTCATGGTGCGCCCTCCGCTTGCGCCGACACCGCCGGCCCGTCGCCCATGACCGGCAGGGGGTTTACCGGCTCTTCCGCGGAAGGCGCGCTGCTGAAGACTTCCGGCTCGCTCTCCGCAGGAGGCACGGCCGCGAAATCGGCGTCGACGCGGTAGCTGGTGACCTGGAAGCCCAGCGGGTTCTCCAGCCTGTCCGGTTCGTCCATGCGCAGCGCCAGGTTGTAGCCGAAGCCAAGCGTCGCGATGCGGCTGTCCAGCGGCCGGGTGGCACCGCTGGCCTTGTCGTAGACGCTGCGCTGGAAACGCACGGTCGCGCCGCTCGGGATGCCATCGGGTCCATCGATGAGCTGGATGCTCAGGATCCGCACGCGGATGGCGCGGCTCCGGCCATAGGTACTGAACGGGCTTGACGGGTTGTTGGCCGCATGGAGCGCGGCGTATTCCTTGCCGACCTCCGGTGCCGACATCGCGTGCACGGCGCGCCAGTCACGCAGGTTCATCATCGCCACGTCGTAGGACTCGCGCAGCGTGATGAAGCTGGCGACGTTCGCGCGGGCGATCGCCTCGCTCGCGCTGAGGCTGCGATGGCGGAAGTTCTCGTCCAGCCGCGCCACGGTGGCGTTGCCGCTGGAGGCATCAGCCATCACCAGGAACGGCACGCGCTCCTTCAGCGGCATCACCTTGAAATAGCCGGCCCCCAGCAGCAGCGCGAGGGTCGAGGCCGTGGCCGCAACCCACCAGGCGCGCCGCTCGCTGCGAGCCGCGAGGTCCGCAATGCTGGTTTCATAGTTGACCGCGCGGGCGACCGCATCCCCGATCGCCGGCCCTGGCTGCTTCTGCTTGAACATTCTGCAATCCGTGCAATGTCCCGCGTCCATGTGCTGCGCCTGTCAGCTCCCCGGCGCACCCCGTGCCACGACCACCAGGCGCTCACCCTCCAGCCGCATGACGACGCCTTGAGCATCGAATGCCTGGGCCAGCTGCGCGAGCGCATCGGCAAGCGCGTGCGCACGCACGCCACGCACGGGCTGGTGCAGGCTGAAGTCCGATGGATGCCGGTAGTCCAGTTCGCTGCCGCTGTCACGCGCCCAGCGCGTGAGCAGGGTATGCAGCGTGCCGTCCATGGGCGACGCCTGGTAGACAGGCGTGACGGCCAGCGGGATGGCTTCCGTCGTGACCGCGTAAGCGTTCACGGGCGCCCAGCGCCCGCTGAAATCACGCGCCTCGCGACCGGCGCAGGCGGATGTTCCCGCCAGCGCCGTCGCGACCACGGCCACCCAGGCCAATCTGTCGGGCTTCCTGCCCATTCCACCTCTCCCTGGCCTAAACCCCTGAATCAAAGCGGCCGGAACGATCCTTGTCCTCGGCCGTGCTGCCCCGTCCGCCACGTTCACCGCGGCTGCGCGACCTGTTGCTCCCCTCGCGCCACGCTTCGAACGCTACGCCCGCGCCGGTTGCGGTTCAATACGGGTCTTGCTGCATTTGTGTGACTTGGGCCAGAGAACAGAGAAGTCTGACGAGGCTTTCAGATGCATGCGAGCCATCGAAGCCGTCATTCGCGGGCCGTATCATGTGCGCATGCATCCATTCGCACCTTGCGCGGCCGGGCGCGCCGCCTTTTCCGCCATCCTCGCCATCGTCCTGTCCGCCTGCAGCGCGGGGCCCGACGCTCGCCTGGCGGACGCCTCCGGACACGTGGTGGCGCGGACGCCCGCGCTGCTCCTGATCTCGATCGACGGCCTGCATCCCGACCGGGTCAACATGGCGGACGCGCCCCACGTCGCGCGCCTCGCCGCTTCCGGCGTCCAGGCGCGCTGGATGACACCGTCCTACCCCAGCCTCACCTTCCCCAACCACTACACCATCGCCACCGGCCTGCGCCCGGACCGCCATGGCATCGTTCACAACTCGATTCACGACGCCGAGCTCGGCACCTTCCGCCTCTCCGACCGCGAGGCGGTGGGCACCAGCGACTGGTGGGGCGGCGAGCCGATCTGGGTGGGCGCGGAGAAGGCCGGCCTGCCCACGGCCACGATGTTCTGGCCCGGCTCGGAAGCCGAAGTGGCCGGCGTGCGGCCCACGCGCTGGCACGTGTACGAGGAGTCGGTCCCGGCCGCCGAGCGTGCGGCCACGGTGGCCGACTGGCTGCTGGAAGGCGAGGCGACGCGCCCGCGCCTGGCCACGCTCTACTTCCACGCCGTCGACACCGCGGCGCATACGCACGGGCCGGATTCCGAAGAGGCCCGCGAAGCGCTGGCGGACATCGACGCCGCCATCGGCGAGCTGCTCGACCGGCTGCAGCGCGGCGGCCGGCTGGCGCACACCAACATCATCCTGGTCTCCGACCACGGCATGGCGCCGGTGCCGCCGGGACAGCAGGTTTCCGTCGGCGACATGGTGACGATGGAGGAGGCCCGCCTGGCCAGCATCGGCCAGGTGATCCAGGTGCAGCCCAATCCGGGTTTCGAGGCCCGGGTGGAGGCGCGCCTGCTGGGACGCCACGACCACTACGAGTGCTGGCGTCGCGACGCCCTGCCCGCGCGCTGGCACTACGGCACGCATCCGCGCATCCCCGCCATCGTCTGCCAGATGGACGAGGGCTGGGACGCGCTGCCGCCGCAGGTGATGGCGGCGCGCGCCGAAGGCGGCACGCGCGGCTCGCACGGCTACGACCCGGCGCTGCCGTCGATGCGCGCGGTGTTCATCGCCAGCGGCCCGGCGTTCCGCCAGGGCGCGGTCATCGATCCGATCGACAACGTCGACGTCTATCCGCTGATGGTGCGCCTGCTCGGGATTCCCGCCGCCGAGAACGACGGCGACGACCAGGCCCTGCTGCCGGCGCTGCGTTGAGCGGAACCGGTCGGGCGCGGGCAGCGCCTCTTCGGTGGCTGCGCGCCCCGTGCTTGACCGGGCCCGGGCCCGGGCGCCGGTGCCGCCCTCAGGCGGCGGCGGTCACCACGATCTCGACCTTCCAGCCCGGGTCGGCCAGGCGGGCTTCGACGGTCGCCCGCGCCGGTGCGTGGCCGGGGACCACCCACGCGTCCCACGCACGGTTCATCCCGTCGAAATCGGCGATGTCGGCCAAGTAGACCTGCGCGCGCAGGATCCGCGTGCGGTCGGTGCCGGCCTGCAGCAGCAGCGCGTCGATCGCCTCCAGCACCTCGCGGGTCTGGACCTCGATGTCCGCGCCCGCGGTTTCCGGCACCTGGCCGGCCAGGTGGACGACCCCGGCATGGATGCAGGCCTCGGACATGCGCGCGCCGGCGTCGATGCGCGTGACGTGCTGCGCCAGCGCGAAGTCGAGCGCGGCGCGCACGGCCACGGCCTGGGCAAGGTTGCACTGCTCGGGCGTCGCGCGCTGGCTGTCCGGATAGACCTCGGTGGTCGTGGTGTAACGGGCGCCGGACACGCCGGCGCACAGCCCCAGCGCGACGACGTCGTACTCGATGACCCCCGGCGCCACCACCGGCGAGCCGATCAGCGTGCCGTCCGGATCCGCCGGTGCGATGTGGGTGACCCGCGCCACCGCGTCGATCACCGCCTTCTGGAACGCCGGGCGCGGGTTGCGGCTGTCGTCGACCAGGTAGAAGCCGTCGGGAATCGTGCCGGGCTCAAAGGCCTTGCCGTCGCGCGCGGCGAGCGCCGGGCGGAACTCGCTCTCGTCGCTGTCGGTGGTTTCATGCAGGTCGACGTGCACCAGCACGCGGCCGCGCAGCGGCGCGACCAGGTCCATCAGTGCCGCCGACTCGCGGGCGGGGCTGTCCGGACGGAATGCGCGGTTGGGATCAACGGCCTCGGCATTCCAGCGCTGGAAGCGCTCGTAGCCCCATGGGCTGACGCAGGGGACGATAAGCAGGTTGGCGCGCCCGGCCCAGGCACCCGCATCCTCGCCAGCGAACCGCAGTGCACCGTGCACGCCGCTGGTCTCGTAACCGTGCACGCCACCGGTGACCAGGGCCACCGGAAGCGCCTCGTCCCAATCGCGGCTGCGCAGGGCGAACAGCCGGTAGCGGCCGTCCGCTCCGTAGTCCAGTTCGCCGTACTGCACGACGTCGTAGCGCTCGCGCAGCGCGTCGATCGCGGTGACCACATCGTCCCGGTAGCTGCGCTGGATGCGCTGGCGCGCGCGCCAGGCGGTTGTTTCAGCGGCACCCCAAGGCGTGCCCGGGGTACCGATGGTGTCGAGGCTGGTCTGGTTCATGCCCCCATTCTAGGGCTTCATGTCCAGCTGCCCGTGTCCGTGGCCGCCCTCAGTCGCGCGGCCCGCGCAGGATCTGCCCGCCCTGGTGGAGCTCCAGCGATGCGACGCCACCCTCCACGCCGCGGATGAACACGATGCCGATGCCGAAGGCCGGTGCATCGAAGCGGTCGGGGCCGGCGGCCTCGAGCGCGAACTCGCCCTGTCCGGTCGCCTGGGCGAACAGACCGCCATCGCGGCCGCGTACGCTCAGCACGAAGCCCGGCATGAGCGTGTAGTCACCGGCATACGCCGCGAGCGCGTCGGCCGGGAGTGCCTGCCGCCGCGGCGCGACCCCGTCGGCATCCAGCCGCGTGGCCGGCATCGCGCCACCGCCCTGCATCCAGGTGAAGGCATGGCTGCCGTCGGGCCGCCGCTGCGGCTTCAGCAGCGCATCCACCGCGAGCGGATGGAAGTCTCCGGCGCTGTCGTAGGCCAGCTCGAACTCCGGCTGCCCCTCCGCCTGCGCGAACAGCTTGCCGCCGCGCTGGCGCAGGCTGATCTTCATCATTCCCTGCAGCTGGTACTCGCCGGCCAGGCCGTCGAGCAGGGCCGGCGGTGGAGCCGCTGCGGTCCGTGGCTTGCCAAGCGGCAGCGACGCGTCCACCAGGTGCAGCGCGAGGCTGCCCAGGCCGCCGATGGCGGTCCAGCTGGTGTCGGACAGCACCACCACCCCGCGCCCGGCCTGGCGGTCGACCGAGACGAAGGAGGAGAACCCGCCCGTGCCGCCCTCGTGCACCAGCACGCTGCGGCCGGCCACCGGCATCAGCATCCAGTTCATCGCCATCGGCGGCTGCCCGCCGAGCGGCTGCTGCGCCAGTTCGATCGCCGCCTGCAGCGGGGTTTCCGACGGGTCCAGGTTGGCGTGCACATAGGCGACCATGTCGTCGAGCGTGGCGCGCACGCCGCCGGCACCGGCAAGCTCCGTCGGAAGGGTCCACGCGGGCGCGGGCAGTCCATTGGGGGTATGGCCGCCGGCCGCGCGCGTGCCATCGGGTCGCCGCGCGATGTAGGCGCCCTCCATCCCCAGCGGCTCGAACAGGCGGGTGCGCACCAGGGTCTCGAAGTCGAGCCCGGCGCGATGGGCCACGGCATGCGACAGCAGCATGGAGGCGAAGTTGGAGTACGCGAACCGCGTACCCGGCGCTTCCGCCAGGTGCACGTCGCCAAGCGACGCCAGCAGGTCCTCGAGCGTCAGGGCGGCATAGGGATCGGCCGGATTCGGGACCTGCATGCGCGACGGCAGCGCCGGCAGTCCACTGGTATGCATGACCACGTGGCGCAGCAGGATCGGTTGCCCCTCAAACTCCGGCACCGTGGTACCGGCCGGGAGCCACGCCGCCAGCGGGTCGTCGAGCGAGCCCTTGCCCTGCACGATGAGGTCGGCCAGGAGGGTCGCGGTCATGGTCTTGGCGACCGATCCGATCTCGAAGGCGCTGTCGGGCCCGATGCGCGTCAGCTGCGCGGGGGGGTCGGCACAACGGAAGGCACGCGCCACGGCTCCCTTGTCGATCACGGCCGCCGCCATGCACGCGCCCGTGCGGTCGCCGGCCAGACGCTGGTCGACAACCGCGGCGAGCGATGCGTCATCGGCCGCGTGGGCGTTGCACGTCGCGACCATGGCGATCGCGATAGTGATGGCGGCAGATACGGGGGCGATCGCGATGTGCCGGGTGACCATGGGTCCTTCCTCCTGTCGATGCTTGCGTGTGGGTGACGAATGCAGGGCGCGATCTGTGACGCGCTCAACCAGCGTCCTGTTCGAGCTCGCGGATCTGCCGTCGCAGCGTGTCGGCATGGGCGCGGAACCGCGTCCGCGCCGTGCGCCGGTTGAGCCACGCGATGCCGGCATACAGCAACAGGGCGGACGCGATGTAGATCAACGCCCCCTTTGTCACGCCATCGCGCGCAAGGGTCAGGCCGACAAGCCCGGTCGCCGGCGGCGTCAGGTACCACAGCCAGACTCGCTCCAGCATGCGTGCCTGCTCCAGCGCCGCGTCACGCTGGCGGCGCAGGTGATCCAGTATCGACACGGCCCGGCCATCCACCTCGGCTGCAAGGCGCGCGCGGCGCAACTGGAACGGCAGCCACGCGGCCCACGCGACGATCAACAGCGCGAACCCGGCCTGCACCCACTCGCGTTCGGCCATGGTTCCGAGCGCTGTCAGTGCGAAGAAGATGACCACGACGACCGCAGCCACCGTTTCCACCATGTCGCGCCGGCGCACCTTCTTCCACAATGAGGCATCGAGCGCCCGCAGCTCGTCCACCGCCATCAGGGGTGCCGCGGGCGCGGCGTCGCGCCACTGGTTGCGCATCTTGTCCCAGTCCACGTCAGTCCTCCAGGAAACGTTGTTCGAACAGCTGCCGCAGGCGCGTCATGCGCACGGCCACCGCATTGACGCTCAGCCCCAGCACTTCGGCCACGTGCTCGCGCGGCAGGCCTTCAAGATCGAGCAGCAGGATGCTGCGCTGCACCGGGTCGAGCATGGCGAGGAAGGCATCGAGCACCGCGAGTGGATCTCCGGCATGGCCGCCGTCACCCGGCTCGGGGACGTCGTCGAGCGCGTGGTGCTCGCGACGCGGCTTGCGCACGTGGCTGAGTGCGGTATTGAGCGCCACGCGGTACAGCCAGGTGGAGCGCTGCGCGCGGCCATCGAAACTGTCGAAGCTCCGCCAGAGCTGCAGCTGCATCTCCTGCAGCAGGTCCTGCCAGTCGTCGGGGCCTGCATAGCGCCGCGCAAGGCGCGCGAGGGCGCCGCGGTTGTCCTCGACCATGGCGGTGAACGCCGTTTCCCTGTCCATCCGGTTGCGAATGTCTTTCTGCGGGTCTCGAAAGGATTGGTTGCAGTGACCGGCGGAAATTTTCATCGGCCGCGCTGCGTGGCCGGACATCATGCCTGCGGACGGTTCCCGCAGGAGCGGCGGCCGGCATTGCACCGGCCACCGCGGGGACCTTACTGGCTCCAGACGCCCTGCTGGGCGGTCCAGAACAGCGTGCGGCGCTCGAAACGCTGCTTGCGGCCGTTGCTGCCGTGGGCTTCCTCTGCCGCCAGCGGATAGCCGAAGGCGGTTTCGCGACCGTTGTTCTCGAAGTGCGCCAGGATCGCCCCGTGCACGGGATGCGCGTCGGTGGCAGGCGACCACAGGAACAAGCCGTTCTCGAAGTACTGGAACTTGCCCCGTTGGCCCGACACCGGCGACACCGCGGCATCGAGCTCGTCGATGAGCGCGAAGCCCCAGCGCGTTTCCGAGCCGCTGGCGCGGAACCGGTCGAGGATCCTGCCGTTCACCGCGAATGCGCCGGTACGCGAATGCCACAGGATCATGCCGTTCCTGAACTGCTGGAAGCGGCCACCCAGCTGCGCGGCGGCTTCGGCGAGCTCGGGCACGCCCAGACGGCTGCGCACGCCACCCATGGCGTAGTACTTGGTGGCGATCGCGCCGTGCGGCAGCACTTCGCAGCGCGGCAGGTCGTAGCCGGCGTTGTCGCGTGCCTCGTCGTTGCCCCATCGCGACAGGTAGTAGGCCGAGACGAACTGGTTGGCCGGCCCCACGTCGAGGTCGGTCTTCAGCCACCAGCGGTTGAAGCTGGAACCACTGCGGATCTCGCGGCCCAGGCTCTTGCAGTACACGTAGTGCGTGCCCTGGTTCAGGGTGCCGCTCTGTGCGGTGCTGGTCGGCGAGGGGAAGCCAGGGGCCGCGGCCCAGGTGTCGACCGTATAGGTCGGCGTGGCCGCCGGCGGTGGGGCGCCGTTGTTGATCAGGGTGTAGAAGTTCGCCCACGGGAAATACCGTCCCGGGTCGTACCGGTTCTGGTTGCTGGTCAGCATGCCGTGGCCCTTGATGCGCACGTTGTCAGGCACGACGCGCCAGTAGTCGTAGCCGGGCCCCTGCCAGGCCGAGGCGCAGTTGACCGGCTGGCGTGCACAGATGCTGCGGGTGAGGCGCGCTGACGCGTTCACCATCGCGGCCGTCCAGTTGCCGGCGTCGGCTGCACGTCCGTCATGTTCGATGCCGATGGTGTAGTTGTTGTGGTACGCGGCGTGCCAGGCCTGGTGGTGTTCGCGCACCATCTGCGTGACCTGCCCATCCGAGCGCCGGATCACGTAATGCGCGGAGACGTTCGCCGTCGGGTTCTGGAACCAGGAAATGCCGCCGGCGTAGCTGCCCTCGATGGTATGCATGATCACCGCCGAGCGGCTGTTGGCGGCGGTGCTGTAGTTGGTCGAGTGCGCCGGGTTCCAGATCGCCTCGCCGAAATCGAGCGCAGCCCGGCCGATGTTGCCGGGCCTGGCAGTGGCGCGCGCAGGCGTGGCCAGGGCGGCCGGTTCGTCGAACGCGGTGACCGCATCCGCCGCGTAGTCCATGCGCAGTGCCGGGGCCGACAGGAGCGCGAGGCGCTCGCGCGGGAAGGCGCGCGCCATCTCCACCGGCATCGCCGGGATACGGACGCCGTCGGCATCCACGCCCCGCGCCAGGGTCTGCAGGACCTCATAGGCGAAGCTCTGGCGCGCGAAGCCCTGGATGTTGCCATCGCCGCTGCCGTAGCCGGCATACCGCGCCAGCGCACCCGCCATGGCTTCGACGCCATCGTCGACGCGCCCGGAATGGCCGTCGGCCTTCGCCGCGCGCGCCAGCAGCGCGGCGGCCGCCAGGATGTTGGTTTCCGGATCGAGCATCACCAGCCGCTCGCTCACGCCAAGCAGCTTCGCGCCTTCGGCAACCTGGTTGGCGAAGCCCTCGCCACGATAGAGCCCCATCACGCCGTGCGATGCGGGCATGTGGCGGTGCCCGGATGCCTCGTGCGGATCGGGCTGCACATGGGTCCAGTTGGTTTCCGCATAGGCGATGGCTTCCAGCACACCGCGTGGCAGCGACGGGTAGCGCTCGTAGGCCTGCTCGAAATAGTCCGGATAGGCCGCGCGCTCCCTGGCCTGCAGGGCGATTGCGGCGCCCTGCTCCTGTTCGAGCGCCCGGACCCCGGCCGCCAGCGCCTTGTCATCCCTGGCGGCATGGGCGCCCGCGCTGCCCAATGCCGTGGCGGCCAGCAGCATCGCGGCTGCCGGCAACTTCAGTGTCTTCATGGAATCTCCCTTCCTGCTGTGTTCGTGGCCCCCTGGTGCGGCCACGGGACCACAGAGGCACGGGGGGGCGCCACATGGGGCAATCCCGATGCTGGGTCAATCCGCGAGCGCGGTCGCACCTAGGCCCGCCCCCAGCTTGTCCGTGGGTGCCCGGGTCCAGAGACTCGCTTCGCCCCCAGGACGAGAAGGTTTCCACCCATGCTGCAGCCGATCATCCAGGACGCCCTCCGCGCCGCCGACCAGTTCTTCCGGCAGATCCAGGCCGAACTCGGTCCGTCACGTGGACATGTCGCACCGCGCGATGCCGGCTTCGACCAGTCGGTCAGCGGCGCGCAGCCGCACTGGGGCTTCGATGGCGCAATGGCCGACGTTGCCAGTGCCGTCTATGCGCGCAGCGATGCGCCGGGCTGGCAACGCATGGGTGATGGCGAGCTGGCCGCTGCCGGCATCGACCCGGGCCTGCTCTATGCCGACGGCATGGAAGCGGGCGTCTATACGGACGGCAATGGCCGCTTCGTGGTCGCCTACGCCGGGAACGACACCGGCGGCGTGGAGGACGTGGGCACGGTGATCGCGCAGTCGGCCGGCTTCCAGACCAGGCAGTACGACAACGCCGTTGCACTGGCGCACCAGGCGGAGAACGCCTTTGGCGGGGACAACGTGGTCTACACCGGCCACTCGCTGGGCGGCGGACTGGCCTCGCTCGCGGCCGCGGCCACCGGCAGCACCGCGGTGACCTTCAGCGCGCAGGGCATCCACGACAACGTGCTGCGCCAGCATGGCCTCGACCCGGTGGTGACGCGCCACCGCGCCGACCAGGGGCAGATGCGCCACTACAGCATCGACGGCGACTTCGCGAGCTTCGTGCAGCGGCAGATGCCGATCTTCGACATGCTGCCCGACACGCTGGGTACGCACATCCAGTTCAACAACCCGGCGGGACTGTCGAACATCCCCGACGCGCACAACATCGCACCGTTGAAGGCGCAACTCGAGGCCAAGGCCTCCTACCGGCTGGAGTTCACCGATCCGGTTGAACGCGTGCTGCAGGAAGTCTATTCCACGGTGACGTCGATCATCGCCAATGCTTGGCGTGCGGTGGCGCCCCCGATCGTCTGATCCACGCGGGCGGCCTGCAGCGGCGGTGGCGGCTACGCTCCCTGCAGCAGCCTGCCGACGGCCTCCCGGTACCGCGGCAGCACCAGGTCGCGCGCGACGTGCATGCCATCGGCCACCACGCGTCGCCCGCCCACGCGCACCTCGCGCACGGCCGGGCGGTTGCCGCTGAAGATCCAGCGGTCTGCCACGTCGGCCGCGCCCGCGCCGGCGAGCAGCGGGGAGCCCGCGTCGAGCACGATCGCGTCGTCCTCGACCGCGAAACCGGTGGCGTTGCTGGCGCTGGCCAGGGCGCCGTGGAGCAGCGCTTCGCCCACGCTTGGGGTCGCGGCCGACACCGCGATGTTGCGACGCTGGCGCAGCAGGCGCTGGCCGTATTCCAGCCAGCGCAACTCCTCCACCGGCGACACCGAGATGTGCGAGTCGGAGCCGATACCCCAGGCACCGCCGGCGGCCAGGTAGTCGCCGAAGCGGAACAGCCCGTCGCCCAGGTTCGCCTCGGTGGTCGGGCAGATGGCGACCGTCGCTCCGCTCGCGGCGATGCCGGCCAGCTCGCGGTCGTCGAGATGGGTGGCGTGCACCAGCGTCCAGCGCGCGTCGACGGCCGCGTTCTGCAGCAGCCACTCCACCGGCCGCAGGTCGCGCATGGCGAGGCAGTCCTGCACTTCGCCAACCTGTTCGGCGACATGGATATGGATGCGTGCATCCGCCGGCAGCGCGGCGAGGACCGCACGCATGGCGTCCGCCGGCACCGCACGCAGGCTGTGCAGCGCGCAGCCGATGCGAAGCATCCCGTCCTCCTCCTCTGCACGCAGCGCATCAAGCAGCCGCAGGTACGTGTCCACGCCATGGCCGAACCGTTTCTGGCGCTCACCCAGCGGGCGGCCATCGAAGCCACCGGTCATGTACAGCACCGGCAGCAGGAGCAGGCGGATGCCGGTGTCGCGTGCGGCCTGGACCAGCGCGCGCGACATCGCCGCCGGATCGTCGTAGGCACGTCCGTCGGGCGCATGGTGCAGGTAGTGGAACTCGCACACGGTGGTGTAGCCGGCTTCCAGCATTTCCACGTAGAGCTGGCTCGCGACTGCATGCAGCGTGTCGGGATCGAAGCGCGCCGCCATGCGGTACATGGTGTCGCGCCAGGTCCAGAACGAGTCCTCGGGATGCGTCTGGCGCTCGGCAAGGCCGGCCATGGCGCGCTGGAAGGCGTGCGAGTGCAGGTTCGCGATCCCCGGCAGGCGCCAGCCACCGTCGACCTGCTGGACGAGGACGGCGTCATCGCGGGCGGGACGTGCGGTCATGGCGGGGCGATCCGGCAGCAGGGTGCGATAGGCTACCGCGTCGACGCCAGACGAGGTCCGCGCCATGCCACATCCGCCCGACGCCCTGTTTGCCCGGGCCCTTCCCAGCGGGGTCCTCGATGGTCGCTGAGCGCTGGGATGGCCTCCTGACCGGCGCACGAGTGGCGACCCTGGACACGGACGAGGGTTACGGCCTCATCAAGGACGGCGCACTGGGCTGGCGTGACGGACGCATCGTGTATGCAGGCGCGATGGCCGGTCTTCCGGCGGCGCCTGCCGCACTGGCGCGCGAGGTGATAGACGCCGGCGGCGACCTGGTCACGCCCGGCTTGGTCGATTGCCACACGCATCTGGTGTTTGCCGGCGACCGCGCCGGTGAGTTCGAGCAGCGCCTTTCGGGCGCGGGTTACGAAGAGATCGCGCGCGCCGGTGGCGGCATCGTGTCCACGGTGCATGCCACGCGCGCGGCCGACGAGGACGCGCTGCTCGCGCAGTCGCTGCCGCGCGCGCGCGCCCTCGTCGCCGATGGCGTGACCACGCTGGAGCTGAAGTCGGGCTACGGGCTGGATTTCGACAACGAGCGCAAGATGCTGCGCGTGGCCCGGCGGCTGGGCGAAATCCTCGGCATCCCGGTCCACACCACCTTCCTGGGCGCGCATGCACTGCCGCCGGAATACACGGGCGATGCCGACGCCTATATCGATGCGGTCTGCGCCTGGCTGCACCGCCTGCACGCGGAGGGCCTGGTGGACGCCGTCGATGCCTTCTGCGAGCGCATCGGCTTCAGCGCCGCGCAGACGCGCCGCGTGTTCGACACCGCGCGCGGGCTGGGCCTGCCGGTCAAGCTGCATGCCGACCAGCTGAGCGATGGCGAAGGCGCGGCGCTCGTGGCGGAGTTCGGCGGGCTCTCGGCCGACCATGTCGAGCACACCTCGGCAGGCGGCGTCGCGGCGATGGCCGCCGCCGGCACCGTGGCGGTGCTGCTGCCGGGCGCCTTCCACGTGCTGCGCGAAACCACGCCGCCGCCGATCGACGCCTTCCGTGCCGCCGGCGTCGCCATGGCGATCGCCACCGACTGCAATCCCGGCACCTCGCCGCTGATGTCGCTGCGGCAGGCGATGCAGCTGGCCTGCACGCACTTCCGGCTGACGCCGGCCGAAGCGCTCCGCGGCGCCACCCTGCACGGCGCGCGCGCACTGGGGCTCGATGACCGCGGCGTGTTGCGCGCGGGACTGCGCGCGGACTTCGTGCGCTGGCGCGTGCGCGAGCCCGCGGCGCTCTGCTACTGGCTTGGCGGCGCGCTGGTGGAGTCGGTGCATTGCGCCGGCCGGCGGCTGGCGTGATCGTGCACCGTGCACCGCCTGCATGACCACGACGCCAGCGCCTTGCGCCACCTTCGCCGTCCATCCCTGCGCGCCGGCTGCGGCTGTGTGCGCCGCTACCTCCAATCCGCTTCCATCCCGAGGACCCGCCTGATGCCACGACGCCTCCACCGCCACGCCCTCGCACTTGCCCTTGCCTCGCTGGCGCTCCCGGCAGCCGCCCTGGCGCAGGCCACCGATGCCGCACGCGCGCTGGCGCGGGACGCCCTTATCGTCGACACGCATATCGACGCGCCGGGTGTCCTGGTGTCCAACTGGGCCGACCTCGGGGAAGCCGCGCCCGACCGCGAGTTCGACTGGCCGCGCGCGCGCGAGGGCGGTCTGGACGTGGCCTTCATGTCGATCTACACCTCGGCGCGGCAAGACGAAGCCGGCGGTGCCTGGCAGGCGGCCAACGCGCAGATCGATGCGGTCGAGGCCCTGGCCGCACGCCATCCCGACCGCTTCGCCATCCTCACGTCGCCGGGCGACGCCGGGCGCCTGCTCGAAGGCGGTCGCGTGCTGCTGCCGCTTGGCCTGGAAAACGGGGGACCCATCGGCGACGACCTCGCGCAGCTCGCCTTCTTCCACCAGCGCGGCGTGCGCTACATCACGCTCGCGCACAGCGGCAACAACCGCATCGCCGACTCCTCCTACACGGTGGAGAAGCGCTGGAACGGGCTGAGCCCGTTCGGGCGCGAGGTGATCGCGGAGATGAACCGGCTCGGCATCATGGTCGATGTCTCGCACATCTCCGACGAGGCCACCCGGCAAGCGGTCGCGCTGAGCCGGGTGCCGGTGATCGCCAGCCACTCGGCGCTGCGCCACTTCACGCCGGACTTCGAGCGCAACCTCAGCGACGAGCTGGCGCAGCTGATCGCGTCGAAGGGCGGCGTGGTGCAGATCCCCTTCGGCACCGCCTTCGTCAACCCCAAGGCCGCGGCCAACACCCGCGACTGGTTCCGCGAGTCGCTGGCCTTCGACCGTCGCAGCGCCGAGCGTGTCGCCGCCGGCGAGCCGGCGCTGGACCGCACGGCCTTCGAGGCGCAGTGGGCGGTCGACCATCCGAAGGTGGAGGCGCCGATGAGCGACGTGCTCGACCAGATCGACTATGCGGTGAAGCTGATCGGAGTGGACCACGTCGGCATCGGGTCGGATTTCGACGGCGTGGACGGCGAGCTGCCCGAAGGGTTGCGCACCGTCGCCGACTTTCCCAACCTGGTCGCCGGGCTCCAGGCCCGCGGCCATTCCGACGCGGACATCCGCAAGATCCTCGGCGGCAACCTGATGCGCGTCTGGGCGGAGATCGAGGCCGGCGCCGGTACGCCCTGAAACGACGAAGCCCCGCACTGGCGGGGCTTCGCTGCGACTGCGTCCGCGGCATGCCGCCGCGGGGTCCCTTAACGGGGGTCAGTCCTTGGCAGCGGTCTTCTTCGCCACGACCTTCTTGGCCGGAGCCTTGGACACGGTCTTGGCCGAGGCCTTCTTCGCGACCGGCGCGGCGGACGTGCCCGCGGCCTTTTCGGTGGCCTTGCTGCGCGCGTTGCCGTAGCTGGAGTTGTAGCGCTTGCCCTTGGCCGTCTTGCGGTCGCCCTTGCCCATCTGTTGCTCCTGGATTCGTATCGTTCGGTGGGCGCGCCCTTGCACGCCACAGGGCGCGCATCCTAGCACGGGCGCGGGTTTCACGCCGGCTGGCGGGCCGCCGCGGCGTGGGTCAGGCGCAGGTTGAGCAGGTGCGCGCCGGCGATCATCAGGCCGCCGACGGTCATCAGTCCGGCGTGCAGCGGGCCATGGTCATGCAGCGGGCTGAAGGCACCCACCCAGACCAGGGCCAGGCCTGGGACCAGCAGCATCCAGGCGCGGAACGCGCGGTGCCGCCGCCAGCCGATGGCCAGCGTCGTGCAGCCCAGCAGGGTCGCGAACACCGTCACCGCCTGGTCGATGTCGACCCAGCCACCCGCCGACAGCCCCAGCGTCGGCATCAGCGCGAGCACCAGCGGCAGCAGCGCGCAGTGCAGCGCGCACAGGAAGGACGCGGCGAAGCCGATCCGGTCGGCTCTCTTGAGCTTGCACGTTGAGGCCATGACGTTGGTTGGGTGGCGTCGGAGATGAAACAATATAACATTCCACCAATGTCCACGCACGCCAGACCGATGCCACAGCCAGCCCACCCCGCAGCCCGCCCCGACGCTTCACTCACGGCCCCCCGTTGCGCCCCGTCCAGCGCGACGCCCTGCGCCTTGCCCGCCCGAACCCTGGCCGCTGCCATCCTGCTCGCCCTGTGGAGCCTGCCCGTGACGGCGCAGGATGTTCCTGTCGCCGATGCCGGCGGCCACGACCACGACCACGACCACGACCACGACTACGACCACGGCGTCACCGATCTCGACGCGCTGACCGTGCGCGCCAACCCGATCGCGCGCACCGCCGAGGACCTGGCGCGGCCGGTCGCCGTGCTCGCGGGCGAGCGCCTGGACGAGGCGAAGGCCGGCTCGATCGGCGAGACCGTTTCGCGCCTGCCCGGCGTGCAGTCGTCGTTCTTCGGCGCCGGCGTGGGCCGGCCGATCATCCGCGGCCTCGAGGGCGCGCGCGTGCAGGTGCTGAGCGACGGCCTGGCCGCGGGCGATGTGTCCACAGTCAGCGTCGACCACGCGGTCAGCATCGAGCCGTTCCTCGCCAGCCAGATCGAGGTGCTGAAGGGCCCCGCCAGCCTGCTCTATGGCAACGGCGCCATCGGCGGCGCGGTGAACGTCGTGGACGGGCGCATTCCCGAGGCGGCGACGTCGCGCCCGCTGGAAGGCCGCGCCGAGCTGCGCGCCGGCAGCGTCAACGACGCGCGCACCGGCATGGTCCGCCTCGACGGCACCTCCGCATCCGGCCACCTGGTGTTCCACGTCGACGCCCTGCACCGGGAGACCGGTGACATCGACATCCCCGGATATGCGGAAAGCGCCGCGCTGCGCGCCGGACACGGCCACCCGGACCAGGACCACCGCGGCGACCAGGGGGACGCCGACCATGGCGGCGCGGAGGACCACGCGGACGCCTACGGCACCCTGCCCAACAGCTTCGTGCGGACCGACAGCGGCGCCCTTGGACTGTCGTGGGTCGGCGACCGCGGTTTCCTCGGCTTCGGCCAGAGCCTGTTCAACACGCGCTATGGGGTGCCGGGCCATGTCCACGCCGACGACGGTGCCCACGGACCCGACGACGGCCACGGGCATGACGGGCAGGAGGCTCACGGCGACGCGGGCGGCGTGCACGGCGTGCGGATCGTGATGGACCAGCGCCGCAGCGAAGCGCGCGGCGGGCTCGACGACGTCGGCCCGTTCCAGAGCCTGCGCGCACGCGTCGCACACACCCGCTACACCCACACCGAATACGAAGGCGACGCGGTCGGCACGGTGTTCGACAACACCACCCTCGAAGGCCGTCTGGAACTGGCGCACCGCGCTGTCGGCGGCTGGGAAGGCGCGTTCGGCCTGCAGTGGCTGCAGCGCGACTTCGCCGCGCTCGGGGCCGAGGCCTTCGTGCCGGATTCGGACGCGCGTGATGCCGGCCTGTTCTGGATCGGCGAACGCGACTTCGGCCGGGCCCGCCTCGAGCTGGGCCTGCGCCATGACCGCAACCGCATCGACGTCGCCGCCGACGACGGCCGGTCGCGCGCGTTCGGGACCACGAGCGCGTCGCTGGCCTCGCGCTGGGACCTCGGGCCCGACGTGCACCTGTCGTTCGGCCTGGACCGCGCGCAGCGCTCGCCCACGGCCGAAGAGCTGTATTCCCGCGGCATGCACGTGGCGACGCAGAGCCACGAACTCGGCGACGCCGGCCTGGACGTGGAAACCGCCAACCGCGCCGAGTTCGGCCTGCACTGGCACCGCGGCCCGCTGCGCGTGGGTGCCTCGCTGTACCACGTGCGCTACGCCGACTTCATCCACCTCGCCGACACCGGCATTGTCGACGCCGGGTTGCCGGTGCGTGCGTGGACGCAGGCGGACGCGCGCTTCAGCGGCGGCGAACTCGAGGCGGAATGGACCTTCATCGACAGCGACGCCGGGGCCTGGACGCTGCGCGCGTTCGGCGACGTCGTGCGCGGCAGGCTCGACGGCCAGGGCACGCGCGAGGTCGCGCTGTCCGTTCCGCACGGCCACCACAGCCACGAGCACCTCGCCACCCTGGCGCTTTCGGGCAACCTGCCGCGGATCGCGCCGGCGCGCACGGGTGCCGACCTGCGCTGGGCCGGCAACCACTGGCGCGCGGCGGTCGGTGCGGTGCGCTACGCGCGCCAGGACGACGTCGCGGCCCACGAGACTGCCACCGACGGCTACACCCTGGTACACGCGAACATCGCCTGGCACCTGGACACGCCGTCGGGCAACGCGGTGGAACTCTTCCTCGACGGCAGCAACCTGCTCGACCGCGAGGCGCGCGTGCACACCTCGTTCCTCAAGGAGCTCGCGCCGCAGGCCGGGCGCGGCGTCAGCGCCGGCGTCCGCATCCTGTTCTAGGCCGCCGCCCGCCCGGGAGGGGCGTGCCCATGCCGCCGGTGCCCGTGTCCGAAAACGGCGAGTCCCGGCTGGCGGCCGGTGCTAGCCTCGGTCAATGCCCCAGCCCGCCCTGCCATCGCCGCAGACCTGTGACCAGGCACGTCGCAGCCGCGACCCGCGCTTCGACGGGCTGTTCTTCACCGCCGTCCACAGCACCCGCATCTACTGCCGCCCGGTCTGCCCGGCCCCGTATGCGAAGCGGGTGAGCTACTTCGCCAACGCCGCCGCCGCGGAGGCCGCCGGCTATCGCCCATGCCTGCGTTGCCGCCCGGAGCTGTCGCCGTCCGACGGCGCGTGGCGCCGCGGCGATGCCGCGATCGCGCGCGCACTCGCGCTGATCGACCAGGGCGCGCTGGCCGGGGCGCCGCTCTCGGCGCTCGCGGGGCGCGTGGGCCTGGGCGAGCGCCAGCTGCGCCGCCTGTTCGTGGAGCGCCTGGGCGCGCCGCCGGTGGGCGTGCACGGCACGCGCCGCCTGCTGTTCGCCAAGCAGCTGCTCACCGAAACCGCGCTGCCGATCACCGAGGTCGCCCTGGCCGCAGGCTTCGGCAGCCTGCGCCGCTTCAACACCACCTTCCGCGACGCCTACCGCATGGCGCCCCGCGACCTCCGCCGGCAGCCCGGCGCCGCCGCGCGCGCGGGTGGCGACACGCTGGCGCTGCGCCTGGGCTACCGCCCGCCCTACGACTTCGCGGCGATGCTCGACTTCCTGCGCGGCCGCGCCCTGCCCGGAATCGAACGCGTGGATGCCGGCGGCTACGCGCGCGTCATCGGCGGCCCCGGAGGCGCGAACGGCTGGCTGCGGGTCTCCCAATGGCCGGCGGAGCATGCGCTGAAGCTGGAGCTGCACGCGCCGCTGGCATCGCGCCTGCTCGACATCGTGCAGCGGCTGCGGCGCATGTTCGACCTTGATGCCGACCCGGAGGTGATCTCCAGCGCGCTGTCGTCGGATCCACGCCTCGCGCCCCTGCTCCGGGCGCGACCCGGGCTGCGCCTGCCCAGTGGCTGGGACGGCTTCGAGGTCGCGGTCCGCGCCGTGCTCGGCCAGCAGGTCAGCGTGACCGCGGCACGGACCTTGGCGACCCGGCTCGCGCAGCGCTATGGCGAGGCCCTGGGCGCGCCATTCGGTGACGGACTCGAACGCGTGTTCCCGACGCCGGAGGCCCTGGTGGACGCCGATCTCGGCTCGATCGGCCTCACCCGCGCCCGCGCCGACACCCTCCGCGGAATGGCCGCGGCGCTGCTCGACGGTCGCGTCGACTTCAATCCGGAGCGTCCGCTCGACGCCTTCGTCGCGCGCTGGGTCGCCCTGCCCGGCATCGGACCGTGGACGGCGCAGTACATCGCCCTGCGCGCGCTGGGCCACCCGGACGCATTCCCGGCAGGCGACCTGGTGCTGCGCAAGGCGCTCGCCGACAACGGCGGCGCACTGTCGGAAAAGGCCGCCGCGGCGCGCGCCGAGCGCTGGCGGCCGTGGCGCGCCTACGCGGTGATCCACCTCTGGAAAGAGGCCATGCCGACACCTGCCGTGAACGCTTCCGCGCCACGTCCGGCACTGCGCCCCGCCCGTCCCCGGCGCCCGATACGAGGAACCCCCTGATGCCCAGCACCACCTTCATGCACCTGGACACGCCGATCGGCGTGCTCACCCTGGTCGCGGACGACACCGGCCTGCGCCGCATCGACTTTCCCCCGCCGCGTCCGCCACCGCCCGGACAGGACTGGACCGAAGGCAGCAACGACGTGCTGGTGCAGACCGTCCGCCAGCTCGAGGAGTACTTCGCAGGCACGCGCCAGGCCTTCGACCTGCCGCTGTCGCCCCATGGCACCGGCTTCCAGCGCGAGGTGTGGTCCACCCTGGCGCAGATCCCCTATGGCGCCACCTGGAGCTATCGCGACCTTGCCCAGCGCATCGGGCGACCGTCGGCCATGCGCGCCGTCGGGGCCGCGAACGGCCGCAATCCGCTGCCGATCGTGCTGCCCTGCCACCGCGTGATCGGCGCCAACGGTGCGCTCACCGGATTCGGCGGCGGACTGCCGACCAAGGCCTTCCTGCTGCGGCTGGAGGGTTCGCTGCCCGCCGGCAGCGAGGACCTGTTCCCCGCCGCAGTGGCACGCTAGCGGGCGATCCCCTCGTTGGCCGCACAGTCGCGGCAGGTGCCGTGCACTTCCAGGGTCTGCGCCCGCGGCTGGAACCCCAGCGCGCGCGCGCGCTCATCCAGCGCCGCGACGATCTTGCTGTCCTCCAGCTCCACCGCCGCATGGCAGGTATCGCAGATCAGGAACGGAACGGAATGCTGGGCGGTGCTCGGGTGGTGGCAGGCGACGAAGGCGTTGACCGACTGCAGCTTGTGGATGAACCCGTTGGCCAGCAGGAAATCGAGCGCGCGGTAGACCGTCGGAGGCCCCGCGGCGCCGGGACCGCCACCCTCGCGTACCCGGTCCAGCAGGTCATAGGCCTTGATCGGCTGCTCGGCCTCGGCGATCAGGCCCAGCACATGCGCGCGGATCGGCGTCAGGCGCAGGCCACGCTCGCGGCAGGCGCGCTCCACAGCGTCCACGAAGGCGGCGCCGTCGTGGACATGGTGCTTGGGATCGGTGCAGGCATGCGTGGGCATGCCAACGATGATGGTGCCGAACAGGTGGGGACTCAAGCCGCACGGCCATTGCCATCGCCCCGGCTGACATCGCAAGGCTCCATCACCCCCGGTCATCACAGGCTGCCATCACCAGCTGTGGGAGCCGCTATAGCGGCGATCGCCGTGCGACGGAACAGGTCGGACACCCGCGCCAATCGCGGCCATGGCCGCTCCTGCATCGGGGGTGCGCGGCCGATCGCGGCCATGGCCGCTCCTACATCGAGGGTGCGCGCCGATCGCGGCCATGGCCGCTCCTACAAGTGGGGTCAGGCGGGAATGCGCGCGATCGCGGCGTCGATGCGCGCCAGGGCTTCATCGCGGCCGGCCAGGTAGACCGTGTGCGCGATGTCCGGGCTCACCTGGGTGCCGGTGATCGCCACCCGCAGCGGCTGCGCGACCTTGCCCATGCCGAGGCCCAGGGTTTCGGCCGTGGCCTGCAGGGCTTCGGCGATGGCTTCGACCGACCAGCCCGTCAGGGCCTCGAGGCGATGGCGGGCTTCGGCCAGCGGCGCCTGCGCCTCGGGCTTGAGGTGCTTGGCCACGGCCTTGTCGTCGTATCCGCTGAGCGGCTGGTACCAGACGGCGGCGCGTTCGGCCATGTCTTTCAGCGTCTGCACGCGGTCGCGCAGGGCGAGCACCACGTCGGCCGGCGCGGGGCCGGCGGCGAGGTCGTAGCCGGCGTCGCGCAGGTGCCACTCCAGGTGCTTCGCGACATCCTCAGGCGCGTCGTCCTTCAGGTACTGCTGGTTCAGCCAGCCAAGCTTCGCCATGTCCAGGCGCGCGGCCTTGGCATTGACGTCCTTGAGGTCGAACAGCGACTTCATCTCGTCGATCGAGAAGATCTCCTGGTCGCCGTGCGACCAGCCCAGGCGCACGAGGTAGTTCAGCAGCGCGTGCGGCAGGTAGCCGGCATCGCGGTATTGCATGACGTCGGCGGCGCCGGTTCGTTTCGAGAGTTTGGCGCCCTGCTCGTCGAGGATCATCGGCAGGTGCGAGAACGCCGGCACCTCGGCACCCAGCGCGCGGTAGATGTTGATCTGGCGCGGGGTGTTGTTGACGTGGTCGTCGCCGCGGACGACGTCGGTGATGCCCATGTCGAGGTCGTCGACGACGACCGCGAAGTTGTAGGTCGGATAGCCGTCCGGTCGGAAGATCACCAGGTCGTCGAGTTCGGCGTTGCTGATCTCGATGCGGCCCTTGACCTTGTCCTCCCAGGCGACCACGCCGTCGAGCGGGTTCTTCAGGCGGATCACGCGGTTAAGATCGTCGCGGTACGGCGCGCCCTGCTCGCGGTAGGCGCCGTTGTAGCGCGGCTTGTCGCCCTTGGCCATGGCGGCCTCGCGCATGGCGTCGAGCTCGTTCTTCGACTCGTAGGCGTAATAGGCCTGCCCGGCAGCCACCAGCTGCTCGGCCACTTCGCGATAGCGCTCCACGCGCGAGGTCTGGTAGATCGGGCCCTCATCGTAGTCGAGGCCCAGCCAGTCCATGGCTTCAAGGATCGCGTCGATCGCGGCCTGGGTGCTGCGCTCGCGGTCGGTGTCCTCGATGCGCAGGATGAAGCTGCCACCGTGGCGGCGCGCCTCCAGCCAGCAGTACAGGGCGGTGCGGGCGCCGCCGATGTGCAGGTAGCCGGTGGGGCTGGGGGCGAAGCGGGTGCGGACGGTCATGGCATCGTGGACTGGCTCGGATGACCGGACATTTTAGGTGCTTCCCTCAACCGCGGGGAGATGCGCCGGCCGGCGGCACGCCTGTGGGAGCGGCTACGGCCGCGATCCTGTCGGAGCGGCTACAGCCGCCATCCTGTGGGAGCGGCTATAGCCGCGATCGGTGACGCCGCCAGGTTCGTCGCTGCGAGGAAGCGGCTCCGTCATGCACCTCGCTGCCCGTCCCGCACACAGGGGGTGTGCTCCCCCGTCCTGTCCGCGTCCTGCTCCCAAGGCCCGCCGCAGGCCATCCATGGCCGGCTGTCCGCACACCCCCTGTGCGCGGGACGGGCTGTGGCATTTCTCGGCTTCGGCTTGAAACGCGACCGCAATTGCAACAGTCAACGACCACATCCGACGCCACATGATGAGCGAAGCGATCGCGGCTGTAGCCGCTCCTACAGGGGAAGCGGCGGCGAGCGGCGAGTGGCTGGTTCTCCTTCCAGACCGCGAGAGAGGTGGTGCCCGGCGCGGGCGCAGGAGGGGATGCCCAGAGCCGGCCATGGAAGGCCGGCGGCCGGAACTGGAAGCAGGACAGCGCAAATTCCGGCTGGACATCCGCTCCTGCGTCCGCGCCGGGCGGCCGAACCCGAAAGGGAGCAGCGCCGTGGATCTACAATCAGGCGATGACGACGCTTTTCATCTCGGACCTGCACCTGGATCCGGAACGGCCGGGGATCACCCGGCTGTTCGGGGAGTTCATCGACGGCGAGGCGCGTGGCGCGGACGCCCTGTATATCCTCGGCGACCTGTTCGAGGCCTGGGTCGGCGACGACGATCCCTCGGACACGGGTGCGTTCGTGGCGGACAGGCTGCGCGCGCTCGCGGACGCCGGCGTGCCGGTGTTCTTCATGCACGGCAACCGGGACTTCCTGCTGGGCGCGGACTACGCGCGGCGCGCGGGCATGACCCTGCTGGTGGATCCGGCGGTCGTCGACCTGCACGGACGGCGCGCGCTGCTGATGCACGGCGACACTTTGTGCACCGACGATCTCGCCTACCAGCAGTTCCGCGCCCAGACCCGCGACCCCGCGTGGCAGGCGCAGTTCCTCGCGCAACCGCTGGACGCCAGGCTCGCCTTCGCCCACCAGGCACGCGCCGCCAGCCAGGCCCGCCAGGGCGAACTGCGCGACGCCGGCACCATGGAAACGATCACCGACGTCGCACCCGAAGCCGTCGATGCCGCGTTCCGCACGCATGGCGTGGACCTGATGATCCATGGCCACACCCACCGCCCTGCTGTGCATGCGCTCGCGGTCGACGGCCGCGCCTGCACGCGCGTCGTGCTGGGCGACTGGTACGAGCAGGGTTCGGTGCTGCGGGTGGAGGCCGGGAGGCTGGAGCTGCAGGCGCTGGGGACGCCGTAGCGCTGGGGCACCGAAGCGGCTGTAGGAGCGGCTAAAGCCGCGATCCGGAGTGTCGCAATACCTGCGTGCCGCCGATCGCGGCTATAGCCGCTCCTACAGCCGCTCCTACAGGCGCTCCGATCGTCCCCGGATGCGCTGTGGGCGTCAGCCGGCCAGTTGCTGCAGCGCCGCCAGCTCGTCCTCGCTGAAGCCCGCCGCGCTGCGCGCATCGACGTTGAACGGCCCATGCAGCACCGCGCGCGCGTACTCGGCCAGCAGCTCGCGGAAACGCGGCTCCGGCGCGATGCTTTCGCGCCCGCAGCACCAGCGGAACCACCGGCTGCCGGCGGCCACGTGCGCCACTTCCTCGCGCAGGATCACCTCGAGGATGTCGGCGGTGGCATGGTCGCCCAGCGCACGCAGCTTCACGATCATCCCGGGCGTCACGTCCAGGCCACGCGCCTCCAGCACCCGCGGCACCAGCGCCATGCGCGCCAGCACATCGTGCGCGGTCTTCTCGGCCATCTCCCACAGCCCGTTGTGCGCGTCGAACGCGCCGTAATCGAAGTCCATCGCCTGCAGGCGCGTGCGCAGCATCGTGAAGTGACGCGCCTCGTCGTCGGCCACCATCACCCAGTCGGCGTAGTACTGCTCCGGCATGTCGCGGAAGCGGTAGACCGCGTCCCAGCCCAGGTCGATGGCGTTGAACTCGATGTGGGCGATGGCGTGGATGAAGGCCGCGCGGCCCTCGTCGGTGCCGAAGCCGCGGCGCGGCAGCTCGCGCGGATGCACCAGGCGCGGGCGCGGCGGGCGGCCGGGCATGCGGATCGGCTCGGGCCCCGCCGCGTCGCCGGTGCCGCCATGGCCGTCGGCGCCGGCAGCGCGACCGGCGTGGACGGTCAGTGTGCCCTCGCGGAACGCCGCCGCCGTCGCGTGCGTCATCGCCACCTTGTCGTCGGGCGACGCTGCATCGAGGCACGCGCGGGCGGCGTCGAACAGCGAACCCGCCATCGCCTCAGGCACCCGCGCGGCGCGTCGTCTTCGCCTCGTCCGAACGCAGCTGGCGCAGGCTGTCGAAATAGCCCGGCTCGATCCCGGTGACGTACTCGCCGCTGAAGCAGGAACTGTCGAAGCGCCGGCCCGGGAACTTGTGCCCGGCCACCGCCGCCTCGAGGTCGGCGAGGTCCTGGTACACCAGCCAGTCGCAGCCCAGCAGCGCCTCGATCTCCTTCTCGCTGCGGCCGTTGGCCACCAGCTCTTCCACCGACGGCATGTCGATGCCATAGACGTTGGGGTGGCGCACCGGCGGCGCAGCCGAGGCCAGGTAGACCTTCCGCGCACCCGCATCGCGGGCCATCTGCACGATCTGCTTCGACGTCGTGCCGCGGACGATCGAATCGTCCACCAGCAGCACCACCCGGTTGCGGAATTCCAGCGGGATCGCGTTGAGCTTGCGCTTGACCGACTTCGCGCGCTCGCCCTGCCCCGGCATGATGAAGGTGCGGCCGACGTAGCGGTTCTTGACGAAGCCCTCGCGGTATTTCACCCCGAGCACGTTCGCCAGCTCCATCGCCGAATCGCGCGAGGTGTCCGGGATCGGGATCACCACGTCGATGTCGTGCCCGGGCCACTCGCGCAGGATCTTTTCGCCCAGCGTCACGCCCATGCGCATGCGCGCCTTGTGCACCGAGATGTTCTCGATCATCGAATCCGGGCGCGCGAAGTACACGTATTCGAAGATGCAGGGCGCGTGCTCGGCGGGCTCGGCGCACTGGCGCGCGTGCAGTTCGCCGCACGCGGTGATGACGAGACCTTCGCCGGGCGCGACGTCGCGCACGCGCTCGAACCCGAGGATGTCCAGCGCCACCGACTCCGATGCCACCGCGTACTCGGTGCCGGTCTCGACCTCGCGCTTGCCCAGCACCAGCGGGCGGATGCCGTTGGGATCGCGGAACGCGACCAGGCCCAGGCCCAGCACGAGCGCGACGGCGGCGTAGCCGCCACGTGCGCGGCGATGCAGCCCTTCCACCGCGTTGAGCGCGGCATCGGGCGTCAGCGCGCGCTGGCCGTCCAGCTCGTGCGCGAACACATTGAGCAGCACTTCCGAGTCGGACTCGGTATTGATGTTGCGGCGGTCGGTCTCGAAGATCTCGCGACGCAACGCATCGGTGTTGATCAGGTTGCCGTTGTGCGCCAGCGCGATGCCGTAGGGCGAATTGACGTAGAACGGCTGCGCCTCGTCGCTGCCCTCGCTGCCGGCGGTCGGATAGCGGCAATGGCCGATGCCGACGCGGCCGTCGAGCAGGGCCATCGCCTCGGCGTCGAACACGTCGCGCACCAGGCCGTTGCCCTTGTGCACGCGCAGGCGCGTGCCCTTGCCGGTGGCGATGCCGGCCGCATCCTGCCCGCGATGCTGCAGCACGGTCAGACCGTCATACAGCGCGGCTGCGACTTCAGTGGTTCCGACGATGCCGACGATGCCGCACATGAGCTGGTTTCCGGGTGTCAGTTGGAGCGGGGGGAATCAGGGATGCGAGCGCACGAGGCCGTCGATGCCGACGCTCGACTTCACCCGCGACCGGAGCTGGTCGGCCTCGGCGCGGGTCACGACCGGACCGGCCTTGACGCGCGTGAGCGTGCCCTTGTCGGTCTGCACGGTCTCGGTGAACGCGCCGATGCCGGCGCCACGCAGGCGATCGCGCAGCGCGTTGGCCTCCGCGGCGTTGCCGAAGGCCCCCAGCTGCACCGCGAAGCCGGTGCCCGCGGCGGCGCTCGCCGCCGGAGCGGCCGGCGTGCTTGCCGACGAAGCGGCACTGTCAGGCGCTCGGGCCGCCGGAGTCCGGGCGCTGGACGCGGCAGCCGGCGTGCTGGACGCGGGCGCCGCCGCGTCGAGCGCCACCACCGAGGCCTGTGCCCGCGAGCCGATGCCGCCGGCACGCACGCGTGCCGCTTCGGCATGGGCCTGCGTGGCATAGGGGCCGATGCGCACGCGCCAGGCGTCGCGGCCGCCCACCCGGGTCTCCTCGACGTAGGCGGGGAGGTTTTCCTGGCGCAGGCGCGTCACCACGGTGCCGGCGTCCGCGCGGCTGCCGTAGGCACCGAAGTTCACCGCGTAATCGCCGCCGGCGGTCGCGGGCGGCAGGCGCGCGGGGGCGGCCACCGGATCGGGCTTCGGCGGGTCCGGCTTCGCGGGCTCGGGCCTGGCCGGTTCGGGTGTCTGTGCCGCGACCTGCGCGGCCCGCGCCTGCGCCGCGGCGGCTTCGCGCGCGGCAGCGGCGGCGCTGGCACCGTCGGCCGGATCCGGACCCGCCGCCGGCATCGGCATCGGCGCCGGCAGCGGCTGGACCGCGGGACCTGCGGCGTCCTGCAGCGGCGCGGTCTCCACGCCGGAGGCCAGGTCGGCCGCATCGTCGGACACGCCTTCGCCAGCAGGCTGCGCGGTCGCGGTGTCCACCGTCGCCAGGCTGCCGTCGTCGGCCAGCAGGCCGGGGCTGTCGGTGGCCGCCGGCGCAACCAGCGGCAGGTCGCGGGTGACGTAGTCGCCCGAGGGCGCACCGGGCACGTGCAGCGAAAGATCGGACACGCCGCTGTCGGGTGCGGGACCCTGCACCAGCATCGGAAGGAAGATCACGGCCAGGGCGATCAGTACCGCGGCGCCGATGAGGCGCTGTTTCAGTCCGGAATCCATGGGCGCTCGGGCAGCGGGGAGGCCCGCGAATTATACGGCCCCGCCCGCTCCGGCTTCTGAACCTGCGACAGCGAGCCAGGCCAGCGCCGCGGCCGCGACGTGGAACGAGCCGAATGCCAGCACCCGTCCGCCGGCGCCCGCATCGGCCAGCGCCGCCTCCAGCGCCGCGTCGACGTCGTCGTGGCGCGTTGCATCGGCGGCGGCGGTGGTACCGAGACTCGCAGCCAGCGACTGTGCGTCACGGCCCCGGGTGCCGGCCGCGGTGGTGCCGGCCAGGTGCCAGCCGTCCACCTGACCGGCCAGCGCGTCCACGACCCCGCACGCGTCCTTGTCGGCCAGCGCACCGTAGACCGCCACCGTGCGCAGCGGCGGCGCGGCGCGCAGCCAGTCCGACAGCGCGCGCGCGGCCTGCGGGTTGTGGCCCACGTCGACGAGCACTTCGACGCCGCGGCGATCAAAGCGCTGCAGCCGCCCCGGCACCTGCGCCGCGGCCACGCCGCGCGCCCAGGCACCCTCGTCGACCTCCACGTCGAGCGCGCGCAGCGCCGCGATCGCCGCCGCGGCGTTGCGCAGCTGCGCCGGCGCCGCCAGTCCGGGCAGCGGCAGCGCGAGCTCGAAGCCGGGCTCCCGCCACCACCAGCCCTCGCCGCCCGCGTCCCGGCCGAAGCGGTAGTCGCTGCCGGCGCGGATCGCCGAGGCACCGATCGCGTAGGCGTGGCCGAGCACGCTCGACGGCGGATCGTCCTCGCCCAGCACCAGCGGCGTCCACGCGCGCGCGATGCCCGCCTTCTCCGCGCCGATCGCCTCGCGGTCGTTGCCGAGCCAGTCCTGGTGGTCGAGGTCCACGGTCGTGATGACCGCCACGTCCGGATCCACCAGGTTGACCGCATCCAGGCGCCCGCCCAGGCCGACCTCGAGCACCGCGAGGTCCAGGTCGGCGCGTTCGAACAGCCAGAGCGCGGCGAGCGTGCCGACCTCGAAATAGGTCAGCGAGGTTGCGCCGCGCGCGCCTTCGACCGCTTCGAAGGCCTCGACCAGCGCGGCATCGCCGGCGTCGGCGCCATCGATGCGCACGCGTTCGTTGTAGGCCAGCAGATGCGGGGAAGTGTAGGCGCCCACCCGCAGGCCGGAGGCGGCGGCGATCGCCTCGATGAAGGCCACGGTCGAGCCCTTGCCGTTGCTGCCCGCCACCGTGGCCACCAGGCGCGCCGGCCGGCCGAGGCCCATGCGCAGGGCGACTTCGCGCACGCGTTCCAGGCCGAGGTCGACCTCGCGCGGATGCCGGCCCTCGATGTCACGGAGCCAGTCCTGCAGGCTGCGCGGATCGGCCATGGCTCAGAGCGCCCGGTGCACCGCTTCGCCGAACAGCAGGGTGTGGTGCGTGCAGTCGTTCAGGCGCACCACCTCCAGGTGCTGCGGGTCCGGGCCTTCCAGCAGGTTGAGCGTCGCCGGTGCCTGGCGGAACGTCCACAGCCGGAACAGCGGCAGGCCCAGCACGCGGCACAGCAGGACGCGGTTGACGGCGTCGTGCGAGACCACCAGCAGCGTGTCCTCCGGCCCCAGTCCCGCGCAGGCGTTGGAGAACGCCGGCCAGGCGCGCTCCAGCACCTGCTTCAGCGACTCGCCGCCCGGCATCTGCACCTTGTCGGGTGCGTCGCGCCAGGCGGCCAGCCGCTCCGGGTCGGCCTCGCGGATCTCGCTGGCGAGCTTGCCTTCCCAGCTGCCGTGGGCGATCTCCATCAGCCCCTCGTCGACTTCCAGCATGTCCGCCCGCGCCTCGCCCAGCGCCAGCCGGGCGGTGTCGTAGGCGCGCGCCAGTGGCGACGCCACCGCACGGTCGATGCGCACGTCGTGCAGGCGCTCGCCCAGGCGCAGCGCCTGCTTGGCACCGGTGTCCGACAGGGGGATGTCTTCCTGGCCCTGGTAGCGACCCTCGCGGTTCCAGCTCGTCTCGCCGTGGCGGGCGAGGAGGATTCTCACCGCCTGGGCTCCAGCCCGAGTTCGGCCAGCACGCGTGGCGCGGGGTAGACCTCCTGCATGATCCAGCGCATGTAGCGCTGGTCGACCGAGATCATCCGCGTCATCACCGGGTCGAATACCCAGTTCGAGGCCACCGACTCCCAGTTGCCATCGAAGGCCAGGCCGACCAGCTTGCCGTTCGCGTCCAGCACCGGCGAGCCGGAGTTGCCGCCGGTGATGTCGAGGTCGGACAGGAAGTTCACCGGCACCGACTTCAGGCGGCGATCGGCCAGCCCGCCGTGGCGCTTGGCGGCGACGGCGTCGAGCAGGGCCTTGGGCGCGTCGAACGGGTCCTCGCCGGTGTCCTTGGCCGGGATCTCCTCGAGCACGGTGAAGGCCTTCTGCGGCGTGCCGTCGAGCTTGGTATAGGGCTTGACGTTGCCGAAGGTGATGCGCAGCGACGAGTTGGCGTCCGGATAGACGAATTCGCCCTTGCTGGCCTTGTAGTCGGCCACCGCCTGCAGGTAGACCGGGCGCGCCAGCAGCGCGTCGCCGGCGCGCGCCTTGCGCTCCGCTTCCTGCGCCAGCAGGGTCGGCATCACCGCCACCGCGTAGCGGATCGCCGGGTCCTTGCTCGATTCATAGGACTTGCGGTCGGCGCGCAGCCACTTTAGCCGCGCGTCGGTGCCGTCCGCCAGTTCGCTGCGGCCGAGGCGGTCGAGCGCGCCATTGATGGCGCGCTCGGTGCTGCCGCCCAGCCACGCGTCGAGAGCCTCGATGCGCTGGCCTTCCGGCAGCTTCGCGTACGCGTCGAGCCAGTAGCGCTGCAGGCCGCGGTCCATCTCCGGCACGTAGCGGCGCTCCATCTGGCGCACGGCGCCCTCCAGCGTCGGCAGGTCGCGTTCCTGGTAGCCCTGCTCGCGCTGGGCGTCGGGCTTCTCGCGCTCGATGGCCAGGCGGTAGCCGCGGATCGCGGTCGACAGCAGGCCGGTGCCGTTGAACTGGCCGAAGACCAGGTCGCGGTCACGGGTCGCGCGGCTGGCGGCATTGAGTTCGAGCAGCTTCGCGTGCGCATCCAGCACGCCCTGCCCGGCCTCGCCCTGCTCCCGCGCCCAAGCGAGCACGGCCGCTTCCTGCGCTTCCTTGGTGGCCATGGCACCGGTGCGCTGGAAACCCTGCAGCTGGCTGTCGTAGTTCTTGTAGACGTTTTCCCAGCCACGCATGGTGCTGGCGTATTTCACCTCGATGTCGGGATTGGCCTTGCCGGCCTCGGCCACCATCTTCTGCATCGCCTTGTAGTGGCGGACGATGGTCGGGTACTGCCAGTCCTGGGTGTCCTGGAACTCGCTGGCCAGCGCGTAGCGCGCGGTGCGGCCCGGATAGCCCGCCACCATGACGAAGTCGCCCTCGCGCAGCGGCTTGTCGGCGAACTTCAGCCAGCGCTTCGGCGTGTAGGGGACGTTGTCCTCGGCGTAGGGCGCGGGCTTGCCGTCCTTGCCGACGTAGGCGCGGTAGAACGCGAAGTCGCCGGTGTGCCGCGGCCACATCCAGTTGTCGACCTCGCCGCCATAGGCGCCGACGCTGCCCTGCGGCGCGTAGACCAGGCGCACGTCCTGGATCTCGAGGTTCTTGAACAGCCGATAGGTGTTGCCGCCGGCGAAGCTGTACAGGCGGCAGCGGTAGCCGGCCTCGGCCTCGCAGTCGGCCACCAGCGACTTCTCGATCGCATCCAGCGCGTTGGTGCGGCCCAGCGCATCCGGCGCGCCGGCGACCGCGGCCTGCACCTTGTCGGTGACGTCCTCGATGGCTTCCAGGGCGAAGATGCGCGAGGTCGGCCCGGCGCTGATCTCGTCGCCGATGGCTTCGGCATAGAAGCCGTCGCGCATCAGGTTCTTCTCCGGCGTCGAGTTCAGCTGGATGGCACCGTAGGCGCAGTGGTGGTTGGTCGCCACCAGGCCCTGCGGCGAGACGAAGCTCGCCGTGCAGCCACCCAGCGAGACCACGGCGCCCAGCGGATCACCGGTGAGGTCGGCCAGCTGCTCCGGCTTGAGCCTGAGGCCGGCGCGCTTGAGCGGCTGCGCGATCTCGGGAAGCTGCTGCGGCACCCACATGCCCTCGCCCCCGTGTGCGGGAGCGGGACTGGAGATGGCGGCGACGAACGCGGCCGCGGCGGTGGCGAGGACGGTCTTGCCCATGTCTGGTTTCCTGGTGCGGTGTGGAAAGAAGGTCGGAACGGATGGCCCGAGTCTAGCGGCCAGCGGCGGCCGCCGGCACGGCAGGGCGATCGGCGCCGTCGAGCGGAAGCCCCATCTCGGCGAGCAGCTGCGGCGCCGGATAGACGCGCGCCATGATCCAGCGCATGTAGCGCGCGTCGACGTGGATCGCGCGCTTGTAGCGCGGGTCGAACTTCCAGCTGGCGCTGACCGCCTCCCAGTTGCTGTCGAAGTTCAGCCCGATCAGCCGGCCGCGCGCGTCCATCACCGGCGAGCCGGAATTGCCGCCGGTGGTGTCGAGGTTGGTGAGGAAGTTGACGGTCTGGGTGCCGAGGCCGGGATCGACCGTGGCGCCGAAGTCGCGGCGCGCGATGGCGGCCAGCAGCGGGTCCGGCGCATCGAAGGGCGCGACGCCGGTGTGCTTTTCCACGATGCCTTCGACCGTGGTCAGCGGCGACCAGCTCACCGCGTCGCGCGGCTGCAGGCTCTCGATGCGGCCATGGCTGACGCGCAGGGTGGAGTTGGCGTCCGGATAGACCGCCCGGCCTTCGCTGCGCGCGTGGCCGATCATCCCGCGCATGTAGGCCGGACGCAGCCGCAGCAGTTCGCCGGCGCGCGCCTTGTCCTCGGCCTCGAAACGCAATGTCGCCTGTTGCAGCGCGGCGGCCGCGCGCATCAGCGGATCGCTGGACGCCTGCACCTCGGCCGGATCGGCGGCCAGGAGGCGCAGGCGCTCGGCTTCGGAGGCCAGCGCGGTGTCCGCGTAGAGCGCCTGCAGCGCGGCTTCCGTGGCCGCCGCGTCGGTGCCGAACACGGCATTGATCTCCGGCACCTGCTGGTCGGCCGGCAGCGCGCGGTGGCGCGCCAGCAGTTCGGCGAGGAGCGCGCGCTCGACCGCCGGCGCGTAGCGGCGCTGGGCCTGGCGCAGCGCGGCCTCGATGCGGGCCTCGTCGCGCAGCTGGTAGCCGCTTTCGCGCCCGGCGTCGGGCTTGCCGCGCTCCAGCGCCAGCCGCTGCAGCTGGACGGCGCTGCGCAGGAGCTGGGTCTGGGCCTGCATCAGGCCGAACAGCTGGTCGCGCTCGCGGGTGGCACGGGCCGAGGCGATGACCTCGGCCGCCGACGCGATGTCCGCGACCGTGGCGGCGGCATCCGGCTGGCCCGCGAGCCAGCGCGACATCGCCGCTTCCTGCCGCCGGCGCTCGGCCACCGCATGGCTGCGGCGCAGGCCGTCGAGCTCGCCCTGGGCGCGCTTGAGGGTGTTCTTGAGGCTGGCCACCTGGGCCGCGTAGCGCACCTCGGCATCGGCGTCCTCGGCCGTGCCGCGCTCCACGGCCGCCAGCAGCGCCGTCATCAGCTCGACGCGCGACGGCAGTTGCCACTCGACCTGGTCGGCGAACTCGGCCGCGGTGCGGTGGCGGAAGGTGCGGCCGGGGTAGCCGGCCAGCATGGCGAAATCGCCCTCGGCCAAGGGCTCGGTGGACACCGTCAGCCAGGCGGCCGGCTTGAACGGCACGTTGTCCGGCGAATGCGCGGCCGGCTGGCCGTCGGGGCCGACATAGGCCCGGTAGAAGGTGAAATCGCCGCTGTGGCGCGGCCACATGAAGTTGTCGATCTCGTCGCCATAGCTGCCGATCGCGTCGGGCGGCGCATAGGCCAGGCGCACGTCGCGGATCTCCAGCTGGCGCACCAGGTGGAAGTCGGTGCCGTAGTACATGTCGACCACGCTGCAGCGGTAGCCGGGCTCGGCCTCGCACTCGGCCACGGCGGCCTTGGAGGCGGCGTCGACCGCGTCGTGGTAGGCGCGCCCGGTCTTGCCGCGGGCATCGGCGAGGATGCGGTCGGTGATGCGCTCGAAGCGGTCGGTCACCAGCACGCGCGCCCCCGGGCCCGCCGGGAGCTCGTCGGCCATCGTCGGGGCGTTGAAGCCGTCGACGATGAGGTTGTTCTCCGGAGTCGAATTCAGCTGGATCGCACCGTGCGCGCAATGGTGGTTGGTGACCACCAGCCCCTGGGGCGAGACGAAGCTCGCAGTACAGCCGCCCAGCGAGACGACCGCGCTCATCGGCGGCTTCGACAGGTCGGACAGGTCCTTGGGGTCGCCCTGGAAGCCCGAGCCGCGCATGGCCGATTCGATCTCCGGGAGCTGGGAGGGCAGCCACATGCCTTCGTCGGCGAAGGCGGTGGCGGGCAGCAGGACGGCGGCGAGGGCGGCGGCGACAGGACTCAGGCGCATGTGGTTCCCGGTGTGCGGACAGCCCGCGACCATAGGCCGGCCCGGCGGCCGGGTGCAAATGCCGCCGGTCACGCGACCGGCCGTGGCCGCGCCCGGCGGTACAATCGCGGTTTCGACCCAGCAGACCGGCCCAACCATGTCGCAGCCCCAGCAGTCCACGATCCCGACCACCATGAAGGCGCTGGTCAAGCGCGAGCTCGCCAAGGGCATCTGGATGGAGGAAGTCCCGGTGCCCGAGCCGGGCCCCAACGAGGTCCTGATCCGCCTGGAGAAGACCGCGATCTGCGGCACCGACCTGCACATCTACCTCTGGGACGAGTGGGCGCAGCGCACCATTCCGCAGGGGCTGACCATCGGCCACGAGTTCGTCGGCCGCGTGGTCAGGCTGGGCCCGGGCGCGACCGGCTATGACATCGGCCAGCGGGTCTCGGCCGAAGGCCACATCGTTTGCGGCCAGTGCCGCAACTGCCGTGCCGGCCGCCAGCACCTGTGCCCGAACACGGTCGGCATCGGCGTCAACCGCAACGGCGCCTTCGCCGAGTACATCGTGATGCCGGCCTCGAACCTGTGGCCGATCCCCGACCAGATCCCGTCGGAGCTGGCGGCGTTCTTCGATCCCTACGGCAACGCCGCGCACTGCGCGCTGGAGTTCGACGTGGTCGGCGAAGACGTGCTGATCACCGGCGCCGGCCCGATCGGCGTGATGGCCGCGGGCATCTGCAAGCACATCGGCGCGCGCAACGTGGTGGTCACCGACGTCAACGACTTCCGCCTGAAGCTGGCCGCGGACATGGGCGCCACGCGCGTGGTCAACGTCAGCAAGACCTCGGTGAAGGAGGTCATGGCGGAGCTCAACATGGACGGCTTCGACGTCGGCCTGGAAATGAGCGGCAATCCGGCGGCCTTCAACGACATGCTCGACTGCATGTACCACGGCGGCAAGGTCGCCCTGCTCGGCCTGCTGCCCAAGGGCGCGGGCATCGACTGGGACCGGGTGATCTTCAAGGGCCTCGTGCTGCACGGCATCTACGGCCGGCGCATGTACGAGACCTGGTACAAGATGACCCAGCTGGTGCTGGCGGGCTTCCCGCTCGAAAAGGTGCTGAGCCACCAGCTGCCGGCCGACGAGTTCCAGAAGGGCTTCGACCTGATGGAATCGGGGAAATCCGGCAAGGTCGTGCTCGACTGGCGTTGAGCCGTCGGTTCCACGCCGCGGACGGCTGGTCGCCGCGGTCGAGAGTCCAACCATGGAAGGTGGTGCGCGTGCTCAAGCAATTCGCGGTGATGGCGTTGCTGGCGATACCCGGCGTGGCGACGGCGGGCGACCTGCTGTGCCCGGAGGTGGAAGCGCCGCCTGCACCGGTGTGCGTGTCGACTCCCCACGGGCTGGCGTACGCCGACACCGGAGAAGAAGCCCACCGGGCGGCGGATGCGCTCGGCGATGCGGCGCAGCACTACATGCTCCACTTCGGCCGTGCACCAGTCGGCACCTTGATCCTGAGTACGGATCTGGACCCGCTCGTCGCCAACGACCATGCCCGGGCCCACGGGCTCGACTACGCCCAGGTCTGGCTGCCCGCCAGTGCCAAGCGGGCCATGACCGAGCGCGCGATGCGCCAGGCCGGTGTCGACCGCGCAGGCATCACCCGGGCCCTGGCTGGCGCGGCGGAACGCGAAGCGGTCACGCTGCGTCACGAAGTCGGCCATGCGATGTACGCCGCGATGTACTGGCCGGACGCCGCCGGGGCGTCGCTGCAGGTGCGATATGGCACACCAGCCCCGGACTGGCTCGATGAGGCAGTCGCGATCCTGATGGAGCCGCCTGAAGCCCAGGCGCGCCACCTGGAATCGTTCATCGACGCGGCGAAGCACCGGCCGCAGACCATCCCTGGGCTGACCGACTTCCTCCAGGCCGAGCATCCGGTCCGCTCCGCTGCGCTTGCCCGCGCCCTGTCCCGCGGCCCCCGGTCCGGATCGGGCGTGCAGATGGTGGTCGCGGACGGCGGTGAGTTCCCCGGCGTCGACAGCTTCTACGGACAATCGCTGCTGCTGGCCCTGTTCCTGGCCGAGACCAGTGGCGACCCGCGCATCCTCGTCCCGATCAGCGCTGCAATCGCCGGCGGCGCCACGTTCGACCAGTGGCTGGCTTCGGAGGGCGTGGCGCACGGGCTGCCAATCGACGTCCCCGCGTTGCAGGCCCTGTGGGATGGCTGGCTGAAAAGCCAGGTGCTGCAGCGGGGCCGCGGCGGCAAAGGCTGAAGGCGACACGTAGAATCCGGGATCCGTTTTCGCGAAGGCGTCCCGACCATGTCCATCACCCAGCGCTACGCCGACACCCTCGAGGAGATCCGCGAGGCCGGCCTGTTCAAGGCCGAGCGCATCATCACCAGCCCCCAGTCCGCCGAGATCACGCTCGAGGACGGTCGCAGGGTGCTGAACTTCTGCGCCAACAACTACCTGGGCCTGGCGGACCACCCGGACATCATCGCGACCGCGCGCGAAGCATTGGACACGCATGGCTTCGGCCTGGCCTCGGTGCGCTTCATCTGCGGCACCCAGGACCTGCACAAGGAGCTGGAGCGCACGATCGCGGGCTTCTTCGGCAAGGAGGACACGATCCTCTATGCCGCCTGCTTCGACGCCAACGGCGGCCTGTTCGAACCGCTGCTGGGCGAAGCCGACGCGATCATCAGCGACGCGCTCAACCACGCCTCGATCATCGACGGCGTGCGCCTGTCCAAGGCGAAGCGCTACCGCTACGCCAACTGCGACATGGCCGACCTGGAGGCGCAGCTGAAGCAGGCCCGCGCCGACGGCGCGCGCACGATCATGATCACCACCGACGGCGTGTTCTCGATGGACGGCTTCATCGCGCCCTTGGACGAGATCACGGCGCTGGCGGCGAAGTACGAGGCGCTGGTCCATATCGACGAATGCCATGCCACCGGCTTCATCGGCGCCACCGGCCGCGGCTCGGCCGAGGTCAAGGGCGTGCTCGACCGGATCGACATCATCACCGGCACCCTGGGCAAGGCCATGGGCGGCGCCCTGGGCGGCTTCACCACGGCGAAGGCGGAAGTGATCGAACTGCTGCGCCAGCGCTCGCGGCCCTACCTGTTCTCGAACTCGCTGCCGCCGCACGTGGTCGCCGCGGGCACCAAGGCATTCCAGATGCTCGATGCGGCCGGCGAGCTGCGTGAGCGGCTGGCGGAGAACACCGCCTACTTCCGCGAGCGGATGACCGCCGCGGGCTTCGACATCAAGCCGGGGGTGCATCCGATCAGTCCGGTGATGCTGTACGACGCGCCGCTGGCGCAGCGCTTCGCCGAGCGCCTGCTCGAGGAAGGCATCTACGCGATCGGCTTCTTCTTTCCCGTGGTGCCCCAGGGCCAGGCGCGCATCCGCACCCAGCTGTCGGCGGCACATACCCGCGAGCACCTCGACAGGGCGATCGATGCCTTCACGCGCATCGGCCACGAGCTGGGCGTGCTCAAGGCCTGACCGGACCGGACCGGCCGCGGCCCTGCCGCTCGCGGGCGCCGCAAACGCCCTGCCCCACGCGGGCCTCGGCGGCCCTCAGGCCGCGGCGGGTGTCGACGGCGGAACCAGGGCCGCCAGCTCCGCGTCGTCCAGGGCGCGCCACGCGCCCTTGGCGAGCTCGCCCAGCACCACCGGACCGATCGCCACGCGTACCAGGCGCAACACCTCGAGGCCGCAGGCGGCCATCAGCCTGCGGATCTGCCGGTTGCGGCCCTCGTGCAGCACCACTTCGAGCCATGCGTTGCGGGCGCCTGTCCGCAGTACCCGCACCGACGCGACCGACAGGCGTTCGCCATCCACGCGCAGGCCGCGCAGCATCGCTTCGAGCAGCGGCTCGGCGGGACAGGCGTCGACCTGCACGTGGTAGGTCTTGTCGGGTCCGCGAGCCGGGTCGGTGACCGCTGCCGCCCACGCGGGATCATTGGTGAACAGCAGCAGGCCTTCGCTGGCCTGGTCCAGGCGTCCCACGGGCGCGATCCAGCCCAGGCCGGCGCCGTCGAAGCAGCGGTAGACGGTCTCGCGGCCGCGCTCGTCGCTGGCCGTGGTGACCAGGCCGCGCGGCTTGTTCAGGACGAGGTAGCGGGCCACCGGCAGCGCGGCGTCCACGCCGTCGACGTGGATACGGGCGCGACTGACGTCGACCGGGTGCTCGGGATCACGCACCACCCGGCCATCGACTTCTACCCGGCCCTCGCGGACCCGGCGTTCGGCCTCGCTGCGCGAACAGATGCCGCGCTTGGACAGCGCGCGCGCCAGCCCGTGCCGGACGCCCGGGCGCGGCGCGTCCCTCAGCGGCGCTCGCCGTCGTCGGACGTCGGCGCAGGCGCCGGCTGTGCGGTCGGCGCAGCGGCTTCGGCAGCCGCAGGCGCTTCGGCGCCGGGCGCTCCGGGGGCAACCGCCGGCACGGCCGCCGGCGCGCTGCCGCGCGCGACGCGGACGCCGCGCGCCTTCATCCAGGCATCGAACTCGTCGGCGGTCATGCGACGGCCGTTCTGGTTCATGTCGAAGCGCCAGGGGGTGTTGTCGAACTCGGTCTGCGGCTTGTAGGCGCCCGGATCGTTCGGATTGGCAACGCTGGCCGGCGTGGCGATGGCCACGTTGCGGCAGCCTTCGATCCGGCGGCGAAGCAGCACCTCGTCGACGGTCTGCGACTCGTCATAGGCGTGGCCGAGGACGCCGCTGTTGGCGCCGAGCATGTACGACGGCGCCACCAGTTCGGTCGCCAGCGGCGCAAGCACGCTGGCGCGCGGCGCGGTACCGGCGGCCGGCAGGCTGCCGCAATCGACCGCGGCCATCGCAAGGCCGGGAGTCACCAGGCCGATCGCCACCACCACCCACGCTGCACGCTTCATTTCGTCGATCCACTTCGTCTGCACAGGGCCGCGAGTGTAGCAGCCGCAAACGCACGAAGCCCGGCGCGAGGCCGGGCTTCGTGTTCACTGCGGGTGCCGACGTCCTCAGTTCTGGACGTTCAGCTCCGTGCGGCGGTTGCGCGCGCGGCCGTCCGGGTTGTCCGAACCGTCGTCATTGGTGTTCGGCGCGATCGGACGGCTCTCGCCGTAACCGTTCGGACCCACCAGGCGCGAAGCGTCGATGCCGTTGCCGGTCAGGTAGTCGTACACCGCGGTCGCGCGGCGCTCCGACAGCGACTGGTTGTAGGCGTCGGTGCCCTTCGAGTCGGTGTGGCCAGCCACCTCGACCTTCAGCTCCGGGTAACGCTTCAGGATCTCGATCGCCTCGTTGAGGATCGAAACCGCGTCCGGGCGCAGGGTCGACTTGTCGAAGTCGAAGTTGACGCCCTTCAGGTCGATCGACACCGGCACCGGGCAGCCGTCCGGACCGATGGTCTGGCCAGCCTGCGAACCGGGGCACTTGTCGTCGCAATCGTTCACGCCGTCACCGTCGCTGTCCATGTCGGCGCAGCTCGGGGCCACCGGCGCCGGGGCGACCGGGGCGGTCGGCTCCGGACCCAGCGGGATCACCACACCGACCGAGGCCAGCACGTCGCCGAACCAGTCTTCGCTGGGGGCACTGACGCTGGTGTCGTCGAAGTCGGCGCGGTAGGCGAGCTCGGTGCGCAGCTTCACGCGACCGGTGCCGCCCTGGGCGCCCACGCCGACCTTGGCGGCGAAGTTGCCGTCTTCACGCTGGCCGGGCGAATCCGGGCTCGGGAACGCGTCGTACTCTTCTTCCGAGCGCTGGTAACCGACGCCCATCAGCAGGTAGGGGTTCCAGCTGCGGCCTTCGGCCAGGAAGTGGCGACGCAGGTCGAGCGAGATGCCGTACTGGCTCCAGTTCAGGTCCTGGTTCGCGTTGTTGTTGGGGTTCTGGTAGTTCAGTTCCGCATCGACCGACCACTCGGGTGCGATGAACTTGCCGAGGCCCAGGCCGACGAACGGCGCGTCGTTGGTGCCGCGGTCGTTGTCCTGGAGGTTGAAGCCGGCGCTGCCGGTGAGGTACCAGCGGTCGTCGAATTCCTGGGCGGCGGCGGCCTGCGAGAACGCAAGGCCTGCCAGCAAGGCAGTGCTCAGCACGCGAATCTTCATTGATTACTCCTAAGGTCAATCAGGAATGAAAAGGGGGAACGGCGGGAGCATCGGGGCCAATCCAGAGGACCGACCCCGGCCAGTCGCGGGGGCATGATACACATTCAGGTAGATGTTAACCATCCATTAAACGCACGGGGCCCGGCAGTGCCGGGCCCCATGGCACGAAGCCCGGCGCAAGGCCGGGCTTCGTGTTCACTGCGGGTGCCGATGTCCTCAGTTCTGGACGTTCAGCTCCGTGCGGCGGTTGCGCGCGCGGCCGTCCGGGTTGTCCGAACCGTCGTCATTGGTGTTCGGCGCGATCGGACGGCTCTCGCCGTAACCGTTCGGACCCACCAGGCGCGAAGCGTCGATGCCGTTGCCGGTCAGGTAGTCGTACACCGCGGTCGCGCGGCGCTCCGACAGCGACTGGTTGTAGGCGTCGGTGCCCTTCGAGTCGGTGTGGCCAGCCACCTCGACCTTCAGCTCCGGGTAACGCTTCAGGATCTCGATCGCCTCGTTGAGGATCGAAACCGCGTCCGGGCGCAGGGTCGACTTGTCGAAGTCGAAGTTGACGCCCTTCAGGTCGATCGACACCGGCACCGGGCAGCCGTCCGGACCGATGGTCTGGCCAGCCTGCGAACCGGGGCACTTGTCGTCGCAATCGTTCACGCCGTCACCGTCGCTGTCCATGTCGGCGCAGCTCGGGGCCACCGGCGCCGGGGCGACCGGGGCGGTCGGCTCCGGACCCAGCGGGATCACCACGCCGACCGAGGCCAGCACGTCGCCGAACCAGTCTTCGCCGTCATTGCGCTCCGGCGGCGGATCGTCGTTCAGCAGCTGGGCGCGGGTGTCGTCGAGCGCCACCGCGCGATAGGCGAGCTCGGCACGCAGGCGCGCACGCCCGGCATTGCCCTGCACGCCCACGCCGAACTTGCCGGCGACCGCACCGTCTTCTTCCTGGAACGGGGAATCGGGGTTCGGGAAGTTGTCCAGTTCGATCTCTTCGCGCTGGTAGCCCAGGCCCATCAGCAGGTACGGGTTCCAGCTGCGGCCTTCAGCGATGAAGTGGCGGCGGGCGTCGAACGAGATGCCGTACTGGCTCCAGTTCAGGTCCTGGTTGGCGTCCCAGTTCGGGTTCTGGTAGTTCAGCTCGGCGTCCACCGACCAGTTGGGCGAGACGAACTTGCCGATGCCCAGCGTGCCGAACGGCGCGTCGTTGGTGCCGCGGTCGTTGTCCTGGATGTTGAAGCCGACGCTGCCGGTCACATACCAGCGGTCGTCGAATTCCTGCGCGGCGGCACTGTGGGCAGCGCCCAGACCGGCCAGCAGCATGGCTGCACACAGCAGCTTCTTGTTGATCATGTTGTTGCTCCTTGGGTGGTGGACGGTGCCGAGCGATGCCGAAGCCGCCTGAAACTGTCAATGGACACGACCATCAGCATGGCCGGATCGCGCTGCAGGTTAGGTTCGGTGCCGTGAAGACCGCGTTAACGATGGCATAACAAACTTCGGGCCAATCACGGCGCCAGCGCCAAACGTCCGACGAGCGGCGAGGCCTTCTCGAACCAGCCACCGGCCGGAGTTGCACCACACCCCTGTTCAGCCAGCGTTTCGAAACCGGGCAGTAACGTGCGCCAACTTTTTCTCCGCCACGTCTTCGGCGGAAACCGGCACGTCCCGCACTTCCGCGGGCTTCGCGCCCGGGCAGCAAGCGCGCCAGAGAGTGCCGCCGCCCTCCCCAACACGCCAGGCCGTTCCGCGATGCGGTGGCACGGGTCCAACAGGACCCGGCCATGGCGCGCGGCCGGCGCAACGGAGCAAGGAGCCGTCATGAAACTCGCCTGGATCCTGTGGCTGGCATCGGTATTGCCGCCGCAGGCCGCAGATTCCCTCTGCCTCAGCACCACCCTGTACCTCGAAGCCCGCGACCAGTCCGTGCTCGGGCAGCGCGCCGTGGCGGAAGTCGCCCTGCGCCGCACCGACAGCGGGCTGTGGGGTGACTCGGTGTGCGAGGTGGTGACCGCGCGCAAGCAGTTCGCACCGACCATCGTGTCGCCGCGTACGCGCCTGTCCAATACCGAGGCCTGGTCGCAGGCGGTCACCATCGCGCTGGAGTCGCAACGCAACTGGGCGCTGCCGGCCGGCGAGCGCAAGGAAGTCGTGCCCGGGGCCAGCCACTTCATGGCCCACGCGATCGCCAGCCCGAGCTGGCGCAACGCCTACCAGGTCGCGACCATCGGCGACCACACCTTCCTCCGGGTGCAGAACCTGAAGCCGAAGTCCTGACGGCCGGCGACAGCGCGGCGCCCGCGGCTTGAGCGCCCCGGACGCAGCGCCGATGATGGTGGCTTCCCCATGCCTGGAGCCGCACATGAAGCTGTATTCGAAGTCGGGCGCCTGCTCGACCGCCGTCCACATGGCGCTGGAGTGGAGCGGCCGCCCCTACGAGGTCGAGATCCTCGACGCCGGATCGATGAAGGCACCGGCGTTCCTCGCGATCAATCCCGCAGGCGCGGTGCCCGCGCTGGTCGATGGCGAGTTCGTGCTCACCCAGAACGCCGCGATCATGGGCTACATCGCCGACAGCCGGCCCGAGGCGGGACTGGCCGGCGACGGCTCGCCACGGCAGCGCGCCGAAGCGACGCGCTGGCTGTCGTTCGTCAATTCCGACCTGCACCCCGCGTTCAAGCCGATCTTCTCCGCCGCGCGCTACATCGGCGACGAAGGCCGGCACGATGCGGTCAAGGCGGCCGCCCGGACCCAGGTGCGGGCGCTGATGGAGACCGCCGACCGGCGCCTGGACGGCAAGGAGTGGCTGGCCGGATTCCGCAGTTTCGCCGACCCGTACTTCTATATGACGCTGCGCTGGGCACAGGGCACCGGCGTGGACATGTCGGGCCTGGACAACGTGGCGGCCTTCAAGGCGCGGATGGAGCAGGACGCGGGCGTGCAGGCCGCGCTCAGGGCCGAAGGCCTGGCGTAAGCGCCACGTTCGTCCGTGCGCCCGTGGGCGCGCGGCAGTAGCTCACAGCGAAACGGCGCCTCTGGGGCGCCGTTTCCGTGTCGAAGCGGCTGTCCGCAGCCAGGCGGGACTCAGCCGCGCTCGGCCATCGGCACCCAGTCGCGGTTGTCGGGACCGGTGTAGTTCGCGCTCGGACGGATGATCTTGCCGTCGATGCGCTGCTCGATCACGTGCGCGCTCCAGCCGCTGGTGCGCGCGATCACGAACAGCGGGGTGAACATCGCCGTCGGCACGCCCATCATGTGGTAGCTCACCGCGCTGAACCAGTCGAGGTTGGGGAACATCTTCTTGATGTCCCACATCACCGATTCCAGTCGCTCGGCGATGGCGTACATGCGGGTGTCGCCCTGCTCTTCCGAGAGGTCCTTCGCCACCTGCTTGATGATGCCGTTGCGCGGATCACCGACGGTGTAGACCGGATGGCCGAAGCCGATCACCACTTCCTTGCGGCCCACGCGCTCGCGGATGTCGGCCTCGGCCTCGTCCGGCGTGTCGTAGCGCTTCTGCACCTCGAAGGCGACCTCGTTGGCGCCACCGTGCTTCGGGCCGCGCAGCGCGCCGATCGCGCCGGCGATGCAGGAGTGCATGTCGCTGCCGGTTCCGGCGATGACGCGCGCGGTGAAGGTCGACGCATTGAATTCGTGTTCTGCGTACAGGTTCAGCGAGGTGTGCATGGCGCGCACCCAGCTCTCCGGCGGCGGCTCGCCGTGCAGCAGGTGCAGGAAATGCCCGCCGATCGAGTCGTCGTCGGTCTCGACGTCGATGACCCGGCCGTTGTGGCTGTAGTGGTACCAGTACAGCAGCATCGAGCCCAGCGACGCCATCAGCTTGTCGGCGATGTCGCGCGCGCCGGGGTGGTTGTGGTCGTCCTTTTCGGGCGCCAGGCAGCCCATGACCGAAACGCCGGTACGCATCACGTCCATGGGATGCGCCGACGGCGGCAGCTCTTCCAGCGCGGCCTTGACCGCGGCCGGGATGCCCCGCAGCGACTTCAGCTTCGCCTTGTAGCGCGCGAGTTCCGGCTTGGACGGCAGCTTGCCGTGCACCAGCAGGTAGGCCACTTCCTCGAACTCGGCGGCGGTCGCGAACTGCGTGATGTCGTAGCCGCGGTAATGCAGGTCGTTGCCGCTGCGGCCGACGCTGCACAGCGCGGTGTTGCCGGCGGCGGTGCCGGACAGGGCCACCGACTTCTTCGGCTTGGGCAGGGTGCTGGGGGTCTCGCTCATCAGGTACTCCATTGACGCATGATGTGGTGGCGCGCAGCGCGCGGCGATGTGGCACGGCGTGCGAGGCTGGCAGCGCTTCGCACGGCGCCGCTCAGTCCTTCGAGAACAGCGTGTCGAGCTTGTCCTCGTAGGCGTGGTAGCCGAGGAAGTCGTACAGCTCCGCACGCGTCTGCAGGGTGTCGATGATGTTCTTCTGCGTGCCCTCGCGGCGCACGGTCTCGTAGAAGTTCAGCGCCGCCTTGTTCATGGCGCGATAGGCGCCGCAGCAGTACAGCGCGATGTCGACACCGGCCGAGCGCAGCTCGTCGGTGGTGAAGAAGGGCGTGGAGCCGAACTCGGTGAGGTTGGCCAGGATCGGCACCTTCACCGCGTCCTTGAACTTGCGGTAGTCCTCGAGCGACTTCATCGCCTCGGGGAAGATCATGTCGGCGCCGGCTTCGACGTAGGCCACGGCGCGCTCGATCGCGGCATCGATGCCCTCGACGGCGGCGGCGTCGGTGCGCGCCATGATCACGAAGCCGGCTTCCATGCGGCCGTCCACCGCGGCCTTGACGCGATCGACCATCTCGCCCTTTGGCACCACTTCCTTGTTGGGACGGTGGCCGCAGCGCTTCTGGCCGACCTGGTCCTCCATGTGCACGGCGGCGACGCCAGCGCGCTCGAAGCTGCGGATGGTGCGCGAGATGTTGAAGGCGCCGCCCCAGCCGGTGTCGATGTCGACCAGCAGCGGAAGGCCGGTGGCCTCGACGATGCGACGGGCGTCGATCAGCACGTCCTCCATCGTGGAGATGCCGAGGTCAGGCATGCCCAGCGAGTTCGCGGCCACGCCGCCGCCCGACAGGTACAGCGCCTTGTAGCCGGTGCGCTTGGCCATCAGGCCGGCATAGGCGGTGATGGCGCCCATCACCTGCAGGGGGGATTCGTCGGCGACGGCGGCGCGGAAGCGCGCGCCTGCGGAAACATGCTCGGACATGGGACATTCTGCGTAGGGGATCGGCACCATTCTAACGGAGCCGGCAGGTGCCAAGCCCGCTGCCCGGAGGTGCAACCCGGACGCCCCGGGCGCGAAGCCGCGCCGCCTGCGGGACCTCAGCTACCGGCGTCGGCCCCGCGCTTGATCGCATCGGCGATCTCGCCCAGCGCCCCGGGATCGTCCAGGGTCGACAGGTCGCCCGGATCGCGATGCTCTGCCAGGGCCTGGATCGAGCGCCGCAGCAGCTTGCCCGAGCGCGTTTTGGGCAGTGACGCGACCACGTAGATCCGCGCCGGGCGCGCGATCGCGCCCAGCTGCTCCACCACCCTGCCCTGCATTTCGTGCGCGGCCAGCGACGCATCTGCGGCCTGCTTCAGCGTGGCGAACACCACCGGCACCTGGCCCTTGATCTCGTCGTGAACGCCGATCACCGCGACCTCGGCCACGCCCGGATGGCCCGACACCGATTCTTCGATCTCGCGCGTGCCCAGGCGATGCCCGGCGACGTTGATGACGTCGTCGGTGCGGCCGAGGATGTACGCATAGCCGTCCTCGTCGCGGATCGCCCAGTCCAGCGAGCTGTAGAGCGGCTCGCTGAAGTGGCTGAAGTAGCTGGCGATGAAGCGCTCGTCGTTGCGCCAGACCGTGCTCAGGCATCCCGGCGGCAGCGGCGGCTGGATCACCAGCACGCCCTTTTCGCCGGCCGGCGCGTCCTCGCCGGTGGCCTCGTCGATCACCCGCAGCCGGTAGCCCAGGTTCGGCAGGCCGGGAGAGCCCAGCTTGATGGGCTTCATGTCCAGCCCCGGCATCATGGTCAGCACCGGCCAGCCGGTCTCGGTCTGCCAGTAGTTGTCGATCACCGGCTTGCCCAGCACGCCGGAGATCCAGCGCGCGGTCGGCTCGTCCAGCGGTTCGCCGGCCAGGAACAGGTATTCCAGCTTCGACAGGTCGCGGTCGGTGATGTACGCGGTGTCGAACTTCTTCAGCACCCGCAGCGCTGTGGGCGCGGAAAACAGCGTGCGCACGCCGTAGCGTTCGCACAGCTCCCACCAGATGCCCGGATCCGGCCGGGTCGGCATTCCCTCGTAGATGATCGAAGTCGCGCCCGCGATCAGCGGCCCGTAGACGTTGTAGGAATGCCCCACCACCCAGCCGATGTCGGAGGTGGAGAACATCACCTGGCCGGGCCGGATGTCGTAGACCGCCCACATCGACAGCGCCAGCGCCACCGCGTAGCCGCCGACGTCGCGCTGCACGCCCTTGGGCGTGCCGGTGGTTCCGGAGGTGTAGAGGATGTAGCTGGGTTCGTTCGACTCCAGCCACTGCACGGGCACCTGCACGTCTTCATGGTCGCGCCGTAGCGTGGCGTAGTCGAAGTCACGACCCTCCTGCATCGCCACCTCGGCCAGCCCGCGGCTGACCACCAGCACGTGCGCGGGCGGATGCGCTGCCTGGGCCAGCGCGTCGTCCACCAGCGGCTTGAACGGGATGACCTTGCCGCCGCGGCTGCCGGCGTCGGCGCAGATCAGCACCTTCGGCTCGGCATCGTCGATCCGCAGCGCCAGGTTCTTCGCGGCGAAGCCGCCGAACACCACCGAGTGGATCGCGCCGATGCGCGCGCAGGCCAGCATCGCCACCACCGCATCCACGGTGTGCGGCATGTAGATCACCACCCGGTCGCCCTTGCCAACGCCCAGTGAGCCGAGCACGGCCGCGAACACGTTCACTTCGCGATGCAGCTCGCGGTAGCTCAGCTCGCGGACGCTGTCGGTCTCGGTGGAGTAGCCCACCAGCGCGAGCTGGTCGCCGCGATCCTCCAGATGCCGGTCGACAGCGTTGTGGCAGAGGTTGGTCTCGCCGCCGACGAACCATTTGCGGAACGGCGGGTTGGAGTAATCGAGGATCTTCTCCGGCGCCTTGTGCCAGTAAACAGCCTGCGCCTGTTCGGCCCAGAAGGCCTCCGGCTCCTCGACCGAACGCCGGTACACGTCTTCGTAGCGCATGGCGGTCTCCAAGTGTCCCGATCGAGGCTAGTCCGCCACGCCGCCACGCGCGCTACGACGTTGGTCGAATGCCTTCGCCGCACGATGTCCGGGGGCCGGACACGAAAAGGCTCTTTCCACACAGCGCGGGGTGATGGCGTGTGTGCCGGTGCACTTGGTGCGCCTGGTGCGCCTGGTGCGCTCTGGGGAGTCGATGGGGCGCGCTCCGTCGTGATCCGGGCTGTGGCGTTATTCGGCTTCGGACCGAAGATCAAAAGCGGGGCGCCCGTGTGGCCGGGCCCTGATCGTCAGGTCCGGTGAGGGCTCGATCGCTCCGGACGTAGGCGCGCTTGCTCCACCCGATCGCCCAGAAGGTCCAGGCCCGCCGTGGATGCAGGGGGAAGCCCAGAGCCGACCATGGATGGCCGGCGGCCGGATGATGGGAGCAGGGACGCGGAGACATCCGGCTGGGCATCCCCCTGCGTCCACGGCGGGCGGCGCGCATCTTCTTGAAGCAATGCCCCGCCGATCTTGAGAAGAGCCAAAACGAAAACGACCGGGCCAGGCCCGGTCGTTCCGATAGCGCCATTGCGGGACGGATCCCGCAGGCGTGTCAGCCCAGCAGGTGGGCGACGCCTTCGCGCTCTTCCTCGAGCTCGGCAAGCGTCTTGTCCATCGCCGCCCGGCTGAATTCGTCGATCTCGAGACCTTCGATCCGGGTGTACTCGCCGTTTTCGGTAGTCACAGCGACGCCGTAGATCACGCCCTCGGGGATGCCATAGCCGCCATCGGATGGCACGCCCATGGTCACCCACTTGCCGTTCGAACCCAGCACCCAGTCGCGGATGTGGTCGATGGCGGCGTTGGCGGCGGAGGCGGCCGAGGACAGGCCGCGGGCCTCGATGATCGCCGCACCGCGCTTGCCGACCTGCGGGATGAAGGCGTTCGCGTTCCAGTCGGCGTCGTTGATGCGGTCCTTCAGCGATTCGCCCTTGACGGTCGCGAAGCGGTAGTCGGGATACATGGTCGGGCTGTGGTTGCCCCAGACCACCAGCTTCTCGATGTCGCCCACAGCCACGCCGGCCTTGTTGGCCAGCTGGCTCAGCGCGCGGTTGTGGTCCAGGCGCAGCATCGCGGTGAAGTTCGTCGCCTTGAGGTCCGGCGCCGACTTCATCGCGATATAGGCATTGGTATTGGCCGGGTTGCCGACCACCAGCACCTTGACGTCGCGGCTGGCGACCTTGTTCAGCGCCGCACCCTGGGCGGTGAAGATCTTGGCGTTCTCCAGCAGCAGGTCCTTGCGCTCCATGCCCGGGCCGCGCGGGCGCGCGCCGACCAGGAGCGCGATGTCGGCGTCCTTGAACGCGACTTCGGGATCATCGGTGCCGACCATGCCGGCCAGCAGCGGGAACGCGCAGTCTTCCAGCTCCATCATCACGCCCTTGAGCGCGGCCTGGGCCTTGTCCATCGGCAGCTCGAGCAGCTGCAGGATCACGGGCTGGTCGCGGCCCAGCATCTCGCCGGAAGCGATGCGGAACAGGAGGGCGTAACCGATCTGGCCGGCGGCGCCGGTGACGGCAACTCGGACGGGGGTCTTCATGGGGTGGCTCCGATGGTGCGTGGGATTGGAGGGAATGCGTGTGCGGCGCAGGACGCGGCGACGGTCCGGGCCCGTGGATCCGGCCCGGACCGGCCAGGGCTCATTCGAGCTCGGCGAAGAATTCCTGGATGCGCGCAAGGCCCGGCGCCAGCTGCGGCGTCGGGCAGGTGTAGCTGATGCGCAGGCCGCGCGGCTCGCCGAAGGCCGAACCGGGCACGCAGGCCACGCCCTTCGCTTCAAGCAGGACGGCGCAGAACTCGACATCGTTGTTGATGACCTTGCCCGCGTGCGACTTGCCGAAGGCGCAGCTGATGTCGGGGAAGGCATAGAACGCGCCCTGCGGCACCGGGCAGACCACGCCGGGAATGGCATTGAGCGCGGCCACGACCTGGTCGCGCTTGCCCTGGAACTCGGCGCAGCGCGCGGCGGGCACGTCCTGCGGGCCCGACAGCGCGGCCGCGGCGGCGGCGGCCACGACTTCCGGCAGGCTGGTGATGTGGTTCGAGTTCATCGTGGTCACGGCCTGCGCCACGACCTCGGGGCCGGCCATCAGGCCGACGCGCCAGCCCGGCATGCCATAGGTCTTGGACAGCGAATCGACGAAGATCACGCGGTCGCGCAGCTCGGGGCGCGCGTGCACGAAGTTGTGGTAGCCGACGCCATCGAACACCATCGTGTTGTAGATGTCGTCGGTGATGATCCAGGTGTCGGGGTGGCGGGCGACGACGTCGGCCAGCGCCGCGACCTCGTCCTTCGTATAGACCATGCCCGTCGGGTTGGACGGGTTGTTGAACAGGAAGAGCTTCGGCCTCCTGGCCAACGCGGCGTCGAGCTGCTCCGGGGTCAGCTTGTAGTCCTGCTCCGCCGGGCACGGCAGCAGCTGGACGTCGGCGCCGACGATCTCGGCGATGTCCATGTAGCTGGTCCAGTACGGGGTGGCGAAGGCGAACCCGTCGCCCTCGTCCAGCAGCGCTTCGGCCAGGTTGTAGAGGATGTGCTTGGCGCCCACGCCGGTCGCGCAGTTGGCGCGGGCGTAGCCCGTCAGGCCCAGGCCGTCGAGATGGCCGATGAAGGCGTCGAGCAGGCCGGCGGCGCCGCGGTTGCTGCCGTACTGGCCGGAATCGACGTCCAGCGCCTTGCGGGCGGCGGCATAGACGTGCTCGCCGGGCAGGAAGTTGGGGACGCCGATCGAGAAGCTGATGATGTCGCGGCCTTCGGCCTTGAGGCGCTGGGCCGTTTCGGCCACCACCATGATCGCGCTGGGCTTGGCGCGACCCATGCGCTTGGCAAGCTGGGGCATTGCGGGAACCTCGGGAAGTGGAGTGGCGGGGCGCGCCGGGAAAGCCCGGAAAACGCGGTTTGCAGCCGCGTATTCTAGCATCGCGCCCCGCCGGGACCGCTGGCTCAGGCGGCCAGGATCCGGTTCCACTCGGCGACGCGGTCGGCCTTCGCGGCCAGCACGGTGTCGGCATCGCCCTCGATTTTCACCGACTTGATGGCGTCGCCCTGCTTGACGGCATCGACCACGTCCAGGCCTTCGGTGACCTTGCCGAACACGGTGTGCTTGCCATCCAGCCAGTCGGTCTTGATGTGGGTGATGAAGAACTGGCTGCCATTGGTGTTGGGGCCGGCGTTGGCCATGGACAGCACGCCGCGGTCGTGCTTCACGCCGTTGCTGGCCTCGTCCTCGAACTTGTAGCCGGGGCCGCCGGTCCCGGTGCCCTTGGGGCAGCCGCCCTGGATCATGAAGTCGGGAATGACGCGGTGGAAGGTCAGGCCATCGTAGAAGCCGCGCCTGGCGAGGTTCACGAAGCTGGCGACGGTCAGCGGGGCCTTGTCGGCGTAAAGCTCGACCTTGATCTGGCCACGGTCGGTGTCGAAAACGGCGTTCAGGGACATGTCGGGGATTCCTCGGGGGGTGTCGGGACGGGAGCTGGACCGGGCGGCGCCGGGCCGCGGACCTGAAGTGGAGCCACCCTGCCGCATTGCAACACTAGGTGGCGGGGGCCAGTGACAGTATAATGGTCGGCTTCCCCGCCACAGGCCCAATGCGCCCTGCCCCAAGAAGGCACGAGGTGCGGTTTTCCCGATGTCCATCGAACGCCTCCGCAACATCGCCATCGTCGCCCACGTCGACCACGGCAAGACCACCCTCGTCGACCAGCTGCTCAAGTCGTCCGGCACCCTTGACGAACGCGCCGCCGTCCCCGACCGCGTGATGGACAGCGGCGACATCGAAAAGGAACGTGGCATCACGATCCTGTCCAAGAACACCGCCATCCGCTGGACCAATCCGACCACCGGCGAGGTCTGGCGCATCAACATCGTCGACACCCCCGGCCACGCCGACTTCGGTGGCGAGGTCGAGCGCGTGCTGTCGATGGTCGACTCGGTGCTCGTGCTGGTCGACGCGATGGACGGCCCCATGCCGCAGACGCGCTTCGTGACCCAGAAGGCCTTCGCGATGGGCTTCCGGCCGATCGTCGTGGTGAACAAGGTCGACCGCCCGGGCGCGCGTCCCAGCTGGGTGCTGGACCAGACCTTCGACCTCTTCGACCGCCTCGGCGCCACCGACGACCAGCTCGACTTCCCGGTGGTCTACGCCTCCGGCCTCAACGGCTACGCCGGCCTCGAGGACACCGTGCGCAGCGGCGACATGACGCCCCTGTTCGAGGCGATCTGCGAGCACGTGCCCGCGCCGCCAGTCGATCCGGATGGCCCGTTCCAGATGCGCGTCACCTCGCTGGACTACAACAACTATGTCGGCGTGATCGGCATCGGCCGCGTCCAGCGTGGCAAGGTCAAGACCAACCAGTCGGTGACCGTCATCGCCGCCGACGGCAAGACCCGCAACGCCAAGGTGCTGCAGGTGCTCGGATTCATGGGTCTGGAGCGCGTCGAGGTGCAGGAAGCGCGCGCCGGCGACATCATCGCCTTCTCGGGCATCGAGGGCCTGGGCATCTCGGACACGCTGTGCGACCCCTCGGCGGTCGAGCAGCTGCCGGTGCTGACCGTCGACGAACCCACGATCTCGATGACCTTCCAGGTCAACGATTCGCCCTTCGCCGGCGTCAAGGACCGCTCGGGTGGCAAGTACCTCACCAGCCGCCAGCTGCGCGACCGCCTCACCCGCGAGACCGCGCACAACGTCGCGCTGCGGGTCGAGGACACCGCCGACGCCGACAAGTTCAAGGTGTCCGGCCGCGGCGAGCTGCACCTGTCGATCCTGATCGAGAACATGCGCCGCGAAGGCTACGAGCTGGCGGTGTCGCGCCCGGAAGTCATCGTGCGCACGGTTGATGGCGTGGTCGAGGAACCCTACGAGGCGCTGGTCGTCGACATGGACGAGCAGTTCCAGGGCGGCGTCATGGGCCGCCTGGGCGAGCGCAAGGCGCTGCTGCAGAACATGGAGCCCGACGGCAAGGGCCGCGTGCGCCTGGACTACATCATCCCGGCGCGTGGCCTGATCGGCTTCCAGACCGAGTTCAAGACGCTGACCGCCGGTACCGGCCTGCTCTTCCACGTCTTCGACCACTACGGTCCTAAGGCGGACGGCGACATCGGCCAGCGCAACAACGGCGTGCTGATCTCCAACGGCACCGGCCCCTCGCCCGCCTACGCGCAGATGGCGATGCAGGAACGTGGCCGGCTGTTCATCGAGCCGGGCGAGGAGATCTACGAGGGCCAGATCCTCGGCATCAACTCCAAGGACAACGACCTGACGGTCAATGCCCTGCGCGGCAAGCAGCTGACCAACTTCCGCGCGTCCGGCAAGGACGACGACGAGGGGCTGATCCCCGCGATCAAGTTCTCGCTCGAGCAGGCGCTGGAGTTCATCGACGACGACGAGCTGGTCGAGGTCACGCCGAAGCAGATCCGCCTGCGCAAGAAGCTGCGCACCGAGGTCGACCGCAAGCGGGCCAGCCGCGCGGCCTGATCGATCGGGGTCGACTCCGCCGCGGCCCCATCGCCGCGGCCCTGCCCAGCGCCGCCGCCGCATGATCCAGGCGGCGGCCGGGCACACGAAGACCGGCGGGGCCTGATGCCCCGCCGGCGTCGTTTCAGACGCTGACCGGCGCCTTGAGCTGCGCGTGCTTGCGCACGATCGCCATCGCGATTTCCAGCGACTGCTCGTAGTTGAGGCGCGGGTCCACCGTCGAGCGGTAGGCGCGCTCGAGGTCCACCTCGCCCAGGTCGCGAGCGCCGCCGGTGCACTCGGTGACGTCCTCGCCGGTCAGTTCGAGGTGCACGCCGCCCAGACGCGTGCCGGCGGCCGCGTGCAGGTCGAAGCTCTGTTCGATTTCGCTGCGGATGTTGTCGAAGCGGCGCGTCTTGTAGCCGTTGCTGGTCGCCTCGGTATTGCCGTGCATCGGATCGCAGACCCAGAGCACGCGCCGGCCTTCGCGCCGGACCGCGTCCAGCAACGGCGGCAGGCGGCCGGCCACCTGTCCCGCGCCCATCCGGCAGATCAGCGCAAGCCGCCCGGGCTCGTCGTCGGGATTGAGCAGGTCCGCCAGCCGCAGCAACTCGTCGGCGCCGACCGTGGGGCCGACCTTGACCGCCACCGGATTGCGGATGCCGCGGAAGTACTCGGCGTGCGCCCCATCCAGCGCGGCGGTGCGCATGCCGATCCACGGGAAGTGCGTGCTCAGGTTGAACCAGCCCCACTGCCGCGGCACCTGGCGGGTGAAGGCCTCCTCGTAGGGAAGCAGCAGCGCCTCGTGCGAGGTGAAGAAGTCGACCCGGTTGAGGTTGTGCACCTCGGCGCCCGACAGCGTCTCCATGAAGCGCACGGCCTCGCCGATGTTGGCGACCATGCGCTGGTATTCGTGGGCCAGCGGCGAATGCGTGACCCAGCCCAGGTCCCAGTATTCCGGGTGGTGCAGGTCGGCGAAGCCGCCGTCGACCAGGGCGCGCACGAAGTTCATCGTCATCGCCGAGCGCGCGTGCGCCTTGACCATGCGCCGCGGATCGGGGATGCGCGCCTGCGCGCTGAACCCGGGGCCGTTGACGATGTCGCCGCGATAGCTGGGAAGCGTGGTGTCGCCGCGCGTCTCCAGGTCGGCCGAGCGCGGCTTGGCGTACTGGCCGGCGAAGCGGCCCACGCGCACCACCGGCTGGCGCAGGCCGTGCACCAGCACCAGGCTCATCTGCAGCAGCACCTTCAGCCGGTTTGAAATCACCGTCGAGCTGCAGTCGGAAAAGTTCTCGGCACAGTCGCCGCCCTGCAGCAGGAAGCGCTTGCCTTCCTGGGCCTCGGCCAGCTGCTGCTTCAGCGCCTGGACTTCCCAGGACGTTACCAGCGGCGGAAGGTGGCGCAGTTCATCCTGGACGCCGGCGAGCTCGGCGGCGTCGGGGTAGCTCGGCATCTGCAGCGCGGTGCGCTCGCGCCAGCTGCCTGGATTCCAGTCCAGGGGCAGGTTCACGGGCCGGAGATTGCGTTCGTTGGCGGACATCGGGACTCGTCGGTGTTGCACTGCAGCGAGTCGACCATCATCCGCGCACCGGCGGATGATCGCAATGACTCAGCGCTGGCCGCGACGCCGCGTCTTGAACGCCGCCACCAGGAAGAACAGCCCCAGCAGCACGAACCACACCAGGCTCCATGCGGGCATCGACAGGCCCAGGAAGCTCCAGTCGACCGCGCTGCAGTCGCCCGAGCCGGTCAGCACGCGGCGAATCACGCCCGTGGTCGACATGGTCTCGCGCATGAACGACAGCGGCGGCAGGCAGCCGGGGATCTCGGGCGGGTTGAGCTGCAGCCAGACGTGGCGGCCCGCGAGGGCCATCCCGACCGCAGCCGCGATGAACCCCAGGAGGCCGTAGGCATGGCGGGAACCCGGCGTACGTGGCGCGTGCAGCCCGGCAACCAGGAACACCAGGCCCAGCGCGGCGAATGCCAGGCGCTGGAAGATGCACATCGGACAGGGCTCGAGGCCCCAGGCGAACTGCGAATAGATCGCGAAGCCGATCAGTGCCGCGCAGGCGGCGAAGCCCGCCAGGCACTGGCTGCGGAAGGTCCAGCGGAACGGATTGAAGGTCATCGGCAGGCTCGCGCAAAACGGAGGCCAAGATAGCAAAAACCCCGGCACGCAGGCCGGGGTTCTCACGTGCAGCGGTGCGCCACTTACTCGGCGGCGGCCTGCGGCCGGTCGACGAGCTCGACGTAGGCCATCGGCGCGTTGTCGCCGTCGCGGAAGCCGCACTTGATGATGCGCAGGTAGCCGCCCGGACGCTCGCGGTAACGCGGGCCCAGTTCGACGAACAGCTTGCCCACGGCTTCCTTGTCGCGCAGGCGCGAGAAGGCCAGGCGGCGGTTGGAAACGCCGTCGGTCTTGCCCATGGTGATCAGCGGCTCGGCGACGCGGCGAAGCTCCTTGGCCTTCGGGAGCGTGGTCTTGATCAGCTCGTGCTTGAGCAGCGACGCCGCCATGTTGGTGAACATGGCATCGCGGTGTGCGCTGGTGCGGCTGAACTTGCGGCCGGATTTCTGGTGGCGCATGGTCTTGGTTCCTGTCTGTCTTGTCTTAGCCGAGCATGCCGTGCGCCGAGACGCCGGCCGGCGGCCAGTTCTCGAGCTTCATGCCGAGCGAGAGGCCACGCTGGGCCAGCACTTCCTTGATCTCGGTGAGCGACTTCTTGCCGAGGTTCGGGGTCTTGAGCAGCTCGACTTCCGTCTTCTGGATCAGGTCGCCGATGTAGTAGATGCTCTCGGCCTTGAGGCAGTTGGCCGAACGCACCGTCAGCTCCAGGTCGTCGATCGGGCGCAGCAGCACCGGGTCGACGCCCGGGGTCGCGGCCTTCTGGCTCGCACCCTCGCGACGGGTGAAATCACCGAAAACGCTGAGCTGGTCGGTGAGGATGTCGGCGGCGGTGCGCACGGCTTCCTCGGCGTCGATCGTGCCGTTGGTCTCGATGTCCAGCACCAGCTTGTCGAGGTCGGTGCGCTGCTCGACGCGGGCCGCTTCGACCTCGTAGGCCACGCGGCGCACGGGCGAGAACGACGCGTCCAGCATCAGGCGACCGATGGCGCGGGTCTCCTCGTCCGGGCGACGACGCGCGGAGGCCGGCTGGTAGCCGAAGCCGCGCTCGATCTTCAGGCGCATGTTGATCGACGCATCCTTGGTCAGATGGCAGATCACGTGTTCGCCGTTCAGCACTTCCACGTTGTGGTCGGTCTTGATGTCGGCGGCGGTGACGACGCCCGGGCCGGACTTGGCCAGGGTGAGCGTCGAGCTGTCGCCGGTGCCCATGCGGATGGCGACGTCCTTGAGGTTCAACAGCACCTCGAGCACGTCTTCCTGCAGGCCTTCGATCGTGCTGTACTCATGCAGCACGCCGTCGATCTCGACCTCGGTGATGGCGAAGCCGGGGATCGACGACAGCAGCACGCGGCGCAGGGCATTGCCGAGCGTGTGGCCGTAGCCGCGCTCGAGCGGCTCGATCACGACCTTGGCGCGGTTGCCCGTGATGCGCTCGATCTGGGGGCCACGCGGGCGCAGGACCTGGTTGGCGGTAACCGTCATGTTTGGTGTCTCCTGGGGCCTGCCGGAGTGAACCGGCAGGCCGGGTGAATTACTTCGAGTACAGCTCGACGATCAGCGCTTCGTTGATGTCGGCGGGCAGGTCGCCGCGGTCGGGGACCGCCTTGAACACGCCGCTGAACTTCTTCGAGTCGACCTCGACCCAGGACGGCGACAGGTCCATGGTGGACGACACCGTCAGTGCCTCCTGGACGCGCATCTGCTTCTGGGCCTTTTCCGACAGGGCGATCGCGTCGCCGGCCTTGACCTGGTACGACGGCAGGTTCACGGACTTGCCGTTGACCGTCACGCCGCGGTGCGAGACCAGCTGGCGGGCCGCCGGGCGGGTGACCGCGAAGCCCATGCGGTAGACGACGTTGTCGAGGCGCGTCTCGAGGAGCTGCAGCAGGTTCTCACCCGTGTTGCCCTTCTTGGTCGAAGCCTTCTTGTAGTAGTTGCGGAACTGGCGCTCGAGCAGGCCATAGATACGCTTGACCTTCTGCTTTTCACGCAGCTGGACGGCGTAGTCGGAGAGCTTGCTGCGACGCGCGCCGGTGCCGGCACCGTGCTGGCCGGGCTTCTGCTCCAGCTTGCACTTCGAGTCGAGGGCGCGCGCGGGCGACTTCAGGGAGAGGTCGGCGCCTTCGCGGCGGGCGAGCTTGCAGGTGGGACCGATATAACGAGCCATTTCTTATCGCCCCCTTTAGACGCGACGCTTCTTCGGCGGACGGCACCCGTTGTGCGGGATTGGCGTCACGTCGATGATGTTGGTGATCTTGTAGCCCACGTTGTTGAGCGAGCGGACGGCGGACTCACGGCCCGGGCCCGGGCCCTTGATGCGGACTTCAAGCGACTTCACGCCGTAGTCGAGGGCGGCCTTGCCGGCCTTCTCCGCGGCGACCTGGGCAGCGAACGGGGTCGACTTGCGCGAGCCGCGGAAACCCGCGCCGCCCGAAGTCGCCCACGACAGCGCATTGCCCTGGCGGTCGGTGATGGTGATGATCGTATTGTTGAACGAAGCGTGGACGTGGGCGATGCCGTCGGTGACGACGCGCTTGATCTTCTTCTTCGGCTTAGCTGCCGGCTTGGCCATGATCTTGTTTCCTTATTTCCTGATGGCCTTGCGCGGACCCTTGCGGGTGCGGGCATTGGTCCGGGTGCGCTGGCCGCGCAGCGGGAGGCCACGACGATGGCGGAGGCCGCGGTAGCAGGCCAGGTCCATCAGGCGCTTGATCGCCATGCCGATCTCGCGACGAAGGTCGCCCTCGACCACGAACTTGCCGACTTCCGAGCGCAGGCGCTCGACTTCGGGTTCCGACAGGTCGCGGATCTTGGTGTTCGAGGCCACGCCGGCGGCGTCGCAGACGAGCTTCGAACGGGTACGGCCAATGCCGTAGATGCTTTGCAGCCCGACCCAGACGTGCTTCTGGGCAGGCAGGTTGACACCTGCAATACGCGCCATGCGCGGATCTCCAACTGTTTGGGGCGGCCGGACAGGTCATCCGGCGCAGTGAACAAGAAATTGTATCAGGATCCCGCGTTCCAAGGAAGCCCGCGGCCGCCAAAGGCGTCCGACCGGCCCGGCATGGGGAGTGTGCCCATGCTCCGGCGACGGTTCCAGGCTGGACATGCCCCCTTTCGGGGACCTGCCCGCCCGGCGCTACTCTGGCGCCGGGACTGGCCGGGGAACCACCTGCGTGCGGGACCGCCGCGCAGGTCGCCCATCAAGGCCCGGCCGCAAGGCGGTCGGGCCATGGATCCCTGGGCGTTCCGGCAGTGCCGGGCCCGGGATCCGTCTTGAATCTTCAGCCGCGCGGCAGGCCGCGCGCGCCACCCTTCAGGTTGGCCTTCTTGAGCAGGCTCTCGTACTGGTGCGACATGAGGTGGGCCTGGATCTGGGAAATGAAGTCCATCACCACCACCACCACGATCAGCAGCGACGTGCCGCCGAAGTAGAACGAGGCATTGAGCTCGCCGCGCATGAATTCCGGCAGCAGGCAGACCAGCACCAGGTAGGCCGCGCCGGCGGCGGTCAGCCGCGTCAGCACGCCATCGATGTAGTCGGCCGTGGCCTTGCCCGGACGGATGCCCGGGATCAGCGCGCCGGACTTCTTCAGGTTGTCCGCGGTTTCCTGGGAGTTGAAGACCAGGGCCGTGTAGAAGAACGTGAAGCCGGCGATCAGGCCCGCATACAGCAGGATGTAGAGCGGCTCGCCCGGCGACAGGGCCTGGCTCACGCGCTGCAGCCAGTTGGCCTGGCCGGCCTGGCTGAACCAGGTCGAGGCCGTGGCCGGGAACATGATGATCGACGACGCGAAGATCGCCGGGATCACGCCCGCCATGTTGAGCTTGAGCGGCAGGAACGAGCTCTGGTTCATGTACGCGTTGCGGCCACCCTGGCGGCGCGCGTAGTTCACCGTGATGCGGCGCTGGCCGCGCTCGACGAAGACCACGAAGTAGGTGAACGCCGCCACCAGAAGCACGATCAGGATCACCGCGATCGGGCTCATGTCGCCGTTGCGGGCGGCCTCGAAGGTGGTGATGACCGCGCTCGGCAGGCCGGCCACGATGCCGGCGAAGATGATCAGCGACACGCCGTTGCCGACGCCGCGCTCGGTGACCTGCTCACCCAGCCAGACCAGGAACATGGTGCCCGCGGTCAGGGCCACGATCGCCGTCAGCACGAAGCCGAGGCCCGGCGCGTAGGCCACGCCCTGGCTCTGCAGCATCGTGGCGATGCCGGCGGCCTGGAAGATCGCCAGCGGGATCGCGCCGATGCGCGACCACTGGGTGATCCTGCGCCGGCCGGATTCGCCTTCCTTCTGGATCGCCTTCAGGCTCGGCACGATCTGCACCAGGAGCTGGATGATGATCGAGGCGGAGATGTAGGGAATCACGTTCAGCGCGAACAGGCTGAAGCGCTCGAGGGCACCACCGGAGAACATGTTGAACATGTCCACGATGGTGCCTTCGGTCTGCTCCATCAGCCGCAGCATGGCGTCGGGATTGACGCCCGGCACCGGGATGTAGCACCCGATGCGGTAGACGATCAACGCGCCGAGGACGAACAGCAGGCGCTGGCGCAGCTCGGTGAACTTGCCGAGCCCGCCCACGCCCCCCATTGCGCTGCCGCTGCGTGCCATGCGGTGCTTACTCCTCGACCTTGCCGCCGGCGGCTTCGATCGCCGCGCGGGCACCGGCCGTGGCCAGCAGGCCCTTCAGCACCAGGGCCTTGCCGATCTCGCCCTTGAGCACGATCTTGGCGCGCTTGGCGGTGGACGGCACCAGCTTCGCGGCGCGCAGCGCCTTGAAGTCGATGTCGCCTTCCAGGCGGTCAAGCTGGTACAGCATGACTTCGGCGGTGTCGCCGGCGATGCGCGAACGGAAGCCGACCTTGGGCAGGCGCTTGCGCAGCGGCATCTGGCCGCCTTCGAAGCCGGCCTTGATCTTGCCCTTGCCCGAGCGGGCGAAGGAACCCTTGTGGCCGCGACCGGCGGTCTTGCCGAGGCCGGAGCCGATGCCGCGGCCGACGCGCTTGCGGTCGGTGCGGGCGCCCTCTGCGGGCTGCATGGTGTTGAGCTTCATGTGCTTATTCCTCGACCCGGACCAGGTAGTGGACCTTGTTGATGAGGCCACGGACCTGCGGGCTGTCCTTCAGTTCGCGGACGCTGTTGAGCTTGCCAAGGCCCAGGGCCTTGACGGACAGGCGGTGCTTGGCCTGCGAGCCGCGGAGGCCCTTGACCAGGCGCACCTTGACGGTGCCGCTGCCGGCTTCGTTCTTAGCCATGGACGATGTCCTCCAGCTTCTTGCCGCGCTTGGCCGCGATGTCGCCGGGCGAGTGCATGCCGGCGAGGCCCTTGACCGTGGCGCGGACGAGGTTGATCGGGTTGCGCGAACCGACGGCCTTGGCCAGCACGTCCTTGACGCCCACGGCCTCGAGCACGGCGCGCATCGCGCCACCGGCGATGACGCCGGTACCTTCCGAGGCAGGCTGCATGAACACGCGGGCGGCGCCGTGGCCGGCCTTCACCGTGTGGTACAGCGTGCCGCCGTTGAGATGCACGCTGGTCATGTTGCGGCGCGCCTGCTCCATCGACTTCTGGATGGCAACGGGGACCTCGCGGGCCTTGCCGTAGCCGAAGCCGACCTTGCCGGCGCCGTCACCGACCACGGTGAGCGCGGTGAAGGTGAACTGGCGGCCACCCTTGACCGTCTTGCTGACGCGGTTGACCGCGATCAGCTTCTCGATCATGCCGTCGTCGATTTCCTCGCGGTTGCGGTCGCGGTCACGACCGCGCGGTGCGCGTTCTTCTGCCATTTCGATGCTGCCTGTGTTGTTGAGGGATGTACGGCTTGGCGCCGCTTATGGTTGTGGTGCGGATCGGTGGACCGCGTTCCCGGGCAGAAGCCGGAAGGCGTCCGATGCAGCCCGCATCGGCAGGAGGCGAAGGGTGGGGCCTGCGCCCCACCCTTTCAATGCGTCGTCGTGACGCTTAGAACTGCAGGCCGCCTTCGCGCGCGGCGTCGGCCAGGGCCTTGATCCGCCCATGATACCTGTAACCGGAGCGGTCGAAGGCAACCGCGTCGATCCCGGCGGCCTTGGCCTTCTCCGCGATCGCGCGGCCGACCTTGGCGGCGGCCTCGATGTTGTTGCGGTTCTTCAGGCCTTCGCCCACGTCGGCCTGGGTGGTGCTGGCGGCAGCCAGGACCTTCGAGCCGTCGGCGGTGAACACCTGGGCGTAGAGGTGCTGGCCGGTGCGCAGCACCGACAGGCGCGGAACGCCGAGTTCGCGGATATGGGCGCGCGTCGACTTGGCGCGGCGCAGGCGGGCAATTTTCTTCTGCATGGTCTCGTTCTCCGAAAGCTGAAGGCCGGCTTAGGCCTTCTTGGCTTCCTTGCGGATGATGTTCTCGCCGGCGTACTTGACGCCCTTGCCCTTGTACGGCTCCGGCGGACGGTAGCCGCGGATCTTGGCGGCCACTTCGCCGACCTGCTGCTTGTCAGCGCCGTTGACCACGATTTCGGTCTGGGTCGGGGTGCTGATGGTGATTCCCGCCGGCGGCTTGAACAGCACCGGGTGGGAGAAACCGAGCGACAGGTTCAGGTCCTGGCCCTGCATGGCGGCACGGTAGCCGACGCCGACCAGCTCGAGCTTGCGCTCGAAGCCTTCGGAGACGCCCTGGACCATGTTGGCGATGACCGAGCGCATGGTGCCGGTGATCGCCATGTCTTCGGCGGTTGCCGGGGACAGGACGAGCTGGCCGTCTTCCATGTTGAACTCGACGCCGGACGGCATCGCCATCGACAGCGAGCCCTTCGGGCCCTTCGCGACGACGGTGCCGTCCTGGATCTTCAGCTCCACGCCCTTCGCCAGCGGGATGGGCTTCTTGGCAATTCGGGACATTACGGTTCCTCCCTTAGGCCACGAAGCACAGGACCTCGCCGCCGACGCCCAGTTGGCGCGCCTGCGCATCGGTCATGATGCCCTTCGAGGTGGAGATGATGGCGATGCCGAGGCCGTTGAGGACCTTGGGCAGTTCGGACTTGCCGCGGTAGTGGCGCAGGCCGGAGCGCGAAATGCGCTGCATGCGCTCGATGACCGGGCGGCCCTCGTAGTACTTCAGTTCGATCTCGAGCTCGGCCTTGGCGCCGTTCTCGTTCACGCGTGCGCCGGCGATGTAGCCTTCATCCTGCAGCACCTTGGCGATGGCCACCTTGGTCTTGGAGGACGGCATCTTCACCGTCGGCTTGCCGACGGCCGCCGCATTGCGCATGCGGGTCAGCATATCGGCGATGGGATCAGTCATGCTCATTGATGAATACCTTTGAGTGCACCGATATCCGCGGGATTGCGAATTCGTTGGACCGGGCCCTCGCGGACCCGGGTGTCGCTGTGGTTACCAGCTCGCCTTGCGCAGGCCGGGAACGTCACCGTTCATCGTCGCCTTGCGCAGCATGTTGCGGCCCAGGCCGAACTTGCTGTACACGGCGCGCGGACGGCCGGTCAGGGCGCAACGCGTGGTCTGGCGCGAGGGCGAGGAATCGCGGGGAAGCTTCTGCAGCTTGACCGCCGCGTCCATCTTCTCCTCGTAGCTCGCCGACTCGCTGCTGACGATCTTCTTCAGCTCGTCGCGCTTGGCGGCGAACTTCTTCGCCAGCTTCGCGCGCTTCGCTTCGCGGTTGATCATTGAGGTCTTGGCCATGGTCTCTTGTCCGGTCAGTTGCGGAACGGGAAGCGGAACGCCTCGAGCAGGGCGCGGGCTTCGTCGTTGGTCTTGGCGGTCGTGGTGATGGCGATGTCCATGCCACGCAGGGCGTCGACCTGGTCGAAATCGATCTCCGGGAAGATGATCTGTTCCTTGACGCCCATGTTGTAGTTGCCACGGCCGTCGAACGAACGACCCGAGACGCCACGGAAGTCGCGGACGCGCGGCAGCGCGACGTTGACCAGGCGGTCGAAGAACTCGTACATGTGGGCCCTGCGCAGCGTGACCTTGCAGCCGATCGGCCAGCCGTCGCGGATCTTGAACGAGGCCACCGACACGCGCGACTTGGTGACCAGCGGCTTCTGACCGGAGATCTTGGCCATGTCGGCGGTGGCGTTCTCGAGCACCTTCTTGTTCGCGGCGGCTTCGCCCACGCCCATGTTGAGCGTGATCTTGCTCAGGCGCGGAACCTGCATCGGATTCGTGTAGCCGAACTGCTCGGTGAGCTTCGGCACCACTTCTTCCTTGTAGAACTTTTCCAGACGGGTGGTCATTTCACATTCCTCAGGCGTCAATCGCCTCACCACTCGAGCGGAACACGCGTACGCGGCGTCCATCCTCGAGGACCTTGGTTCCAATGCGCTCGCCCTTGCCCGAGGCAGGGTTGAAGTGCATCACGTTCGAAGCGTCGATCGGAGCTTCGCGCTCGATCACGCCGCCCGGCTGGTTGGCCTGGGGGTTGGGCTTGGTGTGGCGCTTGATGATGTTGACGTTCGCGACGACAACCTTCTCGCCGAGCACGCGGACGACTTCGCCCTGCTTGCCCTTGTCCTTGCCTGCGGTGACGACGACGCGGTCACCCTTCTTGATGCGGTTCATGTCGGTTTCCTCTTCGTCCGGCTCAGAGCACTTCGGGTGCGAGCGAGACGATCTTCATGAACTTCTCGGAGCGCAGCTCGCGGGTCACGGGCCCGAAGATGCGGGTGCCGATCGGCTCCTGCTTGTTGTTGAGCAGCACGGCGGCGTTGCCGTCGAAGCGGATCAGCGAACCATCGGCACGACGCACGCCCTTGCGGGTGCGCACCACGACGGCGTCGTAGACCTCGCCCTTCTTGACCTTGCCGCGCGGAATGGCGTCCTTGACGGACACCTTGATGATGTCACCGATGCCGGCGTAGCGACGCTTCGAGCCGCCCAGCACCTTGATGCACATCACTTCCTTGGCACCGGAGTTGTCCGCCACCGTCAGGTGGCTCTGCATCTGGATCATTTCGGAGCCTCCTTATTCAGCGGCGCGCGTGACGATTTCGACGACGCGCCAGTTCTTGGTCTTGGACATCGGCGCGATCTCCACAACCCGGACGGTGTCGCCCTCGTTGCAGGAGTTCTCGGCGTCGTGCGCGTGCAGCTTGGTCGAGCGACGGATGTACTTGCCGTACAGCGCGTGCTTGACCTGGCGCTCGACGAGCACCGTCACGGTCTTGTCCATCTTGTTGCTGACGACGCGGCCTTCGACCGTGCGCAGCTTCTTTTCGGTATTTTCGGTCATGTCTGCCCGGTCCTTACTGCTTGGCGCCGAGGAGGGCATTGACGCGAGCGATCTCGCGGCGTACCCGACGGGCGTCGTGGGTCTTGGCGAGCTGGCCGGTCGCCTTCTGCATGCGCAGCGAGAACTGCTCCTTCTGCAGCTCGAGCAGGTGCGCCTTCAGATCGTCCGAAGACTTCTGGCGGAGTTCCTTGATGTCCATCAGCGCACCGTCCGGGTCACGAAAGTGGTGGTGACCGAGAGCTTGGCGGCCGCCAGGCGGAACGCCTCGCGTGCCGTCACTTCATCGACGCCCTCGATCTCGTAGATCATGCGGCCGGGCTGGATCTGGGCCACCCAGTACTCGACGTTGCCCTTGCCCGAGCCCATGCGGACTTCGATCGGCTTCTTCGAGATCGGCTTGTCGGGGAACACGCGGATCCACATCTTGCCGCCGCGCTTGACGTAGCGGCTGATGGCACGACGCGCGGCCTCGATCTGGCGGGCGGTCAGCTGGCCGGTCTGAGTGGCCTTCAGGCCGAACTCGCCGAAGCTGACTGCGTTCGCGCTCCAGGACAGGCCGTCGTTGCGGCCCTTGTGCATCTTGCGGTATTTGGTTCGCTTGGGTTGCAGCATGACTTAGTCCCTCGCCTCGCGTTCGCGACGCGGGCCACGCGGGCGCTCGCGGTCGCCACGATCACCACGCTCGCCGCGCGGAGAATCGTCCTGCTTTTCCTGGCCGACCTGGGCGAAGTCGAAGATCTCGCCCTTGTAGATCCAGGTCTTGATTCCAATGATTCCGTAGGTCGTCTTGGCCTCGGCGAAGCCGTAGTCGACGTCGGCGCGCAGCGTGTGAAGCGGCACGCGACCTTCGCGGTACCACTCCGAACGCGCGATCTCGGCGCCGTTCAGGCGACCGGCCACGTTGACCTTGATGCCGAGCGCGCCCAGGCGCATCGCGTTGCCGACGGCGCGCTTCATCGCGCGGCGGAACATGATGCGGCGCTCGAGCTGCTGCGCGATCGACTCGGCGACCAGCTGCGCGTCGAGCTCAGGCTTGCGGACCTCGGTGACGTTGATGTGCGCCGGGACGCCCATCATGTCGCTGACTTCCTTGCGCAGCTTCTCGATGTCCTCGCCGCGCTTGCCGATCACCACGCCCGGGCGGGCGGTGTGGATCGTCACGCGGGCCGACTTCGAGGGACGCTCGATCAGGATCTTGCTGATCCCGGCGGCGGCCAGCTTCTTGCGGAGCATCTCGCGGACCTTCAGGTCCGACGCCAGGTACCCGGCGTATTCCTTCTTGCCGGCGTACCACTTGGAATTCCAGTCCTTGGAGATGCCAAGGCGGATGCCGGTGGGGTGAACTTTGTGACCCATATGCTTACTTCCCCTCGCCGACAACGACGGTGATGTGGCTGGTGCGCTTGAGGATGCGCGTGCCGCGACCCTTCGCCCGCGCCATGAAGCGCTTCAGCGTCGGGCCTTCGTCGACCATGATCGCCTTGACCTTCAGCTCGTCGACGTCCGCGCCGAGGTTGTTCTCGGCGTTGGAGGTGGCCGAATACACGACCTTGTAGATCAGGTGGGCGGCCTTCTTGTCGCTGAACTTCAGCAAGTCGAGGGCGCGCGAGGCCGAGAGGCCACGGACCTGGTCGGCGACCAGGCGTGCCTTCTGCGGGGAGATGCGCACGGTGCGCAGGATTGCCTTCGCTTCCATCGTCATCTCCTTAACGCGACTTCTTGTCGCCGCCATGACCCTTGAAGGTCCTGGTCAGGGCGAACTCGCCGAGCTTGTGGCCAACCATGTTCTCGTTGACCAGCACCGGGACGTGGTTGCGACCGTTGTGCACCGCGATGGTGAAACCCACCATCTCCGGGAGCACCATCGAACGGCGCGACCAGGTCTTGATCGGCTTCTTGGTGTTGCCCGCCGCTTCCACCTTCTTGACGAGGTGGTGGTCGACGAACGGGCCCTTCTTGAGTGAACGTGCCATGGTCGGTTAGCTCCTGCGGTCGCGCACGATGAACTGCTGCGTCCGCTTGTTGTGGCGGGTCTTGTAACCCTTGGTCGGCACGCCCCACGGGGTGACCGGGTGCGGGTTGCCCTGGCCGGCCTTGGCCTCACCACCGCCGTGCGGATGGTCGACCGGGTTCATGGCCGCGCCGCGGACGGTCGGCTTGATGCCGCGCCAGCGCTTGGCGCCCGCCTTGCCCAGCTTCTCCAGGTTGTGCTCGGAGTTGCCAACTTCGCCGATGGTCGCGCGGCACTCGGCCGGAACGCGGCGCATCTCGCCCGAACGCAGGCGGAGCGTGGCGTACACGCCCTCGCGCGCCACCAGCTGCACGCCGGCACCGGCGGCACGGGCGATCTGCGCGCCCTTGCCCGGCTTCATCTCGATGCAGTGCACGGTGGAGCCGACCGGGATGTTGCGCAGCGGCAGGGTGTTGCCGGCGCGGATCGGGGCGTCGTTGCCCGCGATCACCTGGTCGCCCGTCTTCAGGCCCTTGGGGGCGATGATGTAGCGGCGCTCACCGTCGATGTAGACCAGCAGCGCGATGTGCGCGGTGCGGTTGGGGTCGTACTCGATCCGCTCCACGCGCGCCGGGATGCCTTCCTTGTCGCGCTTGAAGTCGATGATGCGGTAATGCTGCTTGTGGCCACCACCGATGTGACGGGTGGTGATGCGGCCGTGGTGGTTGCGGCCACCGGTCTTGCTCTGCTTCTCGACCAGCGGCGCGTAGGGCGCACCCTTGTGCAGCTCGGGCGTGACCACGCGGACTGCACTGCGGCGGCCGGCGGAGGTGGGCTTGAAATTCATCAATGGCATGGGGGCTTCCTCAGGCCTTGGCGTTCATGACGTCGATCGACTGGCCTTCGGCAAGCGTCACATACGCCTTGCGCCAGTCGCCGCGACGGCCGTTGCGGTTGCGGAAGGCCTTCTGCTTGCCCTTCACGTTCAGCACGTTGACCGCTTCGACCTTGACGTCGAACAGCTTCTCGACCGCGATCTTGATGTCGGCCTTGGTGGCATCGGTCGCCACTTCGAACGCGTACTGGTTGGACACTTCCTGCAGGCGCGCGGTCTTCTCGGACACGCGCGGCGCACGGATCAGTGCATAAAGCTTGGCGTCGTTGATCATGCCAGCCACTCCTCGATCTTCTTCATGGCGTCGGCCGTGACCAGCACGCTGTCGGCGCCGACCAGCGAGACCGGGTCCAGGCCCTGCACGTCGCGGATCTCGACGTAGGGCAGGTTGCGCGCGGACAGGTACAGGTGCTCCGAGGCGTCCTCGGTCACGATCAGCGGACGGCGGCCCAGGTCGAAGCCCTTCAGCTTCTCGACCAGCGCGCTCGTCTTCGTACCCTCGACGTCGAAGGTCTCGACGACCTGCAGTCGGCCCTGGCGGACCAGCTCGGAGAGGATCGCCATCATCGCCGCGCGGTACATCTTGCGGTTGACCTTCTGCTCGAAGCTGCGCGGCTTGGCCGCGAAGGTCACGCCGCCGCCGACGAAGATCGGGGCCGTCAGTGCGCCATGACGCGCGCCGCCGCCCTTCTGCTTCTTCGACTTCTTGGTCGTGCCGTTGACTTCGGAGCGCGTCTTCTGCGCCTTGGTGCCGGCACGACCCGCATTGCGGTACGCGACCACGACCTGGTGGACCAGGTCACGGTTGAACTCGCGACCGAACACCACGTCGGAGACCGACATCTTGTTGCTGCTACCCGTAATAGAGAGTTCCATCGTCATCTCTCCTTATCCTTTGCTCGCGGGACGCACGATCACGTCTCCGCCCGGCGCGCCCGGAACCGCACCCTTCACGGCGATCAGGCCGCGCTCGGCGTCGACCCGGACCACCTCGAGGTTCTGCGTGCTCTGACGGACGGCACCCATGTGGCCTGCCATCTTCTTGCCCGGGAACACGCGACCCGGGGTCTGGCGCTGGCCGATCGAGCCCGGCGAGCGGTGCGACAGCGAGTTGCCGTGCGTCGCGTCGCCCATGCTGAAGTTCCAGCGCTTGATCGTGCCCTGGAAGCCCTTGCCCTTGGTCACGCCCTGGACGTCGACCATCTGGCCAACCTCGAAGATGTCGGCCTTGATCTCGCCGCCCACTTCGAAGTCGCCGATCTTGTCGTCGGCCACGCGCAGCTCCCAGAGGCCACGACCGGCTTCGACCTTGGCCTTGGCCAGGTGGCCGGCTTCGGGCTTGTTCACCAGCACGGCGCGCTTGCTGCCGACGGTGACCTGCACGGCGCTGTAGCCGTCGGTCGCGCTGGTCTTCACCTGGGTGATGCGGTTCGGGGTGGCTTCGATCAGGGTCACCGGGATGGACTGGCCGTCCTCGGTGAACACCCGGCTCATGCCGGCCTTGCGACCGACGATTCCCAGCGAATACTTCTTCGCAGTCATGTCAGTGGCCTCAGGTCAGCTTGATCTGGACGTCGACGCCGGCCGCGAGCTCGAGCTTCATCAGCGCGTCCACGGTCTTGTCGTTGGGGTCGACGATGTCAAGCACGCGCTTGTGCGTGCGGGTTTCGTACTGGTCACGCGCATCCTTGTCGACGTGCGGCGACGTCAGGATGGTGTAACGCTCGATCTTGGTCGGCAGGGGGATCGGGCCGCGCACCTGGGCGCCCGTCCGCTTGGCCGTTTCGACGATCTCGCTGGCCGAACGGTCGATCAGTCGATGATCGAACGCCTTCAGCCGGATCCGGATCTTTTGGTCCGCCATGACGGAATTCCTTCGTTAAAAGAGCGACAGGCCCGCGGCTGGGTGCGCGGAACCCCTGAGTTCAATGATTGCCGGCCCGAAACCCTGCGCACCGGCAACCTTCCCTGCAAAAAACGAGGCAGGCCGGTTGCCCGGCCCGCCCAGACGGAGAAGCGAACGCGACGATTCCCCTGGTCCGCTGTGTCCCGAAGAGCTTCGGGAGGGACCGGGGTACTGCCGCGCGACGTGTTCCCTGTCTGGCGAAGACGAGGCGCATCCTGCACCTCATTTCGCGGTTCCGGCGGGCTCCCGAAGGTTCCCGCCGAAGTAGTCAGCAAGTATAGCCGGCTCCGCAGGTCAAGTGCAACACCCCGGAACCAATTAGGCCGTCGGCGTAAGCCGATGGCCGCTGGCGTTATCCGACCTGCTTGCAGGCCGGATCAACGGCAGCACATATCGGGGCGGCCAACGGCCGCCGGGATATGACTGTTTACTTGATGATCTTGGCGACGACGCCCGCGCCCACGGTACGGCCACCCTCGCGGATCGCGAAGCGCAGCCCCTCGTCCATCGCGATCGGGTTGATCAGCGAGACCACCATCTTCACGTTGTCGCCCGGCATCACCATCTCGACGCCTTCCGGCAGCTCGCAGGCGCCGGTGATGTCGGTGGTGCGGAAGTAGAACTGCGGACGGTAGCCCTTGAAGAACGGCGTGTGGCGGCCGCCCTCGTCCTTCGACAGCACGTAAACCTCGGCCTCGAAGTCCGTGTGCGGCTTGATCGAACCCGGCTTGCACAGCACCTGGCCGCGCTCGACGTCGTCGCGCTTGGTGCCGCGCAGCAGCAGGCCGGCGTTGTCGCCCGCCTGGCCCTGGTCGAGCAGCTTGCGGAACATCTCGACGCCGGTGACGGTCGTCTTCTGGGTGTCGCGGATACCGACGATCTCGATTTCCTCGCCCACCTTGATGATGCCGCGCTCGATGCGGCCGGTCACCACGGTGCCGCGGCCCGAGATCGAGAACACGTCTTCCACCGGCATCAGGAAGGTCTTGTCGATGTCACGCTCGGGCTCCGGGATCCAGGTGTCCAGGGCCTCGACCAGCTTGATGATCGCCGGCACGCCGATGTCCGACTGGTCGCCTTCCAGCGCCTTCAGCGCCGAACCGTGGATGATCGGGGTGTCGTCGCCCGGGAAGTCGTACTTCGACAGCAGCTCGCGCACTTCCATCTCGACCAGCTCGAGGAGCTCCGCGTCGTCGACCATGTCGGCCTTGTTCAGGAACACCACGATGTACGGCACGCCGACCTGGCGCGCCAGCAGGATGTGCTCGCGCGTCTGCGGCATCGGGCCGTCAGCGGCCGAGCACACCAGGATCGCGCCGTCCATCTGCGCCGCACCGGTGATCATGTTCTTGACGTAGTCGGCGTGCCCGGGGCAGTCGACGTGCGCGTAGTGGCGGTTCGGGCTCTCGTACTCCACGTGCGAGGTCGAGATCGTGATGCCACGCGCCTTCTCTTCCGGCGCCTTGTCGATCGCGTCATAGGCGTGGAATTCGCCGCCGAAACGCTCCGCACCGATCTTCGTCAGCGCCGCCGTCAGCGTCGTCTTGCCGTGGTCCACGTGACCGATCGTGCCCACGTTCACGTGGGGCTTGGTGCGCTCGAACTTACCCTTGGCCATGATTGCAGTCTCTCTAGAGTTGGTTGTCTGGTTGCCGTCGCCGGCGCGGCTTACTTCTTCTTCACCACTTCATCGGCGATGTTCGACGGCGCTTCCGCGTAGTGGTCGAACTCCATCGTGAAGGTGGCGCGGCCCTGCGACATCGAGCGCAGGCTGGTGGCATAGCCGAACATCTCGCCCAGCGGGATCATCGCGTTGATGATCTTGCCCGACAGGCTGTCGTCCTGGCCCTGGAGGATGCCGCGGCGGCGGCTCACGTCGCCCATGACGTCACCCAGGTAGTCCTCGGGGCTGACGATCTCGACCTTCATGATCGGCTCGAGCAGGACCGGCGAGGCCCTCTGGAAACCTTCCTTGAAGCCCATCGAGCCCGCGATCTTGAACGCCATTTCGGACGAGTCGACCTCGTGGTACGAACCGTCGTACAGCTTCACCTTGACGTCCACGATCGGGTAGCCGGCGAGGATGCCGTTGGCCACCGCTTCCTGGATGCCCTTGTCGACGGCCGGGATGTATTCCTTCGGCACCACGCCGCCGACGATCGCGTTCTCGAACTCGTAGCCGGTACCCGGCTCCTGCGGCGAGATCTCGAGCCACACGTGGCCGAACTGGCCCTTGCCGCCCGACTGGCGGACGAACTTGCCTTCCGACTTGACCGTCTTGCGGATGGTCTCGCGGTAGGCCACCTGCGGCTTGCCGACGTTGGCCTCGACGTTGAACTCGCGCTTCATGCGGTCGACGATGATGTCCAGGTGCAGCTCGCCCATGCCGGCGATGATGGTCTGGCCGGATTCCTCGTCGGTGCGGACGCGGAACGAAGGATCTTCCTGCGCCAGGCGGCCCAGGGCGATGCCCATCTTTTCCTGGTCGGACTTGGTCTTCGGCTCCACGGCCATCGAGATGACCGGCTCCGGGAACACCATGCGCTCGAGCACGATCGGCGCGTCCTGGGCGCAGAGGGTGTCACCGGTGGTGACATCCTTCAGGCCCACGGCAGCGGCGATGTCGCCCGCCAGCACTTCCTTGATCTCTTCGCGGTTGTTGGAATGCATCTGCAGCAGGCGGCCGATGCGCTCCTTCTTGCCCTTGACCGAGTTCAACACCTGGTCGCCGGCGTTGAGCTTGCCCGAGTACACGCGGAAGAAGGTCAGCGAGCCCACGAACGGGTCGGTGATGATCTTGAACGCGAGCGCGGAGAACGGCGCGTTGTCGCTGGACTCGCGGCTCAGCTCCTTGGACTCGTCATCCACGTCCGTACCGCGGATCGAGGGCACGTCGACCGGCGACGGCAGCAGCTGCACGACGCCGTCGAGCATCGCCTGGACGCCCTTGTTCTTGAACGCGGTGCCGCAGAACATCGGCACGATCTCGGTGGCCAGGGTGCGCGCACGCAGGCCGGCGACGATCTCGTCCTCGGACAGCTCACCGCCCTCGAGGTACTTGTCCATCAGCGCCTCGTTGGCCTCGGCGGCCGACTCGACCATGTAGGCGCGCGCCTCCTTCGCCTGCTCGAGCAGCTCGGCGGGGACCTCGCGATACTCGAAGGTCAGGCCCTGGCTGGCGGTATCCCAGTGGATCGCCTTCATCTTCAGCAGGTCGACCACGCCCTCGAAGCCGTCCTCGGCGCCGATCGGCACCTGCATCGGCACGGGCGCGGCGCCCAGGCGCGACTTCAGCTGGTCGCGGACCTTGACGAAGTTGGCGCCGGTGCGGTCCATCTTGTTGACGAACGCGATGCGCGGGACCTTGTACTTGTTGGCCTGGCGCCACACGGTCTCGGACTGCGGCTGCACGCCGCCGACCGCGCAGAGCACGAACACCGCGCCGTCGAGCACGCGCAGCGAACGCTCCACCTCGATGGTGAAGTCGACGTGCCCGGGGGTGTCGATGATGTTGAAGCGGTGCTCGGGCAGGGTCTTGTCCATGCCCTTCCAGAACGCGGTCGTGGCGGCGGACTGGATCGTGATGCCGCGCTCCTGCTCCTGTTCCATCCAGTCCATGGTGGCGGCGCCGTCGTGCACTTCACCGAGCTTGTGGCTCTTGCCGGTGTAGAACAGGATGCGCTCGGACGTGGTGGTCTTGCCGGCATCGATGTGGGCCATGATGCCGAAGTTGCGATAGCGGTCGATGGGAGTGGTGCGGGCCACGGCGATCTCTCTGTATTTTTTGTCCACTGTCGCGGACGTGCGGAATGGTTCCGGATGGGCGAATGCCGCCCTGCGGCGGCACCCGGCCAAGCGATCATCTGGCCGGCGTCAGGCGCCGGCCGTGCGCCGTTACCAGCGGTAGTGCGCGAAGGCCTTGTTGGCCTCGGCCATGCGGTGCGTCTCTTCGCGCTTCTTGATCGCGCCACCGCGGTTCTCGGAGGCGTCGATCAGCTCGGCGGCGAGCTTGCGCGGCATGCTGTTCTCGCCGCGCTTGCGGGCGGAATCGATCAGCCAGCGCATCGCCAGCGCCATGCGGCGCGACTGGCGCACTTCGACCGGCACCTGGTAGGTGGCGCCGCCGACACGGCGGGACTTCACCTCGACCGACGGCGAGATGTTGCCGAGCGCCTTCTCGACGACTTCCAGCGGGTTCGGGTTGCGCTCGCCGATGACGTCCATGGCGCCGTACACGATCTTCTCGGCGACGGACTTCTTGCCGCTGTACATCACCATGTTGATGAAGCGCGCGATGGTCTCGCTACCGTGCTTGGGGTCGGGCAGCACCGAGCGCTGCGGGGTGTTTCCTTTACGCGACATTGTTCTCGAGCCTTTTCAGTATCTGTTCGAAGGGCGGGAAAGGGACTGGATCAGCCCTTCGGACGCTTGGCGCCGTACTTGGAACGGGCCTGCTTGCGCTTGGCGACGCCGGCGGCGTCGAGCGAGCCACGCACGGTGTGGTAGCGCACGCCCGGCAGGTCCTTGACGCGACCGCCGCGGATCAGCACCACCGAGTGCTCCTGCAGGTTGTGGCCTTCGCCACCGATGTAGGAGATGACCTCGTAGCCGTTGGTGAGGCGCACCTTGGCGACCTTGCGCAGGGCCGAGTTCGGCTTCTTCGGGGTCGTGGTGTAGACGCGGGTGCACACGCCACGACGCTGCGGGCAGTTCTGCAGCGCGGGCGAGTTGCTCTTGTAGGTTTCCGGGCTGCGCGGCTTGCGCACCAGCTGGTTGATCGTTGCCATCGGTGTCGGGTCTTCTGCTCCGGGCGCGAGGCCCGCTGTTGGGTATGACGGGCTGGGCCCGGCTCGGTGGCGGGCCCCAGGGGGCTCGCCGGCCGCACGGTCCAGGTTCCGTGCGCGAAAACGAAGGCAGGCGGAGTCAACCCAGCCTGCCGAGACGGAAAAGTATAGCCGGCGTCGACGCCCAGCGTCAACGCAGCCAAGGGACCGGGCAGGCAGCACTCCGCATTCCGGGGCGCGCCTGGGCCATGGTCATCTTTCCCGCCCTTCCTGGGCCGAACACGAGGCGCCTCCATGGCACCTCATTTCGGGATCTGGGACGGCCCCCGGGAGGGCCGTCACTGACTTTGGATCGGTATTACTCGCCGGCGCCTTCGGCCAGGGGTGCATCGCCCCCCTCGACCTGCGCCGTCTCCTCGACCTGCGACTCTTCCACGACGGTGACCGCGGACAGGGCCTCCATCTCGGACTCGGTCAGGCCGGAGGCGTTCTTGCGACGCTGCGTATGGTACGCCAGTCCGGTGCCCGCGGGAATCAGGCGGCCGACGATCACGTTCTCCTTCAGGCCGCGCAGGCTGTCACGGGTGCCGCGGACGGCCGCCTCGGTCAGCACGCGGGTGGTCTCCTGGAAGGAGGCCGCGGAGATGAACGACTCGGTCGCCAGCGACGCCTTGGTGATGCCCAGCAGCACCGGATCGTAGTGCACCGGCAGCTCGCCCTTGGCGTTGTGCTTCTCGTTGGCCTCGATGACGCGCTGGCGCTCGGCCTGCTCGCCATTGAGGAAACGGGTGCTGTCGCCGGCATCGGTGATCTCGACCTTGCGCAGCATCTGGCGGACGATCACCTCGATGTGCTTGTCGTTGATCTTGACGCCCTGCAGGCGGTAGACGTCCTGGATTTCCTTGGTCAGGTACGACGCCAGCTCCTCGACGCCCTTCAGGCGCAGGATGTCCTGGGGGCTCGGCTCGCCGTCCACCACGGTCTCGCCCTTCTCCACGTGCTCGCCCTCGAACACGATGATCTGGCGATACTTCGGGATCAGCTCCTCGTGATCGTCACCGTCGGCCGCCTTGATGATCAGGCGCTGCTTGCCCTTGGTGTCCTTGCCGAAGCTCACCACGCCGGACTTCTCGGCGAGGATCGCCGGGTCCTTCGGCTTGCGCGCCTCGAACAGGTCGGCCACGCGCGGCAGGCCGCCGGTGATGTCGCGGGTCTTGGACGCTTCCTGCGGGATCTTCGCCACCACGTCGCCCACGCCGACGGACGCGCCGTCCTGCATGTTGACGATCGAACGCGGCGGCAGCAGGTACTGCGCCGGCAGGTCGGTGCCGGGGATGTTGAGGTCCTCGCCGGTCTTGGCGTCGACGATGCGGATCAGCGGGCGCAGGTCCTTGCCCTGGGAACCGCGACGCTTCGGATCGGTGATCTCGCGCGAGGCGAGGCCGGTCAACTCGTCGGTCTTCTCGATGACGGTGACGCCGTCGATGAAGTCGATGAAGCGCATCACGCCCTTCACTTCCGACACGATCGGGTGGTTATGCGGGTCCCAGGTGGCAACCGTCTGGCCGGCCTTGACCGCCATGCCGTCCTTCGCGTTGATGGTCGCGCCGTAGGGCAGCTTGTAGCGCTCGCGCTCGCGGCCATGCTGGTCGAGCACCGAGATCTCGCCCGAGCGCGACACGCCGACCAGGTGGCCCGCGGAGTGCGACACGAACTTGACGTTGTTGAACTTCACCGAGCCGGTGGTCTTGACCGTCACGTTGTCGATCGCGGCCGCACGCGACGCCGCGCCACCGATGTGGAAGGTCCGCATCGTCAGCTGGGTGCCGGGCTCGCCGATCGACTGGGCGGCAACCACGCCCACGGCCTCGCCGAGGTTGACGAGGTGGCCACGGCCGAGGTCACGGCCATAGCAGTGGGCGCAGACGCCGAACGACGACTCGCAGGTGATGGTCGAACGCACCTGGATCGCCTGCACGCCGGCGTCCTCGAGCTTCTGCACCCAGGCTTCGTCGAGCAGCGTGTTGCGGGTGACGATCGGATCCTCGTCGTCGCCCGGCAGGAACACGTCCTCGGCCACCATGCGGCCGAGCACGCGGTCCTTCAGCGGCTCGACCACGTCGCCGCCTTCGACGATCGGGGTCATGCTCAGGCCGTCGCGGGTGCCGCAGTCGGTCTCGGTGATCACCACGTCCTGCGCCACGTCGACCAGGCGACGGGTCAGGTAGCCGGAGTTCGCGGTCTTCAGCGCGGTATCCGCCAGGCCCTTTCGCGCACCGTGGGTCGAGATGAAGTACTGCTGGACGTTCAGGCCCTCGCGGAAGTTCGAGGTGATCGGGGTCTCGATGATCGAGCCGTCGGGCTTGGCCATCAGGCCGCGCATGCCCGCCAGCTGGCGGATCTGCGCCTGCGAACCACGCGCGCCGGAGTCGGCCATGATGTAGACCGAGTTCATCGACTTCTGCTCGACCCGCTCGCCCTTGGCGTTGGTGACGATCTCGGTGCCGATGGTCTTCATCATCGCCTGGGCGACGCGCTCGTTGGTGCGCGACCAGATGTCCACGACCTTGTTGTAGCGCTCGCCGGCGGTGACCAGGCCGGACTGGTACTGCTGCTGGATCTCCAGGACCTCGGCCTCGGCCTCGGCCAGGATGCCCTTCTTCTCGTCCGGGATCACCATGTCGTCGATGCCGATCGAGACGCCGGCGCGCGTGGCGTACGCGAAGCCGGTGTACATCAGCTTGTCGGCGAACACGACCGTGTCCTTCAGGCCGAGCATGCGGTAGCAGGAGTTGATCAGGCGGCTGATGTTCTTCTTGTTCAGCTCGGTGTTGGCCAGCGCGAACGGCAGGCCTTCCGGCAGGATCTCGGCCAGCAGGGCGCGCCCGACCGTGGTCTCCACGATCGAGGTCTTCTTCTCGCGGTTGCCGTCCTCGTCGGCCACGGTCTCGGAAATGCGGACCTTGACCTTGGCGTGCAGGCCGGCGGCCTTGTTGTCGTAGGCGCGCTTGACCTCGGCGACGTTCGCGAACGCCATGCCCTCGCCCACCGTGTTCTCCAGCGCGCGGGTCATGTAGTACAGACCCAGGACCACGTCCTGCGACGGCACGATGATCGGCTCGCCGTTGGCGGGCGACAGGATGTTGTTCGACGACATCATCAGCGCACGCGCTTCCAGCTGGGCCTCGAGGCTCAGCGGGACGTGCACGGCCATCTGGTCACCGTCGAAGTCGGCGTTGAACGCGGTGCAGACCAGCGGGTGCAGCTGGATGGCCTTGCCCTCGATCAGCACCGGCTCGAACGCCTGGATGCCCAGGCGGTGCAGGGTCGGCGCGCGGTTCAGCAGCACCGGGTGCTCGCGGATCACCTCTTCGAGGATGTCCCACACCTCGGCCTCTTCGCGCTCGACCAGCTTCTTGGCGGCCTTGATCGTCGTGGCCAGGCCACGGCGCTGCAGCTTGGCGAAGATGAAGGGCTTGAACAGCTCCAGCGCCATCTTCTTCGGCAGGCCGCACTCGTGCAGGCGCAGCGTCGGGCCGACCACGATGACCGAACGGCCCGAGTAGTCGACGCGCTTGCCCAGCAGGTTCTGGCGGAACCGGCCCTGCTTGCCCTTGATCATGTCGGCGAGCGACTTCAGCGGGCGCTTGTTGGTGCCGGTGATGGCGCGGCCACGGCGGCCGTTGTCCATCAGCGCATCGACCGATTCCTGCAGCATGCGCTTCTCGTTGCGCACGATGATGTCGGGCGCATTGAGTTCGAGCAGGCGGCGCAGGCGGTTGTTGCGGTTGATGACGCGGCGGTACAGGTCGTTCAGGTCGGAGGTCGCGAAGCGGCCACCGTCCAGCGGGACCAGCGGGCGCAGGTCCGGCGGCAGCACCGGCAGCACGGTCATGACCATCCACTCGGGGCGGTTGCCCGACTCGAGGAAGGCCTCGACCAGCTTGATGCGCTTGGTGAGGCGCTTGAGCTTGGTCTCGGAGCCGGTGGCGGCGATCTCTTCCTTCAGGCGCACCATCTCGGCCTGCAGGTCGATCGTGCGCAGCAGGTCGAACACGGCCTCGGCGCCCATCGCGGCGTCGAAGTCGTCGCCGTGCTCCTGGCGCATCTGCATGAACTGCTCTTCGTTGAGCAGCTGGCCACGCTCCATCGGCGTCAGGCCCGGCTCGGTGACGACGAACGCCTCGAAATAGAGGATGCGCTCGATGTCACGCAGCGTCATGTCCAGCATCAGGCCGATGCGCGACGGCAGCGACTTGAGGAACCAGATGTGCGCGGTGGGGCTGGCGAGGTCGATGTGGCCCATGCGCTCGCGGCGCACCTTGGCCAGGGTGACCTCGGTGCCGCACTTCTCGCAGACCACGCCGCGGTGCTTCATGCGCTTGTACTTGCCGCACAGGCACTCGTAGTCCTTCACCGGCCCGAAGATGGCGGCGCAGAACAGGCCGTCGCGCTCGGGCTTGAAGGTGCGGTAGTTGATGGTCTCGGGCTTCTTGACTTCGCCGAACGACCACGAACGGATCAGGTCGGGCGAGGCCAGCGCGATCTTGATCGCGTCGAAGTCGAGCGCCGGGCGCTGCTGGTTGAACAGGTTCAGAAGGTCTTTCATGTGTTTCTCCGGGAACGGGAATCGAGGACGTGGCTGCGGTGCTCACCGGAGGCGGGCGCGTGGTGCGCGCCCTGCCCCGGCTGGCGTCCTCAGTTCTCTTCCAGCTCCATGTTGATCGCGAGCGAACGGATTTCCTTGACCAGCACGTTGAAGGACTCGGGCATGCCCGCGACCATCTCGTGTTCGCCGTCGACGATGTTCTTGTACATCTGGTTGCGGCCCTGCACGTCGTCGGACTTCACCGTCAGCATTTCCTGCAGGGTGTAGGCGGCGCCGTAGGCTTCCAGTGCCCAGACTTCCATCTCGCCGAAGCGCTGGCCGCCGAACTGCGCCTTGCCGCCCAGCGGCTGCTGGGTGACGAGCGAGTACGGACCGGTGGAACGCGCGTGCATCTTGTCGTCGACCAGGTGGTTGAGCTTGAGCATGTGCATGTAGCCCACGGTCACCTTGCGCTCGAAGGCATCGCCGGTGCGGCCGTCGTACAGCTGCGCCTGGCCACTGGTCGGCAGGTCGGCGAGTTCCAGCATCTGCTTGATCTCGACCTCCGCCGCGCCGTCGAACACCGGGGTCGCCATCGGCACGCCGCCGGTCAGGTTCTTCGCCAGCGTCAGCAGCTCCTCGTCGGAGAACTGCTTCAGGTCCACGCGCTGCCCGTGCAGCTTGTTGTCGTGGTTGTAGATCTGGTCGAGGAACTTGCGCAGCTCGGCCACCTTGGCCTGCGCCTGCAGCATCTCGTCGATCTTCCTGCCCAGGCCCTTTGCAGCCCAGCCCAGGTGGACCTCGAGGATCTGGCCGATGTTCATTCGGCTCGGCACGCCCAGCGGGTTGAGCACGATGTCCACCGTCTCGCCGTTGGCCATGTGCGGCATGTCCTGCACCGGGACGATGGTCGACACGACGCCCTTGTTGCCGTGGCGGCCGGCCATCTTGTCGCCCGGCTGGATGCGGCGCTTCACCGCCAGGTAGACCTTGACCATCTTCAGCACGCCCGGTGCGAGGTCATCGCCCTGGGTGATCTTGCCGCGCTTGTCCTGGAAGCGGCGCTCGAATTCCTCCTCGTGCACCTGCAGCTGCTTGGCGGCGCGCTCGATCGCGTCGGCGGCGTCGTCGTCCTTCATGCGCAGCTGCAGCCAGTCGGACTTCTTCAGGCCGTCCAGCACCAGCGACGACACGGTGTCGCCCTTCTTGACGCCGGGGCCGCCGTTGGCGGTCTTGCCCAGCAGCTGCTCGCGCAGGCGGGCGTAGATCGCGCCCTCGAGGATGCGGAACTGGTCGTCGAAGTCCTTCTTGACGGCCTTGATCTCGCTTTCCTCGATCTGCTTGGCGCGCTTGTCCTTCTCGATGCCGTCGCGGGTGAAGACCTGCACGTCGATGACGGTGCCGTCCATGCCGGGCGGCACGCGCAGCGAGCTGTCCTTCACGTCCGACGCCTTCTCGCCGAAGATCGCGCGCAGCAGCTTCTCTTCCGGGGTCAGCTGGCTTTCGCCCTTGGGCGTGACCTTGCCGACCAGGATGTCGCCGGCGCGCACTTCGGCGCCGATGTACACCACGCCCGACTCGTCGAGGCGGTTGAGCGCCTGCTCGGAGACGTTCGGGATGTCGGCCGAGATCTCCTCCGGACCCAGCTTGGTATCGCGGGCGACGGCGGTGAGCTCTTCGATGTGGATCGTGGTGTAGCGGTCTTCCTTGACCACGCGCTCGGACAGGAGGATCGAGTCCTCGAAGTTGTAGCCGTTCCACGGCATGAACGCGACCAGCATGTTCTGGCCCAGGGCCAGCTCGCCGATGTCGGTCGAAGGACCGTCGGCCAGCACGTCGCCGCGCGCGACCACGTCGCCCACGTTGACCAGCGGGGTCTGGTTGATGCAGGTGTTCTGGTTGGAGCGCGTGTACTTGATCAGGTTGTAGATGTCGACGCCGGCATCGGTCTCGCCGGAGATCTCGTCCTCGTTGACCTTGACCACGATGCGCGCGGCGTCGATCTGCTCGATCACGCCGCCACGGCGCGCGTTCACCGTCACGCCCGAGTCGCGCGCCACGGCGCGCTCGATGCCGGTGCCGACCAGCGGCTTCTCGCTCTTCAGCGTCGGCACGGCCTGGCGCTGCATGTTCGCGCCCATGAGCGCGCGGTTGGCGTCGTCGTGCTCGAGGAACGGAACCAGCGCCGCCGCGACCGACACGGTCTGCATCGGCGAGACGTCCATGTAGTGGATCTCGCTTGGCGGCTTCAGCAGGTTCTCGCCCTGGAAGCGGCAGGCGATGAACGGCGCGTCGAGGTTGCCGTTGTCATCCTGCGGCGCGCTCACCTGCGCGATGACGTACTCGTTCTCCTCGATCGCCGACAGGTACTCGACGTCGTCGGTGACCTTGCCGTCCACGACCTTGCGGTACGGCGTCTCGAGGAAGCCGTAGCCGTTGGTGCGCGCGAACACGGCCAGCGAGTTGATCAGGCCGATGTTCGGGCCTTCCGGGGTCTCGATGGTGCAGACGCGGCCGTAATGGGTCGGGTGCACGTCGCGCACCTCGAAGCCGGCGCGCTCGCGGGTCAGGCCGCCCGGGCCAAGCGCCGACACGCGGCGCTTGTGGGTGACCTCGGACAGCGGGTTGTTCTGGTCCATGAACTGCGACAGCTGCGACGAACCGAAGAACTCCTTCACCGCCGCCGCGACCGGCTTGGCGTTGATCAGCTCCTGCGGCGTCAGGCCATCGGCCTCGGCCATGGTCAGGCGCTCGCGCACCGCACGCTCGACGCGCACCAGGCCCACGCGGAACACGTTCTCGGCCATCTCGCCGACCGAACGCACGCGACGGTTGCCGAGGTGGTCGATGTCGTCGACCACGCCGCGGCCGTTGCGGATCTCGGTCAGCACCTTCAGCACGTCGAGGATGTCGGAGCTGTCGCCGTTGGCCTGGCGCAGGCGCGCGGAATCGTCGTCCTTGCGCTCGGCGAAGTACTTGGCGTCGTACAGCACCGGCGAACCGGTGGTTTCCTTGCGGCCGATGCGGCGGTTGAACTTCATCCGGCCCACGCCCGACAGGTCGTAGCGCTCGAAGGTGAAGAACAGGTTGTGGAACAGGTTCTGCGCGGCATCCTTGGTCGGCGGCTCGCCGGGACGCATCATGCGGTAGATCTCGACCAGGGCCTCGAGCTGGGTCCGGGTTCCGTCGATGCGCAGCGTGTTGGACAGGTACGCGCCGCGGTCCAGGTCGTTGGTCCAGATCGTGCCCACGGCCTCGATGCCCGCCTTGCGCAGGGCTTCCAGCATCTCGTCGGTGATCTCGTCGTTGGCCGAGGCGATCAGCTCGCCGGTGGCGGCGTCGACGACGTCATGCGACAGCACGCGGCCCACGAGGTAGGCATCCGGCACGGCCAGGGCTTCGATGCCCGAGTCGGTCAGCTGCTTGACGTGGCGCGCGGTGATCCGGCGGCCGGCCTCGACGATCACGCGGTCGCCATCGGCCAGGTCGAAGTCCAGGGTCTCGCCGCGCAGGCGCTCGGGCACCAGCTCGAGCTGCACGCCCTCTTCGGGATCGATGTGGAAGTGGTTGATCTCGAAGAACTCGTTGAGCATTTCTTCGTTGTTGTAGCCGAGCGCGCGCAGCAGCACCGAAACCGGCAGCTTGCGGCGGCGGTCGATGCGGGTGAACAGCGCGTCCTTCGGGTCGAACTCGAAGTCGAGCCACGAGCCGCGGTACGGGATGATGCGGGCGCTGTACAGCAGCTTGCCCGAGCTGTGGGTCTTGCCACGGTCGTGGTCGAAGAACACGCCCGGCGAGCGGTGCAGCTGGGAGACGATGACGCGCTCGGTGCCGTTGACGATGAAGGTGCCGTTGCCGGTCATGAGCGGGATCTCGCCCATGTAGACCTCCTGCTCCTTCACGTACTTGATGGCCTTCGACGACGACTCGCGGTCGTAGATCACCAGGCGCACGGTCACGCGCAGCGGGGCGCCGTAGCTGAGGCCGCGGTTGCGGCACTCACGCTCGTCGAACACCGGGTCGCCGAGCTTGTAGCCGACGTACTCCAGCGCTGCGTAGCCGTTGTAGCTGGTGATGGGGAATACCGACTTGAGGGCGGCGTGCAGGCCGCGGTCCTCGCGGCGCGCGGGATCGCGGTCGGCCTGCAGGAACTCGCGGTACGAGTCGACCTGGATGGCCAGCAGGAACGGGACCTCGAGGATCGAACGGCGCTTGCCGAAGTCCTTGCGGATGCGCTTCTTTTCGGTGAACGAATATGACGTCGTCATGGGGAGCTACCGCCTTTGGCATCAGCGGGCCGCGCGCGGCGCGACCCAGGGGAATCTGTGAACCGCCAGTTGGAAATCGCTGGTATTGCCGGCACCAGCACGCCATCTCCCGCTACTTCCAACTGCCGACTCGTGTCGGTTCTTGCAACAGTCTCTACAACGGCCGAAGGCCGGGGGCTTTCGCCCCCAGCCCCGGTGGTCGCCGATCACGCTGGCGACGCGACAACGCTTACTTGACTTCGACCGTGGCGCCGGCCGCTTCCAGGTCCTTCTTGATCTTCTCGGCGTCTTCCTTCGAAGCGCCTTCCTTGACCACGCCACCGGCTTCGGTCAGGTCCTTGGCTTCCTTCAGGCCCAGGCCGGTGATCGCGCGGACCACCTTGATGACCTCGACCTTCTTCTCGCCAGCCGACTTCAGCGTGACGTTGAACTCGGTCTGCTCCTCGACGGGAGCGGCGGCGGCGGCCGGGCCAGCGGCCATGGCGACCGGGGCGGCGGCGGACACGCCGAACTTCTCTTCCATCGCGTGGACCAGCTCCATCACCTCGACGAGGGTCTTGCTGCTGATCGCTTCGATGATCTGCTCGTTGGAAAGGGACATCTCGATACCTCTGGTTATCTAATGTTGGAAAACGTCTGTGGTCGGGTGTCGACCGAACTGTTGCCTCAAGCCGCCTTCTGCTGGCCGACCGCGCTCGTAGCGCGGGCGACCTGCGTGGCCGGCTCGGCCAGCACGCGCACCAGCATGGTGGCGGGCTGGACCATGACGCTGAGCAGCATCGACAGCGCTTCGTCACGCGTCGGGAGCGAAGCCAGGACATCCACATGGGTGCCCGGGTACTTCTGCCCGCCGATCGCCACGAGGCGCGGCTTCAGCTTGTCGTTCGCCTTGGCGAACTCCTTGATCAGGCGTCCGGCGGCGCCGGGGTCTTCCTTCGAGAAGGCGTACAGCAGGGGACCGGTCAGCTCGTCCTGGACGATGGCGTAATCGGTGTTCTCCACTGCACGCGAGACCAGCGTGTTCTTCGCGACTTTCAGGTACACGCCTTCGGCGCGCGCCTTCTTGCGCATGCTGGTCAACTGCTCGACGGTCAGGCCCACGTACTCCGCGGCAACCAGCGAGTGCGCCGTCGCGGCGACCTCGGCCAGTTCGGCAACGACTTCCTTCTTCTGGTTCAGATTGAGAGCCATTGCACTTCCTCCGTACTTCGCAATCCGGCCTGGCGCATCCGCGCCGGGCCGGTCCTTTGGCGGCACCAGTCCCTTGGTGCCGGGGACGCCGCAAGCGGCATCCCGTTGGTGGCCGTTTTCCGTCTGGATCGATACGTCTTGATCTTTGGGAGGGTCGGCAACCATCTGCGCAGGCCCGTCCCCGCTCGCGCGGTTCGAGGATTAAGCGCCCTGCGGTGGCAACGACGGCGAATCCATGCCAGTTCGAGCATCCCTGCCCGTCGTCGCTGCCGCGCAGGCCGCGCCTGCGGTCTTTGACGGCTCCGCCTCCGGCCCAAGGCCTTCGGCGATGCCCTCAAAACTTGCTGATTACTTGAACGACAGCGTCGACTGGTCGACGGTGACGCCGGGGCCCATCGTCGAGCTGACCGAGATCTTCTGCAGGTACTGGCCCTTGGCGGTGGCCGGCTTGGCCTTCACCAGGTCGGCCAGCAGGGCCTGCAGGTTCTCCTTCAGGCGCTCGGCGCCGAAGTCGGCCTTGCCGATCGTGCAGTGGATGATGCCGGCCTTGTCGGTGCGGTAGCGGACCTGGCCGCCCTTGGCGTTCTTGACCGCCTCGCCCGGGTTCGGCGAAACCGTGCCGACCTTCGGGTTGGGCATCAGGCCGCGCGGGCCCAGCAGCGTGCCGAGCTTGCCGACCACGCGCATGGCGTCGGGGGTGGCGATCACGACGTCATAGTTGAGGTCGCCGGCCTGCATCTTCTCGGCCAGGTCGTCCATGCCGACGGCGTCGGCACCGGCGGCCAGGGCCTCCTCGGTCTTGGCGCCGGCCGGGGCGAACACCGCCACGCGCACCGACTTGCCGGTGCCCTGCGGCAGCACGGTCGAGCCACGGACCTGCTGGTCCGACTTGCGCGCGTCGACGCCCAGGCGCACGGCCACGTCGACGGCTTCGACGAACTTGGCCTTGCTGTTGTCCTGCACGATCTTCAGTGCGTCATCGATGCCATAGGCCTTGCCCGGAACCACGGCGGCCTTGATGGTCTTCTGTCGCTTGGTCTGTGCCATGTCTTCAGCCCTCCACCGACAGGCCCATCGAACGGGCGGAGCCCTCGATGGTGCGAACTGCTGCTTCCAGGTCGGCCGCCGTCAGGTCGGCTTCCTTCATCTTCGCGATCTCTTCGAGCTGGGCGCGGGTGACCTTGCCCACCTTCTCGGTGTTCGGGCGCTTGGAGCCCGAGGCGACGCCGGCAGCCTTGCGCAGCAGCACCGCAGCCGGGGTCGACTTGGTGATGAAGGTGAAGGTGCGGTCCGAGTACGCGGTGATGATGACCGGGGTCGGAAGACCCGGCTCGAGCTTCTGCGTGGCGGCGTTGAACGCCTTGCAGAACTCCATGATGTTCAGGCCGCGCTGGCCCAGGGCAGGACCGACCGGCGGCGAAGGATTCGCCTGACCCGCCTTGACCTGCAACTTGATGTAACCCACTACTTTCTTGGCCATTGTCCTCTCCGGGTGCGAACGCCTGTCAGGCTCCCCATCGGGCCGGGAATCTCGCGTCCCGGTGTCGCGTTTTCACGCGCAAAGGCCGCCAGGGCGGCGGCCAATGCGAACGCCCGGTTTCCGGGCAGGAAGCCGCGCACTATAGCAGCTTCCGGTAGACCGGCCAAGCGGCCGGGGATCAGGCCTTCTCGACCTGCCCGAATTCCAGTTCGACCGGGGTCGAGCGGCCGAAGATGAGCACGGCCACGCGCAGGCGGCTCTTTTCGTAGTTGACTTCCTCGACCACGCCATTGAAGTCGTTGAAGGGACCGTCGACGACGCGCACCATCTGGCCGGCCTCGAACAGCACCTTCGGGCGCGGCTTCTCGACGCCTTCCTGCACGCGGGCGAGGATGGCATCGGCCTCCTCGTCGCGGATCGGCAGCGGCTGGGCGGCGGTGCCGCCGATGAAGCCCATCACCTTGGGGGTTTCCTTCACCAGGTGCCAGCTCTCGCTGTCGATGCGCGGAATCCCGCCCTCGTCCTGGGTGGCGATCTGGACCAGGACATAGCCCGGGAAGAACTTACGCTCGGAACGGCGCTTCTGGCCGGAGCGCATCTCGATGATCTCTTCGGTCGGCACCATCACGTCGCCGAACTTCTCTTCCATGCCCATGCGCACGATGCGGTCGCGCAGCGCCTGGGCCACCGACTTCTCGAAGCCGGAATAGGCATGGACCACGTACCAGCGCTTGACGATCTCGCTTTCCAAACCGGACATCTCCATCAGTTGCCGAGCAGCAGGCGGATGAGCCACTGGATGACCAGGTCGAACCCGGCCAGCATCAGGCTGATGATCACCACCACGATCATCACCACCCAGCTCATGCGCATGGCTTCCTGGCGCGTCGGCCAGACGACCTTGCGCAGCTCGAAGCGGGCTTCGGACAGGAACTCCCGGGTCTGGAAGCCCTTGGTGCTGGTCAGGAACACGACCAGCGCGGCGGCGACGCCGCCGACCACTGCAAGGACGCGCAGCGGCATCGGCCACTGGCCTTCGAACCAGTAGAAGGCGACGAGCCCGCCGACAAGCAGGAGGCCCGCAACCACGTACCTGGCGATGTCGCCTGCCGAGGCGTGGCTCCTCGAATGTTCAACCCTGCTGTTCAAGTGGCTATCGCCCTCGTTGCGGCATGGCACGCCAGGAGGGACTCGAACCCCCAACCTGCGGTTTTGGAGACCGCTGCTCTGCCAATTGAGCTACTGGCGTGTACAAAAACTTGGCACCTCTTAGACGCCAACGGCGAGCCGCTCCCGACTCGCCCCGGCGTTTACCACAGGCCGCCGGCGTGAGCCGATGGCCGCTGGCGCTATCCGGCCTGCCTGCAGGCCGGATCAACGGCAGCACATATCACGGCGGCAACGCCGCCGGGATAGGCTTACTTGAGGATCTTGGCGACCACGCCCGCGCCGACCGTACGGCCACCCTCGCGGATCGCGAAGCGCAGGCCCTCGTCCATCGCGATCGGGTTGATCAGCGAGACCACCATCTTCACGTTGTCGCCCGGCATCACCATCTCGACGCCTTCCGGCAGCTCGCAGGCGCCGGTGATGTCGGTGGTGCGGAAGTAGAACTGCGGACGGTAGCCCTTGAAGAACGGCGTGTGGCGGCCGCCCTCGTCCTTCGACAGCACGTAAACCTCGGCCTCGAAGTCCGTGTGCGGCTTGATCGAACCCGGCTTGCACAGCACCTGGCCGCGCTCGACGTCGTCGCGCTTGGTGCCGCGCAGCAGCAGGCCGGCGTTGTCGCCCGCCTGGCCCTGGTCGAGCAGCTTGCGGAACATCTCGACGCCGGTGACGGTCGTCTTCTGGGTGTCGCGGATACCGACGATCTCGATTTCCTCGCCCACCTTGATGATGCCGCGCTCGATGCGGCCGGTCACCACGGTGCCGCGGCCCGAGATCGAGAACACGTCTTCCACCGGCATCAGGAAGGTCTTGTCGATGTCACGCTCGGGCTCCGGGATCCAGGTGTCCAGGGCCTCGACCAGCTTGATGATCGCCGGCACGCCGATGTCCGACTGGTCGCCTTCCAGCGCCTTCAGCGCCGAACCGTGGATGATCGGGGTGTCGTCGCCCGGGAAGTCGTACTTCGACAGCAGCTCGCGCACTTCCATCTCGACCAGCTCGAGGAGCTCCGCGTCGTCGACCATGTCGGCCTTGTTCAGGAACACCACGATGTACGGCACGCCGACCTGGCGCGCCAGCAGGATGTGCTCGCGCGTCTGCGGCATCGGGCCGTCAGCGGCCGAGCACACCAGGATCGCGCCGTCCATCTGCGCCGCACCGGTGATCATGTTCTTGACGTAGTCGGCGTGCCCGGGGCAGTCGACGTGCGCGTAGTGGCGGTTCGGGCTCTCGTACTCCACGTGCGAGGTCGAGATCGTGATGCCACGCGCCTTCTCTTCCGGCGCCTTGTCGATCGCGTCATAGGCGTGGAATTCGCCGCCGAAACGCTCCGCACCGATCTTCGTCAGCGCCGCCGTCAGCGTCGTCTTGCCGTGGTCCACGTGACCGATCGTGCCCACGTTCACGTGGGGCTTGGTGCGCTCGAACTTACCCTTGGCCATGATTGC
>NZ_JAEMDY010000004.1:0-286562 GCF_016457215.1 Luteimonas sp. MC1895
TTTCGGGGCAAGGCAACCCGAGCTTCGCTACCGTATCCAAGGTCGCGCATGCGCTTGGCCTAAAGATCACGGTGGCAGCGACCTAACAATGCGTTCAAGCCGACACCACATCGGGGCGCAAACCACATGGCAGGTACAGCTTGCCATGTGCTTCACGCCCCGCTGCGGCGCGGCTTAACTTGGGCGTTAGGCCCCGCTGGGAGGTGCATGGCGATGTGGAAGGGCGGCAACGAGAAGATGCGTCGAAACCTGGGCGCGGGAATGGCGCTTGGCGTCGCAATCGGCGCAGCGTTCGGAATTGTCCTTGGTAGCCCTGCCCTGAGCATCGGGCTAGGCATCGCTCTGGGCGTTGCCGCTGCACTCGCATTGTCCAGCCGGCGGCCAGGTAAGGTCGGTAAGTCGACGCCACGTTCTCGTGGTGACAACGGCGGCGGCTGGGCATGACAGTGCGTTCAAGCCGACACGGTAGTTCCTTCGCTTCAGTGGACACCCTGACCTAACGATCAGGAGTGTCTTCATGCTCACACCAGGCCCCATAACAACCTACCGTTACACCGATCATTTCAAGGCCACCGCAGTTCGCCTGAGTGAGCTTCCCGGCGTCTCCGTCGCCGACGTTGCCGAGTCGCTTTACAGCCCCCTTTCATGTTGTCTCGCTGACGCAGGCTGGCGCGAGAGGGCAGAACCGCAAGTGCCCGCCTTGGCGCGTCTTGGCTTGACTTGGGGGTTGGCGCCAATGGCAGCATTTCGCAAACTCAAGTTCACAACCGCTCTCACCTGGCTTGCGATCGGCATTTGCGTAGCGGCGGCTGGCATCCTTTTTACGTTTCCCGCGGATCCAATGATCTGGCAGGCGGCAACGTGGACTCTTGTAGCAGCGTTGTGCGCGCTGCTGGTTCTCGTCGTTGTGCTTGGCTATGTCATGGCTACGAATCAGGCCACAAGGACCTGGCGGCGCATCACCCCTTTTCTGATCGGCGTTGCGTGCCTTGCACCAGTTGCCGTCGGGCTGTTTTAGCCCGCACACTCAGCCATGACGTCAGAGAGGGCGGCATGGGTGGGGCCTGGCAAAGCGTTCGAGACGAAGCCGCTTCGCTCCATTCCGCGTCTCGGCTTGGCCCAGGTGTCAGGTCCGCATTTGGCCATGCAGAGGGTGGAGAGATTCAATGGCTCGATTTGGCGTCACAAACATCTACCTCCTGGTCGGACTCGGACTGCTTGCCGTTAGCGCCATTCTGGCGGCTTGGATCTTCTTCCAGCCTGCCGCGATCGCCCACAGCGACATGCGATTCAGGGTTGCCTACGGGAGCTTCATCGCCGGCCTCGTTCTGTATGTGATCGGCCGCGTGACGTTGGTGATGCAACGCCGGCCGCAGGCCTAGCAAATCATTCAAGCCGCTACTGCTTCGCGGCACGGCTTGATTCCGGTGCCAAGTCGCAGGGAGCCACATGGCCAGTCCAACCAACAAGCTTCTCGTATTCGCCGCTGCCCTCAGCGGACTCGCAGCGCTGGTACATCTGGCGTGTCTTGTCGTGGGCGCTCCGCTGTTTCGGCTCTTGGGCGCCGGAGAGCAGATGGCACAGCTGCACGGGGCCGGCCACTGGTATCCCACCGTCGTGACCCTGGCGATTGCCGGCGTTCTTGCTGCCTGGAGTGCTTACGCCCTGTCCGGCGCCGGCGTGATTCGCAGGCTGCCGTTGCGCCGTACTGTCCTGTCCGCCGTCACGGCCATCTACATGGTCCGGGGCGTCGCGTTCGTGCCGGTCATGGCGTACTTCCCTGGCAACAGCATGGTGTTCTGGCTCGTGAGCTCTTCAATCTGCCTGCTGATCGGCATCGTCCACCTTGTGGGCCTCCGGCAGTCCTGGGGCAGGCTGTCGTGCGGCTCGGCCCCGCTTGTTCGTTAGGCAGCGATGGATTCCTCGCTCCGCATCGAGTTCGCAGTCCGCTATCGGCTTGGAGAGTACCTTCGTTTCGTAACGGAGCACGCGTTCGACACAGAGGAGTCCTTGCAGACCCTGACGGGGGCAAGGCGACATGTGGCCCGCTTTACGCTGCTGTGTGTTGCAGCAATCGGGTTCGTGTACAAATCGTCGCGTGTCGGCCGATGCGACTTCACGATCGACGCTGCGGGCGTGAGCAGGCGCACCAGGCGTGGCCCGGGCTCTGTTGCCTGGGCCAGGGTGAAGGCAGTCCACATTTACAGCCCGGGATTTCTTGTCGAGCTCGAAAGCGGCGCCATGCCGATACCGTTCCGCGTGCTCTCACTCGAGCAGCAAAAGCAGTTCAGGTTGCTGGCCGCGGACCACCTTCCTGAGGGGCCGCAGCGTGGCCGTCCAGTCGAGCCCACACCGCTTCGCGGCGCGGCGTAGTCTGGCGTCAGGCGGCATGGGACGAGGTGCGGAAATGCTTGGGAAGGGCGCCGGATCATTGCTTACGGTACAGGCCTTCATTGCGGCACTGGATCATCCGCTCAAGCAGGAGATTGTCGCGCTCAGGCAGATCCTCCTCGGCGCGGACCCGGGGATCTCCGAGGAGAACAAATGGAACGCACCGAGCTTCAGGACGTCAGAGCACTTCGCCACGATGCCTCTGAGGGCCAAGGACTCGGTGCAGCTCATTCTCCATCTGGGAGCCAGGTCCAAGCGGGCGTTGCCGCCGGGCTGGATCCCTGATCCCCATGGGATCCTCAAGTGGCTTGGACCAGACCGTGCATCGGTCAGGTTCGCCGGTCGGGAGGACCTTGTGGTGAAGCGTGAGCCGCTGGTTGCAGTCGTCCGGGAGTGGATCAAGCATGTGTAGCTGCGTTCAAGGACACGCACGTCTCGGTCTTCCGGCCGTCGCTGCAGTGAGCACCGTGGCGATCGCGCGGCGGCCGAAAGTATCGCCGCGGGCATGAGAGGGTCCGCGGCGGTCGCTTCGGCGCTGGTGGCGTTCGCCGTCTTCGCCGCGCTGTCCCTGATTCGCGGCGCAGCTTGGCTCGAGGCACCTTTGCCGGGTGGTTTGCCGCTCGGCAACGGGCTGGTCGCTTCAGGTCTGTGTGCACTTGCGGGCGCTGCATGCCTGCTGAGCCTGCCGCGTTCCACGCTTCGCGCCGCCTCGCTGGTCTCGCTGGTCGCGGCCATGCTCTGGCTTCCCGTCTCGGTGGTCCTGGCAGGCAACCCGCAGCTCAATTTCAGCGGTGGCCGCGGGCTGGTATGGCTGGTACTCAGCGTGACGGTCCTGGCCGGTGCATGCTCTACTTTGCTCTGGGCGATGGGAGCCTGGGCGAGGAGACGCTTTCGGCCCATGGCCTGATCGGGCGCATCCGCGTTGACGATGCGTCCTGACGCCAGGTGCCGGGTTGCAATGGAGCGTATATGGGCCGGGAAACATGCAAGACCTGCGGCGAAGCCGTGGAGAACGGCTACACGATCTGCTGGAAGTGTGGCACCGGCGTCGATGGCAGCCCGCCGGCCGCGGAGTTCGTTCCCGACGCCCTGGCGCCAGGGGAAACACAGCGAACCCTGGCGTGCCTGCGCTGTGGAACCGGGTTGAGCTTCGTTCGCCGCATGAAGCTGCATGAGGGAAGCCTGTTGCCCGGTCTGCTGCTTGACGTTGGCAAGCTCTTCACCAACCGCGAGGGATTCGACACATACGCATGTCCTGGCTGCGGGAAGGTCGAGTTCTTCCTGGCCGGGTAAGCACCGCCCTCGAAAACGCCGCTCGTTGCTACTCTTCTGCCAATCGGGCGGCCCGCCCCGCCGATGCTCAAGGGGAACCGCCGTGAACGTCTGGATCGTCCTGCTCGCCGCACTGTTCGGCGTGATCTTCGGCCTGTGGGGCTGAGGCTTCATGGGTGCACCACGCAAGGAGGCAGGGCATGACGCTGACCGAGGATGAGATCCGCCACTTCAGGAATGTCCTGTGGGGCACGCGCTTCTGGGCGTGGTTCCGCTGGGTGCTGCTCGCCGTGCTGGGCTACACCGCCGCGGGACACCTGGGCGGCTGGAAGCCGGTGGCGCGCCCGGACTGGCTGGTGGCGGGAGCGCTCTACCTGCTGGTCGCCTGGCCAGGCCTGTGCCGCGTGTATGTCTTCCACACGCTGCGCCGCGTGCTCGAAGCCGATCCCGAGGCTCGCGCGCAGCTTGCGGCGGCGGGTGTCGACGTGTCCGGGCCTGGCAAGCGCGGCTGACGCGGCGCCCCGCGACCTGCGGGATCGGCCGCCGTCGCGTGTACGGGATTGCCGCACCGAAGGGTCACAGTTCTCCGGCCCGGGCGTCCTGCACTGACCCCGGACGATTTTGCGAGAACGCCATGACCCGCAGTGCACCGCGCTCGAACGCATGGATGGTCGGCATCGGCCTGGCCGCAGGCGCCGGACTCGGCAGCGCACTGGGGATTGTCTTCGGCAACCTGCCAGCTGGCCTCGCGGCCGGGGTGGCCGTCGGTCTCGTCGCCGGCGCGGCACTCTCGCGGCGCCGCTGACACGTCATCAGGCGGGCCGTACGATGGAACGCGGCCGGCCCCGCCCACGGGCAGCACCAGGAGAGGACCATGCAAGGACCCAGGGGAGTCGCGGCCGGCGTGGCGTCGGGAGTGGCTGTCTACGTCTTTGGCCAGGGCGCCTGACCGGGGCGCGCAGCGATGGAACTGCCCAGGATCCTTGCGCTCTTCGTCGCCACGGCGCTGGCGGAGATCATCGGCTGCTACCTGCCGTGGCTGTGGCTGAAGCAGGGCCGCTCGGCGTGGCTGCTGCTGCCGGCGGCGCTCAGCCTGGCCGTGTTCGTATGGCTGCTGACCCTGCATCCACAGGCGGCCGGGCGCGTCTATGCGGCCTACGGCGGGGTCTACGTCACGGTGGCGCTGATGTGGCTGTGGGCCGTCGACGCGGTGCGACCCTCGCTGACCGACTGGATCGGCGTTGGCCTGTGCCTGCTGGGGATGGCGGTGATCATGCTCGGCGCACGCCAGGGCTGAGCGATGCGCGGAGCCCACGCGGCGGGCTGGCGCGCCGCGCACGTGCCCGGCGCTTGGCCCTTTGCCGAACCCGATCCCGAACCCTAATTCGTACCAGTACCAGTACCGGCACCAGCACCGGCACCTGAGCCGCCACCAAAGCGCTCGCCGAAGAAGTCACCCTCGTTCCACACCGGCCGCGCATCCGCCTCGCCGATGCCCTGGGCGATCCTTGCCGACAGCCGCGCCAGGCGCGCGGCGTCGCCGTAGTGGATCGGCAGGTCGGCCTGGTCGCAGGGGCGGTGGTAGCAGTTGCGCATGAACCAGGTGGCGGAGACCTTGGGGTCGCGCTCGGGGTCGGCCGGCTCGATGCCGCCGTCGAGGTAGACGGCGGGAATGCCTTCGCGCACGAAGGAGAACTGGTCGCTGCGCACGAACACCGCCTCCTCTGGGAACGGGTCCGGCGAGACGCGCACGCCCACGTCGCGCGCGGCGTCCTCGACCACGGCCTTCAGCGACGAGTGCTCGACGCCGATCGGCACCACGTCGCGGCTGGGCGCGGTCAGCACCGGCATGTCGAGGTTGATGTTGGCCACCAGGGTGCCGCCGGCGGCGGGGTTGCGGGCGAACCAGCGCGAGCCGAGCAGGCCCTGCTCCTCGGCGGTGACGGCGACGAAGACCTGCGAGCGGCGCGGCGCTTGGCTGGCGGCGGCCAGCCCGCGCGCGGCCTCGGCCATGATCGCGACGCCCAGGGCGTTGTCGAGCGCGCCGTTGTAGATCGCGTCGCCGTCGACCGCGATGCCGGTGCCGACGTGGTCGAGGTGCGCGGTGTGCACGACGTATTCGTCGGCCAGCGCGGGGTCGCGGCCGCGCAGCACGCCGACGACGTTGCGCGACTCCAGCGGCTCGACCCGCGTGCGCACGGCCAGCGAGAGCTGCACCGGCAGCGCGAAGCCGTCGGCTTCACCCGAGCGGGCGCGCTCGGCCAGCTGGGCCGCGCTGCGCTCGCCGCCGGCGAACAGGGTGTCGGCGGCCGCGGCGCTGACGCGGGCAACCACCTTCAGCGCGGGAAACGTGTCCAGGCCACGGCCGTCGGCATCGCGCAGGCGCATCGCCGGCCGGTCCCAGGCCTCCGCGCTGCGCGCCCAGGGCGTGCGCACTTCGTCGGCGGCGGTGCCGACCAGCACGGCGGCCACCGCGCCGCGCTCGGCGACGCTGCGGAGCTTCTCGTCCAGCGCGGCATGGAAGGCGCGCCGGGTGTCGTCGAAGCGCTCGGGCGCGCCGCCGAACATCACCGCCACCTTGCCGCGCAGGTCGAGGCCGGCGAAATCGTCATGGTCGAGGCCCGGCGCATGGATCGCCTGGCCGACGAAGACCGCCGGCGCGTCGACCGCGGCATCGGCGGCGTTGAAGTTGGCCATCGGCAGGAACTGGTCCTGGAAGGCCAGCGCGACGGCGGCGCCCTCGAGCTGCACCTGCAGCTTGGCGCCCTCCGGCACCAGGGTGGCGCGCAGCAGCGGCACGCGCTGGAACCAGCCGCCGTCGTCGCCGCCGGGGGCGAGGCCGGCCTCGGCGAAGCGCGCGGCGACGTGGTCGGCGGCCAGGTCATGGCCCGGCGTGCCGGTTTCGCGGCCCTGCATTCGGTCGTCGGCCAGCGCGCGGACGTCGGCCTCGATGCGCGCGGCGGCGGGGTCCTGCGGTATTTCGGTGGCGCTGGATGCCGCCGCGGCGTCCGGATCGGCGCCGCGCTTGCAGGCCGACAGGCCGGGAAGCAGGGCGAGCGTGGCGGCGGTGGCGAGCGCGAGGGCGCGCGTCTTACGACGGCGTGGGGCGACGGGCATGGCGGGTCCGGCGGCGGTGAAGGCCACAAGCCTAGCGTGCGGTGGCCTCGCGCAGGAACGCCTCGCCGATCGCGCGGGCGTCGGCATAGGGTTCGGGCGCATTGCGGTTGGTCAGCATGACCACGGTGAGGCGCTGCGCGGGCCAGCGCAGGATCACGTTGCGAAAGCCGATGGTTTCGCCCGAGTGCCACAGCAGGCCCTGGCCGTCGAGGCGCCAGCCGTAGCCGTAGGCGGCGACGTCGGCCTCGCCGGTGGGCGTGGTGGTCTGCGGCGAGAAGGCCAGCGCGCGCGAGGCTTCGGAGAGCAGGCGGTCGTCGGCGAGCGCGGCATCCCACCTGGCCAGGTCGTCGATGGAGGAATAGATGCCGCCGTCGCCGAGCACGGCGCTGGTGGTGGACTGGTCGGTACGGCGCCAGCCGCCGCCGTCGGCGCTGTGGCCGTAGGCGCGGGCGTCGACGGTGTTGAGGCCATCGACGAAGGCGACGCTGTGCGTCATGCCCAGCGGAACGAAGATCCGTTCGCGCAGCACGTCCTGGTAGGGCTTGCCGGAGGCCTGTTCGACCACCAGCGCGAGGAGGGCGTAGGCGGAGTTGCTGTAGCGGTAGGCGCTGCCCGGGGCGAAGTAGGGTTCGCCGCCGCTGGCCAGCAGGCCGACCACGCCGGCGTCGCGCACCTGGCCGTGGAAATCGGCGGCCATCAGGTCTTCGTAGTCGTGCAGGCCCGAGGTGTGGCTGAGGAGGTGGTGCAGGGTGACGCCATCGGCGCTGGCCGGCAGCTCGGGCAGCCAGCGGCGCACGGGATCGTCCAGGCGCAGGCGGCCGTCCTCGGCCAGCAGCAGCACGGCGGCGGCGGTGAACTGCTTGCTGACCGAGGCCAGGCGGAAGTTCGTGGCCGGGGTCACCGGCGTGCCGGCATCGACGTCGGCGAGTCCGACGCTGCGGCGCAGGACCGGCTCGCCGTCGCGCAGCACCAGCAGGGCCGCGCCCGGCACTTCGCCGGTGTAGCGCTGCAGGCGGGCGTCGGCTTCGGTCATGGCGTCGCGTCCGGTGGCGGGGGCCCAGGGCAGGGCGACGGCGAGCAGCAGGACGGCGGTGGGCAGGCGCATCGCCGGAGTCTACCCGGCGAGGCCGTGGCCGATGCCGTCAGGGCCGATCCCGTCAGGACCGATCGCGCGGGGGGAACGGCAGGACCTTGCCGCGTTCGTCATCCGTGGGCTCGGGCCGCTGCCACAGCACCGGCACGTCATCCGGCAAGGCCGGTTCGAACTGCGCGCGCTCGGCGGCGGCACGCGCGGCGTCGGCGGCCGCCTGCTCGTCCTCGAGCTCCCAGCTGTAGCGCTTGCGCGGCGGCGCCGGGTCCAGCCGGCGGAACAGCCAGGCCGCGACGATCCCGCCCAGCGCGCCGCCCAGGTGCGACTGCCAGGACACGCCGGGTTCCCGCGGCAGCACGGTCAGCAGCATGCCGCCGTAGAACAGGAAGCCGATCATGGTCGCGGCGATGGCGGCGCGGTCGCGGCGCAGCACGGCCAGGGCGAACACCAGGAACATCAGCCCGTGGGTCACGCCGCTGGCACCCAGGTGCCACGACCCCGGCGCGCCGAGCGCCCAGGCGCCCAGGCCCGAACCCAGCCACATCAGCGGCAGCCCGCGCAGCGAGGCCCTGGGATACACCCAGCCGGCGAGGGTGCCGAGGAACAGCACCGCCGCGCCGTTGGCGACGATGTGGTCGAGCGAGCCGTGCAGCAGCGGCGCGGTGAGGATGCCGAACAGCCCGCGCGCGCTGCCGGGGGAGACCGCGAACAGGCGCGCGTCGAAGCCGGACTGGGCGGCATACACCACCGCAAGCAGGGCGACGAACAGGGCCGACGCGCCGACCGCACGACGGAACCGCCGCCAGTCGGCCGCGCGCTGGGCGGCGGAATCGGGCGGATGGTCGTGGACGGGCAGGTGCATGGTCGAAGCATGGCGGCGGATGCCGGCAACGCAAGGGTGGCGGCCGCGGCACGCCGCGCTTTCACTCGGCTGACGCCGGGCACGGCGGCAGGCGCCCACGCGCGACCCGGTAGAATCGCCGCCATGAACGAAGCCCTCCCCGTCGTCCGCCTGCGCAATGCCTGGCGGTCCAGCCATCCGTGGATTTTCCAGAAGCTGGTCGAGAAGCCGAACCCGCGGCCGAAGCCCGGGACCATCGTCGACGTGGCCGGCATCGACGGCGAGTGGATCGGCCGCGGCTTCTACAACGGCCACTCGCGGATCGCGGTGCGCATCCTCGAGACCGATCCGAACGTGCCGGTCGACGCGGGCTGGTTCTCGCGCAGGATCGCCGACGCCGTGGCGCTGCGCCGCGACGTGCTGCGCCTGGACGATGTGAGCGACGCCTGGCGCGTGGTGCACAGCGAGGGCGACGGCCTGAGCGGCCTGGTGGTCGACCGCTACGCCGACCTGCTGGTGCTGGAATACTTCAGCGCCGGCATGTTCCGCCACCGCGAGTGGATCATGAAGGCGCTGCGCGAGCAGTTCCCGGGCTGCCGCTTCCACGCCTTCGCCGACGAGCACGTGCAGAAGCAGGAAAGCTTCGACTTCCACGGCACGCCCGGCACCGAGCCCGCGATCATCACCGAGCACGGCATCCGCTTCCGTGCCGATCCGGCGGGCGCGCACAAGACCGGCTTCTTCGCCGACCAGCGCGAAAACCGCGAGTGGCTGAGCCGCCAGGTGGCGGGCAAGCGCGTGCTCGACCTGTGCTGCAACACCGGCGGCTTCGCGGTGTATTCGGCGGTGCGCGGCGCGGCGGACGTGGTGGGCGTGGACATCGACGCCGACGTGATCGAACTCGCCAAGGGCAACGCCAAGCTCAACGGCGTGCGCCCGCGCTTCGTGCAGGCCGACATCTTCCCGTGGCTGCGCGACGCGTCGAACGCCGGCGAGCAGTACGACGTGGTGATCCTGGACCCGGCCAAGATGACCCGCGACCGCGAGCAGGTGATCCCGGCGCTGAAGAAGTACCTGGACATGAACAAGCTGGCCCTGTCGGTGGTGAAGCCGGGCGGGCTGCTGGCAACGTTCTCGTGCACCGGGCTTGTGGCCGAGGACCAGTTCCTCGACATGCTGCGGCGCGCGGCGTTCTTCTCCAACCGCACGGTGCAGGTGCTGAAGGTGTCGGGCGCGGGGCCGGACCATCCGTTCATGGCGCATGCGCAGGAATCGCGCTACCTGAAGGCGGTGTTCTGCCGGGTGCTGGACTGACGCGGCAGTTCCCGACGGTTTCAGGCTTCCGGGGTTTCCCGGCTCTCCCGCGTCTGTAGGAGCGGCTACAGCCGCGATCGGGTCTGCCGGATGCCTCCAATCGCGGCTGTAGCCGCTCCTACAGGGGCTGCGGCTCGCGGTTTGCACAGGGTTTGTACAGGCTAAAGGTTGATCAGGGGCTAACCGGTCACTCCCTAGCGTGAGGCGTGCCGCGTCAGGCCACGGATCCGTGGCCTGACGCGGACATCCCTCCCTTGTCACCGCTCCGGAGCCTCCCATGCGTACCTGGCTGATCCTTCCTCTCACCGCCCTCGTTGCCACCTCCGCGCACGCCGCGGGTCCCGAGGCCGGCCGCTGGTCGATGTCCCTCGTGGGCGGCGTCGACGTGCCCGTGAATGGCGACGTCCACGATGGCGCCATCGCCAACGTGCCCGACCTCGGCCCGCTCAATCCCGACCTGGCCGGCGTCGACGCCGAACTGCGCATCGGCGCGCGCGGGCACGACCGCATCTACGACACGGCCGGCACCGTCGGCATCGAGTTCGCCTACGCCCCCAGCGATCGCACCGAATTCTTCGGCCAGGTCCGGCGCACCGAGGCCGATGACGGCATGGTGCAGGTGGGCGGCGCCTACGTGCCGGCACTCGACGTCGAGCTGCCGGTCTACGGCACGTTCGAGGACTATTCCGCGCTGTCGGCCGAGGTCGGCTACCGCCTGTACTTCGGCACCCCCGGCACGGCGCGTCCCTTCGTGGGTGCGCGGGTCGGTGCGACCCGCGTCGACGAGATCCGCGCCACGTTCGAGATCCCCGACGCCGGCATCATCATCCCCGACGCGCCGTTCTACGACTCGGGCTGGGTGGCCAGCGGCGGCCTGGACGTGGGCGTGATCGTGCCGATCGGCGAGACCTTCAGCATGACCCTGGCCAGCGGCGTGCGCTACACCGCTGACCTGAAGGACGACGACAGCGCGATCGGTGGCCTGGGCCTGGCCACCATCAACGACACGGGCAGCCGCTTCTCGGTGCCGGTGACGCTTTCGGCGCGATGGGATTTCTGATCGCGCCCGCGTGCCTGCCGGCCGGGTGACAGTCGGCGGGCACGTGTCTTTTTCCAGCGGTCGCAGAGGCTGCGATCGCCGCGGCTTACACTGGCCGCATGAACGTCGAACTGGTGTTGATGCTGGTCCTGGCCGTGGCGATCGCCGCCATCGTCATGCTGCTGGTGCAGCTGCGCCGCAACCCGCTGGCCGCCGAGCTGCGCGCCGAGCGCGAGGCCAATCGCGGTGCGGTGGAAGCCGCCGGGCGGCTGCAGGGCCAGCTGGGTGCGGTCACCGCCGAGCTCGAGGCCGCACGCGGCCGCCATGAGCGCGACGCCGCGGCGCTGGCCGACATCCGCGGCGAACTGGAAGCCGCACGCGCGCAGGCGGGACTGGCCGAACGCAGCCTGGCCGAACGCAGCGAAGCGCTGGCCTCGGCGCTGCGCCGCGCCGAAGCGTCCGAAAGCACCTGCGGCGAACTGCGCGAGCACTATCAGCGCTCCGAGCGCAGCTGCGCCGAACTCACCGCCAATCTCGAGCATTCGCACCGCGCGCGCGCCGAGATGCAGGCCTTCATCGACGAGGCGCGGTCACGCCTGTCGTCGGATTTCGCGGCGCTGGCCGGCAGGGTCTTCGACGAACGCGGCAAGCAGTTCGAAGCCAGCGTGCGCGCGGCCAGTGCGCAGGGCCGCACCGACATCGAGGGCCTGCTCAAGCCATTCCAGGACCGGCTGGGCGAGTTCCGCACCCGCATCGACACGCTCTACAGCGACGAGGCCAGGGAGCGCTCGGCGCTGTTCGGCGCGGTGACCGAGCTCAAGACCCTCAACCAGGACATGGCCGGCCACACCGCGGCACTGACCCGCGCGCTGAAGGGCAGCAGCAAGGTGCGCGGCGACTGGGGCGAACTGATCCTGGAAAGCGTGCTGCGCGGCAGCGGGCTGGAGGAGGGCGTGCACTTCGAGCGCCAGGCCGGCGTGCGCGACGAGGAGGGCCGCGCGCTGCGCCCGGACGTGGTGGTGTTCCTGCCCGACGAACGCAGCGTGGTGGTCGACAGCAAGGTCAACCTGGTCGCGTGGCAGGAGGCGATGGACGCCAGCGACGAGCCGGAGCTGCACGCGGTCGCGCTGCGCCGCCATTGCGACGGGCTGCGGCGCCACGTGAAGGACCTCGCAGACCGTTCCTATCCGGCGGCGATCGGTCCCGACGCGCTCGACGTGACCATCGCCTTCGTGCCGATCGAGGGCGCGCTGTCGGCGGCGCTGGGCTCGGACCCGACGCTGCAGACCTTCGCCTTCGAGAACAAGGTGGTGTTCGCCTCGCCGAACACGCTGATGGCGCTGCTGCGCGTGGTCGACCGGCTGTGGACGCGCGACCGCATCCACCGCCAGGCGCTGCAGATCGGCGAGACCGGCGGGCTGCTGCTGGACGCGCTGCAGGGCTTCCTGGAGGACTTCGAACAGGTGGGCACGCGGCTGGACGCGGTGCAGAAGTCGTACGGCAACGCCAAGCGCCGGCTGGACGAGTCCAACCGCAGCGTGCTGGCACGCGCGCGCCGGCTGACCGAACTGGGCGTGCGCGGCAAGAAGGCGCTGCGCGAGGAGCTGAAGCCGGATGCCGCCGGGCTGGCGCTGACCGCGACCGGGGACGGCTTCGACGAGCCCGCCGAAGCCGAAAGCACCGACGAACCCCTGTAGGAGCGGCTACAGCCGCGATTCGGCCTGGCGGTGCAACCCGCAACCGCCCCTGTAGGAGCGGCTACAGCCGCGATAGGACCTTGCGGTGGCGGTGATCGCGGCTGTAGCCGCTCCTACAGGGGAGATCGCGGCGGGGGGCGCGATCGCCAGGCCGCGTCGCGGTTGCGGCCGCTCCAACAGGGATCAGGGCGGGCTGGAGCCCGGGATGATCGGCATCACGTCGACGGGGACGGTGGGGTTGGTCTCGTCGTCGAGCAGGTAGTCGGGCAGGTCCTGCTGCTGGTCGCGGCGGATGCGGTCGCCGTGGATCTGGTAGTTGCGGCGCTGCATCCAGGCGTCGCGCACCAGGGCGTATTCGTCGGCGGCGCCTTCGCGCAGGCGGTCGACCGCGAACAGCTGGGTGCGCAGGTCGACCAGCTGCAGGCCCTGCAGGCCGATGCGCACCGTGTCGTCGTTGATCTGCCGGGTGGGCGAGACCTGGCCGTCGCCCACCAGGCCGAAGACATCGCGCACCGTGCGCGGCCCGAACAGGGGCAGCTCGACGAAGCGCGACTGCTCCCAGCCCCACACGCCCAGGGTCTGGCCGAAGTCCTCGCTGCGGTTGGGGATCTTCAGGTGGGTGGCGGGATCGAACAGGCCGGCCATGCCGATGGTGGCGTTGACCACGAACCGGCCCAGCGACTGCCCGGCCTGCTTCGGCTTGCCCTGCAGCAGCGCGTTCAGCGCGCTGACCGGCTGGCCGAGGTTGGAGAAGAAGTTGCCCACGCCCAGGCGCAGCGGGCGCGGCACCACCTTCACGTAGGCGCGCGCCAGCGGCTCGGCGACGGCGCGGTCGATCGCCATGTTGAAGCCGTGGACGCGGCGGTTCCAGTTCTCCCAGGGGTCATGCCCGGGAGAGCCGACCGTCGCCGGTTCAGGCAGGGTCGGATCGGCGATGGGGTCGTAGACGTCGCCGCCGTAGATGGCGGCGAAGTCGAGCTCGGCCTGGGTGGCGGCCGACACGGGGCCCTGGGCGGCCGGCGCTCCGGAGCCATCGGCGGCCATCGGCGCGCCGCCCGGGTCTTCTTCAACGGCAAGCGCACCGTCGCCGGTCTGGTTCGTGGCCGCGTCGGGCGGAACGTCCACGGCTGCGGACGTCGCTGCATCCTGGCCATGGCCCGCAGCGTCGCCGGCCGTTGGCGCCGGCGCTTCGGTGGCTGCAACCGGCATCGCGCCCGACGGTGCGGGCGCGCGCGGCGCCGTGCCCGCGCAGCCGGCCAGCAGGGCGACGCCCAGGGCGAATACGGCCAGCCGCCGCGGAGTGGATGACGGGCTGTGCATGTGGTGTGCGTCCATGTCAGGCGCCGAAGCCCAGCGCCGCGTCCAGGCGGTAGGCGGCGCGCAGGTCGGCGAGGCCGGGGGGGGTGCCGACGACCTCGATGCCCGCGCTGCCGGCGGCGTCGGCGAGTGCCGACAGCAGCGCCAGGCCGGCGCTGTCCAGTCGGGTCACGCCGGCGATGTCGATGCGGCGCGCGCCCGCGCACTGCGGGCGTGCGCTGCGCCACAGCGCGGGAACGGTGTCGCCGGTGGCGGCGCCGCTGACGCGCAGCGCGTCGCCGTCCCGGCTTATGGCGGCGTCAGGTGCCGGCATCGGCCTGGATCCGCCCGGCGCGCAGGTCGGCGGCGACGTCGCGGATCGGCTTGCGCGACAGCGGCGTGTCGAACTGCTGGCGGAAGGTCTGCACGAACGAGACACCCTCGACCATCACGTCGAACACGCGCCAGCCGTCGGCGGTCTGCCGCATCAGGTAGTCGACCGGGATCGGCTCGCCGCCCTGGCGCAGCATCTCGCTGGACACCTTGACGCCGAGGCCGCGCGGCAGCGGGGTTTCCGCCTTCACGCGCACCCGCAGGCGGGTGTTGAAGTCGAGCAGCGAGCTGCCGTAGCGGCGCATCAGGCTGTCGGCGAGCGCATCGGCGAACACCTTGACCTCGGCATCGTCGGCGCCGCGGCCGTGGCGCCCGAGCACCTGGCGGGCCGAGTACTCGCGGTCGAACATCTGGTCGAACTCGCCGGCGATGAAGGCCTGCAGCTTGCCGCGGTCGGCGGTGAACTCGGCGCGGCGCGATTCCAGCGTGGTGAGGATGCGCTGGCTGTTGTCGAGCACGAGCTTGCTCGGCGAGCCCTGCGTGGTGGCGGCGGCGGTGGCGGGCTTGGCCGCGGCGGCGGGCCCGGCCTGGGCGTGCGCGGACAGCGGCAGCGCGGCAAGCACCGCCGAGGCCAGCACGAGGGGAATCAGGGGACGAAACGTCATGGGGTGGGCTCCGTGGGGGGCGGGGTATCGGTTGCGGGGTCTGCGGGGCCATCCTCGCCACCGCCGCTGAACATGTACTTGCCGACCATCTGCATCAGGTCGACGGCGGGCTGGGTGTAGACCAGTTCCTCGCCGGGCTGGAACACCTCGAGGTCGCCGCCCGGCTGCAGGCCAACATAGCTTTCGCCAAGCAGTCCGCCGGTGAGGATCTGCGCCGAGGTGTCGATCGGGATCTCGTTGAAGCGGCTGTCGATCGCCAGGGTCACGATGGTGTCGAACTTGACCGGATCAAGGTCGATCGCCGACACGCTGCCGATCGTCACGCCGCCGACCTTCACCGGCGCGTTGGGACGCAGCTGGCCGAGGTTGGTGAAGCGCGCGGTCAACTCGTAGCTGTCGCGGGCGAAGCCGAACTTGCCATTGGTCGAGGCCACCGCCAGCACCAGCACGGAGGCGAGCGCCAGCAGCAGGAACGCTCCGACGGCGAATTCGAGTCTGGGACCACGGGATGTGTTCATGGGGACCTCGGGGGGCACGAAGGGCAAGAGCTTTTTTGCCACGGATTTACGCGGATAAGAGCGGATCTACACGGATAGAGCTTTTCAATAGGAACGCTTTGGACCTATCCGCGTGAATCCGTGTGCATCCGCGTAAATCCGTGGCAAAAATGCTCTCCCGTCCATCACCGGAACAGCAGCGCGGACAGGACGAAGTTGAACATCAGGACCAGCAGGGAGGCGTTGACGACCGCGCGGGTGGTGGCGACGGAGGTGCCTTCGATGGTCGGTTCGGCGTGGAAGCCGACGTAGGCCGCGACCAGGGCCGCGGTGCCGCCGAAGATCGCCGACTTCATGAAGGCGACCAGGAAGTCGTCGTGGAAGTCGACCACGTCGCGCATGGTCTGCCAGAAGGTGCCGTTCTCCACGCCCAGGATCTGCACCGCCTCGAACCAGCTGGCCGACAGCGCCAGGCTGACGAAGAACGCGGTCAGCAGCGGCACGCAGATCACCGCTGCCCAGAAGCGCGGCGCCACGGCCTTGGCCACCGGGTCGATCGCCATCAGGCCCAGGGCCTGGATCTGGTCGGTGGCGCGCATCAGCGCCAGCTCGGCGGCGATCGAGGACCCAGCGCGGCCGATGAACAGCAGCGCGGTCAGCACCGGCGCCAGCTCGCGGTACAGGCCCAGCCCGATCAGCACGCTGACCTGGTTGGCGGCGCCGTAGGTCTCCAGCGCGCGATAGCCGAGCAGGGTGAGCGACAGGCCGACGAAGGCACCGCCCACGGCAATGATCGGCAGCGAACGTGCGCCGATCTTGTAGATCTCGCGCAGCAGCTCGGCGAAGAAGTCGGGCGTCGGCTTCGAGGCCCTGAACACCGACAGCGAGAACAGTCCGGCGCGGCCAAGCGAACGGGTGCTGGAGATGAAGGGCATCAGCGGGCCTCGGCGTCGGGATGCGGCGCAGGGGTGGCGCCAGTTGCGGCGTGCGCCACGCCCGGGGTCCCAACGGTGGCGCCGGCTGCGGGCGCCAGAACGCGCGCAGGCTCGGCGGCTTCGGCACGCGCCAGCGCATCGCGCGCGCTGGGCTGGGCCGAGGTCGGGTCGAAGGCGATCGGACCGTCGGGCTCGCCGCGCAGGAACTGGCGCAGCAGCGGGTCGTCGCTGGCTTCGAGCTCGGCCGGCGTGCCGGCGAAGACGATGCCGCGGTTGGCGGTCACCAGCACCTGGTCGGCGATCGGCAGGGTCTCGCGCACATGGTGGCTGACGATGATGCTGGTCATGCCCAGGGTGGCGTTGAGGCGCGCGATCAGCGACATGATCACGCCCGACGCGATCGGGTCGAGGCCGGTGAGCGGCTCGTCATAGAGCATCAGCGGCGGGTCGAGCGCGATCGCGCGCGCCAGCGCCACGCGGCGCGCCATGCCGCCCGACAGCTCGCGCGGGTACAGGTCGACGGCGGTGCGCAGGCCAACGGCGTGCAGCTTCATCAACACCAGCTGCTCGATCACCGGCAGCGGAAGCCGGGTGTGCGCGCGCAGCGGCAGGGCCACGTTCTCGCCGGCGCTGAGGTCGGTCAGCAGGCCATTGCCCTGCAGCAGCACGCCGATGCTCTTGCGCAGCTCCAGCAGCTCGCGATGACGGCGCGGCACGGGCTGGCCAAACACTTCAACGCGTCCCGCGGCCGGGACCAGCTCGCCGGTCAGCGCCGCGAGCAGGGTCGACTTGCCGCTGCCGGACGGGCCGAGGATCGCGGTCACGCTGCCGCGCGGCACCTCCAGGTCGATGCCCGACAGGATCGTGCGCGCACCGCGATCCAGGCGCACGCCGGAGAGGCGGACGGCGGGGACGTGCGATGCGGGCTGCGCAGCGTGGGGCATGGGCCTGGACGGTAGCGGGGACAGAACCGCGGAAGCATCTCGCGTCACGGCTGAACGCGGGCGGAGCGGATCGCCCCATGATTATCGCCCATGTCCCCTGTAGGAGCGGCTAAAGCCGCGATGGCCCGCGGTCGCGGCAAGGCGACCATCATCATCGCCAGCGCGGATCGCGGCTGTAGCCGCTCCTACAGAGGGGTGCCACACGCCTGATCGCGGCTGTAGCCGCTCCTGCAGTGGGCGCGTCTGCAGTGGCGGTATCAGCGGCTGCGACGGGGCTGCGGCATCATGGCTGCATGACCCAGGGGACCGGCGACTTCCGCCTCTATCACTCGAACGCGCTCGACGTGCTGGCCGGCCTGCTGGCCGCCGAGTTGCGCACGCCGGCGCCGGGACAGGGTCTGCTGGAGCCCGATGTCGTGCTGATCCCGCAGCCGGCGATGCGTCGCTGGCTGCAGGCCACCCTGGCCGAGGCGCACGGCGTGGCGGCCAACCTGGAGTTCCTGACGCCGGGCGAGTTCGTGCAGCGCGCGCTGGATGCCAACGTGCCCGGCCGCGGCGAGGATCTCGACGTCGCGGCGCTGCGCTGGCGCATCCACGCGGCGCTGTCGGATCCGGCGGTGCTGCGCGACCGCGCGCTGCAGCCGATGCGCGCGTACCTGGACGCCGCGCCCGATCCGCTCAAGGGCTGGTCGCTGGCCGGCGAACTCGCGCAGGCCTTCGAGAAGTACAAGGCCTGGCGCCGCGAGTGGCTGCTCGCATGGGAGGCCGGCGAGGCGCCGCGTGATCCGCAGGCCGCGCTGTGGCGGCGCGTGGCCGGCGGCACGGGGCACCGTGCGCGACGCATCGAGGACTACCTGCGCGGCTTCGCGGCGCCGGGCGCGCCGCTGCCGATGGGACTGCCGAAGCGCCTGTTCGCCTTCGCCATCCTCAACGTCTCGCCCGACGTGCTGCGCGTGATCGCAAGCGTTGCGCGCGTCGGCACCCTGCACCTGTACGTGCCCTCGCCCAGCCGCGACTACTGGGGCGACCTGCAGCGCGCGCGCGGCGGCGATCCGGACGCGGCGGCCGGCGAGAACCCGCTGCTGCGCGCCTGGGGCGCGGCCGGACGCGATTTCATGGCGGTGCTGGGCAACTACGAAGTCGTGCACCCGGACATCGAGTTCCGCGGCGACGCCGATCCCGGCGAAGGCGGCGGCGCGCTCCAGGGCAGCCTGCTGCGCCGGCTGCAGTCGGACCTGTTCCACCGTCTGCCGTCGCCGCCGCCGGCGCCGACCGCGGACGATCCGCGCACGCGCCTGCCCGCGCTGCGCCGTGATGATCCCAGCCTGCAGGTGCACGCCTGCCACACCCGCCTGCGCGAGCTGCAGGTGCTGCACGACCAGCTGCGCGCGCTGTTCGAGCCCGGCTCGCCCGAAGGCGCGCGCTTCGATCCGCCGCTGCAGCCGCGCGACGTCGCGGTGCTGGCGCCGGACATCGATCCCTACCTGCCATACCTGGACGCCGTGTTCGGCGGCCGCGGCCGCGCGGACGCCGGCTTCAACCAGGCGATTCCCTATGCCGTCGCCGATGCCAGCCCGCTGGCCGGCGAGCCGCTGGCCGATGTCTTCCTGCGCCTGCTGGCGCTGCCGGTGGCGCGCTTCGGCCTGGTCGAGACGCTGGACCTGCTGGCCAGCCCGCCGCTGGCCGAAGCCGCTGCGCTGGACGCGGCCGCCTTCGATCGCCTGCACGCCAGGCTGCACGCCGCCGGCGCGCGCTGGGGCCTGGATGCCGCGCACCGCGCACGCCTGGATGCGCCGCCAGACGATGCCTACACCTGGGCCTTCGCCCTCGACCGGCTGCTGCTGGGCCATGCCACCGGCAGCGATGCGCCGATCACCGGCGCCGACGGCGGCACCGTCGCACCGATGCCGGAGCTGGAAGGCAGCGCGCTCGACGCGCTCGACACCCTGGTGCGGCTGCTGCGCGTGCTCGCCCGCCATGCCCGCGTGCTGGATGAAGCGCTGACGCCCGACGGCTGGCGCGAGCGGCTGCTGGGCCTGCTCGACGCGCTGCTGCCGCGGCCGCCTGCATCGCCCGCCACGCGCCGCGCGCTCGACCGTCTGCGCACGCTGGTCGATGACTTCGCCGCCGACGCCCGTCGCGCCGGCGTCGAGCTGCCGGTGCCAGCCGAGATCGTGCGCGCGCACTTCGCGGCCGCGCTGTCCGAGGCCGACACCCGCGCACCGCTGCTCACCGGCGGCGTCAGCATCGCGCGCATGGTGCCGATGCGCCTGCTGCCCTTCCGCGTGATCTGCCTGCTGGGCATGGACGACGGCGCCTTCCCGCGCCGCGATCCCGCCGGCGGCCTGGACCGGCTCACCTCGGAGCTGGCCGGTGGTGGACGGCGCCTGCCCGGAGACCGCTCGACCCGCGACGACGACCGCTTCCTGTTCCTGCAGCTGTTCGCCGCCGCGCAGGACGTGTTCTACGTCAGCTACCAGGGCGCCGACCCGCGCGACGGCAGCGTGCGCGAGCCTTCGGTGCTGGTGGCCGACCTGCTGGCCGCCGCCGATGCGCAGCACGCGCCCGAGGCGAAGGCGGCCGAGGCGTTGGTGGTGCGCCATCCGCTGCAGCCGTTCGCGCCGGCGGCGTTCGGTGGCGGCGACGAACCGCGACGCTTCTCGTACAGCGCACAGTGGTGGCCGGCGGCAGCGCAGCCGTTCGCCCGGCGGGTGGCGTTGCCGGCGTGGTTTGATGGGGTCGCCTTGCCTGCGATGGATGCAGACGAGAACGGTGGCAGCGACACGTCCGGCGGCACAGGCGGCTCTGCAAGAGCGTTGCCGACTGGCAGTACGGGCAGCGCGGCAAGCGACAGCAGGGCGGGCGGCAACAGCGTGCTCGCGCTCGATGCGCTCCGCAGATTCCTCCAGGCACCCGCCGAAGCCTTCCTGCGCCAGCGCCTCGGCCTGCGGCTGGCCGACATCGAGGACGTCGACGCGGACGTCGAGCCGCTGCTTGCCCCTGGCCGCGGGTTCGCCCGGCAGGTCCTGCAGAAGGCGGTGTTCGACGCCGTGCTGCGCGGCGACGATGACGCCACCACCCACGCGCTGCTGCGCGCGCGCGGGCTGCTGCCGTCGGGCCCGCTGGGGCGGCGCGCGCTGGAGCAGATGCGCGGACAGGTCGATCCGTACGCGCTGGCGTTTGGCGGCTGGCGCGGCGATGCCACGCCGGATGCGCATCGCGTCGAGGTGGCGCTTGATGGCGTGACCCTGCAGGGCCGCCTCGCCGACGTCTACGACCACGGCATCGTGCGCGTGCGCTTCGATCCACCCGCCGGCCAGTCGGCGATCCGCAACGGCCTGGACTGGCTGCTGGCCAGCGCCGCGGGCCTGGCCAAGCCGCTGGTCGAGTTCCACGAAGACCGCGAGCTTGGCGCCGGCCCGCATCTGCGCGCGCCGCTGGATCCGGCGCAGGCGCGCGCGCTGCTGCGCATGCTGGTCGCGCTGCAGGACCGCGGCCTGCGCGAGCCGCTGCCGTTCGCACCCTACAGCGGCTGGGAGTTCTTCAAGGCCGGCGACATGCGGAAGGGCCTGGAGGCCGCGTCGAAGAAGTGGCATGGCGGCGACTTCAGCTGGGGCGAAAGCACCGGCGAGGCGCTGCAGCTGGCGCTGCGCGGGCGCGATCCGTTCGCCGACGAGGCCACGCAGGTCGCCTTTGTCGACCTGGCGATGCGGATCTACGGCGCCGTGGCCAAGGGCGAGCTCTATGCCGGGACCGACCTCGCCGCGCTGCGCGCGATTGCCGCCGGGCTCGACGTGGAGGAGGCGGAATGAGTGGCGCTGAAACGACATGAGCAAGGCGGAAGAAATGACCCCGGACACTAGCGCCGCGTCCTTGTCGCCCGGTGATCCGTACCTGGAACTCGCGCTCGACGGCGTCCACGCCATCGAGGCCTCGGCGGGCACCGGCAAGACCTTCACCCTGGCCACGCTGGTGGTGCGCCTGGTCGTCGAGCGCGGCCTGCGCGTGTGCCACGTGCTGGCGGTGACGTTCACCGAGGCCGCGACCCAGGAGCTGCGCAGCCGCATCCGCGCGCGCCTGCTGCTGGCCGAGCAGCTGGTCGGCACGCCGCCGCCGGCCGATGCCGCGCCGGACGCCACGCTGACCCACGCCGTGCTCGACGCACACCTCGCGCGCGGCATGGAGAGCGCCGACGCCCTGCGCCGCCGCCTGCACGCGGCGGCCAACGACATCGACCTCGCGGCCATCTTCACCATCCACGGCTTCTGCGCCCGCGTGCTGCGCGAGCACGCGCTGGAAGCGGGGCAGGCCTTCGATGCGCCGGAGTTGCTGACCAGCGACGCGCCGCTGTACGAGGCCATCGCGGCCGACCTCTGGCGCACGCATGGCAGCGACGGCGAGGCGGCCGACGATCTCCTGGCGCTGTGGCCGCAGGGCCCGCCGTCGCTGGCCTGCGACCTGCCGCTGCTGGTGCGCGAGGACACGCTGCGCCCGATGCTGTCCGAGCTGCCGGCCGACCCCGCGCCGCGCCTGCACGCGACCGGCGAGGCATTGGCCGAGGCCTTCCGCGCGGATGGCGACGACTTCCGCGCGTCGCTGGTCTCGGCGGTGGAAGGCAAGGTGCTGCACGGCGGCAGCTACAAGGCCGCGTGGATCGCCGAGCTGTTCGACTCGCTGCGGCAGTGGTGCCACGCCGGCGAACGCGGCACGCCCTTCCAGCACGCCAAGCTGCCGCAGCTCACGCGCGACACCCTGCAGCAGCGCACCAGCGTCAAGCACGCCGGCCGCACGCCCGACTCGCCCGTCTGCGATGCCGTGCCCGCTTACCTCGACGCACTCGCCGCGATGGCCGAGTGGCAGGACGCGCGCCGGGTCGAGCTGCTGCATCGCCTGCGCGACGACGCCCGCCAGCGCGTTGCCCGCGCCAAGCGCCAGCAGCGCGTGCAGACCTACGACGACCTGATCGACCGCGTGGCCGATGCCATCGACGGTCCCGGCGCCGGCGAACTCGTCGCACGCCTGCGCGCCCAGTACAGCGTCGCCTTGGTCGACGAGTTCCAGGACACCGATGCCCGCCAGTGGCGCATCTTCGACCATGTCTTCGGCGCCGCCAGCGCCACGCTGCACGGACAGTCGCCCGCACTGTTCGTGATCGGCGATCCCAAGCAGGCGATCTACGGCTTCCGCGGCGGCGACGTCGAGACCTACCTCGCCGCGCGCGACACGGCGCGCGACGCGCCGCCGCTGTCGCGGAACTTCCGCTCGCGGCCCTCGGTGCTGCGCGCGGTGTCGGCGCTGTACGCACAGGCGCAGGCAACCTCCGATGCCGACGCGTCGGCGGATCCGGCCAGGACGATCCCGCCGCCCTTCATCGACCCGCGCATCGGCTTCCGCGAAGTGCTGCCCGGCGGCGTGCGCAGCGACGCGGACTTCCTGCGCGATGGCGCCGCGGCGCCCGCACTCACCCTGTGGCGCGCGCCGCTGCCGGACGACGTCGACAGCAAGGGCAAGCGGAAGCCGCACAGGGCCGGCCGCTCGCGCGAGTTCGCCACCGCCGCCTGCGTGGCCGCGATCCACCGCGTGCTGGGCGATGCGCGCGCCGGCAGGGCGAGCATCGAGGGCCGCCCCGTGCAGGCCGGCGACATCGCCGTGCTGGTGCGCACCCACAGCGAGGCCACGCGCATCCGCCACGCGCTGGCGATGGCCGGCATCCCCGCGGTGGCCGCCGGCAGGCAGAGCCTGTTCGCCACGCCCGAGGCGCGCGACCTGCACGCCCTGCTGCTCGCACTGCTGCACGGCGCCGACGACGGCCGCCTGCGCATGGCGCTGTCGACCGTGCTGGTCGGCCTGGACGCCACCGCCATCGCCGCGATGGACCAGGACGGCGACGCGCTGCGCCACTGGCAGCTCGAAGCCCTGGGCTGGCGCGAGCGCCTGCAGCGCAGCGGCCCGCTGGCCCTGGTCAATGCGCTGTGCGCCGAACACGCCGGCCGCCTGCTGGGCCTGCTCGACGGCGAGCGGCGCCTCACCAACTATCTGCAGCTGGCCGAGCTGCTGCAGGACGCGCAGTCCCGCGCGCTCGGCCTGCACGGCCTCGTCGACTGGCTGGCGAACGCCATCGCCGACGCCAACGCCAACGACGAGAGCCAGCTGCTGCGCCTGGAGTCGGACGCGAAGCGCGTGCAGGTGGTGACCCTGCACAAGAGCAAGGGCCTCGAATACCCGCTGGTGTTCATGCCCTTCGCCGCCATCGGCGCGCATGCGCGCAATCCGGGCCAGCGCGCCGTGGTCAACATCGAGGGCCGGCGCGTGCTGCACTGGAAGCTGCTGGCGTCGCAGTCGGGCTGGGAGGAGGCGAAGGATGCGTGGACGCTCGCCCAACGCGCCGAGGACGCGCGCCTGCTTTACGTCGGCCTGACCCGCGCGCGCCATGCGCTGTGGCTGGCGACGGGGATGTTGTGCAACCACGACAGGTCGCCGCTGCAGCACATGGTGGCCAAGCCCGAAGCGCTGGTGGACGCACTGGGTGCCGACGTCGTCGCGATCGACAGCGACGCGCCGCCGGCCTCGCTGCCGTGGCTGCCGCCCGCCTCCGCCGACGTCGTGCCGCCGGCACGCACCGCCGCGCGGTCGCTCGCCAGCGACTGGTGGGTTTACAGCTTCACCCAGCTGGCGAATGCCGAAGGGCAGGAGGACACGGCGGCCAGTGCGACGCAGCCGGCGGCGGGTGGGCAGGACGAGCCCTCGGGCGAGGTCGATGCCGACGTGGACGTGACGATGTCCGCGAGCGCGCGCGTTGATGCGGGCCGGGGCATTCGCGACGCCGTCCCTGCGGATGAGGGCATTCGCGACGCCGCCGCCGCGGGCGCGGACGCGCACGACGACGTCGCCGGGGACGCAGGCATCGGCGCGCGAGACGCCCTGCATCCGCCAAGCGCCGGCGCAGCGGCCCACGTCTTCGACCCGCGCTTCGCCGGAACCCGCTTCGGCGTGGTGCTGCATGACGTGCTGGAACACACCGACTTCGCGCGCTGGTCCACGTGGACGCCCGGTGCGCCCGCGCCCACGACCGACGACACCGCGCTGATCGCCGAACGCCTGCGCGCCGGCGGCTACCCGGCCGAAGACATCGACGACGGCATCAGTGTGCTCACCCCGCTCATCGGCCACACGCTCACCGTGGCCCTGCCCGAAGGCGTGCGCCTGGCCGACGTACCCGCGGACCGGCGCCGCCCGGAGATCGAATTCCAGTTCGCGCTCGCGCCCACGCGCGTCGACGCGCTGCTCGCGCTGCTGCACCGCCACGGCTTGCTCACCGCGCGCCAGGGCTTCGGCGCGCGCCGCCGGCTGGAAGGCCTGATGACCGGCCTGATCGACCTCACCTACGTGCACGACGGTCGCTGGTACGTGCTCGACTACAAGTCCAACCGCCTGCCCGGCTACGGCTCCGCGCAGCTGGATGAGGCGATGGCGCACAGCGAGTACGACCTGCAGGCGCTGATCTACACGCTGGCGTTGCATCGCTGGCTGCACTTCCGGCTGGATGACAGGTACGACTACGCCCGCGACTTCGGCGGCGTGCGTTACGTGTTCTGCCGCGGCCTGGATGCCGCGCGCACGGATGCGCAGGGCGTGCAGGCTTGGCGCTTTGATCCGGAGCTGGTCGAAGAACTCGACGCGCTGTTTTCTGGCCACTCCGTGGAGGTTGCGGCATGAGCACGCTCCCGCTGTTTCCTGAAAGCCAGGCTGGCGACGCAGTCGACAAGGCCGACAAGGCCGAAAAGGCCGACACGGTCGTCGACGCGGAAGCGATCGCGCCAGACGTGCACCATGCGCTGCCGCCGGACCAGGCACACGAAACGCGCCGCTTGGGCTTGCTGCAACAACTTGCCAAGGTCGGCGCGTTGCGCACCCTCGACCACGCATTGGCGCAGAGCCTGCGCCGGCTGGATCCGGAAACGCCAGACAGCGTGCTCGCGGCGGCGGCGCTGGCCTCGCTCGCGGTCGCCTCCGGCCACGCCGGCTTCGACCCCGCGGAGCCGCAGCGCCTGGTCGACGCCGCCATCGACTGGCCCACGCCCGACGCGTGGACCGCCGCGCTCGAAACCTCGCGCTGGGTCGCCCGCCCCGACACCGGCGATGCCGAATCCGCCGCCGACGCCCCGCTCGTGTACGAACACGGCCTCGTCTACCTGCGCCGCTACCGCGAGTACGAGCGCCGCCTGGCCGACGGTCTGCGCCGCATCGGCCGCGCCGTCCCGCGCACAGGCGCAGCCGCAAGCGATGGCGACGACGCGCACGTCCCCGCGAGCCTCGCGCCGCTCTTCGCTCAGCTCTTCCCCGAGGCCGCCACCAGCGACGATCCGCAATCCCACGCCGCCGCCGCCGCGCTCCGGCACAGCCTGTTGCTCGTCACCGGCGGCCCCGGCACCGGCAAGACCACCACCATCACCCGCATGCTGGTGCTGCTGGCCGCGCAGACGCTGGAAGCCGGCGCCGCGCCGCCGCGTATCGCCCTGGCCGCGCCTACCGGCCGCGCCGCCGAGCGCATGGCCGAGAGCGTGCGCAACGCCGTGCAGGCGCTGCCCGCGCTCGGCGTCGAGCCAGCGCTGTGCGCGCGGCTGCCCACCACCGGCACCACGCTGCACCGCCTGCTCGGCACCATCCCCGACTCGCCGCGCTTCCGGCACCACGCCGACAACCCCCTGCCGTTCGACGTGGTGGTGGTGGACGAAGCCTCGATGATCGACCTGCCGCTGATGGCCAAGCTGGTCGAAGCCGTGCCCAACGGCGCGCGCCTGGTGCTTCTGGGCGATCCAGACCAGCTGCCCTCGGTGGAGGCAGGCGACGTGCTCGCCGGCATCCTGCGCGCAGCGGAAGCCGGCGGGCTCGACGCCAACTTCCCGGCGCGCCATGTGCACCTCACCCGCGGCTATCGGCAGAGCGCGGCGCTCGACCTCGCGCCACTCGCCACCGCCGTCCGCGACGGCGACGTCGCGAGCGCGCTGTCACTGCTGCGCGGCGGCACGCTCGTCGGAGTCCACTTCCACGAAGCCCTCGCCGAACCGCTGCAGTCCCAGCATGACCACCTGCTCGCCCACTGGACCGCGCTGGCCAACACCACCGACCCTGCCGACGCGCTCGCGCTCGCCGGTCGTCTTCGCATCCTCACCGCCTTGCGCGATGGCCCGCAGGGTGCGCGCGGCCTGAATGCCCGGATCGAAGACATGCTCGCCGGCATGCGCCGCGGCGCCGGCCCCGCTTCGGCCTCCAGCCGCTACTTCCACGGCCGCCTGCTGCTGGTCACCGAGAACAGCTACCGCCACCGCCTGTTCAACGGCGACATCGGCATCTGCCTGCGCGACGGCAGCGGCACGTTGATGGCGTGGTTCCCCGGCGATGACCCGCGTAACCCGCGACCGTTCCATCCAGCTGCGCTGCCTGCGCACGACAGCGCGTTCGCGATGACGGTGCACAAGGCCCAGGGCAGCGAGTTCGACGAGGTGTGGCTGGTGCTGCCCGAACGCGCCAACCGCGTGCTGACGCGGGAGCTGGTGTACACGGGGCTCACGCGGGCGCGGAGCGAGTTGCACGTGGTCGCGCATGCGGATGCCATCGGTGATGCGCTGGCACGGCACGCCGGGCGATGGTCCGGCCTTGGCTGGAGACTGAGCAGCTAGCTGGACGGCCCCTCAGCGTCGCCGACGCACCCCCGCCTGCCGCCGGCGCTCCGCTGCCCCGGCCCAGAACACGTATCCATGCATGGAAGCAGCGCTCAATGCCACCAGCGTGAACATCAGATCGAGCGTCACGTAGGCATTCGTCACCTGGTCGAGCGGCGCCCAGCCGGAGCGCTGGAACCACAGCGACCCGGTACCGAAGATGCGATGTGCGGCCTGGTCCATCGACAGGGCCTGCCAGTCGGCAAACCGGAGCACGCCTGCGAACCCCCAGGCCACGCACGCTGCCGCGCCCAGCGCCAGTGCGCCGCCGAGCCACAACGGCAGCTCGCGGGTCCAGCCCATGCGCGGCCACAGCTGCAGGCCGCCGAGGCTCCAGGTCAGTGCGAGCAGCAGAAGGATGAAGAGCAGGGCCATGTGAATGAGACTATGCGTCAAGCCATGCATTGGCTAGCCGAACCACCCGTCGGCCGGCGGTCTCGTGTCACAGCTGCGGGCCAATGCGGCACGGCTGGGGGCACGACCACAACAGGACTTGGCATGACCCACGCGCAAACAACCGCCGCGCCCTCGAAGTCGCGCCGCCTTCCCTGGATCACGCTTCTGCTTTGTGCAGCGACCGTCACCATGAGCCTTGACGCGGCGATTGAAGTCAGCGGAACGTGGCTCGGAGGAGTGCGGATCGTCGACCTCGAGCGCTACGGTCTGCGCTTCAAGCACATCCAGGACCTCGAGCTCTGGCGACTGATCACGGCTCAGCTTGTCCATGTCAAGCAACTGCATATGCTGTCGAACGTGTTTTGCCTGCTCCTAGTTGGCACGATTGTCGAGCGACACATGGGCCCCATCCGCCTGCTTGTGCTCTGGCTGATTGGTGGCTCGATGGCAACGTTGATCAGCACGCTTTTCGCGCCGCCGCCGTGGAACCTCGGAACCGGTGCATCCCAGGCGATCATGGCGATTGCCGGCGCTGGGCTTTGGCTGGCCATCACGGGCATGGATCGTTCGAAGTCTCTGCTGCTGCCGGTCACGCTTACGATTGCCTTGGCGCTGACGCTCGATCTGATCGATGCCCATTATCCGAAACCTGGCCATGTTACGGGCCTCTTGCTCGGCTACTTGATCGCCTCGGTGTCCGAAAGACAGAGTAGGACTGCGACACGACGATAAGGATAAAGGCCCGCTCCGGGCCGATGCGCCGGTCGAAGCGATTCCTCCTGCGGCGCGCCGGCCGTCGTCCGAAGTGCTTCGATGATGCTGAGGAACACCGAGTCCCTCACACTTCGCACAGATCTGACGGTGCCACGCAATGGGAAATGCGATGAGCGCCCATCACGCCGATAAGGTCAGGAATGGCCGTCCGGCATGTACAGCCGCGGCAATGCCGGACCGCCCGAAGCGGCGGACCGAGCCAGCTTCGGCCTGTGCTGACGGCGCGTCCGCACCCCCTCCCATGCCGCACAATGCTCCCCCTCGCAACACCAGGATCTGCCATGGACGTTGAAGCTCTCCTCCGCGCCGCTCTCCGCGAAGCGGGCTACGGGCCCGATGCGATCGGGTCCGCGCTGCCGCGGATCATGCGGATCCTGCAGGCGGAGGACGTGCGCGTCGAAGTCGGCCGCACGCTGTCGCGCAAGGAGCGCGAGTACGTGCGGGTGCAGCTGGAAGTCGGCGTCGATGTCTCGGAGATCGTGGCTGGCCTCAAGCGCTGAGCCTGCGGCACCCGGCCGGTTCCTCAAGGCCGCACGCCTCTCGCCATCAGCCTCCGGCGAGGGCACCGCCATCGCCAAGCACCGCAAGCAACAGCAGCACGTACGCCGCCACCGCCGCGACCGCATGGCCGATCACCAGGCCGGCGGGCAGCAGCCGCTGCTTCCACTTGTAGGCAAGGCTCAGCACGGCGCCGCCGGCGGCCGCGAGCAGGAACAGCAGCAGTGCCAGCAGGGCCGCAGCCGGGATGCCATACGCGTACCAGCCATAGGCCAACAGGGTGATGCCCGCGGCTGCCAGCAGTCCATGCAGCATGGCGATCCAGGCCGGGGGGTTGTGGCGGCCCATGAAGCGGATGCAGGCCATCACCAGTCCGCCGAGGGCGGCCAGGGTGAACAGCACGGCGGCGGCCTGCAGCAGGCGCATCATGTCGTCCGGATTCATGGCGTCGCTCCTTTCGTCTGGCGGGTACGGGCCCAGCGGGAGTCTTGTCCGGTGGGCCATGCAGCGTTGTGAAGGCCCGCAAGCGGCGTGTTGCGGGTGCGGGCGATGCGATCGACAGCGATGCGCCGTACCCTGCGGGCACCATGCCAAAAACCTGTCCCTGCAACCCTTCGGTCGCCTACGCCACCTGCTGCCAGCCGCTGCACGACGGCACGCCCGCCGCCAGCGCCGAGGCCCTCATGCGCTCCCGCTATAGCGCCTACGTGCTCGGCCTGCGCGATTACCTCGCAGCCACCTGGCACCCCTCCACGCGCCCCGATCCGTTCGAGCTGGATGACACGCCGGGCCTGCGCTGGCTCGGGCTGGAGATCAGGCGCCAGGCCGAAATGGGGGCCGAGACCGCGGTGGTCGAGTTCGTCGCGCGCTACAAACCCGGTGGCGCACCAGCGGTGCGTCTGCACGAGGTCAGCCGCTTCGAGCGCGTGGATGGGCGCTGGCTGTACGTCGACGGCGAGTTTCCGCGGTAAGGCGCCGCGCGCCGACTTTGCAGGTTCTGAGGCGGGGCCATGACCCATGGTGACTGCGGGAACTGTGGCTCCGCGGGCGTGGCCCGGCATGCAAATGATCCCCGCAGGAGCCGGTGTTACCGTTGCGCCCATGGCCAAGCGCGCGCCCGCCACGGTGTCCTTCGAAGCCGTCCTGCGCCGGCCGGCCCGGCCGCAGCGCGCCACTTGGGCCTTCCTGCTTCTGCCGGCAGCGGCAAGCCGCAAGCTGCCTGCGCGCGGCCAGGTGACGGTGGACGGACGCTTCGCCGGCCAGGCGTTCCAGGCCACGCTGGAGCCGGACGGCGAAGGCAGCCACTGGCTCAAGGTCGAGAAACCGCTGCTCGAGGCCGCAGGCGCGCAGGTTGGCGATGCGGTGGCGCTCGAGGTCACGCCGGTGGCCGAGGAGCCGGAGCCGGATGTGCCCGCTGATGTCCGCAAGGCCCTGGCGGAGCATCCGACCGCGAAGACCACCTGGGACGACATCACCGCCATCGCCCGTCGCGACTGGATCCAGTGGATGACCTCGGGCAAGAAAGCGGAGACCCGCGTGAAGCGCATCGCCACCGCCTGCGACATGCTGGCTTCGGGCAAGCGCCGCGCCTGCTGTTTCGACCGCTCCGGCAGGTACAGCCGCGGCAAGCTGGGGCCGCCCGAAGCGGCGGACTGACCTGCCCAGCAGTGCTGCGACGGCCACGCACGATTCATCGCCGATCGGAAACCATGGGCGGCATGGACACCTCCCACTACGACTGGCTGCACCGCGAAGGCGAGACCCCCATCAAGGGCTGGGTCCGCGGCGTGCCGCTGGAAGACCAGGCGCGCGCGCAGCTGCGCAATATCGCGAGCCTGCCCTTCGTCGGGCCGTGGGTGGTGGTGATGCCGGACGTGCACCTGGGGATCGGCGCCACGGTGGGCTCGGTGGTGCCGACGCAGGGCGCGATCATCCCGGCCGCGGTGGGCGTGGACATCGGCTGCGGCATGGCGGCGGTGCGCACCACGCTCAACGCGCGTGACCTGCCGGACTCCCTGACTCGGCTGCGCTCGGCGATCGAGCGTGCGATTCCGGTCGGCACCGGTCCGGGCGGGGAGCACCGCAAGCTGCCCGACAGCGTCGAAACCGCGCTCGCCGGTTCCGGCCTGTGGCAGCGGCTCGAGCGCATCAAGGCGAAGCACCCGAAGATCCGCCTCGACAAGGTTGAGAAGCAGCTCGGCACGCTCGGCGGCGGCAATCACTTCATCGAGGTCTGCCTGGACGAGGGCCAGGCGGTGTGGGTGATGCTGCACTCCGGCTCGCGCGGCACCGGCAACCTGATCGGCACGTACTTCATGCAGCGCGCGCGCGAGGAGCTGGGCAGGCGCGTGCTCGGCTACCACGTGCCCGACAGGGACCTGGCGTTCTTCATGGAAGGCGAGCCGCTGTTCGACGATTACGTGGAAGCCGTCGGCTGGGCCCAGGACTACGCCCGCGCCAACCGCGAGGCGATGATGCAGCGCGTGCTGCACGCCATGCGCGCGGAACTGCCCAGGTTCAAGCTGCAGGCCATGGCGGTGAACTGCCACCACAACTACGTGCAGAAGGAGACGCACGCCGGCCGCGAGGTGTACGTCACCCGCAAGGGCGCGGTGCGCGCCGGCAGGGACGAGCTCGGCATCATTCCCGGCAGCATGGGTGCGAAGAGCTTCATCGTGCGCGGCCTCGGCAATGCCGAAAGCTTCGAGAGCTGCAGCCATGGCGCCGGCCGGGTGATGAGCCGCACCGCGGCGCGCAACAGCATCACCCTGAAGCAGCACCGCGAGGCCACCGCGCACGTGGAATGCCGCAAGGACCAGGCGGTGATCGACGAATCGCCGGCCGCGTACAAGGACATCGATGCGGTGATGGCGGCGCAGGCCGACCTGGTGGAAGTGGTGCACACGCTGCGGCAGGTGGTGTGCGTGAAGGGCTAGGGGCGGCTTATGGTCGCGGAGGCATACCGCCGCCAGCACCGCGCCGTTGTCCCAGGTCTGGGCGAGCAGGCGCTGCACGCCCGCGTCGCGCCGGGTCGACTTCAAGACCACTTCAATTCCGGCGCGTGACGTCCGGCGCCTGTGCGCGGGTCTACCCGCTGGTCAGTCAGCCAGCCTGTCGCGCACCAGCTCGCCCCGTGCCGGCGTCAGCCGCACCGTGTGGGTCTCGAGCAGGGATGCGAGCCGTTCAAGCTCGAAGTCATCGCCCTCGAGGCCGTGGCCATGGAGCTCGCAGACCTGGAGGCCCGGTCCGGGGACCAGGCCGGCCTCCAGCCTGCCATCGGGCGCCGCGACCAGCGCGTCCAGGCGGCCGTCCGGCGCGACGTGTGCAATCAGTTTCATCGTGGTGTCCTTCAGTCGCTGACGATGCTGAAATCCAGGCCGTAGCCGCTGATGCTGTTCGCGCCGGTGTTGCGCACCGTGAACCGGAGCGTGCGCGTACCGGCGGCGTCGACGCGTGCGCGGAGGTCCTGCACCATCGCCTCCCGGTCCACGCGCTGCACGGGATGGGCGGTGACGTGCACGACGTCGCCGAACGCGATCGGGCCGAACCACCAGTGGTGCTCGACGCCGGGATGGAACCCGTGTCCGACCCAGCCGAAATGATGGCGTGCGAGATCTGCCATGTGCATGTCTCCAGCAGGTTGGGGGCCTCAGCCGGGCGTGGGTTCCAGGACGATCGGCCGGGTCACCGTGAGCTTGTTCGACGTGTAGAGGATGGCGATCTCCGAGAACACGACCTGACCCTCCGGGCCGACCGCCAGGGTCAGCGCGTTGTCCTGTTCGCGCAGCACGCCGGGGGCGAGCAGTTCGTGCCACGACTTGGCGGCGGATTCATCGGCCTGGAACCGGAACTCGGATGAGCTGTTGAGGCGCACGGAGAAGCGCGCGCCGCGGGTGTACTGGGTGCGGAACAGCAGGACCGCGGGCATGCCGGGCGCGACGCCCGGGGCGTCGAGTCCCTGGATGTGGACGTCACCGAGCGGGTGCGCGTCGCTCGGGACCAGGAAGCCGCCGTCCGAGCCGGAAACGACCAGCAGGCGCGTGACGTTGGGTTCCTCGTAAGTGGGCAGGTTCGGGATCGGGCGGGTCGGTGCATGGGATCGGGCGGTAGCCACGGCGTGCTCCTGGGCGGCGTGCCTGCACCGTTGCGATGTGCGGCGACGCGACGCGCGTGTGGACCCCTGCGTGTCAGGGAACGCGGCGTGGCGTCTGGTACGGACATTGGTGGTTTGGCCGGGGCGGCGCGGATCGCGGCTGTAGCCGCTCCTACATGGGGGCGTTGCGCAGGGGGCCGCTCCCACGGCGGTGGGGTGGGAGCGGCGTGTGGTGCGGTTACTTCAGGCCGCGATGCTCGAGCAGCGGTTCGACGCTCGGCTCCTTGCCGCGGAATTCGCGGTAGGCCTGGGCCAGGTCGCGCGAGTGGCCGATCGAGAGGATCCTCTCGCGGAACACCTGGCCGTTCGCGCGCGTCAGCCCGCCGTTCTCGCGGAACCACTGGAAGGCGTCGTGGTCCAGCACCTCGGCGCCGAAGTAGGCGTAGTAGCCGGCCGCATAGCCACCGCCCCAGATGTGGCTGAAGTAGTTGGTGCGGTAGCGCGGTGGCACGGCCGCCAGGTCGACCCTGTACTTCGCCAGCGCCTCCTTCTCGAACGCTTCGACATCCTTCTTCGCGTCACCCGCCGGCAGCGTGTGCCAGGCCATGTCCAGCAGCGCCGCCGACAGGTACTCGGTGGTCGCATAGCCCTGGTTGAAGGTGCGCGCGCGCACGATCTTCTCCACCAGTTCCTGCGGCATCGGCTCGCCGGTCCGGTAGTGCTTCGCATAGTTGGCGAACACCTTCGGGTCCAGCGCCCAGTGCTCGTTGAACTGCGAGGGGAACTCGACGAAGTCGCGCGGCACGTTGGTGCCGGCGACGCTGGGATACGTGGTCTTCGAGAAGATCCCGTGCAGCGCGTGGCCGAATTCGTGGAACAGGGTGGTGGTGTCGTCGAAGCTCAGCAGCGCGGGCTGGCCTGCGGCCGGCCTGGTGTAGTTCTCGACGTTGTAGATCACCGGGATGGTGCCGGTCAGGCCGTTCTGTTCGACGAAGTTGCCCATCCAGGCGCCGCCCTGCTTGCTTTCGCGCTGGAACGGATCGAGGTAGAACAGGGCAAGCTGGGTGCCGTCGGCATCGAAGATGTCGAAGACGCGCACGTCGGGGTGATAGACCGGCAGGTCGGTGCGTTCCTTGGCGGTGATGCCGTACAACTGTCCGGCGGCGAAGAACACGCCGTCCTTGAGCACGCGGTCGAGCTCGAAGTAGGGCTTGATCTGTTCGGCGTCGAGATCGAACTCGGCCTTGCGCACCTGCTCGGCGTAAAAGTCCCAGTCGGCGGCGCCGGCCTGGAAGCCACCGCCCTGCGCGTCGACCACGGACTGGATCTTCGCGAGCTCCGCGCGGGCGCGCGCGGTGGCGGCGGGCACGGTGTCGGTCAGCAGCTTCAGCGCGACTTCGGGCGTGCCGGCCATCTGGTCGGCGATGCTGTAGGCGGCGTAGTTCGGGTAGCCCAGCAGCTCGGCCTTGCGCGCGCGCAGCTCGGCCAGGCGCTGGATGGTGGCGCGGGTGTCGTTGGCATCACCCTTCTGCGCGCGCGCAAGCGATGCGGCCATCACCTGTTCGCGCAGTTCGCGGTTGGTCAGCGACGCCAGCACCGGCTGCTGGGTGGTGTTCTGCAGCACCAGCAGCCACTGGCCGTCCTTGCCGTCGGCCTTCGCGGCTTCGGCGGCGGCGGCGATGGTGGCCTCGTCGAGTCCATCAAGCTTCGCGACATCGTCTACCAGCACGCCGCCGGCCTTGGTCGCGGCCAGCAGCATGTTGGAGAACGCGGTGGTGAGCGAAGACTCCTCGCTGTTGAGCGTGCGCAGTTCGGCCTGCTTCTCCGCATCGAGCCGGGCGCCGGCGCGGACGAAGGTGTCGTAGGCGCGCTCGACCACGAACAGCTGCTCGGGCGTGAGGCCGAGCCCCGCGCGCTGCTCATGCAGCGTCTGCACGCGGGCAAACAGCGCGGGATCGAGATGGATGGCGTCGCCGTGTTCGGCCAGCTTCGGCGCCAGCGCCTGCTCGGCGGCCTGCAGCGCGGGATTGGTATTGGCCGAGGTCATGGCGAAGAACACGGCGCCAGCGCGGCTCAGCAGTTCGCCGCTGCGCTCCAGCGCTTCGATGGTGTTGGCGAAGGTCGGCGGCTCGGCGCTGTCGGCGATGGTGCGCACTTCGGCCAGGTGCTGGCGCATCCCCTCCTCGATCGCCGGCTGGTAGTGCGCGTCCTGGATGCGGTCGAACACGGGGGCCTGGAAGGCGAGGGTGCTGGCGACAAGGAGCGGGTTTTCGCCCTGGGCGGGCTCGGCGGGCGCGGCGGCGGTCGTGGGCATCGGGGACTCGGTGGCGGCGCGGTCGCAGGCGCTCAGGGCCAGCGCGATCGCGGAAGAAAGCAGGAGGGTACGCAGCATGGGATGGGGCTCCGGAGCGGCCGAGGCAAGGGTGGCGGTGAGGATGCGCCTGCCGGCGGTGGCCGTGGACGTGCCGTTCGACACCTCGCCGGGGTTCAGCGGTAGGGGCCGGGGCCGCGCCAGACCGGCTCGCCGCGGCGGTAGACCTGGTACATCGCGATCACTTCGCGCGCGTCGCCGATCGCGTCCAGCGCCGGGTCGTCGGGCTCGACCAGGCGGCAGGGGCCGGAGCCGCGGCGGAGCGCGGTCTCGAGCGGGCAGACCATGAGCTGGCGCACGCCGGGCAGCGGCAGGGAGACTTCGGTCATGCCGGCGTCGCGCCATCCGCGCAACCGGGTCTCGGCCATGAGGTCGTAGACCACCTGGAAGCCGCCGGCCTCGAGGTTGGGCTCGGAGGACGAGCCCTGGTGGCGGCGGCCCGAGGCCACGTTCGGGCTGGGCGCGGGGCCGGCGTTCACCGCCGCGTGCTGCTCCGGGAGCGTGCCCGGTGGCTGGCCCCAGGCGCGCTGGCTGGCATGCCGGCGCGGCGGACTGGCCGGCGCCGGTGGCGGCGCGGCCTCGCGCGGGCGCTCGGGCGCCTGCGGCAGCGGGGCGTCGGCCTGCTCCACTTCCACCACCTGCAGGCGCGAAGGATCGGGACGTTCGGCCGGGTCGGGCTCGACCGGTCGCGGCCTGCGCGCGGTGCGCGCCGGCGACGGGGGCGGCGGCGAGGGAATGTCCTGCGGCGCATCGATGAACTCCACGTCGATCCGGCCCCCGCCGGAGCCGCCTTCGGGGTTGGAGACCGTGAGCGGCCGGGCGGTCAGCGCCAGCAGCAGGAGCAGCGCATGCAGCAGCAGGGTGGCGACCGCGGCGGCCTGGCGCTGCAGGCGGTCGCCGCGCGGCGCACGCGGCGCAGTCGGTGTCGCGGGGCCTGCTGTCATGCGGCGCGCGGTCACGCAGCGCGCAGACGCAAGCACCCCGGCCGGGGCCGGGGTGCGTGAGGCAGTGCATGGCGCGGCGGGATCGCCACGTCGGTACGGGCGGGCGCCTCAGTCCTTGAGGTCGTCGGGCACCTTGCCGCCGTTTTCGGCCAGCTTGCGCATCACCGCCTTGTGCAGGGCGATGTTCTGCTCGGCGCTGCCGTGGGCGCCGGCGTTGACGCCGAGCTCGGTGGCCAGTTCCCTGCGTGCGTCGAGGCTGGAATCCAGGTCGAGCAGCTTCAGCAGGTCGACGATGGAGCTGCGCCAGTTGCTCTCGCCGCCCTTTGCGCGCGCCATGTCGCCGAGCACGGCTTCCACGTCGACGGGTTCGGGCGCCGGGGCCGGGGTGGCCGGGGCCGGACGCAAGGCCGGAGGGGCGACGTTCGGGTCATCGACGCCGCCGTCGAAAATGACCGGCGCCGGCTTGTTGCTCGCGGCGGGGGTGGACGGCGCTTCGGGTTTCCGACCGAGGATGCGGTCGCGGATCTTCGAGAACAGGCCCATGGGCGGACTCCTGGAGAGGTGGCTGCGATTCTGCAGCGGTGGCGGGGAAATTGCATGGCCAGTCAGGACGAAGGCCCCGGCAAGCCGGGGCCTCGCGTCGGTTGGCGGCGTGCGGGGCACGCCACCGTGGCTGCATCAGTGCGCGGTCTTCATCGCCAGCTTGCGGTTGCGCATGATGTCGTGGCACTCGGTGACGCGTGGCATGAACTTCTGCGCCGCGGCACGAGCCACAACCGGGGTGTCGCTGTCTTCCAGCGTGTCCTTGAACGCGTCGAGCAGGCGATCTTCCAGCTCTTCGAGTTCGGCGACGTAGGCGTAGTTCGTCTCGCCCAGCGCGGCGCGCGCCTTGGCATAGACCTGGCGCATCGAGCCGACCATCGTGCCGTGGTCGGCCGGATCACCACCGGCGGCGGCGACTTCCGCGCTCAGGCCGCTGACGATCTCGCGCTTGTGCCCGGCCATGCGGGTGAACAGCGCCGAAAGCTCGGCGTTTTCCACCTTGCCGGCGGCCTCGGTGTAGAACTCGCCGCCGTCGCGGGCGATCTCGATCAGGTCGTTGAGGGTGTGCTGGATCTTGCGGTCAGTCATGGGGATCTCCGTGGAAAGAGGACCCCACTCTGGCGGAGCGGCCATGAAGTCCACGTGGAACGCAGCGGCATCGCCACGCGCGCGCATGCTGCGGTTCACGCTCGCGTGCGCCGCGCCCGGCCAAGTTCGCGCGCATGGACAGGATGAAGGCCTACCGCGGCGGCGCTGACTCGGGCGTCGCCGCCTACGCGCTGGGTCCGGGCTGGATCTCGGTCCGCTTCCACCACGGTGGCGCCTATCTGTACGACGCCACCAGGCCCGGCCGTCGCGACGTGCTGGCGATGCAGGCACTCGCCGAGGCCGGCGAGGGTCTCAACACCTACATCAACCAGCACGTGCGGGACCGCTACGCGGCGCGGCTCGAATAGGCAGGTCAGCCCGCCAGCAGCCGGTTCATGCGCTGCAGGAACGCGCCGGGATCCGGCAGCGGCGCGCCGGCGGCGAGTTCCGCCTGCTCGAGCAGCAGGTGCGCCAGGTCGGTGGCGCGGGCGTCGTCCGCCTCGCCCTGGAGCCGGCGCACCAGCGCGTGCTGCGGGTTGATCTCCAGCACCGGCTTCTGCTCCGGCACGTCCTGGCCGGCGTCGCGCAGCAGGCGTGCGAGGTGCGGCGCCATCTCCCATTCCGACAGCGCCAGGCAGGACGGCGAGTCGGTCAGGCGCGCGGAGACGCGGACCTCGTCGACGCGCTCGCCGAGCAGCGTCTTGATGCGCTCCAGCAGCGGGGCGGCGGCGCCGGCGGCGTCGGCCAGCTTCTGCTTGCCGGCCTCGTCCAGCGGCAGCTCGCCCTTGGCCACGTGCTTCAGCGGCTTGCCGGCGTACTCGCGCAGGTGGCCGAGCATCCACTCGTCGATGCGGTCCGACATCAGCAACACTTCGATGTCGCGGGCCTTGAACGCCTCGAGCTGCGGGCTGCCCGCGGCCGCGCGGTGGCCGTCGGCGGTGACGTACCAGATCGCGTCCTGGTCCTCCTGCATGCGGCCGACGTAGTCGTCGAGCGCGACGTCGCGCGCCTCGCCTTCGCCCTTTGTCGAGCTGAAGCGGAGCAGTTTCGCGATGCGCTCGCGGTTGCCGGAATCCTCGACGATGCCTTCCTTCAGCGTGTTGCCGAAGGCCTTGAGGAAGGTGGTGAACTTATCCGGATCGTCGCGCCCGAGCTTCTCGATCAGGTCCAGCACGCGCTTGACGCAGGCGCCCTTGATGCGCTCGAGCTGGCGGTTGTGCTGCAGGATCTCGCGGCTGACGTTGAGCGGCAGGTCGTCGGCGTCGACCACCCCGCGCACGAAGCGCAGGTAGTTCGGCAGCAGCTCTTCCGCCGCGTCCATGATGAAGACGCGCTTGATGTAGAGCTTCAGGCCCTTGCGCTCGTCGCGGCCGCCCATCATCAGGTCGAACGGTGGCTGCGCCGGCAGGTACAGCAGGGTGGTGAAGCTCTGGCTGCCCTCGACGCGGTTGTGGGTCCAGGCGGCTGCATCGTTGAAGTCGTGGCCGAGCGCCTTGTAGAAGCCCTGGTATTCCTCGTCGCCGATCTCCGACTTGGGGCGCGTCCACAGCGCCGAGGCGTCGTTGACGGCCTCCCACGCGGGCGCGGCCACGGATCCGGTTTCCGCCGCGGCCGCGGCTTCGCCATCGGTTGCGGCATCCGCATCCGCGTCCGTGCCCGCGACCTCCTTCGGCATCCGGATCGGGAAGGCCACGTGGTCGGAGTACTTGCGGACCAGCGAGCGCAGCGTCCAGTCCTCGAGGAACTCGTCCTCGCCGTCCTTCAGCTGCAGCACCACCGTGGTGCCGCGCTCGGGCAGGCTGACGTCCTCGAGCGTGTACTCGCCACGTCCGTCGCTTGTCCACTTCACGCCGGTATCCGGCGCCGCGCCGGCGCGCCGGGTCAGCACGGTGACCCGGTCGGCGACCACGAAGCCGGAATAGAAGCCGACGCCGAACTGGCCGATCAGGCGCGCGTCGGCCTTCTGCTCGCTGCCCATGGCCTCGAGGAAGCGCCGGGTGCCCGAGCTGGCGATGCTGCCGATGTTCTCCACCACCTCGTCGCGCGACATGCCGATGCCGGTATCGCGGATGGTGATGGTCCGCGCCTCGCGGTCGCAGCTGACGTCGATGTGCAGGTCACCGGCGCCGCCGAGCAGCTCCGGCTGGGCGATCGCCTCGAAGCGCAGCTTGTCGCAGGCGTCGGAGGCATTGGAGACGAGCTCGCGCAGGAAGATCTCCTTGTGCGAGTACAGCGAATGGGTGACCAGGTGCAGCACCTGGGCCACTTCGGCCTCGAAGCGGCGGGTTTCGGTGGTGGAGCTCATGGGCGGTCCATTGAAGCCTGGGAGCCGCGGATATGCGCGCGCACGCCCCGGATTTCAAGGCCGCGGGGCGCCCGCCCGGTTCCGGTCGCCGTCCTTCCGGGTGACCACGGTGATCTCGCCTTCGCTCTCCACGTATGCGCGCTTCACCTGCGACAGGTCGTCGACGTCATGGGCGCGCAGCAGGCCGTTGAGCTCCTCCTCGGTCACGAACTCGCGGCGCATGTTGCGCCGCTGCAGCTTGCCGTCGAGCACCAGGGGCAGGGGCGGCGAGGACACCAGGCGCTCGAACCACGGCACGTGGTAGCTCAGGGCGTTGACCGCGTAATCAATCCCCATGACGGTCAGGATCAGGAAGAAGCCGTCGGCGAGCGAGCTGTAGTCGCCCAGCGAGTGGGTGGCGCTCTCGGTGACCAGCAGCAGCATCACCAGGTCCATCGTCGCCAGCTCGCCGCCGGAGCGCCGCGGCATCACCCGCAGCAGGAACAGGATGCCGAGGTACATGAAGGCGCCGCGTGCCAGCAGCTCCAGAACGGGCGTCTCGAGCGTCCACAGCGTGGACCAGCTGTCGGGCAGGAACTCCATGCGGCGATGCTGGTCCGGCGGCCGGGAGTCCGGCGTGAACGCCCGGGCACGACTTTCGTCCCGGGCGCCGGGGGGCCACGACGGGCTATGTTGCGCGGGTTTGCCCACCGGACGACCCCATGACCCGAACCACGCTCGCCCTCGCCCTGGCCGCCGCGCTTGCCGCCGCTCCCGCGCTCGCCCAGGACCCGCCGCCGCCCGCGCCACCGCCGGCGCCGGCACCACAGGACGATGCGCAGGACCGCGCGGACAACATCGAGCTGGAGCAGGAAGCCCTCGATCGCACCGGCCAGGATCCGGCCGAGGCGCCGCTGGACAGCGCGCGCGGCCTGCGCCAGGACGCCAACGGCCAGGACGCGGACGCGAAGTGGAACGTCGAATCGACCCAGGGCCAGGCGAAGACCGTGCGCTTCGAGACGAGCGAAGGCACCTGGATGGACGTGGACGTCTCGCCCGACGGCCGCGAACTGGCGTTCTCGCTGCTGGGCGACCTCTACCGCATGCCGATTGGCGGTGGCGCCGCCACCCGAATCACCAGCGGCCGCGCCTGGGACGTGCAGCCGCGCTGGTCGCCCGACGGGCGCCGCATCGCCTTCACCTCGGACCGCAACGGCGCCAACAACATCTGGACCGTGGCGACGAACGGCGGCGACGCGCGCCAGGTGACCGACGAGGACTTCCGCCTGCTCAACAACCCCACGTGGACGCCCGACGGGCAGTACATCGTGGCGCGCAAGCACTTCACCTCCACGCGCTCCCTGGGTGCCGGGGAACTCTGGCTGTACCACGCGGCCGGCACCACCGGCGGCATCCAGCTGGTGGAGAAGCCGAACGAGCAGCAGGACATCGGCGAGCCCAGCGTGTCGCCCGACGGGCGCTACGTGTACTTCTCGCAGGACGTGAGCGGCGGCGGGGCGTTCGACTACAACCGCGACCCGCACGGCGTGATCTACGCGATCAAGCGCTTCGACCGCCAGACCGGCAAGACCGAGACCATCGTCGCCACGCCGGGCGGCGCGGTGCGCCCGCAGGTGTCGCCGGACGGGAAGACGCTGGCCTTCGTGAAGCGCGTGCGCGATGCCAGCGTGCTGCACCGCATGGACATCGCCAGCGGCGAGGTGCGCCCGGTATGGGACGGCCTCAGCCACGACCAGCAGGAGGCCTGGGCGATCTTCGGGCCCTACAGCGGGTTCAACTGGACGCCGGATTCGAAGTCGGTGGTGCTGTGGGCGCAGGGCGGACTGTGGCGCGTCGACATGACCAGCGGCGCGGCATCGAAGATTCCGTTCACCGCCCAGGTGGAGCAGGTGGTTTCGCAGCCGCTGCAGTTCGCGCACACGCTGCCCGAGGGCCGCTTCCAGCCGCGGATGATCCGCGACGTGGCCACCTCGGCCGACGGCGGCAGCCTGGTCTTCCATGCGCTGGGCCAGCTGTGGCGCAAGCCGCTGCCGGGCGGCGCGCCGACGCGGCTGACCGGCGGCAGCGGCGTCTACGAGTACCAGCCCAGCTTCAGCGCCGATGGTCGCCAGCTGCTCTACACGACCTGGTCGGACCAGGGCCTGGGCGCCATCCACGTCCGCGGCGCCGGCGGCACCGCGGAGGGCCGCAAGCTGACCCAGGAGCCCGGCTTCTACTACCACCCGCGCTTCTCGCCGGACGGTCGGCAGGTCGTCTACAGCCGCAGCGGCGGCGGCGGCCTGACTGGCAGCCTCTGGTCGGGTGAGCGCGGCATCTACGTGCTGCCCGTGGCCGGCGGCAAGCCGGTGCGCGTGGCCGAGACCGGCCAGTCGCCGCAGTTCAACCATGACGGCACGCGCGTGCTGTACCTGGCCGGCAACGGCATGGAAAAGAAGCTGATGTCGGTCGGCCTGCACGGCGAGGAGCCGCGCGCGGTGTTCGACCTGAAGTACGTCGACTCGGTGCAGGTGAGTCCGGACGGCAAGTGGGTCGCCTTCACCGAGCTCTTCAACGCCTACGTGGCGCCGATGCCGGAGACCGGCCGCACCATCGCGCTGGACCGCAAGACCAAGGCCGTGCCGGTGCGCGCGGTCAGCGCGGATGTCGGCAGCTACCTGCACTGGGCCGCGGATTCCGGCTCGCTGCACTGGATGGTCGGCGACCGCTACCACTCGCGTCGCCTCGACCAGACCTTCGACTTCCTGCCCGGTGCGCCGGCGGACATCGCGGCCCCGGCGGCCGGAGGCGGCACCGCCGTGGGCCTGGACGCGCCGGTGTACGCGGCGCGCGACGTGGTGGCCCTCACCAACGCGCGCATCGTCACCATGCGCGACGCGGAGCAGGCGCAGGAGGTGATCGAGAACGGCACGATCGTCGTCGACGGCAACACCATCACCGCGATCGGCGCCGGCGGATCGGTGCAGGTGCCTTCGGGCGCGCGGGTGGTCGATGTCGCCGGCAAGACCATCATCCCCGGCATCATCGACGTGCATGCGCACGCGTCCAACTTCGGCCAGGGCGTGGTGCCGCAGCAGAACTGGGCCTACTACGCCAACCTCGCCTTCGGCATCACCACCCTGCACGACCCGTCGGCGACCAGCGAGTTCGTCTACTCGCAGTCCGAGCTGCTGCAGGCCGGGCGCATGGTCGGCCCGCGCATGTTCTCCACCGGCACGATCCTCTATGGCGCCGACGGTGGCTTCAAGGCCGAGATCGATTCACTCGACGACGCGCGCAGCCACCTGCGGCGGATGCAGGCGCACGGTGCGTTCTCGGTCAAGAGCTACAACCAGCCGCGGCGCGCGCAGCGCCAGCAGGTCAACCAGGCCGCGCGCGAGCTCGGCATGCTGGTGGTCGAGGAGGGCGGCTCCACCTTCCACCACAACATGACCATGATCCTGGACGGCGCGACCGGCATCGAGCACAACCTGCCGATCGCCCCCCTGTACGCCGACGTGGTCAACCTGTGGAAGGAGACCGACGTGCGCAACACGCCGACCCTGGTGGTGAGCTACGGCGGCCTGTCCGGCGAGTACTGGTGGTATGCGCGCGACAACGTCTGGGAGGACGCCAAGCTCAACCGCTTCTTCCCGCGCGAGACGCTGGACGCGCGCTCGATCCGCCGCGAGACCGCGCCCGACTGGGACTACCACCACATCGAGGTCGCGAAGTCGCTGAAGGTGCTGCGCGACGCCGGGGTCAAGGTGCAGGTCGGCGGCCACGGCCAGCTGCAGGGCATGGCCACGCACTGGGAGACCTGGATGCTGACCCAGGGTGGCTTCTCGAACTTCGAGGCGCTGCGCGCGGCGACCATCGATGGCGCCGACTACATCGGGCTGTCATCGCAGCTGGGCTCGCTGGAGGTCGGCAAGCGTGCTGACCTGGTGGTGCTGGACGGCAACCCGCTGGAGAACATCCGCCACACCGCGGACACCCGCTACGTGATGGTCGATGGCCGCCTGTTCGACGTGGCCGCCGACATGGCGGAGATCGGCAACCAGGCGGTGCCGGCACCGACGTTCTACTGGCAGCACCATGGCCACGGGAACACGTTCGGCGAAAGCTTCGGGCCGACGTCGGTGTGCCACGGGGTGCACTGAGGGACGGGTCAAAAGCCTTTGCCACGGATCCACGCGGATCAACCGCGGATCTACGCGGATGAAGCCACGCGGATGGCGGCGCGAAAAACTCCACTGTAGGAGCGGCTATAGCCGCGATGCGGTTTCGCCGTGATGCCGATCGCGGCTGTAGCCGCTCCTGCAGGTGCAAGGGCGTGGCAGGCAGGTGCAAGGGCGCGGCAGGTCCGTGCGGGCAGGCCGGCCGCGGCCGGCGGCGCAAGGCAGGCCCGCGGATGCGGGCCTGCAGGTGCGTGCGCGCCCGGCTGCGCGCGTCAGCCGGCCTTCTTCGCGGCGATCCAGCGGTCCACGCGCTGCTCCAGCAGGTCGAGCGGCATCGCGCCGCCGCCGAGGATGGTGTCGTGGAAGCCGCGGATATCGAAGGCTGTGCCCAGCTCGGACTCGGCCTTCCGACGCAGTTCCTGGATCCGGATCATGCCGATCTTGTAGGCGGTGGCCTGGCCCGGGAACACCAGGTAGCGGCGGATCTCGGAGCGGATCGCGGCGTCGGGCACCGAGCTGTTCTCGCGGAAGTAGGCCACCGCCTGTTCCTCGGTCCAGCCCTTGGCGTGCATGCCGGTGTCGACCACCAGGCGGATCGCGCGCCACATCTCCGACATCAGCCGGCCGTATTCCGAATACGGATCCTGGTAGGTGTCCGGCATCTCCTTGGCCAGCCACTCCGAATACAGGCCCCAGCCCTCGTTGTAGGCGGTGTCGAAGGTCTGGGTGCGGAAGGTCGGCACGCCGGTCAGCTCCTGCGCGATCGAGATCTGCATGTGGTGGCCCGGCAGGCCCTCGTGGTACGCGATCACCTCCAGCTCGGTCTTCGGCATGGCGTTCATGTCCGAGAGGTGCGCGTAGTACACGCCCGGGCGCTTGCCGTCCGGCGAGGCCGGGTTGTAGTGCTGGGCGGCGCCGTCCTGCTCGCGGAAGGCCTCGACGCGCTTCACCACGAGGTCGGCCTTGGGCAGCAGGCCGAAGTACTTCGGCAGGTGCTGCTTGATGTTGTCGATCGCCTTCGTCGCGTCGTCGATGTAGGCCTGGCGACCGGCATCGGTATTCGGATACAGGCGCTTGGGGTCGGCCTGGACATGCTCGAAGAAGGCCTGCAGGTCGCCCTCGAAGCCGATCTGCTTCTGCACCGACTCCAGCTCGCCGCGCAGGCGCGCGACCTCGGCCAGGCCGAGCGCGTGGATCTGGTCGGCGGTCATGTCGGTCGAGGTGTTCTCGCCCAGCTGGTAGGCGTAGTACGCCGCGCCGTTGGGATGCGTGCTGCCGACGCCGGTGGGGTTCACCGCGGCCTTGGGCAGCTCCTCGGCGGCCAGGGCGAGGATGCGTTCGTAGGCCGGCTTCACGTCCTCGAGGAGCGCCTTGCGGGCGTCTTCCTTCAGCTCCGTGGCGCGTCCGGCGCCGACCTTGCCCGACGTCGCCAGCGCGTCGGCCTTGGCCTGGGCATCGGCCCACAGCGCGCTGTCGGCGCCGTCGTCGAAGGGCGCGCCGGTGATGATCTTGCGCGACTGGTCGGCCACGCCTTCCCAGGCGAACCCGGGCGGGCGGATGCCCTGTGCGGCCGCCTGGCGCGTGCGCTCGAGCAGGATGTCGAAGGTCGCCGGCAGCTTGCGCAGGCGCGAGACATAGGCCAGGTAGTCGGACTCGTCCTCGACCTTGTGGAAATTGATCATGAAGGTCGGCGCCATGCTGTGCATGCCGTTCATCTGGTCGAACGGGTAGCCGTTGAGCAGGAAGGGCATGCCGTCGCGTGCGCTCTCGTACTCCTTCTTCCACAGGTTCCACGACAGCTGGGCCTCGGGCTCCAGGCGGTCGTAGTCGAACTGCGCCTCCATCTCCTTCACCGAGGCCTCGAGCCAGTCGAGCTGGCGGCGGATGCCGGCGTCGGAGGCGTCGTCGATCTGGTCGTACAGCTCCTTGCGGCCGAGGAAGGTCAGGCGGATCGGGCTGAACTGCAGCTGCTCTTCGTACTTGGTCTCGAACCAGGCGTTGAGCCGGGCGGTCTCGGCCTCGAGGTCGGCCGGGGACGCGCTGGCGGCGGCGGGCGTGGCCGGCTGGCCGGCGGTGGCCGCGTTGGCCGGGCCGTCGCAGGCGGCCAGGCCGAGGGGCAGCACCAGCGCCAGCGCGATGGCGAGGGGCGAACGGGCGGAAGCGATGGGCATCGGGGCTCTCTCCGGAACAGGATGGCGGGAAGGGTCGGGACGGGGGCGGTGGAACCCGGACCGCGCCGACTGTCCCACGAAATCCGCCTCCGGATCACGCCCATAGGTCCCGGTCGCCGCCCGGGCGCACGCGTGCGCCGGGGTACCATGGCGTTTTTCGCCGACAGGAAAGCAGGGCCATGGCCAATCCGGACGATCAGCGCAACGGCGTGGGCCGCGACGAGGCCGAGGCGGCCGTGCGCACGCTGCTGCGCTGGGCCGGCGACGACCCGTCGCGCGAGGGCCTGCTCGACACGCCCAAGCGCGTGGCCGATGCCTATGGCGACTGGTTCAGCGGCTATGCCGAAGACCCGCGCGCCTACCTGGAGCGCACCTTCGAGGAAGTCTGCGGCTACGACGAGATGATCGTGCTGCGCGACATCCAGTTCGAGAGCCACTGCGAGCACCACATGGCGCCGATCATCGGCCGCGCCCACGTCGGCTACCTGCCCGACGGCAAGGTGGTGGGCATCAGCAAGCTGGCGCGCGTGGTCGAGGCCTATGCGCGGCGCTTCCAGGTGCAGGAAAAGATGACCGCGCAGATCGCCGCGGTGATCCAGGACGTGCTCAGGCCCCGCGGCGTCGGCGTGGTGGTCGAAGCCAGCCACGAATGCATGACCACCCGCGGCGTGCACAAGCGCGGGGTCAGCATGGTCACGTCGAAGATGCTGGGCGGCTTCCGCGACGACGCCCGCACCCGCCAGGAATTCCTGCGCTTCATCGGCGACCGGCGCGGCTGAGCCGCGCGCGGGCGCTGGCCCGATGCGTCAGGTCGTGGGCTGGGTCTGCGGATCCTCGTCCATCGTCGGGTCGACCGGCGGCGGACGGGTCGCGTCATCGATCGGCGGCACCGGATCCATCGGGGGCGGCACTTCGGGATCGGTCGGCACCGGGGTCGGGTTCATGGGATCCATGGGATCGACCGGATCGGCGGTGGTGTCGTCCTCGAACGGCGGCGGCGTCGGCGTCGTGGTGGTCGGCGGCGGAGTGGCGGCGGGGTCACTGGCCGAAGGCAGCTGGTCCACCGGCGTGTAGGCCTCGGACGGATCGTTGCAGGCGGTGAGGGCCAGCGCCAGGGTGGCGATGGCGGCGACGGGCACGAGTCGGTTCATGGCGGGATCCCACGGGATGGGCGTGGGCCGAGTATCCCGGCCCCGGCGTGTCGGGGATGTCGTCGTGATGTGAATGCGCCGCGGCGCTCAGTGGTCGGGCGTCGCCACCGGCAGCACGGCCCAGAACGGCACGCCTTGGCCCGCATGCACGCGCGCGGCCTCGTCGAGGATGTCCAGCAGGGTGGCGAAATCCTCCGGCGCGTCCTCGCGCAGGTCGCCGCAGTGGTCGATCAGCAGCAGGTAGCCGGGCGCGCCCAGCCAGGACAGGTCGCCCAGGCTGTCGGCCAGCGCATCCCAGTTGCCGCCGAAGTCGCCCGGAAACTCCAGCGCCTCGGCGACCTCGGCGAGGAGCGCGGCCTTGTCGTCGGCGGTTGCGAGATTGGCCGTGGCGACGTGGAAGTCGAGCGCGGTGGCCGCCTCGACCACCGCGGCCCGGTCGCGGACGTCGACGAAGTAGGCGGCGGACTGGCTGGCGTCGGCCAGCAGGGCCCCGAGTTCGACGTCGATCATGGCGCCGGCCTGCGCTCGAAGGCGCGGAAGCTGCGGTAGTGGTCGGCGGTGTAGTGCCATTCCACGGGCGGATCGCCGCCGGTGACGATGCGCCGCGCGCCGCGGTGGTCGAGGCCGGGGGTGTCGACGGTGTATTCGCGGTAGTGGCCGCGCGGGCGCGGCGGCAGCAGGCGTTCGCGGTTCTGGAACACGCCGCCGTCCTGCCGGTGCGGGAACGGCCCGCCGCGATCGATCAGCGCCAGGGTCGCGTGGGCCTCGGGCGGCAGGAAGGCGAGCGCGGGGTCGCGCGTGTCGGTCGATTCACCCTGGGCACCGCCCGCCGGCGCGCGGTAGGTTTCGGCCACCGACGGCGTGCCCGGCCCGGCTTCGCGCTGCAGGAGTTGCCAGCTGCCGGCCAGCACCAGCACCGCCACCAGCCAGATCCAGCTGCGCGGTGTCCTCCCGCCGGGGCGACCGCGCGCCATCGGCGTCAGCCGCAGCTGGCCTTGATGATGCGGCCCTCGTCATCGACCTCGAGGTTCAGCCGGCCGGCGCGGTAGTCCATGGTCACGGCCATGCCCGGCCGGATGATGCGGACGCCGCTGGCGCCGGCCGCCTGCCTGGCCTGCCCGGCGACCTGCTCGCTGAGCGTCTGGCCGACATAGGCGGCTGCCGCCTTGCCGTCGCAGCTGCCGCTGAAACCGTCCCGCACCACGGGTTCGCGCTGGCCGCCGCTGCCGGCACCGGTCGACGCGCACGCCGTGGCCATGAGCAGGAGCGGCGCGGACAGCAGGGTGGCGAAGCGGCGTGCGGTGGAGATGGTCTGCATGGGAACTCCTCGCGGGGTCGTGGAAGGATCATGCCGCAACGGCGGCAGGGCTGCGCTCAGTCGCGCTCCGGCGGCGTGGCGGTGCCGATGCGGTGCTCGAGGCGGCGGAACACGGCGAGCACCACGACGCACAGCAGCGAGGCGCCCAGCGCGAGCAGGTAGTTCCCCAGGCCGGCGGCGATGCCGATGGCCGCGGCCATCAGCAGCGAACTGGCGGTGGTCAGGCCGGACACCTGTTGTTCGCCGCGCGCGCGCAGGATCGCGCCGGCGCCGACGAAGCCGACCGCCGCGACCACCGACTCGATCAGGCGGGTCGGGTCGATGCGCAGCAGGTCGCGGTACTGCTCCTGGGTGAAGTGCTGGGCCACGACGTCGCCGAGGCCGACGATCAGCGCGGCCGCGCCGGCGATCAGCATGTGGGTGCGCAGGCCCGCGGCATGGCGGCCGAGCTCGCGTTCGATGCCGAGCACGCCGCCAAGGGCCATCGCCGCGGCGACGCGCGCCAGGATCCAGAGTTCGCCGTTGTGCAGTGCGTCCATCGAAGTCGTTCCTGTGGGGGACGGCGATGACAACGCAGTGACAGTCTCGTGGCCGTGAAGCCGAAGCCGAAGCCGAAGCCGAAGCCGAAGCCGAAGCGGTGAAGCCATGAAAGCCATGAAGCCATGAAGCGGTCATGCCTGCACGCCGTGACGCCGGCGCATGCGGGGCATGCCTACAATCCGGGCGATTCGACCCGGAGCCCGCGATGCGCCTGTTTGCCAAGTCCCTGCCGCTGCTGCTGGTCCTGCCACTGGGTGTGGCCTGCGCGCAGCAGCCGCTGCCGACGGCCGCGACCCCGACCCCGACCTCCACGCCCAGCCCGGCGCCCGAGCCTGCCGTCCCGGAGGTTGCGAGCCCTGCGCCTGCAGCGCCGGCGCCGCCTCCCGCGCCCACCGACGCCGAGTCCGCCACCTTCCGCGCATGCATGGGCCGGCTGCGCACCGCGGCCGCCGGCAAGGGCGTCGATTCCGCCACCTTCGATCGCCTGGCCGCGGGGCTGGCGCCCGACATGACCGTGCTGCCGCTGCTCGACCAGCAGCCCGAGTTCACCACGCCGATCTGGGACTACCTGGCGGCCCTGGTCGACCAGCAGCGCGTCGACGACGGCCTGGCCATGCTGCGCACGCACGAGGCCACCCTGCAGCGCGCGCAGGCCGCGTACGGGGTCGACCCGGCGACGGTGGTGGCGGTGTGGGGCGTGGAAAGCGACTACGGCCGCAGCTTCGGCAAGCGCCCGTTGCTGGTCTCGCTGTCGACGCTGTCGTGCTTCGGCCGCAGGCAGCCCTTCTTCCAGGGCGAGTTCATCGCCACGCTGCAGCTCCTGGCGCGCGGCGACCTGCGCGATCCGGGCATCACCGGGTCCTGGGCGGGCGCCTTCGGCCATACCCAGTTCATGCCGACGACGTACCAGCGGATCGCGGTGGATTTCGATGGCGACGGGCGGCGCGACCTGGTCGGCAGCATCCCGGATGCGCTGGGTTCGACGGCGAACTACCTGAAGCGGTCGGGCTGGCGGACGGGCGAGCCCTGGGGCCACGAGGTGATCCTGCCGCCGGGGTTCAACGCGGGCCAGGCGGGGCGCACGAACCGCAGGCCGCTGTCCGACTGGGTGGCGCAGGGCGTGCGGCGCGTCGACGGCAAGGCGTTCGACGGCGTCGCGGCCGATGCACGCGCGGCGGTGATCCTGCCGGCCGGGGCCGCGGGGCCGGCGTTCGTGGTGTTCAGGAATTTCGATGCGATCTATTCGTACAACGCGGCGGAGAGCTATGCGCTGGCGATCGCGCACCTGGCCGACCGGCTGCGCGGCGGCGGGGCGTTGGCGACGCGATGGCCGACGGACGATCCGGGCATCGGGCGGGCCGAGCGCCGGGAACTGCAGACGCTGCTGTTGGGGCGGGGGCACGCGATCGGCGAGGCGGACGGGATGGTCGGCACGCTGACGCGGCGGGCGATCGCGGAGGAGCAGCGCCGCCTGGGCCTGCTACCGGTGGATGGGCGCGCGGGCCTGCGGGTCCTGGAGGCCCTGCGCGCCGACGCCGCGGCCGGCACTCCTCCGCCGCGCTGACGCCTCGCCGACGCCGCGCTGACACCAACCCATCTGCGCCAACCCATCTGTAGGAGCGGCTACAGCCGCGATCCCCTTCCCGGTCAAGGACAGTTGGATCGCAGCCGCGACTTCCCCTCCCCGCCACGGACAGCTGGCTCGCAGCGGCGGCGCGTGGCCTACGCGACAAGTCGCTCCACGTGATTCGCTTGGTTGTCGCGCAGGCCGCGCCGCTGCGGATCACCTCGGTTCGCTGGTTGGCAGGTCAAGGGGACTCGCGGTGCGGGAGCCGGGGCAGGGCACGCCGGGCGCGCCGCACCCATTCGCAGCCTGTGCTCGGTGGGCACGTCGCGCCCGGCGTGCCTGCGGGGGTCTGCGCGGGGTGTGCGGGGGTGTGCGGGTTCGCACGCTGGGACGCCTTGCGACGGCTGTGCCACGCGCAGGCAGGCTTGGCGCCTCGGTGCTACGGGGGCAGCTGTGTCAGCTGTGCCGAAGGGGGCAGAATCGGGGTTCCTCGGATGGGATGGCAGCCATGGCGCGCGCGGCGGGTTGGAGAGTGGTGGGATGGGTGCTGGTCCTGGCGTTGGCGGGGTGCAGCGGCGGGCCCGTGGCCACGGGGGTGCCTGCAAGCGGCGATTCCTCCGGTTCGGCGGGAGCGACTCCGGCGGTGGTCGACAGTGCGAGGCTTGCGGAACACATCCGGGTGCTCGCGTCGGACGCGTTCGAGGGGCGGGCACCGGCGACCCCCGGGGAAGAGAAGACGGTTGCGTACCTGCGGGAGCAGTTCGCGGCGGCGGGCCTGCAGCCGGGTGGCGAGAACGGGGGCTGGACGCAGGCGGTAACGCTGGAGCGGACGGAGATCGCGGGGCCGGTGGCGGCGTCGTTCTCGGTCGGCGGGCGCGAGTGGACGCTGGCGAATGGGGACGACATCGCGCTGGAGACGCTGCATCCGCAGGGCGACGTGGCCTTGCGCGGGGTGCCGGTGGTGTTCGCGGGCTACGGGATCACGGCGCCGGAACTGCACTGGGACGATTACGCGGGCCTGGACGTGCGCGGCAAGGTGGTGGTCGTGCTGGTCAACGATCCGGATTTCGAGACGGCACCGGAGCGCTTCGGCGGGCGGGCGATGACCTGGTACGGGCGCTGGGCCTACAAGTACATCGAGGCCGCGAAGCGCGGGGCGGCGGGGGTGCTGATCGTGCACGAGACGGCGCCGGCGGCGTATCCGTGGGCGACGGTGCGCAACGGACGGGCGGCGCCGCAGTTCGACATCGTGCGTGCCGACGCGGCGGACTGGCACCTGCCGGTGCGCGGCTGGATCCAGCGGGCGACGGCCGAGCGGCTGTTCGCGGGCGCCGGGTTGTCGTTCGACGCCGCGAAGCGCGAGGCGCAGCGGCCGCGCTTCCGGGCGCGCGCGCTGGAGGGCGTGGCGTTCTCGGCGGCGTTCGCGGTAGGGCGCAGCCGGATCACCAGCCACAACGTGCTCGGGCTCCTTCCCGGCGCGGCGCGTGCGGACGAGACGGTGATCGTGTCGGGGCACTGGGACAGCTTCGGGATCGGCACGCCGGACGCGGGCGGCGACGCCATCATCAACGGCGCGGTCGACAACGCGACGGCGATCGCGTCGATGCTCGAGATCGCGCGGGTCATCGCCGCGGGAGCGCGGCCGGCGCGCAGCGTGCTGTTCATCGCGCTGACGGCGGAGGAGAGCGGGCTGCTCGGGGCGACCCACTACGCGGCGCATCCGCTGCGTCCCCTGGCCACGACCGCGGCGGCGATCAACATGGAGATGTGGAGTCCGGACGGGCCGACGCGCGACATCTCGAGCTGGGGCCAGGGCAAGGTCTCGCTGGAGCGCGCGCTGGAGGCGGCGGCGCGGGCGGAGGGTCGGACCTATTCGCCCGATCCGGAGCTGGAGGCCGGCTTCTTCTACCGCGCCGACCATTTCGCGTTCGCGCAGGCCGGGGTGCCGGCGATCACCGTGGGCCCCGGCATGGACCAGCTCAAGGGCGGCGTCGAGGGTGGCCGGGCCGCGCGCGCCGACTACTTCGCCAGGCGCTACCACCAGCCCGGCGACGCCTTCGACGGGAGCTGGGACATGCGGGGTCCGACGGCCGATACGGCCGTGGTGCTGCGGCTGGTGCGCGGCGTCGCGGACTCGGAGGCCTGGCCGGAGTGGGACGCCGGCAGCGAGTTCCGTGCGGCGCGCGAGGCCAGCGCCGCGTCGCGCAGGCGCTGACCGACGCGGCGCACCAATCCCGGATCTGGCGCCTGCGTGCACCTTGCGGCACGGTGGCGGCATGGAATCCGAAGCCACCAGACCCCACGCGCCGTCCTGCGAACGCAACCGCGAGCCGATCCTCGCCGTGCTGCAGCGGCACTTCGCCGGCTGTCGCCGGGTCCTCGAGATCGGCAGTGGCACCGGGCAGCACGCCGTGCATTTCGCGCAGGCGATGCCGTGGCTGGCCTGGCAGGCCTCCGACGTCCCGGAGAACCTGCCCGGCATCCGCGCGTGGCTGGCCGAGGCGCGGCTTGCTAATACGCCGCCGCCGCTGGCGCTGGACGTGCTGCAGGCGCCCTGGCCCGACGTCGGCGCCGACGCGGTGTTCACCGCCAACACGCTGCACATCATGGGCTGGGACGCGGTCGAGGCCTTCTTCCGCGGCGTGGGCCAGGTGCTGGCCGGGACGCCGGACGCGCCGCTCGTCGCGTACGGGCCATTCAACCGCGGCGGCGCCTACACCAGCGACAGCAATCGCGACTTCGACGGCTGGCTGAAGGCGCGTGATCCGCGTTCGGGCATCCGCGACATCGAAGCCGTCGACGCGCTGGCGCGGGCGGCGGGGCTGGTGCCCGTCGACGACGTGGCCATGCCGGCCAACAACCGCTGCCTGGTGTGGAGGCGCGTAGCGGCCGCCTGACGGCATCGGCCGCGGCGCCCGAGTGCCCCAGTGCGCCTCAGGGCGCTACGGCGCGCGGCGCGTGTTCGCGCAGTTGGCGCACCTGGCCCAGCGCCCAGCCGAGGGCGATGCAGGCACCCGGTACCGCCATCCACCCCACGCTGCCCGCGCCAACGCTCTGCCGCAGGGCGTCCCAGGCCGGGCCGACGGCGGATACGGCGGCCACCAGCGCCGCGCCCCCCAGCAGCAGGAGCAGGCCTCCGGCCAGCGTCGGTTCGAAGCCCGGATCGGGTGCCGCGGATCCCGCCTTCGCCGCGACCGCGGCGGCGAAGTCGAGCGGCGGCCGGCTGCGCGGCGCGGTGGCGATGGCGGTCGCGACGAGCCGGTAGTCGTCGATCCGCCGCGCATCCGTGCCGTGGCCATGTCCGCCCTGGACGGATCCGGCCGCGTCCAGCCGTGCGGCGCGCAGGCCCTGTTCCTGCCAGGCCCATTCGTCGCCATCGATGGCGGAAGGCGTGCGTGTGGTGTTCATGCCGGGACTCCGATGCGGGCTTCGAGCAGGTCGCGCAGGCGCCTGCGCGCGCGGAACAGGTGGCTCTTGATCGTGCCCTCGGCCAGCCCGGTGATGCCGGCGATGGCGGCGATCGGCAGTTCCTCGAGATGGTAGAGCGCGAGCAGGCTGCGCTGCAGCGGTGGCAGCGACTCGATCGCGACGTGCAGGTGGCGCACGCGCTCGTCGTCGGACGCGGCGGCCTCGAGGTCGAAGCCGTGGCCCGCCAGCTCCTCCAGCGGAGGGCCATCGCCGTCCAGGTCGACGACCGGGATGCGCCGGCGCTCGAGGTGGCGCACCGCCATCGACCACGCCACCTGCGCGATCCACGACTTCAGCGCGCTGTCGCCGCGGTACTGGTGCAGCGTGCGGTGGATGCGCAGGAAGACCTCCTGGCAGAGCTCGCGGGTGTCCTCCGGGTGGCGCAGCATCCGGTCGACGATGTGCCAGCACAGGCCCTGGTAGTCGCGCACCAGGCGTTCGAAGGCGCCGGGCGCGCCAGCGAGCACGGCCGCGGCCAATGCGCGGTCGGCATCGTGGGCATCGGCGGGCGGCGGGCAGGCGTCGGGCATGACGGACAGGGATACGGTCGGCTGCGCCGCGGTTGCAGCGGGATGCAGTGCAACCGGCGCGGCGCGGCGAGTATCTCCTGTGCCGACCCTCCACTGCGGACACCGCCATGAACGTCGACATCCTGATCCCGATCACCCTCTTCATCGCCGTCGCCTATGCCATCAAGGTGACGGTGGAGGCCTATACCCGGCGGCGCATCATCGAGACCCGCGGCTCCGAGGAGCTGGTGCGCGCGCTGCTCGAGGGCGAGACGCGCCGGCGCCGCCAGTCGTCCCTGCAGTGGGGCGCGGTGATGGTGGCGCTGGCCATCGGCTTCGGCCTGGTGGAGCTGACCGGGGTGCGCGACGTGACCCCGGGCGTGGTGGCCCTCCTGCTCGGTGCGACCGGCTTTGGCCACCTGGCCTACTTCCTGCTCGAAGGCCGGCTGCCGGAGGGCCGTCGGCTCGAAGGCCCGGCGAAGTAGCCGCCGCACGGCGCGCGGGCCGCCCACGGACGGGCAGCCGCGCCTGGCCGCTGTGGTAGAACGTCGGCCTGTCCACGGCAGCGAGGCACCACCATGCTCACCCGTCGCGAATACCTGAAGCTGTCCGCTGCGGCGGGCGTGGCGCTGGCGATCAACCCCCGCCTGCTGCTCGCGCAGGATGCACCGCAGGCGCTGATCACCCGCACCATCCCCGGCACCAGCGAGCAGCTGCCGGTGGTCGGCCTGGGCAGTTCGGCCTCGTTCGCGCGCATCGCCGGCGAGGGCGAGCTGGACCGGGTGCGCGCGGTGCTCGAAGCGCTGCTGCAGCACGGCGGTCGCGTTTTCGACACCGCCCCCGGCTATGGCGTGGCGGAAGAGGTGGCCGGCGGCGTGGTGCGCGAAGCCGGCCTGGGCGAACGCCTGTTCTGGGCGACCAAGCTCAACGTCGCCGGGCGCGGTGGCGACGCGGCCGACCCCGCTGCGGCGCGCGCGCAGCTCGAGCAGTCGTTCGCGCGCATCGGCAAGTCACCGATCGACCTGGTGCAGGTGCACAACATGGGCGACGTGCCGACCCAGCTCGGCATCCTCGAGGAGCAGCGCGACGCCGGGCGCATCCGCTACCTGGGCGCGACCACCACGTCGGAGTCGCAGTACGACGCGCTGGAAGCGCTGATGAAGACCGGGCGCCTGGACTTCATCGGCGTCGACTACGCCGTCGACAACCGCACGATGGAGGAGCGGATCTTCCCGCTGGCCCGCGAGCGCGGCATCGGCGTGCTGGTCTACCAGCCGTTCGGGCGCACGCGGCTCTGGCAGAAGGTCGAAGGCCACGCGCTGCCCGACTGGGCGGCCGACTACGACATCGCCACCTGGGGCCAGTTCTTCCTGAAGTTCGCTGTCTCGCATCCGGCGGTCACCGCGGCGACGCCGTCGACCAGCCAGGCCCGCAACATGATCGACAACATGGGCGCGGCCCGTGGCCGCCTGCCGGACGAGGCCGGCCGCAGGCGCATGGTCGCGCACGTCGAAGCCCTGGGCTGAGCGGCGCTGCCGCATGATCGCGCCGCTTGAAGCGCTGGGCTGAGCCGCGCCGCCCGCCGCTTGACCTGGGTCAGCGCGCGACGGCGCGCGCGGCGCGAGCATGGGCCATCGGCGCCATGCGCGCCGCTGGCAGGAGACGACGATGGAATTCCATGTCCGCGCGTCGCGGCCGCTGCCGCCGCTCGCGGTGATCGAGGACGCGCTGCTTGCGTTCGACCCGGCGGCGGTGGTCGATCTCGACCCGGCGCAGGGCCTGCGCGTGAGCGCGGCCATCGACGCCGCGCAGCTGGTGGACCTGCTCAACGGCGTCGGTGGCGCGGTCGATCCAGGCGAGGTGGAGCAGCAGCCGTCGGTGTGTTGCGGCGGGTGCAGCGGGTGAGGTGGAAGCGGACCCGAGGGAGCGATCGCAGCTGTAGCTGCTCCTACAGGGTTCCTTCTTTCCTGTAGGAGCGGCTACAGCTGCGATCCCCCCCCGATCCTGTGGGAGCGGCTACAGCCGCGATCCGTTGCTGCCGATCTCAGGCCGCCTGCACGATCCGCAGCGGGTTGTTCCACTCGCGCAGCAGGTCCGCCTCGCGCGCCTGCGCCTTCTCCAGGTGCGCGTGCTTGACGTGGCCGTAGCCGCGGATGTGCTCGGGCACCGAGGCGATGTCCGCCGCCAGCGCCACGTTGCCGGCATCGAGGGTGTCCAGCAGGCCGCCCACCGTGCGCTCGTATTCGGTGATCAGCTGGCGCTCCACGCGCCGCTCCGCGGTGTAGCCGAAGACGTCCAGCGGCGTGCCGCGCAGTCCCCTCAGCTTCGCCAGCACCCTGAAGGCGCTGAACACCCATGGACCGAAGGCCTGCTTGCGCAGCCGGCCCTCGGCGTCGCGCCTGGCCAGCAGCGGCGGCGCGAGGTGGAACTCCAGGCGGAAATCGCCTTCGAACTGCTGCTCCAGCCGGCGCTCAAACTCGCCGCTGGTGTAGAGCCGGGCCACTTCGTACTCGTCCTTGTAGGCCATGAGCTTGAAGAAATAGCGCGACACCGCCTCGGCGAGGTCGGTGCTGCCGGGCGCGCGGGTGGCCTCGGCGCTGCGCACGCGGGCCACGAAGTCGGCGTAGCGCTTCGCGTACTTCGCATCCTGGTAGTCGGTGAGGAAGGCGGTGCGGCGCGCGACCAGCTCGTCCAGGCTGCGCGACAGGCGCGCGTCGTCCAGCGGCAGGAAGGCCAGGTTGTCGGCGCCGGAGGGCAGGTGGCGCAGCTCGTCCTCGCGCCGCTGCGGCTTGGGCGCGCTGGTGGCACCCCATTCGTTGCCCTCCCAGTCGCCCGGCGGCAGCGCATCCAGCAGCGACGGCGTCGCCTCGGCCAGCGTGCGCGGATTGCGCACGATGCCGGCAGCCTCGTACACCGCCTCGATGTCGACGGCGGCCAGGCGGCCCCAGGCGAAGGCGGTCTTGTTCATTTCGATCGCGGCGCCGTTGAGCTCGACCGCGCGCATTAGCGCGTCCAGCGACAGCGGCACCAGGCCGCGCTGCCAGGCGTAGCCGAGCATGAACAGGTTCGCGGCGATGGCGTCGCCGATCAGGGCGGTGGCGAGCTGGGTGGCGTCGACGACGGCAAGTGCTTGCGTGCCGGCGGCGTCCACCGTGGCGGCGTCCAGTCCAAGCGCCGTGCGCACCGCGCTGATGATGTCGGTGGCCGGGAACTGCATGTCCGGCCGGGTGGTGAAGGTGCCCGGCATCGCCTCGTAGCTGTTGACCACCACCTGCGAGCGGCCCGCGCGCAGCTTCGACAGCGTCCAGTAGTCGTTGACCACGACCATGTCGCAGCCCAGCACCAGGTCGGCTTCGCCGGCGGCGATGCGCACGGCGTGGATGTCGGAAGGTTTCGGCGCAATGCGGATGTGGGTGGTGACCGCGCCGCCCTTCTGCGCCAGGCCGGTCTGGTCGAGCACGCTCGCCCCGCGGCCTTCCAGGTGCCCGGCCATGCCCATCAGCGCGCCGATGGTGACCACGCCGGTGCCGCCGACGCCGGTGACCAGGATGTTCCAGGGCCGCGAGTCGTCGCTGGCGAACACCGGGTCGGGCAGGTTGGCGAGCTTCGACAGTCCCGTTGCCGGCTTGCCCTTGCGCGGCTTGCCGCCGAGCACGGTGACGAAGCTGGGGCAGAAGCCTTCCACGCAGCTGAAGTCCTTGTTGCAGGCCGACTGGTCGATCTCGCGCTTGCGCCCGAACTCGGTCTCCTTGGGCAGCACGGACACGCAGAACGACTTCACGCCGCAGTCGCCGCAGCCTTCGCAGACCAGCGAGTTGATGGCCACGCGCTTGGCCGGATCCGGCAGCTTGCCGCGCTTGCGGCGGCGGCGCTTCTCGGTGGCGCAGGTCTGGTCGTAGATAAGCACGCTGGTGCCCTTCACCTCGCGCAGGCGCTTCTGCACGGCATCCAGCTCGCGGCGGTCGTGGAAGGTCACGCCCGCCGGGAAGATGGAGTGGTCGCTCCACTTCTCGATCTCGTCGGACAGCAGCGCGATCACCTCCACGCCTTCGCTCCGCACCTGGTGCGCGATCTGCGGCACCGACAGCGTGCCGTCCACCGGCTGGCCGCCGGTCATCGCCACCGCGTCGTTGTAGAGGATCTTGTAGGTGATGTTGACGCCGGTCGCGACCGACTGGCGGATCGCCAGCGTGCCGGAGTGGAAGTAGGTGCCGTCGCCGAGGTTCTGGAACACGTGCGGCGTTTCGGTGAACGGCGCCTGCCCCGACCAGGTCACGCCTTCGCCACCCATGTGGGTGAAGGTCTCGGTGCTGCGGTCCATCCACGTGACCATGTAGTGGCAGCCGATGCCGGCCATGGCGCGCGAACCTTCGGGCACCTGGGTGGAGGTGTTGTGCGGGCAGCCCGCGCAGTAGTGCGGCACGCGCGGGAACTGCGCGCGCGGCAGCGCCAGCGCGCCTTCCTTGTCGTCCATCCAGCGCAGCACCGTGTGGATACGCGCCGCGCCATCGCTGCCCTCGGGCATGAAACGCAGGATGCGCCGCGCGATCACGCCGGCGATGGTCGCGGGCGTCAGCTCGCCGGTCGACGGCAGGATCCACTCGCCGGCCTCGTCATGCTTGCCGACGATCGACGGCCGGCGCCCGCCGTCGAGGCCGAAGTCGAAGTTGTAGAACAGCTCCTTCATCTGGCTCTCGATGAAGGACAGCTTCTCCTCCACCACCAGGATGTCTTCCAGCCCGCGCGCGAAGGCGCGGATGCCGACCGGCTCCAGCGGCCAGGTCATGCCGATCTTGTAGACGCGGATGCCCAGCTCGGCGCATGCGCGCGCGTCGAGGCCGAGGTACTCCAGCGCCTGCAGCACGTCGAGGTAGCTCTTGCCGGTGGTGGCGATGCCCAGGCGCGCGTTCGGCGAGTCGATCACCACGCGGTCGATGCGGTTGGCGCGGGCAAAGGCCTGCGCCGCCTTCACCGCATAGCGGTGCAGGCGCATCTCCTGGTCCATCGGCGGATCCGGCCAGCGGATGCCGAGGCCGCCGGGCGGCAGTTCGAAGTCGTCCGGGGTCACGATCCGGACCGCGAACGGATCGACGTCGACCGAGGCCGAGGACTCCACCGTCTCGGCGATGGTCTTGAAACCGATCCAGCGGCCGGTGTAGCGGCTCATCGCCCAGCCGACCAGGCCCATGTCGAGGATGTCCTGCACGCCGGCCGGGTTGAGGATCGGCATCAGCGCGCTGGTGAACTCGCCTTCCGAGCCGTGGGGCAGGGTGGACGAGCGGCAGGCATGGTCGTCCGCGGCCAGCGCCAGCACGCCGCCGTGCGGCGAGGTGCCGGCGGCATTGGCGTGCTTGAACACGTCGCCGGAGCGGTCCAGGCCCGGTCCCTTGCCGTACCACATGCCGAACACGCCATCGACGGTCGCGCCCGGGAACAAGTTGGTCTGCTGGCTGCCCCAGACCATGGTCGCGCCAAGGTCCTCGTTGAGACCCGGCTGGAAGCGCACGTTGGCGCCTTCCAGGTGCCGGCGCGCGCGCCACAGCTCGAGGTCGAAGCCGCCCAGCGGCGAGCCGCGGTAGCCGGAGATGAAGCCGCCCGTCTCCAGCCCCGCCGCCTGGTCGCGCAGGCGCTGCATCAGCGGCAGCCGCACCAGCGCCTGCACGCCCGAGAGGTAGATCCGGCCCCGGGTGCGCGCGTACTTGTCCTCGAGCGTGTAGTCGGGATCGGTCACGCCGCGGGTGAGGCCGCCATGGGCGGAGGCGGGCGAGGAGAGTTCGGCGGTGCTGGTCATGCGGGACCCCGTGCGGGCAAGGCGCTGGCTGAGGGCGCGGCCCGGCGGCCGGGCGCGGGGCGCACGGGCGGGTGGGGACGCGGAAGCGGCGCGGATTCTATCAGCGGGGCGGTTTTCGTGACTTTTCCTTAACAGTTGCCGGCGCTACATGGGCCGCGGGCCTGGCCCGTTGGGGAAAAGGAGGTGTCCGCCATGCAGGAGCGCTGCGCGGCCGTGCCGCCGGACGTCGGCAACAGCGCACGCCGCCACAACCAGGCGCTGGTGGCGCTGGCGCGGCAGTGCTGGACCGGGCTCCAGAGCCTGGAATGGGCGCTCGCCCGGATCTGCGAGACCGCGGCCGAAGTCCTCGAGGTGGACCGGGTGAACGTCTGGCGGCTGCACCCCGCCCACGGCGTGCTGCGCTGCATCCACGCCTACGACCGCCATGGCGGCGCGCACGATGCGGGCGGCTACGGCGAGGCGCTGGACGCCGACTGCGAGTACGGCCGGCGGCTGGACGAGGTGCGGGTGATCGACGCCATCGACGTGCACCGCGACCCCGGCCTGGCGACGCTGCAGTCGTATTTCGAGCGCTACCGGGTGGCGTCCCTGCTCGACGCCCCGGTCCGCGGCGAGGGCGCGCTGCTGGGCGTGGTCTGCCACGAGCAGGTTGGGCGCGCGCGGGCATGGAGCGAGGCCGACCAGGCGTTCGCCGCCAGCATCGGCGACTGCGTGGCCATGGTCATCGAGATCCACCGCCGCCACGACGCCGAGCGCCGCCTGCGCTACCTGGAGCTGCACGACCCGCAGACCAACCTGCCCAACCGCGACCACCTGCTCGAGGTGGCGCACAGCGCCCTGTGCCCGGCGGGCAGCGGCGAACCCGCGATCACCGCCATCCACCTCCAGGTGGAGCCCGGCGAGGGCGACCGCGTGGCCAACCTGGTGGCCGTGGCGGCGGCCCTGCGCGCAGGGTTTGGCGAGGACGCGACCCTGGCCCGCGTGCGCGACGACGCCTTCGCCCTCGTGCCGCACCGCAGCCTGCGGGGGGCGGAAGCGCTCGAGCTCGCCGGCCGCTGCGTCGAACTGGCCGAGCGCGCCGGTCGCGGTGGCGAGCGGTCGCGGGTGGTGGCCGGGATCGCGTTCTCGCACGACCTCGCCGCCCCCTCGGCCGACATGCTGCTGCGCAACGCCGAGCTGGCCAGCCATCGCGCGCGCAGCCTGGGCCGGCTGGACCGCTGCGAGGTCTTCGACGCCGGCCGCCACCGCGAGCTGATGGAGCGCATGCGCCTGGAGCGCGAGCTGCGCGAGGCGCACGAGAAGGGACGCCTGCACGTGCACTACCAGCCCGTGGTCCGGCTGGCCGACGGCCGGGCGATCGGCGCCGAGGCGCTGCTGCGCTGGCGCGACGACGGCGGCCGCTGGCGGCCGACCGCCGAGTTCATCGACGTGGCCGAGACTTCGGGCCTGATCGTGCCGCTGGGCCGCTGGCTGCTCGGCACCGCCTGCGCCACCGCCGCGGCCTGGCCGACCGAGGCGGGCCCGCTGACCCTGGCGGTCAACGTCTCGGCGCGCCAGCTCGAACAGCCGGGCCTGGTCGGCGACGTCGCGGCCGCGCTCGACGCCAGCGGCCTGGCGCCGGCGCGGCTGTGGCTGGAGCTCACCGAGACCGCCCTCCTCGCCGACGCCCCGTTCGCGATCGCGACCCTGCAGCGCCTGCGCGAGCTTGGCGTGCGCGTGGCCCTGGACGACTTCGGCACCGGCCAGTCGTCGCTGGCCCGGCTCAAGCAGCTGCCGATCGACGGGCTCAAGGTGGACCGGGGCTTCGTGGCCGACCTGCCGGGGGATCCGCTGGACATGGCGATCCTCGCCGCGATCGCGACCGTGGGCGCACGGGCCCGGCTGCAGGTGGTGGCCGAGGGCGTGGAGACGGCCGCCCAGGCGCGCGCGGTGATGGACTGCGGGATCGCCTACGGACAGGGCTTCCACTACGCACGCCCGATGCCGGAGGCGGACCTGCGTTCCATCTTCACGCGCGCGGGCTGATTCCACCGGCGGTTGCCGCTACCATGGTGCCGGGGTACAGGGGCCCCGCTACCCGTACGACGCAATGAACCACGTTTCCGCACGCCGGCTCGCCGTGCTCGTGCTCGCGCTTCTTCCCTTCGGCCTGTGTGCGCAGAACCTGCCCTGGCCCAAGGAGTTCTACTTCGAATCCGACGCCGACGTCGCCCGGCCGCTCGAGCTGTACCCGGGCACCGACGACGCCACCGTGGAGCGCCTGCTGCAGGCGCGCCGCAACGGTCGCCGCGATGCCAACCTGGCCACCGCGCAGCTGGCGCACCTGTCCTATGCCGGCGGCCGCGCGGAAACCGGCGCCGCGCTCTACCAGGAAGCCCTGCAGCGCCCGGACAATGCGCGCCAGCGCGACGCGCTGCACTGGAACCACGGCTGGGACCTGTATCGCAGCGGCGACGTCGCCGGCGCGATCGAACAGTGGCGGATCGCCGGCGCCGAGCGGCTGAAGGGCCCGGCCTGGCTGCCGCCGACGCTGGCGCTCGGACTGTGGCAGCTGGACCGCCGCGACGAAGCGGTGCGCTGGTACGCGGCCGCCGTGCGCACCGAGCCGGCCCTGTGGACCACGCCCGACCTGCAGCGCCTGCTGCCCGGCTGGAGCCAGGCCGACCGCGACGTGCTGGCCCAGGTCGCCGCCGCGTGGAAGGTGGCGCCTCCGCCCTGGCCCTGAGCATCCGGCGGCGCCTGCGCGCCGCCTGGGCCACCCGCCTCGGCGACCCTCGGGGCCGGGTCTTCCGGCCTCAGCCGCCGCTGCCGGCCTCGAGCGGCACCTCGTGCGCGCGCAGCCAGGCGCGCACCGCCTCGCGCTCGCCGCGCGCCCGTTCGTTGAGCAGGGCCTCGCGCATCTGGAAGTAGTAGGGCTGGAAGGTCTCGCCGGCCGAGTTGGTCGCATGCGCCGGTGCGCCGGCCTCGAGCAGCTCCAGCACGATCCCGCCCGCATTGACCGCGCCGGCCGCATGCAGGGGCGTGGCCCCGTTGCTGTCCGGCACCCCGGGATCCGCACCCGCCGCCAGCAGGATCCGCACCTGCTCGCGGCCGCCGCCCAGGATGGCGCGCACCAGCGGCGTCTCGCCGGTGGCGCTGTTGCGCAGGTCGGGGTCGCCGCCGCGCGCAAGCAGCAGCTGCAGCAGGGCCGGATCGTCGCCGAAGGCCGCCACGTGCACCGCGCTGCCGCCTCCGGGCGCCTGGCGGTCGGGATCGGCGCCGGCATCGAGCAGCACCGTCACGACGTCGGCGCGGCCGGCGGCCACGGCCAGCTGCAGCAGGCTGCTGCCGTCGCTGCCCGGCGTATCGGCGTGGATGCCCGACAAGCGGGCACGCAGCGCGTCGGCATCGCCGCGCGCCACGGCGTCGGCCAATGGCGCGAGCTTCGGGTCGGTAAAGGGATGGTCCATGGTGGGCGGTCCGCTGCATGCGGCCGCGCTTGCCGCCAGGAGGAGGATCAGGGCACAGGTGCGCATCACCGGCGATGGTGCCACAGCGTCGCGAGCCCGGCCGGTGGAAGCGGGTCCCTGGCTCAGCGGAACCAGTTGCGGACCGCCTGCAGGCCGCCGCCCACCAGGTCGGCGCCGGATTCGATGACGTTCCCGCCGAAGTCCATCACGCCCTCGACCACGTTGCCGGTGCCCGACACCACCCTGGCGGCGACGTCGCTGACCGGACCGTCATGGCGGTCGTCGATGCGCCGGGCCAGCGAATCGGTGCCCTGGCGCAGGGTGTCGGCGGCGGAATTGACCACGCCCTCGACCACGTCGCCGGCGATGCGGAAGCCGCCCTGGATGCCGTTGCCGCGGGCGAAGTCGGTCTGCACCACGTCGACGATGTCGCTGGCCAGGTCATGGGTATTGCGCGCGAAGTCGTCCTGCAGCGCGTCCGGCACCCGGTCGATGAGGTTCGCCGCCGTGCCCTGCGACGGGTTGCGGTAGCCCGCCTGCCAGGGCTGCTGCTGGATCATCGCTTCGGTCAGGAGTTCGGGGCTGTGGCTGACGGCACCGCGCACCAGGCCGGCGATGTCGCCGAGCACCGGCACGTCCAGGCGGTCCATGACCTCGAGGCCCGCGCCCAGGCCCCAGGCCACCGGCGTCGGCAGGCCGGTTTCGGCGTCGAGCCCGCGCGGCACCAGGGTCAGGTCCTGCACGCCTTCGGGGTCGACCACGATCTTCGTGCCCAGCGCGTCGGGCGCGGCCAGGGCGAAGGGACTGTTCTCCTGGAAGTTGGTCAGCAGGTCGTCGGCCATCGAATAGCGGCGGATCAGGCCGCCTTCGGCCAGGTCGCGCGCGGCCTGCGGGTCGATGCCCAGGCGGTCCAGCGTGTTCGGATGCAGGCCCGAGGCGTCGAAGGTGACCGCCGGCACGCCCGAGGCGAGCGAGGCCACCGAAGCCAGCCCACCGCCCTGGGAATGCCCGGTGATGGCGAGGTTGGTGGCGTTGCCGTCGGCATCCGGCGTGCCGAAGCGGCGCTCGAATTCCACCGCGGTGCGGGTGGCCAGGCCACTGAACTTGTCGATCTGGTCGCTGGTGGTGAAGCCGGCGCCCTGGCGGAAATTGTTCATCCAGTCGGCACCGGTGCCGTCGGTGCCGCGGTAGGCGAGGACGAAGTTGCCGTTGCAGTCCTGGTAGATCTCGGCCTTGAAATGCTGGGCGGCGAGCTGGTCGCCGCCGTCGAGGTACTGCGCGCGCCAGGCGGCCGGATCGCTGATGCCGCGCGCGGCCAGGTCGGCGTCGGTCACTTCGGACCAGCCGGCCGGCGGTGCGCCGCGCGTGCCGTAGACGGCGGTGGCGAGCTGCGACAGCACCACGTCGAAGGCCTGCGCCTGCTGGCCGCCGGCCAGCGCCGACAGCTCGCCCGCGCCGACGCCGCCGGGCGCGCACTGCGGCGACGGCGGCTGCGCGGCCTGCGCTCCGGGGGCCAGCGCGCCGAGCTGTGGGTGGTAGCCGGGCTCGTGGCGGCCCTGCAGCGGCTGCAGCGCCGGTGCGTTGGCCGCCTCGGGCGGCGGCGGGGGCGCCGGCTGCAGGCGACGCAGGTGGAGGGCCGAGCTCGAGTCGTGGTCCAGGCGTGCGTGCAGCATGGGAGCGGTCCAGCGGGGGTCTGCAGCCAGTGGACCGCTCCCGGCAGGCGGGTTCAATCGGGGGCGGACCCTAGGTCGGCTTGCTAAGGTCGCGCTTCCGCTCCGATGGTCGCCCTCCATGCCCGCCAGCTCCCGCTTCGTCCTTGCCGCGCTGCTGTTCGCCGCGGTCCCCGTCGCCGACGCCGCCGACCGCATCACCGGCCACACCTTCGCCACCCGCAGCGAAGTGCATGCGCCGCATGCGATGGCGGCGACCTCGCACCCGCTCGCCACCCAGGTGGCGCTGGACGTGATGAAGGCCGGCGGCACGGCGGTCGACGCCGCGATCGCCGCCAACGCCGCGCTCGGCCTGATGGAGCCCACCGGCAACGGCATCGGCGGCGACCTCTTCGCCATCGTCTGGGATCCCCGGACGGGCAGGCTGCATGGCTACAACGGCTCCGGGCGCTCGCCGATGTCGCTCACGGCGGCGGAGTTCGCGCAACGCGGGCTCACCGACATTCCCGCGCACGGCCCGCTGCCGGTCACCGTGCCGGGCGCGGTCGACGGCTGGTTCGCGCTCCACGGGCGCTTCGGCCGGCGCACGATGGCCGAGAACCTGGCGCCGGCGATCCGCTACGCGCGCGACGGCCATCCGGTGCACGAGACCATCGCCTACTACTGGGCGCGCTCGGTGCCGCGGCTGTCGAAATGGCCGGGCTTCAGCGACCAGTTCACCGTCGCCGACGGCGACGGCCGCCGCGCGCCCCGCAACGGCGAGACCTGGAAGAACCCGAACCTCGCCGACACCCTGCAGCAGATCGCCGATGGCGGCCGCGACGCGTTCTACAGGGGCGACATCGCGCGCACGATGGCGGCCTACTTCGCCGCCAACGACGGCTTCCTGTCCTACGAGGACCTCGCCGCCCACCAGGGCGAGTGGGTGGAGCCGGTGTCGACGGACTACCGCGGCTACACGCTGTGGGAGCTGCCGCCCAACGGGCAGGGCATCGCCGCGCTGCAGATCCTCAACCTGCTCGAGCCGTATGACCTCGCCGCCTACGGCTTCGGCAGCCCCGAGCACGTGCATCTGTTCGTCGAGGCCAAGAAGCTGGCCTTCGCCGACCGCGCGCGCTGGTACGCCGACCCGGCCTTCCATCCGGCGCCGGTGTCGAAGCTCATCTCGAAGGACTACGCGCGTGAACGCGGTCGACTGATGTCGCCCGAACGCGTGCTGCGCGAGGTGCAGCCGGCCACCCCGGCCGAGCTCAACCAGGGCGACACGATCTACCTCACCACCGCCGACGCCGACGGGATGATGGTCTCGCTGATCCAGTCCAACTACCGCGGCATGGGCAGCGGCATGGCGCCGCCGGGGCTGGGCTTCATCCTGCAGGATCGCGGCGAGCAGTTCGTGCTCGGCGATGCGACCCACCCCAACGCCTATGCGCCGGGCAAGCGACCGTTCCACACCATCATCCCCGCGTTCGCGACGAAGGACGGCAAGCCCTGGCTGTCCTATGGCCTGATGGGCGGCGCGATGCAGCCGCAGGGCCACGTGCAGATCCTGATCAACATGATCGATTTCGGCATGAACCCGCAGGAGGCCGGCGACGCGCCGCGCATCCACCACGACGGCTCGACCGAGCCCGCGGGGCGCGCGACGGTGATGTCCGACGGCGGCTGGGTCGAACTCGAGTCGGGCTTCCCGCAGGCGACGGTGCGCGCGCTGATGGACCGCGGGCATTCGGTGCGCTCGGCACTCGGCCCCTTCGGCGGCTACCAGGCGATCATGGCCAACCCGCAGGGCGGCTGGACCGGCGCCAGCGAGTCGCGCAAGGACGGGCAGGCCGCGGGCTACTGACGCAGGCGCGGCTATGCTGCGGCGGACCGTTGTGACCAGGGACCGACCGATGCCGCCACGCCTCCTTCCGCTGCTGCTCTTCGCGGCCCTGGCCGCCCCCGTGCAGGCGCAATCGCCGCAGCCGGTCGAGCCGACCGCGGCGGAACTGCAGCAGGCGCAGGCGCGATCGGACGCCTGGCAGGCCTATGCCTCGCGCGCGGCCCATGCGCTTGCGCGCTCGGACGGTGCGCGGGAACGGGCGCTGGCGGTCGTGCTGGAGGCCCTGGCGCGCCCCGCGGACGAGGATGGCGTCGCGCGCGCATCGCCAACCGCGGCGACCTGGCGCGAGACCGCGTCCACGCGGGGCGCGGGCGACCGCATCACCCAGCAGCTGCTGGTGGCCGCCGGCATCGCGGCCGGCGACCCGGACGCGGCTGGCGTGGCCGCGCGCCGCTGGCAGGCGCTGGAACCCGGCAACCTGGCGCCGCTGCTGTTCCAGGGTCTCGGCGCCGACGCCACGCTTGCCGCCGCCGCACGGTCCGGCCGCCAGGCGTCCGATCCGCTCGCGCTGCAGCGCTGGGTCGCCACCGCCATGCGCCCGCATGCGCCCAGCGCCGCCGAGTGGGCGGCGTTCGGCGAGGGTCCGCGTCCGTCGGCAGGAACCGGCGCCGCGCTGACCGCCGGTGCCGTGCAGGGCCTGCTGGTGCCGGACTATCGCGAGGTCCTGGGCGCCTGCACCGGGCGCCAGCTGGGTGCGCCCGGCCGTGCGCAGGGCTGCCGGCACCTGTCCGCCCTGCTGCTGTCGGATCCGCAGACCCTGCACGACGAGCGCATCGGTCTGTCCCTGGCGCGCGCGCTGAGCCGCAGCGCCGCGGAGCGCGCGCCACTGGACGCGCGTCGCCGCGGCGTCGACTGGCGCGACGAACAGATGGCGGACCTGGCGGCGCGCGAGGGCGCGGCCAGCGCAGGGGTCCATGCGCGGCTGCTGGCCGACACCTCGATCACCACGGAAGACGCGCTGGTGCGGCGGATCCTGCTCGATGCCGGGGTCGCGCCGCTGCCGCCGGCGGACTGGCGGGCGCCGTGGGAGCAGCCGGCGCGCTGAAGCGGGCGCGTTGAAGCGGGCGTGTGACCGTCAGCCGCGCGGCTGCACGCTGACGCCGTTGGCCTGGAGCCAGGCGTCGATCCTGCCGAGGTCGCGTCGGGTGGCGGCGTTGAGCAGCTTGGGATCGCCCTTGTACAGGTAGTCCTGGAAGGTCGCGCCGGTGCGGTCGGTGGCGCGCGGGTCGGCGCCCGCCTCGAGGAACCGCAGCGCCGCGCCGGCATCCTTGACCAGCGCGGCCTGGTGCAGCGGGGTGGTGCCGTTGCGATCGGCGACGTCCAGCCGCGCGCCGGCGCGCAGCAGCACGTCGATGTTCGCGTCGCTGTCGGCGCGCAGCGCGTCGTACAGCGGCGTCGCGCCGGTGACGGTGTTGGGCGTGTCGGGCGACATGCCGTGTTCGAGCAGCGCCTCGAGCCACTCGCGCGACTTGCCCATCGCCGCGACGTGCAGCGCGGTGCGGCCGTCGCGGTTGCCGCGCGCGGGGTCGGCGCCCAGCGCCAGCAGGAGGCGGAAGGCACCGCGGTCGCCGCGCTTCATCGCCCACTGCAGCAGCGGCTGGCCCCGGTCGTCCTCGGCGTTCGGGTTGGCGCCGGCGGCGATCAGTTCGCGCGCCAGCGCGTCGTCGCCCGCGAGCAGGGCGTCGGCTAGCTGGGTGCTGCCCGGGTTTGCAAAGGCCTGGCCTGGGTTCACGTCTGTCCCTTGCCGGGCGCAGCCGGCGGTGGAGGCAAGCATCAGCGACGCGGCCAGCAGTGCGCGCATGCCAGGCGGCGCCAACCGGATGGAAGGCGCCGTCATGGGCGGTCTGCGGGGTGCGTCGGACATGCGCGCCAACTTACTACGTCAGGGCCGCGCCTTCCGTGACCGGCGCGGCGCGGATCAGAACCAGTTCACCGGGTTGAGCTTCTCGCCCAGCCAGGTGGCACCGTCGCTGACCGCCTGGCCGACATCGCCGGCCACGTCGGCGACGAACTCGACTCCGTCGCCGATCGCGTCGGCGGCGACGTCGACCGCATCGCCCACGGTGTCGGCGGCATCGCTCACCACCTGGCCCGCGCCCTCGACGAAGCCAGCCACGGCATCGAGCGGCGCGTCGAGACCGGTGGCATCGCCGATGTCACGCAGCAGGCCGCCGCCGGCATTGGCGAGGTTCTGCGTGGTGTCGCCGACCAGGCCGAGCGCACCGTCGGCCAGGCTGCCGACGGTGTCGATCGCGAAGTCGGCCACGTCGCCCAGCGCCTGCGCGGTTCCGTCGACGGCATCGCCCTGGAGGAACTCCTGGCCCGCCTGGGACAGCCCGTCGATCATTTCGGCGCCGTTGCCGCGCAGCTCGCCGAACAGCTCTTGGCCCTGGCGGAGGACGCTGCCGAGCTGGTTGAGGTTGTATTCGCCGGCGCGCTCGAGGCCGTCCACGGCGATGTTGCCGGCGACGCTGATGCCGGCGTCGAGCACGTCGCCGCCCGCGTCGAGCAGGCCGTCCACCGCCCAGCCCAGCGCGGGCTCGCCGCCGGCGGTCAGCACGCGGTTGGCCAGGTCGCCCAGGCCGTTCAGCCCGCCGTTGACCGCGCTGCCGGCCTGTTCGGACAGGGTCGGGCGGGTGGCGGGATCGTAGGCGGTGTTCTGGCTCAGCGCGTCGACGTAGGAGGCGCCATCGCCGCCGCCGCCGTGCAGGGCGGCCAGGTCGCCCAGTCCGCCCATGCCCGCGGGCGGGTCGATGCGCAGTTCGTGGCCGACGGCGTTGGGGGGCGACATGTTCAGCAGCGGGATCAGCGGCACGTCCTGCTGCGCGGCGTTGAGCGGATCGCCGTTGACGATGTAGCGGCGCAACTGGCCGCTGTCGGCGGCATCGTCGCGCACGGCGTTGGGGTTGAAGCCCAGCGATTCCAGGGTCTGGTCGCTGATGCCGGCCGCATTGAAGGTCACGCCCGGGATGCCGGTCGCCAGCGATGCCGCGGAGGCGAGGCCGCCACCGAGCGAATGCCCGGTGAACGCCACGTTGCCCTCGCCGAAGGCGCGCTGCGCGGCCTCGGCCAGGGCCACCGCGTCGCGGTACTGGCCGGTCTCGAAGCCCAGGCCCTGCAGGCCGTTGTCGTCGGCGTCGCCGGACGGCGCCAGGCCCCAGTCGTCGGTGCCGCGATAGGCGACCACGTACTGGCCCTGCTCGTTCTGGTAGATCGCGGCGTCGAAGCCCTCGGCGGTGCTCAGGAGTGCCGGATCGATCGGGATCTCGTTGCCGGCGGCATCGACCAGGGCGCTGCCGTCGGCGCTGGGCTCGAGCCGCTGCCAGCCCGCGTCCTGCAGCGCCTGTTCGGTCTGCGGGTTGTCGGCGGCATAGACATCGTTGGCCATCATCGCCAGCTGCAGGTCGAGGTCGGGCTGCGGCTGGGTGCCGGCGACCTGGCTGGCGAAGCTGCCGTCGCCGCGCGGCCAGGAGTTGGCCACCAGCATCAGCAAGGGTTGCGGCTGCAGCGACTGGGTGAAACGGTCGTCGATGCGCGCCTGCTGGGGGACCGACAGCTGGCTGGCGATGGACAGGCTCATGGGCCGACTCCGGATCTGGATGCCCCCAGCCTAGCCAGGGCCGCGCGAGTCGCCAGCTGGGAGCGACCCTAGGCACCCCCTCCTGTAGGAGCGGCTACAGCCGCGATCAATGCCATGGCGATGCCGCAGCTCCTGATCGCGGCTATAGCCGCTCCTACAGGGGAAGGCGGGCAGGTGAAGGTGGGCAGGTGAAGGTGGGCAGAAGAAGGGGGGGCTCAGTCGGCCGGGACGGTGCGGCCGCGGGCCCAGCTGCGGAGGGTGTCGACCTGCTCGGCCATCACCACCGACAGCGGGCGGGTGCGCTTGAGTTCGGCGCGCAGCAGGAAGTCGCCGAGCGGCGTGCCGGCGGCATGCGCGGCATACAGGCCCGAGACGATGGCCTGCTCGATCTCGGCGCCGGAGAAGCCGTCGGCCGCCGCCGCCAGGCCGTCGAGGTCGAAGCCACCGGGCTCCAGGCCGCGCCGGCGCAGGTGCAGGGCGAACAGCTCGGCGCGCGTAGCGGCATCGGGCAGGTCGACGAAGAAGATCTCGTCGAAGCGGCCCTTGCGCAGCAGTTCCGCCGGCAGCTCCTGCACCTGGTTGGCGGTGGCGACCAGGAACACGTGGGCCTTGCGCTCGGCCATCCAGGTCAGCAGGTAGCCGAGCACGCGCCGCGACACGCCGCCGTCGCCATCGCCGCTGGAGGAGGCCAGGCCCTTCTCGATCTCGTCGATCCACAGCACGCAGGGCGCGAGCTGCTCGGTGGATTCGAGTGCCGTGCGCAGGTTCTTCTCGGTCTCGCCGTGGAACTTGTCGTACAGCGTGCCGAAGTCCAGCCGCACCAGCGGCACGCCGAAGCCGCCGGCGATCGACTTCGCCAGCAGTGATTTGCCGCAGCCCTGCACGCCCAGCAGCAGCACGCCCTTGGGCGGGTCCAGCCCGGGCGGCGCGCGGCCGGAGGTGAACACCGCGCGCCGCTGCTCGATCCAGCGCTTCAGCGCACGGGCACCGGCGACGTCGGAGAAGCGCGCCGTGTCGTATTCGTAATGCAGGTGGCCGCTGCGGTTGAGCAGCTCGAACTTCAGCTGCGCCAGCCGCGGCAGGTCGTCATGGCCGAGCGCGCCGTCGCCGAAGATCAGCTGGCGCGCGATGCGCCGCGCGTCCGGCAGCGACAGGCCCTGGAGGTTGCGCACGATCAGCGTCACCGCCTCGGCATCGGCCTCGACGCGGCGGCCGCCATGCTCGGCCTGGTAGCGCGTGGCTTCCTCGCGGACCATCTTCAACAGCGCGTTCGCGTCGGGCAGCCGGGTGCGGAAGCGCACCGCCTTGGCCTCGAGCTCGCCCGGCAGCTCGACCTTGTGGCCCACCAGCACCAGCACGTGCGGCTGGCAGCCGCGGCGCTGGATGATGTCGCGCAGCATGCGCTGGGTGCCGGCATAGCCCAGGTAGGGGTGGAAATCGAGCAGCAGGTAGACGCCGCGCTGCCCGGCGGCGTGGATCCCGCGCAGCGTGCTGGTGGCGTCGGGCGCGTCCTCGGCCGGGTCCTCGCCGTCGAGGTCGATGCGGCGCAGGCCCTCGGTGATCGTCCAGCGGTACAGCGCGCGCCAGACATGCAGCAGCGACTGGCGGAACAGCTCGACCACCCGCGGTTCGTCCGGGGTCTCGATGATGATCAGGGGGGTGTCTGCGCGGATCAGCGCGGCCAGGTCCTGCAGGTCACTCATCGGTCGCGTGCACGTGTCGGGAGAGCGGGCATTCTATGTGCGCCAGGTCGGCCGGGGCGGTGTACCCTCGACTGCGAACACGGGCGGGCGTGACCGGAGAGCGGATGAAGACGGTGCTGGTGGCCAGTTCCAAGGGCGGTGCGGGCAAGACCACGATCGCCACCCATCTCGCCGCGCATGCGGCCCTGGATGGCCTGCACACGGTCCTCGTCGACGCCGATCCACAGCAGTCCTCCACGCGCTGGGCCGAACGCCGCGCCGGGCTCGAAGCGGCGGTGCTCCCGGTCTCCGGCGCGCGCCGCGCGAAGGCGGTCTGGAAGTCCCTGCCCGACGACACCCAGCGCGTGGTCGTCGATGCGCCGGCCGGCGCCATGGCCGAGGACCTCGACACCTGGCTCGAACACGCCGATGCGGTGGTGGTGCCGGTGCAGCCCTCGGCGCTCGACCTCGACGCCACCGTGCACTTCCTCAACACGCTCGCGCAGCACCCGCGCGTGCGCCGCGGCGAGCTGCGCGTCGGCCTGGTGGCCAACCGCATGAAGCCCTGGACGAATGCCTCGCAGGCCACGCTCGACCTGCTCGGCCAATGGCCCTACCCGGTGGTCGCGACGCTGCGCGACAGCCAGGCCTATGTGCTGCTGGTGGGCCTGGGCCGCAGCCTGTTCGACTACCGTTCGGCCCAGGTCCGCGACCATCAGGCGGACTGGGCCCCGCTGCTGAAATGGCTGGGCAAGCCCTGAGCGGCGGGCCCGGCAAGGAGAACGACATCATGGCCATCGATACCCGGGACATCCTGCTGCTGCGCCACGCCCATGCCGAAGCGGCCGGGCCGGGGCAGGCCGACCTCGACCGGCCGCTGTCGCCGGAGGGCCAGGCCGAGGCCGAGGCCGCCGGGCGCTGGCTGCTCGAGCACCACCTGCTGCCGGACCTGGTGCTGTGCTCGCCGGCGCGACGGACGCGCGAGACGCTGGAAGCCGTGCTCGCGGTGATCGGCTATGTCGACCAGCGCCTGGAGCCCGCGATCTACGAGGCCACGCCCGGCACCCTGGCGGCCCTGGCCGATGGCCATCGCGACCTCGGCCGGCTGATGCTGGTCGGCCACAACCCGGGCCTCGAACGGCTGGCGGCGCTGCTCCACAGCGGCCAGTCGGGCGACTACCGCGGGATGCCGCCGGGCTCGATCGTGCACCTGCGGCTGCCGGCGGCGGTCGAGGTGGAACCCGGCGGCGCCAGCCTCGCCGACTTCTGGTGGCCGTGAGCCGTGCCTCCTGCGTCCCGGCATGCCTGTCCCTCGTCGCGCTCGTCCTGGGCGCAGCGCCGGTCCGGGCAAGCGGCATCGATGCCGCCGCGTCGCAGGTGGGCTTCCAGCTGGTCACCCGCTGGGGCGAGGTGATCGACGGCCGGTTCCCGGTCTTTGACGGAGAGGTGTCGCGGCTGCCGGATGGCCGCCAGCAGGTGCGGCTGTCGCTGTCGGCGGCCGACGTGGAGATCCTCGACAGCGCGCGCCGCACCCAGATGACCCGCGGCGCCGGCTTCTTCGACGCCAGGCGCTATCCCTGGATCACCTTCCTGTCGGATCCCTTCGAACCGGAGCTGCTCGCGCGCGGCGGCCAGCTGCCGGGCCTGCTCAGCATCCGCGATGTGGAGCGGCGCGAGGCGTTCACGGTCGCCGCCTCCGCGTGCGCGCGACCGGCCCGCGACTGCCCGGTGCGCGCGGCGGGCATGGTCGACCGCGCGGCGTACGGCATCAACCGCTGGCCGGTGGTGGTCGCGCGCAAGGTCCGCTTCGAGCTGCGCATCCTGGTGGAGGACCGCGAAGAGTGAAGCCGCTGCTGCGCATGCTGGTGCTGGCCTGGGCGCTGGCCGCGGGCGCCTGCGCCAGCCTCTCGCCGGAACAGGCCGCCGCCGCGTCGCGCATCGCGAAGCAGGCGCAGCCGGTGCTGGTGGACTGCGCGCGTGACGATGCCTGCGCATCGCCGTCCGCGCTGCGCGCGTTGGGCCGCGAGGCGCTGGCGGCCAGTACGCCGGCTGCGCCGCGCCACCACGCGCTGATCCTCGACTATGGCCAGGACGCCCTGCTGGCGCGGCTGAGCCTGATCCGCTCCGCGCAGCAGAGCGTGGACCTGCAGACCTACATCTTCGACGAGGACGACGCCGGCCACCTGTTCCTCGACGAGCTGCTGGCCGCCGCGCGCCGCGGGGTCAAGGTGCGGGTGCTGGTCGACCAGCTTTCGGCGCTGCGCGAGGTCGACACGCTGGCGGCGCTGGCCGGGGCGCACGCCAACTTCGAGCTGCGCATCTACAACCCGGTGCTCGGGCGCGCGCGCATCAGCTATCCGCAGTACGTGCTGGCGGCCGCATGCTGCTGGCGGCGGCTCAACCAGCGCATGCACAACAAGCTGCTGCTGGTCGACGGCCTGGTCGGCATCACCGGCGGCCGCAACTACCAGGACAGCTATTACGACTGGGACCCCGGGTACAACTTCCGCGACCGCGACCTGTTCCTGGCCGGCCCCGCGGTGGCCGACATGGCCGCGAGCTTCGAGCAGTACTGGAGCGCGCGCCTGACCCGGAGCCTGCCGGGCCTGGCCGACGTGGGCCGCCGGCTGCTGCGCGACGGCGTGCCCGCGCTGCCGCACACGCCCTTCGAACTGCCGGAGCGGGTGGAGCGCATCTCGCGCGACGCCGACGACCCCTGGCTGGTCGAGGCGCTGGCCGCGGAGTCGCTGCCGGTGGGCGTGGTCGACTTCATCTCCGATCCGCCGGAAAAGCACCGCGCCGATTACGAGGGCGTGGCGCCGTCGACGCGCGGCCTGCTCGACCTGATCGAGGGCGCGCGCAAGGAAGTGATCCTGCAGACGCCCTACCTGGTGCTGTCGCCGGGCGCCCAGGACCTGTTCGCCAGCCTGCACCAGCGCGAGGACGCCCCGCGGGTGCTGGTGTCGACCAACAGCCTGGCCGCGACCGACGCCTTCATCACCTACGCGCTGTCGTACAAGTACAAGCGCCGCCACCTGCGCGAGTTCGGCTTCGAGATCCACGAGTTCAAGCCCTTCCCGCAGGATGCGCCGATCGACGTCGAGGCGACCGGCACGGTGGACCTGGGCGATGGCCAGGCGCAGGCGCCGTCGGCGACGACGCTCTCCGACGGCTCCCGCGCACCACGCACGCGGCCGCTGGAACGCGAGTATTCCGCGCTGCGCTGGTCGGGCTTCTCGGCGCACGAGCGCGTGCCGCTGCAGCGCGGCGGCGTGCGCTTCGGCCTGCATTCGAAGTCGCTGGTGGTCGACGAGCGCGTCGGCGTGGTCGGCACGCACAACTTCGATCCGCGTGGCGACGACTACAACACCGAGAGCGCGGTGGTGATCGAGGACGGGGCGTTCGCGCGCGTGCTCGCCGACAGCATCCGCCGCGACATGGCGCCGGCCAATGCCTGGGTGATCGCGCCGCGCGACCGCCCGGTGGTCCTGTCGGGGCTCGACTACTCGCTGGGCAAGGTGTCCGAGTCGCTGCCGGTGTTCGACCTCTGGCCCACGCGCTACGCGACCAGCTACGAGTTCCGCCCCGGTCCCGGCTGTTCCGCGCCGCCGCCGCCGCGTGATCCCCGGTTCCGCGACTGCCACGAACCGGTGGGCGACTTCCCCGAAGTGCAGATCGGGCTCAAGGCGATCCTGACGCGCATCTTCACCGCCTTCGGCGCGGGCCTGGCCCCGATCCTCTGACGCCCTGACGACCGTTCGTCGGCCGGACCCTCCGGCACGGGCAGGCGTGACCTTTGACCTATTGCGGTAGATGTGTGGTGTGGTACTTTACCAACACACCAAGCCACACACCCCCCGATGGAGATCGCCATGTACCGCACCGACGCCAACGCCGCCCCGTCCGCCCGCGCCGCCGCCGCCGCCGCCGCCCGCCCGCTCGTCCACGCGCCGCGCTACCGCAGCCGCGACTTCGGCACCGGCTATGGCAGCAGCAGCGGCTACGCCGCCAGCCGCCGCTACACCCCGGGCAGCCAGCCGCTCACCCGCTTCCGTCTCGCCTGAACCGATTGACCCGGGGGGGACCCGGTCCTAGGCTGGCCCGCCCCCGGCGCCAGCCCGGGACACGGAGCCCGGCATGACCCCCCAAACCCCGATCTTCCGCCGCGGCCTCGACCTGGCCGCGCTCAACGCCCTCTCCAAGGGCACGGCGATCGAGGCGCTGGGCATCGAATTCCTGGCCATCGGCCATGACCACCTCGTCGCCGGCATGCCGGTGGACGCACGCACCCTGCAGCCCTACGGCCTGCTCCACGGCGGCGCCTCGGTGCTGCTGGCCGAGACCCTCGGCAGCAGCGCAGGCAACATGTGCGTGGCCGAAGGCGAGGTCTGCGTCGGCCTCGAGATCAACGCCAACCACGTGCGCGCCGTCCGCGAGGGCCGGGTGACCGGCACCGCCAGGCCGCTGCACCTCGGGCGCAGCACCCAGGTGTGGGAGATCCGCATCGAGGACGCGCGCGGCCGACTGGCCTGCATCTCGCGCATCACCCTCGCGGTGGTTCCCGCGGCCTGAGCGCTCGCGCCGCTACCGGCGCGCGATCCCCATCCGGTATCGTTCGCGCATGCGTTCCCCCATCGTCCTCACCGCGCCCGCCGGAGGCCGCCTGGCGCGCGCGGGCCGCTATGCCCTGCGCGTGCCGATGCTGCTCTGGCATGTCTTCATCCACCTCCCGCTGGTGATGCTCGGCCTGGCCCTGCCCAGCGAGCGGATCACGCTGGGCGGCCGGGACCTGCGCAGCCGGATCGTGCAGTTCTGGCAGGGCGGGCTGATGCGCGTCTTCGGCATGCGCATGCGGCGCGTCGGCACGCCGCTGCCCGGCGCGACCCTGTTCGTCGCCAACCATGTCAGCTGGATGGACATCTCGGCGCTGCACAGCCAGCGCATGATGGGCTTCGTCGCCAAGCAGGAAATCGAGGGCTGGCCGGTGGTGGGCCGGATGGCCCGCCGCGGCGACACGATCTTCCACCAGCGCGGCAGCCAGGAATCGCTGGGCGGCGTGCTGGAGGCGATGCGCCTGCGGCTGGGCGAGGGGCGCTCGGTGGGCGTGTTCCCCGAGGGCCGCACCCGCGACGGCGACGAGGTCGGGCCGTTCCACGCGCGCATCTTCACCGCCGCGGTCGAGGCCGGGGTGCCGGTGCAGCCGGTGGCGCTGCGCTACGGGGCCGCCGGCGAAGGCCAGCGCGCGGTGGCGTTCCAGACGCGCGAGAACTTCCTGCAGAACTTCCTGCGCCTGCTCGGCGAGCCGCCGCGCACGGTCGACGTGGTCTTCCTCGAACCGGTGCTGCCGGGCGCGGCCGAGGGCCGGGCGGGGATCGCGAAGCTGGCCCGCGAGCGCATCGTCGAGGCGCTGCGCGCGCCGTGAACGCCGCCGCGGCCAGCGGCTACCGTCCGCCGCGCTGGCTGCGCAACCCGCACCTGCAGTCGGTGCTGGCGGGCAGCCCGCCGCGGCGCCGGCGCGGACTGGCCGCGCTGGGGCAGGCCGGCGCGCAGACCCGCCCGGTCATCGTCGACGGCGGCGACGGCGTGCGCCTGCTCGGCCTGCACACGGCGCGCCCGGGCGCGGAGCCGCGGGGCATGGCCCTGCTGCTGCACGGCTGGGAAGGCAGCGCGGAGTCGGCCTACGTCTGCCTGGCGGCGGCGGGCTTCCTGGCCCGGGGCTGGGACGTGTTCCGCCTGAACTTTCGCGACCACGGCGGCAGCCACCACCTCAATCCCGACATCTTCCACTCCGCGCGCATCGACGAAGTGGTGCACGCCGCAAGCGATGTCGCCCGGCGCATGCCGCGGCCGAGGCTGGTGGTGGCCGGCCATTCCCTCGGCGGCAATTTCGCCCTGCGCCTGGCGCTGCGCGCGCCGGCCGCCGGCCTGCAGGTCGACGCCGTGGCCGCGGTCTGCCCGGTGCTGGACCCCGCGCGCACGATGGAGGCGATGGAGCGCGGGCTGCCGCTGTACCTGCGCCATTTCGAGCAGAGCTGGCGGCGTTCGCTGGTGCGCAAGCGCGAGCTGTTTCCCGAGCGCGTGGGCTTCGACGACCGCGTGCTGCGCCTCCGCATGCGCGCGCTCACCGAATGGCTGGTGCTTCGGCACACCGACTTCGGCAGCCTCGACGCCTACTTCGACCGCTACTCGATCGCCGGCGACCGCCTGGCAGGCCTCGCCGTGCCGGCCTCCATCCTGACCAGCGCGGACGACCCGGTGATCCCGGTCGACGACTTCGCGCGCCTCTCGCTGCCGCACCTCGCCAGCCTCGAGATCGCCCGCTGGGGCGGGCACTGCGGCTTCCTCGAAGGCCCGCGGCTGGAGGGCTATGCCGAGCGCTGGGTGGTCGATCGCCTGGCGGGCGCGGATTAGGCGCGGGCTACAATCGAGGTTTTCCGCGCCCAGCGCCTGCAGGAACCCACTCGATGCACGACCAGATCCTCGACGCGCTGCGCCGCGGCGACACCGCCGCCGCCGTTGACGCCGCCCGCCGCCTTGCCGGCAGCGCGCCGGACGATGCCCAGGCCCAGCGCCTGCTCGCCCTGGCCCTGCGCAGCAGCGGCGACGATACGGGCGCCCGCGCGGCCATCGAGCGCGCGATGGTGCTGGCGCCCGACGACGCCGCCCTGCACCTCGAGCACGCCGGGCTGCTGCTGGGCCAGCGCGACGTGGAGGGCGCGGCGCGCTCGCTGGACGCCACCATCGGCAACAACCCGAACGCGTTCGGCGCCTACATCGTGCAGGCCCAGCTGGCCATGGGCCGCAACGACCTGGACGAGGCCGAGCGCCTGGCGCGGCTCGCCGCCCGCGTCTCGCCGGACGATCCGGCCCTGCAGGGCGTGACCGGCACGCTGGCGCTGCGCCGTGGCCGCGTCGACGAGGCCCTGGCCCTGCTGTCCGACTCGGTGAAGCGCGCGCCCGACGATGTGGTTGCGCTGCACGCGCTGGGCATCGCGCACATGACGAAGGGCCACTTCGCGTTCGCCGAACAGGCCTTCCGCAGCCTGCTCGAGCACGCGCCGGCGGCCGGCATGGTGCGGCTGCTGATCGCGGAGCTGCTGCAGCGCCAGGGCCGCACGGCCGAGGCGGCCGACGAGCTCGCGACCCTGGTGTCCGACCCGGCGCTGGCCACCGCCGAACTGCGCCGGCACGCCGGCGAGCTGCAGCTGGCCGCGGGCCGGCCCGAGCGCGGGCTGGAATTGCTGCGCGCGGCGCTGGCCGCCGACCCGCGCGACGGGCGCACGCTGTCCGCGATCATGGCGGCCTGGGCCCGCCTGGGCGCCATCGACGACGCCCGTCGCACGCTGGACGCCGCGCTCGCCACCACGCCCGACAGCGACGACCTGTGGCGCGCGCGCCTGATGTTCGAATGGCGCGACACGCGGGTCTCGTCCGGGCTGGTCGAACGCTGGCGCTCGATCATGCCGGACTCGCTGGAGGCGCTCGACGCCGCGCTGGCCCTGCGCATCCGCGAAGGCCGCCAGGACGAGGCCGATTCGGTTGCGCGCGCGCTGCTGGAACGCGCGCCCGGCCACATGCGCGCCGAGCTGCAGCTCGCCGACAGCCTGCTGGAGCGTGATCCGGCCGAGGCCGCCCGACGCCTGGACGCACTGCTGGCCCGGGCCGACACGCCGGGCGACCACGCGCTGCTGGGCCAGCGCCTGGGCGTCGCCCACCACCACGCCGGCGACCGCAAGGCCGCGCTGGCCTGCTGGGAGCGGCTCAATGCGCGCCAGGCGTCGGAGCGCGTGCCGCTGCCGACCCTGTCGCCGGCGCGCGACGCGTGGCCGGAGCAGGCCGCGGCCGACCCCGCCGCCTCGCAGGTGGTCTTCCTCGCCGGTCTTCCCGGCAGTCCGGTCGAACGCGTGGCCGACCTGCTGGCCGGCGCCGTGCCCGCGTTCCGCCCGGACCGCTTCGGCGCCCGGCCACCGTCGGACGCCTTGCAGAACATCGCCACCCCGGTCGCGATCGCCAAGGGCGCCGTGGCGCCGGCCGCGGTCGCCGCCTCGTGGCGCGGTGCGCTGCCCGCGCGCGGCGTGGACGGCGCGGTGATCGACTGGCTGCTGTGGTGGGACAACGCCTATGCCGCGGTGCTGCGCGAGGCGCTGCCCGAGGCGCGGCTGCTGGCGGTGATCCGCGATCCTCGCGACATGCTGCTGAACTGGCTGGCGTTCGGATCCTCGACGCCGTTCGCCCTGGCGTCGCCGCAGGTCGCGGCGGAATGGCTGGCCGGGGCGCTCGCGCAGCTGGCCGACCTGCACGAGCAGGACCTGGTGCCGCACCACCTGCTGCGCCTGGACGAGGTCAGCGAGGACCCGGTGGCGATCGTGGCGCGCCTGCGCGACGCCCTGGGACTCGAATTGTCCGAGCCGCCGCCCGGCTACTTCGGTGCCGCGCGCTTCCCGGCTGGCGGCTGGCGCGACTATGCCGGCCTGCTGGCGGGGCCGTTCGCCACCCTGGCCCCGGTGGCCCGCCGCCTGGGCTACCCCGACGCCTGACCACGAGGAGCACGACCATGCACATCAGCAGCGCAAGCTTCGGCCACGGCCAACCGATCCCGGCGGAGTTCGCCCTCGGCGCGCCCGGCGGCTTCGGCGGCAACCGCAATCCGCAGCTGTCCTGGGGCGGCGCGCCGGACGGCACGCGTTCGTTCGCGCTGCTGTGCATCGACACCGACGCGCCCACCGATCCCGCGCTGGTCGCCAACGACCAGGTCGCGATTCCGGTCGCGCATCCGCGCGGCGACTTCGTGCACTGGGCGATGGTCGACATCCCGCCGCAGGTCACCGCGGTCCCCGCCGGCAGCTGCAGCGATGGCGTCACCCGCGGCGGCAAGCGCACGCCGCCCGGCCCGGACGGCGCACGCCAGGGCCTCAACGACTACACCGGCTGGTTCGCCGGCGATGCAGACATGGGCGGCGACTGGGCGGGTTACGACGGCCCGTATCCGCCGGCGCACGACCTGCGCGAGCACCGCTACTTCTTCCGGGTGTTCGCGCTGGACGTGGCGCGCCTGGAGCTGCCGGAACGGTTCACCGCCGGCGACGTGCTGCGCGCGATCCAGGGCCACGTGCTGGCCGAGGCCGCGACCTGGGGCAGCTACAGCCTGCACGCCTGACCCGCGCCCACACCCGGACGCCTATGGGAGCAGCTACAGCTGCGACCGCGACGGACCCCGCCTATTCGGCGGCAGCCACCTGCTCCTGCTCGACCACCATGTCGAGCACGTGCACCACGGCCGATGCGTCGGCCGGCACGTCCTTGCGCGGGTAGCGGTCCAGGCGCAGCACCGTGCGCACGCCGGGCGTGTGCGCGAAGCCCTCGATCTCTTCGTACATCGGCCCCCATTCGCCGCTGTCCTGCCTGATCCCGCCGTCGTCGTAGCGGATCGCGCGCACCTGCAGGCAGCGGTGGCCGGGCATCAGCGGATGGTGGCAGTCGACGCGCTCGGCGGCGACTTCAAGGAAGACGCGCTCGGGTTCGGCGCCGTGGCGGGTGCGCGCGGTCGGCGCGCCGATGAAGACCAGGCGGTCGCCCAGGCCATTGGTCAACGCAAGCCGCGGCGGCGCGCCATCGTCCAGCGCGAGCGCATGGCTGCCCGACAGGCGCGTGTGGGCTTCGCGCTCCATCGCCATCAGTGGCTCGGCACAGGCCATTTCGGTGCTCATCATCGTGCCGACCGCGATGGTGTCGGCGCCGAGGTTGAAGTCGCCGCCCATGCGGTTGCAGGCGTTGGAGATCGAGACCCGGCCATCGCTGAAGTCGAGCTGCAGCGCGGCGTCGGTGTTGGCGAACAGGGCGTCGATGCGGCTGCCATCGGCGGCGGTCGCGGCGTCGAGCTGCCAGTGGTAGGCGCCGAGCGTGGCCGCGAGGTCGGGAGCGGGCGTCGTGCCCGGCGCCGCCGGGGCCGTGGCCGGCGCGGGCGTCGCGATGGTCGCGGCGTCGTCGGTGCCGGGCGAACAGGCCGCCAGCACGAGGGGCAGGACGAGTGCGAGCAGTGGCTTCATGGCGTGGCTCCGGGGCAGGGACCTGGGTCAACGCGCGAGGCGCGGGAACGGGGTTGCGTGGGCCTCAATCGCCGGCGGGCAGCCACAGCAGCAGGGCCGCGCCCAGCAGGATCCGGTACACCGCGAACCCGGTGAACCGGTGGTGCTCGATGTAGCCGAGCAGCCATTTGACCACCAGGAAGCCGGTGATCGTGGCCGCCGCGAAGGCGATGGCGACGTCGGCCCAGGCTTCGCCGCCCAGCCCGCCGTCCATTGCCAGCTCGAGGAAGGTCCAGGCGCTGGCCGCGAACATGGTCGGGATGCCGACCAGGAACACGAACTCGGCCGCCGCGGTGCGCCGGCTGAGGCCGGCGAGCATGGCGATGAAGATCGCCGCCGCCGAGCGCGAAGTACCCGGGAAGACACCCGCCACCACCTGGGCCAGGCCGACGAGTACCGCGATCGTCCAGGTCACGCTGGTGCCGTCCGGACTGCGGCGCTCGGCCACGCGCTCGGCCACGATCATCCAGACGCCGCCGATGACCAGCGCCCAGGCGATGGGGGTCACCGTCTCCGGAAGCTCCCAGCCCATCAGGCGCACCGGCAGGCCGACCAGGGCGGTGACCAGGAAGGCGACCGCGAGCTTCATGGCGTAGTCGCGGTTACGCGCCTCGCCCAGGCCGGTGGCCAGCGACACCAGGCGCTCGCGGAACACCAGGGTGATCGCCAGGATCGCGCCGGCCTGGATCACGATGTTGAAGAAGTCCGAGCGCGCGCCCAGCCAGTGCTGGGCGATCAGCAGGTGGCCGGTGCTGGAGATCGGCAGGAACTCGGTCAGGCCTTCGAGGATGCCCAGGAGCAGGGCGGCCAGCGGGTCGGTCATCGGTGGGTCCGTGGTGGAGGCGCGGGTGGTGCCGGTGCGCGGCGCCGGAAGCGCGGCAGCATAGCGGATCGAGGTTGCATCATTCGGGTGCAATCATTAGAAATGGTGCACCTTTCTGGTGCTTTGTCCCGCCCGTATTCTTGCTGGCCCGAGTTGAATCAAAGGTTTGCGACTGGCATGGCGCTTGCGTCCTTCCGTCCGACCTGCCCGGAAGCCCGGGCCTACCAGCCACCATCCCAGCGGAGCCCCCATGTCCTTCGAGACCGTCGAAAAGCTGATCACCGACCACCGCGTCGAATTCATCGACCTGCGCTTTGCCGACATGCGCGGCGTGCAGCACCACGTGACCTATCCGAAGTCGATCATCGAGCCCGGCCTGTTCGAGGACGGCAAGATGTTCGACGGCTCGTCGATCGGCGGCTGGCGCGGCATCCAGAACTCGGACATGGTCCTGCTGCCCGACCCGGACACCGCCTTCCTCGACCCGTTCACCGCCGACCCGACCCTGGTCCTGACCTGCGACGTGCTGGATCCGGCCACGATGCAGGCCTACAACCGCGATCCGCGCGGCATCGCCCGCCGCGCCGAGGCCTACCTCAAGGCCAGCGGCATCGCCGAGCAGGCCTTCTTCGGCCCCGAGCCGGAGTTCTTCATCTTCGACTCGGTGCGCTACGCCAACGAGATGGGCCACACCTTCTTCCACATCGACTCGGAAGAAGCGGCGTGGAACTCCGGCCGCGAATACGCCGGCGGCAACACCGGCTACCGTCCGGGCGTCAAGGGCGGCTACTTCCCGGTGGCGCCGCTGGATTCGCTGCACGACCTCCGCGCCGAGATGTGCAAGACGCTCGAGCAGGTCGGCATCGAGGTCGAGGTGCACCACCACGAGGTGGCCAACGCCGGCCAGTGCGAGATCGGCACCAAGTTCAGCTCGCTGGTGCAGAAGGCCGACGAACTGCTGACGATGAAGTACATCGTGAAGAACGTCGCGCACCGCAACGGCAAGACCGCCACCTTCATGCCCAAGCCCATCGTCGGCGACAACGGCAGCGGCATGCACGTGCACCAGTCGCTGGCCAAGGGCGGCGTGAACCTGTTCACCGGCGACGGCTACGGCGGCCTGAGCCAGACCGCGCTGTGGTACATCGGCGGCGTGTTCAAGCATGCGCGCGCGATCAACGCCTTCGCCAACTCCAGCACCAACAGCTACAAGCGCCTGGTGCCGGGCTTCGAGGCGCCGGTGATGCTGGCCTACTCGGCGTCGAACCGCTCGGCGTCCTGCCGCATCCCCTACGTGTCCAACCCGAAGGCGCGCCGCGTGGAGTTCCGCTTCCCGGATCCGATGAACTCGGGCTACCTGATCTTCACCGCGCTGATGATGGCGGGGCTGGACGGCATCAAGAACCAGATCGACCCGGGCGGCCCCAGCGACAAGGATCTCTACGACCTGCCGCCGGAAGAGGCCAAGGGCATCCCGACCGTCTGCCACTCGCTCGACCAGGCGCTGGAAGCGCTCGACGCCGACCGCGAGTTCCTCAAGGCCGGCGGCGTGATGAGCGACGACTTCATCGACGCCTACATCGCGCTGAAGATGAAGGAAGTCACCGCCTTCCGCGGCGCGGTGCATCCGCTGGAATACCAGATGTACTACGCCATCTGACGCGCCCGCCGGTGCGGCTGCAGCGCCGCTCCTTCCCGGAGCGGCCGCGTCCGCACTTGCGTCGCGCGGGCGCGCCGGGTGCAATGCGATGCATGAAGAAGCTTGCCGCCGTCGCGCTCTGCGTTGCACTCCTCTCCGCCTGCGTCCACCAGGCGCCACGCAACCCGATGGCGACCTGGGTGCCGTCGCCCAACTTCGACGAACGGCGCCCCGTCGTCATCGTGCTTCATTACACCGAGCAGGATTCGGTCGAGCAGAGCCTGCACACCCTGCGCACGCGCAACAGCGGCGGGCCGGTCAGTTCGCATTACCTGGTCGGCGACGACGGCGCGATCTACCAGCTGGTTGCCGACGGCCATCGCGCCTGGCATGCCGGTGGCGGTCGCTGGGGCACGATCACCGACCTCAACTCCGCCTCGATCGGCATCGAGATCGACAACAACGGCCGCGAGCCCTTCACCGAGCCGCAGGTGCAGGCGCTGCTGCGCCTGCTGGAGGACCTCACGGGGCGCCTGCGCATCCCGCCCAGCCACGTGATCGGGCACTCCGACCTGGCGCCTTCGCGCAAGATCGACCCGGGTCCGCTGTTTCCTTGGCGGCGCCTGGCCGAGGCGGGCTTCGGCATCTGGCCGGCCGACGACGCGCCCCCGGCGCCGGAAGGATTCGATGCCAGGCGCGCGCTGGAGCAGGTCGGTTACGACACCACCCACCGCGAGGCGACCATCCGTGCGTTCCGCCTCCGCTTCCGCGGCGATGCCGGCACCGTGCTGGACGCGGAAGACCTGCGGATCCTGCATGCGCTGACGCTGCCGGACCAGGTGGGGCTGCTGGTACCCGCGTCGCGCTGAAGCCCTGTTCGCCGGCCCGGCCTTGCACTAGATTGGTGCAATGACGCCTCGCCTCGACCCCGCGTTCGACCAGCTGAGCACCCCGATGTTCGCTGTCTCGCGCGCAGGCGTGGTCGAGGCCGGGAACGTGGCCAGCGGGCAGTGGCTCGGGGTCTCGCTCCGACGCCTGCCGGGCCTGCCCGTGGCGGCGCTGGAAGTCGAGGGCGAGGCACTGGCCGCGGCGGTGGCGGTCGCGCCCTCCGGCGTCATCCGCCTCCCGCGCCTCGCCCTGTCGTATCCCGGAGCGGCCCCGCGCTTCGCCGAGGCCTGGCTGACGCCGCGCGATGGCGGCGGCTGGCTGCTCGAGCTGCACCCGGTCGATGAATTCCCCGGCGGCGACCCGCTGGCGGCGCTGCCGCTCGCGCTGTCGGCGGCGCTCAAGGGCCTCGCCCACGAGCTGCGCAACCCGCTGGCGGGCCTCAAGGGCGCGGCGCAGCTGCTCGGTCGGCGGATCCCCGGGGACGACGCCTCGGCGCGGGAGCTGCTGGAACTCATCGATTCCGAGGTGGGCCGCCTGGCGCAGCTGGTCGAGCGCCTGCTCGATCCGGCGCCGCCCACGCCGCACGCGCCGCTCAACGTCCATGCCGTGCTCGAGCGCGTGCTGCGCCTGGCCGAGGCCGACGCCGGCTGGGCGGTGAAGCTGGTGCGCGACTACGACCCCAGCCTGCCCGAGCTCGATGGCGATCCGGACCGCCTGGTGCAGGCGGTCTGGAACCTGGTGCGCAATGCCCTCGAGGCCGGCTCCGGCGAGGTGGTGCTGCGCACCCGCGCCGAGCGTGGCGTGCGCATCGGCAGCGAGCTGCACGCGCTGGCGCTGCGCCTGGACATCGTCGACGACGGACGCGGCGTGCCCGACGAGCTGGCCGGGCAGGTCTTCGTCCCGCTGGTCTCCGGGCGCGCCGACGGCAGCGGCCTCGGCCTGGCGATGGCGCAGCAGGTGGCGCGCGAGCACCGCGGCAGCATCGCCTTCCGTTCGCGGCCCGGGCATACGGTGTTCACCCTGCTGCTGCCGTATGCGGCGGTGGCCGCGGGCGATGCGCCTGCCGACGCCGATGCCGGCACGCGGAGCATTGGCGTGGAGGAGGCGGGCCATGCCCGGCGCTGAAGGCGCCCGCGTCTGGGTCGTCGACGACGACCGCGCGGTGCGCTTCGTACTCGCCACCGCGCTGCGCGACGCGGGCTACACGGTCACCGGCTTCGAAACGGCGGCCGACGTGCTCGCCACCCTCGACCGCGGCGGTCCGCGTCCGCAGCTGCTGTTCACCGACGTGCGCATGCCCGGCCAGGACGGCCTGGCGCTGCTCGACGCGCTCAAGCGCCGCCTGCCGTCGCTGCCGGTGGTGGTGATGAGCGCGCACACCGACGTGGCCAGCACCGCCGGTGCGTTCCGCGGCGGCGCGCAGGAGTTCCTGTCCAAGCCCTTCGACCTCGACGACGCCGTCGCGCTGGCCGCGCGCGCGCTGGGCGACGCGCGCGGCGATGCCGCGCGCACGGCCGGCGCGGACGCCGACGGCACCGCGGACCCCGCAGGCGCGTCGGACGATGCCCTCGTCGGTGACGCGCCGGCGATGCAGCAGCTGTTCCGCGCCATCGGCCGCCTGGCGCAGGCGCCGCTGTCGGTGCTGGTCACCGGCGAGACCGGCACCGGCAAGGAGCTGGTGGCGCGCGCGCTGCACCGCGAGTCGCCGCGCGCGCGCGCGCCGTTCGTCGCGCTCAACACCGCCGCCATTCCGTCCGAGCTGCTGGAAAGCGAGCTGTTCGGCCACGAGGCCGGCGCCTTCACCGGCGCCCGGCGCCGCCACGTCGGCCGCTTCGAGCAGGCCCACGGCGGCACGCTGTTCCTGGACGAGATCGGCGACATGCCGCTGGCGCTGCAGACGCGGCTGCTGCGGGTGCTGGCCGAGGGCGAGTTCTTCCGCGTGGGTGGGCGCGAGCTGATCCGGGTCGACGTGCGGGTGATCGCGGCGACCCACCAGGACCTCGAGGCGAAGGTGCGCGAGGGCGGCTTCCGCGCCGACCTGCTGCACCGCCTCGACGTGGTGCGCCTGTGCCTGCCGTCGCTGCGCGAGCGCCGCGGCGACATTCCCCGCCTGGCCGAGCGCTTCCTGCAGCGCGCGGCCGCGCGCTTCCAGGCGCCCGCCAAGCGCCTGTCCCGCGAGGCGCTGGCACGACTGCAGGCCCACGACTGGCCAGGCAACGTGCGCGAGCTCGAGAACCTGTGCTGGCGCCTGGCCGCACTGGCGCCGGGTGACGTGGTCGAAGGCGAGGACCTGCGCGAGGCCTGGGGCGTGGCCGACGCGGCCGCGCGCCCCGACGCTGCGGATGCGGCGGGCGGGCACGAGGCCCGCTGGGAGTCGGGCCTGCGCGACTGGGCGATGGCCAGGCTGGCCGCCGAGGCCGAGGGCATCCACGCCGAGGCCCGCGAGCGTCTCGACCGGGTGCTGCTGGAGGCCGCCCTCGCGCACACCGGGCAGCACCGCGGCGACGCCGCCGCGCGACTGGGCCTCGGTCGCAACACCCTGACCCGCAAGCTCGGCGCGCGGCGCCCCAGGCCGTGACTCACGCATCGCGAACCTCCGCGCCGCTAGCCTTGGCGTTTTCCCGGATCCGATCGGAAGGCATGCGACGCATCCCAGCCGCCCTCGCCGCCAGCGTCCTGCTGGCGGCCTGCGCCAGCACCCCGCCCACGTCCCGTGAGCCCGCGGCCACGCCGCCGCCACCGCCGCGCGTGGACGCCGGCACCGCCACCTCCGCGCGTGCGAACCTGGCCGCGGCCTCGGCGACCCTGGCCAGCGGGCGGATCGACCTGCGCGCGGTCGACGGCGGCGTGCGCCTGGCCGGCGAGGTCGGCGGCCTCAGCCGCCACGGCGCGCATGTGCTGCAGGTGCACGCACGCGGCGACTGCAGCGCGATCGACGCCTCCAGCGCCGGACCCTATTTCGACGCCAGCGGCCGCGGCGCGCCCGACGGCGGCAGCGACCGGATCGTCGCCGACGCCGGCGGCGTGGCCCGGGTCGACCAGCTGGTGCCGGGCGCCGTGCTGGGCGGCGGCGCGGCCAACGACATCGTCGGGCGGTCGCTCGTCGTGCTTGGATCCACCACCGGTGCGACCGGTGCGCGGATCGCCTGTGGCGTCATCACCCTTGCGCCTGAAGGCGCGCCCTAGGAAGGAGTCCCACCCATGCGCACCATCCCCATGACCCTGCTGGCCGCCTCGATGGCCCTTGCCCTTGCGGCCTGCGGCGATCGCCAGGACGACGCCGGCGCCTCGACGATGCCGTCGACCGATGCCGCCACGGCCGCCGGCGCGGTCACCGCTCCGGCGGACGCCACCCAGGCACCCGGCGCGGCCGACATGACCACCACCCCCGCGCCGCACACGGTCGCGGTGCTTTCGGCCACCGAGGGCAATTCGGTCACCGGCGAGCTCGCCTTCGAGGCGGTGGACGGCGGCGTGGCCATCACCGGCCAGGTCAACGGGCTGACGCCCGGCAGCGAGCACGGCTTCCACGTCCACGAGACCGGCGACTGCAGCGCGCCGGACGGCAGCAGCGCCGGCGGCCACTTCAACCCGGCGGGCGCGGCGCATGGCCGCGTGGGTGCGGGCGAACACCACGTGGGCGACAGCGACAACATCACCGCCGACGACACCGGCGTGGCGGTCGTGAACGCACGACTCGAGGGCGCGACCCTGGCGGACGGCGCGCCGTCCGACGTGCTCGGCCGCGGCGTGATCGTGCATGCCGACGCCGACGACTACGCGACCCAGCCCACCGGCAACGCGGGCGCGCGCCTGGCCTGCGGCGTGATCAGCCAGGCGGGTGCGCAGGCGCGGTAAGCGCGCTCAGGGCGCGGGCGGGGCGGCGAGTTCCGCCCGCGCATCATCCCGGCAGTGGATGAACTCCACCGCCAGTCCATGTGCGCGCAGCAGGCTGGCAAGCTGGCGCTGGCGGGCCTCGAAGTGGGCGTAGAGACGCGCGATGCGCTCCACCGATTCCGCGTCGGCGTCCGCGCCGGCGTCCACGCCGGGCAGGGCGGCCCGGTAATGCGATCGCCACGCCGCGGGCGCGAACAGCGCCATGCGCACCTGGCCCTTGCCCGCGTAGTGCAGCAGCGGTTCCGGCGGCGCATCCAGCCACGCCTCGCGCGTCGGTGACAGCAGGGCGGTCTCGAGCAGCGGCCAGAGTTCCGCCAGGCCTGCATGTTCGTACTGCATCGCGGTCATCGCGCAGAGGTCGTGCACGGTCAGGTAGCGCGCGTGCTCCACCTGGATGCCAAAGGCCTCCTGCGCGGCGAGCGCGGTGGCCGCGCCGGCCATGCCTTCCTCCACCAGGTCCGCCTCGAGCCGCGCCGACACGGCGGCGACCGTGGCCGGATCACCATCGAGCACGAAGGGCAGCAGGCGCAGCGGGCCGCCGGCGTACTCGGGCGATGGCGAGAGCGCGCCCGGCAGCCGGCCCTCATGGCTGCCGAAGGCGAGGACGCGGGCGCCGCCGCCGGGGGCGCGCGGCGCCTTGGCGGCCAGCTGCCAGAGTTCCTGGTGCAGCGGCCAGCCCGGCCGCAGCAGTTCCACCGGATCGAAGTGGGCGGCCACCAGGCTGCAGTCCAGGCGGGCGGCCTCGGGTGCGAACGCGGCGAGATCGGTGGCGACCAGCGCGGCCAGCGCTCCGGCCTCGGCCTGGGGGAGCGCGTCGCGCCCGCTGCTGCTGCCCGGCGACAGTTCGAGCGCCAGCGCGCCGAGCACGCGCGCGGGTCCCTGCTGGTTGGCGATGGTCTGGTTCATTGGCCCTGCGCGTGAGCGGCGCTAAACTCCGATCCATTATGCCTGCCACGGTCGGCGGGCTGCCTGCGAGGTTCCCCAGATGCTGCATGGTCGCCCCGTCGCCGTCCTCGGCGGCGTCCGCATTCCCTTCTGCCGCCAGAACACCGCCTATGCCGACGTCGGCAACCTCGGGATGTCGGTCCGCACGCTTGGCGCCCTGGTCGAGAAGTTCGGCCTGCATGGCCAGCGCCTGGGCGAAGTCGCCATGGGTGCGGTGATCAAGCACTCCAGCGACTGGAACCTGGGCCGCGAAGCCGCGCTGTCGTCGGGCCTGTCGCCGCTGACGCCGGGCATCACCCTGCAGCGCGCCTGCGGCACCTCGCTGGATTCGATCATCACCATCGGCAACAGGATCGCCGCCGGGCAGATCGACAGCGGCATCGGTGGCGGCAGCGACAGCACGTCCGACGTGCCGATCGTCTACGGCAAGTCGCTGCGGCGCCGCCTGCTGGCGGCCAACGCGGCCAAGGCCCCGCGCGACCGGCTGGCGCAGTTCCGCGGCTTCCGACTGCGCGAGCTCAAGCCCGATTTCCCCGGCGTGGCCGAGCCGCGCACCGGCAAGTCGATGGGCGAGCACTGCGAGGACATGGCCAAGGAGTGGAGCATCGCGCGCGACTCGCAGGACGAGCTGGCGGTGGCCTCGCACCACAAGCTGGCCGCGGCCTACGAACGCGGCTTCTTCGACGACCTGGTGGTGGCCTTCCGCGGCGTCTCGCGCGACAACATCCTGCGTGCCGACAGCACGCTGGAGAAGCTGGCCACGCTGAAGCCGGCCTTCGACCGCACCTCCGGCCGTGGCTCGCTCACCGCAGGCAACTCGACGCCGCTGACCGACGGCGCCGCCGCCTGCCTGCTGTCCACCGACGAGTGGGCCGCGCAGCACGGACACGAGGTGCTGTGCCACGTCCGCGACGCGCATGTCGCGGCGGTCGATTTCGTCCACGGCGAAGGCCTGCTGATGGCGCCGACGGTGGCCGTGGCCGAAATGCTCGCGCGCAACAACCTCACGCTGCAGGACTTCGACATCTACGAGATCCACGAGGCCTTCGCCGCCCAGGTGCTGTGCACGCTGCGCGCCTGGGAGAGCGAGGACTACTGCCGCAACCGCCTGGGCCTCGACGCACCGCTGGGCCGCATCGACCCCGCGAAGATCAACCCGGTTGGCTCGTCACTGGCCACCGGCCACCCCTTCGCCGCCACCGGCGCCCGCGTGGTCGCCACCGCTGCCCGCCAGCTGCAGGAACGCGGCGGCGGCCGCGCCCTGGTTTCGATCTGCACCGCCGGCGGCATGGGCGTGGTGGCGATTCTCGAGCGGTGATTGTGGGAAGAGCAGAGCTCTTTTTTTGCCACGGATGACGCGGATTGCGCGGATTTACACGGATAGGGCGAAAGCGGTTGGGGTTGGTTGCGCGGATGCCGGGTTATTCGCTGGCGAAAAAGGCGTGACCTGTTCGGGGGTGAAGGCTTCACCCGCCACGTCCCGCCACCGGGAACGGCTCTCTACCTGCGCGTTTGCTCTATCCGTGTAAATCCGCGCAATCCGCGTCATCCGTGGCAAACGCTTCTAGAGCCCTTCCAGCCGTTCCCCGCCGAGCCCTGGCGAGCGGTTGGTAAGCGGGGTGACGGGTTCGCCGCGCTGCATGCGCAGGGCGTTGGCGTAGGCGATGCGGGCGGTGGTGTCGTCGCCGGTGGCGGCGTGGCCGTCGCCCAGTTCTTCCCAGGCTTCGGGGCCGGCGCCCTGGGCGATCGCGCGCTGCAGGTGGTCCTCGGCCTGCAGCCAGTCGCCGCGGGCGCGCGCCATGCGGGCCAGGGTGAGCAGGAGGGCGGGGCTGCCGGGGCGCTGCTGCAGCCAGCGCTGGGCCGCGGCTTCGCGGTGCTCGACGCGGGCGACCGGCAGGCGTCCGTAGCGGGCGGCCAGGTCCTCGTCCCAGCGGGTGTCGAGGGCGTGTTCGATGCTGGAGGTGGCGGCGTCGTCCCAGCCGAGCGCGGCGGCGCGGTCGGCGTAGGCAGCGACCACCTCGGGCTCGCTGCGCAGGCCCTTCGGAACGCTTTCCCAGCGGTCGGCCAATGCGTTGGCATCGCCGGCCTCGGCCAGCGCCTGGGCGGCCCACACGCGTTCGCGCTGCGCAAGCGCGCCTTCGGGCAGGGCCTGCTGCTGGCGCAGCGCGCCCAGCAGGGCATAGGCATCCGCCGCGCGCCGTGAGGCGGCGTAGGCGTCGGCGCGCAGCGCCAGGCCGCGCGGCGAGAGCGGCTGCGCGTTCGGATCGTCCAGCGCCACCAGGGCGTCGGTGGGGCGGTCCTCGGCCAGCGCGAGCTCGGCGCGGCCGATGGCGCGGGTCAGGGCGTGTCCACTGTCGATGGCGTCGAGGTGGCTGCGCGCGGCGGCGTGGTCACCGCGCGCGGTCGCGGCGCGGGCCGCGGCCAGGCGCGCCACGGCGGCGTCGCTGTCCTCGGCGGCCTGCGGAAGCAGCTTCTCGGCGCGCGCGTAGTGTCCCTGGTGCAGCGCTTCGAGGCCGCTGCCCAGGCGTTCGCGCGACTGGCGTTCGCGGCGGTGGCGCCAGGCGCGCATCGGCAGGGCGATCAGCGACCACAGCAGCCAGAGCACGAACAGGCCGGCGAGCACGGCCACCGAGACCCAGAGCAGGTTGGTGGTGTAGTCCCAGCCGCGGTAGCGCACCAGCACGTAGCCGGGGTCCTGCGCGAGCAGGTGCCAGGCCAGTGCGCCGATGATCGCCAGCAGGATCCAGACGAGCAGGTTGCGGAACAGGTTCATGGCAGTCTCCAAAGTCGCCGCCACCGTAGCGGCGCGGATGTCGCGGCCGTGTTCACATTGCTGCGTGGTCGCCCTCCAGGCGTCCGCGCTGCAGGCGCAGCTGGTCGAGCGTGGTGCCGAGCGTTGGCAGCTCCGGCTTCAATGGCAGCGCGGCGATGGCGTCCAGCTCGCGCAGGCGCGCGTCGCGCGTGGCCGAGGCCGGCCACAGCCGCGGGACCAGGGCGCGCACCCGGGCCAGCGCGGCCGCGTGGCCCGCGGTGTCGCGGCGCTCCGCGGCGGTGCGCGCCAGCGACAGTTCGAGGCGCAGTGCGGCCAGGCCGGCGGCGCGCTCGCCGGCATCGACCACCAGCAGGGCGTCGCTGCGTCGCACGTCGACGATGCGCGTGGCGAGGCGCTCCCACCAGGGCTGGGCGGACGCGGGCGCGGTGGTGTCTTTGGAGGGCACGACGGGTCCGGCGGGTGCGTCCAGGCCGGCCTCGAAGGCGTCGAGCCGTGCCAGCGCGACGATGCGCGGGTCCTGCCCCAGCGCGTCGAGCATCGCGCGCTCGTCGGCAAGCACCTGGCGCAGGTCGATGTCGGCCGGGGCGTGCAGGCCATCCAGCAGCCGCGCCGCCAGGCCGTAGGCGCGTCGCGCGCCCTGCAGGTCGCCGGCCAGCAGCAGGCGCTGACCGCCCTGGGCCAGCAGCAGCTCGATCTCGTCCAGGCGCAGCGCGCGTGCGGCGTCCTGCGCCGGGTCGGCGAGGCGCTGCACGCTGTCCTCCAGCAGGGCCGCGCGCTGGCCCATCGCCAGCAGTTCGTCGCGCAGCAGGCGGTTGGTGGCCTCGGCCTGCTGCAGGCGCTTGCCCTGCGCCTGCTGCCCCTGGCGCAGGATCGCCACGCGCTGCTGCAGGGCCTCGATGCCGATGCGGTCCTGGGTATCCGCCGCGCGACGCTCGTCGCGCTCCGACTGCCAGGCCCGCCACGCCAGCAGCGCCGCCAGCGGCAGCAGCAGGACCAGTAGCAGCCAGGCAAGGGCGGAGGTGCGGCGGCGGGGCGTCGCAGGGGACTCGGGGGCGTTCAAGGGCGCGCGCGCAAGGGGGCCGGGGCGCACATGTTAGGGCGTTGCGGCGGTCCCGGCGCAGGCGGCGAGCATGTCAGGGACGCGCGCGCTGGCCGCGACCGCGGCGACGCGCAGCCCGTGGCCGCGGGCGAGGCCGGCCAGCCGCTCGCTGGCCGCCACCACGGTCGCGCGGCGCAGGCCGTCCAGGGCAGCCGCGGGCAGGGTGGTGAGGACGTGCTCCAGCGCCTCGCCGCTGCTCACCAGCAGCCACGCCGGGGCCTCCAGCACGCGCAGCGCGGCGACCGCGCGTGGCGAAGGCGCGAGCGGCACGCGCGCATAGACATTGGCTTGCAGCACCCGCGCACCGCGCGCGGCCAGGGTCGCGGCGATCACGCCACGACCGCCCGGGGCGGTGACCAGGCCGACGTCCAGGCTCTCGATGTCCTGCAGCTGGGGCATGGCCAGCAGTCCCTCGCTGTCCATGCGCGCAGGCGACGCGACCTCGCCGGCGCCCCCCCGGCGCAGCGCACGCGCGGTGCCCGCGCCGACCGCAACCCACGGGCGCGCCGGAGCCGGCCGCAGCGGATGCAGGCGGGCCGCGGCGGCCACCGCCGCCGGGCTGGTGAACACCACCCGTTCCGCGGCGAGTGAGCGCTGCAGCGCGGCGCGCGCGTCGTCGCCATCGAGGTGGTCGATGCGCCAGGGCGACAGCGCGAGGGTGTGCGCGCCCAGCGCCGCGGCGGCCCGGCGCACGCCGCCGTGGCCGCCGACCGGCCGCAGCGAGATCACGTAGCATCCGGACAGCGGCCCGGTGGAGGCGTGCGCAGGCATCGCGCCAGCTTGGTGCCTGTGGCATGCACCCGCAAGCGGCGGCCCGCCCGCCGGGCATCGAGCCGCACCACCCAAGGACCTGGAACGCGCTGCATGCAACTGGATGACGAACTCCGTGCGCTGGATGCGCACTACCGCTCGATGCCACCGGTGGCGGCGATGGGCATCGCCATCGCCGGCCGCGACGGCGACACGCTGACCCTGCGCGCGCCGCTGGCGCTCAACGTCAACGACAAGCACTGCGCCTTCGGCGGCAGCCTGGTTTCGCTGATGACCCTGGCCGGCTGGGGCCTGGTGACCCTGCGCTGCCACCAGCTGGGGATCGACGCCGACGTCTTCGTCGCCGACAGCGAGATCCGCTACCTGGCGCCGCTGTACGCCGACCTGCAGGCCACCGCCGCGCCCGCCGATGGCAGCGGCTGGGCGCCGTTCGACGACTCCCTGCGCAGCCGCGGACGCGCCCGCGTGCGCATCGCCGCCAGCGTGCCGCTGCCCGACGGCGGCATCGCCACCACCCTGCGCGCCGGCTACGCCGCCATCGCCAGGGGTTAGGATGGCCGCCGCCATCACCGGGGACCCCGACATGCGACCGATGCACGCCCGCAACGCCTTCGCCCTCCTTGCGCTGCTGGCCTGCGCGCTGCTGCTGCCCGGCTGCGCCAGCACCGGCAAGGGCGAGGCCCTGCAGCGCGCGCAGTACGCCTGGTCGGCGGCGATCCGCTGGGGTGACTTCGAGGGTGCGTGGAACCTGGTCGATCCGGAATACCGCGAGCAGAACCCGCTGACCGACGTCGCGCTGGAGCGCTATGCCCAGGTGCAGGTCTCGCACTACCGCGAGCTCGGCGCGCCGCCGCCGTCAGCGGACGGCAGCGTGGGGCGCGACATCGACATCGGCGTGATCAACCGCCACACCATGGCCGAGCGCGGCCTGCGCTACCGCGAATCGTGGCGCTGGGACGAGACGGCGGGCACGTGGTGGAACACCGCCGGCCTGCCGGACTTCTGGCGCGGCGAGTAATCGCAGCGCGGCTTTGCGCCGCCGACGGCGCTGGGAGACAATCCCCGCCCGCCGCCGGATCGCCGACCAACGTGAATTTCGAAGAACTGTGGGCCTTCCTTGGCCGCAACCCCATGCTGGCCCTGGCGCTCGCCGGCATCACGGTCGCCATCGTCTACACCGAACTGCTGCGCGTGTTCCGCGGCTTCAAGGGCCTGCGCCCGGCCGAAGTCACCGCGCTGGTCAACCGCGAGGACGCGCTGGTCGTGGACCTGCGCCCGTCGGCGGAATTCGAGAAGGGGCACATCCCCGGCTCGAAGAACGTGCAGATGGCCCAGTTCGACCCCGAGAACAAGTCGCTGGCCGCGGCGAAGTCGCTGCCGGTGGTGGCCGTGTGCAAGACCGGCGTGTCCGCGGTCGACGCGGCCAAGCGCCTGCGCAAGGCCGGCTTCGAAAAGGTCTACGTGCTCGAGGGCGGCATCGGCGCCTGGCAGCAGGCCGACCTGCCGCTGGCCAAGGGACGCGGCAAGTAGCCGCGCGGGTGGCCGCCGGCCACATGCGATAATCCTCCTCTTACCCGAATTCCGCTGGAGCAACACGAGATGTCCGACCAGGAAGCCACCAACGCCAACGGCGCAGCCGGCGGTGCGCAGCAGCCCAACGGCCCGCAGTTCACGATCGAGAAGATCTACGTCAAGGACGTCTCGTTCGAGGCCCCGAAGACCCCGCAGGCCTTCGGCGAGCAGGGCCAGCCGCAGCTGCAGATGAACCTCAACCAGCGCGTGACCCGGATCGCCGACGCGTCGTTCGAGGTGGTGCTGGGCATCAACCTGACCTGCAAGCTGACCGAAGAGAAGACCGTGTACCTGGTCGAAGTGCAGCAGGCCGGCCTGTTCAACCTCTCCGGCTTCGACGACCAGTCGCTGGACGCGATGCTCGGCACCCACTGCCCGACCATCCTGTATCCGTACGCGCGCCAGATCATCGGCGACCTGATCCAGGCCGGCGGCTTCGCCCCGTTCCTGCTGCAGCCGATCAACTTCGAGGCGCTGTACGCCGAAGGCCTGCGCCAGCGCGCGCAGCAGCAGTCCGCGCAGGGCACCGACCTGGCCAGCGGCGAGACCAGCGGCAACGCCTGAGTGTCCGCGGAACCTTCCATCGCACCGCCGGGCAAGCCGGCGGTCGCGGTGCTCGGCGCGGGTTCCTGGGGAACCGCGCTTGCCGCGCTGATCGCGCGCCACGAACATCCGACCCTGCTCTGGGGTCGCGACGCGGCGGTGGCCGCCGCCGTCAACGCCGGCTCCGGCAACCCGCGCTACCTGCCCGGCATCGACCTGCCGCGCGCGCTGCGTGCGACCACCGACCTGGCCGAGGCGCTGGCTGGCGCCGACCTGGTGCTCGTGGTGGTGCCCTCGCACGCCTTCGCCGGCACCCTGCGCGATCTCGCCCCGCTGCGCCCGGCGCACGCGGGCGTAGCCTGGGCGACCAAGGGCTTCGAGCCCGGCTCGGGCCGGTTCCTGCACGAGGTGGCGGGCGAGGTGCTGGGCGACGACGTGCCGCTGGCCGTGGTCACCGGGCCGTCGTTCGCGAAGGAGGTCGCCGCCGGCATGCCGACCGCGGTGACCGTGCACGGCGATGACGAGGCCTTCGCCCAGTCGGTGGCCGACGTGCTGCACGGCCCCGCCTTCCGCGCCTATACCGGCAGCGACATGCGCGGTGCCGAACTCGGTGGCGCGATGAAGAACGTGCTGGCGGTCGCCACCGGCGTCGCCGACGGCATGGGCCTGGGCCTCAACGCCCGCGCCGGCCTGATTACCCGCGGTCTCAACGAGATGCTGCGCCTCAACATCGCCATTGGCGGCCGCCCGGAGACCCTGATGGGCCTGGCCGGCCTCGGCGACCTGGTGCTGACCTGCACCGGCGATCTCTCGCGCAACCGCCGCCTGGGCCTCGCGCTGGGACGCGGACAGAGCCTGGACGATGCGGTGCGCGAGATCGGCCAGGTGGTCGAGTCGGTGCAGACCGCCGACGAGGTGATGCGCCAGGCCGAGGCCCACGGCGTGGAGCTTCCGATCTCCAGCAACGTGCGCGACGTGCTGCACGGCGACATCACCCCCGCCGAAGGCCTCGCGCGCCTGCTCGCGCGCGAGCAGAAGGCGGAATACGCCGGCAAGCTGATCGGCTGAGATCTCACTGTTTTTGAGCGCGCGGTGTTGCTGCTCCGCGGCGCTGCGACGCATGGCCTGCTGCCGCTCATGTCCCCCGATGCCGGCCCACAGGGCCGGCATCTCCTCCTTGACTTCCCGTCAGCAGGCCACGCGCCGCAGCGGTGCGTGGGCGCGGGCGCTGCCGCCAAGAAGCGAAGAGCTGAAGAGCTGAGGGGCGAAGAGCGAAGGGCGAAGAGCCGAGCCTGGGCACTCACGCGGACCGGCGCTGCGAAAGCGTTGCGCGGCCGACGATGCTTCGGACTGCGGTGCGATGCCTGCTGACGGGAAGTCAAGGAGGAGGCTGCGGCCGCAAGGGCGCAGCCGGGGGACATGAGCGGCAGCAGGCATCGCACCGCAGCGCCGCGAAGCGTCCCGCCCGCGCGAAAGCAGGCCCAAAAAAGAAACCCCGGCCTTGCGGCCGGGGTCATGTCGCGGAACGGGGAGAGAGGTCGCCCCGCGACCGGGAGTTACCCGTGTTACCAGGTGAAGCGCGGGCCGATGAACCACTCGGTCACGTCGCCGTTGAACTTGACGTCGCCGTTGAGGCCCCAGTTCGCGTTGAACGCGACGTTGGCGCCGAGACGGCCGTAGAAGTCGCCGTCGATGCCGCGGTCATAGTCCTCGTAGCCGACCAGCGCGTAGCCGTCGAAGTTGCGCGCCAGCAGGCCGCGCACGCCGACCTCGGTGCTCCAGCCGTCGAAGTCCAGCTCCTGGCCGAGCACGCGGCCGGCGTCGAGCTTCTGGTAGGCCACGCGCGCCAGCAGGTCGGTGCGCGGGGCGATCTCGAGGTTGTAGCCGACGCCGATGCGGTACTGGTCGATGTCGAGGTTGGTGTTGTCGATCTCCTGGCTGCCGAAGCCACCGAAGACGTGGAAATTGGGGTGGAACGCGGCCGAGCCATTGACGTCGTAGCCGTCGGCGTCGACATCGCCCGTGGAGGCGACATAGCCGGCCTGGAGGTAGTTGTAGGTCACGCCTTCGGCGGCGTTGGCGGCGAGCGGCATCGATGCCGCCAGCGCAATGGCGATCAGGGAACGCTTCATCAGGGGCGAGGCCTCTATTTCGTTATTGCTTTAGGGAGAGGACCGGCCACGGGGGCAGGGGAGGGGAGAGAACCGATCGGGGAAATCGGATACCCGCCGTGGCCGGTGGACGCATTCTCCCAGCGCGAAGGCAACGCCACCTGAATATTGAACTCGACGGTGCAGGAACTTTTCGCGATCGCTCACGCGGCGCCGGGGAAATCCAGCTGGCGCCACGCCTCGTAGGCGACCACGGCGACCGCGTTGGACAGGTTGAGGCTGCGGTTGCCCGGCCGCATCGGCAGCAACAGACGCTGTGCGTCCGGAACGCGCGCCAGCACCTCGGCGGGCAATCCGGAGGTCTCGCAGCCAAACAGGAAGGCGTCGTCGGCGCGGTAGCGCGGGGCGTCGTAGCGGACGCTGCCCCGCGCGCTGAGCGCGTATAGACGCGGCGGTGAGATCGCGGCCAGGGCCGCGTCCAGGCTGTCGTGCACCGCCACCCGCGCGTACTCGTGGTAATCGAGCCCGGCGCGCCGCAGCTGGCGGTCGTCCATGTCGAAGCCGAGCGGCCGCACCAGGTGCAGGCGGGCGCCGGTGTTCGCGCACAGGCGGATCGCATTGCCCGTATTGGGCGGGATCTCGGGCTGGTACAGGATGAGGTCGATCATCGCGCGCTGGCGGGACGGCAGGGCCGGCAGGATACCCGGCCAGGCGGCCTCACCAGGGCAGCGTGGCGCCGCGCCAGTCGAGGAAGCGGCCGCTGTCGCCGGCGTCCAGGCCGTCGATGACATCCAGCAGCCCGGCGGCCGACGCATCGACCGTCTCGGTGGCCTGTTCGCCGCCCATGTCGGTCTGGACCCAGCCCGGATGCAGGGCGACGACGGCGATGCCGCGGTCGGCCAGCGCATGCGCCAGCAGCGCGGTCGCCATGTTCTGCGCCGCCTTGCTCATGTTGTAGCTCGGCGTGCCGAAGCGCATGCAGCCGGCGATCGAACCGAGCTGCGAGGACAAGTTGGCGACGCGCGAGCCATCCGCCAGCAGGGGTGCGAGGGCCTGCACCAGCAGCAGCGGCCCCACGGCGTTGACCCGGAAACTGTGCTCCAGCGTGGCCTCGTCCAGGCGGCCGAAGCGCTCGCCTGAGTGGAGCACCCCGGCATTGTTGAGCAGCAGGCCGACCTTCCGGCCGTTTCCCAGCACCAGCGGCAGTTCGGCCACGAAGGCTGCGCGCGAACGCGTATCCGCGACGTCCAGCGGCAGCACGTGCAGGCGGCCGGGATGTTCGCCGGCAAGGCCGTTGAGCGCCGTGGCACGCCCGGGCTCGCGGCAGGCGGCGACGACATGGTCGCCGCGGTCGAGCAGGTGGCGGACGAGGGCGAGCCCGAGGCCGCGGTTGGCGCCGGTGACCAGCGAAGTGCGGATGCGGATGTCCATGGCCCGAGGATGCACGAACCGCGGTGGCGGCGCCGTGGCGGTCGGGACCAATGGCCCGCTCCCCCTTCGGGGCCAAGGCCTACCATGGCCGTTCGATCCAGCAGGGAAGACCCGATGCCGACCTCCAAGCTCCAGCCGCGCCGCGCCACCGTCCTCGCCATCGCGCTTGCCGCCGCCCTCGGCGTGGCCGCGCCCCTGGCCTGGGCCGCGTCGCCGCCGGCGTCCGCGGAGGCCGGCATCGACATCGCCTACGAGCAGTTCACCCTGCCCAACGGCCTGCGCGTGGTGGTGCACACCGACCGCAAGGCGCCGATCGTGGCGGTGAACCTCTGGTACCACGTCGGCAGCAAGGACGAGCCCTCGGGGCGCAGCGGCTTCGCGCACCTGTTCGAGCACCTGATGTTCCAGGCCTCGGAGAACCACGACGGCGAGTACTTCGCACCCTTCAAGCAGATCGGCGTGACCGACCAGAACGGCACCACCAACACCGACCGCACCAACTATTTCCAGAACGTGCCCACCACCGCGCTCGATACCGCGCTGTGGATGGAGTCCGACCGCATGGGTCACCTGCTGGGCGCGGTCGACCAGGCGGCGCTGGACGAGCAGCGCGGCGTGGTCCAGAACGAGAAGCGCCAGGGCGAGAACCAGCCCTACGGCCAGGCCTGGACCCGGCTGATGAAGGCGCTCTATCCCGAGGCCCACCCGTACAGCCACACCGTGATCGGTTCGATGAACGACCTGGACGCGGCCGCGCTCGAGGACGTCCACGCCTGGTTCCGCGCCTGGTACGGCCCGAACAACGCCGTGCTGGTGCTGGCCGGCGACATCGACCTGGCCACGGCGAAGGACAAGGTGGCGAAGTACTTCGGCCACATCCCCGCCGGCCCGGACATGGCGCAGCCGCAGGTGGACGTGGCGCGCCGCGCGGAATCGACGCGCGAGGTCATGGAGGACAAGGTCCCGCAGCCGCGGATCTACCGCGTCTGGAACGTGGCCGAAGTCGGCAATCCCGACCTCGACCGGCTGCAGCTGCTGGCCCAGGTGCTCGGCGGCAGCCGTTCCTCGCGCCTGGACGCGCGCCTGCTGCACCGCGACCAGCTGGTCGACAGCATCAGCGCCGGTGCCTACGGCAAGCAGCTGGGCTCGAACTTCATGGTGATCGCCAACGTGAAGCAGGGCGTGGACCCGGCGAAGGTGGAGGCCGCGATCGACGAGGAGATCGCGCGCCTGCTGGCCGAGGGTCCGACCGCGGAGGAGCTGGAGCGAGCACGCACGATGTTCCGCGCCGGCTTCACCCGCGGCATCGAGCGCATCGGCGGCTTCGGCGGCAAGGCCGATGCGCTGGCCGAGTGCGCGGTCTACGCCGGCGATCCTGGCTGCTTCCGCGAGTCGCTGCGCATCATCGATACCGCGACCGCGGCCGAGCTGCAGGCCGCCGGCCGCCAGTGGCTGGGCAAGGGCGAGCACACCCTGGTGGTGATGCCCGGCGAGCGCACCGCGCTGGCCGAGGACCCGGCCGGCGTTCCGCAGCCCTGGACGCTGCCCGACGTCGACGCCCGCTACGCCACGCTGCCGGTGGCGGTCGATCGCACGCAGGGCGTGCCGATGCCCACCGCCTTCCCGGAGCTGAAGTTCCCCGCCGTCGAGCGCGCCACCCTGTCCAACGGCAGCACCGTGGTGCTGGCGCGGCGCAGCGGCGTGCCGGTGGTGCAGCTCAACTACCAGTTCCCCGCCGCGGGCTACAGCGCCGACGCCGAAGGCCGCATGGGCACCGCGAGCTTCGCCATGGGCATGCTCGACGAGGGCGCCGCCGGCGCCGGTCCGCTCGCGTTCGCCGAGTGCGCCGAGACCCTGGGCGCGCAGCTGGGCGCGGGCGCGGCGCTCGACGCCGGTACCGCCTGGCTGTCCGCGCTGAGCGCAAAGCTCGACGCCTCCGTGGCGCTGTTCGCCGACATGCTGCGCCGCCCCGACTTCGACGCCGCCGAGCTCGAGCGCGTGCGCGCCACCTGGATCGCCAACATCGCCCAGGAAAAGGCCCGGCCGCAGACCGCCGCGCTGCGCGTGCTGCCGCCGCTGCTGTACGGCGAGGGCCATCCCTATGCGATGCCGTTCACCGGCAGCGGCACCGAAGCCTCGATCGCCGCGTTGACCCGCGATGACCTGCTGGCCTTCCACCGCGCCAGCGTGCGCCCCGAGGGCGCGACCCTGGTCGTGGTCGGCGACACCACGCTGACGGAGATCGTCCCGCTGCTGGAAAAGCACCTCGGCGACTGGCGCGGCAGCGGCGAGGCGCCGGCCGTGGCCGCGGCGATTCCCGAGGTGGCGCGCCCGGAGAGGGCGCGCGTGTTCCTGATCGACCAGCCGGGCGCGGTGCAGGCCAACATCTATGCCGGCCTGCTGGTGCCGCCGACCACCGACTCCGGTTCGGTGCGCCTGGACATCGCCAACGGCGTGGTCGGCGGCGACTTCACCGCGCGGCTCAACATGAACCTGCGCGAGGACAAGCACTGGTCCTACGGCGCGCGCAGCGGCGCCTCCGGCGCCCTGGGCCAGCGCCCGTGGCTGGCCTCGGCGCCGGTGCAGATCGACCGCACCGCCGATGCCATGGCCGAGATCCAGCGCGAGATCGCCGGCTTCGCCAGCGGCAAGGCCCCGCCGACCGCGGCGGAGGTCGAGCGCATCCGCGCGATCAACACCCTGAGCCTGCCTGGCGCCTACGAAACCGCGTCCTCCGTGGCGTCCACGATCGCCGGCAACGTGATGTACGGGCGTCCCGACGACTACGTGGCGCGGCGCAAGGCCGAGATCGAGGCCATGACCCCCGCGCAGGTGGCCGAGGCCGCCCGGACCATCGACGCGGATGCCCTGACCTGGGTGGTGGTCGGCGACCTGTCGCAGATCGAGGCCCCGGTGCGCGCGCTGGAGCTGGGCGAAGTGACGGTGCTCGACGCCGACGGCAAGCCCGTCGCCCGCTGATCGGCCCGGGCACGGGCCCGCCGCGCCCGTCCCTCCCTGTCCTGCAGGAGCAGCCATAGCTGCGACCCACACCCCCGAAATCTGAACGGGGTCGGCACACCCGGACGCAGCGATGGCGGCTCCTGCAGATGGCCGGGCGTTTCCCGGGCACAATCGGGGCACTCGTCACGGAGCCGATCCATGCGTCCACTGCTGCTGATTCCCCTCCTTGCCACCCTGTCCGCCTGCACCTGGGTGCACATGGCACCGGGCGCGTCTTCCGTGCGCATCGCCGCCTCGCCGCCGGCCGGCTGCGAGAAGCGTGGCGAGGTCGAGGTGGCGGTGAAGCACAGCGTCGCCTTCATCGACCGCAACGCGCTGCGCGTGCGCGAGGAGCTGGAGACCCTGGCCCGCAACGAGGCTCCGGGCCTGCAGGCGGACACCATCAACCCGCTCTCCGACCCGGTGCGGGGCGCCCAGCGCTGGGCGGCCTGGCGCTGCGGGCGCTGATGTAGCTGCTCCTACAGGAACGTGAACGGATTCGCCGGGTGGAAAGTGCGCGTGGGGGCGGAAGCCGGTACCCTAGGAAATCTTTGTTCCTGCATTCTGGCGGCTCGCCCATGTTGTTCCAGCACGTAGCCATTGCCGGCCTCGCCCACATCGACGCTCCGCGCCGGTTGTCCTCGGACGAGATCAACGCACGCCTGAAGCCGACGCTCGACCGCCTCGGAATCAAGACCGACGTCCTCAAGGACATCGCCGGCATCCATGCCCGGCGCCTGTGGGACGGCGACATGCTCGCCTCCGACGCCGCCACCCTGGCCGGCGTCAAGGCGCTGGCCGACGCCGGCATCGACCCGGACAAGGTCGGCCTGCTGGTCAACACCTCGGTCAGCCGCGACTACCTCGAGCCGTCCACGGCCTCGATCGTCAGCGGCAACCTCGGCCTGCCCGATACCTGCCAGAACTTCGACGTCGCCAACGCCTGCCTGGCCTTCATCAACGGCATGGACATCGCCAGCCGCATGATCGAGCGCGGCGAGATCGAGTACGCGCTCGTGGTGGACGGCGAAACCGCCGACCTCGCCTACGAGAAGACGATCGATCGCCTGACCCGCGCCGACGTCACCGACGAGGACTTCCGCAACGAACTGGCCACGCTGACCCTGGGCTCCGGCGCCGCCGCCATGGTGCTGGCGCGCGCCGAGCTGGCCCCGGGCGCCCCGCGCTACCGCGGCGGCGTGACCCGCGCGGCCACCGAGTGGAACAAGCTCTGCCGCGGCAACCTCGACGGCATGATCACCGACACCCGCACCCTGCTGATCGAAGGCATCAAGCTGGCCACCAAGACCTTCGAGGTCGCCAAGCACAAGCTGGGCTGGGTGGCGTCCGAACTCGACGAGTTCGTGATCCACCAGGTCAGCAAGGTGCACACCGCGGCCTTCACCAAGGCCATGGGCATCGACCCGAAGAAGGTCATGACCATCTTCGGCGAGCACGGCAACATCGGCCCGGCCTCGGTACCGATCGTGCTGAGCAAGCTGCGCGAGGAGGGCCGCCTGAAGAAGGGCAACCGCATCGCGCTGCTGGGCATCGGCTCGGGGCTGAACTGCTCGATGGCCGAAGTGGTCTGGTGACCACGCGGCAGTGATGCACGGGAGGGCCGGCTTGTCCGGCCCTTCGCCGTTCTGGGCGCACACTCACCGGAGGCTGGGCGGGACATGGAATTTGGTTTCGAGGTGCTGGCACTGCTGGCCCTGGCCGCCTTCGTGGCCGGCACCATCGACGCGCTCGCCGGTGGCGGCGGGCTGATCACGATCCCGGCGCTGATGGCCGCCGGCATCCCCCCGGTGCAGGCGATCGCCACCAACAAGCTGCAGTCGAGCTTCGGCACCACCAGCGCCGTGCTGGCCTTCGCGCGCCAGGGACGGATCGACTTCCGCCGCGTACTGTGGCCGGCCGTGGGGGCGTTCGCCGGCTCGGTCGGCGGCGCGATCGCGATCCAGCTGGTGGACCCCTCCTTCCTCGCCGGGCTGGTGCCGGTGCTGCTGGTGGCGATGGCGGCGTACTTCCTGCTCGGACCCAAGGCCAGCGAAGCCGAGCGCCACGCGCGCCTCGGCCATGCGGCCCTGGTCACGGTGATGTTCGCGCTGGGCTTCTACGACGGCTTCTTCGGCCCCGGTACCGGCTCGTTCATGGCCACGGTGCTGGTGGCGCTGTTCGGCATGGGCCTGGTCTCGGCCACCGCGCATACCAAGCTGCTCAACCTTGCCAGCAACGTCGCCGCCCTGGTCACCCTGGTCATCGGCGGCAAGGTGCTGTGGGTGGTGGGGCTGGTGATGGCGGTGGCCAGCATCGCCGGCGGCCAGCTCGGTGCCCACCTGGCCCTTGGAAAGGGAGGCGCGCGGCTGATCCGGCCCCTGCTGGTGGTGATGTCGCTGGCGCTGACAGCGAAGCTCCTGATGGAGCCGGGGAATCCGCTGGTGGCGTGGATCGAAGACGTGATGTTCTGAGGCGCACACGTCGGACGTGCATAGAAAGTCGAATAATTTGTACATGTCGCCGGCGACGTGTATAAAATTCGCGAATTCGTGTTCATAGGGTGCTTCTGGGATGCCGCTCCTTCCGCTGTCCGCCCTGGACCCGAACCGATTCGAGACCATCCCGATCTTCCGCCTGCTGGTCGAGGCGAACCGTCGGCTGGCCGAACTCAAGGGCGTCGCTGCCAGCATTCCCAACCAGAACATCCTCATCAATACCCTGACCTTGCAGGAGGCCCGGGACAGCTCCGCCATCGAGAACATCGTCACCACGCAGGATGACCTGTACCGCGACGAAGAGGCCAGCGACGCCGTCGGCACGGCGGTCAAGGAGGTCCTGCGCTATCGCCAGGCGCTGCGCGCCGGCCACGAACGCGTGAAGGCGACCGGCCTGCTTGCGCTCAACACCATCCTCGATGTGCAGGAACAGCTCGAGTGCAACCGTGCCGGCCTGCGCAAGCTGCCGGGGACGGGCCTGCGCGACGGCGCCGGACAGCTTGTCTACGAGCCACCGCAGGATGCCAACGACGTCCGCCGCCTGATGGGGGAGCTTGAACGCTTCATGCACGACGAGCCGCCCTTCGCCGTCGACCCGCTGGTGAAGATGGCGCTGATCCACCACCAGTTCGAAAGCATCCACCCGTTCTACGACGGCAACGGACGCACCGGGCGCATCGTCAACGTGCTGTACCTGGTGAAGGAAGGATTGCTCGAGATCCCGGTGCTGTACCTGAGCCGGCACATCGTGCGAACCAAGCCTGACTACTACCGCCTGCTGCAGTCGGTGCGCGACGACGATGCCTGGGAAGACTGGGTGCTCTACATGCTGGAGGCGGTCTCGGTGACCGCCGCCGAGACCATCGGCACCGTGCAGGCGATCAAGGTCCTGCTGCAGGACACCAAGCAGCACCTCCGCAGCGAATACCGGTTCTACAGCCAGGACCTGCTCAACAACCTGTTCAACCATCCCTACACCCGCGTGGAGTTCCTGCAGCGCGAGCTCGGCATCGCCCGCGCCACGGCCACGAAGTACCTGGACCAGCTGGCGCGCGATGGCGTGCTCGACAAGATCCGCGTGGGCCGCAACAACTACTACGTGAACCGGCCGCTGTTCGCCCTGCTCGGCCGCGACAGCGCGCCGGGGCCCGGCGCGTGACCTTGCCCATCAGCTTCCGGAGCGCGCGCGCATGCCGCTGAGCCTCAACGAGATCCGCGACCGCGCGCGTGCCTTTGCCCGCGAAATGGGACGGTGAAACCTCCGAGCGCGCCGAGGCGCAGAGCTTCTGGAACGACTTCTTCCAAGTGTTCGGCAAGAAGCGCCGCAGCGTGGCCGTGTACGAGCAGAAGGCGAAGCGTTTCACCGGCACCGCCAAGGGACGCATCGACCTGTTCTGGCCCGGCGTGATGCTGGCCGAGCACAAGAGCGCCGGCGTGGACCTGGACGCCGCCTTCGACCAGGCCACCGACTACTTCGCCGGCCTGCGCGAATCCGAGAAGCCGCAGTACATCCTGGTCAGCGATTTCCAGCGCTTCCGCCTGCATGACCTCGACGGCCGGGAGCCGCACGTGGAGTTCCCGCTGGCCGACCTGCACCGGGAGATCGGCCGCTTCGGCTTCATCAGCGGCTACCAGACGCGCACGTACAAGGAAGAAGACCCGGTCAACGTGCAGGCTGCCGAGCGCATGGGCCGCCTGTACGTCCGATCGTGGAATGCCAACTTGCCGACCGGGCGGCACGGGTCAGCCTCTGACTGCCAACGGCCAGGAGAGGCCATTGCCATTTCGCTGACGCGGAACCTCAAATCCCATACTCCGGCAATGCCACCTCATCACGGAAGTAGCGGCCCATCAGAATTCTCGGGAATACCGGAAGGCGCATCAGCAGGGTGGCGTAGTCGCGAATGCGCACGCCGTGTTCCGTTCTCGGCACGAATGAGGCCGCGAGGCTTTCCGCGTGCTTCTGCTTGCGGGCAACGGCTGCCTGCAGACGCTTCTGATACCCGGTGGTCGCTGCGGCGATGTCCCCTTCATGCCGGTGCAACTCGCCTGCCAGGATGTAGGCCTGCACCAGCGCGAAGCCAGCTCCTTCACCGGCGATGAGGGAAGGACAGGCCGCCGCGTCGCCAATCAAAGCGACCCGGTCCTTGGCCCATGCGTCCATGCGGATCTGGCTGATGCTGTCGAAGTAGATATCGTCCACCTGCTCGAGTGCCGACAGGATGCCGGCGGACTCCCAGCCGATGCCGGCCAGCGCATCGCGCAGCGCAGCCTTGCGCTCTGCATGGCTGGCGGGAATCCGTCCCTTGAGGTGCTCGTCCCGCAGCAGCACGAAGAAGAGCATCCGGTCGTCGCGCATCGGGAAGCGGGCCACGTACCGGCCCGGCGCCGTGTGCGCCACGTAGGTATTGGCGTTGCGAGGTCGATAGCCGGCGACTTCAAACGAAGCGACATGGCAGCCCATCGGATACTCGAAGTCCGCATCGGGTCCGAAGACGAGCTGGCGAACGCGCGAGTGCAGCCCGTCGGCACCGATCACAAGGTCGAGCTCCCGCGGTATCGAGTGCTCGAACTCGACCCGTACCTGCGTCCCGCCATCGTCGATCGCGGCGATGCTGTCGCCGAACAGTGTTTCCACCCGGGCATCCAGCGACGAGTAGATCGCCGCCGCGATGTCGGATCGCGCCAGCGTGGCCATGCGCCCGTTGGCGAGCTTCAACAGCACGCTGGAGGGGTACCCGCCCCGGGTTCGCCCCGCCCGGTCCACCATGCGCAGTTCGTCGGAGTGGTACTGCAGTTCCAGCAGCCTCGGGAGCAGGCCCATCCTTTCCACTGCGTCGTACCCAATGCCCCAGAGGTTGATCACGAATCCGCTGGTGCGCAGTTGGGGCGCACGCTCCACCAGCAATACGTCGTGGCCCAGCTTGCCCAGCCAGTAGGCGAGCGCCGTGCCTGCAATGCCGGCTCCATTGATGGCGATCTTCATTGACACCTTTCTCCCGGTGCCGCGCGCTGCCAGCGAAGCGCCGGCGGCGGCCATTGTCGCAGCGTTGACGCCCGCAGATCGAGGCGGAGAGGCATGCAGTGGACGAAGTGTCAGGAAGTCCGCTTCGGGTCGATAGCTGTCCTACCGACCTTCAGTACCGGTGCCTTTCTCGCTTGGTGCCTCAGCGAGAAAGCTCCCGCAGCAGGTCCTGGTGGAACCGCCCGGGGTCCTGGATATGCGGCGAATGCCCGAGGTCTTCGTATTCGACCAGCACGGCTCCCGGAATCGCCTCGGCCGTCCGGCGCCCCAGCGCCCGATAGTCGCCAAGCCTGGCCTGCACCTCCGGCGGTGCCGCTCCCTTGCCGAGCGCAGTCCGGTCGTGGACACCGATGAACAACGTGGTCGGAACACGCAGCAGGGGCAGTTCGTACACCACCGGTTGCCACATCAGCATGTCGAAGGTCAGCGCCTGGTGCCACGCCACGACCTCGCGGCCCGGGCCCGCATACATGCCGGCCTGCATCCTCGCCCAGCGCTCGAACTCCGGACGCCACTGTCCTGCGTAGTACACGGCGACCTGGTAGTCGCGAATGCTGTCGTAGGTGGTGCGGAGTTCCGATGCGTAGACCTGTTCCACTGGCTGGTAGGGCACGCCCTTTGCCTTCCAGTCTTCCAGCCCGATGGGGCCCACGAGGGCAAGGTGCTCGACGGCTTCCGGATACATCAGCGCGTAGCGCATCGCCAACATCCCGCCCATGGAATGTCCGACAACGACGCTGCGCTCGATCCCGAGGGAGGCCAGTAGGCCGTGCGTGTTGTGTGCAAGGCCGGCGAGCGCGTACTGGTAGCCCTCGGGCTTGCTGGACTTGCAGAAGCCCACCTGGTCGGGCGCGATCACGCGGTAGCCGGCGTCGGAAAGCGCGGTGATGGTGCGCTCCCATGTGGCGGCACAGAAGTTCTTGCCGTGCAGCAGCAGCGCTGTACGGCCGTTCGCCACGCCGGTTGCCGGCACATCGAGGTAGCTCATCTCGACCTGCCGGCGCTGCGAATCGAACGCGTGCGTGCGGATCGGGTGCGGATACTCGAAGCCTTCGAGTCGCGGGCCGTAGACGACGCCACCGTCCTCCGATGCGGCCGCCATGCCGGCCATGCCGAGCAGGCCGGCGAACAGGATGGCAGCACAGCCCAACCGGGACGCACGGGCACGGCCAGCTCGAGGACGGGCACCAGCGCCGGCGGTGATGCGGACGCGCCGCTTCACTGCGGGTCTCGCGGACAAGACGCGGCCGAGCGCTCGATCGCCTCCAGCACTTCATGCAGACCGACCGCATCGCCGAACCCCGGCGCAAGGCGCGTGCCCTCCCGGATGTCGCGCGCCACCAGGGCATACATGCGTGCGACGTTGCGCGCCATCGGCGCGTCCGGCCAGTCTGCGTAGGCCTCTGCGGGCGGCATGAGTTCGCCGAATTCCGTCGAATCACCCCGGCCGCCGCGGATCGCCAGCTGCACCAGCTGTGCATGCCCGGACGCACCGGTCACCTGGATGTCGCCTTCCGTGCCGTTGATCTCCCACAGCAGGTTGGTGTCGGCGGCGCGCGACATGCCGCCGCGGTAATGGATCGAGAACGCGGCGCCGCTCTCCAGCGCGCCGTGCACGAGCACCTGGTCGGGCGTGGTCCTGTTGATGGTCTCGCCGGTATCGGTGATGTGCGTCCGGGTGCGACGGTTGATCAGCCGCGCCGACAGGCTCGCGAAGCCACCCAGCACGTCGAAGAAACCGGCCAGCGTATGGCCGAGCGGAATGCTGAGCAGGGTCGCGCCGTTGCGCACGTCGTCGAGATAGGCGTGCGCGGCATCGGTCTGTCCGCCCCACTGGCCGCCGCTGCCGACCAGTGTTGTCGACAGCACCTCGCCGACGTAGCCGTCGGCGATCAGCCGGCGCAGGTGCTCGATCTCGGGTGCGACGCGCATCTGGGTGCCGACCGCGGCGACGACGCCGCGCGCCTCGGCCAGCGCGGCCAGTTCGCGCGCCTCTGCCAGCCCATTGCCCAGCGGCCATTCGCAGTAGACGTGCTTGCCGGCGTTCAAGGCCGCGGTGACCAGGGCGTGGTGGTGCGGCACCTTGACGGTGACGACCACCAGGTCGACCTCGGGCGAGTCCACCAGCGCCTGCGCGTTCTCGAAGGCATGCGGCAGGCCAAACGCTTCCGCGGCACGTTGCGCGCTGGCAAGGCTGGTGTTGGCGACGCCGATCACCTCGTAGTCGTCGGCCAGCGCCGCCAGGGCCGGCATGTGGGCCATCGCCGCCCAGTGGATGCCGGGGTTGAGGCCGATGATGCCGACGCGGATGCGCGTGTGCATGGTGTGCTCCTGCTGGTGGTCGCCGCGTGCGCTCAGTTCAATCCGCAGCACTTCTTGTATTTCTTCCCGCTGCCGCAGGGACATGCGTCGTTGCGCGCCGGCGACGCGTCGCGGCGGATCGGCGTGCGCGGGGTCAGCGCCTCCACGCGGTGGTGGTTGAGGTCGGCCATCATTGCGGGGATCCCGATCACGATGCCCAGCCGCTCGCGGTAATCGACCGGGGCCGCTTCGGCGGTGGGGTCCTCGGGGTCGATCACCTCGCCGCTGGCGAGCCGGTCGAGGGCGTCGAAGATCTCCTCGATCCAGTCGTGCGCGTCCAGCCACGCATCCCACTCGGCCTCGCGCAGCATCACCGCGGAGAAGAAGCCCTGGGCCCAGTCCGCGCCGACGTCGAGCTCGTCCTCGTGCAGCGCCTCCTCGCCGGTCAGCTCGGGATCTTCCGGCAGCCACATCAGTGGCGCGAGGTGGTCCGGCAGGTCGCTGTCGTCGTGGCGCACGCGCGCGGTGCACATGTTCAGGTGACCCTGCAGCAGGCGCTCGACGTCACCGGCCTCGTCCGCGCCGTCCCAGCGCGGCGGCTTGCCGCCCCAGACCACCGGCTGCCACTCCTCGGGCGGCACGGGCGACGGCGAAACCGCCAGCGCGGTCAGGAAGCCGTCCAGCGCCTCCAGGTTGAAGCCCTTGAACGGCACCGCGCGGCGGTCGAGCAGGTCGGCCAGGCGTTCGATGTCGGCTTCGTCGAGGTAGGGCGGGGCGGGCTGTCGGGACATGGGTCCTGCGGGGGCGGGGGGAGGTGGGTGCATGGTAGTCGCGCGGCGCGGCGCCGGGGCGTGGCGGGTTCGCGCGGGCGGGCGGCCTACAATGGCGGCCGTCCGTCCGCCAGGCCTCCGTGATGCAGTTTCCGGGCTATCCCGCCAATCCCCAGCGTTTCCAGGTCCGCCCCGGCATCTCGATGAGCTACCTCGACGAGGGCCCGCGCGACGGCGAGGTCGTGGTGATGCTCCACGGCAACCCGTCGTGGAGCTATTACTGGCGCACCCTGGTCGCGGGGCTGTCGGATCCGGCATCCGGCAAGGGCTACCGCTGCATCGTGCCCGACCACGTCGGCATGGGGCTGTCGGACAAGCCGGATGACGGCGCCGATGCACTCCCGCGCTACGACTACACCCTGCAGTCGCGGGTCGAGGATCTCTCGGCGCTGCTGGAACACCTCGGCATCGACGGCCCGGTCACCTTGGCCGTGCACGACTGGGGCGGAATGATCGGCTTTGGCTGGGCGCTGTCGCACCAGACGCAGGTGCAGCGGCTGGTGATCCTCAACACCGCCGCCTTCCCGATGCCCGGGGCCAAGGACATGCCCTGGCAGATCGCGCTGGGCCGCGACTACACCGTGGGCGAACTGGTCATCCGCGGTTTCAACGCCTTCTCGTCCGGCGCCTCGTGGCTGGGCGTACAGCGACGGATGCCGGCAGAGGTGCGCCGTGCCTACGTCGCGCCCTACGACAGCTGGAAGAACCGCATCTCGACCATCCGCTTCATGCAGGACATCCCGCTGTCGCCCAGGGACCGCGCCTGGCCGCTGCTGGAGGAATCCGGCCGGCGGCTGCACGAGTACGCCGGCCTGCCGGTGTTCATCGGCTGGGGGCTGAAGGATTTCGTCTTCGACCGCCATTTCCTGGAACGCTTCCAGGCGGAGCTGCCGCGCGCGGAGGTAATGGCCTTCGACGACGCCGGGCACTACGTGCTCGAAGACAAACACGAGGTGCTGGTGCCGGCGATCCGCGCGTTCCTGGACCGCCATCCGCTCCCGCCCCTGCAGGAGCAGCTATAGCTGCGATTGAGACGCCGCGGATCGCAGCTGTAGCTGCTCCTACAGGGTGGCGTGCCGCGGATCGCAGCTGCAGCGGCTCCTACAGGTTCCGGCCGGCCGCTAGGCGGCGATGGGTGGGGTGTCGTCGTCGTTCGGGGCGCTGTGGCCGTCGCGGTCGTTGGCCGCGGCGTCGCGCCAGATCCAGTCCGCCGGGCCCAGCGCCGGCAGGCCGTGGGCCGCGCGGGCGGTGTCGCACTGGCGGCTCGGCGCGCCGAACTCCCACGAGGCCGGCACGTCGCGGCAGGCCTGCGGGCGCACCGGGTGGATGCTGCAGCGGGAGCGGCGGCCGATGTCGGCATCCAGCGCGACGCAGCGCGGGCTCGAGCCGCCCGCGGTGCCGCGCATGGCGATCTCGTGGCTGCGCAGCGGAACGGTCAGCGCCGGCGGCACCTGCCCGCCCAGCGCAGGATCGGCCTCGGACCAGTGGAAGCTCACGCGGAAGTGGGCGCAGCAGGCACCGCAGCTCAGGCAGGGGTGGGGCATCGGCGGGGCCGGTGGGAACAGGGCGGAAGTTTTCCGCCAGCGGCCCCCGCGCGCAAGGGGTGCGGCGCTGTCAGCCCGCGGCGTCCAGCCCCTGCTGCCAGAAGTCCGCCTCCAGCCGCGACGCCGTGCGGAAGATGCCGACCAGCTCCGGGAAGCGCGCTTCGCTGGCATAGCGGCGGGCCAGGTCGTCCAGCCAGGCCTGGCCGGCCGCGCCGGCCTGCTGGAAGGCGTCGCCCGCGTATTCGGCGATCCAGTCGCGGTAGGGATGGTCGGCCGGGATCGCCTCGATGCCGTCGGGCACCAGCCGGCGGCCGATCTCGGCATAGCCCAGGGTGCAGGGGATCAGCGCCACCTGCAGGTCGAGCAGGTCGCCCGACATGCCCACGTCCAGCACGTAGCGGGTGTAGGCCACCGTGGCCTGCTGCTCCGCGGTCGCCTCGACGTCGGCGGCCGACAGGCCCCAGCGTTCGCATACGCGCAGGTGCAGGCCCATCTCGTCGAGGATCGCCGCCAGCCCGCCGCGGGCGGCCTGCATGTCGGCCAGGGTGCGGCTCTTGTACGCGGCCAGCGCATGCGCACGCGCGAACTGGATCAGGAACAGGTAGTCCTGCACCAGGTAGTTGCGGAACGCCGCCTGCGGCAGGCGGCCGTCGCCCAGGCCGCGGACGAAGGCGTGGTCGACGTAGGCGTTCCAGTCGTCGGCGGCGGCGGATTTCAGGCGCTCGAACAGCGACATGGCGGCACTCGGTGGACGCGGCGGCGCCGCAGGGGCCGGGGATTGTCGGCCATCGCGGCGGCCGGGGCCACGGCAGGCGCCACGGCAGGCGCATGAACCCGCGACGCCCAGCGGCGATAATCCCGGCATGACCGATGCCTGCAACATCGCCGCGGCCCTGCCGCGCATGGCCGCCGAGGCGCCCGACCGGATCGCCATGCGCTGCCCCGGGCGCGACGGACGCTACGACGTGGCGCTGAGCTATGGCGAACTCGACCGCCGCAGCGATGCCATCGCCGCCGGCCTGGCCGGTCGCGGCATCGCGCGCGGCAGCCGCGTGGTGGTGATGGTGCGGCCGACGCCGGCGTTCTTCCTGCTGATGTTCGCGCTGTTCAAGGCCGGCGCGGTGCCGGTGCTGGTCGATCCGGGCATCGACCGGCGCGCGCTGAAGCAATGCCTGGACGAGGCCGAGCCCCAGGCCTTCATCGGCGTGCCGCTGGCGATGTTCGCGCGCACGCTGCTGGGTTGGGCGAAGGCGGCCAGGCTGCGCATCACCACCGGGCGCCGCGCGCTGTTCGCCGACGGCACGCTGGAGCAGGTGGAACGCGCGGGCCACGGCGCCGGGCCGCAGCTCACCGCGACCGCGGCCGACGACGTCGCCGGGATCCTGTTCACCAGCGGCTCCACCGGCGTACCCAAGGGCGTGGTCTATCGCCATCGCCATTTCGTCGCCCAGGTGGACATGCTGCGCGCGGCCTTCGGCATCGCCGCCGGCGGCGTCGACCTGCCGACCTTCCCGCCGTTCGCGCTGTTCGATCCGGCGCTTGGCCTGACCTCGATCATCCCGGACATGGACCCCACGCGTCCGGCACAGGCCGATCCGCGGAAGCTGCACGCCGCGATCGAGCGCTTCGGCGTGACCCAGCTGTTCGGCTCGCCGGCGCTGATGCGCGTGCTGGCCGACCACGGGCAGCCGCTGCCGACGGTGACGCGCGTGACCTCGGCCGGTGCACCGGTGCCCGCCGCGGTGGTCGCGAAGATGCGCACGCTGCTGCCCGACGACGCGCAGCTCTGGACGCCGTATGGCGCCACCGAATGCCTGCCGGTGGCGGTGATCGAAGGCCGCGAGCTGGTCACCCTGCGCGCGCGCACCGAAGCCGGGGCCGGCACCTGCGTCGGCCGGCCGGTGCCGCCCAACGAGGTCCGGATCATCCGCATCACCGACGAGGCGATCACGGAGTGGTCGGACGCGCTCCTGGTGAAGCCGGGGCAGGTGGGCGAGATCACCGTGGCCGGTCCCAGCGCGACCGACAGCTACTTCCGCCGCGACGCGCAGACGCGGCTGGCCAAGATCCGCGAGCGGGTCGCGGTGGATCCGGGTGGCGGGAGTGGTGCGGGCGAGCGCATCGTCCACCGCATGGGCGACCTCGGCTGGTTCGACGCGGAAGGCCGGCTGTGGTTCTGCGGCCGCAAGTCGCACCGCGTGGTGACCGCGGCGGGCACGCTGTGCACCGAGCAGGTGGAGCCGGTGTTCGACACCCACCCCGACGTCCGCCGCACCGCCCTGGTCGGCATCGGCGAGCGTGGCGCGCAACGGCCATTGCTCTGCGTCGAGCTGAAGCCCGGGATCGCCAAGGCCGAACGGGCGCGGATCGCCGACGAACTGCGCCACATCGGCGAAGGCTTCGTGCATACCGCAGCCGTCGACAGCTTCGCCTTCCATCCCGCGTTTCCGGTCGACATCCGCCACAATGCGAAGATCGGCCGCGAGAAGCTGGCCGTCTGGGCCGCGCGCGAACGGCGCGCCGGCAGGGCATTCGAACCGGCCCGGGTGCCGGTCTGACGCAGCGAGGGGCGAAGTGCGGGTACTGGTCACCGGTGGCGGCGGGTTCCTGGGGCAGGCGCTGTGCCGCGGCCTGGTCGAACGCGGCCACGCGGTCTCGAGCTTCAACCGTGGGCACTATCCGCAGCTCGACGCGATCGGCGTGCGCCAGCTGCGCGGCGACCTGGCCGACCGCGACGCGGTGATCGCCGCCTGCGCCGGCATGGACGCGGTGCTGCACAACGCCGCCAAGGCCGGCGCCTGGGGCAGCTACGACAGCTACCACCGCGCCAACGTCATGGGCACCGGCAACGTGCTGGCCGGCTGCCGCGAGCACTTCGTGCCGAAGCTGGTGTACACCTCCACGCCCAGCGTGACGCATCGCGCCACCCATCCGGTCGAGGGCGGCACGGCCGACGCCGTGCCCTACGGCGAGGATCTCAAGGCGCCGTACGCGGCGACCAAGCTGATCGCCGAGAAGATCGTGCTGGCGGCCAACGACGCCACCCTGGCGACGATCGCCCTGCGCCCGCGGCTGATCTGGGGACCGGGCGACAACCAGCTGGTGCCGCGCCTGGCCGAGCGCGCGCGTGCCGGGCGCCTGCGCTTCGTCGGCGACGGGCTCAACCGCATCGACACCACCTACATCGACAACGCGGCGCAGGCGCACTTCGATGCGCTGCAACATCTGGACATCGGCGCCGCCTGCGCCGGCCGCGCCTACTTCATCAGCAACGGCGAGCCGATGGCGGTTCGCGACATCGTCAACGGCCTGCTGCGGGCGGTGGGTGCGCCCGAGGTCACCGCCACGGTGCCGTTCCCGGTGGCCTATGCGATCGGCGCGGCCTGCGAGACGGCCTGGCCGCTGCTGCGGCTGCGCTCGGAGCCGCCGCTGACCCGCTTCCTGGCCGAACAGCTCAGCACCACGCACTGGTACGACATGGGGCCGGCGACGCGCGATTTCGGCTATGTGCCGCGGGTGTCGATCGCCGAGGGGTTGCAGCGCCTGGCGGCGTCACGGGCCGGTGCCGGCACGGCCTGAGGACCAGACAGCCATCGCGCTGGGCGCCCCGGGCGGGCCGCTACAATGCGGCCATGGCCTCTTCCCCCTTTCCCCTGTCCGGCTTGAAGCCGCTGGCCGGCCGCGCGCTGGAGATGGCGCTCAACCGCGCGCTCGCCCTGGATGACGACACCCGCCAGGCGCTGTCGCGGCTGGACGGACGGCGTGTCGCGCTGCACCTGGCCGCGCCGCCGCTGGCGATGTCGATCCGCGTGGACGGCGAGGCCCTCCGCGTCGGACCGGCCGACGATGCCGCCGAGCCCGACCTGTCGGTGCGCACCACGCTGGGCGGCCTGCTGGGCCAGCTGCGCGGGATGCTCGCGGCCGGCGACGACTCGCACGCGACGCCCAGCGGACGCCTGCGCATCGAAGGCGACGCGGAGCTCGCGCGCGCGCTGCAGCGCCTGGCGCAGCGCTTCGATCCCGACTGGCAGCGGCCATTCGTCGCCGCCTTCGGCGACATCGTGGGCGTGCAGGTCGCCAGCGCCCTGGCCTCCGCGCTGAAGGGTGCGCGGCGCGCGGGCAGCGGACTGGCCGCCACCGCCGCCGAATACGTGGTGGAGGAGTCGCGTGACGTGGTCGGGCGCCTCGAGCTCGAGGCCTTCCACGACGACGTCGACGTGTTGCGCGACGACGTCGAACGCATGGCCGCGCGCGTCGCGCGGCTGGCCGCAGTCGCCGGGGGCGCGCGGTGAGGTCGGGACTGCATGCCCTGAAGATCGGGCGCGTCCTCCTCCGCTACCGCCTGCACACCCTCGCCGAAGGCACGCCGGCGGGCCGCTGGCTGTGGCTGCTGAGGCCGTTCGTGCCGCGCGCCACGCCCGAGGTGACGGACCTGCCGCGCGGGGCGCGCGTGCGCCTCGCCCTGCAGGAGCTGGGTCCGATCTTCGTCAAGTTCGGCCAGGTGCTGTCGACGCGCCGCGACCTGGTGCCGCCGGACATCGCCGACGAACTGGTGCGGCTGCAGGACCAGGTCGCGCCGTTCGACGGCGAGGTCGCGCGCGCCATCGTCGAGCGCGAGCTGGGCCGCCCGGTGACCGAGGCCTTTGCCGGCTTCGACACCGTGCCGCTGGCCTCGGCGTCGGTGGCCCAGGTGCATGCCGCCCTGCTGCCCGACGCCGCCGGCGGCGCCGCGCGCGCGGTGGTGGTGAAGGTGCTGCGTCCCGGCATCGCCGGGCGCATCGCCGCCGACATCCGGCTGCTGACCAGCATCGCCGCGTTCGTCGAGCGCACGCATCCCAACGCCGACAGGATCCGGCCGCGCGAAGTGGTGGACGAGGTCGCGACCACGCTCGCCGCGGAGCTCGACCTGCAGCGCGAGGGCGCCAACGCGTCGGTGCTGCGCCGCAACTGGGAGGGCTCGACCGACCTCTACGTGCCGGCGCCGGTGTGGTCGCACAGCACCGAGCGCATCCTCACGCTGGAGCGCGTCAGCGGTTTCCCGAGCGACGACCTGGCGGCGATCGAGGCCGCGGGCCTGGACCGCAAGCTGCTGGCCGCCAAGGCTGTGCGGGTGTTCTACACCCAGGTCTTCCGCGACAACTTCTTCCACGCCGATGCCCACGCCGGCAACATCTGGGTGGACGACGATCCGGCGCGGCGGATGAACCCGCGCTTCATCGCGCTCGATTTCGGCATCGTCGGCCAGCTTTCCGGCGACGACCAGTACTACCTCGCCGAAAACTTCATGGCGATCTTCAACAAGGACTACCGGCGCATCGCCGAGCTGCACGTGCAGGCCGGCTGGATGCCCTCGCACGTGCGCCTGGATGAACTGGAAGCGGCAGTGCGCGGCGTGTGTGAGCCGTATTTCACCCGGCCGCTGGCCGAGTTCTCGCTGGGCGAGGTGCTGCTGAAGCTGTTCCGCACCGCGCAGCGCTACCAGCTGACGCTGCAGCCGCAGCTGATCCTGCTGCAGAAGACCCTGCTCAACGTCGAGGGCGTCAGCCGGCACCTGGATCCGCAGATCGACATCTGGGCGGTGGCGCGGCCGGTGCTCGAACGCATCCTGGCCGAGCGTTACAGCCCCAAGCGGCTGGCCGGCGAGTTCCGCCGCCGCCTGCCCGAGCTGGCCACGCGCGCGCCGGAGATGCCCGGGCTGCTGCACGCCTGGCTGACCCAGCAGATCCAGGGCCGGCACCAGCTCGGCATGCGTTCCCCGGAGCTTGGCGAACTGGTGGAGGTGATGCGCGCCATGCAGCGCCGCACGGTGTCGGCGATCCTGGGCGTAGGGCTCTTGGTGGTCGCGGCCGTGCTGCACGGGCTGGACGCAGGCGGCCCGCGCCTGTGGTCGGTGCCCGTGGCCGCCTGGGTCGCCGCCGCCGGCGGCCTCTGGGCGGTCCTTGCCGCCCTCCCCCGGCGATGAGCACCCCGGCCTGCAACAGCGACAACAGCCGCGATGCCGAGTCGCCCGTCTGTAGGAGCGGCTACAGCCGCGATGGCGAGCCGCCGGCTGGTGCGATCGCGGCTGTAGCCGCTCCTACAGAGGCGGCGGCTCTTCCGGTCCTCCACCTCGAAGGCGGTTTCGCGGTGGTCAACAAGCCCGCCCGCCTCATGGTCCACGACAGCAAGCTCGCGCGCGGCGAGGACGACTTCGCCACCGACCGCCTGCGCGCGCAGTTCGGCCGCCCGATCCACCTCGTGCACCGCCTGGACCGCGCCACCAGCGGCTGCCTGCTGCTGGCCTTCGACCGCGAGACGGCGTCGACGCTGGGCAAGTCGCTGATGGCGGGCGAGGTCGACAAGGCCTATCTCGCGATCTGCCGCGGCTGGCCGGCGGAGGCGGCGTTCACCGTCGACCATCCGCTCGACGGTGGCCCGGGCAAGCCGCAGAAGAAGCCCGCGGTCACCCGCTTCGAGCGCCTGGCGACCGCCGAGCTGCCGATCCCCTCGGCCGGCTTCGAGACCTCGCGTTACGCGCTGCTGCGCGCCTGGCCGCAGACCGGACGCTTCCGCCAGATCCGCCGCCACCTCAAGCACCTGTCGCACCACCTGGTCGGCGACACCAGCCACGGCGACGGCCGCCACAACCGCAGCTTCCGCATGCTCGGCATCCACCGCATGCTGCTGCATGCGGAGCAACTGGCGTTTCCGCATCCGCAGGACCCGGCGCGCCGCGTGCACGTCACCGCGCCGCCCGACGCGGAATTCGCGCGTGCGCTGGCATTCTTCGCGCCTAAGCAGGACGCCTGACGGCTGCCACACCCGAACGCCATGACCACCACGCCGCCTGCCATCGCCATTCCCGAGGACGAACTCGTCGAGCGCTTCGTGCGCGCGTCGGGACCGGGCGGGCAGAACGTCAACAAGGTCGCGACCGCGGTCGAGCTGCGCTTCGACATCGCCAACTCGCCCTCGCTGCCCGAGGCGGTGCGTGAGCGCCTGCTCGCCAAACGCGATCGTCGCCTCACCGACGACGGTGTGCTGGTGCTGAACGCGCAGCGGTTCCGCACCCAGGACCGCAACCGCCAGGATGCACGCGAGCGGCTGGCGGCCTTCATCGAGTCCGGCCGCACGGCGCCGAAGAAGCGCGTGGCGACCAGGCCCAGTCGCGCCGCCAAGGCCCGGCGCATGGATGCCAAGCGCGAGCGCAGTACGATCAAGCGCGGGCGCAACGTGCGCGACTGGGACTGAGACGGCAGGACACATGAGGGAACCCGGCGATGACATCCTTCCGGTGCTGCCGCCGAACGTGCCGCGCCTGCGGCCAAACCGGTTCGCGCGCTGGTTCGGCCGCGGGATCCTCCTTCTCGGAGGCTGGCGCGTGGTCGGTGAATTCCCCGACGTGCCGCGCGTGGTGCTGATCGCGGCGCCGCATTCGTCGAACTGGGACGGCGTCTGGGGCCTTGCGGTGAAGCTGGGCCTGGGCCTCGACATCAGGATCCTGGGCAAGCGCGAACTGTTCTGGTGGCCGCTGTCGCGGCTGCTGCATGCGCTGGGGGTGATCGCGGTCGACCGCAGCCGCTCGGCCGGCGTGGTGGAACAGGTGGCGGAGATGATCCGCGGCCGCGAGCGCCTCTGGTTTGGGCTGGCGCCCGAGGGCACGCGCAAGCCGGTGGAGCACTGGAAGAGCGGCTTCCTCAAGATCGCGCGCGCGGCCGAGGTGCCGGTGCTGCCGGTGTACTTCCACTATCCCGACCGGGTCATCGGGATCGGCCCGCTGTTCCACGTCGGTGACGACACCGGGGCCGACATGCGCCGCATCCGCGCGTGGTACCGGCCGTGGCGGGGACGCAACCACGGCGTCGACTGATGGACCATGCACGCAGGCGCCGCGCGGCGGCGATGCGGGAGGAGAGGAGATGGACATGCGAAGGCTTGCGGGTGGGCTCATCGCCGCCCTGTTCGGGCTGGGGCTCGGTGGCTGCGCTACGGGCGCGGGTGCCCCGCCAGGGCCGGGCGAGGATGCGGACGCCAGCGGCGCCGCGACCGCTGCTGCGGTCCGGCCGGTGCTGGCCATCCACGGCGGTGCCGGGGTGGTGCGCGCGGGCCTGGGCCAAGCCGACCAGGCCGCGGCACGCGCGGCGCTCGAACGCGCGCTGCGTGCCGGCCACGCAAGGCTGGCCGATGGCGCGCCGGCACTCGATGCGGTGACCGCGGCGATCACCGTGCTCGAGGACGATCCGGCCTTCAACGCGGGTCGCGGCGCGGTGTTCACCCACGATGGACGCAACGAGCTCGACGCCTCGCTGATGGACGGGCGGGACGGTCGCGCCGGCGCGGTCGCCGGGGTGCAGCGCGTGCGCAACCCGATCCTGCTGGCGCGCGCGGTGATGGAGCACTCGCCGCACGTGATGCTGGCCGGCGCGGGCGCGGAGGCCTTTGCCGAGGCGCAGGGGATCGAGCGCGTGGACCCCGCGTACTTTAGGACCGAGCGGCGCTGGGAGCAGCTGCAGCGCGCGCTGCGCAGGGAGGCGGCGGAAGGCACCGAAGCCGGAGCGCAGGAGGCGTCGGGCGACGAGCCGGCGTACTTCGGCACCGTCGGTGCGGTGGCCCTCGATGCCGCCGGCCATCTCGCGGCCGGAACCTCGACCGGCGGCATGACCAACAAGCGCTGGGGCCGGATCGGCGACGCGCCGATCATCGGCGCCGGGACCTGGGCCGATGCCGGCTGTGCGGTCTCGGGCACGGGCTGGGGCGAGTTCTACATCCGCACCGCGGCGGCGCACGAGATCTGCGCGCGGGTCCGCCATCGCGGCGAGCCTGTCGCGGTCGCCGCCGGGGCGGTGATCAACGGCGAGGTCGTGCGTGCCGGCGGGGATGGCGGCGCGATCGCCCTGGACGCCGACGGCAACGTCGCCTTCCCCTTCAACACCGAGGGCATGTACCGCGGCTGGATCGGCGCCGACGGCGTGCCGCACGTGGCGGTCTTCGCGGACGAGGCCTTGCCGCTGCCGCAGTACTGAGGTTTTCTGTGAACAGCCCGCCCGGCGCGCTAGCGCTCCGAGTGCCCGCTGTCCTCGTGGCCGCGGCGCACGAACAGGTCGGGCTTGATCAGGTCGATGAAAGCCCGCGCCTGCGGTGACAGCACCTTGCCCTTGCGCACCACCACGCCGTAGCTGCGCGCCGGGAACCAGGCGTCGAGCGGGCGGATGGCGAGGCGTTCGCTGTCGGTGTCGTCCAGGCAGATTGAACTCACGATCGAAATGCCCAGACCCATCGCCACGTACTGCTTGATCACCTCCCAGCCGCCGACCTCCAGCGAGACCGTGTAGGGCACGCGCGCCTGCTGGAACACCAGGTCGACCAGGCGCCAGGTCACCTGTCGCTGCGGCGGCAGGATCAGCCCGTGCCTGGAGATGTCCTGCAGCGTCAGCCGCGGCGTGGTCGCCAGCGGATGGTCGAGCGGGGTGATCAGCATGGGCTGGAACGAATACACCGGCACGTAGCTGAGGTCGGTGGGCACGTCGAGCATCGAGCCGACCACCAGCTCCACGGTGTCCGCGCGCAGCAGGTCGGTGCCGTCGGCGCTGATGGTGTTGTGCAGGCGCAGGCGCACCTCGGGGTGCTGCTCGCGGAAGGCGCCGACGATGCGCGGCAGCAGGTACAGGATGGTCGAACTGTTGGCGGCGATCTCCAGTTCGCCCGCGTCCATGCCGGCCAGCTGGCGTCGGAAGGCCGCCGGGAGGGCGTCGATGCCCTCGACCAGGGGGCGGGCAAGTTCATACAGGGCCTCGCCTTCGCGGGTGGGCAGAAGGCGACGGCCGTTGCGCTCGAACAGCCGCGCACCCAGCTCGCGCTCGAGGGCCTGCAGCTGCTGGCTCACCGCCGGCTGGCTGACGTACAGCGCCTCGGCGGCGCGCGAGACCGAGCCCAGCCGGGCCACCTGGCAGAAGGCGCGCAGCGGCTTCAGGCGGTCCCCCTTGTAGGCGAATCGGGGCGTGCGTTCGGGGCTCAAGACCGCGACCTGCCTCAGGTATAAGTACAACTTATCAATCGCATTGTTATATCTGTTTTGTCAAATAAAGCCGGCGCAGGGATGGTGGCCAACCACGCCACGCCGGAGTCCGGAATGTCTGCAGCGCCCCAACATGCCGTCACCGATGTCCGCATTGTGGCCGGGTGCACGGCCGCCCCGGACCTGCTGGACGCGGCGGCCCTGGCCGTCCTCGGCGGCCTGCAGCAGCGCTTCGAGTCGCGACGCCAGGCCCTGCTCGCTGCGCGCCGCGACCGCCAGGCGGCCTTCGACCGCGGGGAGCTTCCCGACTTTCGCGCCGACACCCGTGCGATCCGCGAGGGCGACTGGCGCGTGGCGGCGCTTCCGCAGGCGCTGCTCGACCGCCGGGTCGAGATCACCGGCCCGGTCGATCCGAAGATGGTCATCAACGCGCTGAACTCCGGCGCCAGCTGCTACATGGCCGACTTCGAGGATTCGACCGCGCCGACCTGGGACGCGCTGCTGACCGGCCAGCGCGCGCTGCGGGAGGCGGTGGCCGGCACCCTGGCCTTCGACGGCGACACCGGCAAGGCCTACCGGCTCAAGCCCGAGGCCGAACGCGCCGTGCTGATCGTGCGTCCGCGCGGCTGGCACCTCGACGAGAAGCACCTGCTGGTCGACGGCGCCCGGATCTCGGCCAGCCTGTTCGATGCCGGCCTGTTCTGCGTCCTCAACGGCGCCGCACTCGCGGCCCGGGACCGCGGCCCCTACCTCTACCTGCCCAAGCTGCAGTCGATGGAGGAGGCCGCGCTCTGGAACGACGTGCTGGCGCACCTCGAGCAGGCGCTGGGCCTGCCCGCGGACTGCATCAAGGTCACCGTGCTGGTCGAGACGCTGCCCGCGGTGTTCGAGATGGACGAGATCCTGCACGCGCTGCGCGGCCGGATCGCGGGGCTCAACTGCGGGCGCTGGGACTACATCTTTTCCTACATCAAGACCTTCCGCGCGCATCGCGACCGCGTGCTGCCCGAGCGCGGCCAGGTGACGATGACCCAGCCGTTCCTCAAGGCCTATTCGGAGCTGCTGGTGCGCACCTGCCACCGCCGTGGCGCGCACGCGATGGGTGGCATGGCGGCGCAGATCCCGATTTCGGGCGACCCGGACGCGAACGAAGCCGCGGTGGCGCGGGTGCGCGCCGACAAGAAGCACGAAGCACGCGCCGGCCATGACGGAACCTGGGTCGCGCACCCGGCGCTGGTGCCGGTGGCACGGGAGATCTTCGATGCCGCGATGCCCGGCCCCCACCAGCACGCGGTCGCGCGCGAGGACGTCGACGTCGACCGTGAAGCGCTGATCGCGCCGCCGCTGGGCACGATCACCCGCGCCGGCTTCGAGGGCAACGTCGAGGTCTGCGTGCGTTACCTGGCCGCCTGGCTCGACGGCAGCGGCTGCGTGCCGATCCACTGGCTGATGGAGGATGCCGCCACCGCCGAGATCGCCCGCACCCAGCTGTGGCAGTGGCTGCACGCCGCGGATGGCGGCCACGCGCCGCTGCATCTCGACGACGGCAGCGTGATCGACGAGGTCCTCTTCGAACAGGCGCTGCTGAACCTGCCTTCGCGCCTGGCCGCGCAGGGGCCGATCCCGGGCGCGGGACGCGTTGCCGAAGCCATCGGGATGCTGGAAGAACTGACCCGCAGCACGACGCTGGAGGAGTTCCTGACCCTGCCGGCCTACGAACGACTGGCTTGAGCGCTCATGACCCCGTGCCCCGCGGCCTCTGCCCCCTCCTCCTCCTGTAGGAGCGGCTACAGCCGCGATCCCCGCAAACCCGAATCGCGGCTGCAGCCGCTCCTGCAAGACCCCGTTTTCATAAGAATCCGCACCCGCATGCGCCCTTCCCGCGGATCGCGGCCATGGCCGCTCCTACAACAAAGCCGCTCCTGCGGGAGCGGGCAGCTGAACCCACTGGAGATCCCGACATGAGCACGAAGCTTCCCAACGCCGACGCCATCCGCACCGACTGGACCACCAACCCGCGCTGGGCCGGGATCACCCGCAACTACTCCGCGGACGACGTGGTGCGCCTGCGTGGCACCGTGCACGTCGAACATTCGCTGGCGCGCCTGGGCGCGGAGAAGCTCTGGGGTTCGCTGCACCAGCGCCCCTACGTCAACGCGCTGGGCGCGCTGACCGGCAACCAGGCCATGCAGCAGGTCAAGGCCGGGCTGAAGGCGATCTACCTGTCCGGCTGGCAGGTGGCGGCCGACGCCAACCTCGCGGGCCAGATGTATCCCGACCAGTCGCTGTATCCCGCCGACTCGGTGCCGGCGGTGGTCAAGCGCATCAACAACGCGCTGCTGCGCGCCGACCAGCTGCACCACGCCGAGGGCGACGACTCGATCGACTTCCTGCAGCCGATCGTGGCCGACGCCGAGGCCGGCTTCGGCGGCGTGCTCAACGCCTTCGAGCTGATGAAGGCGATGATCGAGGCGGGTGCGGCCGGCGTGCACTTCGAGGACCAGCTGGCCAGCGTCAAGAAGTGCGGCCACATGGGCGGCAAGGTGCTGGTGCCCACGCGCGAGGCCGTGGAGAAGCTCAATGCCGCACGCCTGGCGGCCGATGTCTGCGGCGTGCCGACGATGCTGGTCGCGCGTACCGACGCCGAGGCGGCGGATCTGCTGACCAGCGACGTCGACGACAACGATCGCCCGTTCACCACCGGCGAGCGCACCGTCGAGGGCTTCTACAAGACCCGCAACGGCCTCGACCAGGCGATCAGTCGCGGCCTGGCCTATGCGCCCTACGCGGACCTGGTGTGGTGCGAGACCGGCAAGCCCGACCTCGGCTTCGCCCGCGCCTTCGCCGAGGCCATCCACGAGAAGTACCCGGGCAAGATGCTGGCCTACAACTGCTCGCCGAGCTTCAACTGGAAGAAGAACCTGGACGACGCCACGATCGCCCGATTCCAGGACGAGATCGCGACCTACGGCTACAAGTTCCAGTTCATCACGCTCGCCGGCTTCCATGCGCTGAACTACTCGATGTTCAACCTCGCGCACGGCTATGCGCGCCGCCAGATGAGCGCCTTCGTGGAGCTGCAGGAGTCGGAGTTCGCGGCGGCCGACAAGGGCTTCACCGCGGTCAAGCACCAGCGCGAGGTCGGCACCGGCTATTTCGACGCGGTGACCCAGGCGATCCAGCAGGGGCAGTCGTCGACCACGGCGCTCGCCGGTTCGACCGAGGAAGAGCAGTTCCAGGCCGCGGTCGCCTGATCGCGCTGCGGGCCGCCGGCGGCTCCCGATCCGCGGGGCCGGCCGGCGCTACTGCGCGACGAAGCCGCGATAGCCGAGGGCCTCGGCCAGGTGCGCGCTGCCGATGGCGTCGCGGCCATCGAGGTCGGCGATCGTGCGCGCGACGCGCAGGATCCGATGCATGGCGCGGGCCGACAGCTGCAGGCTGTCGATCGCGCGCTCCAGCAACGCCTGGTCGCCGTCCGCCAGGCGGCAATGCGCGGCGGTACCGGCCTGGTCGAGGTGCGCATTGAGCACGCCTGCACGCGCGAGCTGTCGTCCGCGCGCGGCCTCGACTCGGGCCCGCACGGCCGCGCTGGCCTCGCCGGCCGGCGCATCCGGCCGCAGCTCCGCGGGCGACATGCGCGGAACGTCGACGTGCAGGTCGATGCGGTCGAGCAGCGGGCCGGACACGCGCATGCGGTAGCGCTGCACGGCGTCGAGGCTGCATTGGCAGCGGCCCGAGGGATCGCCCGCCCAGCCGCAGGGACACGGATTCATCGCCGCGACGAGCTGGAAGCGCGCCGGGAACTCGCTCTGCCGCGCGGCGCGCGAGACCGTGACCGTGCCCGACTCCAGCGGCTCGCGCAGCACTTCGAGGACGCTCCTGCTCCACTCGGGCAGCTCGTCGAGGAACAGCACGCCGTTGTGCGCCAGCGAGATCTCGCCCGGACGCGGCTCGCCGCTGCCGCCCACCAGGGCGATGGCGCTGGCCGTGTGGTGCGGGGCGCGGAACGGCCGCTGCCGCCAGCGAGCCGGGTCGATGCCGCGGCCGCTGATCGAGGCGATCGCGGCGGTCTCCAGTGCTTCGGCCTCGCTGGCCTCGGGCAGGATGCCGGGCAGGCGCGAGGCCAGCAGGGTCTTGCCGCAGCCCGGGCTGCCGCTCAGCAGCAGGTGGTGTCCGCCGCTGGCGGCGATCTCCAGTGCCCGTCGCGCGCGCAGCTGGCCGCGCACGTCGGCGAGGTCCGGGCTGCCGGTCGCGCCCGTCCTGCCTCCAGGCTCGGCCGCGGCCCGGGGCAGGGCGCGCTGTCCGGTGAGATGCGCGCACACCTCCGACAGCGTACGGGCCACGCGCACGTCGACGCCGCGCGCCAGTGCCGCCTCGGCCCCGTTGCCGACAGGCACCACCAGCACGCGACCGGCCTCGCCGCAGGCCAGCGCAGCGGGCAGCACTCCGTCGACCGCACGCAGTTCGCCGGCAAGGCCCAGCTCGCCCATGAACTCGTGGCCGGCAAGCGCCGCCTGCGGCAGCTGGTCACTGGCCGCGAGGATGCCCAGCGCGATCGGCAGGTCGAAACGGCCGCCGCCCTTGGGCAGGTCGGCCGGCGCCAGGTTGACCGTGGTCACGCGCGGCGGGAATTCGTACTGGGCGCAGCGGATTGCCGCGCGCACCCGGTCCTTGGACTCGCGCACCGCGGCCTGCGGCAGCCCGACCATCGACATGCGCGGCAGTCCGCCGCTCATGTAGACCTCGACCGTCACTTCCGGCGCGCGCACGCCGGCGCGTGCACGGCCGTGCACGATCGCGAGCCCCGCCATGGCGGTGGCCTCAGTGGGGTTGCTGGGACTGCGGCGGCGGCGCCATCGGCGCGGCGCTGCCGCCTGCGCCGAGCTGGGATTCGAGCTGCGAGACCTGCGCCTGCAGGGCCTCGAGCTTCTCGCGGGTGCGCAGGAGCACCGCCTGCTGCACGTCGAATTCCTCGCGCGTCACCAGGTCGAGCCGCGCCAGGCCGGCCTGCAGGACCGACTTGAAGTTCTCCTGCAGCTCCTCGCGGCTTTCGCGCAGGCCGGGGGGCACCAGGCCACTGAGGCGGCGGGCAAGGTCGTCGATGTGTCCGAGGTCGATCATGTGGGGTGTCCTCCGGTGTTGCCTGCAGCCTGGCCGCGGCGGGGGTCGCGCGCCATCGGGTGCAGGCGCGCGGGGATGTGGGAAAAGGCCCGTCCGCCGCCCGGGCCGCGGTATCCTGCGCGCACCGAAAGCGGAGACCGCGTGATGAAGATGATCATGGCGATCATCAAGCCGTTCAAGCTCGACGACGTGCGCGAGGCGCTGTCGGAAGCCGGCGTGGCCGGGATCACCGTCACCGAGGTCAAGGGCTTCGGCCGGCAGAAGGGCCACACCGAGCTCTACCGCGGCGCCGAGTACGTGATCGATTTCCTGCCCAAGATCAAGCTCGAGGTCGCGGTCACCGACGACCAGGCCGAGCTGGTCACCGAGGCCATCCTCAAGGCGGCCTCGACCGGCAAGATCGGCGACGGCAAGGTCTTCGTGTACGAACTCGAGCGCGTGGTGCGCATCCGCACCGGCGAGCTGGACTCCGACGCCCTGTAGGAGCGCCTGTAAGAGCGTCTGTAGGAGCGGCTACAGCCGCGATCGGCGTTCGGTCCTGGCGGCGGCGGTCCCGGCAGGCCGGGATCGCGGCTGTAGCCGCTCCTGCAGGGCGCGGCGCGCGCGCTTCAGCCCAGCGCTTCGGCCACGAACGGCGGCAGCACCTGTGCGGCCTTGTGGATGTCGGCGCTGTAGTACTTCGTGTCGAAGTCCTTCTCGCGCGCGTCGTCCTCGCGGAAGCCGAACCCACGACCGCCCTTGCGCGCCAGCGTGCAGCTCCACCAGCCGGTGGGGTAGCAGGGCTGCGGGAAGGGCAGCGTCTGGAAGCTGTCGAAGCCGGCCTTGCCCATCTCGGCGCGCATGGCCTGGATCAGCTCCAGCAGCACCAGCGGCGACTCCGACTGCTGCACCAGGATGCCGTCGTCCTTCAGCGCGCGGAAGCAGCTTTCGAAGAAGCTCTTGTTGAACAGTCCTTCGGCCGGGCCCACCGGGTCGGTCGAATCCACGATCACCACGTCCAGGCTTCCCGGCGCGCAGTTGGCCATGTACGCGATGCCGTCGTCGAACATCACTTCGGCGCGCGGATCAGTGTTGGATTCGCACAGCTCGGGGAAATACTTCTCCGCCATGCGCGTGACCTGCTCGTCGATGTCGCACTGCACGGCCTTCTCGACGCCCGGATGCTTCAGCACCTCGCGCAGCGTGCCGCAGTCGCCGCCGCCGATGATCACCACCTGCTTCGGGTCGGCATGGGTAAACAATGCCGGGTGCGTCATCATCTCGTGGTAGAGGAAGTTGTCGCGCGTGGTGACCATCATCGCGCCGTCGATGAGCATGACGTTGCCCCAGTCGGTCGATTCGAAGATCTCGATCTTCTGGAACGGCGACTGCACCTCGTCGAGCTTGCGCGTGACGCGGTAGCCGATGGCGGAGCCGGCGGGATCGAAGTTCTCGTAGAGCCAGGTCGGGGCGGTCATTGCGGGCGTCCGGAAGCGGGAGCGAAGGCCGCGGATTGTAGCGGACGGCCCCGGTCGGGCATGTCGCCACGCCTTGCACAGCGGGAATCGCAACGGTCCTGCATGTCGTTGCGCTTCCCCGACAGGGACCGCGTGGCTGGCGCGAGCGGCCAGCGGCGGAACGGCGTTCGCTGGCGACGTTTGCACGGGGAGTTGCCGCCCCGAAGGCTAGAATGCCGATCCCTTCACGTGCCCCGGATCTCCGCCCATGACCGCCTGGTCCATCGACCAAGCCCGCAAGACCTATTCGATCCCGCACTGGTCCTCGGGTTATTTCGACGTCGACGGCGCCGGCCGCGTGGTGGTCCGGCCGCGCGGCGCGGGCGGGCCGTCGATTCCGCTGCCCGAGGTCGTGGACCGCGCGCTGGACCAGGGCGCGAACCTGCCGATGCTGGTGCGCTTCCCCGACGTGCTGGGCGACCGCCTGGGCGCGCTGCAGTCGGCGTTCGCGCAGGCGCAGGCCGACTGGGACTACGCCGGCGGCTACACGGCGGTATATCCGATCAAGGTCAACCAGCACCGCGGCGTGGCCGGAACGCTGGCCTCGCACGCGGGCGAAGGCTTCGGCCTGGAAGCGGGCAGCAAGCCCGAGCTGATGGCGGTGCTGGCGCTCTCGCGCCCGGGCGGTCTGGTGATCTGCAACGGCTACAAGGACCGCGAGTACATCCGCCTGGCGCTGATCGGCCGCAAGCTGGGCATGAATGTCTTCATCGTGGTCGAGAAGCCCTCCGAGCTGAAGCTGGTCATGGAGGAGTCGAAGGCGCTGGGCGTGGCGCCGGTGCTTGGCGTTCGCATGCGCCTGGCCTCGCTGGGCGCGGGCAAATGGCAGAACTCCGGCGGCGACAAGGCCAAGTTCGGCCTCAGCCCGCGGCAGCTGCTGGACCTGTGGAAGTCGCTGCGCGATGCCGGCATGGGCGATGCGCTGAAGCTGCTGCATTTCCACATGGGTTCGCAGATCTCCAACGTGCGCGACATCGCGCGCGGCATGCGCGAGGCCACGCGCTATTTCGTCGAGCTGTCCCAACTGGGCGCTGACATCGACTACGTCGACGTCGGCGGCGGCCTCGGCATCGACTACGAGGGCACGCGCTCGCGCAGCTACAACTCGGTCAACTACGGCATGGCGCAGTACGCGTCCAATATCGTGCAGCCGCTGGCTGACGCCTGCGCCGAGGCCGGCCTGCGCCAGCCGCGCCTGGTGACGGAGTGCGGGCGGGCGATGACCGCGCACCACGCGGTGCTGGTGGCCAACGTGTCCGAGGTCGAAGCCGCGCCCGAGGGCCGCGTGCCGGACGCGCACGACGACGAGCCGGCGGTGATCCGCCACCTGCGCGACATCCACTCGGAGCTGGAGGAGCGTCCGGCGGTCGAGCTGTTCCAGGAGGCGCAGCACCACCACGCCGAGGGCCTGAGCCTGTACGCGCTCGGCCAGCTCGACCTGGTGCACCGCGCGCGCATCGACGACCTGTTCTATGCCATCGCCCACGCCGTGAAGGCGCGGCTGACCTACGACGAGAAGAGCCACCGTGCCGTGCTCGACGAGCTCAACGAGCGCCTGGTCGACAAGTACTTCGTCAACTTCAGCGTGTTCGAATCGATGCCCGACGTCTGGGCGATCGACCAGGTGTTCCCGATCGTGCCGATCGAGCGCCTGGACGAGGCGCCCACGCGTCGCGGCACCATCGCCGACCTGACCTGCGACTCCGACGGCAAGATCGACACCTACGTCGAGAACGAGGACCTGGACAGCTCGCTGCCGCTGCACGAACTGCGCGCCGGTGAAAGCTACCGCCTGGGCTTCTTCCTGGTGGGTGCCTACCAGGAAATCCTGGGCGACATTCACAACCTGTTCGGCGACACCGACGTGATCGCAGTGAAGGTGGATGGCGAGGGCTATGCCATCGCCCAGCAGCGCCGCGGCGACACCACCGACGTGATGCTCGACTACGTCGGCTACGCGCTGGACGACCTGCGCGCCGAGTACGACGCCAAGGTCGCCGCCGCCGCGCTGCCCGCCGACGAGGCGACCAACCTGCGCGCCGCGCTGGAAGCCGGCCTCACCGGCTATACCTACCTGGACGACACACCCCTCGACTGAACGCCCACGCATGCACTGTAGGAGCGGCTACAGCCGCGATCGCTTCGGCGTCACGGCTGATCGCGGCTGTAGCCGCTCCTACAGTGCGCGGGGCTGATCGGGCCTGCGTGCTGGATCTGATCGCGGCTGTAGCCGCTCCTACAGGGGTGGCGGCGGCGTGGCGCGCCAGGGCGCGGCGACGAGCAGGACGCCGAGGAGCACCAGGGTCGCGCCCGCGATCCGCGTCCAGTCGGCGGGGCGCTGCGCCTGCAGGACGCCGAAGTGGTCGAGCGCGAGTGACGCCACCACCTGGCCCAGCACCGCCAGGCAGATCGCCGAAGCCGCGCCCACGCGCGGGATCAGCAGGGTGAACACCGCGACATAGACCGCGCCGAGCACGCCGCCGATCCAGATCCACGCCGGGAAGCGCGCGTCGGGCGCCGCGCCCCAGGGCGTGCGCATCGCCAGCAGCCAGGCGCCCAGCACCACGCTGCCGACCAGGAACGAGACGAAGGCCGCCATCACCGGCCCGTGCAGCGCGCCCGCCAGGCGCGCATTGACCAGCCCCTGCAGCGGCAGCACCGCGCCGATGGCGACGATCGCGAGCATCGCCAGCCAGGGATTCACGGCGCCCGGTGGACCTGCAGTCCGGCCAGCGACTGGCTCACCGGCATGACTTCCAGGCGGTTGATGTTGAGGTGCGGCGGCAGGGTGGCGATCCACCAGGTGGATTCGGCCACGTCGGCGGCCGTGATCGGCTGCGTTCCCGCGTACAGCGCGTCGGAAGCGCCCTGGTCGCCGCCGGTGCGCACGAGGGTGAACTCGGTTTCCGCCAGCCCGGGCTCGATCACGCTCACGCGCACGCCGGTGCCGTGCAGGTCCGAGCGCAGGTTCAGCGAGAACTGGTCGACGAAGGCCTTGGTGGCGCCATAGACGTTGCCACCGGGGTACGGATAGACGCCCGCGACCGAGCCGATGTTGACGATCGCGCCGCGGCGTTCGATGAGCACCGGCAGCAGCCGGTGTGTCATCGTGACCAGCGCGGTGACGTTGGTGTCGATCATCTGCCGCCACTGGGCGAGGTCGCAGGCCTGTGCCGGCGCGGTGCCCAGCGCCAGTCCGGCGTTGTTGACCAGCAGGTCGACGTCGCGGAACGGTGCCGGAATCGCATCGATCGCGGCACCCATGGCGTCGGCGTCGCGGATGTCGAAGCAGGCGGTGTGCACGCGCTCGCGGCCGAGGCGGTCGGCGAGCGCATCCAAGCGGTCCTGCCGGCGCCCGGTGGCGATGGCGCGCCAGCCGCCGGAGACGAAACGCTCGACGATCGCGGCGCCGAATCCGGCCGTGGCGCCGGTGACGAGCAGGGTCTTCATGCCGTCAGCGGGCGCGGATCGCCAGCGCTTCGAGCCCGCCGTTGCCGAGCTTCTGCTTGGCTTCGGCCAGCTCCGAGGCGGTGCCATAGGGCCCCATCCGCACCCGATACATGGCGCGGCCGTCGATGTCGGCCTGTTCGACGCGGGCGACCAGGCCGAGCATGGCGATGCGCGCCTTCAGCGCCTCGGCGTCGGTGTTGCTGGCGAACGAGCCGGCCTGGAGGATGTAGCGCACGCCGTCGGCGGCCGGCGCCGACGCGGTGGCCGCGGGCGCCGCCGCGGGCGTCGCGGTGGCCGCCGGTGCCGGCGTGGCCGGCCGCGTCGGCGTCGCCGCAGGGGCCGGGGCATCCGCCGCCAGCTCCGCGGCATCGGCATCCAGCTCGCGCTGCTGCGCGGCGCGCTCGCGGGCCAGCAGCTCGGCCTGGCGCTCCTGCTCGGCGCGCGCGCTCGCGGCCAGTTCGGCGTCGGTCATGGCCACTTCCTGGCCCGGCAGCAGGGTGTAGAAGTCGTACTGCGTGCCGGCCGCGGCATCGTCCTGCGGGCGTCCCGACTGCGACGGGCGCGTCGGTGCCGGCGCGTCATCGGCGACGCTCTCGCCGGCCTCGGGGCTGGCGACGGCAGGCGTCGCGTCCGGGTTCGGCGTCGGCCGGAAGAAGCCCTGGTCACCGCCGGATTTCAGCAGCTTCGGCGCCGCCATCACCACCACGATGGTCAGCAGCACGCCGATGATCATCCAGACCCATCCCGGCAGCGACGCGCTGCTGCCGCTGTTGCGCCGTGCCTGGGACTTGCCACGCTTGACTGCCACTTACATCGCCTCCGGGGCCTGCACGCCCAGCACGCCCAATCCGTTCGCGAGCACCTGGCGGGTGGCCAGGGCCAGGGCCAGGCGTCCGTCGCGGACGTCGGCCTCATCCACCAGGAACTGGTGGTCGTTGTAATACGACTGGAAGGCCTGTGCCAGCTCCAGCAGGTATTGCGCCACCAGGTGCGGTTCGAGCAGCTGTCCGGCGGCCGCGAGCAGCTCCGGCCAGCGGCTGATCGAGGTCACCAGTTCCAGGGTGGCGGCGCTGTCCAGGTCCAGCGCCTGCGCCAGGCCGTTGTCCAGGTCGAAGGCCAGGCCGCGCTCGTCCACCTGGCGCATCAGGCCGCAGATGCGCGCGTGCGAGAGCTGCACGTAGTAGACCGGGTTGTCGAGCGACTGGCTGCGCGCCAGGTCGATGTCGAACACCAGCTGCGAGTCGGGCTTGCGCGCGACCAGGAACCAGCGCGTGGCGTCGCGCCCGGCCTCGTCGATCAGGTCGCGCAGGGTGAGGTAGCTGCCCGCGCGCTTCGAGAGCTTCACTTCCTCCCCGCCGCGCATCACCGTGACCATCTGGTGCAGCACGTATTCGGGATAGCCCTGCGGGATGCCGGCGTCGAGCGCCTGCAGGCCGGCCTTCACCCGCGCCAGCGAGCCATGGTGGTCGGCGCCGAGCTCGGTGATCGCGCGTTCGTAGCCGCGCTGCCACTTGGACAGGTGGTAGGCGACGTCGGGCACGAAATAGGTGTAGGTGCCGTCGGACTTGCGCATCACGCGGTCCTTGTCGTCGCCGAAGGCGGTCGTGCGCAGCCACAGCGCGCCGCCCTCTTCGTAGGCATGGCCACGTTCGACCAGCTGGCGCACGGTGTCCTCGACCTTACCCCCGGCATACAGCGAGGACTCGAGGAAGTAGACGTCGAAGGACACGCCGAAGGCGGCCAGGTCGCCGTTCTGCTCGTTGCGCAGCCAGGCGACGGCGAAGCGCCGGACGGCGTCGGTGTCGTCGGCGTCGCCGGTGCCGTGCACGACCTGGCCTTCGACCTCGACGCTCTCGCGATCGAGGAAGGCGCGGGCCACGTCGGCGATGTAGTCGCCACGGTAGCCGTCCTCGGGCCAGCCGGCGTCGTCCGGGCGGATGCCGCGCGCGCGCGCCTGCACCGAGCGGGTCAGGTTCTCGATCTGCACGCCGGCGTCGTTGTAGTAGAACTCGCGCTTCACGTCCCAGCCGTTGGCATCGAGCACGCGCGCGATGCAGTCGCCGATCACCGCCGCGCGGCCGTGGCCGACGTGGAGCGGGCCGGTGGGATTGGCCGAGACGTATTCGACGCCGGCCACGCGCCCCGCGCCGCTGGCATTGCGGCCGTAGGCCGGGCCCTGCGCGTGCACGTCGCGCAGTTGGCGCTGCCAGGCGTCGGCCGAAAGGCGGAAGTTGAGGAAGCCGGGGCCGGCGATCTCCACCGCGGCGATGTCGCCGCCGGCCGGGATCGCGTCCACCAGCGCCTGGGCGATCGCGCGCGGGTTGCTGCGCGCGGGCTTCGCCAGCAGCATCGCGGCGTTGCTGGAAAAGTCGCCGTGCGCGCGGTCCTTGGGACGCTCGATGACGAAATCGGGCGCGGCCAGGTCGGGGGGCAGGGTGCCCTGTTCGCGGAGGGCGGCGATGCCCTGTTCGACCAGGGCCTTGAGCGTTGATTTCACTGGGTCTGGGGCTGCGGCGTACGGCTGCACATTGTACGCGAGGCGGCCACGGCGGCCCGGCGCAGCCGCGACCGCAGCCCCGGCATCCCCGCCTAGACCCAGCCGCGCGCCGCCAGCGAGACCGGCGCGCCGTCGCCGATGACGAAATGGTCCAGCAGGCGGACATCGACCAGGTGCAGGGCCTGCTTGAGCCGCGCGGTCACCGCGCGGTCGGCGGCGCTGGGTTCGCTGCTGCCGCTCGGATGGTTGTGGCCGACGATGACCGCGGCGGCGTTGTGCGCCAGGGCCCGCCGCACGACCTCGCGCGGGTGCACCTCGGCGCCGTCCACCGTGCCGCGGAACAGCTCCTCGAAGGCCAGCGCGCGGTGGCGGGTGTCGAGGAACAGGGCCGCGAACACCTCGCTGGGATGGCCGCGCAGGCGCTGGGCGAAATAGCGGCCCGCGGCCTGCGGATCGGTCAGCGCCTCGCCGCGCTCCAGGCGCGAGGCCATGTGGCGGCTGGCCAGCTCCAGCGCCGCGGCCAGCTGGCAGGCGCTCGCCGGCCCCAGCCCGGGCAGCTTGAGCAGGTCGGCAGCCGGGAGCTCCAGCAGCCGCCGCAGCGGGCCATGGTCGGCCAGCAGCCGGCGCGCGGTGGCCACCGCGTCCAGCCCGCGCACGCCCGAGCCGAGGAACAACGCCAGCAGTTCGGCGTCCGACAGCACCGCGGCACCGCGGGCGAGCAGCTTCTCGCGCGGACGTTCGCCGCTGGGCCAGTCGCGGATATGCATCACGGGGTCTCCAAAGTGGTCGTCGGCCGCCGGCGCGTCGCGGCAGGGGAAGGGCACCGCGTGGCAGGTGTCGGGGGGCGCCTGCGCCGGCAGCCGACGTGGCGCCATTGCACGCGATTGGCGCCAGCGCCGCCGCCGGCCGGCCAAGGCCGTTCGGGTAAGCTGTCGAACCCTTCCCGGGTCAGGACACTCCGAGCGCGCATGGCCAGTGCCCACAGCCCACTCGATGGCGAACGCATCCTCCTCTGCGTGTGCGGCGGCATCGCCGCATACAAGTCCGCCGACCTCGTGCGCCGGCTGCGCGACGCCGGCGCGCAGGTGCGCGTCGCGATGACCGAGGGCGCGACGCATTTCGTCGGTGCCACCACCTTCCAGGCCCTGTCGGGCGAAACCGTGCGCACGTCGCTGTGGGATCCGGCGGCCGAGGCCGCGATGGGCCACATCGAACTGGCCCGCTGGGCGACCCGGGTGCTGGTCGCGCCGGCCACCGCCAACACGCTGGCCAAGCTCGCCAACGGGTTCGCCGACAACCTGGTGACCACGCTGTGCCTGGCCACGACGGCGCCGCTGGCGCTGGCCCCGGCGATGAACCACCGCATGTGGCTGCACCCGGCGACGCAGGCCAACATGGCGCGCCTGCGCGAACGCGGCGCACGGGTGGTCGGGCCGGTGGACGGGCCGCTGGCCGAGGGCGAGTCGGGCCCGGGCCGCATGGCCGAGCCGCTGGACATCGTCGCCGCGCTGGCGGCCCCGGCGGCATGACCGTCGGAGACCTCGCCGGCCTGCGCGTGGTGGTCAGCGCCGGGCCGACGTTCGAGGACATCGATCCGGTGCGCTTCGTCGGCAACCGCAGCAGCGGCAAGACCGGATTCGCCATCGCCGCCGCGGCCGCGCGGCGCGGCGCCGACACCGTGCTGGTCGCCGGACCGGTGGCGCTGGACACGCCGGCCGGCGTCGAACGCCGCGACGTGCGCTCGGCCGCGCAGATGCACGATGCGGTGCTGGCCGCGCTGCCGGCCGATGTCTACGTCGGCGCCGCCGCCGTCGCCGACTTCACCCCGGCCACGGTCGCCGGCGGCAAGCTCAAGAAGCAGCCCGGCACGGACGGCCTGGTGCTGGAGCTGGTGCGCACCGCCGACATCCTCGCCGACGTCGCCGCGCACCCGCAGCGCCCGCGCCTGGTGGTCGGCTTCGCCGCCGAGACCGGCGACCTCGCCGACAATGCCCGCGACAAGCTGCGCCGCAAGCGCGTGGACATGATCGCCGGCAACCTCGTCGGCATGGCCGGCAGCGGCTTCGAGGCCGACGACAACACCCTGCACGTCTTCGATGCCACGGGCGTGCGCGTGCTCGGCCCCGCGGCGAAGACCGCGCTGGCCGACGCGCTGCTCGACCTCGTGGCCGCGCGCCTGCCGTGACCGACCGACAAGGACCGCCCCGCCCCATGCCGCACACGCTCGACCTGAAGATCCTCGACCCGCGCATCGGCGGCGAGTGGCCGCTGCCGGAGCACGCCACCGCGGGCAGCGCAGGGCTCGACCTGCGCGCGGCCATCGACGCACCGCTGGAGCTCGCCGGCGGCGACACTGCGCTGGTGCCGTCGGGCATCGCGATCCACATCGCCGATCCCGGCCTGTGCGCGATGGTGCTGCCGCGCTCGGGCCTTGGACATCGCCACGGGCTGGTGCTGGGCAACGGCACCGGCCTGATCGACGCCGATTACCAGGGACCGCTGATGGTCAGCCTGTGGAACCGCTCGCGCGAGGCCTACACCGTGCAGCCCGGCGACCGCATCGCCCAGCTGGTGCTGGTGCCGGTCGTGCGCGCAGGGCTGCGGGTGGTGGATACTTTCGACCAGAGCGCGCGGGGCGCGGGTGGCTTCGGCCATACCGGCGTGCGCTGACCCGGGGAGCATCGAACGTGAAGCTATCGAACAAGACGCGCCAGGCCGTGGTCCAGTCGCGGCGGGCGCTGCAGCTGCTGGCGGCACTGCTGGTGCTGCTGGCGGCGTGGCTGGCCTGGACCGGCTGGCAGCAGATGCAGGACGGCACGCGCCGCAACCAGCTGGCGACCACCCGCGATGCGCTGGCGCAGTCCACCGGACGCGCGCTGCAGGCCGAGCTCGCGCGGCTCGAGGAGCGCATGGCGTCGACGCCGGTGCGCGCCGCGCTGGCGGACGGGGACCTCGCCGCGGCCTCCGCCGCGCTTGGCCGCGACTGGCCGAACCTGGAGTCCGCGACGATCCACGACACCGGGCTGGCCGAGGCCTATGCCACGGCCGCGCAGGCGGGCTACGGCCGCATCGCCGTGGCCGAGGCCGCGATGACCGAAGGCCGGCCGGTGATGTGGGTGGTCCGCGACGGCGATGCGCCGCGCCTGGCGCTGGCGATGCCCGCGCGGGTCGGCGAGACCCTGGTCGGCGTGGCCTACGTGCGCCTGCCGCTGGCGCGCGCGGTGGCCGGCCTCGATGCCGTCGACGTGCCCGGCTCCACCTATCTCGCGCTGCGCCAGGGCGGCTTCACCCTGGCCGATCGCGGCGACCCTGATTACGCGGCATCCGCGGAACGCATGGCCGTGCCGGTGGACGGCACCGGCCTGCGCGTGGCCGCGGGCCTGCCGCCGCGGCCGGCCGCGCTGTTCGGCCTGGCCGCGCTGCCTTCGATCGTGGTCGCGGCGATCCTGCTGCTGCTGGCCTACGTGCTGTCGCGCCTGCCGAGCCTGGTGGGCCGGCCGGAGAGCGAGGAGGCCGCCGCGGCCCCCACCCTGGAGCAGGCCCTCGAAATGGAACCCGTGATGGACACTGAGCAAAGCGCCACGCCCGTGCGCGAAACCCGCCCGGCCGCGGTCGCGATCGACCCCGGCATCTTCCGCGCCTACGACATCCGCGGCATCGTCGGGCAGTCGCTCGACATCGGCGTGGCCGAGCTGATCGGCCATGCCATCGGGTCGCTGATGCACGAGCAGGGCCTGAAGGACATCGTGGTCGGCCGCGACGGCCGCCTCTCCGGTCCCGACATGGTGGCCGGGCTCACCGCGGGCCTGCGCAAGGCCGGCCGCGACGTGATCGACATCGGCATGGTGCCGACGCCGGTGGTGTACTTCGGCGCCTACCAGCTGCGCACCGGCTGCTGCGTCTCGGTGACCGGCAGCCACAACCCGCCGGACTACAACGGCTTCAAGATCGTGGTCGGCGGCGAGACGCTGTCGGGCGACGCGGTCACCGACCTCTACGCGCGCATCGCCGAGGACCGGCTGTACACCGCGCCGTCGCCGGGCGGCGTGACCGAGCGCGACATCGCCTCGGACTACGTCGACCGCATCGCCTCCGACGTCCAGGTCGACCGTCCGCTGAAGGTGGTGGTCGATGCCGGCAACGGCGTGGCCGGCGAGATCGGCCCGCGCGTGCTGGAAGCGATCGGCGCCCACGTCGAGCCGCTGTTCTGCGAGATCGACGGCACGTTCCCCAACCACCACCCGGACCCGAGCGAGCCGCACAACCTCACCGACCTGGTCGAGATGGTGAAGCGCTTCGACGCGGACCTCGGCATCGCCTTCGACGGCGACGGCGACCGCCTGGGCGTGGTGACGAGGACCGGCGAGAACATCTTCCCCGACCGCCTGCTGATGCTGTTCGCCGCCGACGTGCTGGAGCGCAACCCGGGCGCGGTGATCGTCTACGACGTGAAGTGCACCGGCCGCCTGCAGGGCCACATCCTGCGCCACGGCGGCAGCCCGCTGATGTGGAAGACCGGGCATTCGCTGATCAAGGCCAAGATGCGCGAGACCGAGGCGGAACTCGCCGGCGAGATGAGCGGCCATTTCTTCTTCGGCGAGCGCTGGTACGGCTTCGACGACGGCATCTACGCCGCCGCGCGCCTGCTGGAGATCCTGGCCTCGCGCCCGGAGGAGCCCTCGGACGTGCTGGCGGCGCTGCCGGCCGGCATCTCCACGCCCGAGATCAAGGTCGACGCCCCCGGCGGCAATCCGCACGCCATCGTCGAGCGCTTCGTCGCGCAGGCGAAGTTCGAGGGCGGCGCGCGCCCGTCGACGATCGACGGCCTGCGCGTCGACTTCCCGGACGGCTGGGGACTGGTGCGAGCCTCCAACACCACGCCGGTGCTGGTGCTGCGCTTCGACGCCGACAGCCAGGAGGCGCTGGACCGCATCCGCGGCGAGTTCCGCACGCAGCTGCTGGCGCTGGACCCGGACCTGCCGCTGCCGTTCTAGCGCGGACCGCGGAGCGGCCAATCGCGACGAAAGCGGCCAATCACTGTGGGAGCGGCTATAGCCGCGATCGCCGCCATGGCGGCTCCCACAGGTGCAGGCTGGCCGGCTCCTAGCCGCCCTTCATGCTCCGATAGCGCTCGAGGGCGCCATCCAGGTCGCTGCCCAGCGATGCGCGGTCGGCCAGCTGGCGCTCCATGATCGCCTGCTGGCGGGCGAGGTCGCCGTGCTGGGCGTGGATGCCGTCGACCAGCGCCTTGCCCACCGGCTGCCCGAGCAGCTCGAGCTCGGCGGCCTGGCGCAGCAGCGACAGCAGGCTCTGGCGCAGGTTCGCGATGCTGAGCTCCGAGGTCTTCAGCGACTCCTCGACCAGGGTGATGCGCTCGCCGTAGGCGCGGCGCAGGTCGTTCTCGGTGGCGTAGGACTCGATCATCGCGAGGTCGCGGCGATGGCGATCGGCCTCCGCCTGCTCGGCCTCGGCGGCCACGCGGGCCGCGACCGCCGCGGCGGCGCGCTCGTCGCCGGTCAGCGCGCGCGGCACCTGGCCGGTGCGGTTGCCGCTGGCGGCGTTGATCTCGGTGCGGGCGCGGTCCAGCGCGCTGGCCGGCAGCGTGTCGCCGCAGACCTGCACGCCGTTCTCGTCCCAGCAGTAGAGCTTCTTGTCGGCATTGGGCGCCTGCGCCGCGGCTGCCAGCGGCAACATCGCCATCGGCAGCGTGGCCAGCAGCGCGCCGGTGATCCAGTGTCTGGTCTTCATCGTGTCCGTCCCCCCGGTCGGCCGAATCAGGCGGCCGCGCTGCCGTAACGCACGCGGTAGGCAAGCAGGCGCTCGCGTTCGCCCGACAGTGTCGCGGTTTCGCCGGTGAACGCAAGCAGGTCGGCGAGGCTGGCGATCGCCACCACCGGCACGCCCGCCTGCGCCGCCACCCGCTCCGCGGCCGAGCGGCGGTCGGCGGACGCCTCGTCCAGCACTTCCTGGCGATCGAGGGCGATGGCCACGCCCGCGGGGATGCCGCCGCCGGCGCGGATCAGGTCGAGGGCCTCGCGCACGGCGGTGCCCGCGGTCAGCACGTCGTCGACCACCAGCACGCGCTTGCCGTCGAGCGCGGCGCCCACCAGCGTGCCGCCTTCGCCGTGGGCCTTGGCTTCCTTGCGGTTGTAGGCCAGCGGCAGGTCGCGGCCGCGGCGCGCGTATTCGCAGGCCAGCGCGGTCGCCAGCGGAATGCCCTTGTAGGCCGGGCCGAACAGCAGGTCGAATCCGAGGCCGGCGGCGTCGATGGCGTCGGCATAGCAGGCCGCGAGGCCGGCCAGCGCCGTGCCCGAGTCGAAGCGCCCGGCATTGAAGAAATACGGACTGGTGCGGCCCGACTTCAGGGTGAATTCGCCGAAGCCCAGGGCGTCGGCCTGCAGGGCCAGGCGCAGGAAGCGGGTGCGATGGTCGGGCATGGCAGGGGCAGGCGGCCGCGGGGTGGCCATGGTAGCAACCCGCGCGGCATTGACCGGGATCAACGCCCGGGCCCCGCCGGCTGGCCTATGGTGGCCCGGACGGAATCGACGTGGAGGAGCGGCATGAGCAATCTGATCCGGCCTGGACTGGCGATCGCAGCGACGCTGCTGGTGGCCGTGGCCTGCGGGAAGACCGACGGCGACGTGGCCACCCCGGCCGCCGACGGCGCATCCGCCATCGACGCGACCGCGACCGCGACACCGCCGGCGGGCGACCCGGTGACGATGGACGGCGTGCCCGGCACCGCGCCGACCGCCGCGGCGGCCGATCCCGCCGATGCCGCCGCCGCGGGCGCCGGCGACACGCTGCGCACGACCGCCGCCGCGATGTTCGGCACCATTCCCGCCCGCGTGGAGGAGCTGCGCGGCAAGGCGCTGTCGGAGGCGCAGGTCGAGCTCGGCCACATGCTGTTCTTCGATCCGCGGCTCTCCAGCAGCCACCTGATCACCTGCAACACCTGCCACAGCATCGGCACCGGCGGCGCGGACAACGTGCCGGCCTCGATCGGCCACGGCTGGCAGCGCGGCCCGCGCAACTCGCCGACGGTGCTCAACGCGGTGTTCAACGCCGCGCAGTTCTGGGACGGCCGCGCCGCCGACCTCGCCGAGCAGGCCAAGGGCCCGGTGCAGGCCAGCGTCGAGATGAACAGCACGCCGGAGCTGGTGGTGCGGACGCTGGAGAGCATCCCCGGCTACGTCGACCGCTTCGGCACGGCCTTCCCCGGCCAGGCCAAGCCGGTCAGCTTCGACAACATGGCCTTGGCGCTGGAAGCCTTCGAAGCCACCCTGGTGACGCCGGACTCTCGCTTCGACCGCTGGGTGCTGGGCGACGACAGCGCGATGGACGGGACCGAGCGCCGTGGGCTGGAGCTGTTCGTGTCCAGCGGCTGCGCCTCGTGCCACAACGGGCGCAACTTCGGCGGCCAGACCTATTTCCCCTTCGGCGTGATCGAACGCCCCGGCGCCGACATCCTGCCGGCCGGCGACAAGGGCCGCTTCGAGGTCACCGCGACCGCCAGCGACGAATACGTGTTCCGCGCCGCGCCGCTGCGCAACGTCGAGCTGACCGCGCCGTACTTCCACTCGGGCCAGGTCTGGGACCTCGAGCAGGCGGTCGCGATCATGGGCACAGCGCAGCTGGGCCGCGAGCTGGACGGGGACGAGGCCAGCGCGATCGCCGCCTTCCTGCGCACCCTGACCGGGCGCCAGCCGACGGTCGAGTACCCGATCCTGCCGCCGAGTACCGCCTCGACCCCGAAGCCCGCGCAGTAGCGCGCCGCCGGACCACCACCGCCGGCGCATGGCCGGCGGTGGTGCGCTAACCTTCCGCCCCATGCGCATCGTCAGTTTCAACGCCAACGGCATCCGTTCGGCCGCCAGCAAGGGCTTCTTCGACTGGTTCCGGGCCCAGGACGCCGACATCCTCTGTGTCCAGGAAACCAAGGCCCAGGAACACCAGCTGGCTGCGGCGTCCGGCGACGGCCTGCATCCGGACTACCTGCCCGACGGCTACCGCGCCTGGTTCAAGGACGCGATCACGAAGAAGGGCTACAGCGGCGTGGCGATCTACAGCCGCCGCGAGCCCGACGAGGTGCGCACCGCGCTCGGCTGGGCGCCGTTCGACGACGAGGGCCGCTACATCGAGGCCCGCTTCGGCAACCTGAGCGTGGTCTCGTTCTACATCCCCTCGGGTTCGTCGGGCGAGCTGCGCCAGGGCTTCAAGTTCGAGGTCATGGACTGGCTGAAGCCGATCCTCGACCAGTGGCTGGCGAGCGGCCGCGACTACGTGCTGTGCGGCGACTGGAACATCGTCCGGTCGCGCAACGACATCCGCAACTGGACCGGCAACCAGAAGAACTCCGGCTGCCTGCCGCCCGAGCGCGCCTGGCTCAACGGCATGATCGCCGACGCCTGCGGCGACGGCCTGTGCGAGGCGCCGACCCATGGCTGGCGCGACGCGCTGCGCGTGCTGCGCGCCGACGCCGCCGACGAATACACCTGGTGGAGCAACCGCGGCGCCGCGCGCGCGAACAACGTGGGATGGCGGATCGACTACCAGTTCGTGACGCCTGGGCTGGCCGACCGCGTGGAGGCCTGCGCCGTCCACGGCGAGCCCCGCTTCTCGGACCATGCGCCGTTGGTCGTGGATTACCGCGAATGAGCGCGAAGCCCTCGGCCTGGCGCGCGTTCGCCCAGCCGTCGGCGTGGACGATGTTCTTCTTCGGCTTCGCCTCGGGCCTGCCCTTCCTGCTGGTGGCTGGAACGCTCGCCTACTGGCTGCGCGAGGGCGGCATCGAGCTGAAGGAGATCACCATGATCGCCAGCGCGGGCATGGCGTATTCCTTCAAGTTCATCTGGGCGCCGCTGGTGGACCGCTGGCGCCTGCCGCTCCTGGGCCGCTTCGGCCAGCGCCGTGGCTGGCTGCTGCTGGCGATGGGCGCGGTGATGCTCGGCCTGCTGGCGATGGCGGCGCTGACGCCCGAGCGCCTGGGCACCTTCGTCGCGCTGACCCTGTGCGTGGCGTTCGCCGGTGCGACGCTCGACATCGCGGTCGATGCGTACCGCGTCGAGATCGCCCCGGCCTCCGAGCAGGGCGCACTGGTGGCGACGTACTCGCTCGGCTACCGCATCGCCCTGATCGCGTCCGGTGCGCTCGCGCTGGTGCTGGCCGACCACGCCGCCTGGCCGGTGGTGTACCGGGTGATGGCGGCCCTGATGCTGGTGCCGATCGTGGCCTGCCTGCTGGCGAAGGAGCCCGAGGTCATCCGCGTGCGCACGGAAGGCTTCGCGGCGGGGCTGCGCGAAGGCGTGGTCGAGCCCTTCGCCGACTTCTTCCGCCGCTTCGGCAGCGGCATCGGCCTGGTCGTACTGCTGTTCATCCTGTCGATCAAGATTTCCGACCAGGCGATCGTCGGCGGCATCATCGGACCCTTCTACCTCGACCAGGGCTTCAGCAAGACCCAGATCGCGGCCGTGACCAAGGTCTACGGCATCTGGGTCGGCATCGCGGGGGCCTTCCTCGGCGGCGTGGCGGTGGCGCGCTGGGGCATCCACTGGCCGCTGCTGATCGCGATCGTCCTCGGCGCGGCCAGCAACCTGCTGTACCTGGTCCTGGTCGGCGCCAACGGCGACATCGGCCTGCTGACCCTGGTGATCTCCGGCGAGAACCTCGCCCAGGGCTTCCTCGGCACGGCCGCGGTGGCCTACCTGTCGGCGCTGGTGAACCAGCGCTACACGGCCACCCAGTACGCGCTGTTCTCCTCGCTGATCATGCTGCCGGGCAAGGTGCTGGGCTTCTTCTCCGGGGCGATCGTCGAATCGAGCCCGGGCGGCTACGCGACCTATTTCGTGATCACCGCGGTGGTCGCGGTGCCGGCGGTGCTGCTGTTCTTCTGGCTCAAGCCGCGGGTGCGAGTGGGTGGCGAGGACGGCGCGACCGCCGCCGGGGACATCAGGACGAAGGAACGCCGGCCATGACCGAAATCGTGCTCAGGGACATCGACGAGTTGCTGCTGGACCGCATCCGGCGCGTGGCCGACCGGCGCGGCTGGACGCTGGCGCACGCGCTGCACCATCTGCTGGAGCAGGGGCTCTACGCGGTGGAGGGCGAGGGCCCGATGGGCTTCGACACCTCCGAGGCCGATGTCCTGCAGGCCGCGATCGCGGCGCTGGAGGGTGTGCCCGACGACGTGTTCTCGCTGATCGGGCAGGTGCCCGATGCCACCCCCCGCCAGGGCGAGCCGCTGTAGGAGCGGCTATGGCCGCGATCGGCTTGCCGGAACTGCGATCGCGGCTGTAGCCGCTGCTACAGCTGGGGCCGGCGTGCGGGGGACTGCGATCGCGGCTGTAGCCGCTCCTACAAGACCAGGCGGGGCTCAGGCCGGGTGGATGGCCCCGAGGATGCGCGGGCCGGCGGCGCCGGTGACCGCGGCGAGGTTGCCGGGACGGCCGGCCAGCGTCTCGCGCGCCAGCCAGGCGAAGGCCATGGCCTCGATCGCGTCGGGGTCCAGGCCGTGGGCCGAGGTCGATTCCACCACCACGCCCGGGAGGGCGACGGCCAGCGCCGCCATCAGCGCCGGGTTGTGCACGCCGCCGCCGCAGGCGATGACCCGCGCGGTGTCGGGCTGGGTGGCGCGCAGCGCGTCGGCCACGCTGCGCGCGGTCAGCGCGAGGAGGGTGGCCTGGACGTCGGCGGGAGCCTCGTGCCCGGCCAGGCGTGACGCGACCCAGTCGAGATGGAAGCGGTCGCGGCCGGTCGACTTCGGCGGCGGCTCGGCGAACCAGGGTTCGGCCAGCAGCCGGGCCAGGAGCGGTGCGTCCACGCGGCCGCAGGCGGCGAAGGCGCCGCCGCGGTCATAGGCCTCGCCGCGGTGCTGCAGGCACCACGCATCCATCAGGCCGTTGGCCGGCCCGGTGTCGAAGCCGCGCACGGGCCCGCTGGCGGGCAGCAGGGTCAGGTTGGCGATGCCGCCCAGGTTGAGCACGGCGCGCGGCTCGGACGCATCGTGCAGGAGGGCTGCATGCAGCGCCGGGACCAGTGGCGCGCCCTGGCCGCCGGCGGCCACGTCGCGCGCGCGGAACCCGGCCACCGTGGTGATGCCGGTGCGCTCGGCGATGGTCGCGGCGCAGCCCAGCTGCAGGGTGAAGGGCAGGGCGCCATGCGGATCGTGGCGCAGGGTCTGCCCGTGCGAGCCGATGGCGACGACGTCGCCGGCAGCGGTGCCGCTGTCGTCCAGCGCGCGCAGCGCGGCATCGGCGAAGGCCCGCCCGATGGCGACGTCGAGCCGGCCGACCTCGTCCAGCGCCAGCGTGGCGTCCTGCTGGCCCAGCGCCACCAGGCGCCCGCGCAGCGCCGGATCCCAGGCATAGGTGCGTGCGAAGCGCAGCACCGGGCGCGCATCGGCGGCGTCGTGTTCGAAGTCGACCAGGGCGGCGTCGATGCCGTCGGCGCTGGTGCCCGACATCAGCCCCAGGAAGCGGCGTGGACGGGCCGCCTGCGCGGGCGGCGGCGCGTGGTGTTCCGGCGTGGCCACCGGGTCGTGCCGGGATCAGCCCCGGCCGCGGCCCGCGGTGGCGTCGCGGCGCACGTCGGCCACGCGCGTGTCGTCGCCGCGCTCGGCCGGCACCTGGGCATAGATGAGGTCTTCAACCGTGCGGATGCGCGCCAGCGCCGGCCCGGTCTGGGCGCGGAAGGCGGCCAGCGCGGTGCCCTTCAGCGGCTCCGGCTCGGGCATGGTGTGCTGCAGCGGATTGCGGTGCACGCCGTTGATGCGGAATTCGTAGTGCAGGTGCGGGCCGGTGGAAAGTCCCGTGCTGCCGACGCGGCCGATCACCGTGCCCTGGCCGATGCGCTGGCCCTGGCGGATGTTGCCGAAGCCGGACATGTGCGCGTACAGGGTGGTGTAGCCGCGGCCGTGGTCGAGGATCACGGTGTTGCCGTAGCCGCCCTTCCAGCCCTTGAACGCCACGCGCGCGTCGCCGGCGGCCATGATCGGCGTGCCGGTGCCGGCGGCGTAGTCGACGCCCTTGTGCATGCGCATCGTGCCGCGCACCGGATGCCGGCGCGAGCCGAACTTCGAGCTCAGCCGCGCGTACTGGATCGGCATGCGGATGAAGCTCTTCTTCAGTGGCCGGCCGTCGGCGTTGAAGTACTCGGCCTTGCCGTCGCGCTCGAAGCGGAACGCGGCATACGGCTTGCCCTTGGCGGTGAACACCGCCGCCAGCACCTCGCCGGTGCGCAGCAGTTCGCCTTCGCGGTACACCTGCTCGACGACCACGCTGAAGCGGTCGTTCTGGGTGACGTCGGTGTTGAAGTCGATGTCGTACTTGAAGATCTCGTCGGTCAACGTGTTGATGGTCGAGCCCGACAGGCCGTGCTTGCGCGCGGTGTGGAACAGCGAGCGGCCGACCTGGCCGCTGACCACGGTGGTGCGGACCTCGAGCGGGCGCTCGACGACGGTCTCGGTGACCGTGTCGCCCGCGAGCGCCAGCAGCACGCGCTCGGTCTCGCCGCGGTCATAGCGCAGCGCCTTCAGTGCCGCGGGGCGGCCGTCGGCGGTCGGTGCGCCGAACGCGAAGCCGATTTCGGTGCCGGGACGCAGGCGGGTGAGCGCCTGGCGCGCGCCGGGCTGCGCCAGCAGCGCATGCATGGTCGTCGCCGGGACTCCCAGCTCGTCGAAGATCGAGCCCAGGGTCTGGCCCTTCTGGACCTGGACCAGCATCCAGTCGTCGCCCCGCGCCTCGCTGCGCGCGGGCAGCTCCGGCGCCGGCAGCGCCAGCGACAGGGTGGTCAGGCGCGCGCTCTGCGGCACGTCGACGGCCGTATTGAAACCGGGCACGATGGCCAGCAGCAGCGCGCCTGCAGTCGCCATCAGGCTGGCGTGCCCCCACTGCCTGCGCGCCCAGCGACGACCACCGATGAGTTCGGTGGCAGGTTCCTTCTGGCGGGATGCGGCCTGGCGGGCAAGCTCGCGGAGGTTGCGGAGGCGGATGCGCGCGCTGCGGTGCGCGTCGGACGGGCCGGACGTTTCGGGCGTGGTCATATGGGTCGGACTCGTGGCCCTGGCGTGACGGGCGCGTCACCGGGCCACCATAATCACGCGAAGATCACGCGTCAAACCCCTGATGCCGTTGGCATTTCCGGGCGGCAACAATTTAACCTGCTGTTAACACCCCACATAAACTGCGTCACATTTTTCACGGCGCCTTGACGCCAATCCAGGAAATCCAGTGTCCCAGACCACCCCCAACCAGGCCTTCCAGCAGATCGCGCGCGGCACCGACGAGATCCTCAAGGCCGATGAACTGGAGGCCCGCCTGGCCTCCGGCCGACCGCTGCGGATCAAGGCCGGCTTCGATCCCACCGCGCCGGACCTGCATCTCGGGCACACGGTGCTGCTCAACAAACTGCGGCAGTTCCAGGAGCTGGGTCACACGGTGGTGTTCCTGATCGGCGACTTCACCGGGATGATCGGCGACCCCTCGGGCAAGAGCGCCACCCGCAAGCCGCTGACCCGGGACGACGTGCTCGCGAACGCGAAGACCTACGAGGACCAGGTGTTCAAGGTGCTGGACCGCGAGCGCACCGAGGTCCGCTTCAACTCGGAATGGTTCGGGAAGATGGGCGCGGCCGACATGGTCCGCCTGGCCGGCCAGCTCACCGTGGCGCGCATGCTCGAGCGTGACGACTTCGCCAAGCGCTACGCGGCGCAGCAGTCGATCGCGATCCACGAGTTCCTGTATCCGCTGGTGCAGGGCTACGACTCGGTCGCGCTCGAGGCCGACGTCGAATGCGGCGGCACCGACCAGAAATTCAACCTGCTGATGGGGCGTGGGCTGCAGGAGCACCACGGGCAGAAGCCGCAGGTGGTGCTGACCATGCCGCTGCTGGTGGGCCTGGACGGCGTCAACAAGATGTCGAAGTCGCTGGGCAACTACATCGGGGTGACCGATCCGGCGATCGACATCGTCAACAAGGCGATGAAGATCGGCGACGCGCTGATGTGGGACTGGATCGAACTGCTCAGCTTCGAGATCGGCATCGCGGAGGCGGCGGGGCTCAAGGCCGAAGTCGCCGAGGGCACGCTCAACCCGCGCGAAGTGAAGCTGCGCCTGGCGCGCGAGCTGGCCACGCGCTTCCATGACGCCGCCGCCGCCGACACCGCGATCGCCGGCTGGCACGCGGCGGTGACCGGGCAGGGCGACACCTCGCTGCTGCCGCTGCAGGACGTGGCGGTGCCGGCGGAAGGCCTGCGCATTGCTGCGCTGCTCACCGCGGCCGGGATCACCCCGTCGAACTCCGAGGCCAACCGCAAGCTCAAGGAGCGCGCGGTGAAGGTCGATGGTGCCGTGGTCGAGGACGCCGGCCTGCTGTTGCAGCCCGGCTTCGAGGGCGTGCTGCAGGTCGGCAAGCGCAACTTCGCGCGCGTGCGGCTGGTCGCCGGCTGACCGGGCCTCGGCGAGCCGGCCTGGGCGAGCTCACCCCGGCGATCCAGCCTCAGCTGGCCGCGAGCGCCGCCAGCACCATCAGCGCGACCACGCAGGCATAGCCCGCCATCCACGCCAGGCTCCGCGCGAGCTGCACGTCGGCCAGGTAGAGCGCGCCGTGCGCCACGCGCACGACCACGAATGCGACCGCCAGCATCGCGATGCGCGCGTGGTCGACGCCGGCCGCCTGCGCCATCAGCACGCCGGCGGCAAACGGCGCGAACGCCTCGAAGGCATTGAGGTGCGCGGCGTTCGCCCGCTGCACCCGGTAGTTCCCGGCCTGCTTGGCGATCCAGGCGCGCGGGTTGCGGTTGTTGTAGCCGGGTGCGCCGGTCTTGGCGACGGCCACCCAGACATAGGGCAGCAGTGCGGCGATCAGGATGCAGCCGTAGGCGGTGGCAAGGGTCATGGAGGAGTGCCGCGGATGGAGTGGCCGGAGTAGATCAGGTTTGCCGCCGCGCCCGCCACTGCCCACCCACCCACCCCAACTGTAGGAGCGGCCATGGCCGCGATCGGGAGTGGAGTTGCAGCCTGGTTGCAGGGGTTGCAGGCCTGCGGCCGGCGATCGCGGCCATGGCCGCTCCTACAGTTGGGCCATGGCCGCTCCTGCATGAAGAACGGCGCCTTTCGGCGCCGTCCGGTTCCACCCTGGCGGCCAGTGCCGGCCGCCCTGGCGCAGCCTTACTTCGCGGCCCGCATCCCGTCGCGCGCGGCCTTGAAGGCATTGCCTTCGTACCAGTTCGGCCAGCCGCCGTCGTCGGCCAGGGTGCGGCCGACGCCGTACAGGGCCTCGAGGTCCTGGATCACGCCGTCGAGGTTCCAGGCCGGATCGAACTCGTCGGCCGGCTTGTGGTACGCCACGTCGGTATAGCGCTTGGCGTAGGCCGCGCCCGCCTCCTTGCCGCCTTCCACCAGGTCGTCGCCGCCCTTGGCGTACAGCGCGGGCACGCCGGCCTTGGCGTAGTTGAAGTGGTCGGAGCGGAAGTAGAAGCCGCCGGCCGGGTTGCCTTCCATCACCAGGGTGCGGCCCTGGGCGTCGGTATAGGTCTTGAGGATGTCCTCCAGCTGGGAGTTGCCCAGGCCGGTCACGACCATGTCGCGCGCCGGGCCGGCCACGCTCATGGCATCCAGGTTGACCACGCCCACCGTCTTCTCCAGCGGGAAGGCCGGGTGCGCGACCTGGTACTTCGAGCCAAGCAGGCCCGACTCCTCCAGGGTCACGGCGATGAAGGCCACCGAGCGCTTCGGCGGGCCGTCGGCCTTGAACTTCTCGGCGATCTCGATGATGCCGGCGATGCCGGTGGCGTTGTCGACCGCGCCGTTGTAGATCGTGTCGCCCTCGCCCTCGTGCTTGCCGAGGTGGTCCCAGTGGCCCATGTAGACCACGGCCTCGTCCGGCGCCTCGCTGCCGCGCAGGATGCCGACCACGTTGCGCGAGGAGCTCTCGCGGCTGGTGCTGTCGAGGTCGAAGGACACGCGCGCATCGAGCGGCACGGCCTTGAAGCCGCGCTGGTTGGCGGCGACGTAGAGCGCGTCCAGATCCTGTCCGGCGTCGGCGAACAGCTGCTTCGCGGCCTCGCCGGTCAGCCAGCCCTGCGCGGGCAGGCGCGGTTCCGGATCGTCGGATGCGCGCAGGTCGAACTGCGGGCCCGACCAGGAGTTCTTCACCACGTCCCAGCCATAGGCGGCACCGGCGGTGTCGTGGATGATCAGCGCGGCGGCGGCACCCTTGCGCGCGGCTTCCTCGAACTTGTAGGTCCAGCGGCCGTAATAGGTCATGCGCTCGCCCTCGAACAGCGAGGCGTCCTTGGCATGGAAGCCCGGGTCGTTGACCAGCATGACCACGGTCTTGCCCTTGACGTCGAGGCCGGCGTAGTCGTTCCAGCCGAGCTCGGGCGCATCGACGCCGTAGCCGACGAACACCAGGTCGCTGTCGGCGACCTTGATCTCGGCCTCGCCGGTGCGCGTGCCGATCACCATGTCGGTGCCGAACGCCAGCTCGCTCTGCTTGCCGGCCACGTCCAGGCGCAGCACGGTGGATTCGTCGGCGGTGGTCTCGACCATGGGCACGGTCTGGAAGAAGGTGCCGTTCTCGCCGCCCGGCTCGAGGCCGATGCGCTCGTACTGGGCCTTGATGTACTCGACGGTCTTCTCGCCGCCGGGTGCGCCGGGCGCGCGGCCCTCGAATTCGTCGGAGGACAGGGTCTTCACCATCTCGGCGAAGTCGTCCTTGCTCAGCTCCGGGCTGAAGCTGTGGGCGGAGGCGGAGGCGGGAGCCGCGGCCGCGGTGTCGGCGCTGGCGGGGGCGCTGGCGGGCTCGCCGCTGCATGCGGCCAGCGCCATGGCAACGGCGAGGCTGGGCACGAGGTGGGTCGGTCGCATTCGTCGGGTCCTGCGTGGATGGAAGGCCCGATTCTATGCGGTCGGCGCCGCGAAGGGGCCCGGGTCAGTCCTCGCCGCGGCGCGGGGCGGTGGGCGTGGAATAGCGCACCGGCTGCGCGCCGGTCACCGGGCCGATGCGCGCGGTGTCGTGCACGTAAAGGGTCACTTCGCGCTCGAACACCAGCGGGCCGTCGACCACGGCCCCCGGGCCGATGACCACGCGCGGCAGGCGCGGACCCACGCGCACCGGCATCCAGCTGCTGCCCGGCTTGCGGACCTCGATGCCGCCGCGCACGTGCGACCCGATCCCGACGGTGAGGTCGCCGTTGGCCAGGCGGACGTCGCCCGCGACCTCGGTCGCGACCAGGCCGATGGCGCCGTTGGTGGTCTCCACCGCGCCGACGCGTCCGCCGCGTTCGATGAGGATGCTGCCGTTGACGGTGCGCACGTCGCCGGCGACGTTCACGCGTTCGCCCACCCGGATGCTGCCGTTGACCGTCGACAGGCGCTCGGCGGTGACGTCGTCGCCGGCGCTGATGCTGCCGTTGGTGGTCGAGGCCGGACCCGCGGTGACCGTGTCGGCCAGTCGCACGCTGCCGTTGGTGGTGGCCAGGCGGCCGTAGTCCGCGCCGGCGGTGGTGTTGACCGCACCATTGGTGCGGACGATGTCCTCGGAGGCGCGGGCACTGGCGGGAAACAGCGCGGCCAGGACCAGGAGGAGGAAGAGCAGGGTGGCGTGGATGGCGGCCATGCGGGGAGTCTGCGCCTGCCGGGCGCTACAATGCACCTGTCCAACGTCACAGGGTCGAACGTCGTGCCTGAAGCCGCTTCCGTCCGCCGCCCGAAGCCGGTGGTGCTGCTGATCCTCGACGGCTGGGGCCACCGCGACGATCCGCGCGACAACGCCCTGGCGCTGGCCGACATCCCGAACTGGCGCCGCCTGTTCGCCGCCCGTCCGACCACCCTGGTGCACACCGAAGGTACCCATGTCGGGCTGCCCGACGGACAGATGGGCAATTCCGAGGTCGGGCACATGAACATCGGCGCCGGACGGGTGGTCTACCAGGACCTGACCCGGATCGACGCCGCGATCGCCGATGCCAGCTTCTTCGCCAACGCCGAGCTGCTGGCGGCCTGCCGCACCGCGAACGCCAGCGGCGGCACCCTGCACCTGATGGGCCTGCTGTCGCCGGGCGGCGTGCACAGCCACGAGGCGCACCTGTTCGCGATGCTGCAGCTGGCGCGGCGCGAAGGCGTGGCGCGCGTCGCCGTGCACGCCTTCACCGACGGCCGCGACATGCCGCCGCGCTCCGCGGCGCCGAGCCTGCGCGCGCTGCAGGAGGCCTGCGCCGCCGCCGGCAACGCGCGCGTCGCCAGCGTCAGCGGCCGCTATTACGCGATGGACCGCGACGGCCGCTGGGACCGCGTGCGCCGTGCCTGGGACGCGATCGTCGACGCGCAGTCCCCGCACCGTGCGCACGACGCGCTGGCCGCCCTCGATGCCGCCTATGCCCGGGGCGAGAACGACGAATTCGTCGCGCCCACGGTGATCGATGGCGCCACACCGATCGCCGATGCCGACGTGGTGGTGTTCATGAACTTCCGCGCCGACCGCGCGCGCCAGCTCACCGCGGCCTTCGTCGCGTCGGGCTTCGACGGCTTCCAGGCGCGGCGCCCTGTGCTGGCGCGCTTCACCTGCCTCACGGAATACGACGCCATGCTGCCGGCGCCGCTGGCCTTCGCGCCGGACGACCTGCGCAACACCCTGGGCGAAGTGCTCGGCGCGAACGGCATGACCCAGCTGCGCATCGCCGAGACCGAGAAGTACGCCCACGTCACCTTCTTCTTCAACGGCGGCCGCGAGGCGCCGTTCCCCGGCGAGGAGCGCATCCTGGTACCCAGCCCGCAGGTCGCGACCTACGACCTGCAGCCGGAGATGAGCTGCCCGGAAGTGACCGCGAAGCTGGTGGCGGCGATCGCGTCGGAGCGCTTCGACGCCGTGGTCTGCAACTTCGCCAATCCGGACATGGTCGGCCACACCGGCGACCTGCAGGCGGCGATCAAGGCCGTGGAAGCGGTGGACCGCGCCCTGGGCGAGGTGGCCGCGGCGGTTGCCGCGAAGGGCGGCGAACTGCTGGTCACCGCCGACCACGGCAACGTGGAGATGATGCGCGACCCCGAGACCGGCCAGCCGCACACCTCGCACACCGTCGGCCCGGTCGACCTGATCTACGTCGGCAGCCGCGAAGGCGCCACGCTGCGCACCGGCGGCGCGCTGCGCGACCTGGCGCCGACCATGCTCGACCTGCTGGGCGTTCCGAAGCCGGCGGAGATGACCGGCCGCAGCCTGCTGGCGTGACCGGCGCGGCGGCCCATCCGCGCCGCGCCGTGCGTGCTCCGGGCGCGGCGGCGCTGGCGCTGCTGGCCGCGGCGCTGGTGCTGCCCGTCGGGCCGCTCGCCGCACAGGACAGCCGCGAGGCGCAGCGCCGGCTCGAGCGCGTGAAGCGCGAACTCAACGAGGTCGGGCGCGAACGCCGCCAGCTGGAAGGCCAGCGCGGCACCGCCAGCCGGGAGCTGCGCGAGGCCGACGAGCGGGTCAACCGCAATGCCCGCGAACTGGCCGACACCGCGGCCGCGCTGGCGCGCCAGCAGCAGGCGCTGTCGGAGCTCGAAGCGCGCCGCGATGCCGCCGCCCGGGGCCTGTCGGCGCAGCGCGCCGAGCTTGCCGCGCTGCTGCGCGCGGCCTACACCGTCGGCGGCCAGGCGCCGTTGAAGCTCATGCTGTCGCAGGACGATGCCGCCGGCGCCAACCGCAGCCTGGCCTACCACGGCTACCTGCAGCGCAGCCGCAGCGCGCGCATCGCCGCGCTGTCGGCGGAGCTGTCCGGGCTGGACGACATGGAGCGCAGGATCGCCGCCGAGCGCGAGGCGCTGGCGGCCACCAGCGAGCGCCAGCGCACGCAGGCCGCGGCACTGGTGCGGGAGCGCGCCGAACGGGCCAAGGCGGTGGCCGAACTCGACGGCCGCTATCGCGACCGCAGTTCGCGCGAGAAGGCGCTGGGTGCCGATGCAAAGTCGCTGGAAGGCCTGCTTGCACGGCTGCGCGCCGCCGCCCGCCGCGCCGAGGCGGAGCGCAAGGCCGAGGCCGCGCGCCGCGCCGCCGCGGCCCGCCGCGACAGCGCGCCGCCCGCGGCCGGCACCGGGACCGGGCGCAGCCCGGTGCCCGACGCGCCGCGCGTGGCGGTGGCGCGCAGCGCCCCGGTGCAGGTGGGCGGCCTGTCCTGGCCGCTGACCGGCAGCCTGCTGGCGGGCTACGGCGGGCGCATGCCCGACGGCCGCAGCAGTTCCGGCGTGCTGGTCGCCGCCAGCGCCGGCACGCCGGTCAGGGCGGTGGCGGAGGGCACGGTGGTGTTCGCCGAGTGGATGACCGGCTACGGCCTGATCCTGATCATCGACCACGGCAACGGCTACATGAGCCTGTACGCCCACAACGACAGCCTGCTCAAGGGGCCCGGCGACCGGGTCGCCCGCGGCGACGCGGTGTCGACCGTCGGCACCTCGGGCGGACAGGGCACCGCGGCCCTGTATTTCGAGCTGCGGCGCGACGGCAAGCCGGTCGATCCCAACGCCTGGCTGCAGAAGCGCTGAACCGCGACGCGGCCGCGCCGCGCCGGGGCGGCATAATCGGGGAACCCGCGCCCGTTGGCGCAGGTCCCACACCTGCGTACCCCTGGAGTCCTGAATGCGCGCCAGCCTGTTGACGCTCGCCCTCGCCAGCCTGCTGGCCCTGCCCGTTGCCGCCCAGGAGCCGCCGCCCGCGGCGCCGACCCCGGAAGCGCCGGAGCAGGTTGACCCCGCGGACGAGGCGCCGGAGCAGCTCGACCCCGCGGACGAGGCGCCGGAGCAGCTCGGCCCTGCAGACGAGGCGCAGGGACAGGATGTCGAGCCTGCTGCGGCGGACGTCGTCGGCGAGCAGGGCGCCGCTGCCGCCGCCGACGAGGCCAACAGCGCGATCCCGCTCGACGAGATCACCCGCTTCGTCCTGGTCTTCAACGCCGTGCGCGCTGGCCACGTCGACGAGGTCAGCGACCGCGACCTGATGCAGGCCGCGATCCGCGGGCTGCTGCTCGACCTCGACCCGCACAGCGCCTACCTGCAGCGCAGCGACGCCGAGGCGTTCGAGGAGGGCACCACCGGTGCCTACGAGGGCATCGGCGTGGAAGTGATGCAGCTGCCCGACGGCAGCATGCGCGTGGTGTCGCCGATGGATGGCAGCCCGGCGCAGCGTGCCGGCATCCGCTCGGGCGACGTGATCACCGCCGTCGACGGCCAGGCGCTGACCCCCGCCAGCCACGAGGGCCGCGGTCCGCTGCGCGGACCGCCCGGAACCGAGGTCGGCGTGACCGTGCTGCGCGAAGGCGAGGCCGAGCCGCTCGAGCTGCGCGTGGCGCGCGAGGTCATCCGCACGCCCAGCGTGCGCGGCAGCATCCGCGAGCCCGGCTTCGGCTACGTGCGCATCGCCAGCTTCCAGGCCGACACCGCCACCGACTTCGCCGCAACCCTCGACCGGCTCAACGGCGAAGCCGGCGGCGAGGGCCTGCGCGGCCTGGTGGTCGACCTGCGCAGCAATCCCGGCGGCCTGTTGACCTCGGCGGTGCAGATCGCCGACGACCTGCTGGAAAGCGGCGGGATCGTCAGCACCCGCGGGCGCATCCAGGTCGGCGACACCGCGTTCAACGCGACGCCCGGCGACCGCATGCGCGGCCGGCCGGTGGTGGTGCTGGTCGACGCCGGTTCGGCCAGCGCGTCCGAGGTGGTGGCCGGCGCGCTGCGCGACAACGCGCGTGCGTGCATCGTCGGCAGCCGGACCTTCGGCAAGGGCTCGGTGCAGACCCTGCTGCCGCTCGACAACGGCGACGCGGTCAAGCTTACCACCGCGCGCTACTACACGCCGGGCGGCACCTCGATCCAGGCGCTCGGGATCGAGCCCGACCTGGTGATCGACGCCAAGGGTGCGCCGACCGCGGGCTACGCCGAATCCACTTTGCCGGGCCATCTCGCCGCCGACGGCGAGGAGGACCGCCGCCCCGGGCAGGTGCTGGACGGCGAGGAGCCGGTCAAGGCCGCCATCGGTGCGCTGCGTCGCCTGGTCCAGGGCGGACCCTGCGAACCGCCCGCGGCCCCGCCGGCCCCGGCCGCGAACCCCGCTCAGTAACCCTTCTGGCGGCGCAGCCGACGCGCGATCGCGCCGCGCGAGAACAGCGCGAACGCGACGCCGAAGGCGAAGCCGGCGATATGCGCCGACCAGGCCACGGCGCCGAAGGCCGGCCCGATGTAGGCGAACACCACCTGCAGCAGGGCCCAGATGCCGATCAGCAGCGACGCCGGGGCGCGCACGAACTCCAGGAACAGCCCCAGCGGCAGCACGACGCCGAGGTGGGCCCGCGGGAACAGCGCGAGGTAGGTGCCGATCAGCGCCGAGACCGCGCCGCTGGCACCGATCACGAAGCGGTCGGGCGCGTCGACCACCAGCACGGTGACCAGGTTGGCGACCGCGCCGCCGGCCAGGAACAGTGCCAGGATCCGCCACGAGCCGAGCATGCGCTCGGCGGGCAGGCCGAAGATCAGCAGGAACACCAGGTTGCCGAGCAGGTGCGCCCAGTCGGCGTGCACGAACAGCGCGGTCAGCAGGCGCAGTCCGCGCTCGCCGTCGCCCCACCAGTCGGCCAGCGCGTCGGGCGCCAGGCCGCCGGTCAGGGCTCCCCAGCGCGCCATCAGCGCCTGCTCGACGCTGTCGGGACGCGTGCTCGCCCACAGGTAGACGCACCACAGCGCCGCGCACAGCAGCGGCGTCGCCCAGCGGAACGCCGGACGCGCATGGGTGGGTATGGAGACGAACATGACTGCGGAAGGAAGCCGGTCGGCAGGCGTGGCCGGCCAAGATACCCGCCCGGAGGCGTGACGCGGGACACCTGTGCAACACCATCCGCCACGGTATAGTCTTCCGCCGCTTCCAAACCAACACGCCACGTCAGGAGCTTTCAAGCAATGCGCATCTCCCCCCTCTTCCAGGCTTCGGCCCTCGCGCTCGGCATCCTCGGCGCGCTGGCCCTGGCCCCGGCCCACGCCTCCGGCTTCCAGCTGAAGGAGAACAGCGTCAAGGGCCTCGGCGCCGCGTTTGCCGGTTCCGGCATCAACGAAGGCGACGCCTCGGTCGTGCTCAACAACCCGGCCGCGATGACCCGCTTCGAAGGCACGACGGTCCAGGCCGACCTGTCGGTCATCGACCTGAGCTACGAGTTCCAGGGCGAAGGCACCGATGCCTTCCGCCGTCCGCTCACCGGCGGCAACGGCGGCGACGCCGGCGACGTGACCCCGATCCCGGCGTTCTCGGTGATCCACAAGCTCGACAACGGCCTGGCGCTCGGCGCCATGGTCAGCGCGCCGTTCGGCCTGAAGACCGAGTACGAGCCCGACTGGCAGGGCCGCTACTTCGCCGACACCTCCGACGTGAAGATCATCAACCTGACCTTCTCGGCCGCCCTCGACGTCACCGACCGCTTCTCCGTGGGCCTGGGCGCGATCTACTCCAAGGCCGACGTGACCCTGTCCAAGGCCGTCGATTTCGGCACCCTGCTGTACTCCAACCCGGCCACCCGCCCGCTGCCCTTCGCCGTGCCGCAGGCGCGTGACGGCCACGCGGAAATCCAGGGCGACGACACCGGCTTCGGCTGGGTCGCCGGCTTCAGCGTGCGCCCGACCGACCGCTTCTCGGTGGGCGTGAGCTACCAGTCCGAGATCGACTACGAGCTGCGCGGCACGGCCGACTGGACCGTTCCGGGTGACGTACGCACGGTGTTCAACAGCAGCCCGGTCACCGCCCAGCTGTTCCAGGACGGTGGTGCCGGCGCCAAGCTGACCACGCCTGCGACCTTCTCGGTCGCGGCCCGCTACGACTTCACCGAACGCTTCGCGATGATGGCCAAGTGGGCCGAGACCGGCTGGTCCTCGCTGCAGGAGGTGCGCGTCGAGTTCGACGGCCCGGACGCCGACTCGGTCGAGCCCTTCGAGTGGGAGGACACGCAGTTCGCTTCGCTCGGCGCCGAGTACAAGCTCAACGACGCGTGGACCCTGCGCGGCGGTGTCGCGCTCGACGAGACCCCGACCAGCATCGAGCACCGCACGCCGCGCCTGCCCGACGCCGACCGCATGTGGTACTCGATCGGCGCCACCTGGGCGGTCAGCGATGCGCTCTCGGTGGACCTGGCCTTCACCCACCTGAAGCCGAAGGATCCCGAGGTCGACTTCACCAGCGGCGGCAGCACCATCTCCGGTCCCTACGACGGCGACGCCAACCTGTTCGGCGTGTCGGCGCAGTACCGCTTCTGATCCAACCCGGGGCGGCCCTTCGTGGGCCGCCCGCTTGGGTTGAAACAAAAGGCCCCGCATTCGCGGGGCTTTTTTTGTTGTTGCGCTGCTTGGCGGGGGAAAGCCGGCGCGTTGTTGCTCGGTCGCAGCGCTTCGACGCATGGCCTGCTGCCGCTCATGTCCCCCGATGCCGGCCCACAGGGCCGGCATCTCCTCCTTGACTTCCCGTCAGCAGGCCACGCGCCGAAGCGGTGCAGAGTCGCGGCGCGCGCCAATAGGCAACGGCGGCTGCTCGCCGGCTTTCGCTTTGCCATGCCTGCGCCCGTGTACTGCCGCTCTGCTCTGCTCTGCCTGCAGCGGCCGATAGAGTTGCGGACTGCGGTGCGATGCCTGCTGACGGGAAGTCAAGGAGGAGGCTTCGGCCGCAAGGCCGGAGCCGGGGGACATGAGCGGCAGCAGGCATCGTGCCGCAGCACCGCCAAGGGTCCCGCCGGATAGTGTTCCTCGATACGACGAAACGATGCTCTCAGTCTTGGAGGAGGGATTTTTCAAGTGATTCCCGGACGTAAGAGAAGAAGCTTGCTTTGGGTAAGTCCACGCTGCCCGTCCCGCGCACAGGGGGTGTGCTCCGCCGGCCGTCTCCGCGTCCTGCTGCCAGCGGCCGGGCGCCGGCCATCCATGGCCGGCTCTCCGCACACCCCCTGTGCGCGGGACGGGCTCCGGCCTCTATCGGCTTCGGGCCCGATAGCAATAGCGGTCGCGGCTTGCAGCGCCTTGGCTTGTCCCGCAACAGGATCGCGACAGGAGTCGGGCCCGCCGTGGAGGCAGGGGGGATGACCAGAGCCGGCCATGGATGGCCGGCGGCCGGAACTGGGAGCAGGACAGCGAAGATTCCGGCTGGGCATCCCCCCTGCGTCCGCGGCGGGCAGCGCAGCACTGCCCGCGGCGGGCAGCTTCGCACTGCAGTGCGGCCAAGGCGGCCAAGGCGGCCTGATCAGTCGCCCAACGTCAGCAGCGAAGCGTTGCCTCCGGCTGCTGTCGTGTTGATGGTCACCGTCTTCTCGGTGGCGAAACGTGGCAGGTAGTGCGGGCCGCCGGCCTTGGGGCCGGTGCCGGACAGGCCCTGGCCGCCGAAGGGCTGCACGCCGACCACCGCGCCGATCTGGTTGCGGTTGACGTAGATGTTGCCGACCTTCGCCCGCGCGACGATGCGCTCGACCGTCTGGTCGATGCGCGAGTGGATGCCGAGCGTCAGGCCGAAGCCCGACGCGTTGATCGCGTCCACCACCTGGTCGAGTTCGCTGGCCTTCCAGCGCACCACGTGCAGCGCGGGACCGAAGTTCTCGCGTTCCAGGCGGCCGATCGAGTCGATCTCCCAGGCGCGGGGAGCGAAGAAGGTGCCGTGGGTAGCGTCGTCGGGCAGCGTGGCCTGCGCGATCAGGCGGCAGCCGGCCATCTCCCCGGCGTGGTCCTCGAGCAGGCGCAGCGCATCCGCGTCGATCACCGGGCCGACGTCGGTGGCCAGGTCGCCCGGGTCGCCCACCACCAGCTCGGCCATCGCGCCGGCCAGCATGTCGACCACCTTGCCGGCGATGTCGTCCTGCACGAACAGCACGCGCGCGGCCGAGCAGCGCTGGCCGGCCGAAGTGAAGGCCGAGCCGATCGCGTCCTTGACCACCTGCTCGGGCAGCGACGACGAGTCGGCGATCAGCGCGTTCTGGCCGCCGGTCTCGGCGATCAGCACGCCGATGGCCGCGTCGCGGGCCGCGAGCGCGCGGTTGATGGCGCGCGCGGTGGCGGTCGAGCCGGTGAAGGCCACGCCGGCCACGCGCGGGTCGGCGGTCAGCGCCGCGCCGACGCTGGCGCCGTCGCCCGGCACCAGCTGCAGCACCGAAGCCGGGATGCCGGCCTCGTGCAGCAGCCGTACCGCCGCGTGCGCGACCAGGTTGGTCTGCTCGGCGGGCTTGGCGATCACGCTGTTGCCGGCCGCCAGGGCCGCGGCCACCTGGCCGCAGAAGATCGCCAGCGGGAAGTTCCACGGGCTGATGCAGACGAACACGCCGCGGCCTTCGAGCTGCAGCACGTTCGACTCGCCGGTGGGGCCGGGCAGGGCCTGGGCAGCGAACTGGCGCCGCGCCTCGCCGGCGTAGTAGCGCATGAAATCGACCGCTTCGCGCACCTCGGCGACGCCGTCGACAATCGTCTTGCCGGCTTCGCGCGTGCACATCGCGATGAACCGCGGCATCTGCCGCTCCATCACCCCGGCCGCGTGTTCCAGGATCGCGGCGCGCGATGCGGCGGGGGTCGCGTTCCAGGCCGGCTGCGCCGTGACGGCGTTGGCCAGCGCGCGCTCGACGGTGGCGGCGTCGGCGGCCTGCCAGCGACCGACCACGCGGCGGCGGTCGGCCGGATCGGTCACCTCGGCCCAGTCGGCGCGGCTGGTCGCGCCCGGCACCAGCGGCGCCGCCTGCCACTGCAGGGGTTCGTCGGCGATGGCGGCCGCGAGCGTGCGCAGGTCGTCGTCGTTGGCGAGGTTGATGCCCATGGAATTGGTCCTGTCGATGCCGAGGCTGCGGAACATGTCGGCGGGAAGCGGGATGCGCGGGTGCGGGATGGCGTCGTACGCGGACACGACCTCGACCGGGTCGCGGACCAGGTCTTCGACCGGCACGTCCTCGTCGGTGATCCGGTTGACGAAGCTGGAGTTGGCGCCGTTCTCGAGCAGGCGCCGCACGAGATACGGCAGCAGGTCCTCGTGGCTGCCCACCGGCGCGTAGACGCGGCAGGGCACGTCCAGGCGATCGGCCGGGATGACCTCGTCATACAGGTCGTCGCCCATGCCGTGCAGCTTCTGGAACTCCAGCGGGCGGCCGGCGGCCATGCGGTGCACGGCGGCGATGGTCTGCGCGTTGTGGGTGGCGAACATCGGGTACACCGCACCGCCGGCCTCGAGCAGGCGCCGCGCATTGGCCAGGTAGCTCACGTCGGTATTGGGCTTGCGGGTGAACACCGGATAGCCGGCATGGCCTTCGACCTGCGCGCGCTTCACCTCGGCGTCCCAGTAGGCGCCCTTGACCAGGCGCACCGGGATCCGCCGTCCGCCGCGGCGGGCGAGGCCGGCGATCCAGTCGATCACGAACGGCGCGCGCTTCTGGTAGGCCTGCACCACGATGCCGAAGCCGTTCCAGCCGGCCAGCGACGGGTCCGACCACGCGGCCTCGATCACGTCCAGCGACAGCTCCAGGCGGTCGGCCTCCTCGGCGTCGACGGTCAGGCCGATGCGGTGGCCCTTGGCGCGCTGGGCCAGGTCGAGCAGGCGCGGCGCGAGCTCGGCCAGCACGCGGGCGCGCTTGGCGTGCTCGTAGCGCGGGTGCAGGGCCGAGAGCTTGACCGAGATCGACGGCGCGACGATCTCGTCCGCGGCCCCGCCGGCGCTGCGGCCGATCGCGTCGATCGCGCCGCGGTAGGCCTCGAGGTAGCGATCGGCGTCGCGCCGGGTGAGCGCGGCCTCGCCCAGCATGTCGTATGAATACCGGTAGTTCGCGTTGCGGCCCTTGCGCGCGCGCGACAGCGCCTCGCCGATGGTGCGGCCCATCACGAACTGGTGGCCCATGATCTTCATCGCCTGGCGCACCGCCAGGCGGATCACCGGCTCGCCGACGCGGCCGACCAGGCGCTTGAAGGCGCCGTGCACGTCGCGCTTCGTGTCGTCGGCAAGGTCGACCAGCTGGCCGGTGAGCATCAGGCCCCAGGTCGACGCATTCACCAGCACCGATTCGGACTGGCCGACGTGGCGCTTCCAGTCGGCCTCGCCCAGCTTGTCGCGGATCAGCGCGTCGGCCGTGTCCTGGTCCGGGATGCGCAGCAGGGCTTCCGCCACGCACATCAGCAGCACGCCTTCCTCGCTGCCGAGGTCATACTGGCGCATGAAGGATTCGACCACGCCCTGGTCGCGCGCGCGCAGGCGCACGCGGCGCACGAGGTCGGCGGCGGTGGCGGCGATCGCGGCGGTGTCCGCGGGCGGCTGCCGGGCGTCCTCGAGCAGCGCCGTCACGCGCGCGGTTTCATCCGCGAGCCAGTGGCGCGTGACGGCCGCGCGCAGCGGGTCGGTCGGCGCGGGCAGGTCGCCGGGGAAGTGTCTGGTCACGGTCTTCATGCGGTGCGGGGAGAAGCGGGATTCTAGCGTTGGCGCGCGCCGGAATCGCGAAAACGCCGTGGCGGGGCACATTCTCCCTTGCCGGTCCAGTAGCCCCACGGCTACCATCGGCCCCGATCGAGCGTCCCCGGCGGGACGCGGGCGGTCCTTTCGCCAGGCCGCGATGCCGACGGGAGGGGGGCTCCCCGAAACCGGATTTCCAACAGGCGGCCGCCGGGCCGCGACGACATTTGGGGTTGCACGATGATGCAGGCGCGATTCTCACGGTGGATTCTGGCGCTCGTCGCCCTGGCGCCCATGCTGGCGTTCGCGCAGGCCGGGGATCCGTCGCGCTGGCAGCTCAACATGGGCCGCGGCGTGACCTCCACCGCGGAGAACGCGTACGAGGCCCACATGCTGGTGCTGTGGATCTGCGTGGCGATCGGCCTTGTCGTGTTCATCGCGATGGGCTACGCGATGTTCGCCTTCCGCAAGTCGAAGGGCGCCGTGGCCGCGAAGTGGAGCCACCACACCGGGCTGGAAGTGCTGTGGACGGTGATCCCGGTGATCCTGCTGGTGATCATGGCCTGGCCGGCGACCAGCAAGCTGATCGCGATGTACGACACCCGCGAGTCGGCGATGACGGTCAAGGTGACCGGCTACCAGTGGATGTGGAAGTACGACTACCTGGGCGAGGACGTCGCCATCGTCAGCCGCATCGACCGTGATCACGACCGCATCCGCCAGTCCGGCGAGCGCCCCGACCCCGCGGCCAATCCGTATTACCTGCTCGAGGTCGACAATGAACTCGTGCTGCCGGTCGACACCAAGATCCGCTTCGTGATCACCGCCGACGACGTCATCCACTCGTGGTGGGTGCCGGCGCTGGGCTGGAAGCAGGACGCGGTGCCCGGCATCGTCAACGAAGCCTGGACCGAGATCCGCGAGCCGGGCGTCTACCGCGGCCAGTGCGCGGAACTGTGCGGCAAGGACCACGCGTTCATGCCGATCGTGGTGCGCGCCGTCCCCAAGGACGAGTACGCGACCTGGCTGGCGTCGATGAAGACCGTGGACACCGGCGTGCCGAGCGAGCCGTCGCTGGTGCCGGAGGGCGGCGACGGCAACGCGCCGCGCTCCATCGACCCGGACATGATCGAAGACATCCAGGAGGGCGACGAGCCCACCGCCCCGCAGGCGCCCGCCGCCGCATCCGCCGACGCCTCCAGCGCCGCCTGACCGAACACGAAAGGCCGATCGCAATGTCCACGCACTCCACCACCGCTGCCGCTCCGCACGAGCACCACCACCACGCCCACAAGCAGGGCTTCGTCGAACGCTGGTTCTTCTCGACGAACCACAAGGACATCGGCACGCTGTACCTGCTCTTCAGCTTCACGATGTTCATCATCGGCGCGGCGATGAGCGTGGTCATCCGCCTCGAGCTGGCGGTGCCGGGCCTGCAGCACGTCAGCCCGCACTTCTTCAACCAGATGACGTCGATGCACGCGCTGGTGATGATCTTCGGCGGCGTCATGCCGGCCTTCGTCGGCCTGGCCAACTGGATGATCCCGCTGCAGATCGGCGCACCGGACATGGCGCTGCCGCGCATGAACAACTGGTCGTTCTGGATCCTCCCGTTCGCCTTCGCGATGCTGCTGCTGACCCTGTTCCTGCCGGGCGGCGCGCCGGCCGGCGGCTGGACGATGTATCCGCCGCTGTCGCTGCAGGGCGGCTCGAGCATGGCGTTCGCGATCTTCGCCATCCACATGATGGGCATCAGCTCGATCATGGGCGCGATCAACGTCATCGCCACCGTGCTCAACATGCGCGCGCCGGGCGTCGACCTGCTGAAGATGCCGATCTTCCCGTGGACCTGGCTGATCACCGCGTTCCTGCTGATCGCGGTGATGCCGGTGCTGGCGGGCGCGGTGACGATGCTGCTGACCGACAAGTTCTTCGGCACCAGCTTCTTCAACGCCGCCGGTGGCGGTGACCCGGTGATGTACCAGCACATCTTCTGGTTCTTCGGGCACCCCGAGGTCTACATCATGATCCTGCCGGCCTTCGGCGTGGTCTCGGAGATCATCCCGACCTACAGCCGCAAGCCGCTGTTCGGCTACCAGGCCATGGTCTACGCGACCGCGGCGATCGCCTTTCTGTCGTTCATCGTGTGGGCGCACCACATGTTCACGGCCGGCATGCCGCTGGGCGGCGAGATCTACTTCATGTACGCGACCATGCTGATCTCCGTGCCCACGGGCGTGAAGATCTTCAACTGGGTCAGCACGATGTGGCGCGGTTCGCTGACGTTCGAGACCCCGATGCTGTTCTCGATCGCCTTCGTGATCCTCTTCAGCATCGGTGGTTTCTCGGGCCTGATGCTCGCCATCGTGCCGGCCGACTTCCAGTACCACGACACCTACTTCGTGGTGGCGCACTTCCACTACGTGCTGGTGACGGGCTCGGTGCTGGCGCTGATCGCCGCGGTCTACTACTGGTGGCCGAAGTGGACCGGGCGCATGTACAACGAGGCCTGGGGCAAGTTCCACTTCTGGTGGACGATGGTCTTCGTCAACCTGCTGTTCTTCCCGCAGCACTTCCTCGGCCTGGCCGGCATGCCGCGCCGCATCCCGGACTACAACGTGGTGTTCGCCGACTGGAACCTGATCAGCTCGATCGGCGCCTTCGGAATGTTCGTCACGCCGTTCCTGATGTTCGGCATCCTGTACCACTCGCTGAAGAAGGGCGCCCCGGCGCCGCAGCGTCCGTGGGAAGGCGCGCGTGGCCTGGAGTGGACGGTGCCGTCGCCGGCCCCGCACCACACCTTCACCACGCCGCCGGTGATCCGCCCGGGCGACCTCGCCCACGGCGACCTGGACCCGGAAGGCCATGAGATCGAGCCCGTCAACGATGCCAGCCGCGCCTGACCAGCACGATCCCGAGCGCATCGCCGCCCAGCGGCGGCGTGCCGTGCGCCTGGCGCTGACGCTGGGCGCCGTGGCGCTCGCGATCTACATCGGCTTCATCCTGTCCGGGGTGCTGGCATCGTGAGCGGCAAGGCCGCCACGACCGCGAAGACCGCGGGCATCGGCAAGATGCTGCTCGCGGCGCTGGCCGCGTTCGCGTTCACCTTCTCGCTGGTCCCGCTGTACCGCATCGCCTGCGAGAAGGTGTTCGGCATCCGCCTCGACAACACCGCCGCCAGCGTCGACGCCGGCGCGGGCGTGGTGGCGGAGGCGCGCATGGTCACGGTGGAGTTCGACGGCGGGGTCAACTCGTCGCTGCCGTGGTCGTTCCGCCCCAACCAGGCGCGGATGCAGGTGCAGGTCGGCCAGCAGTACGAGACCACCTACTACGCGCACAACGACGGCGACCGCGCGATCGTCGGCACCGCCACGCCCTCGGTGGCGCCGGCGCGCGCGTCGGGCTACTTCGCCAAGACCGAGTGCTTCTGCTTCACCGCGCAGACCCTGGCCGCGGGCGAGACCCGCGACATGCCGGTGCGCTTCATCATCGACCCGTCGCTTCCCGCCGACGTCAAGACGATCACCCTGTCCTACACTTTCTTCAAGAACGACGTCCTGACCGAACGCGAACAGCAGTCCGCCGCGGTCGGTGCGTCGTCCAACGTGCCCTACGCGGCACCCTGACCCGGCAACGACGGAACCCGACATGGCACAGACCCAAGCCGAGCACCACGACCCGAACGTCTACTTCGTCCCGCACGACAGCAAGTGGCCGGTGTTCGCGTCCGTGGCGCTGTTCGTCCTCTTCTTCGGCCTGGCGAGCTGGTTCAACGAGGTGTCCTGGGGCCGTGCGGTGTTCTTCGTCGGCTGCGCCGGGCTGATCCTGATCCTGTTCAAGTGGTTCGCCGACGTGATCCTCGAGTCCGTGTCGGGCTACCACAACCGCCAGGTCGACGGCTCGTTCCGCATGGGCATGGTGTGGTTCATCTTCTCGGAGGTGATGTTCTTCGCGGCCTTCTTCGGCGCGCTGTTCTACGCCCGCCAGCTGTCGCTGCCGTGGCTGGGCGGTGTCGGCGACGGCATGGCGACCAATGCGCTGCTGTGGGAGGGCTACAGCGCGGCCTGGCCCTCGGCTGGCCCCGGCCAGATCGGCGGTGCCTTCCAGACCATCCCGGCCTGGGGCCTGCCGCTGCTCAACACGCTGATCCTGCTGACCTCCGGCGTGACCCTGACCATCGCGCACCACGCGCTGAAGGCCGACAACCGCCGCCAGCTGCTGGTGTTCCTGGGCATCACCGTGCTGCTGGGCTGCCTCTTCCTGTTCTTCCAGGTCGAGGAATACATCCACGCCTACCGCGACCTCAACCTGACGATGGGCTCGGGCATCTACGGCTCGACCTTCTTCATGCTCACCGGCTTCCACGGCGCGCACGTCACGCTGGGCACGATCATGCTGGCGATCATCTGGCTGCGCTGCTACAAGGGCCACTTCACCCGCGACAACCACTTCGCCTTCGAAGCCGTGGCCTGGTACTGGCACTTCGTCGACGTGGTCTGGCTGGCGCTGTTCCTGTTCGTCTACGTGGTCTGATGCGCGCGCCCGCAGGGGCGGCCGTCATGGAATGACGAAGGCCGGCGATTGCCGGCCTTCGCGTCTTCGCCGGGGCCGCGCGCGGCCCGGTGCCAGGTTCAGCCCTGGACACCGTGCGGCGTGATCCATCCCATCCAGATCGAGAGGAGCACGATCAGGATCAGCACGACCGACAGCGCGATGCGCCGGGTGAGCGCATTGACGGTGCGCTTGGTGGTGCCCTTGTCGACCAGCATGTAGTACAGGCCGGCGCCGAGGTTCCATACGATCAGGATCAGGAATCCGATGATGAGCAGGGTTTTGAGCGAATCACTCATGCGCTTGGCCTCCGCGGCCAGTGTGATCGCGGCAGTATCGCACCCGGGCAACGTGCCGGCATGAGCCGTGGCGTCACCATGGTGGTCGGCTGGATGGTGGCCCTGCTGGCGATCGCGGCCTTCTCCTCGCTCGGCCACTGGCAGCTCGGCCGGCAGCAGGAAAAGCAGCGGATGCTCGACCAGGTCGCGACGACGGTCAGTGCCAGGACGCCGCTGCCGCTGGCCGCCGCGACCGACCCTGTGCGCACCCGTGGCTACGACTGGAGCGCCGGCACGGGCCACTTCGCCGAGGCGCCGGCGGTGCTGCTCGACAACCAGCAGCGCAACGGTCGCGCGGGCGTGCGCGTGTACCGCGCCTTCGTGCCCGACGCGGGCAGCGGCCCGCTGCTGGTCGAGCTCGGCTGGCTGCCGCTGCCGCCGGATCGCACCCTGCCCGCCGTGCCGCGGCCGACGGGTGCCCGGCAGGTCGCCGGCCTGCTGGTACCGCCGCCCTCGCACGGCATCGGTCCGGCGGGCTTCGCCGCGCAGGCGGATGGCACCCTGCTCGCCATCGGACTCGATCCGGCCACGCTGGCCGCGCCGCTGCAGCAGCCGGCGCTTGCGCCGCGGGTGCTCAAGCTCGATCCGGACCTCGACATCGGCTATGCGCGCGACCTCGACGTGCTGCCCAACACCCTTCCGCCCGAACGCCATCTCGGCTATGCCGTGCAATGGTTCGCGCTCGCCCTCGCGGTGCTGGTCACCGCGCTGATCCTGACGTACCGCAGGCAACGCCCATGAATGATCCCCAGCCCCTCCCGACCCTCCCGGTGCGCGAGCGCAACCGCAACCGCGCGCTGCTGCTGCTGATCGTGGCGGTGTTCTTCGGCAGCGCGATCGTCGCCGGGGCGCTGCGCTTCTCGGGCTGGCGGCCGGCCGGCATGAAGAACCACGGCGAGCTGCTGCAGCCGCCCGGCGACCTGCGCGACGTGGTGCCGCGGCTGGTCGATGGCGGCGACTACGCATGGAACCCGGTCGAGCGCACCTGGCGGATCGTCGTCGCGCCGCCGGCCGACTGCACCGACGCCTGCGTCACGCTGAGCCGGGACCTCGACAAGGTCTGGCGCCTGTTCGGGCACAACGCCGACCACGTCAACATCCTCTGGGTCGGCGAACCGCCCGAGGGCGCGCTGCGCAACCGGGTCTGGAACGTGCTGGAGCCGATGCCCGCGTTCACCGCGCAGCTGCCGCGGCTGGAGGAGGGCGGGCCGCAGGGCGCGCCGGTGTATGTTGTCGACCCCAACGGCTTCGTGATCCTGCGCTACGCGCCGGGCTTCGACCCCGGCCACCTGCGCACCGACGTGGCGCGCCTGCTCAAGCTGAAGTGATGACCACCCCCTCGACCGCCCCCGGCCAGGCCCTGCAGCACGGCGTTCGCCACATCCACCGCCATTTCCACCGGATCGCCTGGCTGGCCGTGGCGCTGGCGCTGGGCGTGATCGTGTTCGGCGCCTTCGTGCGCCTGTCGCACGCCGGCCTGAGCTGCCCCGACTGGCCGACCTGCTACGGCCGCGCGACCTGGCCGAAGACGGCCCAGCATGTCGCCGACCACGCCGCCAGCGCCATCCGCGCCTTCGAGGACCACAAGGCCTGGCGCGAGCAGGTGCACCGCCACGTCGCCGCGCTGCTCGGGGTGCTGGTGCTGGCGATGGCGCTGCTCGCCGCCCGCCGCCGGCGCTTCGGCATCGCGCAGGTGCTGGGCGCGGCCGGCCTGGTCGCCATCGCGATCCCCACCTACATGGCCGGCGCGCATGTCGCGGCGTCGCTGCTCGCGATCGCGGGCGAGGCGATCCTGCTGGCCGCGGCGCTGCGCTGGCGCGGCCAGGACCTCGGGCGCGAGGCCTCGCTGACGCTGGCGGTGATCATCTTCCAGGCGCTGCTTGGCATGTGGACGGTGACCTGGCTGCTCAAGCCGGTGGTGGTGATGGGCCACCTGATGGGTGGCCTGCTGACGTTCTCGCTGCTGGTCTGGATGGCCTGGCGCGCGACCAACCGGCCGATCGTGCTGGCCGACGCATCGGGCCTGCGTCGCCTGCTGTGGGCGGCGGTCGCGGTGCTGGGCGTGCAGATCGCGCTCGGCGGCTGGGTGAGCGCGAACTATGCCGCGCTGTCCTGCGGCGCCGGCGGCTGGTCGATGGAGAACTTCCCGCAGTGCGCGGGCCTGTGGCGCCCCCCGACCGACTTCCGCGAGGGCTTCGTGCTCTGGCGCGGCATCGGCGTGGACTACGAGGGCGGCGTGCTGGACGGCGCCGCGCGCATCGCGATCCACCTGACCCACCGTCTCGGCGCGGTGGCCGCAGCGGCCATGCTGCTGTGGGCGGCGGTGCGCATGCTGCGCACGCCCGGCCTCCGTGGCTGGGGCGTGCTGCTGGCACTGTTGACCGTCGGCCAGGTCACGCTCGGCATCCTCAACGTCAAGCTGTCGCTGCCGCTGCCCGTGGCGGTGATGCACAACGGCGGCGCCGCGCTGCTGGTGTTCGTGATGGTGTCGCTGCTGGCACGCCTGCGCGGGGTGGACTGACATGCGCGCCAACCTCGACCAGTACTGGCAGCTGACCAAGCCGCGCGTGGTGGCGCTGATCGTGTTCACCGCCTTCGTCGGCATGTTCATGGCGGTGCCGGGACTGCCGCCACTGCGCCAGTCGGTGTTCGGCTTCATCGGCATCTGGCTGGCGGCGGCGTCCGCGGCCGCGATCAACCACCTGATCGACCAGCGCATCGACAAGGTGATGGTGCGCACCGCCGACCGGCCGCTGGCGACGGGCGCGCTGAAACCTGCCCAGGTGCTCGCGTTCGCGGTATTCCTGGGCACGTTGTCGATGGTGATCCTGGTCGCACTGGTCAATCCGGTCACGGCGCTGCTGACGTTCGCCTCGCTGATCGGCTACGCCATCGTCTATACCGGCTTCCTCAAGCGCGCCACGCCGCAGAACATCGTCATCGGCGGCATCGCCGGCGCGGCGCCGCCGCTGCTGGGCTGGGCCGCGGTGACCGGCATGCGCAACGAGTGGGACTGGGCGCACGCGCTGCTGCTGGTGCTGATCATCTTCGTGTGGACGCCGCCGCACTTCTGGGCGCTGGCGATCTTCCGCCGCGAGGACTACGCGCGCGCGCTGGTGCCGATGCTGCCGGTCACCCACGGCGTCCAGTACACGCGCTGGCAGATCCTGCTGTACACCGTGCTGCTGCTGGTGGTGACGGTGCTGCCCTGGGCGGTGGGCATGAGCGGCCTGTTCTACCTCGGCGGTGCGCTGGTGCTGGGCCTGGTCTTCCTCTGGCATGCCTGGCGCCTGATGGACCCACCGGACGACTTCTACCCGATGCGCGTCTTCAACTACTCGGTGGTCTACCTGATGGCGCTGTTCGCCTTCCTGCTGGTCGACCACTGGTTGCTGCCGTTCCTGCAGCCGTCGCCGCTGCTGGAGCTGCGGCGGGTGGGGTAGGACGGGCCGTCCTGCGCGAACGCGTTGTGCAGGACCGGGGCGGACCCCGCCTGATCAGCCTTCGGGCTGCAGCGGGGTCAGCAGCTTCGGACCAGCGCCCACGAGCTGGATGCTGCCGCTGGCGATCGCGTCATTGGCATCCGCGGCACGATCCTCGAGCCACGGCGCACTCTGGACCGGACCGGGTACATAGGCGGTCCACTTGCCGTACTGGTCCGACTGGACGGTGCCGTGCATGACGTACGAGACCGGTACGCGGGCCGTCCACGAGGGCTCGCCTGCATCCGGGCCGGTGCTCGGCGGCCTGAAGTGCCACCTGCGCGCCGCCTTGAGGGCGGCTTCGGAGAAATGACGACGCAGCTTGTGCATCGTGGGCTCGTCGGCGACCCCGCGCAGGTTGACCCGTTCCACGGCGCTCCGGGCCACGCGGCCTTCGCGGTTGATCTCCAGCAGCAGGTAGACGTCGCCGCTGGCATTGCGCTCCAGCGCGTAGTAGGGGTATTCGGGCGGCAGCTGGCGGATCGATTCGAAGCCGTCGGTCGCCGGTACGTCCCTGTCCAGGAAGCTGACGCCGCCGATCGAAAGCGTGAGCCCACCGTCGTCGGCGGGAACGGCCACCACGCGCAGCCTGATGAACAGACGGACAGGCCTTGCGACCCCATCCAGGATGACCGGTTCGAACCGCCAGGTCGCGACGGCGTTCCTGGCGGCCCGGACGACGTACGCCGGCAGCTGGTCTTCCTTCTCGAGCGCGAGCGACGACACCAGGCCGTCGGGCTCGATGTCGAGGCTTCCCGATACGACCATGGAGGCCTGCGCCTGGGCGCGGACTTCGGCTTCGCTCTGCGCCTGCACCGTGAACGGTGCGGCGGCGAGCGCGAGCAACAGAATCAATCGAAACATCCCTGTATTCCCCTGCGTCTCCCTGGTTCCGGCACCGTAGCGCGGCGGCAGGTGGCCTGCAATCGGGGTCAGCCGTTCACGCGCCTGGCGTCTCGGGGCCGGCCGGACGTGCGCGGCGCGCGACCTCGCCCAGCGTGGCCGGCGTGACGTCCCACTGTCCGGGGTCGTCGTATTCGAACTCCACGGCCATGCGCCCGCCTTCGCGCCACAGGCGCAGCACGCAGGCGCCCCAGGGTTCCTTGCCGGGCACGCGGGTGGCGTCACGCAGGTCGTCGAAGGCGGGACCCAGCGCGTCGGCGTCGGGCGTGGCCGCCAAGTACGCGCCGTCCGCGTCGTAGCGGAAGCCGGTCATGCGGCGCGCGATGGCGCCATCGCCGTAGCGCACGATCAAGGCATAGCCATGCCACGCGCCGTCCGACACCGCGGCATCGGCCACCAGCAGCCGGCCGATGCGGGCGATCAGTTCATTTCGGTCCAGCGCAGGGCCTGCGTGCATGCGGGCAGTCTGCCGTCAGGCCGCGGCCCTGTCGATCAGGTCGGGCATGCGGTTGGCCGCGATCGCGTCGAAGGACTGGCCGGCGCTGTTGCCGAAGGCCAGCAGCGAGGGGTCGTAGACCACGCTGCCGGTGACCGGGTCGATGACCGCGTAGTCGACGTGCACTTCGTCGGGCCGGGCGGCGTCGTTGCGCACGAGGTCGATGTCGATCCGCACCTCCATGCCGGCGCCGATCCAGTCGCTCCACTCCTGCTCCATGCGCGCGTAGGCGCCCTGGTTGAAGCTCGAGAACTGCGGGAACATGTTCACTTCGCCGTGTCCCTGCGCGAAGCGGTAGGCCACCAGGTGGCCGACGTCGTCGCCGCTGCCCTTCATGTCGTTGTCGACGCGGAAGCCGCTCTGCGCATTGGCCTCGATGCGGTCGGAGTCGCGGCCGCGGCTCGAGGGCTCCCAGGTCAGCACGGCCTCGGCGCCGGTGGGCCGGCCCTCGGCGTCCAGCGTCCAGGTGATGTCGTTGACCTCGCCGGAGCCGGCCTCGGTGACGGCACCCGCGACTTCACCCGGCTCCACGTCCTCGCTGATCCGCACGGTGGCGTCGGGCACCTGGCCGGTCAGCAGCATGCGCGTGTACTGCGCGAGGTCGGCGCCGGCCGGGTCGGACAGCATCGTGGTGTGGCGGGTGAAGTCCTCGCGTGCCAGCGCCGGCGAGCCGGGCCCGCCGTCACGCGGCGCGTCGAACAGGCGCTCCGCGCCCGACATCACGCGCAGGCCCTTCTTTTCGGTCATCTCCAGCGACAGGCGCAGGTCTTCGATCGAGTCGAGGTTGTTGGCCGCGGCCAGCTCGCGGAACGCGGGCTCCAGCGCGGTGCCCACGTAGTCGGCGCCATGCACGTCGATGCGGGTGCGCGGCGGGATGGTCGACGGATCGAAGGGATTCACCGCGGTCATCGCCGCCGGCGTTGCTTCCTCGTTGCGCAGGGTGACCTCGTAGCGCACGGGCACCTCGCTCGCGGCCCTGCCGGGTCCGCGCACGGTCATCTCGCCGCGGACCTCGTAGCTGGTGTTCCACTGCGTGGACTTCTCGTTGCCGGTGACCACGCTGCGCGGGTCCAGCGCGAAGCTGACGTCTGCGGGGTCGGCGTCCAGCAGCGCGGGGTCGAGCTCCGGCGCCCGCTCCTCGCCGGCGCGCAGCAGGCTGTCGATGGCACCGCGCCAGGGCTGCGGCGGGAGCAGGGGGGCGAACAGGCTGGGGGCTTCGAAGGACATGGCGTCAGCTGCGTTGGCGCGAACGTACTGGACGGTACGCGGGCGTCGCCAGGCCGACCATTGGGGAAAACCCTGACCCGCCTCAGCCGCGCCCCGCGCCCCGCGCCTGCAGCAGCTCGCGCAGCTCGGCCTTGTCGGTCGCATCCAGGCCGTCCTCGCGCTGTTTGGCGAGCAGCTCGTCGACGCGCTGCTGGAACATCTGGCCATCCAGCTGGGCCACGGCATCGAGGAATTCGCGCGCCCAGCCGGCCTCGTCGCCGGGCATGTCGATCGCGGCAAGCTTGTGCAGGGACTCGGCTTCCGGACGGCCTTCGAAGTGGGCCAGGATCGCCCCGGTGCCGATGTCCGGTCGCGCACTGACGATCGCCACCAGCTCGGTCAGCAGCTCCACCCCCGGCTGGCGCAGGGCGGTGAAGCGGAACGGCGGCTGCAGCTCCAGGGCCAGCTGCGGCTTCTGCAGCAGCAGGGTGATCGCGCTGCGCACCAGGCTGCGTCGCGGGGCGGTACCGGGCCGCGCGCGGCGGGCGCGCGCGGCGGGGACGTGCACCTCGGGCGGCGCGGAGCGGGCGCCGACGCCGGTGAGCTCGGTCAGCCGCTGCTGCATCAGGTCGGCGAAGGCGCCGTCGGGCAGCTGCGCGAGCATCGGCTTGGCGCGCTCGGCCAGTCGCGCCTTGCCGTCGAGCGTGGCCAGGTTGATGCCGTCCTCGGCCAGGTGGTCGAACAGGAACTGCGACAGCGGCGTCGCCGCCGCCAGCCGCGCCTCGAAGCCGGGCGCGCCCTCGTTGCGGACGATGGTGTCGGGATCCTCGCCGTCGGGCAGGACCAGGAAGAACGCCTGGCGGCCGTCCTTCATGCGCGGCAGGACCGACTCCATCGCGCGCGCGGCGGCGCGACGTCCGGCGGCGTCGCCGTCGAAGCAGAAGTACACGTCGGGCGCGTTGCGGAACAGCAGTTCGGCATGGTCCGGCGTGGTCGCGGTGCCCAGGGTGGCCACCGCTTCGCTGATGCCGTGCTGGAACAGCGCGACCACGTCCATGTAGCCCTCGACCACCACCAGCCGCGCGATCTTCTGGTGGGCCTGGCGCACCTGCCACAGTCCGTAGAGCTCGCGGCCCTTGTGGAACAGCGGTGTCTCGGGCGAGTTGAGGTACTTGGGCGAATCCTCCGCGCGCAGCACGCGTCCACCGAAGGCGATCACGCGGCCACGGCGGTCGTGGATCGGGAACATCACCCGGTCGCGGAACTTGTCGTAGCTGTGGCCGCGGTCGTTCTTCGACAGCATGCCGGTGCGTTCGAGCAGCGAGACCCGGCGCGGATTGCTGCCCAGCGCGTCCTTCAGCGCCGAGAAGCCGCCCGGCGCGTAGCCGATGCCGAACTGCTCGCGGATCGACGCATCCATGCCGCGGCGCGAGAGGTAGTCGTCGGCCTCGGTGCCGGGCACGAGGGCGGCGCGGTAGAAGCGCGCGGCCTCGTCGAGCACCGCGTACATGTCGCGGCTGTCCGGGTTCTCGTTGTGCTGGCGGGTCTCGCGCGGCACTTCGATGCCGACGCGCTTGGCCAGCTCGTCCACCGCATCGAGGAATTCGAGGCGGTCGAAGTTCATCAGGAAGGAGATCGCGGTGCCATGCGCACCGCAGCCGAAGCAGTGGTAGAACTGCTTGTTCGGCGAGACCGTGAACGAGGGCGAGCGCTCGTCGTGGAACGGACAGCGCGCCGAATACTCGCGTCCCTGGCGCTTCAGCGGCACGCGCAGGTTGATCACCTCGACGATGTCCGTCCGGGCGAGCAGGTCGTCGATGAAAGCGTCGGAGAGGCGGGCCATGGCAGCGGCCATGATCGCATGCACCCGCACGCCCTGTAGGAGCGGCACAGCCGCGACGGCGGACGCCGGAATGCCCCTGGATCGACCGGAATCAGCCGACGCCTAGCGCGGCTGCAGCCGCTCCTGCAGGGGGCGGGTGCCGCGCCGGCCGCGGCGGGCCGCGCGCTCCTCCAGCCGGCGGTGGACGTCGCTGAAGCGCCAGCGTTCGTCGATCACCGCGGTGATCATCGCGCCGACGAAGAACACCACGGCGGCGTAGTACAGCCAGACCAGCAGCACGACCAGGGTGCCCATCGAGCCGTAGGCGCTGCCCGGCGCCGCTTCGGTGATGTACAGGCCGATGCCCCAGCGGCCGACCACGAACAGCAGCGCGGTGAGCGCGCCGCCCAGGAAGGCCTGCTGCCAGCGCACGCGGCGGTCGGGCAGGTAGTGGTACATCAGCGCGAAGGCCAGCGCATACAGCGCCAGCGACGCCAGGTTGCCCAGCACCGGCAGGGTGGGCGAACCGGCGAACCAGATCTCGAGCGCGGTGGTCAGCGCCGCCGAGACCAGTAGCAGGAAACCCAGCGCCAGCACCACGCCGAACGAGAACACGCGCTTGCGCAGCCAGGCGCGCATGCCGCCGCGTACCTGCTCGCCGGAGGTATGGAAGATCAGGTTCAGCGTGCCCTGCAGGCGCGCGAACACCGCGGTGGCGCCGAAGAACAGCAGCCCGGTGCTCCACAGCCCGGCCAGCGAGCCGACGTCGGGCTCGGTGCTGGCGTTTTCCAGCACGGTGCTGGCGACCTGCCCGGCGCCGGTGCCGGCGATCGCCTGCACCTGTTCGAGCAGCGCCTGCTGGGCCGTCGGATAGAGCGAGGCGGTCAGCCACAGCAGCAGCACCAGCAGCGGCGCCAGGGACAGCAGGGCGAAGAAGGTCAGCGAGGCCGCGTGGGTGAGGATGTCGACTTCGACGAAGCGCTGTGCGATCGCGTAGGGCAGCGACTGCTGCAGCCGCTCGAAGCTGGACTTGAGGCGCCCGGTGATGAATTCAGCCATGGCCCGCAGGATGCGGGCCTGCGCGTGCAAGCCGCGTGGCGAGAGTGCCCCTGTAGGAGCGGCTAAAGCCGCGATCACGTGCAGCGGGGCGGCCGCGCTCCGAAAGCATCGCGGCTTTAGCCGCTCCTACAAGGGCGGGGCGGGCGGCCGGCCGGATCAGCCGGCGAGCGACTTCTTCAGCAGTGCGGACACCTGGCCCATGTCGGCCTGGCCGGCGAGTTTCGGCTTGAGCACGGCCATCACCTTGCCCATGTCGGCCGGGGTGCCGGCGCCGGTCTCGGCGATGGCGGCGTCGATCGCGGCCTGCACCTCCGCCTCGCCCATCTTCTCGGGCAGGTAGCGCTGGATGACCTCGATTTCGGCGCGCTCGATCGCGGCCAGGTCCTCGCGCGCGGCGGCCTCGAACTGGCTGACCGAGTCCTTGCGCTGCTTGACCATCTTCTCCATCACCGCCAGGACCTGCACGTCATCGAGCTCGACCCGCTCGTCGACCTCGCGCTGCTTGACCGCGGCCTGGACCAGGCGGATCACGCCCAGGCTGGCCTTGTCGCCGCCCTTCATGGAGGCCTTCATGTCGTCGGTGAGGCGCTGCTTGAGGCTCATGCTGGATGCTCCGGTTTGCGTGAACACGAAAAGCCGGCGACGCTTGCGCGTGCCGGCTTCAGGGTGCGATCTCGACCGCGGCGCGCAGGGCGCCGGCAGGCCGGATCAGTACATGCGCTGGCGCTTGGTGACGTCGCGCGAGGTCCGGCGCGACTGGCGCTTCACCGCCGCGGCAGCCTTGCGCTTGCGCTCCTGCGTCGGCTTCTCGTAGAACTCGCGCTTGCGGGTCTCGGCGAGGACGCCGGCCTTTTCGCAGGTGCGCTTGAAGCGGCGGAGGGCAAACTCGAAGGGCTCGTTTTCGCGGACTTTGACGCTGGGCATTGGAAAATCTCTGGTGTCAGGGTGCGCCGGTTTCCCCCCGGCGAGCCGCGTATCATAGCCGCGACGCGTGACCGGTGCAAACCCGCCGGAGAACCACGGCCACGGACCGCCCCGCCACACGCCCCTCACCGGCCCGCCACACGCCCCAACCTGTAGGAGCGGCTACAGCCGCGATCGCCCCCCATGAAAGTCCTCGGCATCGAAACCAGCTGCGACGAAACCGGCGTCGCCGTCTACGACACCGGCCGGTCCGGCGCGGACGGGCTGCTGGCGCACGCGGTCTACAGCCAGATCGCCCTGCATGCGGAATACGGCGGCGTGGTGCCCGAGCTCGCCAGCCGCGACCACGTGCGCAAGCTGCTGCCGCTGATCCGCCAGACCCTGGCCGAGGCCGGTCTGGACGTCGGCGACCTCGACGGCGTCGCCTACACCGCCGGCCCCGGCCTGGTCGGCGCGCTGCTGGTCGGTGCCGGCGTGGCGCGGTCGCTGGCCTGGGCGCTCGACCTGCCCGCGGTCGGCGTCCACCACATGGAAGGCCACCTGCTGGCCCCGCTGATGGAGGACGACCCGCCCGAGCCGCCCTTCGTCGCCCTGCTGGTGTCGGGCGGGCACACCCAGCTGGTGGCCGTGGATGCGATCGGCCGCTACCGGCTGCTGGGCGAGACCCTGGACGACGCCGCCGGCGAGGCCTTCGACAAGACCGCCAAGCTGATGGGCCTTCCCTATCCCGGCGGGCCGCAGCTGGCGGCGTTGGCCGAAGCCGGGACGCCCGGACGCTTCAGCTTCCCGCGGCCGATGACCAACCGCCCCGGCCTCGACTTCAGCTTCAGCGGCCTGAAGACCCAGGTGATGCTGGCCTGGCGCGACAGCGACCAGTCCGACGCCACCCGCGCCGACATCGCCCGCGCCTTTGAGGACGCGGTGGTCGACACGCTGGCGATCAAGTGCGCGCGCGCGCTGGACGCCGCCGGCTGCGACACCCTGGTGGTGGCGGGCGGCGTCGGTGCCAACCGCCGCCTGCGCGCGCGCCTGCAGGCGATGGCGGCCAAGCGCGGCGGCCGCGCCTGTTTCCCGCGCCCCGCGCTGTGCACCGACAACGGCGCGATGATCGCCTTCGCCGGCGCGCTGCGGCTCGAGGGCGGGCAGCGCGAGCCCGACGCGGTGCACGTCACCCCGCGCTGGGACATGGCCGCGCTGCCTGAAGTCGCGGCCCGCACCGGCGACGCCTCCGCCGCGGCCCACGCGGCGGGTCCCGACGCCCCGTCGCGCTAAGCTGGCGCGCCCCGCCAGGACCCGGCCCGCCATGGACCACGTCTTCATCGAAGGGCTCGAGATCGAGGCCCTGATCGGCATCTACGACTGGGAGCGGCGCATCCGCCAGACGCTGGTGTTCGACCTCGAGATGGCGTTCGACAACCGCGTGCCGGCCGCGAGCGACGACATCGCCGACACCCTCAACTACAAGGCCGTCAGCAAGCGCCTGGTCGAGGTGGTTTCGCAGTCGGACGATGGGCTGGTGGAGACGCTGGCCGAGCGCTGCGCGGAGGTCGTGCTGCGGGAGTTCAACGTCCAGCGGCTACGATTGAAGCTCAGCAAGCCCGGCGCCGTGCGCGGCGCGCGCGCGGTCGGCGTGGTGATCGAGCGCACGCGGGGCGGCTGATCCGTCGCAACCGGAGATCCCATGCAAGTCCGACTCGATGCGCTGCGCGACGCGCTGGCGCCATACCCCTGGGCCTATGCGCTCATCATGCTGTCCGCCCTGCTGCTGGTGGCGTGGCTGGCCAACTTCGTCACCCGGCGCATCCTGCTGCGCGGCCTGCGCCACGTGCTCGCGCGCGTGGCCACGCTGACCGGCTATGCCGGAGACTCGATCAGCCGGATGCGGGTGATCTCGCGCCTGGCCAACGTGGTGCCGGCGCTGGTGATCGGCGCCGGCATCGGCCTGGTGCCCGACCTGCCGCCGCAGTTCGTGGCCTTCGTCACCGGCCTGTGCCGGGTGTTCGTGATCTTCACCGTGGCGCTGGCCTTCGGCCACGCGCTCGACGTCGCCAACGAGGTCTACGAGCGTCGTCCCGACGCGCGCAACAAGCCGATCAAGGGCTACCTGCAGGTCGCCAAGATCATCGCCCTGGTGATGGCGGCGCTGGGTTCGGTGGCGCTGCTGGCGGGCGTCGACCTGGTGCACGTGCTGACCGGCCTGGGCGCGGCCAGCGCGGTGCTGATGCTGATCTTCCAGGACACGATCCTGTCGTTCGCGGCCAGCCTGCAGATCAGCGGCGACGGCCGCGTGCGCATCGGCGACTGGATCGAGATGCCCAGCCAGAACGCCGACGGCGACGTCATGGACATCGCCCTGCACACGGTCACCGTGCAGAACTGGGACAAGACCATCACCACGGTGCCCACGCGCAAGCTGATCAGCGACTCGTTCAAGAACTGGCGCGGCATGACCGAGTCGGGCGGCCGCCGCATCAAGCGCGCGATCTACCTCGACCAGCATTCGACCCGCTTCCTCGAGGCCGATGAAGTCGCCCGCTTCCGCCGCTTCCGCCTGCTCGATGCCTATCTCGACGGCAAGTCCAGCGAGCTGCAGGACTGGAACGCGAAGCTGGCCGAGCGCGGCGGCGAGCCGGTCAACCGCCGTCGCGTCACCAATCTCGGCACCTTCCGCGCCTACGTCGAGCAGTACCTGCGCAACCATCCGGGCGTGCACCAGGACATGAGCCTGATGGTGCGCCAGCTGCAGCCGACCGATGCCGGCCTGCCGCTGGAGATCTACTGCTTCACCAACGACGTGCGCTGGGCCGTCTACGAAGGCATCCAGGCCGACATCTTCGACCACCTGCTGGCGATCCTCCCGGAGTTCGGGCTGCGCGTGTTCCAAGCGCACAGCGACGCGCCGGTGGAGGTGCGGCTCACGCGCGACGCCGACGCCGGCCCGGCAACCGGCTGAGGCCTGCCGCCGGGCGTGGCGGCGGCGTGGCGGCGCTCGCGCTGGCGCCGCACGATGCGCGATCATGGCCGCTCCCACGGAGCGCGACCATGCACACCGCCTGCCTCAGCCTTGGCAGCAACGTCGATCCCGAGCGCCACATCGCCATCGCCTTCGCGGCGCTGCGCGAGCGCTTCGGCGACATCCGCGCGTCGGCCGCGTACCGCACGCCGGCGGTGGGCTTCGAGGGTGCCGACTTCGTCAACGCCGCGGCGGTGATCGCGTCCGACCTGGACGTGGTGGCGCTCAACGACTGGCTGCATGCGCTCGAGGACGCGCATGGCCGCGACCGCAGCGGCCCGCGCTTCGGCGACCGCACGCTGGACATCGACATCGTGCTGTTCGACGACCTGATCTGCAGCGGCCCCGGCAACCTGCGCCTGCCGCGCGGCGAGCTCTGCCACGCCTTCGTGCTGCGGCCGCTGGCGGAGATCGCGCCGGAGATCGTCGAGCCGGCGAGCGGGCGCACCCTCGCCGCGCTGTGGGCCGCGTCGGACGAGCGCGGCGTCGCGATGCACGCGGTCACGCTGCCGGTCGTGGGCGCCCTCGCGGCCGGCTGAAGACAGGGCCGCGGCGCGGGATCCGGTCACACCCGCACCGCAGGCGTCGTCATGGAATCCATGCGTTGGACGAGGCGGCCAGCCGGCCGTCGCGGGGCGCGGAGAGCAGGAGGGTGGGGCGATGTTCGACAGGTTTTCGCGCAGCTGGGACATGGTGAAGGCAAGCGCCGCGGTGCTGCGCTCCGACCGCGAGCTGATGCTGTTCCCGGTGCTTTCGGGCCTGGCCACGCTGGTGGTGCTGGCCAGCTTCGCGCTGCCGGGCTTCGCACTGGGCGTGTTCGCCAACGGCTGGAGCCTCGGCGGAGCGCTGCTGGGCTTCGCCTTCTACTTCTGCACCTACAGCGTGATGATCTTCTTCAACTGCGCCCTGGTGGGTGCGGCGATGATCCGGCTCGAAGGCGGTGATCCGACGCTGTCGGACGGACTCGCGGCCGCACGGTCGCGGCTGGGCGCGATCTTCGGCTATGCGGCGATCGCCGCCACCGTCGGCGTGCTGCTGCAGGCGATGAAGGGCAAGGACAGCAACTTCCTGGTTCGCCTGGTCGGCAGCGGCCTGGGCGTGGCCTGGACGCTGGCGACCTTCCTGGTGGTGCCGGTGCTGGTCAGCCGCGACGTCGGGCCGGTGGACGCGCTGCGGCAGAGCGTGGCGCTGCTCAAGCGCACCTGGGGCGAGAACGCGGTGGGCCAGCTCGGCATCGGCGCCGCCTTCGGCCTGCTGAGCGCGGGCGCGATCGTGGTGTCGATCCTGCTGGTGGTGGTCGCAGCGCAGGCGTCGCTGCTGCTCGCGGTCGCGGTCGGGCTGGTCTGCGGCATCGGCGTGCTGCTGCTGGGTGTCTACCAGGCCGCGCTGACCGGCATCTACTCCGCGGTGCTGTACCGCTATGCGATGTCGCACGAACTGCCCGCGGCGTTCCAGGGCACCGACATCGCCCACGCCTTCGCGCCCAGGCGCTGATCGCGACGCCGGGCGCACGAACCGCCGGCCGGACCCGCGGCGCCGCGCAGCGACCCTGCCGGCGCCGCTTCAGCCGAGGTGGCGTCCGCCGTCGACGGCCAGCACGCTGCCGGTGGTGTACGTCGCGTCGCGCAGCAGCCACAGCACCGTGCCGGCGATCTCCTCCGGCGTGCCGGTGCGACCCAGCGGCGTCATTGCCATCAGCCGCGCCTGCAGCGCCGGATCGATGCCCGCGTCCGGCCACAGGATGGCGCCCGGCGCTACCGCGTTGACCCGCACCTCCGGGGCCATCGCCACCGCCAGCGCGCGGGTGGCGGCCTCCAGCGCGCCCTTGCTGGTCGCGTAGGTGGCGAGGTCGGCGCGTGGGGTCTGCGCATAGACGTCGGAGAGGTTGACGATGGCGCCGCGGGCCTTGCGCAGGTGCGGCGCCGCGGCCTGGGCCAGGAAGAACGGCGCCTTCGCATTCACCGCCATCATCGCGTCCCAGTGCGCGGGGTGGATGTCGCCGAAGGCCGCGGGCGCGAAGCCCGAGGCGTTGTTCACCAGCGCGTCGAGACGCCCGTAGCGGCCCACGGTGCGCGCCACGAGCTCCGGCAGGCGATCGAACTCGGCCAGCTCGGCCTGCAGCGGCAGCACGCTGCCCGCGCGGGCAGCCTCGAGCCCGGCCACCAGTGCCGCGGCCTCGCCGGCCGAGCCGCGGTAATGCAGCGCCAGGTCGTAGCCTTCGGCGTGCAGCCGGCGCGCGATGGCGGCGCCGACGCGGCGCGCGGCGCCGGTGACGAGCGCGACGGGGTGGCCTCCCGGCATGACCGGCTCCGTAACAGGGAAGGACACGATAACGTCCCGCGGCGGGCGTTTCCGTATCCTGTCGCGCGCAATGCAACGGAATCCCCCATGCCGCTTCCCCCGCTCGACCCCGATGCGCAGGCCCACAGCGACCGCCTGCGCGCCCTGATCCACGCGGTGATCGCCGATGCCGGCGGCGCCATCCCGTTCTCGCGCTTCATGGAGCTGGCGCTGTACGCGCCCGGCCTGGGCTACTACAGCGCCGGCAGCACCAAGTTCGGCCGCGCCGGCGACTTCATCACCGCACCCGAACTGGGCAGCCTGTTCGGCGAGTGCGTGGCCGAGGCGCTGGCGCCACCGCTGCGCCACGTGGGCGCCGACGCCGTGTTCGTCGAGATCGGCGGCGGCAGTGGCGCCTTCGCCGAGGCCGCGATCCTGCACCTGGACGCGATCGGTGCGCTGCCCGCGCGCTACGCCATCCTCGAGCCCAGCGCCGACCTGCGCGAACGCCAGCGCGAGCGACTCCGCCAGCGACTGCCGGAGGCGCTGAACGCGCGCGTCGAATGGCTGGAGCGGCCGCTTGGCGAGGAAGAGTGGAGCGGCGTGCTGTTCGCCAACGAGGTGATCGACGCGCTGCCCACGCCCCGCTTCGTCATCCGTCGTGGCGAGGTCATGGAAGAGGGCGTGGCGAGCGCGCCCGACGGCGGCTTCCGCCTGGTCGAAGTGCCGGCCGATGCGCTGATGACCGCGGCCGTGCGCCACGTCGAGCGCGACCGCGGCGAAGGCGACTTCGCCGAAGGCTACCGCTCCGAGCTGCTGCCGCAGCTGCCGTACTGGATCCAGGCGGTGATGGGCCGCATGCAGGCCGGCGCGATGCTGTTCATCGACTACGGCTACCCGCGCCGCGAGTACTACGCCGCCACCCGCGACCGCGGCACCCTGCGTGCCTTCCATCGCCACCACGTGGTCGACGACGTGCTGGCGCGCGTGGGCCTGCAGGACATCACCGCCTCGGTCGACTTCACCGCGCTGGCCGAGGCCGGCACCGGCGCCGGCTTCGAGTTTGCCGGCTACAACAGCCAGGCGGCCTTCCTGCTCGGCAACGGCCTGCAGCAGCGCCTGGAAGCGCACGAGGCGCGCGCGGCCAACGACACCGCGCGCTACGCGCTGCGCCGCCAGGTGCAGCAGCTCACCCTGCCGTCGGCGATGGGCGAGCGCTTCCAGGCCATGGGCTTCGAGCGTGGCGTGCCCTTCGAGGCCGCCTTTCTCGCCGGCGACCTGAGCTTCCGGCTGTGAGGGTGCATTCGTGAGCGCGCCCTCGTGAAGCGTGCCCTCGTGAAGCGTGGCCTCGTGAGCGTGCCCGCATGACCGCGCGCCGGCCGCGCCTTGGGCGTTCGCTCAAGCCCCTGCGCTGGCCGTGGGCCTGGTGCGCGCTCTGGTGCCTGGCGATCGCCGCGGTGGTGGCGTTCTCGCTGATGCCGGCGCCGGACCTGCCGGAAGCGCCGGGCAGCGACAAGCTCCACCACTTCCTCGCCTATTTCATGCTGGCGGCGAGCGCCGTGCAGCTGTTCGCGCGCTGGCCCGCGCTGCTGGGCGCGGGGCTGGGCCTGGTGCTGCTGGGCATCGGCCTGGAGCATGCGCAGGGCGCGATGGCCTTCACGCGCATGGAAGACCGGATGGATGCGCTGGCCAACACGCTGGGGGTGATCGCCGGGCTGGCCACGCGGCTCACCCCGCTGCACGACCTGCTGCTGAGGATCGAGGCGCGCCTGGCGCCTGCCGCGCGCGGTTGACGCGCTGATCAGCCCGCGTCGCGGCGCAGCGCGCGCGCGCGGCCGATGGCGGCGACGCGCGCCTTGCGCAATGCCTCGCCGAACGCTGGGCCTTCCAGCTCCAGATGGGCGATGTCCGCGCCGGTGACCGCGGCGGCGGCGTCGCGCAGCCGGACCAGTTCCGCGGCCTGCGGATAGGGCTGGTCCTGCAGGCCGGTGCGGCCGCGCTTGTCGGCCTCGCAGACCGTGGCCAGCTGGCCGATCCGCTCAGGGCGGCGGAAGCCGTCGCAGCGCGCCAGCAGGTCGTGCACGGTCGAATCGCGCAGCTCGGCCAGGCGGTGCACGTTGAGGTGTTCGCGGCAGGCCACCACGGCCAGGTCGCGGTGGCCGGCCGGCACCCGCAGGCGCGCGCCAAGCTCGCGCACCGGGCGCACGCCACGCTGCTCGTGCTGGATGTGCTTCGGCAGCTCGTCGTCGGGCGTCAGCGCCTTGCCCAGGTCATGGACCAGCGCAGCGAAGCCGATCGCGTCGTCGCCCGGCGCCAGCGTGGCCGCCATGTCGCAAACCAGCTCGACGTGGACGCCGGTGTCGACCTCGGGGTGGTATTCGGCGCGCTGCGGCACGCCGTAGAGCGCATCGACCTCTGGAAGGACCACCGCCAATGCGCCGCAGTCGCGCAGCGTGCGCAGGAAGGCTGAAGGCCGCGGCGAACGCAGCGCGCGCACCAGTTCCTGCCACACGCGCTCGGGCACCAGGTCCGCAAGCTCGCCGCCGGCGACCATCCCGCGCATCAGTGCGCCGGTCTCGTCGGCAACGGTGAAGCCCAGCGCGGCGAAGCGCGCCATGAAGCGCGCGGCGCGCAGCACGCGCAGGGGATCCTCTGAGAATGCAGGGCCGACGTGGCGCAGCACGCGCGCCTCGATATCGGCCTGGCCGCCGTGCGGATCCACCAGGCTGCCGTCGGGGCGTTCGGCGATGGCGTTGATGCTGAAGTCGCGGCGGCCGAGGTCTTCCTCCAGCGTCACCGTGGGCGCGGCATCGACCACGAAGCCACGGTGGCCGCGTGCCGACTTGCGCTCGGTGCGCGCCAAGGCGTGCTCCTCGCCGGTGTCCGGGTGCAGGAACACCGGGAAGTCGCGTCCCACCGCGCGGAAGCCGGCGGAAAGCATCGCCTCGGGCGTGGAGCCCACCACGACCCAGTCGCGGTCTCCCGGCGGCAGCCCCAGCAGCCGGTCGCGCACCGCACCCCCAACCAGATAGATCTCCAGGTCCGCCCCCTCAGCCTTCCGCAACCGCCGCCGCCGCGGCAGCGGGGCAGGCAAACGCCTTTCGCGTCGCGCCCACGCGTCCGTGCATGCGGTCGCTCACCGCCACCGGCCGGTCGCCCAGGCGCCAGTCGTAGATCACGCTGAAGGCGAGCACGCGCGCCACGTAGTCGCGGGTTTCCTTGTAGCTGATGGTCTCGATCCAGAAGCCGGGATCCATGCCCGGGCGCTGCGCCTGCCAGCGCGCGGTCGGCGTGGGGCCGGCGTTGTAGGCGGCGATGGCGACGTAGGGCAGGGTGTATTTCTCTTTCATCTCGCGCAGGTAGGCGGTGCCGATGCGGACGTTGGTGGCCGGGTCGAACAGCGCGTCGGCGCCCGACCACGGGATGCCCAGCCTGCGCGCGACGGCGGCGCCGGTCTCGGGCAGCACCTGCATCAGCCCGCGCGCATTGGCCGGCGAGCGCGCGCGCGGATTGAACGTGCTTTCGGCGCGGATCTCGGCCGCGACCCAGGCGGCATCCAGGCCGTTGCGCGCCGACTCACCGCGGATCAGCTGCTGGTGGTGCAGCGGAAAGCGCAGGGTGTACAGGCGCAGTTCCTCCGGCTTGCGCTCGCCGCCGACGTTGACCAGGCCGAACACGCCGCGGTCGAACCAGCCGTTGTCCTGTGCGATCTCGACCGCGATCTGCCGCTGCCGGTCATTGAAGCGCGACAGCGCGTCCTGCCATTCGCGCGTGGCCCAGCCGGCGCGGTTGACGCGGAACAGCGTCATCGCGCGCTGCATCGCCGGATCCGCAGCCACCGCGGCCTTGTCCGCGGCGCTGCCGCCGTGCTCCAGCGGGCACAGCGCATAGGGCTGGTCGATGCGGTCGGCGGCCAGGAAGCCGTGGAAATCGGCATCGCGCGCGGCGGCGGCATACAGCGGGCGTGCCGCCGCGCGGTCGCCGGTCAGCTCGCGCAGGCGCGCCTCGAAATAGGCCCAACGCGACTGGGTGCGCTGCGTGCGGCCCATGCGCTCGATCCCGGCCAGCGCCGCGCGCCAGTCCGAGCGCGCCATGGCCTCGCGCACGCGCCACTCGTGCAGGCGCTCGTCGTAGGCGGCCTCGGGCACGGCGGCCAGGCGGCGCGCACCACCGTCGTGGTACGAGGCCACGGTCCACAGCGCGACCTGGTACAGCACGCGGTTGCGCTCGGCCGCGGTGAACTGCAGCGCCTGCGCCACCTGCGGCAGCAGCGACTCCGCCGCATCCGGGTTGCGGCCGGCCAGCGCGGCCAGGCCGTGCGAGGCCGCCAGCCGGCTGCGCGCATCCTTCGGCCAGGACACGGCGCTGGCATCGGCGTTGCCCAGGTAGGCGGCATAGGCCTCGGCCAGGCGGCGCTGCGCATCCGGCAGTCCGCGCGCGGCGCTGCGCACCACGCCGGGCTGGCCTTCGGTGATCGCCGCCTCGATCCGCGCCCAGCGCTCGGCCTCGCCCAGCCCGCCGCGCCCGGCCAGCGCGTCGAACACGGGATCGCAGGCATCCGGCTGCGAGCGGGCCGCACCGCGCCAGAGCTGCTGCACCTCCGCGGTCCACGTCGCGTCCGCCGCGCCCGTGCGCAGCCTGGCCTCGAGTTCGTTGCAGGCCAGGGCCGCCGAGCCGGTGCCCGGCTCCCAGGCGGCGCGGAAGGACGTCCAGTCCCTGCGCTTGGCCAGCTCGGCGAGCCAGGCGGCGCGGAAGGTGCGGGCCACGGCCTGGCCGCGGTGGCGATCGAGGAACTCGAGCGCCTGGCCGGGCGCCAGGGTGGCGATGTCGCGATTGAGCCGTGCGTGGCCCACCCAGCCCTGCAGGGGATGGTCGGCACGCAGTGGCGGCACCGGCTGGCCGATCTCCGCCGCGGTCAATGCGCGCCGCGCGAGATCGTCATCGGGTCGCGCCTGGGCCGAGGCGGCGGCAGGGGGCAACAGGCACGCCGCGAGCGCCGCGGACAGCAGGAAACGGGTGGGCGGTAGCATGCAGCGACTATATCGAATGGGTCCGGCACCCATGCTGCAGGAGCTGGCGTGATCGAAGGGTTCTGGATGTTTCCGCTGCTGGGCGTGGTGGCCGGCGTGCTCGCGGGCCTGCTCGGCATCGGCGGTGGCCTGGTGCTGGTGGCCGCGCTGGCGTGGCTGCTGCCGCTGCAGGGCGTGCCCCCCGACCTCGCGATGCACGCTGCACTCGCGACGTCCATGGGCAGCATCGTGTTCACCGCGATGTCCTCGGCCTGGTCGCACCACCGCCGGGGCAGCGTGCTGTGGCCGACGGTCGCCTGGATGCTGCCGGGCCTGCTGCTCGGCGGCTGGCTGGGCAGCCGCTTTGCGGTGGGACTGGAGGGCAGCGTGCTGCGCTGGATCGTGGCCGGCTACTGCCTGCTGGCCGGCGCACAGATGGCGTTTGGTGGCGCGCGCGCGGACACCGGCGGCGACGTGGTGCCCACCGGCCTGCCGATGACCGCGGCCGGTGGCGGCATCGGCGCGCTGTCGGCGGTGGTCGGCATCGGCGGCGGCAGCATGACCGTGCCCCTGCTGGTGTGGCGCGGCGTGCGCCCGGTGCGTGCGGTCGGAACGTCGTCGGCCTGCGGCGTGGCGATCGCGATCGGCAGCGCGCTGGGCTATGCGCTCAACGCACCGCCGGGCGGGCTGCCCGAAGGTGCGGTCGGCTATGTCTACCTGCCGGCGGCGATCGGCGTGGCGGTGACCTCGGTCCTCGCGGCACCGTGGGGCACGCGCCTGGCGCATGCGATCAGCGGACCGACCCTGCGCCGGGTGTTCGCGCTGTTCCTGGTGGCCGTGGGCCTGAGCCTGGTGCTGCAGGGCTGAGCCGGCAGGACCAAGGGGGCTTGCCCTTGCTTTACGGTTTGTTTACAACTGGCCCGCCGACGGCACGGGGGCAACGGGCCGGCACCAGCTCACCAGGAGAGCTCCATGGCCATGCCCCCGCCTTGCCTGCTTGCGGCCGCCGTCTGCGCCGCGCTGTTCCTGACCGCTCCCGCGGTCGCGTCCGCCCAGGACGCTGATCCCACCACGCTGGACTCGGTGACCGTCACCGGTTCGCGCATCAAGCAGTCCGAGCTCGAGACGCACGTTCCCGTGCAGGTGCTCACCCGCGAGGACATCGACCGCAGCGGTTTCAAGTCGGTCTCGGACATCGTCCAGAACCTCACCGCCAGCGGCGCAGGCCTCAATACCAAGTTCAACTCCAGCGGCAACTTCGGCTTCCCGCCCGATGGCGGCGGCGTCGGCGCGGGCGCGGCCACGGTCGACCTGCGCCACCTCGGGCCCAAGCGCGTGCTGGTGCTGGTCGACGGCATCCGCTGGGTCAACGAGTCCTCGGGCTCGGGCGTCGGCTCCGCGGTGGACCTCAACACCATCCCGCTGGCGCTGGTCGACCGCATCGAGGTGCTGGAGGACGGTGCGTCCTCGATCTACGGCTCCGACGCCATTGCCGGCGTGGTCAACATCATCACCCGCAAGGACGTGCAGGGCGGCGACATCGAGCTGCACTACGGCACCTACGAGGACCTGGGCGGCGACACCTGGGGCGCGGACATGGGCTACGGCGGCGGCAATGACCGCGTGCAGTGGTTCGTCGGCGCGTCGTACTTCAAGCAGGAGGAGTCGGCCTCGTCCGAGTACGGACCCGCCAGCGTGCCGGTGCCCGGCACCGGCGTCGACAACGGCAGTTCGGCCACGCCGCAGGGCCGCTTCGTCTTCATGGATCCCAACACCGGCCTGACCCACAGCATCACCACCAATACCGGGGTGACCGATCCGACCTTCATCCCCGGCCAGGCCTGCGCGCGCACCGACGACTTCCACTGCTTCACCAATGCCGACCGCTTCAACTTCGCGCCCTTCAACCTGCTGCTGACGCCGTCCGAGCGCAAGACCGTGTTCGGGCAGGTGCGCTTCGCCTTCAATGACAACGTCGGCGGCTACGTGCGCGCGCTGTACAACCAGCGCGACTCCGCCAACCAGGCGGCACCGGAACCCTTCTTCCTCGGCACCGACGCCGGTATCTACAACCCCTACGGCGAAAGCACGCTGGTGATCTCGGCGCTGAATCCGTACAACCCCTTCGGCTTCGACCTCACCACCATCGGCCCCGACGCCAACCTGTTCCTGCTCGGCCGCCGCCCGGTGGAAGGCGGCCCGCGCCGCTACGAGCAGGACGTCGAAACCTGGTACGTGGCGGCAGGCCTCGACGGCAGCTTCAGCGTCGCCGACCGGCCCTGGGACTGGGACGTCAACGTGGTCCGCAGCGAGAGCAAGGCCGAGCAGACCAACTACGGCAGCTACAACCTGCGGCACATCAACGAGGCCCTGGGCGACCCCGCCGCCTGCGCCACGATCGCCGGCTGCGTGCCGCTGAACGTGTTCGGCGGCGCCGGCACCATCACCCCGGAGATGCTGGCCTTCATCCAGCCGGTGGTGCGCGACGAGAGCGAGAACTCGCTGACCCTCGTGTCAGCCAACATCACCGGCGCGCTCATGCAGATGCCGGCCGGCCCACTGGGCTTCGCCGCAGGCTACGAGTACCGCAAGTACGAAGGCGCCTACCGGCCCGATCCGATCACCGTGGCCGGCGAGTACAACGGCGTGCCGTCGGGTCCGACCGCGGGCGAGTACGACGTCAACGAGGTCTACGCCGAGCTCGCCGTGCCGCTGTACGCCAACGCCGAACGCGGCAGCGCGCTCGACATGAGCATCGCCGGCCGCTACTCCGACTACTCGACCTTCGGCGGCGAAAGCACCGGCAAGCTCGGCCTGCGCTGGCAGGTGGCCGAGGAGCTGGTGCTGCGCGGCACCTGGGCGCAGGGCTTCCGCGCGCCGTCGATCGGCGAGCTGTACGGCACGCTGTCGCGCTTCGACGCCACCCTGGTCGATCCGTGCTCGGGCCCCGGCAACGCGGTGCGTCCCGAGTGCGTGGCGCAGGGCGTGCCCGCCGACTACGTGCAGACCAACCCGCAGATCTCGGTGGTCACCTCGGGCAATGCCGAGCTGCAGCCGGAAAAGAGCCGCAGCCTGACCCTGGGCGGGGTGTGGAGCCCGAGCTTCGCATCCGACGCGGCCTGGTCCGAGCGCCTGGACCTGGGCCTGACCTTCTACAAGCACACCATCGAGGATGCGATCCAGGCGCCGGACGCGCAGGTGATCCTCAACCGCTGCGTGTTCGACGCCGATCCCTTCTCCTGCGCCTCCTACGACCGCAGCGAGCGCGGCCAGATCGTGCGTTTCGACGACATCCTCGACAACCTCGGCACCATCCGCACCGACGGCTGGGACCTGAGCCTCGGCTGGCTGCTGCCGGAACAGGACTGGGGCCAGCTGCGCTTCGACGCCAAGACCACCTTCGTCTCGAGCTTCGAGCTGCTCAACGAGTCGGGCCAGGCCGAACCGCGCGCGCCGGGCGTGGAGGTCAACAACAGCGCGATCCCCGAATGGACCTCCAGCCTGACCACGCAGTGGAGCCATGGGCCCTGGGCGCTGGCCTGGGGCATGCGTTACATCGGCGAACTGCGTGAGTCCTGCGGCGGCGCCAACGGCTATGCCATCTGCGACGACAGCGCCGCCGACCTCAACCGGCTCGATGCCACCACCTACCACGACCTGCAGGCGTCCTGGAACAGCGATGCCTGGATGCGCGGCCTGCGCGTCAGCCTGGGCGTGAACAACCTCACCGGCGAGGACCCGCCGATCTGCCTGAGCTGCTCGCTCAACGGCTACGACGCGGCGACCTACGACCTGCCGGGCCGGTTCTTCTACGCGCGGGTGGGCGTGAAGTTCTGAGCGATGCGCGCGCGGCCTGGCGACAGGCCGCGTCCCGCCGCGTGCGATGAAGAAGCCGGCCAGCGCCAGGGCACCCGTGCCAACGTGGCGCAGCCAGGGAAGCTAGCGGGTGAAGTACATCCGCCCGGTCTGCGCACGCACGCGCGTCAACGCGCCCTGCGCTTGCCCGGTCCCTTGGGGTTCCCGCCGGCGGTGAAGGCCGGCGGGTAGTAGAAGTTCACGGTCTTGAGCAGCACGCTGCCGGTGTTGCGGATCTCGTGGCGTTCCTGCTTCTCGATCACCAGCAGCACGCCCGGCTTCAGCGCCACCCGCCGACCGTCGACGATGGCGACGCCGGTGCCGTCGACCACGAACAGCCACTGGTCGGCACCGCGATGGTGGTTGTCCTCGCCACCCTCGCAGTCGCCCGGTGCCAGCACCATCTCCGCGGCCTGCGCCTTGCGTACCTCGGCGGCGATGCGGAACCCCTTGCCGAAGCGCAATGACTTCTTCTGCATGCTCGCCCCCTTCGATCAGCCGAGCACGCCGGGATTGGCCTGCCACAGTTTCAGGTTGAGCATGGCGGCGAAGCTGATCCAGGCGAGGTAGGGCAGCAGCATCAGCGCGGCCACCCGGCTGTGCTTCCAGAAGGCGAGCATCGTCGCCGCCACCAGCACCCACATCAGCGCGATGTCGGCCAGCGCGGCACCGCCCATCTGCCAGGCGAAGAACAGCCAGCTCCACAGCGCATTGACCACCAGCTGCACCAGGTAGAGGGTCAGCGCCGTGCGCGCGCGCTCGAAGCCGCCCACGCGCCAGACCAGCCACGCCGCCACCGCCATCAGGATGTACAGCACCGTCCAGACCGGGCCGAAGACCTCCGGCGGCGGTGCCCAGGCGGGCTGTTCCAGCAGCCCGTAGAAGTCCTGCGAGCGGCGCGAGGCCATGCTGCCGGCGAACGCCGCGACGCCGGTGACCGCCAGCCAGGCCAGGAGGCCGACGACCTGCTGCTTCCCGGTGATCCTGTGCATGGCGGCGTCCCTGGCTGGTGGAAGCCCGCCACGCTACGGGCGGGCCACGTGAACAGGGCGGCAAGGCCGCCGCGCGTGCCCAGCCCCGCTCAGGTCGAGCCGCGCAGCGCGCCGGCGATCCCGCCGATCAGCAGCGCCAGGATGGGAAACATCGACAGCGCGAAGCCCAGCCCGCGGCTGGCGGGTGCCGCGACGTAGCTGCGCCAGTAGAGGAGGCGGCCGACGAGGTACACCGCCCCGACGCCCGCGACGGTGCCCGCTGGCCAATACTTCGCCGCGATGTACAGCACAGGCAGGAACGCCACCATCAGCTCCAGGGTGTTCATCTGCACGCGGTAGGCGCGTTCGAAGCCTTCGTGGCCGGTGACCGCCGGCGCCTTGACGCCGTAACGGCCGCGCGCGCGGCCGACCAGCACCGCGAAGAACACCAGCTGCGCGACGGCGAGCAGCGCGACGAGATCGACAAGGTTCATGGCGCGTCGGCCTCCGTCCACACCGCCAGCTCGTTGCCGCCCGGCTCGAGGAAGTGGAAGCGCCGGCCGCCCGGGAAGGCGAAGACCGGCTTCACGATCTCGCCGCCCGCGGCCTCGACCTTGGCCAGCGTCGCCTCGAGCGCCTCGCTGTACAGGACGACCAGCGCGCTGCCGCGCTCCGTGCGGCCGGCAACGTCGGCGCGGAAGAACCCGCCGTCCAGGCCCGCGTCCGCGAACGCGGCATAGTCCGGGCCGTAGTCGACGAAGCCCCAGCCAAAGGCCTGGGCGAAGAAGCGCTTGCTGGCGTCAAGGTCCAGGGACGGGAACTCGACGTAATTGATCTTTTCGTGCCGCGACATGTGACTTCTCCGTTTCAGTTTGCGAACGCGGCCAGCAGGGCTTCGGCGAATCCGGACCGGAGCAGCCAGGCCACCGCCGCCACGTTGAGCGCCACCGTGGCCCAGAACACCAGCTGGAACGGCTGCTTGACCGTCTTGTGCCGGAACAGCTGCTGCGCGATCAGCGCACCGGGCCAGCCGCACAGCAGGCCGACCAGGTGCAGGGTGGCTTCCGGCGTGCGCTGGTGCTCGCGCTGGGCCGCGAGCTTATCGCCGCGGTACATGAGGAAGGCCAGCAGGCTCGCGGCCGCGTACGCGCCCACCAGAACCAGCGGCAGCCAGCCCAGCACCCCCGCCGCCGCGACCAGGACCAGGGCCAGCGTGCCCAGGACTGCGCGTGGAACGCGCGAGGGCTGCCGCGGGGCCGCGATCTTCTGGCCCGCATGGCGGACCTGGGTGGCGTTGGTTCGCCCGCGCACGTCGACGACCGGCAGCCAGGACACCAGGTCGCCCTCCACCGGCCGCCGCGAGCCGCGCTGGAAAGCATTGATGTGCACGAACGCGCGCGTGCCGCCGCCGCTCGGCGTGGCGAAGCCGAAGCCCTTGTCGTCGTTCCAGTCGGCGATGCGGCCCGCCAGTCTCATCGTGGTTCCCGCTCCCCGTTCCCTGGTGTCCGCCTCCCCGGCGGCACGGGTCGATGGTAGGCCCGCGCGCGCGCCGCGCACAACGGACCACGCGTCCGCGCGCACACGCGCCACGCGCCCGCGGCGCGACCGGCTTCATGTCCCCGACACAGCCGCTGTGGGATCCAGAGCACCCCGTCCACGCCGGATCGCCCATGTCCCGTCGCACCAGCCTGCTGGCCGTCCTCGCGCTGCTCGCCGCGCCTGGCGTCGCCCTGACCCAGCCCGAAGACACGTCCGACCGACAGGGCCAGGCGGTCGAGGCCGTGCCCGCCGTGGACCTCGAGCGGTATGCCGGCACCTGGTACGAGCAGGCCCACCTGCCGCTGTTCTTCCAGCGCAACTGCGTGGCCAACACCACGGCCAGCTACAGCCTGCGCGACGACGGCCGCATCGACGTGGTCAACCAGTGCGACACGGACACGGGCGAGCGCATCGAAGCGCGCGCCATCGCACGCAAGGTGGAGGGCAGCACCTCGAAGCTCGAGGTACGCTTCGCCCCGGCCTTCCTGTCCTTCCTGCCGGCGGTGTGGGGCGACTACTGGATCATCGACCTCGACCCGGACTACCGCTGGGCGGTCGTCGGATCGCCGGACCGCAAGTACCTCTGGTTCCTCACCCGCGACAAGACCATCGCCCCGGAAGCGCTCGACGCCCTGGTCGCGAAGGCGCACGCCAAGGGCTACGACACCTCGCGCCTGATCCGCACCGAACAGTGACGGGCCGCGGCTAGAGCACGCGGATCTGCGAGGCCCGCGTCACCCGCACGTGGGTCTGGTAGTAGTACTTGCCGGTGCGCTCACCGTCCACGGTGAAGTCGATGCGGACGCGCCGCGCGGTGCCGGCCACCTGGATCCGCTTGCCGCGCAGCGCATCCTCGAGGGGCCGCCCATGCAGCGCCTCGAGCTCGGTTGCGGCCCGCGGCATGACCGCGATCGACAGGTTGCGCGGATCCCGATAGTCGCGTTCCGAGTTGAGGTGCACCTTGTCGGTGCGGCCCGTCGCCTGCACCGTCAGCGCGAACACGCCGGTGACGCCCGTGTGCGGCGCCGCGGCGGCGCGCAGCACGGCCTGGCCCGGATCGATCCACGGCGCGTCGCCGGTCGGCAGTGTAGATGCACATCCGCCCAGCATAAGGAGGGCGGCGAACAGGGTCGGCTTGCAGCGGCTCATGCGGATCCTTGCGGGAGTCGGTGGGGGGTCATGGCTCCGGGGTTCCGGTGTCCTCGTTGCCAAGGTCGAGCTCGGCGCGCGCGGAAGCGGCCAGCGCACGGTACCTGGCCCGGAAGGCGTCGAGGCTCTGCTCCTCGATGTCCTCCAGGTCCAGCAGCGCATTGTGCGCGCCGCGGGTGGCGCGGATCAGCTCGTCGAGCTTGATCTGGATGGCCTCCGTGTTACGGTTCTGCGTGTTCTGGATCAGGAACACCATCAGGAAGGTGATGATGGTGGTGCCCGTGTTGATCACCAGCTGCCAGGTGTCACTGAAGCCGAACAGCGGGCCGCTCGACAGCCAGACGACGATGAGCAGGACGGCGAGCGCGAAGATGCGCGGCCGTCCGCAGAAGCGGGACGCGGCCTTGGCGAAACGGGCGTACAGCGATCCCTTGTCCATCGACTTGCACCTCTCCGAACGAGTCGCACGCAGGTCCGGGCTACGCCAGCCAGCCCCGTGCCAGTGCCTTGCGGCTCAGGATGACGAGCGCGATGCCGACGACGAGCACCACCGCCTGCATGACGACCGCGACGGGACCCGCCAGGTGCAGGCCGTCCTCCAGCACGAACAGGCCAACGTCCTGCATCAGGATGCCGAACAGGGAAATCGCGAAGGCCGCGAACGCCCACATCCGGCGCAGCAGCAGGCCGATGGAGCCGAGCGCGCCGCCGAACACCGCGATGGCGGTCGCGGCCACGGCCCAGCCTGGACGCGCCGCATGGAGGGCCTGCTGGGCCTCGGGCAGCCTGGCAATGTCATCCGATGAAAGGCCGAGGTCCGAGAACAGGGCCACGCAGCCGAGCAGGTTCCAGAGCAGGGCCAGCACTGCGACGATCCCGAACCATGTCGGTGTCTTCATTGGACCCTCCAGCTTTGCCTACGAATGCACAGAATCCACGGGCACTCCGGCAGGAAACGAATACCGGTCCGCCACCCGGCCGGACGAGGACGGTGTCCGCCCGACCGGCGTCGGACGGAGGGTCAGGCCCCGATATCCAGCAGCGCCTGCGGCTTGTCATCCCAGATGATGAAGTTGACCAGCCACGCATCGGCCGGCTTGTAGAAGACGCAGGCAAACCGCAGCGCATGCCGCTGGTGCTTGATCAGGAAGGTGTGCCTGACCAGGCTCTTGCCGGCCATGACGCTTTCCACATGCTCCGCGCCCAGCGACGGACCGAAGCGCGACGCCACCATCCCCAGCTGCGTCTTGGTCTGGTACCCGAGGTTCAGGATTTCCTCCTCCGGCAGCGGCCAGTGGGGCACCAGGCTCTGATAGGCCTGGTCGTACTGCCCCGCGGCAAAGAGCGTCGCGGCCTGCGCGCACACGGCCTGGGTCTGGTCAGTCGTGTTCAAGGGCTCGGCCGAGGCGCACAGCGGAGCGGCAAGCAGCGCGACGAGCGCGGCGGTCTGGATCTTCATGGGTTCCCCTGGTTGTCATGCTGAGCCGGGCGACCGATGCCCGCTCCCCGGAGGGACTGTAAGCCAGCGAAGGCGGTTTCAGGTAGCGCGGAGATGTTGCCGAAAGGCAGGGTTCCTGTCGCGGCAGGCGGAGCGCCTACGCACGCTGCAGCTTGCGTGGGAGGCCTCAACTCGGAACTAAGCCGTGCCGCGGCCCCCGTTCAAGCCCATTACCTGGGACAACGGCACCGAGTTCCATGGCGACAAGGAGCTCGAGCAGGCCGCAGACATCCGCTGCTACTTCGCCTATCCGCACCGCCCGTGGCAGCGCAAACGCTATGACTACAAAACCCCATTCGAGCGACTCGAAGAGCTACTCGGGGTGTTGCACTTCGCCTGTCAATTCACCAGGCCACTGCGACACCATCGCCCACAAGCTCAACCACAGGCCCAGGAAAGACATGGCTACAAGTCCCCGATCGAGCGACTCGAAGAACTACTCGGGGCGTTGCACTTCGAGTGTTAATTCACCCGCGTACTACAGCCCTGCGGCCGCATCCCACACGTTCTCACGGCCGATCCGCTGCTCCCATGCCTTATATCGGGACGCGAGTGGGCGAGCATACTCCGGCAGCTCGTGGGCTGGCGGCTCGCTGACGAGGAACGGCATGCCTTCTTTGAACCACGCGGGTGTCTGTTGCCTACCCAGCAGACCTAGCTGCTGGGCTTGTAGCATGTGGATGTACTCATGCTCCACGATGTAAGGAACCCAAGACTCCGGCGGCAGAATTACACCCCAATTAAACAGCGCAGCCCCACGCTCCATGCCGCCGCCGAAGGAGTGGTAGCACCGCCGGGTGGAGCAGAAGACCGTAACCGGAGCATCCTTTAGGGGAACCAGCTTGCGACCAACCTCAGCAACGGCAGCACGCTGCAGCGCCAGAGCTTCAGTGAGTCGTGACGGATCTTCAACGCATACTCGGTCCGCGCAGGTCACCCCGTTAAGAGCCGGCGCAAGAATTCGGACGGGCTTGAACGTGGCCCAGGCGATCGCCGGCATGGCGACCACCAAGGCAAGGGCAACTAGCTTCAGTAAGTCTCGATTTCTCATCAGCGGCTAACGCCTGAGTTAAGCCGAACCGCGTAGTGGAGGCAAAGGCATGGCAAGCTTTTTATGCCATGCCTTTGCTGGAACGAAGTGGTTTCGGCTTGAACGAATTGTTAGGCGGCACCCGCGAGCTATGCGCACGCCATAGCGCAAAGCCAACCAGCGCGACCCAAAGGAAGAAGCAGGCGAACGTTAGGCGCTGACCGATGCTTTGCATGCCGGCAAAACGCAAAAAGCCAGTGGCAATGGAGGCAACGACTAGGGCGAGGGAAGGCATAGCTGCCCAGCGCCAGGCGGAAGTCTTGCGGAAGCTGGCCGGCAGCAAAAAGCCGGCGACAAGGAAAGCGACGTAACAGCCGAAGCTACCCACCGTATGGAGCAGGGTGGTGGTGGACTTAAAGTCCGACATGTTGGCCGGGAAGGCACCGGAAAGCGCCATGAGAAGGCCGGCGGCAACCACGGCCACGGAGCCGATGACAGCGCCGCGACCTTGCGGCGAGAACTCCCGCCTGAGTCCCATGCCGAGAAAGGCGACCACAAGGCCCGGAAGGATGTACCCGAGGATGTTCCAAGCCCAGAGGTTGGGTGCGTCGAGGCTGCCCAGTTCACTGATCGCGCGGTCGGTGTGATCGTAGTCGGGCCGCATGGCAGCCATGATGACGTACACAGCCAAGAACCAAAGGGGCACTGCCATGGCCAGAAAGCCGATCTTCTTTTGAGACATCATTTGCAGTGCGGTCCCTGTGCGGCCTAACGCCAGAGTTAAGCCGAGACGCGCAGTGGAGCGAAGCACATGGCAAGCTTTACCTGCCATGTGGTTTGCGTAACGAAGCGGCTTCGGCTTGAACGACTTGTTAGGCGGCAGCTGGCCCGGATGGTGAACTCTCCGACCCGGACGAACCGCAGCCCAACCCCTGAGCCAGACACTACAACACCTGGAGCCAATCTAGCCACGGCATGCGGCAGCGCGGGAAATCTGCGTGCGACAGGGCTGCCTGGCACTGAGGCGAGCGACTGCTGCCGAAGCTGAGATTGCTTGGGAGCGCCAGGCTCATCGAGTTGCGGCGCTGGACCAGAGCCCGATGCTCGGCCAGGCGATGCTCAACGAAGCGACCCTTTGAGGTGGCGCAGACCGTCCGAAGAGCAACCCACGATGTGCGAGCAGGCTCGTCCAGTGACGCCTAACGCCTGAATTAAGCCGCGCCGCGAAGCGGCGTCGGCTTGAATGAATTGTTAGCCCTTCGCCTCATCGGAGCGATGCTTCTACTCGGCACCGTCAGCCGCGATGGTGGCGTTGATCCAAGTGAGGTAGTGCGCGAGGCGCAAGCCATAATTGATCTGCCCATACTTTCCCGGATGGGAAATTAACCGATTGTCGCTCGAGCTCTTCCATGAGGTGAGCCCGGCAACCTGACGCTCTTCCCCTGCCTTGACCAGTAACGGTCCGCCGCTGTCGCCGTTGCCCGCAGAGCCCTCCAATGGAAGAGCGCTGGGTGTCTGGCGGAACACGTAGCTCAGCCATCGGCCCTCCGAAGTGCTTACAGTGCTGAAGGCTCGACGTAGGTCGGTGCGGTTAGGGCCGTGGGGGCTATGCCCCACTGCACCGTTTCCCGTAGCACCTTTCCCAATGATCTCGATCTGCTTGCCGGCCGCAGAAGCAAGGAAGATCTTTGCAGGCGCCACGTCGGTGACCGACGCCGTTAGCTTTATCAGCGCGATGTCGTCTGATGCGGCAAGAAATTCCACTATGTCCGAAGCGTCGCCAGACTTCAGGGCGGTGTCGACGAGCTCCTGAGGAAGCTTCCTGTAACCAGCGTGGAAGATGACCTTTTCTACCGCGCGCGGTACACCATTTAGGACTACGACCTCTAAGCCGGGCTGCCACGCGACGGCATGGGCAACAGTGACGACCCAGCGGGGGGCGATCAATACGCCGTGGCCTTCGACGGGAAGGTCTACTAGCGGAGCGAACTCTGACGCCGCCAAGCGGTAGCGCGAATCGCTCACGTCATCGCGGATGACAACGGCACCGGCACTCCCAGCCGCCACAAGTACCAGCAAAAAAAAGAGGCGTAACATTCAATCATCCTTGTAAGGTCTAACGCCGAAATTAAGCCGTGCCGCGAAGCGGCATCGGCTTGAATGAATTGTTAGCCGGCGTTGGTCGCTGGCAAGTTGAGGGCTTTGCGTACCTTACACATGCCTTCATGTGTCTGCCTGGCTTGATACCGGAAGTACAGAACAAACGCCACGCCGACCAGGACGCCACCTGAAGCGATCCAGAAACGGAAGTTAGGGAATCTCACTGCGGCGAGAAGGGTCGCGCCAGCAACAAAGGTTGGCGTTGCGAAAAGCATCGCCAGCTCGAAGTAAAGTGTGGTTACAAGTCGGCTGAGATAACGGAACGCCACAGGTTCGCGTTCGCCGCAGTAGTTCAAGTACCGGAACCAATGTTCCTGCACTTGGTGCTCGCTCTCGAGCTTTCCGTCCCATCGGTGCTCCAAGTAGGTGCCCAGGCCCTCACAGGTGGACCCGGCAACCACAACGAGGGCGAAGATCAGTGCGTTAGCTAGGACTGCACTCTGGTCAGCGCCTAAGGTGGCGGGCGTGTGCTCCACAAGCCATACCAACCATGGCGCAACTGCCACGAGGCCGGGGATCAGAACGGTCAAGAGCGATCGTGTAAGAGTGGTTGGCACCGCAGCTCCCCTGCCGGCTAACGCCTGAGTTAAGCCGCGCCGCGAAGCGGCGTCGGCTTGGACGAATTGTTAGGGCGCTCGCCCGCTTACCTACGCATGCTTTTTTCAAGATATGTCGCGATGCGCTCAAGCCGTTGTGGTTCGTTGTCTACCAAATGAGACATGCAGATCTCTGCCAGATCGGATCGGGTTTTGCCACGGCGTTGTAGCTCAGAGTCTATAAGCTTAAACAGTCGCTTCCCGCTCCGGTCATCAGCTGGATTATATTCTAGGCGGTAGGTGTCCATAATTTCGCTGAGACTTACCTGGTGAAACACAAAGTCATTCAAAGTGCGAAAAAGCTTTTGGTCGACATTTGTATATAGCTTGGACCTCAGGAACTTCTCAAGGCTCTCTATGGGAAGAAAGCCGAGCGGAATATTGTTTGCAAAGTTTCTATTTCTAATATAGGCGTGTGCATCCTGCTCGACATCGCCGTCCAGGATCACCGAAATCGCCGCCATCTTTCCAACCAAGTTGCTGTCGACAACGTCCTTTGCGAGATCAATAACGTTTGTGTAGCCACCACAGGGCAGTATATGTACTAGCTTGCCAGCCAGGAGCTTCTTGTTGCGCAGCACGCGATCCACAATCGCTTTTGCAAGATCATCCTCAACTAGGAAAACTTGGTCATATCCCGAATGGTCGTAAAGTATCCGAGTTGCATAGGCAGGGTAACAAGGGTTAATTATCTCCAAGCTTCCATCGGCGTGTCTTGCAATGAAAAATATGTTGCTTGGATTGATTGAGCCGATCAGCTCAATGGAATGTGTTGAGAAATAGATCGCGTAGTTGAACTCATCAGACATTCGCTTCAAGAAAGAAAGCAGCCTTTTGAGTGACGAGGGGTGCAACGCTAGCTCAATTTCATCTAGGAACATAACACACGGCTTCGAGAGATTGGCTCTGTCACTGTTCCGCAGATGTATGGAGTGGAGAACGCTAACGAGCAGGTTTTCCCCCGTAGACATATGGAACTGACTAATTCTTCGACCACCGCGTTCGTAATAAAAGATTTCGCCTCTGAACTTGAACTCCTCGCCAGCTTCCTTGACGCTAATCTGGAAGAGCTTTTCGTAATAGGTATCGTCGTTGTGAAGGATCTTTCCAAGATTCTTTCTTACGAACTCTTCGGCCGTCGAAAGCTTTGAGTCGTCAATCTTGTCCAGTTGCCGAAGAGCCTCGAAGCTTGTGTTGCGAAAGCGGTTGCCGAAGATGATGCTTCCCTCATAGAAGCCCTTTATGTCCATCTGGCCGTCTGTTTCTTTGACCCACCGTCCCGCATCGCTTTTGCGCCACGAACGCAACGCGCCATTGAAGCCGCAGGTTATGTATGCGTCATCGCTGGTCAAGCCGAAGTACTGCTTCATCTTGATGCTGTAGAAGACGCTTGAGGCACAAGTAACAATCGTGCTCTTGCCAGATCCGTTTTGACCTGTGATCGCGTATAGCCCCTTGGTTGTCGGCAAGGAGACCTCAAGGTGATCTATGGATTTGATCTTGTGAATCGTCAGCTCGAGGTTCATAGGATCCTGAAAGTTTGAAAAGCGCCCTAACGCCAGAGTTAAGCCGAGCAGCGTAGTGAAGCGAAACACATGGCAAGATTTACCTGCCATGTGTTTCGCGTAACGAAGCGGATTCGGCTTGAACGATTTGTTAGGCCGCCGCTGCCCGGCACTTGTGCCCGACCCGCGACAGCCCAACCCCTGAGCGAAACAGTACAACAAGTCTTGCCGGAGAGCTTGGCCTGGCACCCGGCGCGAGCGGAGCCTAGAAGGTCGAGTCGCGCGGCCAAGAACTCCCACTGCGGCCAGCACGAAGCCGGCTCGGCAGGTCGAATCTTGCGGAGAGTCGCGCGTGTCCGAAGCCGAGGTGCTGCAGGGCTGACCGCCGATGCCTGGACCGCGCGTGCGAAGTGCAAAGGCCGTGGATAAGCGAGATGCTTGAACCCGCCTGGACCTTGCTACCGACAGTGCGGGAAACAAGGCCTAACGCTAAGTAAGCCCCAAAAACGGGGCGGTAAAGTGGTCTACGGAAAATACCGTGCGGCGATGCGGTGGTAACGCATACCGCCTGAAAAACGCCGGTATGCGCCGCTGCGTCCCCGGCACGCCCCTCCGCAGTTGCAGGTCCCCCGACCCTCAGCGCCGAATATCCAACAACTCCACCTCGAACACCAGCGAAGCCCCCGGCGGGATCACGCCGCCCGCGCCCTTCGTGCCGTACGCCAGGTCCGGCGGAATCATCAGCTCCCGCTTTCCGCCGACCCGCATGCCGACCACGCCCTCGTCCCAGCCACGGATCACCCGCCCCGCGCCCAGCATGAAGACGAACGGCTCGCCCCGATCGACCGAGCTGTCGAACTTCTCCCCGCGCTTGTTCGCCGCAGCCTGGTCGTACAGCCAGCCGGTGTAGTGCACGCTGACCTCGTCGCCCGCCCTGGCGACATCGCCCGTGCCTTCCACAACGTCGATGCGTTGGAACTCGCCGACATCTCCACCGGTATACGGCGGAGGTTCCTTGCCGCAGGCGGCGAGTATCAGCAGGCAGGTCAGGGCCGCGGCGGCGCGGCTCAGGCGGGTGGTCATGCGGGCGGCTCCATTCGGACGAGCCGCGAGGTTAGCCCAGCCGCGCGTGGCGCGGCACTTCGCTCAGGCGGCGGCGAGGCGCACGTCCGGGCGCACGGCCATGCTGCCGAGGTCGCCCATCAGCTGCAGCTCGCGGTCCTGCACCAGCACGTTCAGGCGCATGCCGCGCTCACCGATGGCGGCAAGTTCCGCGGGTGATTCGGCCGGCAGTGAGAGCACGGTCAGGTTCTTCAGCCGCGACAGGGTGGCGGCGTTCTTCTCCCACCAGATGTCGGATGCACGGCCGCCGTAGTTCAGCACCACCACGTGGCGCGCACGCGCGCAGGCCTTGCGCACGCGGGATTCGTCGGGGTGGCCGAGTTCGATCCACAGTTCGACGTCGCCGGTGTAGTCGCGCTTCCACAGCGCGGGTTCGTCCTCGTCGCTCAGGCCGCGGCCGAATTCGAGGCGCTCGTCGGCATACAGGGCGAACGCCAGCAGGCGCACCATCAGGCGCTCGTCGGTCTCCGACGGATGCTGGGCGAGCACGAGGTTGTGGGTGGCGTAGTAGTGCCGATCCATGTCGCTGATCTGCAGTTCGGCCTTGACGACGGTGGACTTGGGCATGGGGACTCAGCGCTTGAGCGCGGCTTGCGGCACGTCGAGTTCGACCGACAGCGCCAGGTGATCCGAGAACGCGGCCGGGAAGGCCTGCATGTCGCGGCAGCCGAGGCCGTCGCTCACCAGGATGTGGTCGATCGCCTTCTGCGGCTTCCAGCTCGGGAAGGTGTGCACCATGCACGCCGGTGGCTGCAGGCGCGTCTGGCGGAACAGCGCAGCCATCTCGGGCTGGTCCACGGTGCAGTTGAAGTCGCCCATCAGCACGGCGTGCGGGGTTCCGGCCAGCAGTTCGGCGATGAACGACAGCTGCGAGGCGCGCGACTGCGCGCCCAGCGAGAGATGCGCCACGGCGATGGTCAGGCCGTCGTCGCCCTCGCCGAACTTCGCCATCAGCACGCCGCGGCCGGCGATCCGGCCGGGCAGGGAGTGCACGGCGATGTCGAGCGGTTCGAACTTGCTCAGCAGGCCGTTGGCGCTGGAGGCGAACTGGCCCACGCGGCGGTTGGGCTGGTGGGTCCAGTAGTCGAACCCGCCCTGTTCGGCCAGGTAGTGGGTCTGGTTGGTGAAGCCGGAGCGCCAGCTGCCGGGGTCGGCCTCCTGCAGGCCGACGATGTCGTGGCGGCCGGCCAGCTGGGCGATGGCATCGAGCATGCCGCGCTTGTTGCCCATCGGCAGCACGTGCGACCAGCTGCGGGTGGCGTAGTCGCTGTAGCGGCGGGTGCTGGAGCCGGCCTGGATGTTGGCGCTCAGCAGCTTCAGCCGCTGCGCGGCGCCATCGGCACCGGCAGCGGCGTCGGGCGCAGGCTGGGCCTGCGCCTGGGCGGGATCAGAGGCCGCCACCGGCCTGGGTCGCGGCGCGCTCGCGGGCGACCAGCTGGTCGGTGATGCGCAGGATGTCTTCCAGCGTGCGGCCGCGCACGCGGTACTTGCCGTTCACGACCACGGTCGGGGTGGCGTCGATGCCGCTGCGCTGCATGAACTGGCGGGTGCGGCCGATCTGGGCCTTGACCGCGAAGCTGTCGATGGTGGCCTTGAGCTGGCTGGCATCGGCGCCGTTCTTGGCCATGACGGCGATGATCTCGTCGACGCTCGCGTTCGGGCGCAGGCTGCGCTCGATGTGCATGGCGTTGAACAGCGGGGTGTGCACGCGGTCGATCACGCCCACGGCTTCGGCGGCGAAGAAGGCCGGGCCGAACTTGTCCTGGTCGCTGAAGGCGGCCGGCAGCATGGTGAAGCGGACGTCGGCCGGCAGGCGCTTCTTCCACGCGCCGACCAGCGGATCGAAGGCCGCGCAGTGGCCGCAGGAATAGGCGAACACCTCGACCACTTCCACCTTGCCGTTGAGCGGGGCGAAGGGCTGGCCGCCGGGAATCTCGACATAGTCGGTGCCGGGCACCAGGGCCGGACCCTGGGCGGCGGCCTGCGCGGCAGCGGCGACCGCGGCCTCGGCGGCGGGATCGGCCGGGGCGTCGGCAGGCGGCGTGGCGGCATCGGCGGCCGGGGCGGCGGTGCCTTCGGCGGCGGGCTCGCCGGTGGCCGCAGGCTCGTCGGCGATGGGGGCCGCGGGTTCGGTGGGCGTGGCCGGCGTCGTCGCGGTATCGGGCGTCGCGGGCGTTTCAGCGCCGCCGCAGGCGACGAGCAGCAGGCTCAGGAGCAGGGGGGCGAGGAGGCGCTTGGTCATGGTGTGCACTCGTTGTGTTGCGGATGCGGGAATCAGCGGGCGCCGGCGGCGCGCTCGCGCGCGACCAGCAGGTCGGTGATGCGGAGCAGGTCGCCGAAGCTGCGGCCGATGACGCGGTAGCGGCCGTTGACGATGATCGTCGGCGTGCCCTGAACGCCAGCGGCCATGATGAACCTGCGCGCCGCGTCCATCTGCGCGTCGGTCTCCGGCGAACGCATCGCCGCGAGCACCTGCGCGCGGTCGAGGCCGAAGCCGGCGTACAGCGTGGCGTACTCGTCCAGCGACGCGCCACGTGGCGGCAGCGACTGCTCGACATGCAGGGCGCGGTAGGTCGGCTCGTGCGTCTTGTCCAGCGCGCCCAGCGACGCCGCGGCGAAGTATGCCCGCGCGGCGGCATCGTTCTGCGTGAACGCACCGGGCAGGTAGCGGAAGGCGACGTCGGCCGGCAGGCGGCGCTGCCACAGCGCCAGCGTGGGCTGGAAGTCGTTGCAGACGTGGCACCAGTAGGCGAACACCTCCACCACCTCGACCTTGCCCGGCTCGGCCCGCAGCGGCTGGCCGTCGGGGATGGTGACGAAGTCATGGCCTTCGACCAGGCCGTCGTCGGCGCGCGCGGAGGCGGGCAGCCACGCGAACGCGGCCAGCGCGAGGACGAGGAGGGCGGTGGACAGGCGCTGGAGCATCGGCATCGGGCCTCGGTCAAGAAAAAGCGCCGGCACAGGGGCCTGGCCGGCGCTGGGTGTCACGCAGTGTGCATGCTGGCGGCGCGTTGCCGCCGGACTCGGGTCACGGAGCCTGCTGGACGTCCGTGGCCGGGGCGGTGGCGGCGTCGCCGGCCGGGGCGGGCTCGGCGGCACCGTCGGTGGCTTCGGTGCCGGTGTCGCCGGCATCCGCAGGCGCGGCGCCCTCGGCAGCGGCGGCATCGACCGGTGCGGCCTCGGCCGCCGGGGCCGGCGCGGCGGCGGGAGCCGCGGCCTGGGGCGGCAGCGCGGCCATCGCCGCCAGGGTGGCGGCGTCGGGGCGCTTGTGCAGGCCCTGCATGTAGCTCGACAGCGCGCCGATCTCCTCGTCGCTCAGCTCGCGGGCGATCTCGGCCATGATCTCGAACATGCCGGTGTCGCGCTCGGTGCTGGTGCCGGCGCGGTATTCCTGCAGGCGGCGCGCGGTGTACCAGGACTGCTGGCCGCCCACGAGCGGGTAGGCCGGGCCGGGGTTGCCGCCGCCGCTGGGGCCGTGGCAGGCCATGCAGGCCGGGATGCCGCGCTCGAAATCGCCGCGCCGGTACAGCTGCTGGCCGGCCTCGTAGAACTTCATGCCCTCGTAGGGGCCTTCGCTGACCACGGTGTCGTCGGCGATGCCGGCCGACTGCGCCTGCGTGGCGTAATGCGCGCCGACGTCGCGCATGTCCTGCGCCGAGAGCATGGAGGCGAAGGGCTGCATGATCGCGTTCTGGCGCTCGCCGCTCTTGAACAGCGCCAGCTGGCGGGCCATGTACAGCTCGCTCTGCTGGCCGAGGTTCGGATAGATCTCGGGGATCGTGGCCTTGCCGTCCAGGCCGTGGCAGGCGGCGCAGGTGCCGGCCAGGGTGGCGCCGTTCTGGGCGTTGCCGGGCTTGGTCTTGGCCAGCTCGGCCAGCGCGTCGACGGACTCCAGCGGCAGGGCCTCGACGGGCGCGGCTTCCTCCAGCGGGGCGACCGTGGTCTGGGCGAAGGCGACGGCGCCGACCGCAAGGGCGGCAAAACCGGCGAGGAGGTAGCTGCGGGCGTGACGCATCTGGCTGGACTCCGGGGAACGGGACACCGGGCAGAGACCCGGTCGCAAGGCCCGGCATTATCCGGCCGCGGCGTCGGGACGGTCAAACCCGCCGCCGCGGGCTTCCATGCGATCCTGTGCGCATGGCCAATCCCCTTGCCCGCGCCCAGTACATGCTGTCGGCGCACACGCCCCGCCAATTGCCGCCCGACGGCGGATTCGAGGTCGCCTTCGCGGGCCGCTCCAACGCCGGCAAGTCCAGTGCGCTCAACGCCCTGTGCCAGCAGAACGCGCTGGCGCGGGTGTCCAAGACGCCCGGCCGGACCCAGCAGCTGGTGTTCTTCGACCTGCCCCAGCACGAGAACCGCTTCCTGGTCGACCTGCCGGGCTACGGCTACGCCAAGGTGCCGCTGGACCTGCGCGCGCACTGGCAGGCCTTCCTCGACAAGTATTTCCAGAACCGCCAGGCGCTGCGTGGCCTGGTGGTGGTGATGGACATCCGCCATCCGCTGAAGGACTACGACCGCCAGATGCTGGGCTACGCCGTCACCCGCGGCCTGCCGGCGCACGCGCTGCTGACCAAGGCGGACAAGCTGTCGCGTGGCGCGGTCGCCAGCGCCGTGCAGGCGGTCAAGCGCGACCTGGAGAAGGACTACGGCGACACCGTCGGCGTGCAGGCCTTTTCCGGCGAATCCAAGCTGGGCGTGGACCAGGCCCGCGGGGTGATCTGCCGCTGGCTCGAGATCGCGCCCGACTGAGCCGCTGCCGCGCCGCCCTCAGGCGGCGATGTCGAACAGGTTGCCGATCAGCGCCGAGGCAAGCATCGCCGCCGCGCCCCAGAACACCACCCGCGCCGCGCCGCGCAGCGCCGGGGCGCCGCCGAGCCGGGCCGCGGTGGCGCCGGTGAGCGACAGCCCGGCCAAGGTCGCCACGGTGGTCACCATCACCACGTCCGCATGCGGCGCCAGCACGGCGCTGGCGATGGGCAGCGCGGCGCCGGCGATGAAGGCGACCGCCGAGGCCAGTGCCGCCTGCAGCGGCCGCGGCCGGCCGAGTTCGTGGAAGCCCAGCTCGTCGCGGGCGTGCGCGGCCAGTGCGTCGTGCGCGGTCAGCTGGCGCGCGACTTCGAGCGCCAACGCCGGCTCCAGGCCGCGGCCTTCGTAGATGCCGGCGAGCTCGGCCAGTTCGCGCCTGGGGTGCTCGTCGAGTCCGCGCTGCTCCAGCGCGAGGTCGGCCTGTTCGGTATCGGCCTGCGACTGCACCGAGACGTATTCGCCGGCGGCCATCGAGAACGCGCCGGCGACCGTGCCGGCGACGCCGCTGGCCAGGATCACCGTCGCCGGCGCGCCCGCGGCGGCCACGCCGACCACCAGTCCGGAGATCGAGACGACGCCGTCGTTGGCGCCCAGCACGGCCGCACGCAGCCAGCCGGCGCGGCCGCTGCGGTGATGCTCGGGAGGTGGCATGGCGGGCTCCTGGCGTTCGATTGCATGGATGGAGGCGACGCTGCGGCCCGCCAGCGTGCGGGTGACGTCATATCCCGGACGATATAGTGGCCGCCTTCGGGCCGGGAGTGACCGGCGCCCCTCCATCCGCGCCGGCGAGCCTCCCACGTGTCCAGTCCCAGCAGCAGCAACGACGCCCCGATCCGCTCGCGCGACGAACTGGTCGAGCACCTCGCCTCCGGCGGCAAGCCGCGCGGCGACTGGCGAATCGGCACCGAGCACGAGAAATTCGGCTTCCGCCTGGACGACCTGCGCCCGCCCCGGTACGACGGCGACCGCGGCATCGGCGTGCTGCTCGACGGCCTCACCCGCTACGGTTGGGAGCCGGTGGCCGAGCATGGCCGCGTGGTCGCGCTGACCAAGGACGGCGCCTCGGTGACGCTGGAGCCTGCCGGCCAGCTGGAGCTCTCCGGCGCGCCGCTCGAGACCATCCACGACACCTGCCGCGAAGTCGGCAGCCACCTGTTCGAGGTCAAGACCGTCGCCGACGACCTGCGGCTGGGCTTCCTCGGCATGGGCTTCCAGCCCAAGTGGACGCGCGCCGACATGCCGTGGATGCCGAAGGACCGCTACCGGATCATGCGCGCCTACATGCCGAAGGTCGGCGACCTGGGCCTCGACATGATGACCCGCACCTGCACGGTGCAGGTCAACCTGGACTACGCCGACGAGGCGGACATGGCGAAGAAGTTCCGCGTGTCGCTGGCACTGCAGCCGGTGGCGACGGCGCTGTTCGCGGATTCGCCGTTCACCGAGGGCAAGCCCAACGGCTATCTCAGCTGGCGCTCGCACATCTGGACCGACACCGATCCCGACCGCACCGGCATGCTCGACTTCGTGTTCGAGGACGGCTTCGGCTTCGAGCGCTACGTCGACTACCTGCTCGACGTGCCGATGTACTTCAGCTACCGCGACGGCGCGGACGGTATCAAGAAGTACCACGACGCCAGCGGACAGTCGTTCCGCGACTTCATGGACGGCCGCCTGCCGGTGCTGCCCGGCGCGCTGCCGACGATGCAGGACTGGTCCGACCACATGACCACCGCCTTCCCCGAAGTGCGGATGAAGAAGTTCCTCGAGATGCGCGGCGCCGACGGCGGCCCCTGGAACCGCATCTGCGCGCTGCCCGCGTTCTGGGTCGGCCTGCTGTACGACGATGCCGCGCTGGACGCCGCCTGGGACCTGGTCAAGGACTTCACCCTGGCCGAGCGCCACGCGCTGCGCGACGGCGTGCCCAAGCACGCGCTGAAGCTGCCCTTCCGCGGCGGCACGGTGCGCGACCTCGCCCTGCGCGCGCTGGAGATCTCCGCCGCGGGCCTTGCCCGCCGCGACCGCCGCAACGAACAGGACCAGGACGAGCGCCCCTTCCTCGAACCCCTGATCGAATTCGCCCAGGCCAACGAAACCCCGGCCGAACGCAAGCTTGCGCTGTACCACGGCGAGTGGGGCGGGGATATCGACCGCGTGTTCCGCGAGTTTGCGTACTGAGGGCGGTAGAGCGCTTATGCCACGGATTTGCGCGGATCAAGAGCTCCATTTACACGGATAGAGCGAAATGGGGGCGGGGTGGGGCGGGGCTGCCGGCTTCGCCTGCGGCGGCGCGCCGGGTGCTTCCTCTGTTTCCTGTAGGAGCAGCTATCGCTGCGATCCGTACCCCTGCGCGCTGGCCACCGCGGTGATCGCAGCGATAGCTGCTCCTACAGAAAAAGCGGGCAGTCGCGCCCTCGCCGCGGCCCCCTCCCATTGCCTTGCTTGATCCGTGTAAATGGAGCTCTTGATCCGCGTAAATCCGTGGCAAAAATGCTCCTTCCACACCCCGCCGTGTAGCCTCCCCGCATGACCATTCCTGTTGGACACGACGCACCGCTGCGCGAGCGGCTGGACTTTGCGGAGACCGATGCGCTGCTGCGCGACGACGTGCGGCGGCTGGGGGCGATGGTCGGCGAGATGCTGGCCGAGCAGGTTTCGCCGGCGCTGCTGCAGCAGGTGGAGGCGGTGCGGCGCGCCGCGATCGCGCGCCGGGAGAACGCGGAGCCGGTGGAGGCGCTGGCGGCGGAGCTGGCCGCGGTCTCGCCGGAGAACGCGGATGCGCTGGTGCGCGCGTTCTCGGCCTGGTTCGGCGCGATCAACCTCGCCGAGCGCGTGCACCGCATCCGCCGCCGGCGCGACCACCAGCGCAGCGACGAAGGTCCGCAGCCCGGCGGGCTCGAGGCCGTGCTGGCGGCGCTGCATGCCGACGGCGTGGCGCTCGACGAGCTGCAGGCGCTGCTGCCGCGGCTGTGGGTCGAGCCGGTGTTCACCGCGCATCCCACCGAAGCCGTGCGCCGCGCGCTGCTGGCCAAGGAGCGCGTGATCGTCGAGCGCCTGGTGGCCGACATCGACCGCACGCGCACGCCCGACGAGCGCCTGAGCGACGAGTCGCGCATCCGCCAGGCGCTGGCCACCACGTGGCAGACCTCGGAGGCGCCGCCGCTGAAGCCGACCGTCACCGACGAGGTCGACCACATCGGCCACTACCTGGGCGTGCTGTTCCGTGTATTGCCGGCCTTCTACGAGGTATTCGCCGACGCGGTCGAAGCGACCTGGGGCGAGCGCATCGCGCTGCCCGACGTGCTGCGCTTCGGCACCTGGGTCGGCGGCGACATGGACGGCAATCCCAACGTCGGCGCCGCGACCATCGAGGCCGCGCTGGCCGCGCAGCGCGCGCAGGTACTCGGGCAGTACCGCGACGAGCTGCGCGCCTTGGGCCAGGTGCTGACGCAGACGCGTGACCGCGCGGGGGTGGACCCGGCGGTGGAGGCGCGCCTGGCGCAGTATCGCGATGCGATGCCGGCTGCGGCGGCGCGCCTGCGTGCGCGCCAGGCGGACATGCCCTACCGCCAGCTGCTGGAGCTGATGTCGGCGCGCCTCGAGGCGACGGCAGGCGCTGGCGCCGACGCCGACGCCGATGCCGGAAAGGCCCCCGCTGGCGCCGATGCCAAGGTGGACGGCAGCGACGATAGCCGCGCCACCGACACTCGCAGCGCTGGTGGTTCCTGTCGGCCCGCCTACAACGGTGTGCAGGACTTCCTTGCCGACCTCGACTTGGTCGACGCCAGCCTGGCGGCCCACCGCGGCGAGCATGCCGGCCGCTTCGCCCTGCGCCGCCTGCGCCGGCGCGTGACCAGCTTCGGCTTCCATCTCGCCGCGCTCGACCTGCGCCAGGACTCGGCCGCGCACGACGCCGCGCTCGCTGCGCTGGAGGGCCTCGACGACTGGAGCGCGCTGCCGCTGGAGCAGCGGCTGGGGCGCCTGCACGCGCTGATCGCGTCGCCGACGCCGGCGGTGCCCGACGCCGGGGCGGCGGCGCAGGCGCTGGACGTCTTCCGCACGGTCAGGTCGGCGCGCGTGCGCTACGGCGAAGCCGCGTTCGGCCCCTATATCGTCAGCATGAGCCGCAGCGCCGCCGACGCCTTGGCGGTGCTGGCGCTGGCGCGGATCGCCGGTTGCGTCGAGGGCGGCGCGGACGGCACGGATGGCCATGCCGGCGAAGTCCCGCTCGACGTCGCGCCGCTGTTCGAAACGGTCGACGACCTCGACGCCGCCGCCGGCGTGATGCGCGCCCTGTTCGACGATCCGGTCTACCGCCGCCACGTGCGCGCCCGCGGCGACCGGCAGATCGTGATGCTGGGCTACTCCGACAGCGCCAAGGACAGCGGGCTCATGGCCTCGCGCTGGGCGCTGCAGCGCGCCCAGGTCGACCTGATGCGCCTCGCCCGCGAGGCCGGCGTGCGCCTGGTGTTCTTCCACGGCCGCGGCGGTTCGGTCAGCCGCGGCGGCGGCAAGACCGGGCGCGCGATCATCGCCGCGCCGCGCGGCAGCGTCGATGGCCGCCTGCGCGTGACCGAGCAGGGCGAGGTGATCCACCGCAAGTACGGCATCCGCGCGCTGGCGCTGCGCAACCTCGAGCAGATGACCGGCGCCGTGCTGCGCGCCAGCCTGCGCCCGCGTCCGGCCGAGCCGCGCGTGCGCACGTGGCGCACGATCGCCGATGGCCTGGCGGCGGACTCGCGCACCTGCTATCGCGCCCTGGTGCACGAGGATCCGGGCTTCGACGCCTATTTCCGCGCGGCGACGCCGGTGGACGTCATCGAGCGCCTGCAGATCGGCTCGCGGCCCTCGCGTCGCCGCGATGGCGGGATCGCCAACCTGCGCGCGATTCCGTGGGTGTTTTCGTGGTCGCAGAACCGCTCCGGGCTGACCGGCTGGTACGGCGTGGGCCACGCGCTGGAACGTGGCATCGAACGCCACGGGCTGGACGCGATGGCGGAGATGGCGCGCGACTGGCCGTTCTTCGCCGCGGCGCTCGACGACGTCGAGATGCTCCTGGCCAAGTCCGACCTCGATATCTTCGCGCGCTATTCGCTGCTGGCCGGCGACGCCCACGCCGCGTTCTACCCCGGCATCGCCGACGAATTCGCGCGCACCCGCGACGCGATCCTCGCGATCAAAGGCCAGGACGAGCTGCTCGCCAGCGACTACCGCCTGCGCCTGTCGATCCGCCTGCGCAATCCCTACGTCGACCCGATCAGCCTGCTGCAGGTCGAGCTGCTGCGCCGCTGGCGCGCGGGCGGGCGCGAGGACGAATCGCTGCTGCGCGCGCTGTTCGCCACCGTCAACGGCATCGCCGCCGGCATCCAGAACACCGGTTGACGGCCGCGGCCGCGGGAGTAACGTGGTCGTCCCTCATCGCAACCGGGTGCCCGCCATGGCCGACAGCGAACTCGTCTTCCACACCAATCCGATGTCCCGCGGCCGCATCGTGCGCTGGATGCTGGAGGAGCTCGGCGTCCCCTATCGCGCGGTGGTGCAGGACTACGGCACGTCGATGAAGTCGCCCGAGTACCTCGCGATCAATCCGATGGGCAAGGTGCCGGCGCTGCAGCACCGCGGAGTGGTGGTCACCGAGGCGGCCGCGATCTGCACCTACCTGGCCGATGCCTTCCCGCAGGCCGGACTGGCCCCGGCGTTCGACGACCCGCTGCGCGGCACTTACCTGCGCTGGATGTTCTTCGCCGCCGGCCCGGTCGAGGCGGCGGTGACCGCCAATGCGCTGGGCCAGCTGCCGCCGCCGGAGAAGGCGGGCTTCGTCGGCTATGGCAGCTACGACCAGGCCATGGACCTGCTCGAGCAGGCGGCCATGTCGGCCTCGCCGTGGCTGCTGGGTGAGCGCTTCAGCGCCGCCGACGTCTACGTCGGCAGCCAGGTCGACTTCGGTCTGGCGTTCAAGTCGATTCCGCAGCGCCCGGCCTTCGCCGCCTGGGCCGAACGCCTGCGCGGGCGCGAGGCCTACCGCCGCGCCAGGGCGCTTGATGACGCGCTGATGCCCAAAGCGGGCTGAGGCTGGGCCGCCCCTTTTACGCGCCGCGCGGCAACACGGTCAGCACGCGCGCGACGAAGTCGTGGAATTCCTGCATATAGCCGCGCAGGAACTTGGCCGTGCCCTCGTCGGCGATCTCGCCGGCGTCGTCCAGCATCCCGTCCTTGAACTGGATATAGGCCTCGGGCGAGTTCATCTGCGGCGAGTTGAGGAAGCCGAGGATGCTGCGCAGGTGCTGCTGGCCGACCGCGGTACCGATCGCGCCGGGCGAGGTGCCGATCACGCCCGAGGGGATGTTGGCGAACGAGTTCGTGCCCCAGGGACGGCTGGCCCAGTCGATCGCGTTCTTCAGGCCGCCGGGAATCGAGCGGTTGTATTCCGGAGTCACGATCAGGATCGCGTCCGAGGATTCGATGGCCTTCTTGAAGCGGCGGCCGGCCTCGGGATAGTCGGCGTCGTAGTCATAGCTGTAGAGCGGCAGGTCGGCGTAGGCGATCTCGGTGAAGCGCAGCTGCTCCGGGGCGAGCTTGAACAGCGCGTTGGCGAGCTTGCGGTTGATCGATTCCGTGGCGAGGCTGCCGACCAGGTAGCCGACGTTGTAGGTCTTCATGGGACGCTCCTGCAGTGGGTGGCCGGAGAAGCCGGGCCGTGCCGCCCGAGTATGTGCCGGCGCGTGTTACGGCGACGGCAGCGCGTCGCGGAACAGGTGCAGCATGGCCAGGCGGTAGGCCTCGCCGATGGACGCCGCGTGGGTGCCGTCCGGCAGCACCACCAGCTCGACGTCCCAGGGCGCATCCGCGCGCCGGCTCCAGCTGGCATGCCAGTCGGCGGCGTTGCGCACGCGCTCGGCGGTGTCGCGCGCGCCGCTGGCGACGACCACGGCCAGGTCATCGCGGCGGTGCGTGCCGGGCGCGTCGAACAGCTGTTCGCGCGCAGGCGCCAGGGACGGGTTGCTGGCGATGCGTCCCCAGAACAGGTCGGGATCGCGCAGCGCCGACCAGAGCACGAAGTAGCCGCCACGCGACTGGCCGACCAGCACGCGGCGGCTGGCGTCGGCGCGATAACGCCGCTCCACCCCGGGCAGCACCTGGTCGCGCAGGAACGCGAGGTACGCCTCCGCACCGCCCTGGTCCGGGGCGGTGTCCGCACCCGTGGCGGTGAAGTCGACGTTGCGCCGGTTGATCGCCGGGTCGAAGCCGCCATAGGCGATGCCGACGATGATCGCTTCCGGCAGGCCCTCGTCGTAGCCGAGGAACAGGTGCGTCGGGGCCAGCAGCGGGAACAGGCTGTCGCCGTCGAGCAGGTAGACCACCGGCCAGCGACGCTGCGGATCGGCGTCGTAGCCTTCGGGCACGCGGACGTGGACGTGGTGGGTGCGGCCGCTGGACTCGGCCACCAGCGGGAAATAGCCGCCTTCCAGCGCGGCCAGCGGCGCGGACTCGACCGCGCGGCCTGGGATGCCGCCGGCAGCCGTCGGGGCCGCCGGCGTGGCCGCCGGCGTGGCCGCGCAGCCGCTGAGCGCAGCCGCGAGCAGCAGCGCAGTGGAGAGCCGGATTCGAAGCATGTGGTCGAGTCTAACGGCGGCGAATGCGCCACGGGTAGCGGCCCAGGTGCGCACCTGGATCCCAGGGCGGCCCAGGATCGGGGCCATCGGGCTGGTATACTGCCCCCCACTATCCACCCGGGGCACCCGTGCCGCATTCGCCGGAAGAAAAACGCAAGGTCCTGGCCCGCATCCGCCGCATCCGCGGCCAGTGCGAGGGGCTCGAGCGCGCGCTCGAGACGGGCGCCGACTGCGCGCCGGTGCTGCAGCAGATCGCGGCGATCCGCGGCGCGGTCAACGGGCTGATGAGCGAGGTGCTGGAGTCGCACCTGCGCGAGCAGTTCGGCCACGCCGCCCACGACGACGACGAACGCGCCCTGCGGGTCGCCGAGATGACCGGGCTGATCCGTTCGTACCTGAAATGAGCCATCCCACGCGAGGCCGCGGCCGCGCCGCGCCCATCCCCACGACATCGCCTTCCTGGAGCAGACCATGAAAACCCGTGCCGCCGTCGCCTTCGAACCCGGACAGCCGCTGCAGATCGTCGAGCTCGACCTCGAGGGCCCGAAGAAGGGCGAGGTGCTGGTGAAGATCACCCACACCGCGCTCTGCCACACCGATGCGTTCACGCTGTCGGGCGAGGATCCGGAAGGCGTGTTCCCCGCCGTGCTGGGCCACGAGGGCGCCGGCATCGTGGTTGAGGTAGGCGAGGGCGTGAGCTCGGTGCAGCCCGGCGACCACGTGATCCCGCTCTACACCGCGGAATGCGGCGAGTGCCTGTTCTGCACCTCGGGCAAGACCAACCTGTGCGTCGCCGTGCGCGCGACCCAGGGCAAGGGCGTGATGCCCGACGGCACCACGCGCTTCAGCTACAACGGCAAGCCGGTCTACCACTACATGGGCTGCTCGACCTTCAGCGAATACACCGTGGTCGCGGAAGTCTCGCTGGCCAAGGTCAATCCTGAAGCCAACCCGGAGCACACCTGCCTGCTCGGCTGCGGCGTGACCACCGGCATCGGCGCGGTGCACAACACCGCCAGGGTGGCCGAGGGCGACAGCGTGGCCGTGTTCGGCCTGGGCGCGATCGGCCTGGCGGTGATCCAGGGTGCGAAGCAGGCCAAGGCCGGGCGCATCATCGCGATCGACACCAATCCGGCGAAGTTCGCCCTGGCGCAGGAGATGGGCGCGACGGACTGCGTCAATCCGAAGGACCACGACCGGCCCGTGCAGCAGGTGATCGTCGAGATGACCGGCTGGGGCGTGGACCACAGCTTCGAGTGCATCGGCAACGTCGAGGTGATGCGCGCGGCGCTGGAATGCGCGCACCGCGGCTGGGGCCAGAGCGTGATCATCGGCGTGGCTGGCGCGGGCAAGGAGATCTCGACGCGGCCGTTCCAGCTGGTCACCGGGCGCAAGTGGCTCGGCACCGCGTTCGGCGGGGTCAAGGGACGCAGCGAGCTGCCGGGCATGGTCGAGGATGCGATGCGCGGCGACATCCAGCTGGCGCCGTTCGTGACCCACACGCTGCCGCTGGATCGCATCAACGAGGCCTTCGACCTGATGCACGAAGGCAAGTCGATCCGCACGGTGATCCATTACTGAGCCCGCGGCCATGCGCAGCGATGACGACACCGCTCAGGCCACGGCTGGACGCGCCGTCGCCGTCGCCGGCGCGAGTGGCCTGGTGGGGCGCGCGCTGCTCGCGCGCCTGTGCGCGGATCCCGGCGTCGCGCAGGTCCATGCGCTGGTGCGCCGCCCGCTCGTGATGGACGCGCCGAAGCTGCAGGTCCACCTGGTCGACTTCGCCCGGATGCCGGCCCTGCCGGCGCTGGACGAGGCCTATCTCGCGCTTGGCACGACCATCAGACTTGCGGGCAGCCGCGCCGCGTTCCGCGCGGTGGATTTCGATGCCAGCCTGGCCGTGGCCCAGGCCGCGGTGGCCGCGGGCGCGCGGCGGATCGGGCTGGTCAGCGCGACCGGCGCGGACGCGCGCTCGCACCTGTTCTACAGCCGGGTGAAGGGCGAACTGGAGAACGCGCTGCTGGCCCTGCCGCTTGATGCCCTGGTGATCGCGCGGCCTTCGCTGCTGCTGGGCGACCGGTCCGCGCTGGGGCAGCCGCCGCGCCGTGGCGAAGGCCTGGCCGCCGCCGCGGACCGCTGGTTCCGCCCGCTGGTGCCCGCGCGCGTCCGCGCCATCGCCGCCGACGACGTGGCGGCGGCGCTGGTGTCGGTCGTCCCGCAGGCGCGTGGACGGCAGCTGCTCGAGTCCGAACGCATGCAGGGCGGGCGCGTCGCCGCATCCGATCCGAGCCATCCTTCCCATTGATCCACTGATCGTCCGGAGAAACGCCATGGAACGCCTCGAACACCGCGCCAGCTTCGGCGGCTGGCAGGATGTCTACCGCCACCGCTCCGAGGTCCTCGGCTGCGACATGACCGTCGGCGTGTACTTTCCGCCGCAGGCGGAGCAGGGACCCTGCCCGGTGCTGTACTGGCTCTCGGGCCTGACCTGCACCGAGCAGAACTTCATCACCAAGTCCGGTGCGCAGCGCTACGCCGCCGAGCACGGCCTGATCCTCGTCGCGCCCGACACCAGTCCGCGCGGCGACGACGTCGCGGATGCGCCCGGCTACGACCTGGGCAAGGGCGCGGGTTTCTACGTCAATGCCACCGAGGAGCCCTGGGCGGCGCACTACCGCATGTACGACTACATCGTCGACGAGCTGCCGGCCTGGGTCGAAGCCGATCCTGCGGCGAGCGACCGCCGCGCGATCAGCGGGCACTCGATGGGCGGGCACGGCGCGCTGACCATCGCGCTGAAGAACCCCGGCCGCTACCGCAGCGTCTCGGCGTTCTCGCCGATCGTGGCGCCCTCGCAGGTGCCGTGGGGCGAAAAGGCGTTCGCCGCCTACCTCGGCGACGACCGCGGGGCGTGGAAGCAGCACGACACCGTGGAACTGGTGAAGTCGGCGTCCGAAAGGCTGCCGCTCCTGGTCGACCAGGGCGCGGCCGATGAATTCCTCGAAAGCCAGCTCCGCCCGCAGCTGCTGCAGGCCGCCTGCGACGCCGCCGGCCACCCGCTGACCCTGCGCATGCAGCCCGGCTACGACCACAGCTACTACTTCATCGCCAGCTTCATCGGCGACCACATCGCGCACCATGCGGCGGCGTTGAGGGATTAGGGCAGGGCTTTTTTGCCACGGATCACGCGGATGGCGCGGATCCACACGGATAGAGCAGAAACCATCCTGTAGGAGCGGCTATAGCCGCGATAGGACTTGCGGAGCCCTTCCTGTAGGAGCGGCTACAGCCGCGATAGGACTTGCGGAGCCCTTCCTGTAGGAGCGGCTACAGCCGCGATATGGCGGGCGGGAAAACTCCCTGGCGCCCCCTGCGGGTTGAGCCTCCGGGTGACCTGGCGATCGCGGCTGTAGCCGCTCCTACAGAAGGCGGGGCGTGGGGTTGATCTGCGTGGATGCCGCTGGGGCTGTTAACGCGGGCGGTGGCGTGGCGTGGCGCGCTGTGCCGTGGTACTCCACGCAGGCGAAGCGGCCGTCGCGGAGCACGGGCGCTTCCTGTTCCAGCAGCAGTGGCGTGTCGAACATTGGCCCCGCGCAGACGCAGGTGTGGAACTCGCCGTTCTCGCCGCAGGGATCGATGTCGCCTGGCAGCGCCGCGAGCAATCCGGCATCGAAGCTGCGGCCAGCGAATCCGGCGTCGAGCTGCTGCGTATCCACGCGGCACAGCGATGCCCGCAGACCGCCGGCGATCATCTCCCGCGCGATGGCGGCCGTGTCCGCGCCAAACAGCGGGAACAGCGCCGTCCAGCCGAGCCGCGCGCACAGCGCCTCGCGCCACGCGCGGACGTCGGCCAGCCGCAGGTCGCCGAAGGCGATCTGGTCGATGCCGGGCCAGCGGTCACGGGCCCTGGCAAGCGCGTGCGCGAAGGCAGCCTCGTAGCGCAGGTTGTCGCAGTCCGGCGGAACGTACGCTTCCAACAGCGGCAGGCCAGCGGCCGCGGCCTGCGCGCGCAGCACGTCGACGTGGACGCCCTGGCCCGACGCGTGTTCCTCGCCTTCGGTGATCGTCGACAGCAGGCCGACGACGTCGACCGCGCCCTGGCTGCGCAACGTGTGCAGCGTCCAGGCCGCGTCCTTGCCGCCACTCCAGGCCAGCAGCGCGCGCGGAGGCGCGCCGCCGGGCTCAGCCGGCACGGACGTCGCGGAGCTCCCAGGCGTTGCCGGCGAGGAGGCGCATGCGGTGCTTGAAGACGTCGCCGCGCAGGGCGGTGGTGGCCACCAGCTCGACGCGCTGCTCGCGCTGCGTGCCTTCGACCTGGGCGGCGGGATCGGTGGCGCCCAGGAGGGGATCAACCTCGTCGGGCTCGTCCTGCGTGGCCCGCCAGCGCTCGAACAGGCTGTCGCCGCGCAGTGCGTCCTGCAGCTCCTGTGCGAAGGCCTCGGCGCCGTGGGCGCTGAAGGCGAACGCGCCACCGCGGGTGGCGGCCGGGTCGGGGATGGCGATGAAATAGCGCGTCGGCATGCGGTGGTCCGTTGTCTGGCGTCCGGACAAGCTTAGCGCCGGGCCGTTAAACAGGCGTTGCGTGCTCAGTCGAAGCGGTGCTCCGGCGCGGCGAAGCCGACCACGATCGCGCCGCGCCCGACGTTGACCATGCCGGTGGTGCTCATCACGCTCTCGAACACCTCGACGTTCTGGCCGGCGCAGGCATCACGCAGGCGGGCATAGCCGGGCAGCGCGCGCATCTCGTCGAGCTGGCCGCCGTAGCAGAGCGTGACCGTGGGCGTCAGCAGGCCGGCCTGCACCCGTCGCGCGGCGAATTCGAACAGCTTCTCCACCGCGGGCTCGAAACCCTTGATCTTCGCCACCGGCCCGGTTTCGCCGCGGAAGCCGCGCAGCACCGGCTTGATGTCGAGCGCGGTGCCCAGCGCGGCGCTCAGCATGCTGATGCTGCGGTCGCCCTTGGCGCGCGCGCGGTTGCGGATGTAGTACAGGTCGCGCGGCACCAGGTAGCCATAGGTGCTGTTGGCCAGCTCTTCCAGACGGGTGCGGATGCGCGGCGGCTGCTCGCCGGCGGCGCGCAGGCGCGCGGCCTCGATCGGCAGGATGCCCTGGGCGCAGAACAGGTTCTGGGTGTCGATCACGCGCAGCGCGAACGGCGTGCTGTTGCCGGCCGCGGCGCGCGGCTGCTTGTAGTCGTTGAGGATCATGTAGCTCGCCTTCTGCGCGTTGGCGAAGATCGGGCTGCGCGACCCGGTGATCGTCATGCAGAAGACGTAGTCGTACTCGACCACCAGGCGCTCGAGGAACAGGTCGCGGATCTGTTCGGGCGTGTAGGGGATGGTCTCGGCGTTGGCGCCGCGTTCGGCGATATGCGATTCGAGGAAGGCCAGGGTCTGCGCTTCGTCGCGATGGTCGACCTGGACCGCGTCGCCGATGCGCACGGTGATCGGCAGCAGCTCGACCCGCTCGCCCTCCAGGAAGTCACGCGGCAGGTCGCAGGCCGAATCGACGACGAGACCGATACGCATTGCACGCCCCTCTGGCAGTTTTCCCGCCGCGATCGTCGCACGCAATGTGGCCTGGGTCACGCCTGCAGGGTGACCGCGCGCGCATTCGGCGGCGTGCCGCGGTGCCTGGCCTGCGGCGTCAGCCGGCCTGCGTGCGGTCCGGGCGATCGGCGCCGGCGCGCTCCACGCGCTCGCGATAGCGGATGAACAGCGGCACGCCGATGCCGATGCCCACCATGATCAGCGTGCCACCGATCAGCAGCCAGCCGACGGGGCGCGCGAAAAGCTCGACGAAGACGGGATGCATGGCAGGACTCTCGCAGGTGACCGGAGTCCATCATTGGCCAGGACGCGCGCGCGGATGTTGACCGGGGTCAATCCGCGCGTGCAGCGCCCGCCGCGTGGGCGGGCGCTGCACGCGGCGGATCAGCGGTCGCCGCCGCCCGGATAGGCCCGCGGCAGCTCGCCGCGCGCGGCGTCGGGCTCGGCGCGCAGGTAGCGGTCGCGCAGCTCGGTCTGGCGCGAGCGCATGTCGATCGCGCGGCCGTCGAACCAGGCCTGGCTGGCCAGGCTGGCGACGTCGAGCGGATCGCCGTCCCAGAGCACCAGGTCGGCGCGCAGGCCCGGTGCGATCGCGCCGATCTCACCGTCGACGCCGAAGGTCCGTGCCGGCACCCGGGTCAGGCCGGCCAGCGCCGCGTCCCAGGGCAGGCCGTGGGCGACGGCGTTGCCGGCCAGCTGGCGCAGTTTGCGGGCGTTGTGCGCGGCATCGCCGGCCTGGGTGAAGCCGACCTCAACCCCGGCCTCGCGCAGCACGGCGGCGTTGCGCTCGCTGGCGTGCACGCGGTCGAAGTTGGCCGGCAGGTTGTCCAGCGGATCCACGAACACCGGCACCCGGGCCGCGGCCAGCTCGCGCGCCACGCGCCAGGCTTCGCCGCCGCCGCGGATCGCGACCTTGAACCCGTGCCGCTTCGACCAGCGCAGCAGCTGACGGATGTCGGCCGCACGGTCCACCGCGACCACGAGCGGCAACGCGCCGCGCAGGTGCCGCTGCAGGGTGGCGCGTCCGGCGGGCGTCAGCAGCGCCATGTGCGACGCCGGCGGCAGCCGGCCTTCGGCCTCGTCGACCAGCTGGTCGAGCAGCATCCACTGCGCCGCGCGCGAACCGCCGGTGAGGTTGGCGGCGCGGCCGCCGAGGTCGATGAAGAGCAGCTTCGGGCCCGCCGGCGCATCGCCGCCGTCCAGGCGCATGACCGCGCCCTGGCCGCCGATGATCGAGCCGCCGCTGCCGGTGCCCGCCGCCAGCAGGCTGAAGCCGATGCCTTCGACGCGCGCCACCGGCACCAGCAGCGAGTCGGGGTTGTAGGCGAGGGTGACGTCGAACTCCGGGCGCACGCGCATGTCGTGCGCGCCTTCGCCCAGCGTCAGGCGGCCGTCGACGGTCGCCGACTCGCCGGACACTTCCTCGATGCCGATGCCGTTGATGCCGCCGAAGAGGGTGGGCGTGAGCGGACGGCCTTCGGCGTTGACCACCGGAACCCCGCCCGCATCCAGGCCGGTGCCGACGGCGGCGATGCGGCCGTTGCGCACCAGCACGTCGGTGCCCTGCAGCGTGCCCTGCGCGGTGGCGGTGTGCACGGTTGCGTTGCGGATCAGCAGGTCCTGCGCGGCCGCCGCGGTCGAAGCCAGCAGCAGGACCGCCAGCGCGCCCCCCTGTAGGAGCGGCCATGGCCGCGATCGGCCTGCGGGACTGCTCCGCTCTCCGCCGCCATGGCCGGTGCAGCCCGGCTTGCCCGGATCGCGGCTGTAGCCGCTCCCACAGTCGGGACTGGAGTGGCCCGCAGGATCGTGGCTGTAGCCGCTCCGGCAGTCGAGGCCGTGGCTGCTCCCGCAGTCGTGGCGGCTCATCGCACGCCTCCCGCGCCGGCGCCGCGACCGAGCATGAAGTCCGAGCGCGGCTGGCGTGCGGGATCGTGGCGGTCGTACATCCGCGCGCCGTCGATCCACACCTGTTCGGCCAGCGCGTACGAGCTGAAGGGGTTGCCGTTCCACAGCACCACGTCGGCCATCTTGCCGGCCTCCAGCGTGCCGGTGCGCTCGGCGATGCCCATGGCCTTCGCTGGATTCGCGGTCAGCCAGGTGATCGCGTGCTCGGGCGTGATGGTGATGCCCGCGCGTCGCGCATTGGCCATGACCTTTGCGGTTTCCTGGTTGAGGCGCTGGATGCCCTCGTCGGAATCGGAGTGCACGATCGCGCAGCCGCCGGGCGCGCGGTCGACGAGGGCGACGTTCTCCTGGATGCCGTCGAAGGCCTCCATCTTGAAGCCCCACCAGTCGGCCCAGAGCGCGCCGCAGACGCCTTCGCGCCCCAGGCGGTCGGCGATCTTGTAGGCCTCCACGCCGTGATGGAAGGCGGCGACCTTGAAGCCGAACTCGTCGGCGAGGTCGAGCATGGTCACCATCTCGTCGGCGCGGTAGCAGTGGATGTGCACGAGGATGTCGCCATCCAGCGCGCCGGCCAGGGTCTCGAGCTTGAGGTCGCGCTTGCCGTTGCCGTTGCCCTTGCTGTCGCCGTCGCCGCCCTTGCGCTTGTCGCGGTACTCGGCGGCCTCGATGAACGCGGCGCGGTAGCCGGCGACGTTGCCCATGCGCGTGGCCGGGCCGCCCTTCTGGCCGTAGACGCGCTTGGGGTTCTCGCCGCAGGCCATCTTCAGGCCGTGCGGGGCACCGGGAAACTTCATGCCCTGGTAGGTCGTGGCCGGCACGTTCCTGAGCGTCACGCCGCGCCCGCCGACCAGGTTGGCCGATCCGGGCAGGATCTGCAGGCTGGTGACGCCGCCGGCCAGCGCCGCGTGGAAGCCGGGATCCTGCGGCCAGACCGAGTGCTCGGCCCAGACCGCGGCGGTGACCGGCGAGGTCATCTCGTTGCCGTCGCTGTGCGACGCCGTGCCCGGACTGGGGTAGACGCCCAGGTGCGAGTGGATGTCGATGATGCCGGGGGTCACCCACTTGCCGCGGCCGTCGACGCGCACCGCGTCGGCAGGCGCGTCCAGGCCGACGCCGACGGCGACGATCACGCCGTCGCGCATCAGCACGTCAGCGCCCTCGAGGCGCCTGCCGGTGCCGTCGAGCACGGTCGCGCCGCTGACCAGGACCGGCGCGCTGGCGATGCGCTGGTAGGTGCTGGGATAGGCGTCGCCGGGCGAGCCGCTGGAGGCGGCGTCGCGGCGGGGGCCGTCGCCGCTGCGCGATGCCGCGCTGGTGGTCGCGCAGCCGGTGGCCAGCGCGAGGGTGAGCGCCGCGGCGAGCGCGGCGTGGGTCTTGAGTCGCATGCGGAGTTCCCCGGGGTTCTCCGGCCACCCTAGCCGCGCGGCGGGGCACACGGCAATGGCCGGAAAGTCGTGGTTGGGCGACCGGGATCGCGGCTGTAGCCGCTCCTACAGCAGCACCGCTCTCCTGTAGGAGCGGCTACAGCCGCGATCCACATGCCAGAATCGGAGCAAAAAAACGGAGGAATGCATGAAGGAGAAGGACCAGATCGTCGGGAACTGGCTGCCGCGCTATACCGGCGTGCCACTCGACGGCTTCGGCGAGCACATCCTGCTCACCAACTTCGGCGGCTATCTCGGCCATTTCGCCCGCCTCACCGGCGCGGAGATCGTCGGCACCGACCGCCCGATGCCGAGCGCCACCGCCGACGGCATCACCATGATCAACTTCGGCATGGGCAGCCCCAACGCGGCCACGCTGATGGACCTGCTGTCGGCGATCGGCCCGAAGGCGGTGCTGTTTCTCGGCAAGTGCGGCGGGCTGAAGAAGAAGAACCAGCTCGGCGACCTGGTGCTGCCGATCGCCGCCATCCGCGGCGAAGGCACCAGCGACGACTACCTGCCGCCGCAGGTCCCGGCGCTGCCGGCGTTCGCGCTGCAGCGCGCGGTCTCGACCTCGATCCGCGACGCCGGGCTCGACTACTGGACCGGCACGGTCTACACCACGAACCGCCGCGTCTGGGAGCACGACGCCGCGTTCAAGGAGCGCCTGCGCACCATGCGCTGCATGGCCATCGACATGGAGACCGCGACCATCTTCGCCGCCGGCTTCGCCAACCGCATCCCGTGCGGCGCGCTGCTGCTGGTCAGCGACCAGCCGATGATCCCCGAGGGCGTCAAGACCGAGGCCTCCGACGCGCAGGTGAGCACGCGCTTCGTCGAGGGCCACATCCAGACCGGCATCGAGGCGCTGCGGCTGATCCGCCGCCACGGCAAGTCGGTGCGCCACATGAGGTTCGACGAATGAGCGACTCCGCTGCAGTCCCTGACGCCCGCGCCATCGTGGAGTTCTGGCGCGATGCCGGGCCGTCGAAGTGGTTCAACGGCGGCGCGGCCTTCGACGCGGAGGTGCGCGGGAAGCTGGAGGCGGGGCATTTCGCCGCCGCGCGCCGCGAACTCGAGGCCTGGATGGACGAGGCCGATGGCGCCCTGGCGCTGCTGATCCTGCTCGACCAGGTGCCGCGCAACATCTTCCGCGGCAGCGCGCACTCCTACGCCACCGACCCGCTGGCCCTGCACTACGCCGGGCGGATGCTGGAGGCCGGGCTCGACCATGGGGTCGACCCGGCGCTGCGCGTGTTCTGCTACCTGCCCTTCGAGCACTCGGAAGACCTGCTCGAGCAGGAGCGTTCGGTGGCCCTGATGGCGCAGCTCGGCGAGACCTACACCGATTACGCCGTGCAGCACTTCGAGGTCATCGAACGCTTCGGCCGCTTCCCGCACCGCAACCACGCCCTCGGCCGCGCCAGCAGCGCCGACGAACAGGCCTGGCTGGACGCGGGCGGCGGGTTCTGATCCCGGTTGGAGTTCGCGGCGGGGCGGGCATTGCGCTTCGCGGGGGGGCGTCTGTTCTTTTGCCACGGATGGACGCGGATCAGAGCGGATTTGCACGGATAGAGCCAAAGCGACGACAGCGGGGCATCCGCTCTTCTGTTCTGTAGGAGCAGCTACAGCTGCGATCGCGCGCGGCGTGGGACGGGCGGGAAAAGCCTTTGGCCACGGATGAGGCGGATCACGCGGATCACGCGGATCACGCGGATAGCGTCCCCGCGAAGCGGGCTGGGCGCTCCGGCCACGGCGGGATCGCAGCTGTAGCTGCTCCTACAGAGGGGATCCGTGTGAATCCGCTCTGATCCGCGTCCATCCGTGGCAGAAGCTTTCCTCCGCCCCGCCCGAAGCAAGAACTCAATACCTCGGAATCGTCCCGTTCGCCTGCTCCGCCCAGGCGTCGATGCCGCCCTCGATGCTGTAGACCTCGCGGAAGCCGAGCTGGCGGAAGTGCTCCGCCGCCTGCTGGCTGCGGCCGCCGTGGTGGCAGAGGAAGGCCAGCGGGGTGTCCTTGGGCAGCGCTTCGAGCGCGGCCGGGCCGTCGTCGAAGGTCGAGTGCGGCACCGGGGCTTCGGCCAGCGCGCGCTCTTCCGGCGGGCGCACGTCGACCAGGCGCACGGTGCCGGCGGCAGCGCGCGACTGCGCGTCGGTCGGCGACATCGCGCGCACCGTCGGCGGCGCGTTCGGGTTCTCGACCACCAGGCCGCGGCCGCGGGCGTCGTCGGCGAAATCGATCACCACGCCATCGGCGCGGCGCGCGGCGGCGACCGCCACCTGCACCGGGATGCCGTCGCACTCGACGGTCAGGGCGTTCGGATCGCGCGTGGCCAGGGCCAGGCGGGTGCGGTAGTTGGGGTCGATGTCGATCTGTACGGCGAGGTCGCCGCCGGCATCGGCGATCGCCTTGCGCAGGGTCGGCTGCGCGGCCTGGGTGATGGTGATCACCGGCGGCGTGCGATCGGGCGGCGCGAGGCCGAGCGCGGAGTGCAGCTCGCCGGAGCTGGACATCTGCTCGATGATGTCGCTGCCGCCGACCAGCTCGCCCTCGATGTAGAGCTGCGGGATGGTGGGCCAGCTGCCATAGGCCTTGATGCCCTCGCGGATCTCGCCGTCGGCCAGCACGTTGACGTGCGCGTACGGCACCTCCAGCGCCGACAGCGCCGCGACCGCCTTGGCCGAGAAGCCGCACTGCGGGGACTGCGGCTCGCCCTTCATGAACAGCACGATGCGGTTGGCCTGCAGCAGCGTTTCGATGCGCTGGCGGAGTTCGGGGGCAAGGGACATGGCGGGCACCGCGGGTCATCTGTGGGCCGCCTAGGGTACTCCGGGCGCCGTGCCGGGGCCTTGACCCGCGTCATCGACAGGCCGTGCTGCCGGGCGCCGAACCTGTGGGAGCGGCCTTCGCCGTGATCGTGTCGTCGCAGTCCTGGCCGCCAGCGCAAGCGTCCGTGCCACCATTCCGGAATGTCCGAGCCCGCTGCCCTGCACGCCGTCCCCCGCCACCCCCGCGCCTGGGCTGTTGGCGCCCTGGTGCTGCACCTCGCCGTGGCGCTGGCCTGGTGGCGGCTCGGCTGGCAGTGGGGCCTGGGCCTGCTCATGGCGCTGCACCTGGCCTTTGTCTGGGGCACGCTGCGCCCGGGCTCGCGTCTGTTCGGGCCGGTGCGCTGCCGCTTCCCGACCGCCCAGCGCGAGGTCTGGCTGACCATTGATGACGGGCCGTCCGCCGAGACCCCGGCGATCCTCGACCTGCTCGATCGCCACGGCGCCAGGGCCACCTTCTTCCTGGTCGGCGAGCGCGCGCAGGCGCGCCCGGACCTGGTACATGCCATCGCCACCCGCGGCCATGGGATCGGCAACCACAGCCAGACCCATCCCCAGGCGCGCTTCTGGGCCCTGGGCCCGCGCGCGATGCGCCGCGAGATCCTCGACTGCCAGCGCGCCCTGGCCGCGCTCACCGGCACGCCCCCGCGCTGGTTCCGCGCCGTGGTCGGCCACGCCAATCCCTTCGTCCACGCCCCGCTGCGCGAAGCCGGCCTGTCGCGCCTCGCCTGGAGCGCCCGCGGCTACGACGCCGTCGAATCCGACTCCGCGCGCATCACCGCCGCCATCGCCCGCGACCTCGCCCCGGGCGCCATCGTGCTCCTCCACGAAGCCGCGCCGCACGGTCGCAGCGTCGAGATCATCGCCGCCGTGCTCGGCGAACTGGACCGTGCCGGGTACCGGGCGGTGGTGCCGGAGGGTTGAAGGCAAAGCTTTGCCACGGATGACGCGGATGGCGCGGATTGCGCGGATAAAGCAACGGCTTTCAGTTGAATCGCGGGGATGCTCTGCCGTCGACGCGCTTCTGCAGGAGCAGCTACAGCTGCGATCAGTCGCCACGGCCGAAGCGGAATGCCACGCTGCAGGCAGGACTTCCCGGACCCGACCGCCATCGTACGGCCCAGGTTCGACGCGTCATGTCGGTGCGATCGCAGCTGTAGCTGCTCCCACAGGCAAGCGTCCCGTCAGCGCGTCATCCCCGCTGCGCGACGATCAGCCAGTTGTTGAACGGCGTGTTGCCGTACAGCGGCTGGAAGTCGACCGACAGGCCGGCGGCGGTCAGGCGGGTCTCGAGTTCGGTGCGGGTGGGGTAGCGCTTGGGGATTTCCTGCATCCAGCCGGCGAGGTGGGCCAAGCGGTCGGTGATGCGGGTGGTGCGGCCGCGGCCGGTGGCGTCGCCCAGGCCGCTGCGGATCACCAGCCTGGCGCCCGGCGTGAGCATCGCCGCGGCATCGTCGAGCAGCGCGCCCTGCGCCTGTGCGTCGAGGTACTGCAGGACGTCGAGGATGGCGACGCTGCCGCGGTGCGGCGGCCAGCCCTGGCCGAGGTCGACGACCTCGAAGCGCGCGCCGTCGGCGAGCCCGCTGCGCTCGGCGATCCTGCGGCCGCGGTGGATCTTGTCGGCGTCGATGTCCACGCCATGCCAGGGCATCGACTGGCCGTCCAGGCGCAGCGCGTGCAGCAGCAGGCCGAGGCCGCAGCCGAGGTCGAGCACCGGCGCGGTGGTGCCGCGCAGGGCCGCGAGCACGCCCGGATACAGCGGGTCGGTGCGCAGCTTCGTCAGCGTGTAGTAGTAGTCGTAGCGGTTGCCGTAGAAGCGCGGCGGCAGGAAGGCGCGCGCGATCGTGCGTGCTTCGGCGGGCGGAAACGGAGCGTCGGCGGCACGGCTGTTCATGGCGTCGTCCTTGGCGGCTGCAGCAGGCGGCGCGCGACCGGCAGGGCCAGGCGCGTCCACTCCGCGTACAGGGTGGCGGAAGGGTGCAGGCCGTCGTCGGCCAGCATCCGGGGTTCGGCGCCGCGTTCGCGGCTGGTCGCGCAGATGTCGACGAAGGCCACCGCGCGGGCGGCGCAGATCCGCCGTGCGGCGTCGTTGTACGCGTCGAGCTCGCGCGCGATCGCGGCCACGTCGCGGCCCGACGCGGCCGCGAACGGGGTCACGCCCCAGTCGGGGATCGACAGCACCAGCACGCGCCCGGGGCGGTCGCCGGCGAATGCGATCGCGCGCCCGACGAGCGCCGCGAACTGCGCCGCGTAGTCGTCGACGCCGCGCCCGCGGTACTGGTTGTTGACGCCGACCAGCAGGCTGGCGAAGTCGAACGGTCCCGGTGGAGCGGACGCGTCGATGGCGGCGTCGAGCTCGTCGGTGGTCCAGCCGGTCGCGGCGATGGTCTGCGGGTCTTCGAGATCGATGCCTTCGCGGCGCAGGGCGGCGGCGAGCTGGTGCGGCCAGCGGCCTTCGGCCGGGACGCCTTCGCCGATGGTGTAGGAGTCGCCGAGGGCGAGGTAGCGCAGGGACATCGGGTCAGGCGGCCGCCAGCGCGCGCCGATCCAGTACCCGGTCGATGCGCCGGAACACCTCGCGCAGCTGTTCCGGCTCGGGCAGCAGGGTGACCCGGAAGTGGTTGCGGCAGGACACGTTGAAGCTCGAACCCGGCACCACCAGCACGTGCCCGGTCTCCATCAGCTCCAGCGCGAAGCCGTGGTCGTCGAACCCACGGGCGGCATCGCCGACCACGCCGGGGAAGGCGTACAGCGCGCCGTCGGGCACGCGCAGCTCCAGGTGCGGACTGGCGGCGCAGGCCTCGGCTACGACGCGCCGCGCCTCGTGCAGGCGGCCGCCGGGCGCGACCAGCGGGCCGATGGTGTCCAGTCCCGACAGCGCGGCCGGCACCGCGAACTGGCCGGGCACGTTGGCGCACAGGCGCAGCGCGCCCAGCAGGTCGATCGCGTGGCGGTAGTCGGCGGTCGCGGCCGCGTCACCCGACAGCACCGCCCAGCCGATGCGCCAGCCGCAGGCGCGATGCACCTTGCTCAGGCCGCCGAAGGACAGGCAGGGCACCTCGCCGGCGATCGGCGCCAGCGGCTGGAAGCGCGCGCCGTCATAGGTGATGCCGTCGTAGATCTCGTCGGTCATCAGCAGCAGGCCGTGGCGCGCGGCGATGGCGACGATGCGCTCCAGCAGTGCGCGCGGATAGTTCGCGCCGGTCGGGTTGTTGGGGTTGATCAGGACGATGGCGCGCGTGCGCGGCGAGACCAGTGCCTCGATCTCGTCCGGATCGGGCAGGAAGCCGTCTTCGGTGCGGCAGCGGTAGTACACCGGCCGGCCGTCGTTGAGGATGGTCGCCGCCGACCACAGCGGATAGTCGGGCGAGGGCAGCAGCACCTCGTCGCCGGGATCGAGCAGGGCGCGCAGGCTGATGTCGATCAGCTCGCTGACGCCGTTGCCGATGAAGACGTTGTCGGCCGCGGCGCCTGGCGTGCCGCGCGCGGCGTGGTGCGCGGCGATCGCCTCGCGCGCCGCCGGCAGGCCCTGCTGGTGCGCATAGGGATCGGTGTCGTGGATGTGGTCGGCGATCGCGCGCTGCATGTGCTCCGGGGCGCGGAAGCCGAAGGCGCCCGGATTGCCGATGTTGAGCTTGATCAGCGCGTGGCCCTGGGCCTCGAGTTCGCGCGCGCGCCGGGCCAGCTCGCCGCGGATCTCGTAGCGCACCTCGGACAGGCGTTCCCGGGTGGCGACGTGGGGCGTGGGCATGCGCGCAAGTCAGCAGGGTGGGCGGTCAAGACTAGCGGAATTCCCGGCTAGAATCCCCGCGGATGACCGCCTCGCACGCCCCCGCTTGAACGCCGCGCCCGCCGCCCTGAGGGCGATTGGCTGGCCCCACGCCGGTCCCCCGCCCGAGGGCGCGTGGGCCGATGCGATGGCGGCGCATCCCGCCGCGCGTCCGGCGCGCGTGGTCGAACAGCACCGCACCGGCTACCTGGTGGCCCAGGGCCCGGGCGAGGCGGTGTCGGTCGAATCGCTGCCGCAGTGGCAGCGGCCGAGGTGCCCGCCGGCCGAGCGCGCCGCCGTCGGCGACTGGGTGCTGGTGGAGGACGGCCGTATCGTCGCCCTGCTCGAGCGCCACGGCGTGATCAAGCGCGCGATCGCGGGCGAGCACTACGGGCAGCAGCTGATCGCGGCCAACGTCGACACCGTCTTCGTGGTCTGCGGCCTGGACGCCGACTTCAATCCCAAGCGCATCGAACGCTACCTGCTGCTGGTGCAGGGCGGCGGCGTGGGCCCGGTGGTGGTGCTGACCAAGGCCGACCAGGCCGGTACCGATGCCGATGGCGCGCGCGCCGCGCTGGCCGCGCGCCTGGGCGACGAGGTCCCGGTGCTGGCGGTCAACGCGCGCGATCCGGGCAGCGCCGCGGCGCTGACGCCGTGGCTCGGCCCCGGGCGGACCGCGGTGCTGGTCGGCAGCTCCGGCGCCGGCAAGTCCACGCTGACCAATGCGCTCCTGGGCGTCGAGCGCATGAAGACCGGCGAGGTGCGCGAACGCGATTCCCGCGGCCGCCACACCACCACGCATCGCGCGCTGATCCCGCTGCCGTCCGGCGCCTGCCTGATCGACACGCCGGGCATGCGCGAGCTGAAGCCCACCGGCGAAGAGGACCTGTCCGAAGGCGGTTTCGCCGACGTCGAGGCGCTGACCGCGCAGTGCCGCTTCAGCGACTGCCGGCACGAGGGCGAACCCGGCTGCGCGGTGCGCGCCGCGCTCGACGAGGGCCGCCTGGATCCGGCGCGCTATGCCAACTACGCCAAGCTGCGCGACGAGGTCGCCGGCGCCGCGGGCGTGCTGGCGGCGCGACAGGCGGCGAAGAAGCCGCCCGGCGGCCGCCGCCCCGCGCCGCGCAACGGCGGCCGCCCCGGCCGGCGCTGAGCCGCCGCATGCACGGCATCGACGCCGAGACCCTGCGCCACGCCGCGCTCGACGCGCGGATGGTGGACGCGGCGCGTGGCATCCGCGTGCTGACGCTGGCGAGCTGGCAGGCCGGGGCGCAGCAGCGTTTCCTCGGTGACCTGGCGATGGGCCGCCGCCGGCTGCCCGCGCCGGACTATCCGAAGCACGACTTCAGCCAGGCGCGGCGCGAGCTGGCGACGGTGGCGGCCGAAGCCGATCCCGCCCATCCCGCCGGCGCCTACCTGCGCGAATCGGCCGGATCCTGGGAGATCGCCGCGCAGCTGCTGGAGTCGCTCGGCAGCCCCGCCGCCGGCGCGCATGCGGTGGCGCTGTACGGCAGCCCCGACCAGCCGCTGCCCGGCCACGGCCCGACCACGCGCGAGGCCGCGCGCCATTTCATCGACATCGCCGACGAACTCGACCACGAGCTGCTCGCGCCGGCCGAGCAGGTGCCGGTCTCGGCGCGTGCGCTCCAGCTGCAGCTGCAGGGCGACCTGGACGCGTTCTTCGGCGGCCGGGTGGTCGCGGTCGAGCTGGATGCCGGGCTGATCGCCAAGGCCGCGGCCGGCGCCTACCGGATCCGCCTGCGCGACGGCGCGGTGTTCTCCGGCTACGACCGCGCCCAGCTGTTCCACCACGAGGCGCTGGTGCATTCGCTGACCGCGCTCAACGGCCGCGGGCAGCCGCTGTTCGCCAGCCTGGCGATGTCGTCGCCGCGCACCACCGCCACCCAGGAAGGCCTGGCGACCTTCGCCGAACAGATCACCGGCAGCCTCGACATCGGCCGCATGAAGCGCATCAGCCTGCGCACCGAGGCGACCTCGATGGCGCTGGCCGGCGCCGACTTCCTGCAGGTGTTCGACTACTTCATCGCGGCGGGGCAGTCGGACGAGGAGTCGTTCGCGTCCGCGCAGCGCGTGTTCCGCGGCGTGCCGGTCACCGGCGGCCACGCCTTCACCAAGGACGCGGTCTACCTGCGCGGGATGGTCGAGGTGCACACCTTCTTCCGCTGGGCGCTGCGCGAGGACCGGCTGCAGCGCTGCCGCCAGCTGTTCGCCGGGAAGATGACCCTGGCCGATTCCGGGCGCCTGCAGCCGCTGTTCGACAGCGGCGCGGTGGCGCCGCCGCGCTGGCTGCCGCGCTGGGTGGCGCAGGCCGGTGGCCTGGCGGGGCTGCTCGCGTTCTCGCTGTTCGCCAACCGGATCCGCCTCGACAGCATCGGTGCCGACGGCCGCGCGGCACCGGCCGGGCCGCCGGACGGATAGCGACTAGAATGGAACGCCAGCCCGAACCGCAGTCCTGACCATGTCCGATCAGCCGTCCGCCAGCCCGTCGTCCACCGAAGAGTTCAAGCAGGCGGCGCTGGAGTACCACCGGTCGGTTCCCCACGGCAAGATCCGGGTCACGCCGACCAAGGCCCTGGTGACCCAGCGCGAACTGGCCCTGGCCTACTCGCCGGGCGTCGCCTACGCCTGCGAGGCCATCGTCGCCGACCCCGACCAGGCCAGCACGCTGACCGCACGCGGCAACCTGGTGGCGGTGATCTCCAACGGCACCGCGGTGCTGGGCCTGGGCGACATCGGCCCGCTGGCCGGCAAGCCGGTGATGGAAGGCAAGGGCGTGCTGTTCCAGAAGTTCGCCGGCATCGACGTCTTCGACATCGAGATCGACGAGCGCGACCCCGACAGGCTGGTCGACATCATCGCCTCGCTGGAGCCGACCTTCGGCGGCATCAACCTCGAGGACATCAAGGCGCCGGAGTGCTTCATCGTCGAGCGCAAGCTGCGCGAACGGCTGAAGATCCCGGTGTTCCACGACGACCAGCACGGCACCGCGATCACCGTGGGCGCGGCCGTGCTCAACGCGCTGGAAGTCGCGGGCAAGCGCATCGACGAGGTCCGGATCGCGCACTCCGGCGCCGGCGCGGCCGGCATCGCCTGCCTGGACATGCTGGTGGCGCTGGGCGCGAAGCCGGAGAACATCCTGGCCGTCGACCGCGACGGCGTCCTGCACGCCGGCCGCCAGGGCCTCGATCCCGACCGCGCGCGCTACGCCCGCGACACCGACAAGCGCGGGCTGGCCGAAATCGTTGCCGGCGCCGACGTGTTCCTGGGCCTGTCCGCCGGCGGCGTGCTGACGCCCGACATGGTCAGGACCATGGCCGACCGCCCGGTGATCCTGGCGCTGGCCAATCCCACGCCCGAGATCCAGCCCGCCGAGGCCCGCGCCGCGCGCCCGGACTGCATCATCGCCACCGGCCGCTCGGACTATCCGAACCAGGTCAACAACGTCGTCTGCTTCCCCTACATCTTCCGCGGCGCGCTGGATGTCGGCGCCACCGAGATCAACGAGCAGATGAAGCTCGCCTGCGTGCACGCGATCGCCGACCTGGCCAAGCGCGAGTCGTCCGACCTCGGCGCGGCCTACGGCGGCGACGTGCTGTCCTTCGGCCCGGACTACTTCATCCCGAGGCCGTTCGACCCGCGCCTGCTGATGATCGTGGCGCCGGCCGTGGCCCAGGCCGCGCTCGACTCGGGCGTGGCGCGCCGGCCCATCGACGTCGACGCCTACCGCGAGAAGCTGGCGCAGTTCATCCACCGCACCGGCCTGGTGATGAAGCCGGTGTACGAGCGCGCGCGCGCCGACATCAAGCGCATCGTCTACGCCGAGGGCGAGGAGGAGACCGTGCTGCGCGCGGTGCAGTCGGTGGCCGACGAGCAGCTGGCGCGTCCGATCCTGATCGGCCGCCCGGACGTCATCGCCCAGCGCATCGAGCGCCTGGGCCTGCGGCTGGAGGAAGGCCGCGACTTCGAACTCACCAACATCAACGACGACCCGCGCTTCGGCGACTACTGGCGCCAGTACCACGCGATGACCGAGCGGCGCGGCGTGACCCCGGACGCGTCGAAGAACCTGATGCGCTCGCGCGCGACCCTGATCGCCGCGATGATGGTCAAGCGCGGCGAGGCCGACGGCATGATCGCCGGCCTGGTCGGCCGCTTCCACAAGAAGCTCGGCTACCTGCGCAGCGTGTTCGGGCTGGAGCGCGGCATCACCGGCACCTCGGCGATGACCGGCGTGATCAACGACCGCGGGGTCTGGTTCTTCCTCGACACGCACGTCCAGGTCGAGCCCACCGCCGAGCAGATCGCCGAAGCCACGCTGCAGGGTGCCTACCGCCTGAAGCTGTTCGGCATCGAGCCACGGGTGGCGCTGCTGTCGCATTCCAACTTCGGCAGCCACGACAACCCGAGCGCGGCGAAGATGCGCAAGGTCCGCGAGATCCTCGCCAGGCGCGCGCCGCGGATGAACATGGACGGCGAGATGCAGGCCGACGTGGCCTGGGACGCGCTGCTGCGCGAGCGCATGCTGCCGGGCACCACCCTGACCGGGCGCGCCAACCTGTTCGTGCTGCCCAACCTGGACGCCGCGAACATCGCCTACAACCTGGTGCGGGTGATGACCGACGGCGTGGCGCTGGGGCCGATCCTGATGGGCCTGGACCATCCGGCGCACATCCTGACCGCGGCCAGCACGCCGCGCCGGGTGGTGAACATGACCGCGATCACCGCGGTGGAGGCGCAGATCCGCGCCGCGCGCCGCGGCGAGGCGTCCGCCGAGGCGGCGTCCTAGGCGCGCGCGGACGCGAGCGGGCGCGCCAGCTCGAGCAGGCGCGCCAGGTCGTCCTTCAGCACCACGGCGTCGGCGGCCGAGAGGTCCTCGTCGCCCTTCAGCGCGCCGGTCAGGAAGACATAGCGCGCGGTGGGCACGCGGCGGCGCACGGCCGCCAGCGCCTCGTGCCCGGACCAGCCGGGCAGGTTGAGGTCGCACAGCACGAGGTGCGGCAGGAAGCCGTCCAGCGCGGCCTCCAGGCCCTCGGCCTGGTGCATGCGCCGGCAGTCGACAGCCAGTCCGCCCTCGCGCAGCGCGAACTCCGTGAGCTCGGCGTCGTCGCGGGAATCGTCGACGATGAGCACGCGGATCGACACGCTCAACCCTCGGTGGGGCTTTCGTTCAGTACGGCCCAGAACTTGCCCAGCGTGCGCACGGCCTCGAAGAACTGGTCGACGTCGACCGGCTTGACCACGTAGGCATTCACGCCCAGGTCCCAGCTGCGGGCCAGGTCGTTCTCCTCGCGCGAGGACGACAGGATCACCACCGGCAGGCGCTTGAGGGTCTCGTGCTCGCGCAGCTGGTTGAGGACTTCCAGGCCGTCCATGCGCGGCATCTTGATGTCGAGCAGCAGGACCGCCGGATCGCCCTCGGGGCGGTCGGCGAAGCGGCCGCGGCGGAACAGGTAGTCCAGCGCCTCGACCCCGTCATGCACGTGGACGATGGGATTGGCGAGGTGCGCGTCGCGCAGCGCATCGATCGCCATCTCGGCGTCGTGGGGGCTGTCTTCGGCCAGCAGGATGGTGCGGATGGCGCTCATGCGGTCGGGGTCCGTTTGCTCAGGTCGAGGTTGGCTGGGAGGGTGAAGTGGAAGGTGGCGCCCTTGCCGGGCTCGGCTTCGGCCCAGATGCGGCCATTGTGCCGGGTCACGACGCGCTTTGCGCTGGCCAGCCCGATCCCGGTGCCGCTGAACTCGCTGGGCGAGTGCAGGCGCTGGAACACGCCGAACAGCTTGCCCGCGTAGGCCATGTCGAAGCCGGCGCCGTTGTCGCGCACGGTGAAGACGTGGTCGCCTTCGGCGTCGCGCGCGTGCTCGACCGTGACCGTGGCGGGCTCGCTCTGCATGCTGTACTTGACCGCGTTGCCCAGCAGGTTGCCCCAGAGCTGGCGCAGCATGTTCTCGTCGGCCACCAGCACCGGCATCGCGCCGATCTTCCACTGCACGTGGTGGCCGGGCGCCTCGGCGGAGACGTTGGAATCGAGCATGGCGCGGGTCTCCTCGACCAGCGACTGCATGTCGACCGCCTGCAGGCGCAGCGCGCTGCGGCCCAGGCGCGAGTACACCAGCAGGTCGTCGATCAGCTCGGACATGCGTTTGGCCGAGCCGCCGATGACGTCGAGGTAGTGGGTGCCCTTGTCGTCGATGCCGCCGCCCAGGTGCCGGCGCAGCTTGTCGGCGAAGCCGGCGATGTGCCGCAGCGGCGCGCGGAGGTCGTGCGAGACCGAATAGCTGAAGGCCTCGAGCTCGCGGTTGACGTCGGAGACCTGTTCCACCTTGCCCTCGAGCTGGCGGTTGAGGTCGCGGATGTGCTCCTCGCTGGCCTTCTGCAGGCTGATGTCGCTGGCGGTCACCAGGGCGACGGTCTCCTCGCTGTCGGGCAGCTCCATCAGCCGCGCGTTCACCAGCATGGTGCGGTCCACGCCGTCGACGGTCTTCTGCTGCAGCTCGAAGTCCCACAGTTCGCGGCCCCGGCTGCAGACGTCGCGCAGGCGGCGCAGGGTCTCGCCGTCGTTCCAGGCGCCTTCGCCGGCCTCGGCCAGGTTGCGGCCGCGGGCGTCGTCGTCGATGCCGAACAGCTCGGCGAACGCGGCGTTGTGCATCACGATGTCGAGCCCGGCATCGACCAGCACGATCGGCTCGCGCACCGTGTCCAGCACCGCCGCCGAACGCCGGTTGGCGCGCTGGGATTCGGCTTCGGCGCGGCCGCGGCGGTCGGAGTCGCGGATGGCCAGCGTGGCCAGCCCGACCAGCAGCAGGATCTGCGCGGCCAGGGTGCCGTAGGAGAGCCAGTCCGCCTGCGTTCGCGCGCGCGCGGCCAGGGCCTGGCGCTCGGCGAGGAATTCACGTTCTGCGCGGACCATCGCCGCGATCGGCTCCTGCACCGGGAAGTGCTCGGCCAGCCGCTGCAGCTCCTCGCCGTCGATCCCGCCGCTGCTGTCGACCAGCCGGCCGACCTGGTCGATGCGCTGCGCGATGCTCTGGCGCAGCGTGCCCACGCGCACCTGCTGGTGGGCCGAGTCGCGGGTGAGCTCCTCCAGCCGGTCCAGCGACGGGTTCACGATGGTGCTGCTGTAGTCCAGCCGTTCCTCGAGGACCGCCGCGCGCGCGCCCAGCGCGCGTTCCAGCGTGGCGGCCTCGATGTTGCGCACGGAGGCGTTGATCAACTGCACCGTGGCCTCGACCTCCAGCGTGTGCGCGACCGACTCGTCCGCCTCGCGGATCCGCTCCTCGGCAGTCCGCATCAGCAGGAACGGAATGACCACGATCAGCAGGATCGAGACGAACAGCAGGGGGATCCGCCAGCGCGGGTTCAGCTGGAAAGAAGCGGAAAGCATGTGTTCGGAAGAATCCCCTGTGGCGAGACCGCCGGTCGCGCTGCGATGCCCGGCCGCGGGATCATGCGGGAACCCGCCCCCCGGGGCAACGCCGCCCCGCCGGCCCATCCGGGCGGGCTGGTAGAATCGGGGGTCCCACGAATCCCGACTGACACGGCCGGCGCGCCGTTGCGGAGCAGAGCATGAACAGCTGGCTGAACGACGTCCTCGACAACGATCCGGACCCCATCGAAGCGCGGGAATGGATGGAGTCCCTGAAGGCGGTCATCGACGCCGACGGTGCGGAGCGTGCCCACCAGCTGCTCGAGGGGATGGTCGAACTGACCCGCCGCGCCGGCGCCCACCTGCCGTTCGCGCCCACCACCGAATACATCAACACCATCCCGCCGCACCTGGAGCCGAAGATCCCCGGCGACCAGACGCTGGAATGGCGCATCCGCTCGATCATCCGCTGGAACGCGATGGCGATGGTGGTGCGCGCCAACCGCAAGCCCGGCGACCTGGGCGGGCATATCGCCAGCTTCGCCAGCTCTGCCACCCTGTATGACGTCGGCTTCAACCACTTCTGGCGCGCGCCGTCCGAAGGCCATCCCGGCGACCTGCTCTACATCCAGGGGCATTCCTCGCCGGGCATCTACGCGCGCTCCTTCCTCGAGGGCCGCCTGACCGAGTCGCAGATCGACCACCTGCGCATGGAGGTCGACGGCCGCGGTATCCCGTCCTACCCGCATCCCTGGCTGATGCCGGACTACTGGCAGACGCCGACGGTGTCGATGGGCCTGGGCCCGATCGCCGCCATCTACCAGGCGCGCAACTGGAAGTACCTCGAGGCCCGCGGCCTGATCCCGAAGTCCGACCGCAAGGTCTGGTGCTTCCTCGGCGACGGCGAGACCGACGAGCCGGAGAGCCTGGGCGCGATCTCGATCGCCGGGCGCGAGGGCCTGGACAACCTGGTCTTCGTCATCAACTGCAACCTGCAGCGCCTGGACGGCCCGGTGCGCGGCAACGGCAAGATCATCCAGGAGCTGGAGGGCAACTTCCGCGGCGCCGGCTGGAACGTGGTCAAGACGATCTGGGGCAGCTACTGGGATCCGCTGCTGGCCCGCGACAAGGAGGGCCTGCTGCGCAAGCTGATGATGGAAACCGTCGACGGCGAGTACCAGAACTGCAAGGCCTTCGGCGGCAAGTACACGCGCGACAACTTCTTCGGCAAGTACCCGGAGACGGCGGCGATGGTGGCCAGCCTCTCCGACGACGACATCTGGCGCCTCAACCGCGGCGGCCACGACCCGCACAAGGTCTATGCGGCCTACCGCAACGCGACCGAGACCAAGGGCCAGCCGACCGTGATCCTGGCCAAGACGGTCAAGGGCTATGGCATGGGTTCGGCCGGCGAGGCGCTCAACCCGACCCACCAGACCAAGAAGCTCGACGACGACGCGGTGCGCGCGTTCCGCGACCGCTTCAAGATCCCGCTCGAGGACGACCAGCTCAAGGACGGCGCGGTGCCGTTCTACCACCCGGGCGAGAAGTCCGAGGAAGTCGAGTACATGAAGGAGCGCCGCGCCGCGCTTGGCGGCTTCCTGCCGCAGCGGCGCCGCAAGAGCACCGAGACGCTCGCCGCGCCGAAGCTCGAGGTGTACGAGCGCCTGCTGAAGGACACCGGCGAGCGCGAGATCAGCACCACCATGGCCTTCGTGCAGTCGCTGGGCATCACGCTCCGCGACAAGCAGGTCGGCCCGCGCGTGGTGCCGATCGTCTGCGACGAGGCGCGCACCTTCGGCATGGAGGGCCTGTTCCGCCAGATCGGCATCTACGCGCCGCACGGGCAGAAGTACAAGCCGGTCGACCGCGACCAGCTGATGTACTACCGCGAGGACGAGGCCGGCCAGGTGCTGCAGGAAGGCATTTCCGAGGCCGGCGCGTTCGCGAGCTGGATGGCCGCCGCCACCAGCTACAGCACCAACGACCTGCCGATGCTTCCGTTCTACATCTACTACTCGATGTTCGGCTTCCAGCGCGTGGGCGACGCCGCCTGGCAGGCCGCCGACATGCGCGCGCGCGGCTTCCTGCTCGGCGCCACCGCCGGGCGCACCACCCTCAACGGCGAGGGCCTGCAGCACGAGGACGGCCACAGCCACCTGCTGGCCGGGGCGATCCCGAACTGCCGCGCGTACGACCCGACCTTCGCCGGCGAAGTGGCGGTGATCCTGCAGGAGGGCATGCGCCGCATGCTCGACGAGCAGCAGGACGAGTACTGGTACCTGACGCTGATGAACGAGAACTACGCCCACCCGGCGCTGCCCGAGGGCGCGGCCGAGGGCGTGATCCGCGGCATGTACCTGCTGAAGGACGCCGGCAAGCCGAAGAAGGGCGAGCTGCGCGTGCAGCTGATGGGCTCGGGCACGATCCTGCGCGAGGCCATCGCGGCCGCCGAGCTGCTGGACAAGGACTTCGGCGTCACCGCCGACATCTGGTCCTGCCCCAGCTTCACCGAGCTGCGCCGCGATGGCTACGACGTCGAGCGCTGGAACCGCCACAACCCGGAGGCCAAGGCGCCGCGCAAGGCCTATGTCACCGGGCTGCTGGAAGGCCGCCAGGGCCCGGCCATCGCCGCCACCGACTACGTGCGCGCCTTCGCCGACCAGATCCGCGCCTTCGTGCCGATGACCTACACCGTGCTGGGCACCGATGGCTTCGGCCGCTCGGACACCCGCGCCAACCTGCGCCGGCACTTCGAGGTCGACCGCTTCCACATCGCCCACGCGGCGATCGACGCGCTGGCCCGGGACGGCCGGATGACCGCGAAGGACTCGGCGCGCGCGCTGAAGCTCTACCGCATCGATACCGACAGGCCGAATCCGCTGCATGCCTGAGGCCCCCGGCGGGTCGGCCGTGTCCGCGCCTTCGGCGCGCGAACCGGCGTGGCCCGCCGCGCTGGCCTGGTCCGCCACCGCGGCCGTGGCGCTGCTGGTGGCCGCGTGGTTCCACCTCGACGCCAGCGCGCAGCGGCTGTGCTGCGATGCACAGCAGTACTGGACCATGGCCGGGGACTACGCCGCCCACGGCTGGTTCGCCCCCCATCCGGTCGCCGGGCTGCGCACCTATGCGTATCCGACCCTGCTGGCCGCGGTCACCGGCATCGCGCAGTGGATCGGCGCGCTGCCGCGGGACGTGCTGTTCGCCGTCCAGTTCGCCCTGCACGTCGCGACCGGGGCGCTGCTGGCGCGCGCGGTGTTTCCGGGGCGGCCGCGCGCGGCCTGCGCCACCTTCGCGGCGCTGGCCTGCAATCCCTACGCCGCGGCCTACCTGCCGGTGGCGCTGACCGACGCCAGCAGCCTGGCCGTCTTCCAGGCCTGGCTGGCCTGCGTCGCCTGCTGGTACCGCCGGCAGCGGACGGGTGGCGGCGGCATGGCCTGGTTCGCGGCCGCCGCCGTGCTTGCAGGCCTGGCCTGTGCGCTGCGTCCGGCCTACGTCTGGCTGCCGGTGATCGGCGTGGTGCTGGCCCTGGCTCCGGTTGCAGGTCGCTTCCGGCCGGCCGCGCTGGTGGTCGCGCTGGTGCTGCCGTGGCTGGCGCTCGCGCCGCAGGTGGCGATCAACACCGTGCTGTTCGACCGCGCCACGCCCCTGCCGGTGGCCGACCTGGGCCGGACCCAGCTGGGCTGGGGTATCGCCAACCTGAAGTACGCGACCGCGCCCCGGCCGGGTTCCGAGGCGCGCATGTTCTACGCCAATCCGATCCCGGGCGACACCTGGCGGGAGGGGGATGGCGCCGGCTGGTACCTGCGGCATCCCGCACGCGGGGCGGCCACGCTCGCCGCCAAGCTGGCCGGGGCCTTCGACTTCGACTTCCTCCAGGCCTACGTCTGGAACCGCGAGCCGGCCTGGTCGTGGCTCTACCGTCCGTGGCCACTGCTGCTGCTGGTGTTCGGCCTGCAGGGGGCCTGGCTGTACGCGCGCCGCGGAGCGGGGCAGGCGCGAAACCACGTCGACGACGTCCTCCCCTCGATCGGCCCCCGGCTGCTGCCGGCGCTCGCGTTCACCGCGTGGGCGGCCGTGACCCTGGCCAGCGTGGTGGAGCTGCGCTTCAGCCTGCCGATGCTCGCGCTGCTGCTGCCGCTCGCGCTCGGGGCCGTCCTCGACCTCCGCCACCAGGCGCGCGCCGTGGTGGCCGCGCGCCTCGCCTTCGCCGCCGCCGCATCGGGCGCGGCCTGGGCCCTGGCCGCTTTCGTCTCGGCGCAGAACGTCCTGATCTAGCGCAGTCCGGCACGCCGGGCGCCATGCCAGACTCGCGGCCGCCAGGCCGTCCAGGGGCCGCAGCGGAGCAGTTTCGACGTGGGAGAGGGTATGCAGCAGGAATCCAGCCCCGGGACCGACGGTCCGTCGGTCGCCGTGTCACGCGAAGCGCGGATGCTGCGCGTGGTCGTCCGCGGCGTCGCGTCGGTGGACGCCACCCGTGCGTACTGGAGCGCGATCGTGGCCGAGGCGGCCCGCGACCGGCCGGACTACCTGCTGCTGGTCGACGAGCTGCGCGGCCCGGCCCTGGGCGCGGAGGACTGGCGGGCCCTGGTCGACAGGCTGGTCGGCACGGGCCTGGAAGCCGTGCGCATCGCCCACGTCAAACCCAACGGCCTGGACGCCGTGGAGCACTGCGAGCTGTCCGCGCGGCAGCACGGCTTCGAAGCCCGGGTGTTCGTCGACGAACGTGCCGCCAGGCTGTGGCTGCGCTACGGGGAGCGCCCGGACGACCGGGCCCGGGCCGTGGGCGACTAGCCCTGCGGACCGGTCCGCATGCTGCCGGTCTCGACCATGCGCTGGTGCCAGGACAGCGCCTCGCCGAGCAGGTGGGGCGTGTGCAGGCCGTGGCCGTCGCGACAGGCACGGTCGAAATAGTCCTGCAGCATCGGCCGGAAGTCGGGATGCGCGCAGGTGTCGATGACCCGCTTCGCGCGCTGGCGCGGAGACAGCCCGCGCAGGTCGGCCAGGCCCTGCTCGGTCACCAGCACCATCGTGTCGTGCTCGGTGTGGTCGACGTGGCTGACCATCGGCACGATGCCCGAGACCTGGCCGCCCTTGGCGGTGCTCGGCGACATGAACACCGACAGGTAACCGTTGCGCGCGAAGTCACCCGACCCGCCGATGCCGTTCATGATCCGGCTGCCGGCGATGTGGGTCGAATTGACGTTGCCGTAGATGTCGGCCTCGATCATGCCGTTCATCGCGATGCAGCCCAGGCGCCGGATCACCTCGGGATGGTTGGAGATCTCCTGCGGGCGCAGCAGGATGCGCTCGCGGTAGAAATCGACGTGGGCGTTGAACTCCTCGATGCCCGCCGGGCTCAGCGAGAACGAGGTCGCCGAGGCCATGCGCAGCGTGCCGTTCTTCAGCAGCGCCAGCATCCCGTCCTGGATCACCTCGGTGTACGCGGTCAGGCCCTGGTAGCCGCCGTCGGCCAGCCCGCCGAGCACGGCGTTGGCGATGTTGCCTACGCCCGACTGCAGCGGCAGCAGGGATCGGGTCAGGCGTCCGCGCGCGATCTCGTGCGAGAAGAAGTCGAGCAGGTGGCCGGCGATCTGCCGCGAGGCCGCGTCGGGCGGATTGAACGGCGAGTTGCGGTCCGGGGCATGGGTCTCGACCACCGCGATCACCTTGTCCGGGTCCACGCGCAGGCTGGGTTCGCCGATGCGGTCGTCAGGGCGTTCGATCAGGATCGGACGGCGGTCGGGCGGAAGCGCCGTGCCGTAGTAGACGTCGTGCATGCCGTCGAGAGCGGCCGGCTGCCACGCGTTGACCTCGAGGATCACCTTGTCGGCCTGGTCCAGCCAGGTCTTGTTGTTGCCCACCGAGGACGACGGGATGAGGCTGCCGTCCTCGCGGATTCCGGCGACTTCCACCACCGCGACGTCGATCGCGCCGAAGAATCCGAACCACGCGTGCTGGGCGACGTGGCTGAGGTGGATGTCGATGTAGTCCAGGGTGCCGGCGTTGATGCGCTCGCGCACCGCGGGATCCGACTGGTAGGGCAGGCGCAGCTCCATGCCCTCGACCTTCGCCAGCGCGCCGTCGAGCTCGGGCGCGGTGGACGCGCCGGTCAGCACCTTGATGCGGAAACGCTCGCCGGCGGCGTTGGCGCGCTCGACCCGCGCGGCCAGCGCCTGCGGCACCGCCTTGGGATAGCCGGCGCCGGTGAAGCCGCTCATCGCCACCGTCATGCCCGGCCCGATCGCCGCGGCCGCCTCCTCGGCCGAGGTGATGCGGTCACGGAACAGGGGATGGCGGATGCGCTCGGGCACGACAGGACTCCACGTGGCGATAGGCGTCCATTTTACGCCGCGGCGTCACCGGTCCCCGCGCCACAGGGGGACGCATCGTTGCGCAATGAAAAGGGGCCCCGATCGGGGCCCCTCCGGCATCACATGTGGCGGGAATCAGCGGCCGTCGCCGTCCGCGTCGCCCGGAAGCTTCGTCTCGACGCGGTGCCACGCGTCCTTGACGGCACCCTTGGCCTGCTGCCAACCCAGCTTCGACTCGCCGCGGGCACGATCCCAGCCGCGCTCGAGCTCGGACTCGGTCTCCTGCGACCACGCGGCATTCGGACGCGAGGTCCGCGCCTGCGTGCCGTAGCGGTAAGCCGGACGGTAGTCGTCGAAGCCGTGCTCGCTGCTGTAGTAGTCAGCCTTGTTGTAGTTCTGCTCGAAGTGGCTGTCGGTGTCCTGGTAGGCGCCATAGGTGCGATGGGTGCGGTCATAGGCGTCCTGCACGGCCGGACGCGCCGAGTCCCAGTCGAGGCTCGATTCCGCCCGCGACTCGTCCCAGCGCTGCTTGAGCTGCGACTCCGCCTCGTTCCAGTCGCGGCCGCCGGCCTCGTTGCGGTATTCGGTGCCCATGCGATAGGCCGGGGCGTAGTCGCGGTCGAAATCGCGATCGGCCTGGTAGTAGTCGCGCGACACCGCGCCTTCGCGCCAGTACTCGACTTCGGCGGTGGGATCGACGCGCTCGGCGATGGCCTTGCCACCCGCGGCGCCGCTCACCGCGCCGATGCCGCCGCCGACGAGGGTGCCGATGGGTCCGAAGAGGCTGCCGACGGCCGCGCCGGCGATCGCGCCGGCCGTGCCACCCGCGGCCACGCCGACGGGATGCGCGCCGGGAGCGCCGGTGATCGGGTCGCGGTTGGCATCGGGGTTCGTGTCTCGACGATCGTTCATGCGTGAGCTCCTGGGTGGTGTTCGTGGGGAGGAGCCACTATTGCCGCGGTGAGGTTTGCACGGCGTGCAAGTGGTGCGTACGCGTGCATAACAATGCACTGACGCCGCCTTGACGCTGAGGCGTGCCGGAACGAAAAAGGCACCGGCGATTCCGGTGCCCTGTGTGTGGTGGGTGCACTGCACCACGCGCGGCGCGCGCGCGTGCAATGGGCAAAGGCTTACTCGCCCGCGTCGGTACCCAGTCCGCTTGCATCCACCTCGACGACGCCCTCGATGCCCGAGGCGATGCGCCTGGCTTCTTCGATCTGCGCCTTGCTGGCCACGTCGCCGCGCAGCGTCACCACGCCGTTCACCGTCTTGACGTCGATCTCCAGTCCGGCCACGTCCTCGTCCGCGAGCAGGCTTGCCTTGACCTTGGTGGTGATCCAAGTGTCGCCGACCGGCTGTTCCGAGTCGGCGGCGTCGTGTCCGTCCTTGTGCTTCGGATCGTCGTTGGCCACGGCGTTGCCACCCGCCAGCAGCAGGGACAGGGCTGCGGCCATGAAGCCGCCTTGCTGAATGCGATTGCTCATCGTCTTGCTCCGCATGCATCGGGGGAGCGGCGATTCTTGCCGCGCCGGCATGGACGCGACGTGAGCGCACGCTGGCCCGTGCATGAACGCAGGCGGCGGATTTCATGCCCGGTTCGCGCCGCGGTTCGAATACTCGCGCTTCCCCCCGCAGGAGACATTCCATGAAGCACGCCAAGCTCCAGGCCCTCGCGATCGCGGTGACGCTCGCGCTGTCGGCCGGCAACGCCGCGGCGCAGGACGCCGCCGCGGATGCGATGACCGCACCGCAGATCCGCGCCTCGCTCGAGTCGCAGGGCTATACCCGCGTCAACGACGTCGAGTTCGAGGACGGCGTGTGGAAGGCCGATGCGCGCAGCGCCGACGGCCAGCGCGTCGAGCTGCGCGTCGACCCGGCGACCGGCAAGGTGTATCCGGAGGATGCGGTGTCCACGCTCGGCGAGGCCGACGTGCGCGCCAAGCTCTCGGCTGCCGGCTATTCGAAGGTGGACGACGTGAAGTTCGATGACGGCGTGTGGACCGCCGACGCCGAGGACGCCAATGGACGCGACCTGAAGCTCACGCTGGATCCGGAGACCGGCGAGGTCGTCGGCAAGGACCGCGACTGACGCGCACGGTCGTCGAAGTCGAGGACATGCGGGGCGCCCCAGGGCGCCCCGTCTTCATTCCGCGTCGCGGAAATAGGGCTCGACGCGACCGTTGATCTTCATCGTCATCGGATTGCCGCGGCGGTCGAGCGCGCGGCCCACCGCCACCCGGATCCATCCCTCGCTGACGCTGTATTCCTCGACGTTGGTGCGCTCCTCGCCGTTGAACCGGATGCCGATCCCGCGGCCGAGGGTCGTCTCGTCGTAGTGCGGGCTGCGGGGATCATTGCTGAGGCGGTCGGGCGGGGTCTGCGTCATGTCTGTCGGATTCCGTCTGTCGTTCGCGGGTGCGGGGCGGCTGCGCTCGCGGCGCACGAGGATACTGCGGCGTGGCGCGTCCTGCAGCTCAGTCCAGCGCTTCGCCCTCGGGCGCGCCGCGGCCCAGCAGGTCGGGCAGGGGTTCGCCGTCGGCGACGAAGCCGAGCGAGACGGAATTGAGGCAATGCCGCTCGCCGGTGGGCGGCGGGCCATCGGGGAAGACGTGGCCGAGGTGGCTCCCGCAGCGCGCGCAGGTCTCCTCGATGCGCACCATGCCGTGGCTGAGGTCGCGCACGTAGCGGACGTGGGCCGGGTCGAGCGGCGCGAAGAAGCTCGGCCAGCCGGTGCCGGACTCGAACTTGGCGCTGGAACGGAACAGCGGCAGGCCGCAGAACCCGCAGGTGTAGGTGCCCTCGCGCCGGTTGTCGAGGAATGCGCCGCAGAACGGGGCCTCGGTGCCGTGGGCCAGCAGCACGCGCCGCGCATCGTCGTCGAGCGCGTCGGTGAGGCGGCGGCGCTGTGCGTCGTCGGGCGGGCTGAGGTCGAAGCGGGTCATGCCGGTCTCCTGCGCGGATCTGCGCCTGATTATCGCCGGCCGGCCGTACGCGCGCGTCAGGGCGACTCGCGCCGGCCCTGGCGGCGTGCGTTGGCGATCACCGCGCGCATCTGCCCGCGGTCGCGATGGCGCGAGATCGCCACTGCCCCGAGCTCGATCGCGCGCGCGCGCAGCTCGGCGGTGACGTCGTAGTGCGCACCGCTGGTCCGGTCCTGGAAGACGTGGCGCGGCAGGCCGAGTGCAGCGGCGAAGGCGTGCAGCTCATCGAGGCTGTCGGCCATCAGGTGCGCCCAGCGGCGTCCGCGCCACAAGGTGACCGCATCGTCGACGTAGACCGCCATCCGCGCTCAGCGGTCACCGCGGACGGGGTCGGCACGGGCGAGATCGGTGCGCACCCAGCGATCAACGAGCTGCTTTTCGTGGCGCAGCGGGTCGCTGCTGCCCACCGTGCCCGGCTGCCGCTGCAGGAAGCCGAGGTCGCGCAGGCTGCGCTCGCCCGAGGCGACCACCTGGCCGGAGGCATCGCGCAGCGTATAGGCCAGGTCGATGCGCGGCGGGTAGATGTCGCGCACCACGCGGACATGGTCGCTGGCGCCCCGGCCGGGCTCGTAGTCGCCGGCACGGTCGATGTCGGTGATCCGCACCTCCAGGCGCTCGCCGGGATGCAGCGCGCGCGCGGCGCGATCGGCGACGTGGCGGGCGAGGTCGCGCACCCAGTCGCCGCGCACGGCCTCGAAGCGGTTGCGGCTGTGGCGGATCTCGGTGAAGTCCGCGGGCGCCGTCCACGACACCGCGACCGGGCCGCCGTCCTCGAGGCTGAGGCCGACGTCGGGATCGGTGACCCGGTCGGCGAGCGCCGGTCCGGTCACGACGGCCAAGGCGATCGCCAGGGCCGGAATCAGACGAGGCAGGCACTGCGGACGTTGCGGTCGCTTCATGGCAGGTGTGCCGGGTTCCGGGTCTGCCCCGAGTCTGCTCCGGCACGGACGCCGTCGCAATGAAACGCGGGGCGTGCATGACCGCGCGTTCAGCGCGAATGGCGGCCGTGACGCAGCCGATGCTGCCTTCACGCGGCATCGCCCGCGCCTTCCCCAGCATCGCGACCATCCCGCCCACAAGGAATGCCCCGCATGCGCCCAGCCGCACCGCTCGCCATCGCGCTGTCCGCGATGCTCGTCTTCGCACTGCCAGCCGATGCGCAGGAGCCGGCGCCCCCCAAGGCCAAGCCTGCCGCCGCGCCCGAAGCCGCTGCGGCCGAAGCCGCCACGTCCGCGCCCGCCGCGCAGGCCGCGGATCATCCTGCCAACGATGCCGCCACCACGCAGGGGCGCGACGCGATGCTGCGCGCGCAGGTGCTGCTCGAGCGCGCGCGCTTCTCGCCCGGCGAAATCGATGGCCAGGGCGGCACGAACACGCGGCGCGCCATCGCGGCCTTCCAGCGCAGCCGCCAGCTGGAGCCCAGTGGCCAGCTCGACGAGGCCACGTGGAAGGTGCTGAACAGCGACGCGGCGCCGGTGCTGGTGCAGTACGCGATCACCGCGGCCGACGCCGCAGGCCCGTACGCCGCGCTGCCCGGGGGCATGATGGAACGGGCCAAGCTGGATGTGCTCGGCTACGAGGACGTCGCCGAGGCGCTGGGCGAACGCTTCCACGCCAGTCCCGCGCTGCTGAAGCGCCTGAATCCGGGCAAGGACCTGACCGCGGCCGGCACGACGATCGTGGTTCCCGGGCTGGCCACCGCCGCCGCGCTGCCGGCCATCGCGCGGGTGGTCGTCGACAAGTCCGACTCGGTGGTGCAGCTGGTCGCCGCCGACGACACCGTCGTGGCGCAGTTCCCGGCGTCCACCGGCAGCGAGCATGATCCGCTGCCGCTCGGCGAGTGGACGATCAAGGGCGTCGCGCGCGATCCCACCTTCCACTACAACCCGGAGCTGTTCTGGGATGCCGATCCGTCGCACGCCAAGGCGACGCTGCAGCCGGGCCCGAACAATCCGGTCGGCGTCGCCTGGGTCGACCTGTCCAAGGAGCACTACGGCATCCACGGAACGCCGGAACCCGGCCATGTCGGCAAGACCGACTCGCACGGCTGCATCCGCCTGGCGAACTGGCACGTCAGCCTGCTCGCGGATGCGGTCAAGCCGGGCATGCCGGCGCTGCTGCAGGAGTAGGCATGCGCTACGTCGGGCTGGTGCTGGCAGGGCTGCTGGTGGGCGCGCTGGCGTACCACCTTGCGACGCGGGGCGCGGACCGGGAGCCACCGCTGCGGGTCGCGCCTGCGGACGTCGCGTCGCCACGCGCCGCGGACGGCGAGGGCGCGGGCGCCGGGCGGAACGTGGCGCGTGGCGCGCGTGCCGCGCGGACGGATGCGCCGCGTGCAAGCGCCTCGACGTCGGACACCGATGGCGTCGAGGTCTCCGCCACCGGCCGGGACGCGACCCGTCCGGCAGCCACCACGCGCGCCACGCGCGCAGCGGCGCCGGGGCCGCTGCCGTCGGGGCTGGTGGTGCCGGTGCAGGGCATCGCCCCCGCGTCGCTCACGCCCACCTTCGACGACGACCGCGGCGAAGGCCGCGTGCACGAAGCGCTCGACATCATGGCGCCCACCGGCACGCCGGTACTCGCGGTAGCCGACGGCCACGTCGAGAAGCTGTTCGACAGCGACCGCGGCGGGCTGACCCTCTACCAGTTCGAACCGTCGGGTCGCCACGCCTACTACTACGCGCACCTGGACCGCTATGCGCCGGGGCTGGCGGAAGGCCAGGCGCTGCGCCAGGGCGAGGTCATCGGCTACGTCGGCAGCACCGGCAATGCCGACCCCGCGGCGCCGCACCTGCACTTCGCGATCTTCCTGCTCGGTCCCGAGAAGCGCTGGTGGGAGGGCACGCCGATCGATCCCTGGCCGCTGCTCTCCGGCCGGGCGCGGTGAGCGCGGGCTCAGCGCAGGAGCGGCTCCAGCGCCGGCCAGACATGCCGGGCGATCGCCGGTTGCGCGCGGGCCGTCGGATGCAGGTTGTCATCCATGAAGTTGCCGCGGTCGGCGGCGATGGGCTCCAGCAGGAACGGCAGCAGCTCGACGTCGAAGAAGGCCGCGAGGTCGCGATAGGTCTGCTCGAAGCCGCGCGTGTAGTCGGCGCCCAGGTTGGGCGGCATGCGCATCCCGACCAGCAGCACGCGCGCGCCCACGTGCCGCGAGGCGCCGATCATCCGCGCCAGGTTGCGCCGCAGCTCGGGCAGCGGCAGCCCGCGCAGGGCGTCGTTGGCACCCAGCGCGATCACCACCACCGCCGGACGGTGCCGCAGCACTTCGTCGACCACGCGCGCGGAGCCGCCGGCACTGGTCTCGCCGCTGATGCTGGCGTTGACCACCTGCCAGCCGGGATGCCCGGCGGTGACGCGTTCGCCGAGCATCGCCACCCAGCCCTGGTCCTCGCGCAGCCCGTAGGCGGCCGACAGCGAGTCGCCCAGCACGAGTACCGTGCGCGGGGCGGCCGTGCTTGGGGCGGCCGTGCGCGGGGCAGCCGTGCGCGGTGCGGCCGCGCGCTGGGCCGCCGCGGCCGGCTCGACCCGTGCCGCAGGCTGCGCCAGGGCCATCGCCGCGGACGCCAGCAGTGCCGTGCCCAGGGCCATCTGCAGCCAGCGCCGTGGCGCCCGGTATCCTGACCTCATCCCGCGACTCCTCGTTCCGTCCGTCGATCGCGCCCGGCCCCGCCGGACGCTGCGCCGGACATCATGCCCCGATGAAGGACCCCATGGCTGACTCTTCCCGAACCCACGCGCCCCAGGCGCTTTCCGCCACCGGCCTTGGCAAGCGCGTACAGCTGCCAGGCGGGGAGCTGGTGATCCTGGACGATGTCGGCTTCGCCATCATGCGCGGCGAGAGCGTCGCGATCGTCGGCCCCTCGGGTTCGGGCAAGAGCACCCTGCTGTCGCTGCTGGCCGGACTCGACGCCCCGACCGCGGGCGCGGTGGAGATCGACGGCGCCCCGCTGTCGACGCTCGACGAGGATGGCCGCGCGCGCGTGCGCGCCGAGAAGGTCGGCTTCGTGTTCCAGAACTTCCAGCTGCTGCCGTCGCTGACCGCGCTGGAGAACGTGATGCTGCCGCTGGAGCTGCGCGGCGACGCCGACGCCGAAGGCCCGGCCCGCGCGATCCTGGCCCGCGTCGGACTGGGCGAGCGCCTCGGCCATTATCCGCGCCAGCTGTCGGGCGGCGAGCAGCAGCGCGTGGCGGTGGCGCGCGCCTTCGTCACCGATCCGTCGCTGATGTTCGCCGACGAGCCGACCGGCAACCTCGACACCGCGACCGGGCAGGCCATCATCGAACTGCTGTTCGCGCTCAACCAGGACGCCGGCACCACCCTGGTGCTGGTGACCCATGACGAACACCTGGCGGAGCGCTGCCGGCGCACCCTGCGCATCGAGGGCGGGCGGCTGGTGGCGGACTCCGGGCCGGCCGCATGAGGATCGCCGGACTCGCCTGGCGGCAGCTGAAGCGCGACCTGGTCTCGGGCGACGTGCGCATCCTGCTGGCGGCGCTGGTGCTGGCGGTGGTGGCGGTGACCGCGGTCGGCTTCGTGACCGACCGCGCCGCGCGCGCGCTGGCGATCGAGGCCAACCGACTGCTGGGCGGCGACGCCGTGCTGCGCGGCGACGCGCCGATCGACGGACCGGCGCGCGAGGCCGCCGGCAGCGCCGGCCTGCGCATGGCCGAGACCGTCGAGCTCGACACCATGGTGCGCGTGGGCCGCGGCGACGGCGTGCAGCTGAAGCTGGGCGAACTGCGGGCCATCGGCGAGGGCTTTCCGCTGCGCGGCGAATACCGCATCGCCGGCGCCGACGGCGTGGAAGCCGCGGCCACCGGCGTCCCCGCGCCCGGCACGCTGTGGATGAGCCGCGGCGGCGCCGACACCCTCGGCGCGCGCATCGGCGACACCGTGGGCATCGGCACGCTGGAGCTGCGGCTTGCGGCGCTGGTGGCGCAGGAACCCGACGCCGCCCTGGACTACTTCAACGTGGCGCCGCGGGTCTTCATCCACCCGGACGACCTCGAGGCCACCGGCCTGGTGCAGGAAGGCAGCCGCATCCGCTACCGCCTGGTGGTGGCCGGCGAGGCCAGCGCGGTCGAGCGCTTCACCGCGGTGGCGCGCGAACACCTCGCGCGGGGCCAGCGGCTGGAGACCGCCGCCGACGCGCGGCCGGAGATCCGCTCCGCGCTGGACCGGGCCGGGCGCTTCCTCGGCCTGGCCGCGCTGGTCTCGGTGGTGCTGGCGGCGGTGGCGGTCGCGATGGCTGCGCGCCGGCACAGCGCGCGCCATCTGCAGGGTGCGGCGGTGATGCGTTGCCTGGGCGCCAGCCAGGCCACCCTGGCCGGGATCCACATCGGCGAGCTGCTGATGCTCGGGCTGCTGGCCTGCACCCTGGGCGTGGCGATCGCCTGGGGGCTGCAGTGGGCGATCGGTGGCTGGCTGGCCGGCATGCTCGGCATCGCCATTCCGCCGGCGGGGCTGATGCCGGCCCTGGGCGGCTACGGCGTGGGGCTGGTCGTGCTGCTCGCGTTCGCCGCGCCGCCCGTGCTGGCGCTGCGCCGCGTGCCGGCGCTGAGCGTGCTGCGCCGCGACCTCGATCCCACCGAGCCGGCCGCGCTGCTGGTGCTGGCCGCGGGCATCGCCGGGATCGGCGCGCTGCTGTGGTGGCAGGCGGGCTCGCCGGCACTGGCGCTGGCGATGCTGGCCGGCATCGCGCTGACGCTCGGCGCGTTGGCCCTGCTGGCCTGGCTGATGATCCTGGCCGTGCGCCGCCTGCGCGGCCGCCTGCGCGGCAGTGCCCGCTACGGCTTGGCCAACGTCAGCCGCCGCGCCGGCACCAGCATCGCCCAGGTGTCGGCGCTCGGCCTCGGGCTGATGGCGCTGCTGCTGCTGACCTTCGTGCGCACCGACCTGCTGGAGCGCTGGCAGCTCGCGCTGGCGGCGGAGGCGCCCAACCGCTTCATCGTCAACGTGCAGCAGGACCAGATCGACGGCGTGGCCGCCGTGGCGGCGGCCCAGGGCCTGACGGCACCGGTGCTCTATCCCATGGTCCGCGGGCGCCTGGCCACCCACAACGGCACGCCGGTGCGCGGCGAGGACTACGCCGGTGAGGACGGCGACGAGGCGTCCGGGCGCGCGCAGCGTCGTGCCGACCGCGAGTTCAACCTGTCCACCGCGCGCGAGCTGCGCGACGACAACCGCGTGACCGCAGGCGAGTTTTGGGGCGCCGGAGGCACCGAGGGCGTCGAGCTGTCGGTCGAGGCCGGCTTCGCCGAATCACTCGACTGGGCGCTCGGCGACCGCGTCGCCTTCGACATCGCCGGACGCCGCATCGAGGGCCGGGTGACCAGCCTGCGCGAGGTCGACTGGGAAAGCTTCCGGCCGAACTTCTTCGTGCTGTTTTCGCCCGGCGCGCTGGACGGCTACCCCGCCAGCTGGATCACCGCGGTCAGCGTGCCGCAGGGCGATACCGCGTTCACGCGCGAACTCGTCCAGCGCTATCCCAACGTCTCGGTGATCGACGTCGACGCGGTGCTGACCCAGGTGCGCAACACCGCCGACCAGGTCTCGACCGTGGTGGAGGTGGTGTTCTGGTTCGCGCTCGCCGCAGGCCTGCTCGTGCTGCTGGCGGCGATCAGCGCAAGCCAGGACGAGCGCCTGCTCGAAGGCGGGGTGATGCGCGTGCTCGGGGCAAGCCGGCGCCAGCTGCGGCTGGCGCAGGCTTCGGAATTCGCGGTGATCGGCCTGCTGTCAGGTCTGGTGGCGGCGGTGGCTGCCACCGTGCTTGCAGGCGTGGTGGCGCAGGAAGTGTTCGACCTGCCCTGGACGCCGGATCTCGGCATGGCCGCCGCCGGCGGGCTGGCCGGCATGGCCGCGGCGCTGGTGGCGGGACTCTGGGCCACGCGGCGCGTGCTGGACGCGCCGCCGGCGGTGACCCTGCGCGAGCTGCAGGGCTGAGCGCAGCCGTGACGCCTCAGGCGTCGACGCGCTGCGGTTCGGCGTCGAAACGGCGCGCGTAGTCGCGTTCGTCGGCGATCGCGATCACCTCGTCATCGGCGCTGTCGGGCGCCCCGTAGACCGCGTACACGACCGCGTCGCCGCGGCGACCGACCTGCTGCAGGCGGTAGCGCGACTGGCCGCTGCCGGTGTCGGGCGGGTAGTGGGTGGGAGGCGTCTCGCCTTCGATGTCGAGCTCGCTGTTGTCGACCGGTCCGCCGACGAAGAGTGCGCGCATACGCGTTTCCTCTGTTCTGCATGGGGGCCCCGATGCTGGCAAACCCGGCATTCGGGTCCGATGAAGCGCGCGTGGGCGCGACGTGCGCGCGGCCCGCGGCACTACAATCGCGGCCCTGTTTCCTCCACCGGAGCCACGATGGCCATCCACGGCGATCCCGCCCTCGACGCGCTGATGCTTCCCTTCGCCAGCGGAGACCTGGCGCGCGCGCCCGGTGCCGTGTTCCTGCGCGCGCGCGCGGGCGCCGCCCTGGTCGCGGCGGACTGGCCCGGGCTGGCCTGCGAAGCGCCGTTCCGGCCCGACGCGGACGCACTGGTGCGCGCGGGCTTCACCGTCGCCGATGAGGCGGTGGCGACCGGCGCGGGCGAGGCCGACGTCGCGAGGCCGCTGGTCCTCGTGCTGCCGCCACGCCAGCGCGACGAGGCGCGCGCGCTGTTTGCCGAGGCGCTGTCGCGCGCGGCACCGGGCGCGATGGTGGTGGCCAGCGTCGCCAACGACGCCGGAGCGAAGTCCGCCGAAGCCGATTTCGTCCGCATCGCCGGTCCGGTGACCACGCGCAGCAAGCACAAGTGCCGCGTGTTCTGGGCCGCCGCCGGCCAGCCCGGCGCCGACCCCGCGCTGGCCGCGCAGTGGCGCGACCTCGATGCCCCGAGACAGGTGGCCGGAGGCCGCTTCCTGAGCCGGCCCGGCGTCTTCGCCTGGGACCGCATCGACGCGGCATCCGGCCTGCTCGCCCGGCACCTGCCGGCCGACCTGGCCGGCCGCGCCGCCGACCTCGGCGCCGGCTATGGCTATCTCGCGGCCGAACTGCTCGAGCGCAGCCCCGGCATCAGTGCGCTCGACGCCTACGAGGCCGACGCCCGCGCGCTGGCGATGGCGCGCCACAACCTGGCCGGCTTCGCGTCGCGCGCCGCGCTGGGCTTCCATTGGCACGACGTGGTGGCGGGCGTGCCCGGCGCCTACGACGTCGTGGTCACCAATCCGCCCTTCCACGCGCCCGACGGCCGCGAGCGCCCGGACATCGGCCGCGCCTTCATCGCCGCCGCCGCGCAGGCGCTGCGGCCGGGCGGCCGGCTGTGGCTGGTCGCCAACCGCCACCTGCCCTACGAACAGGCGCTCGGCGCGGGCTTCGGCGAAGCCCGGCTGGTGGCCCAGGAAGGCGGCTTCAAGGTCGTCGAAGCGGTGAAGGCGGGCGGCGCGCGCGGCGGGCGTCCGCCGCGATGAAGCTGGTCAAGTCGCTGGCCAACCTCGGCTACGGCAGCCGCAAGCAGGTGGCGCTGATGTTCCGCGAAGGCCGGGTCACCGACGCCGCGGGCGAGGTGCTGTACGCCGACGACGCGCCCGCGTGGGACGACGTCCGCGTGGACGGCGAGCCGCTGGAACCGCCGCCCGGCCTGCTGCTGATGCTGCACAAGCCAGTGGGCCATACCTGCTCGACGAAGGATCGCGGCCGCGTGGTCTACGACCTGCTGCCGCCACGCTTCGCGCTGCGCTCGCCCACCCTGTCCACGGTCGGCCGCCTCGACCGCGACACCAGCGGCCTGCTGCTGATGACCGACGACGGCCAGCTGCTGCACCGGATCATCTCGCCGAAAGCGAAGCTGCCCAAGATCTACGAGGCCACGCTGGCCGAACCCCTGCGCGGCGACGAGGCGGCGATCTTCGCCAGCGGCACGCTGATGCTGGAGTCCGAAAAGACCCCCCTGCTGCCCGCCGGGCTCGAGGTCGTGTCACCGACGCAGGCGCGCCTGACGCTGCACGAAGGCCGCTACCACCAGGTGCGCCGCATGTTCGCCGCCGTCGGCCACCACGTGGTCGCGCTGCACCGCAGCCGCGTCGGTGGCCTGTCGCTGGACGACCTGCCGGAAGGCGAGTGGCGGCTGCTCGACGACGCCGACCGCGACCGGATTTTCGCTGTCGGGATTGCGGCACGCGCTCCCACAAGAAGCCGCTAGCCGCTGGGCACGTCCTCGAACAGCGCGCGCCACCCGGGGAGCCCGAGCTTCTCCAGCGTCGCCACATTGCGCTCGACGATCTCGTCCGGATCGGGAAACGCCTCGACCGCGCGCGACACGCTGTCCTCGCGCAGCAGGTGCAGCGTCGGCCACGGCGAGCGGTTGGTGAAGTTGGCGATGTCGTCGGGATGGCTGTCGGCGAACTGGTAGTGCGGATGGAAGCTCGCGACCTGCAGCACGCCCTCCAGCTCGAGCTCGGCCACCAGCGCATCGGCGGTCTCGAGGAAGTCGTTGTAGTCCAGGAAATCGGACAGCACCTGCGGATGCACGATCAGCGTCGTGTCGACCTCGGTCGCCGCCGTGTCGCGCAGGCGCAACAGCTCCGCGCCCAGCTCGGACAGCAGCGTCGCCTCGTCGCGCGCATCGCTCAGCACCATCCGCACCTGGTCCTTGGCGACCACCGCCTTGGCGAACGGGCACAGGTTGAGCCCGATGACCGCGCGTTCCAGCCAGCGGCGGGTGTCGGCGATCGGATCGTCGGTCGCGTGCATCGCCGGGTCAGTCGCGGAAGTTGTCGAACTGCAGCGGCTGCTCGAATTCCTTGCTGCGCAGCAGGGCCATCGCGGCCTGCAGGTCGTCGCGCTTCTTGCCGGTGACGCGCAGCTTGTCGCCGTTGATCTGCGTGTCGACCTTCAGCTTCGCGGCCTTGATCTCGTTGCCGATCTTCTTCGCCAGCTCGCGCTCGATGCCCTGCTTGACCGTGACCTTCTGCCGCGCGCCGGCGAGGTTGCTCTCGACGTCGCCGAATTCCAGGCAGCGCGTGTCGATCTTCCGCGCCGCCAGGCGCGCGCGCAGGATGTCGGTCATCTGCTGCAGCTGGAAGTCGCTGGGCGCGCGCTGGGTGATCACGGCCTCCTCGCGTTCGAAGGCGGCGTCGACGCCCTTGAAATCGAAGCGCGTGGTGAGCTCGCGGTTGGCCTGGTCGACGGCGTTTGTGAGCTCGTGGGTGTCGACTTCCGAGACGATGTCGAAGGACGGCATGGCGCGGTTTCCGGTGCGGGGGAACAGGGGCTCAGGGTACCGCAACGCCGATGGCCGGGGCCTCGTGCATCATGGGCGCCCGTCCCCCAGAACCGCCCCGGAGCCCGCCATGCACACGACCGCCGCCTATGCCGCCACCTCGGCCACCGCGCCGCTGGCCCCATGGAGCCTGGAGCGCCGCGATCCGCGCCCCGGCGAGGTCCTGATCGACATCCGCTACTGCGGCATCTGCCATTCCGACCTGCATACCGTGCGCGGTGAGTGGGGTCCGGTCGAATATCCGCTCGTGCCGGGCCACGAGATTGTCGGCCATGTCGCCGCCGTCGGCGAGGGCGTGGACCGCTACACGGTGGGCGATGCGGTGGGTGTCGGCTGCTTCGTCGATTCCTGCCGCAGCTGCGCGCAGTGCGCGGCCGGCGAGGAGCAGTACTGCGAGAAGGGCATGGTCGCCACCTACGGCAGCCTTGACCCCTCGACCGGCGAGACCACCCAGGGCGGCTATTCCACGCGCATCACCGTGCACCAGGACTATGTGCTGCGCATCCCCGACGGCCTGCCGCTGGATCGCGCGGCGCCGCTGCTGTGCGCCGGCATCACCACCTGGTCGCCGCTGCGCCACTTCGGCCTGAAGGAAGGGGACGAGCTGGGCGTGGTCGGACTCGGCGGGCTGGGCCACATGGCGGTCAAGCTGGGCGTCGCGCTGGGCGCGCGCGTGACCGTGCTCAGCACCTCGGAGCGCAAGCGCGAGGACGCGCTGAAGCTGGGTGCGCACGCCTTCGAGGTTGTCGGCAGCGACCGCGGCGCGGTGCGCCGGCTGGCGAAGCGCTTCGACATGATCCTCGACACGGCCTCCGCCGCGCACGACTACAACGTCTACCTGCAGATGCTGAAGATCGACGGGACGATGGTGCTGCTGGGCATTCCCGAGCCGACCCCGGTGGCGGCCTCGTCCCTGGTCATGGCCCGGCGGCGCCTGGCCGGCTCGCTGATCGGCGGCATCCGCGAAACCCAGGAGATGCTCGACTTCTGCGCCGCCAACGGCGTCGCCAGCGACATCGAGCTGATCGACGCCGACGGCATCAACGATGCCTACGAGCGGATGCTGCGCGGCGACGTGCGCTACCGCTTCGTGATCGACGCCGCCAGCTTCGCGGTCTGAGCCGGCGGTGGAACCGGTCACCCCCGGCGTCGCCGGCGACGGCGGTGCCGAGGCCGCGGCTGCGCGCGACCACCGTCGCGGCGTGCTCGCGATGCTGTTCGCGGTCGCCGTGCTGTGCGTGATGGACGCCTGCATGAAGCAGCTGGCCGGCCACTACCCGCCGATGCAGGTCGCGGCGCTGCGCGGCGCGGTGGGCCTGCCGCTGGTCCTGGCCTGGGCGCTCTCGACCACGGGCCTGCGTCCGCTGCTGCGCGTGCACTGGCCGCTGCACCTGTTGCGCGGCGTGCTCGGCGTGCTGTTCCTGTCGTGCTTCGTTGCCGGCCTGCGAGACCTGCCGATGTCGACTGCCTATGCGATCACCTTCGTCGGTCCGCTGCTGGTGACCGCGATGGCCGTGCCCCTGCTGCGCGAGCACGTCGGGCCCCGGCGCTGGGCCGCGATCGTGGTCGGCATCATCGGCGTGCTGGTGGTGCTGCGTCCCGGCGGCGAGGGCATGCTGACCCGGGCCGGCCTCCTGGTCCTGTTCGCCACGGTCTGCTACGCGGCGTCGGTGGTGACGGTGAGGATGCTGGCCCAGCGCGACAGCGCGCAGGCGCTGGTGTTCTGGTTCCTGGCGATGGTGGCCGTGGGCGCGGGCCTGCTCGCCTGGCCGGACTGGGTACCGCTGCGCGCGGCCGACGGCTGGTTGCTCGCGGGGGTCGCGGTGTCCGGAACCCTCGGACAGGTGGCGCTGACCCACGCCTTCCGCCTGGGCGAGGCCTCGCTGATCGCGCCGCTGGAATACACCGCCCTGGTCTGGGTGGTGCTGCTCGACCTGGTGCTGTGGAGCGCGCTGCCGGACGGCATGACCTGGCTGGGCGCGGGGATCATCGTCGCCAGCGGCCTCTACCTGATGCGCCGCGAGCGCGTGGTGCGGGGCGATCAGCGGTGCCCGCCGCGGATGCAGGGGGGATGACCAGCCGGAATCTTCGCTGTCCTGCTCCCAGTTCCGGCCGCCGGCCATCCATGGCCGGCTCTGGCCATCCCCCCTGCATCCGCGGCGGGTCCGACCTCTTTCGCGATCCGGTGGCGGACAAGCCAGGCAGCGGCAAGCCGTTGCGTCTTGGTCATGTGAGCCGGTGCGTCAGTTGACCCGGAGTCTTCCCGCCGCGACCGCTCTTGCTTCCGGTTCCGAAGCCGATAAAGGCCGGAGCCCGTCCCGCGTGCAGGGGGTGTGCGGAGAGCCGGCCATGGATGGCCGGCGCCCGGCCGCTGGCAGCAGGACGCGGAGACGGCCGGCGTAGCACGCCCCCTGTGCGCGGGACGGGCGGCGTGGACTCCAACGGAGCACTGCTAGCAACATCGCAGCCAGGGTGTCGTCAACATCGCGGCTATAGCCGCTCCTACACGGGGAGTGATCGGTCCTCCCGCCCTGCGCATCTCTCTCCCAACGGGGGGAATGAAGCAAGAAAAAGCCGGGCACGAGGCCCGGCTTTTCAGGTTGCATCGACCGCGCGTCAGGCCTGCGGGGCCGGGTCCGGCGAGATCGGCATCGGGCGCTTGCCGCCGGCTTCGCCGTCGTCGTCGCCCTTGGGCAGGGGCTTGCTCCAGCCGATCGGCGGCGGCGGGTCGCGGCCTTCCATGATCGCGTCGATCTGCGGCACGTCGATGGTCTCGTACTCCAGCAGGAGCTTGGCCATCGTGTGCAGCTTGTCGAGGTGCTCGGTCAGGATCGCCTTGGTGCGGGTGTAGGCGCTGGCGAGGATGTCGCGCACTTCCTCGTCGATCTTGCGCGCGGTCTCGTCGGACACGCTCTTGTGCTGGGTGACCGAACGGCCCAGGAACACCTCGTCCTCTTCCTCGCCGTAGGCGATCGGACCGAGTTCTTCCGACAGGCCCCACTTGGTGACCATGGCACGCGCCATCTTGGTCGCACGCTCGATGTCGTTCGAGGCACCGGTGGTGACCTTGTCCGAACCGAAGATCAGCTCCTCGGCCACGCGGCCGCCGTACAGCGTCGCCAGGCGGCTGTGCAGGCTCTCGCGGGTCGAGCTGTAGCGGTCGCCCTCGGGCAGGAACTGGGTCACGCCCAGCGCGCGGCCACGCGGGATGATCGTGACCTTGTAGACCGGGTCGTGATCCGGCACCAGGCGGCCGACGATGGCGTGGCCCGCCTCGTGGTACGCGGTATTGGTCTTCTCTTCCTCGCTCATGGCCATCGAGCGGCGCTCGGCGCCCATCAGGATCTTGTCGCGCGCCTTGTCGAAGTGGTCCATACGGACGTCCTTCGCGTTCTCGCGCGCGGCGAACAGCGCCGCCTCGTTGACCAGGTTGGCGAGGTCCGCGCCGGAAAAGCCCGGCGTGCCGCGCGCGACGACCATCGGCTCGACGTCGTCGGCCAGCGGCACCTTGCGCATGTGCACCTGCAGGATCTGCTCGCGGCCCTTGACGTCGGGCAGGCCCACCACGACCTGGCGGTCGAAGCGGCCCGGGCGCAGCAGCGCCGGATCGAGCACGTCGGGACGGTTGGTGGCAGCCACCACGATCACGCCCTCGCCGCCCTCGAAGCCGTCCATCTCGACCAGCAGCTGGTTGAGCGTCTGCTCGCGCTCGTCGTGACCGCCGCCGAGGCCGGCACCGCGGTGGCGGCCGACGGCGTCGATCTCGTCGATGAAGATGATGCACGGCGCGTGCTTCTTGGCCTGCTCGAACATGTCGCGCACGCGGCTGGCGCCGACGCCGACGAACATCTCGACGAAGTCGGAGCCCGAGATCGAGAAGAACGGCACCTTGGCCTCGCCGGCGATGGCCTTGGCCAGCAGCGTCTTGCCGGTGCCGGGCGGGCCGACCATCAGCACGCCGCGCGGGATCTTGCCGCCGAGCTTCTGGAAGCGCGAGGGGTCGCGCAGGAACTCGACCAGCTCGGACACTTCTTCCTTGGCCTCGTCGCAACCCGCGACGTCGGCGAAGGTGACCTTGACCTGGTCGTCGCTGAGCAGCTTGGCGCGCGAGCGGCCGAAGGACATCGCGCCCTTGCTGCCGCCCTGCTGCATCTGCCGCATCATGAAGAACCAGAAGCCGATGATCAGCAGCACCGGCAGGAAGTTGAGCAGCAGCGACCACAGCGTGACGCCCGACTCCGGCGGCGCCTGCTTGATCTCCACGTTGTGGTTCATCAGGTCGTCGACCATGCGCTCGTCGCGGCGCGGCGCGGTGGTGATGCCGCTGCTGCCGTCCTTGCGCTGGAACTGCACCGAGCGCTCGTCGCTGGCGATGTCCACAGCCTTGATGCGGTCGGTGCGCACTTCGGACATGAACTGCGAGTACATGACCTCCTGGCTGCCGGGCACCTTGGGGCTGAAGCTGTTGAAGACCACCATCAGCACGACGGCGACCACTACCCACAGCATCAGATTCTTGACCAGGTCGTTCATTCCACTCTCCGCGGCATCGCCGCCAATTTACTTCATCCGGCTTTACTTCATCCGGCTTTACTTCAGCCGGGCCAGCTTGCCCTGCGCCAGCGCATAGACTTCCGGCGAACGCTGGCGCGAGGCCGCAGGCTTGCGGACCACCACCTTCGCGTAACGCCGGCGCAGCTCGCGCACGTAGTCGTCGAAACCGGCCCCGTGGAACAGTTTGATCAGGAAATCGCCGCCCGGACGCAGGTGCCGGTCACCGAAATCCATCGCAAGCTCGGCCAGGTACATGGCCCGCGGCTGGTCGACGGCTGTCACACCACTCTTGTTGGGGGCCATGTCCGACAAGACAAGGTCCACGCGTGCAGCGCCAAGGGTGGATTCCAGCTGTGAAAGTACCGCGTCCTCCCTGAAGTCCCCGTGGATGAACTCCACGCCGGCCAGGGCGGGCATCTCGAGGATGTCCAGCGCGATCACCCGGCCACTGTCGCCCAGGGCCTGGCGGACCCACTGCGACCAGCCGCCCGGGGCGGCGCCGAGGTCGACGACGGTCATGCCCGGCTTCAGCAGGCGGTCGCGCTCGACCAGCTCTTCCAGCTTGTAGGCGGCGCGCGAACGCAGGCCCTCGGCCTGCGCCTTCTTCACGAAGGGGTCGCTGAAGTGCTCCTGGAGCCAGCGCTGGCTGCTTTTGCTGCGGGTGGCCATCGCCTGCGTCGGGGGAGCGGGGGGTCGGCCATGATACCCTGCGTGCCCCTCCGTACCTGACCGCAGCCTCCATGACCGTCGAGCTCACCGCCGCCCAGAATCGTTTCCTGCGCGGGCAGGCCCATGGGCTCAAGGCCATGCTGCAGGTCGGCGGCAAGGGCGTGACCGACGCGGTGGTGGCCGAGATCGCCGGCGCGCTCGAACACCACGAGCTGATCAAGGTGAAGGTGGGCGCGGCCGACCGCGAGGAGCGCGATGCGCTCATCGGCGACCTGGCCCAGCGCACCGGCGCGGCCCTCGTGCAGCGCATCGGGCACGTGGCCGTGCTCTACCGGCCCAACGCCGAGAAGCGCCAGATCGTGCTTCCGCGCGGCTGAGGAGCCGGACGACGCGATGGACCTGGTCCAGGAACGCCCTGACTATGAATACGTGCTGCGCGGCGCCGATGGCCGCTCGGCCCTGGTCAACGACCGTCGCCTGCTGGCGAGCTTCATTGTCTCGCCGACCCGCCTGATCGAGGACTGGGCCGCTTCGCCCATCGCCGGCCTGGAGCCGGCCCAGCTGGACGCGCTGCTCGCGCTCGAGCCCGAAGTGATCATCCTCGGCACCGGCGATGCGCAGGCCTTTCCTCCGCCGCGCACAATGGCCGCGTGCCTCGCACGGGGCGTCGGCCTGGAGGCGATGACCAACGGCGCCGCCGCGCGCACCTTCAACGTGCTGGCCAGCGAAGGCCGCCGGGTGGTCGCGGGCTTCATCCTCTCCGGCGACTGAGGCGGTCGTCAGCGCTGCGGCAGGTAGCGCAGCGGGTCCACCGGCTTGCCGTTGTAGCGGATCTCGAAGTGCAGCATGTCGCGGTCGGCGCCGGTGCGGCCCATTTCCGCGATCTGCTGGCCGGCCTTGACCCGGTCGCCCTCGCCCACCAGGCGCTTGCGGTTGTGGCCGTAGGCCGACAGCCACTGCTCGTCGTGCTTGATGATGATCAGCTCGCCGTAGCCCACCAGGCCGGAACCGGAATACACGATCACGCCGTCGCCGCCGGCGCGCACCGCCTGCCCGGCGGAACCGGCCACGCCGATGCCCTGCTTGGTCGGATCGCCCTCGACATAGCGGCTGACCAGGTTGCCGTCGGCCGGCCAGCGCCAGGACACCGCGCTGCGCACCGGCGCGGGCCCGGTCGGCTGCGGCGGCGCCCGGGTCGGCTGCACCACGCGTCCGCGGCTGTCGGTGGGCGGGCGTGCGCTGCCGCGGCTGCGCGACGCGGCCGCCGGCGTGGAGGCGCGTCCGCCGGTCGCGCCCGACGAGGGATACAGCCGCAGCGTCTGCCCGGGATAGATCGTGTAAGGCGGCTGGATGCCGTTCCACATCGCCAGGTCGAGCGGGCTGATGCCGTTGTTCACCGCCAGGCGGTAGAGGTTGTCGCCCCGGCGCACGCCGACCGTCTGCCCCGGCTTGGGCGTGGAGGCGCGCGCCGCGCTGCCGCCACCTTCGCGGACCACCTTGCTCGTGCCACAGCCGGCAAGCGCCAGCACCAGCGCGACGAGGGGGACCAGGGCGAGGCGGGCGGATCGACGGACCAGGGGCATGCGCGGGGAAACCTCCGTGTGGGACAGGGCGTGGCGACTCACCCGGCGAAGCGCTGCCACAGGTGCTGCAGGGCCAGGCCGCCGCCGCCGATCAGGACGCTGAAATAGACCACCGTGCCGATGGTGGCGAGGTGACCGAGGAGCACCGCGACGCCATCGCGCTGGATGAAGCCCACAGCGTAGAGCAGCAGCGCGATCGCGGGGATGGTGTTGCTGAACGGCACGAATCCGAACGGCGCCATCAGCAGCAGCGCGGCGAAGATGAAGGCCAGGTTGTTGAACAACTGCTGCGCGCGGCCGTCGACCAGCGAGGAGAGGCGGTAGGGACGGCTGATGCGCTCGAGCCGGCGCACCCAGGCCATGCCGCCGGTGAGCGCCGGCCGCAGCCGGTCGGCCGGCAGCGGGCGCGCGGCCAGCCGCGCGGGTACCCACAGCGGCCGGCCCGAGACCCGGCTCAGGCCCACCAGCAGGATCGCCGCGCCGAACACCGTGCTGACGCCGGGGATCGACACCGGGATCAGGAACACCAGGGTCAGCAGGATCGACAGCACCAGCAGGCCCTCGTCGCCGATGATGGCCAGCAGCTCCCCCAGGCTCATCGAGCCGGTGGGCAGGCGTTCGATGATCCCTTCCAGCTGGGTGCGCAGGGACTGTTCGCCCAGCGGGGCGGACGGCGGAATCGGTCGTGTCATGGCTCAGTCCACCAGTCCGGACAGCAGGGGCACGAAGGCGACGCTGGCCAGTGTGTCCTGCACGATCTGGCCTTCGGCGTCCTTGCGCAGGCGCAGCAGCGACTGCGCGCCCGCTGCGCCCACCGGCGCCACCAGAACGCCGCCGGGCGCAAGCTGCGCGGTGAGCGCGTCGACCAGCGCCGGGGCACCGGCGGTGACCAGGATGCCGTCGAAGGGCGCCTCCTCCGGCCAGCCGACGCGGCCGTCGTCGTGCTTGCTGCGCACGTTCAGGCCCAGCGAGCGGAAGCGCTTGCGCGCGACCCGCAGCAGGTCGCCGATCCGCTCGACCGTGTACACCTGCAGCCCGAGCGCGCCGAGGATCGCGGCCTGGTAGCCGGAACCGGTGCCGACCTCGAGCACGCGTACCGGCTGCGCGCCATCGGCGAACAGCGCCTCGGTCATCCGCGCCACCACCCAGGGCTGGGAAATGGTCTGGCCGTGGCCGATCGGCAGCGCGGTGTCCTCGTAGGCACGGGTCGCCAGCGCCTCGTCGATGAAGAGGTGGCGCGGCACGGTGCGGATGGCGTTGAGCACGCGCTCGTCGGTGATGCCATTGCCGCGCAGCCGCTCGATGAGGCGGTCGCGGACGCGCTGCGAGGTCATGCCCATGCCCAGCGCCTCGGGCTGCAGGCGCAGCCGCGGCGTCATGCCTGCCCTCCGTTGCGCAGGGCCTCCTCGAGGCCACCGACCCAGGCCGCGACCTGCTCCAGCGCCTGGTAGCGCGTCAGGTCGACCTGGATCGGGGTGATGGCGATGTGGCGGGTGCGCACGGCGTGGAAATCGGTGCCCGGGCCGGAATCGGCTTCGGCACCGGCGCCGCCGATCCACCAGAAGTGGCGTCCGCGCGGGTCCTGCGCCGGGATGCAGGCTTCGGCGCGGTGGCGGTTGCCCAGGCGCGTGACCTCGAAGCCCTCGATCTCCGACCACGGCAGGTCCGGCACGTTGACGTTGAGGATGGTGTCGGCCGGCAGCGGATCGGCCCTGAGGCGCGCGACGATCTCGACCGCGGCACGCGCGGCGGTCTCGTAGTGCCGGCCCTGGTGGTCGCGGGTGACCAGCGACACCGCGACCGCGGGCAGGCCCAGGAAGCGGCCTTCCATCGCCGCGGCGACGGTGCCGGAATAGATGACGTCGTCGCCGAGGTTGGCGGTGTTGTTGATGCCGGAGACCACGATGTCAGGGTCGTGGTCGAGCATGCCGGTGATCGCGACATGCACGCAGTCGGTCGGCGTGCCGTGCACGCGCCAGGTGCCGGCGTCGAGCTGCACGGCCTGCAGCGGCAGGTCGAGCGTCAGCGAATTGCTGGCGCCGGAGCGGTCGCGATCGGGGGCGACGACGGTGACCTCGTGGCCCGCGGCCCGCAGGCCGGCGGCGAGCGCGTGGATGCCGGGGGCGTCGACGCCGTCGTCGTTGCTAACGAGGATTTTCATTGCGTTCATGATAACGGAACGCGACGGCACGGGTCCCCCGCGCTAGGCTTGCAGCATGGCCGGACGCGATGACACGCACGACGACGACGAGGATGCCGCGCTGTTCCGCGCGGCGATCGGTCCGGTGCGTGAACTGCCCGCCACGCCGGCGCCCCCCGAGCGGCCACGCCCCCGACCGCGCGCGCGCATGGCCGAACGCGACGAGGCGCAGGCGCGCGAGGATTTCCGCCTGGGCCGCGGCGAGGGTTTCTCGATCGAGCGCGGCGACGTGCTGTCGCACCGGCGCGAGCAGGTGCCGCCGCGCACCCTCAAGCGGCTGTCACAGGGGCTCTATGCCGCGCAGGACGAACTCGACCTGCACCACAGCGATGCGGCCACCGCTGAAATCCTGCTGCGCCGCTTCCTGGGCGAGGCGCGCGACGCCGGCTACGGCTGCGTGCGCGTGGTGCACGGCAAGGGCATCAATTCCGACGACAGCCTGCCGGTGCTGAAGAACGTGGTCGACCGCATCCTGCGCCATCGCGCGGACGTGCTGGCCTTCCATTCCGCGCCGCCCGCCCAGGGCGGGACCGGCGCGGTGCTGGTGCTGCTCGCGCGGCGCTGACTCAGCGCGACGCCAGCCCGGCGGGGAACCGCCGCTGCGGCGGATTGACCCACTGCACGTGGACGCCGCGGCTGCGCGCGACCCGTTCGACCGCCGACACGTACTCGCCGTCTGTCAGGATCCGCTCGCCCTGCTGCGGACCTGTCGCGGGACCCGGGGCCGACGCCATGCCGCCGCTGCTCGCGCATGCCGAGAGCGCCAGCGTCGCGGATGCGACCAGGACTGCCTGGAACAACCTGTTCATGGCCTTCTCCTGTGGTTGCGCCAAGGTTTCCGGGCGCATTCCACATATACGCCGCAGCGCGCGGCCGGCCAGTGCCCTGGCTCAGTTTCCGACGGGCGGCAGGCGCGGCGCGCCCGGCTCGTGCACCGGGCCAAGTTCGGCCAACACCGAGGTCGCGTAGGTGCCCGCCGGCAGCGAAAAGCGCAGCTCCAAAGCGTCGGCCTCGCGCCACTGCCATTCCAGGCTGGCGGGGCGCAAGCGGGTGGCGCGGCGCTCCTGCGCCAGGCCCGCCGCTTCCAGGCCGGCCCTCAGCGCGAGGCTGGCGGCATCGGCAATCGCGTCGCGCTCCAGCGCCTGCGCGGCGCCCGCGCTGCGAAGCTCGCCGCGGCCCCACAGCGGCGCGCTGGGATGGATGTCGAACGCCGCCAGGCGCGCGGCGAGCGCGTCGCTCCAGGGCTCGGGCCCGAACACGCTGCGGCTGCCGTCGAGCATCCAGGCCTCGCCGTCCAGGCCCTGGTCCCAGCTGCCGCCGGCGACGCGGGCCGCCAGCACCCGGTTGAACAGCTCCGAGCGCGCCGCCGACAGCAGCAGCGCGCGCTCGTCGCGGCGCACGCGCAGGCCGGCGAACATGCGCCCGGCCTTGTCGACGTTGCCGCCGCCGTGGCCGAAGCGCTGTTCGCCGAAGTAGTTGGGCACGCCCCGCGCGGCGATCGCCTGCAGCCGCTCGTCGATCGCCGCGTGCCCGCCGGCGACCTCGCGCAGCACGAGCACGAAGCGGTTCCCGTCCAGCGCGCCGCGCGGGAGCTTGCGCGAATGTCGGGCCTGGCCAAGCACCCGCAGCCGCTGCCCCGTGGCCTCGTCGTCGCGTTCCAGCGCGGCGATGTCGGGCGCGGCGCGTCCCGGAAGCTGCACGCTGAAGCGCTGGCGGGTGACCGCGTGCCGGTCCTTGAGGCCGGCATAGCCGATCGCGCGCTCATCGACGTCGGCCCACTCCGCCAGCAGCCGCGCGACGAAGGCGGTGTTCATGCCGCGCTTCTCGATGGTCAGCAGCAGGTGCTCACCGGCGCCGCTGGCCTCGAAGCCGTCGAGTTCGGTGACATCGAAATCCTCGGGCGTGACGCGGATGCGCGCGGCCAGCACGGCAGCGCCATGGGCGCGCGGCAGATCCGTGCTCATGCGGCCATGCTCATGCGGCCGTGCTCACGCGCGTGCGCGCAGGCAAGCGCTCATCGCCGGCATCGCTCAGGCCTCGACCAGCAGGCAGACCGCCTGCGCGGCGATGCCCTCCTCGCGGCCGATGAAGCCCAGGCGCTCGCTGGTGGTGGCCTTGACGCTCACCGCGTCGAGCGCAATGCCGAGGTCGGCCGCGATCGCCTCGCGCATGGCCTGCGCGTGCGGGCCGACCCTGGGTCGCTCGCAGATCACCGTGGCGTCGATGTTGCCGGCCTTCCAGCCGCGCCCGGCGGCGAGCGCCACGCAGTGGCGCAGGAGCGCGCGGCTGTCGGCGCCCTTCCAGCGCGCGTCGGACGGCGGGAAGTGCAGGCCGATGTCGCCCAGCGCCAGCGCACCGAGGATCGCATCGCACAGTGCATGCAGGATCACGTCGCCGTCGCTGTGCGCGACGAGCCCACGGTCATGCGGCACGCGCACCCCGCCGAGCATCACATGGTCGCCCTCACCGAAAGCATGCACGTCGTAGCCGTGGCCGATGCGGATGGTCACGGGCCCCTCCTTTCCAGCAGGAATTCGAAATAGGCCAGGTCGGCCGGCGTGGTCACCTTGATGTTGTCCTCGGCGCCCTCGACCAGCAGCGGCCGCAGGCCCTGGCGCTCCATGGCCATGGCCTCGTCGGTGACCTCGATGCCGTCGGCGGCCGCGGCGTCCAGCGCCCGGCGCAGCTGCAGGCGGCGGAACAACTGCGGCGTCTGCGCGCGCCACAGGCGCTCGCGCGGCTCGGTGGCGTCGATGCCGCCGTCGTCGCCGGCGCGCTTGAGCGTGTCGCGCACGGGCGTGGCCAGGATCGCGCCCACCGGATCCTCGCGGCCGCGCTCGAGCAACGCGGCAAGGTCGGCCAGCTGCAGGTTCGGGCGCGCCGCGTCGTGCACCAGCACGAAAGCGTCCTCGCGCACGTCGCCGGGCAGCGCGGCCAGGCCTGCCAGCACCGATTCGGCGCGGCTCCCGCCGCCGGTGCAGGCGATCACCGGGCGGCCGCTGCCGTCGCTCCAGCCCTGCCAGTGCGCGTCGCCGTCGGCCAACGCCACCACCACGCCCTGCACCGACGGATGCGCGAACAGCGCGCGCAGGCTGTGCACGAGCAGCGGCTCACCGCCGGCCTGCAGGTACTGCTTGGGCACCTCGCCCCCGAAGCGCGTGCCGCGCCCGGCGGCCGGGACCACGGCCCAGGTCATCGCGTCTCTCCTTCGTCCGCGTCCGACGGGGAGGCGTCCGCAGCGGGCGCGGGCGGCGTGCGCTCGACCACCCGGTAAAACGTTTCCCCGGGCCGGATCATGCCCAGCTCGGCGCGTGCGCGCTCCTCGATCGCCGCCTCGCCTGACTTCAGGTCGGCAACCTCGGCCGCCAGCGCCGCATTGCGGTCGCGCAGGCCATCGTTCTGCCGCGCCTGCTGTTCGACCTGGTCCTGCAGCCCGGCGACCTCCTGCGTGCCGCCGCTGCCGAACCACAGCCGGTACTGCAGCCACGCCAGCAGCGCGACCAGCACGACCAGCACGATCCGCAGCGTGCGCATGGCGGGTGGCGTCAGCGCTTCAGCGAGACGAAGGCGTCGCGACCGGCGAAGCGCGCCTGGGCACCCAGCGACTCCTCGATGCGCAGCAGCTGGTTGTACTTGGCGACCCGGTCGCTGCGGCACAGCGAGCCGGTCTTGATCTGGGTGGCCGTGGTCGCCACCGCGATGTCGGCGATGGTGGTGTCCTCGGTCTCGCCGGAGCGGTGCGACACCACCGCGGCGTAGCCGGCCTGGTCGGCCATGGCGATGGCCTCCAGGGTCTCGGTCAGCGTGCCGATCTGGTTGACCTTGATCAGGATCGCGTTGGCGGTACCGGTGTCGATGCCCTGGCGGAAAATCGACGGGTTGGTCACGAACAGGTCGTCGCCGACCAGCTGCACGCGATCGCCCAGGCGCTGGGTCAACAGCTTCCAGCCGTCCCAGTCGGCCTCGGCCATGCCGTCCTCGATGGTGACGATCGGGTACTGGTCGCTCCAGGAGGCCAGGAAGTCGGTGAACTGCTCGGCCGACAGGCGCTTGCCCTCGCCGACCAGGTGGTACTTGCCGTTGTCGTAGAACTCGCTGGAGGCCACGTCGAGGCCCAGCAGCACGTCGTCGCCGGCACGGTAGCCGGCCTTGCCGATGGCTTCCAGGATGGTGTCGAGTGCTTCGACGTTGCTGCGCAGGTCGGGCGCGAAACCGCCCTCGTCGCCGACCGCGGTCGACAGACCGTGGCCCTTCAGCACCGACTTCAGCGCGTGGAAGATCTCGGTGCCCGCGCGCAGGCTTTCGGAGAACGAGTCGAAGCCCACCGGCAGCACCATGAACTCCTGCAAGTCGACGTTGTTGTCGGCGTGCGCACCGCCATTGATGATGTTCATCATCGGCACCGGCAGCACCGGCGCGCGATCGCCGGCCAGCAGCTGCCACAGCGGGATGCGGCGCGAGGCCGCCACCGCGTGCGCCGCCGCCATCGACACGCCCAGCAGCGCATTGGCACCCAGCCGGCCCTTGTTGTCGGTGCCGTCGAGGTCGATCAGGCGCTTGTCGAGGCCCGCCTGGTCGGCGGCATCGAAGCCCTTGAGCGCCTCGGCGATCGTGCCGTTGACGTTGCCCACCGCCTGCGTCACGCCCTTGCCGAGGTAGCGGGTCCGGTCGCCGTCGCGCAGCTCCACGGCCTCGCGGGTTCCGGTCGATGCGCCCGAGGGCACCATGGCGCGACCGAACGCGCCATCGACGAGGGTCACCTCGGCTTCCAGCGTGGGATTGCCACGGCTGTCGAGGATTTCACGGGCATGGATCTTGGCGATATTGGTCATGGTCTCGCTTTGTCGCTTTATGTGGGATTACGGGAGAGCATTTTTTGCCACGGATTGACGCGGATAAGGGCGGATTCACACGGATAAAGCAAAAGCAGGATCATTTCTGATGTAGGAGCAGCTATAGCTGCGATCCCGACATCGCGACCGAAGTGCGGTCGCAGCTACAGCTGCTCCTACACTGGAAGGTCTTCGCTCTATCCGTGTGAATCCGCCCTTGTCCGCGTCAATCCGTGGCAAATCCTTCTTCTTAAATCTGGCTTTCCAGGAAACCGGCACGCTTGGTGACGGCATCCAGGTCGAGCATGGTTTCAAGCAGCGCGCGCATCCTGTCCAGCGGCCAGGCGTTCGGGCCGTCGCTCAGCGCCTTGGCGGGGTCCGGGTGGGTTTCCATGAAGACGCCGGAGACGCCGACGGCAATGGCGGCACGTGCCAGCACCGGAACGAACTCGCGCTGGCCGCCGCTGGAGGTGCCCTGCCCGCCCGGCAGCTGCACCGAATGGGTGGCATCGAACACGACCGGGCAGCCGGTGTCGCGCATCACCGCGAGGCTGCGCATGTCGCTGACCAGGTTGTTGTAGCCGAAGCTGGCGCCGCGCTCGCAGACCATGATGTCCGGGTTGCCGGTGGCCTTTGCCTTCTCGACCACGGGCTTCATGTCCCACGGCGACAGGAACTGGCCTTTCTTGATGTTCACCGGCTTGCCGGCGGCGCAGACCTTGCGGATGAAGTCGGTCTGGCGCACCAGGAAGGCCGGGGTCTGCAGCACGTCGACGACGCTCGCGACCTCGTCCATCGGCGTGTACTCGTGCACGTCCGTCAGCACCGGCACGCCGATCTGCCGCTTCACCTCGCCGAGCACCCTCAGGCCTTCCTCCATGCCCGGCCCGCGGAACGCGGTGCCCGAGGTGCGGTTGGCCTTGTCGAAGCTCGACTTGAAGATGAAGTTGATCCCCAGCGCCGCGGTGATCTCCTTCAGCCGCCCGGCCACGTCCAGCTGCAGCTGCTCGCTTTCGACCACGCAGGGGCCGGCGATGAGAAAGAACGGCTGGTCGAGGCCAACGTCGAATCCACAGAGTTTCATTCAGAAGCCTTTTTTTGCCACGGATTGACGCGGATAGGAGCGGATTTTCACGGATGGGACAAAAGCGGATGCCCTGGAAAAGGCGGGGACGTCCACGTCAAGCACGGACCACTCCGGCTCTGCTTGATCCGTGCAGATCCGTGAACATCCGCGTAAATCCGTGGCAAATCCTTTCACGCACTCGCTTCCTTCAGCAGCTTCCCGCCCGCCCTGCGCTCGCGCGCCGCGCGGACGAAGCCGATGAAGAGCGGGTGGCCGCTGCGCGGGGTGGAGAGGAATTCGGGGTGGGCCTGGCAGGCGATGAACCAGGGGTGGTCGGCCAGCTCGATCATTTCGACCAGCAGGTCGTCCATGGACTTGGCGCTGACCACCAGGCCGGCGTCCTCGAGCTGGGTGCGGTAGCGGTTGTTGAATTCGTAGCGGTGGCGGTGGCGCTCGGCGACCACGTCCTTGCCGTACAGCGCGCGCGCCCGGGTGCCCAGCTTCAGGCGCTGTTCCTGCAGGCCGAGGCGCATGGTGCCGCCGAGGTCGCTGTCCTCGCCGCGGCGCTCGACCTCGCCGGTCTTGGTGCGCCACTCGGTGATCAGGCCGATGACCGGGTGCGGGGTCTGGCGGTCGTTCTCGCTGCTGTTGGCGCCGTCCAGCCCGGCCACGTGGCGCGCGAAGTCGACCACCGCCGCCTGCATGCCGTAGCAGATGCCGAAGTACGGCAGGCCGGTCTCGCGCGCGTGCTTCGAGGTCAGCACCTTGCCCTCGAAGCCGCGGTCGCCGAAGCCGCCCGGCACCAGCACGCCGTCGACGCCTTCCAGCGTGGCCGCGGCGCCGTGGCGCTCGATGTCCTGCGACTCCACCCACTTCAGGTTGACCCGCGTGCGCTGGCGGATGCCGCCGTGGCGCAGGGCCTCGGCCACCGACTTGTAGGCGTCCTTGTGGTCGACGTATTTGCCGACCACGGCGATCGTGACCTCGTCGATCGGATGCTGGGTGGCGTCCACCACCGCCTCCCACTCCGACAGGTCGGCCACCGGTGCGGCCTTGTCGGCCAGGCGCAGGCGCTCGACGACGAAGGCGTCCAGCCCCTGGTTCTGCTGCCACATCGGGATCTTGTAGATGTTGTCCAGGTCCACCACCGAGATGACCGCCTTCTCGGAGACGTTGGTGAACAGGGCGATCTTGCGGCGCTCGCTGTCGGGCAGCGGCTGCTCGCTGCGGCACAGCAGCACGTCGGGCTGGATGCCGATCGAGCGCAGCTCCTTCACCGAGTGCTGGGTGGGCTTGGTCTTGAGCTCGCCGGCGGCGGCGATGTACGGCACCAGGGTCAGGTGCAGGAACAGGGCCTTGTCCGGGCCACGCTCGGTGCGGATCTGGCGGATCGCCTCCAGGAACGGCAGCGACTCGATGTCGCCCACCGTGCCGCCGATCTCGACCAGGGCCACGTCGAAGCCGTGGGTGGCCACGTCGATGCAGCGCTTGATCTCGTCGGTGATGTGCGGGATCACCTGCACGGTGGCGCCCAGGTAGTCGCCGCGGCGCTCCTTGCGGATCACGTGCTCGTAGATCTTGCCGGTGGTGATCGAGTTCTTGCCCGACAGGCGCACGTTGACGTAGCGCTCGTAGTGGCCGAGGTCGAGGTCGGTCTCGGCGCCGTCGTCGGTGACGTAGACCTCGCCGTGCTGGAACGGGCTCATCGTGCCCGGGTCGACGTTGATGTAGGGGTCGAGCTTCATCATCGTCACGCGCAGGCCGCGGGCTTCGAGGATGGCCGCCAGCGATGCCGCCGAGATGCCCTTGCCAAGCGAGGACACCACGCCGCCGGTGACGAAGATCAGGGGAGTCATGGTCAGGCTGCCGCAGGAAAGCCATAGTCTAGCGGCTGGCGATGGCAGGGGCGACCTTGACAGGCGATGGCCGGCTCAGCCCTGCTGCGGCCGCAGGCCCTGCATCACGCGCGAAAACAGGCTGCGCGCGCCGTCCTGCGCGGGCCCGGGACGCACCGCGGCGGCCCCGTCGCGGGCCTTGAACGTGTCGACCACCACGCCCATGGCCTCGCTCCAGCGCGCCATCAGCGCCTCGTCGGCCTCGGGATCCGCCTCGCGCACCACCGTGAGCAGGCTCTCGACCCAGTCGCGGTACAGCGCATGCGGCACCGGGCAGCGGCCGTCCCGCGCGTGCACCGCGCCCATCTCGTCGATCCCGCGCTCGACCACCCGGCTGCCGCCCGCGTGGAAGATCGCCATGGTGATGCCGCGGCGGAGCGCCATGCGCTGCCGGCTGAAATCGGTGTGCGCGAACATCGCCGGAACGTCGGGGTTGCTGGCCAGGAAGACCTCGTAGAAGCGGCCGATGAACGCCTTGTCGCGCAGGCAGCGGCCATAGCTCTGGTGGAGGTCGGCATAGGGATCGGTGGTCGCGTTCAAGGCAGGCTCCTGGAGGGGGCCGGGCATGGTCGCCGGGGCGGGCCGCAGGCCGTTTGACCGCGGTCAAGGTGCGCCTTGACCCGCTACCCCCACCCCGCCATTCTGGGCGGCTCACCCCGCCAGACACCCCCAGACCCCGCTGATGAGCGCACGCTACGACGCCGCCGATATCGAAGTCCTGTCCGGCCTGGACCCCGTCAAGCGCCGGCCGGGCATGTACACCGACACCGCGCGGCCGAACCACCTGGCGCAGGAAGTCATCGACAACGCCGTCGACGAGGCCCTGGCCGGGCACGCCCGCGCGATCTCGGTGACCCTGTACCGGGACGGCAGCTGCGAGGTCTCCGATGACGGCCGCGGCATGCCGGTCGACATCCATCCCGAGGAAAAGGTCCCGGGCATCGAGCTGATCATGACCCGGCTGCACGCCGGCGGAAAATTCAGCAACCGCAACTACGCCTTCTCGGGCGGCCTGCACGGCGTGGGCGTCAGCGTGGTCAACGCGCTGTCCACCCTGGTCGAAGTGCATATCAAGCGCGACGGCAACGAGTACCGGATGGCCTTCCAGGACGGCAACGTGTCCAGCGGCCTCGACGTCGTCGGCACCGTGGGCAAGCGCAACACCGGCACGCGGCTGCGCTTCTGGCCCGACCCGAAGTACTTCGACACGCCGAAGTTCAACCTGCGCGCGCTGCGCCACCTGCTGCGCGCCAAGGCCGTGCTGGCACCCGGCCTCACCGTCACCCTGTTCGACGAGGCCAGCGGCGAGCGCGACGAGTGGCACTACGCCGACGGCCTGCGCGACTACCTGGCGGGCGAACTCGTGGGCCGCGAGCCGGTGCCGCCGGAGCTGTTCCTGGGCAGCCTGAAGAAGGACACCGAGATGGTGGACTGGGCGGCCGCGTGGATCCCGGAGGGCGAGCTGGTGCAGGAGAGCTACGTCAACCTGATCCCGACCGCCCAGCACGGCACCCACGTCAACGGCCTGCGCTCCGGCTTCACCGACGCGCTGCGCAAGTTCTGCGAGTTCCGCAGCCTGCTGCCGCGCGGCGTGAAGCTGGCGCCGGAAGACGTCTGGGACCGGGTCAGCTTCGTGCTCAGCCTGAAGATGAGCGACCCGCAGTTCAGCGGCCAGACCAAGGAACGCTTGAGCTCGCGCCAGGCTGCCGGGTTCATCGAGGGCGCGGCCGAGGACGCCTTCACCCTGTGGCTCAACAGCCATGTCGATCTGGGCGAAAAGATCGCCCAGCTCGCCATCGACCGCGCCAGCGCGCGGCTGAAGACCGAGAAGCAGATCGTCCGCAAGAAGGTGACCCAGGGCCCGGCGCTGCCCGGCAAGTTGGCGGACTGCATCAGCCAGGACCTGTCGCGCACCGAGCTGTTCCTGGTCGAGGGCGACTCGGCCGGCGGCAGCGCCAAGCAGGCCCGCGACAAGGACTTCCAGGCCATCCTGCCGCTGCGCGGCAAGATCCTGAACACCTGGGAGGTCGCGTCGACCAGCGTGCTGGCCAGCGAGGAAGTGCACAACCTTGCCATCGCCATCGGCTGCGACCCGGGCAAGGACGACATCTCGGGCCTGCGCTACGGCAAGGTGGTGATCCTGGCCGACGCCGATTCCGACGGCCTGCACATCGCGACCCTCCTGGCGGCGCTGTTCCTGCGCCACTTCCCGGCGCTGGTGCGCGCCGGGCACGTGTTCGTGGCGATGCCGCCGCTGTACCGCGTCGACGTGGGCAAGCAGGTGTTCTACGCGCTCGACGAGGAGGAGAAGCGCCTGCTGCTGGAGAAGATCGCGCGCGACAAGCTGAAGGGCCAGGTCAACGTCACCCGCTTCAAGGGCCTGGGCGAGATGAACCCACCGCAGCTGCGCGAGTCGACCATCCATCCCGACACCCGCCGCCTGGTACAGCTGACCGTCGACGAGCCCGAAGAGACCCGGCTGCTGATGGACATGCTGCTGGCGAAGAAGCGCGCCTCCGACCGCAAGTCCTGGCTGGAGGAAAAGGGCGACCTGGCCACGCTGGAGGTCTGATCGCGCCGGCGTCCACTCCCCGCCACGCCATCCCCTTGCAGGAGCGGCTACAGCCGCGATCGCCGTGCGACGCCGTCGCGATCGGTCCGCGCCGCTGTCTCGTGATCGCGGCTGTAGCCGCTCCTACAGGTCGCCCAGCGCGGCCTCCAGCAGCGCGCGCAGCACGTCCTGCAGCGACGCCGCCCTGGCCACGTCCCAGGCGAAGCTCGCCTCGTCCATATAGCAGCGCTGGGCGATCTCCAGCTGCACCGCTTCCACGCCCAGTTCCGGGCGGCCGTAGTGGCGGGTGATGTAGCCGCCTTTGAAACGGCCGTTGGCGACCCAGTCATAGCCGTCCTGCTTCGCCAGGGCCACCGCCAGGCGTCCGGCCAGCTCGGGCGAGCAACTGACGCCGCCCGCGGTGCCGAGGTTGAGGTCGGGCAGCCGGCCGGGGAACAGCCAAGGCAGTTCGCCGCGGATCGAATGCGCCTCCCACAGCACCACGCCGCCGTGCGCGTCGCGCAGGCGCGCGAGTTCGCCGGCCAGGGCCGCGTGGTAGGGACGCCAGTACGCCTCGACGCGTGCGCCCACTTCGTCCGGTGACGGCTCCTGTCCGTCGGCATACACGGCGCTGCCGTCGAACTGCCGCACCGGGCACAGGCCGGTGGTGTTCTGCCCCGGGTACAGCGAGGTGTCGTCCTCGCTGCGGTTGAGGTCGACCACGTAGCGCGAATGCGTCGGCACCAGCACCGAAGCACCCATGGCGCGCGCGAAGTCGTACAGCCGCGACACATGCCAGTCGGTATCGGGAACGCGACGCGCGCTGGCGGTCAGGCGCGCGGCGATCGCGTCCGGCACGTGGGTGCCGTCGTGCGGCAGGCTGACCAGCAGGGGCCGGGAGCCGTGGTGGAGGGTGAACAGGTCCATTCCCCGATCCTAACCGCTCAGCGCAGCAGCACGATCTCTTCGGCGCTGGTTGGATGGATGGCGACGGTGGCGTGGAAGTCGGCAAGCGTGGCGCCCATCTTCACCGCCACCGCGAAGCCCTGCAGGATCTCGTCGGCGGCCTCGCCCACCAGGTGCAGGCCGACCACGCGCTGCTCCTCGCCGACGCACACCGCCTTGAACATGCTGTGCTGCTGCACGTCGGCGAGCGCGTGCAGCATCGGGCGGAAGGTGGTGCGGTGGCAGCTGACCGCGTCGGCGCCGAAGCGCTCGCGCGCCTCGGCTTCGGTCAGGCCGACCTTGCCCAGCGGCGGATGCGAGAACACCACGGTCGGCACCTGGCGGTGGTCGACGCAGGCCCCGGCATCGCCGCCGAACACCCGGTCCATCAGGCGCCGGCCTTCGGCGATCGCCACCGGCGTCAGCGCCAGGCGGCCGGTCACGTCGCCGACGGCATGGATCCGCTCGGCACTGGTCGACTGGAAGGCATCGACCTCGATGTGGCCGTCAGCCGCGGTGCGCACGCCGGCGGCGTCCAGGCCCAGCCCGTCGCTGTTGGGCCGGCGGCCGGTGGCGAAGATCACGCTGTCGAAGGGCGTGCCGGCATCGCCGTCGCGCTCGCGCAGGCGCACGCCGCCGCCCTCGCCCGCCTCCAGCGCCGCCAGCGGATAGCCGAAGTGCAGCACGATGCCCGACTGGCGCATATTGCCCTGCAGGCGCTCGACCACGTCCGGATCGAAGCCCTTGAGCAGTGCGTCGCCGCGCACGAACAGTTCCACCTGGCTGCCCAGGCCCTGCAGCACGCCCGCGAGTTCGACGCCGATATAGCCGCCGCCGATGATCGCCACCCGCGCCGGCGCGGCGGCCAGCGCGAAGAAGCCGTCGGAATCGAGGCCCAGCCCGGCGCCGGGGATGTCGGGACGCACCGGACGCCCGCCGGTGGCGAGCAGGATGTGCTCCGCCTGGACCTCGGTGCCGTCGTCGCAGTCGACCCGGCCGTTGCCGGCCAGCCGTCCGCGCGCGGGCAGCAGCACGATGCCGGCCTCGTCCAGGCGGCGGCGGTAGCTGCCATGGATGTTGGCGATGTAGCCCTGCCGGCTGGCCACCAGCTGCGCCCAGTCGGGGTAGCCCGGCTCGACCGGGAAGCCCAGGGCCTTCGCATGGCCGATGCGCGCGCCGAGCTCGGCCGCCAGCCACATCGCCTTCTTCGGCACGCAGCCGACGTTGACGCAGGTACCGCCGAGTTCGCCCGGCTCCAGCAGTGCGACCCGCGCGCCGTGCTGCGCGGCGCGGAAGGCGGCGGCCAGACCGCCGGACCCGCCACCCACCACGGCGAGGTCGACGTGGAGGCGACGGGCGGTGCTCACCGGAAGCGCTCCGGCGAATACGCGGCGGGATCGATCCGCGGCGCGGTTCCGGTGATCAGGTCGGCCAGCAGCTGGCCGGTGGCGGGACTCATGCTGACGCCCATCATGCCGTGGCCGGTCGCCACCCAGGTGCGGCGGCGTCCGGGCACGCGGCCGATGATCGGCACGTCGTCCACGCTCAGCGGACGCCAGCCGTACCACTCCTCGCGCTTCACCGGCCCGACGGGCTCGTGCAGGAACTCGCCCGCGCCACGCTCCAGCGCCTGCAGCCTGCGCGGATTGAGGTCGGTGCTGTAGCCCGACATCTCCATCGTGCTGCCGAGCCGGTAGCCGCTGTCCCACACGGTCACGCAGACGCTGGGCTCGTGCAGGATCACCGGCCGCTTCGGCACCAGGGCCGGACGGTCGTAGGTGATCGAGTAGCCCTTGCCGGGCTGCACCGGCACCGCGCGCAGGCCGGCCGAACGCATCAGCGTGGTCGACCAGGCGCCGGTGGCCAGCACCACTTCGCGCGCGCGCACGGTGCCGCGGCTGCCGTGGACCACCACGCCGTCGGCGTCCTCGTCGATGGCGGTGACGTCCCAGCCTTCGTCGATCACGCCGCCCAGCGCGCGCAGCGCGTCGGCCATGCCGCTGACGTAACGGTCGGGGCGCAGGTGGGCGTCGCCGGGGAAGTGCAGCACGCCCTTGAGGCCGGGCTTGAACGCCGGGTCCTGGCGCTCGTATTCGGCGCCGTCGATGAGCCGGCCATGGACACCCAGTTCGGCGAGGTGCGGGAGGTCGCGCGCGGCGATCTCGAGCTCGCGGCCGTCCCGGAACACGTAGTCGGTGCCTTCCTGGCTGAACTCCGAGCCGGGCGCGTGGCGTGCGACCCAGTCGGGAAACACCTGGATCGAATCGTTGAGCAGGCCGGCCTTGGCGGTCATCGCCGTCTGCCAGTCGCGCGCGTTGCAGCGGCTGGCGAAACCCAGCAGCCACTGCCAGAGGCGCGGATCCAGCCGCGGCGCGACGTAGAACGGCGCGTCGGGCGTCAGCATCCAGCGCAGCGCGCGGCCGATCGTGCCCGGCGCCGCCAGCGGGAAGGCATGGCTGGGCGTCAGCGTGCCGCAGTTGCCGTGCGAGCTGCCGCTGCCGAGCGTCCGGGCTTCCAGCAGGCGCACGCTGCGCCCGGCCTCGACCAGCGACAGCGCGGTGCACAGGCCGATGACGCCGCCGCCCACCACGACCACATCGATACGTTCATCCATCGCGGAGCTTCCGGCACCCGGGGGCGGGTCAGCCGGCCTTGCCCGCGTCGTCGCCCGCGTCGTCGCCGTCGTGGCCGTGGTCATGGCCGCCGTCGCCGTGCACGTGGCCGTGGTCGATCTCGACCTGCTGCGCCTCGCGCACCTCGACGATCTCGATGTCGAAATGCAGGTCCTTGCCGGCCATCGGGTGGTTGAGGTCGACGTCGACCACGCTCATGCCGACCTTCTCGACGGTGACCGCGCGCGGACCGAAGTTGGTCTGCAGCACGACCTGGTCGCCGACCGCGAGCTTCTGGCCGCCGAAGTGCTTCTTCGGCACGCGCTGGGTCATGCCGTCGCGGCGCTCGCCATAGGCGTCGGCCGAAGCCACGTCGGCGGAAAAGCTCTCGCCCGCCTCGCGGCCTTCCATCGCCTTCTCCAGGCCGGGGATGATGTTGCCGTGGCCCATCAGGATCGCCAGCGGCTCGCCGCGGTCCTTCGAGGTCTCCACCGGCTGGCCGTCCTCGGACACGGTGTAGTGGAAGCGGACGACGCGGTCTTTCTCGATCTTCATGGCAGGAATCCGGTGGCGCGGCACGCGGCCGCTTGTAAGGAGGTCGCCGGCTCGGCCAAGATGCCGGCCGATGGGCAAGACCTCGCATTATCCAGACAGCGGCCTTCGCGCGCCAATCGCCGTGTCCGGCCTCGTTGTCCTCCTGCTGGCCGCCGGCTGTGGTCGCGACGACGTCCGCCCCGCCCCGCCGCGCAGCGAGCCGGTCGGCCAGCGCGACTGGCCCCAGGTCACCCCGGTGAACCCGGCCTCCGCCAACTCGGTGCTGATGCGCGCCATCAGCCTGGTCGGCACCCCCTACCGGTATGGCGGCAACACCCCCGAGGGCGGCTTCGACTGCTCAGGGCTGGTGAACTACGTCTACCGCGACATGCTCGACCTGCGGCTGCCACGCACCTCGCGCGACCTGGCCGCCTGGCAGGGCCCGAGGATCGAACCGCAGCAGCTCGCCACCGCCGACCTGGTGTTCTTCGGCAGCGGCGGCAGCGTCACCCACGTCGGCATCTATGTCGGCGAGGGCCGCTTCGTGCACGCCCCCAGCACGGGCGGCACGGTGCGGCTCGACCATCTCGACGGACCTTACTGGCGGCGCAACTACAGCGGCTCGAAACGCGTTCTTCGCTGAATCAGTGACTTGGATCACTCTTTTCTTCACGCTACGCTGATGAAAAGTTAACAAACGGCCCGTCTCTCTACGTCACCATCACGCCTGCTTCGAAAACAGTGAAGAGCGCGTGATCGATTCCCACCAGACAGAACGCCGCCGTGCGCCCCTCCGGGCCCGCTCCCTCGTCATCGCTGCCGTTCTTCTGCTTGCGGGTTCTCCCGCCATCGCGGCGCCCTTCATGGGTGCCGATTCCGCCGACCAGCTGATGGGCGGCTCCGCCAGCCAGACGCTGGTGGGCAGTGCCTTCGCTCCCGAGCGCAACATGCTGAGCGCCGCGGACGTGAACCAGCTGATCGAAGCCAGCCAGTCGCTGGCCGCGGGCGACAAGGAGCCGACCGGCCGCATCCAGGCCCTGCTCCAGCGCGCCATGGGCCTGCTGGGCACGCCCTATCGCTGGGGTGGCACCTCGCCCGACTCCGGCTTCGACTGCTCGGGCCTGGTCAACTACGTCTTCCGCACCACCCTCGGCATCGAGCTGCCGCGCGTCTCGCGCGAAATGGCCAGCAACGGCGAGAAGGTCGAGCGCGCCGCCCTGAGCGCGGGCGACCTGGTGTTCTTCGGCCGCCGCGGCACCCGCGTCGACCACGTCGGCATCTATGTCGGCGACGGCCAGTTCGTGCACGCCCCGCGCACCGGCCGCGACGTGACCGTCTCGAGCCTGGATACCGGCTACTGGGCCAACCGCTTCCTGCAGGCGCGCCGCGTCGAGGGCCTGGGCAGCTGAGACCGTCCCCGGCCTCTGTCCTCCAGCACCGAGTGAAGGCCGCCTCCGGGCGGCCTTCGCGCATCTGCGGCACCGCGCCGCCTCCGCGCTGCGGCGCGGCGTGCACAGGCGCCCGCAGCGGCCCTAAGCTCGGCTGATCCACGCCGGAAAGGATGCCGATGCAGGCCTCGCTGCTGACCAACCTCCTGCTGCCGCTGGCCCTGGGCGTAATCATGCTCGGGCTGGGGATGGGCCTGGCGCTGGACGATTTCCGCCGGGTGGCGCGCTACCCCAGGGCGGTGCTGGTGGGACTGGCGCTGCAGACCCTGCTCCTGCCCTGGGTGGCCTTCGGGCTGGCGCTGGGCTTCGGGCTTGAGCCCGAGCTCGCGGTCGGCCTGATGCTGCTGGCCGCATCGCCGGGCGGGGCGACCGCCAACATCTACAGCCACCTGGCGCGCGGCGACGTGGCGCTCAACATCACCCTGACCGCGATCAACAGCCTGCTCTGCCTGCTGACCCTGCCGGTGATCCTCGACCTCGCGCTGGAACATTTCCTCGGTGCCGGGCGCTACGTGCCTCCGCCGGTGGCCAAGGTCGTCGAAGTCGCGGTGATCATCCTGCTGCCGGTGGCCGCCGGCATGGCGGTGCGGCATTTCGCGCCGGGCTTCGCCGTGGCGTCCGTCCGGCCGCTGCGGCTGCTGTCGGTGCTGGTGCTGGCGCTGCTGGTCGCGGTGGCGGTGGCGCAGTCCTGGCAGGTCCTGCTGTCCTCGGTGGCCGTGGTCGGACTGGCCTGCCTGCTGTTCAACCTGGCCAGCCTGGGTGCCGGCTACGCCACGCCGCTCGCGCTGCGGCTGCCGCGCCCGCAGGCGATCGCCATCTCGATGGAGATCGGCATCCACAACGGCACGCTGGCGATCTTCATCGCGCTCAACGTGCTCGGCAGCGCCGCGATGGCGATCCCCGCGGCGGTGTACAGCCTGCTGATGTTCTTCACCGCCGGGGGGGGGGGGGGGGGGGGGGGGCCCCCCCCCCCCCCCCCCCCCCCCCCCCCCCCCGCGGGGGGGGGGGGGGGGG
>NZ_JAEMDY010000005.1:0-65411 GCF_016457215.1 Luteimonas sp. MC1895
CTGCCTGTTGTGGTTCTCCACCGCGGGCGGGTGCGCGTTCGGGCTCACCCGCCAACGCCCCCACCCGGCGCCCGCGCGGGCGCCTACTTGAGGGTGGTGAACTCGCCCCAGTCGGCCAGCTGGTCCGCGACCGAGCCGCCGTCACCGACGACGATGATGCTCTGGCGCTCCGGGGCGAAGTACTTGGCCGCCATGGCCTGCACCTGGGCGGCATCGACGGCGCGCACCCGGGGCACGAACTCGCCCAGGTATTCCGGCGGCAGGCCCACCAGCCAGTTGCCGGCCAGGGTCGCCGCCACCGCCGCCTGCATCTGGTTGCCGATCAGGTACCCGCCGGCGACGTAGCGCTTGGTGTCGTCGAGCTCGGTGGCCGGCACCGGCTCGCTGCCGATCCGCGCGTACTCCTTGAAGAACTCCGTCAGCGCCGCCCCGGTGACCTCGTTGCGGACGTCGGCGGCGCCGCTGACGTGGCCACCCTGCGCCGAGGTGCTGGCACCGGCGCGCGCGCCGTAGGTGTAGCCCTTCTCCTCGCGCAGGTTCTGCATCACCCGGCTGGAGAAGCTGCCCCCCAGCACGGTGCCGGCGAGCTGCAGCGGGATCGCGTCCGGATCGGTGGCCGCCACGGCCGGGCTGGCCAGGCGGAGCGTCGACTGCACGCTGCCGTCGCGCTGCAGCAGCAGGCGCTGCGGACGGGCGTCGCGCGGCGCGGCGGCGGTCGGCGCAACCTCGGCGCCCGACGCGGCCCAGTCGCCGAAGGCCTGCTCGGCCAGGGCGAAGGCGGTGTCGGCGTCGATACGGCCCGCGACGACCAGCAGGCTGCGGTCGGGATGGAAGCGGCGCTGGTGCTCGCTGCGCAGGACCGCGGGCGTCACTGCCGTGATCGAGGCCTCGGTCTGCTGGGTGCGGGCGTACGGGTGCTCGCCATAGACGGCCGACAGCAGCGCGCGGTTGGCGCGGAAGCCCGGCTGGGCCTCGGCCGCCTTCAGCGCCTGCAGCGCATTGGCCTGGGCCAGGCGCACCTCGCTTTCCGGGAAGGCCGGCGTGCGCGCCACCTCGGCCAGCAGCGACAGCATCGGCCCGGCGTTGGCGGCGAGCGCGTTGCCATACACCAGCGCGCCGTCGCTGTTGACCGACGCGCCGACGCCGCCGCCCTGGGCCTGGGCGAATTCCGCGATCTGGCGGGAATCGCGCTGGGCCGTGCCCTCGGCCAGCAGGCCGGCAAGCAGCGCGGCGAAGCCCGGCGCGTCGGCCGCATCGGCCGCGTAGCCGGCGTTGCGCACCGCCAGTACATAGTCCACGCGCGGGATGCCGTCGCGCGGCACCACCCAGACCTCCAGGCCGTTGGCCAGGGTCTTCCGGCCGATGTCGGGCACCGGCAGCGGCTTGTCGGCGGCGTAGGCCGGCAGGTCCTTGGGCAGCGCGGCGGCGGGGCCGGCGACGGCGGCGCCGCAGGCCAGCGCGGAGACGGCCAAGGCGAGCAGCGAATGCTGGAAGAAGCGGGTCATGGTCGTCTCCTCAGTCCTGGGTCGCGGCGGCGGCGGGTGCGGCCGTGTCGGCCGCCAGCATCGCCTCCGGCTTGCGGTCGATGACGGTGCGGTTGTCGCGCGTCAGGTAGGTGCGTGCGGCGCGCTGCACGTCGGCCGAGGTCACGGCGTCGATCCAGCCGGGGATGCGGTTGACCACCGTGGCGTCGTCCCACATCAGCTGCAGCTTGGCCAGCGCGTCGGCGCGGGAAAGGAAGGACTCCAGGCCGTTGTACCAGTCGGCCAGCATGCGGGTCTTGATCCGCGCGAGCGTCGCGTCGTCCACGCCCTCCTCGACCACCCGGGCGATCTCCTCGTCGATCGCCGCCAGGACCGCATCGGCGTCGGTGGTCGGCTTGTACAGCGCGAACACGGTGAACAGCGTGGGGCCGTCGTACTCCCATTCGCTGGTCAGGCCGTAGAGCGACTCGACGTTCAGCGCCAGCTCGCGGCCCTTCACCAGGCCCTGGTACAGGCGCGAGGCGTCGCCGTTGGCCAGCAGCGCGCCCAGCACCGCCATCGGCGCCTGGTCGGGGCTGCCGCGCTCGGGCATCTTCCAGGCGGCGGCGATCGCCGGCACCTGGGCCAGCTTGTCGCCCTGCTGGATGCGCTTCTCCTGCGTGTTGAGCCCCTCGCTGAAGTCCGGGGCCGGCGGCGTGGCGCGCGCCGGGATGTCGCCGAAGTACTTCTGGGCAAGCGCGAAGCCCTCCGTGGGCGAGATGTCGCCGGCAAGCGAGAGGATCGCGTTGTTGGGGCCGTAGTAGTCGCGGTGGAAGGCCTTGACGTCATCGAGCGACGCCGCCTCCAGGTCCTCGAAGCTGCCGTAGCCGTCGTGGTTGTTCTCCCACTTCTGGAAGGCCTGCATGCCGATGTCGATCCACATGAAGCCGCCGTAGGGCTGGTTCTGCACGTTGTTGCGGATCTCCTCCTTCACCACGTCCTGCTGGTTTTTCAGCGTGGCCTCGCTGAAATCCAGCATGCGCATGCGGTCGGCCTCGAGCCACAGGATCGGCTCGATCGCCGACGAGGGCGCGATCTCGATGTAGTTGGTGAAGTCGGCGCGGGTCGAGCCGTTGTTGCGCCCGCCGCCGCCGGTGATTACGCGGTCGAACACGCCTTCGGGCGCGTTCGCGGAACCCTCGAACATCAGGTGCTCGAACAGGTGCGCGAAGCCGGTGCGGTTGCGCGGCTCCAGGCGCATGCCGATGCCGTAGACCACGCTCACGCCGACCACCGGCGCGCTGCGGTCCTCGGACACGACCACGGTCAGGCCGTTGTCGAGCGTTTTCGTCGCGACCGGGATGTTCCAGCGGTCGCCGTCGGTCGTGGCCGCGAAGGCCGGTGCCGCGATCAGCAGCGTGGACAGCCACGCCGCTTGCCTGAGAAGTTTCATCGGTCCTCCATCTCCCTTGTGGACAGGGGGGACAGTAGCGCGGCCCGGGGCCGCGGTGGCAGGCCGGAAGTCATGCAGGCGGGGTCATCGTCGCCGGCAGCCTGCGCGATACTCGCGGTTTGACCACGAGACCGACCCGATGCCCCTCCGCGCCGCCGGCCACCGCGCTCCCCTGCTTCCCGCCCTCGTCGGACTCGCCGGACTTGCCGGGCTACCGGCGCTCGCCGCCGAGCCGCCGCTCCCCCAGCTCGAGGCCTATGCCGTCCACGAGAGCTGGCGCCAGCCGGTCGCGCCGGTGCGGATCGCCGACAACACCTGGCACATCGGCAGCGCGAACCTCTCGGCGATCCTGGTGAAGACCTCCGCCGGCGCCGTCCTGATCGACGGCGGCATGCCGCAGGCCGCGGACCTGCTGCTGCGGAACATGGCCGCGCTGGGCGTCGCACCGGGCGACCTGGAGCTGATCCTGCTGAGCCAGGCGCACGCCGACCACGCGGGTCCGCTGGCCGAGATCCGCCGGCGCACCGGCGCGCGGGTGGCGGCCAACGCCGAGTCCGCGGTGCTGCTGGCACGCGGCGGCAGCGACGACATCCACTTCGGCGACGCCATCGTCTATCCGCCGGTGCAGGTCGACCGCCTGCTGATGGATGGCGAGTCGGTCGAACTCGGGGAGATGCGCTTCACCGTGCACTTCATGCCCGGGCATACGCCCGGCAGCATGGCCTGGACCTGGACCGACCGCCGGGGCGACGAGCCGGTGCGCATCGCCTATGCCGACAGCCTGACCGCCCCCGGATACCGGCTGCTGGACAACCCGCGCTACCCGCGCATCGTCGAGGACTTCCGCCGCAGCTTCGACGTGGTGCGCGCCCTGCCCTGCGACGTGCTGGTGACACCGCACCCGGATTTCAGCGGATGGGATTTCGCGGACCCGACGGCCTCCCGCCACGTCGGCTGCGCCGCGTACGCCGACCGCTCCGAGGGCAACTTCGACCGGCAGCTGGAGGCCGAACGCGCGCGCAAACGCTGAGCGTGGGCCCGGCGGCGGGCGCGGGCGGCCTAGGCGACCGGCTCCCGCACGCGCTCGCCGGCAGCGCCCTCGTCGCCGTCATCGATGCCGACGTTGCTCGACGCCCGGTCATAGACCTCCCGATCGAGGATCCCGGTCTGCTTCGACACCAGCACCGGCACCAGCACCTGGCCGGTGACGTTGGTCATCGTGCGCATCATGTCGAGGATGCGGTCGATGGCCACCAGGTAGCCGATGCCTTCCAGCGGCAGGCCGGCCGCGCTCAGCACCAGGGTCACCATCACGATCGCGGTGCCGGGCACGCCGGCGGTGCCGAAGCTGCCCAGCACCGAGGCCAGCATGATGATGAAGTACTGCGGCAGGCTGAGGTCGATTCCGAAGTACTGGGCCACGAACACCGCGGTCAGCGCGGGATAGATCGCGCCGCAGCCGTCCATCTTGACGCTGGCGCCCAGCGGCACGGCGAAGGCCGCGTAGTCCTTGTCCACGCCCAGGTTGTGGGTCGCGCTGCGCAGGCTGGCCGGCAGCGCGGCGAAGCTCGACGAGGCCGCGAACGCCACCTGCATCGCCGGCGCGGCGCCGCGGAAGAACTTCAGCGGATTCAGCCCGTGCGCCAGCAGCAGGCTGCTGTACACCACGACGATGTGGAGTGCACAGGCCAGGTACAGCGCGCCGATGTAGTTGCCCAGCGGCAGCAGCTTCTCGAAGCCGTAGGTGCCGACCAGGGCCGCGATCAGGCCGAAGGTGCCGATCGGCGTGAACTCGAGCACGAAGCGCGTCACCTGGATCATCGCCTCGCTGCCTTCGGTCATCAGCGCGCGCAGGCGCCGGGTGCGCTCGCCCAGCTTGACCAGCGCGAAGCCCAGCAGCGCGGCGAAGAAGATCACCTGCAGGATCCGGCCCTCGGCCAGCGCGCGGAACGGATTGGTCGGCACCACGTCCACCAGCACCTGCACCGGGCCGGGCACCTCGCGCACCACGTAGTCCGGCGCGGCCACCAGTCCGCTGACCCCGGCGCCGGGCTTCATCACCAGGCCCACCGCCAGCCCGACGCCCACCGCCAGCACCGCGGTGATCGCGAACCAGGCGAAGGTGCGCCCACCCAGCGAGACCATCGACTTCTGCCCGTGCAGGCTCGAGATCGCGCTGGCCACGGCGAAGAACACCAATGGCGTTGCGATCATCCGGATCAGGTTGACGTAGACATCGCCCAGCGGCTTGAACCAGACGCCGGCCGCCGGCCCGAAGGCCCAGCCGGCGAGCGCGCCGAGCACGAAGCCGGCGGCCACGCGCTGCCAGAACGGGATCCTCAACCAGGCGGTGACGAGCTTCATCGGAGTCCACGACAGCGGCAATAGGGAACCTTAGCCCAAGGCCCGGTCAGCGGCGACAGCGGTCACGGAACACCGGGGTGTCATCGGCGGGACGCCATCCGCCGGTCATAATCCGGGGCCCGTGCCCGACCCCGCTGAATTCATGACCTCCACGCTGCGCCTGTTCCTGCCTGCCCTCTGCGCCGGCCTCGCCGCCGGCTGCGCCACGCCTTCCGCCCCGACGGCCGATGCCGCCCGCCGCGCCCCCGCCGTGCACGCCGCCGCCGCGATCGCGGTCGACGTGCCCGCCATCGCCCGTCCCGCCGGCGAGACCCCCGCCTGGTGGTACCGCAGCGGCGCCGCCCACGCGGCCGCCAACGGCGCGATGTCCGGGCGCGCGAAGAACGTGATCGTGTTCCTCGGCGACGGCATGAGCCTGACCACGGTGGCCGCCGCGCGCATCCTCGAGGGCCAGCGCGCCGGCAACCCTGGCGAGGAGCACCTGCTGTCCTGGGAGCACTTCCCGGCCACCGCGTTCTCCAAGACCTACAACACCGACGCCCAGACCCCCGATTCGGCCGGAACCATGACCGCGATCGCGTCCGGCGTGAAGACCCACATGGGCGCGATCGGCGTCGGCGCGGGCGGCGTCGACGACTGCGCGCAGTCGCTGGACCGGGCGCTGCAGAGCTGGCTCGACCTGGCCGGCGCCGCGGGCATGGGCACGGGCATCGTCACCACCGCGCGCCTGACCCATGCCACGCCGGCGGCGACCTATGCCCACGTCCCCAACCGCAACTGGGAAGCGGACGCGTCGATGCCGGCCGCCGCGCACCAGGCGGGCTGCCGCGACATCGCCAGCCAGTTCATCGACTTCGCGCGCGTGCACGGCGGCCCGCAGGTGGTGCTGGCCGGCGGTGCCGCCCAGTTCCTGCCCGATGAAGAGGTGATGCCGGGCGTGCGCGGCAAGCGCCGCGACGGTCGCAACCTCATCGCCGAGTGGCAGGCGCTCAATCCCGAAGGCCGCTTCGTACACACCACCGCGCAGTTCGAGGCCGCGCGCGGCGCTCCGGCCGTGCTCGGCCTGTTCGAGCTGGGCCACATGCAGTACGAGCACGACCGCGACCGCGCCCCGGAAGGCGAACCCGACCTGGAGGCCATGACCCGCTTCGCGATCGAGTCGCTGTCACGCAGCGACCAGGGCTATGTGCTGCTGGTGGAGAGCGGCCGCATCGACCACGCCAACCACGACGGCAATGCCTACCGCGCGCTGGACGAGACCACCGCGATGTCGCGCGCGGTGCAGGCCGCGGCCGAGCTGACCTCGGACGAGGACACGCTCATCGTGGTCACCGCCGACCATTCGCACGTGCTCAACTTCGTCGGCTACCCGCGCCGCGGCAACCCGATCCTGGGCAAGGTGCGCGGGGTGGGCGATGACGACGATTCGCGCGATGCGCTCGGCCTGCCCTACACCACCCTCAGCTACGCCAATGGCCCGGGCTACGTCGGCCGCAGCGCCTCGCAGCCGGAGGGCCCCAAGCGGTTCCCGCATGCCACGCGCGGGGTCGAACCCGCCGCCGGCCGCCCCGACCTGACGCGGGTCGACACCACCGGCCCCGACTACCTGCAGGAAGCGATGCTGCCGCTGGGCTCGGAGACCCACGGCGGCGAGGACGTCGGCATCTGGGCGCGCGGTCCCGGCAGCCATGCCTTCCGCGGCACGCTCGAGCAGAACGTGATCTACCACGTGATCGTGCAGGCCACGCCGCAACTGCGCGCGCAGCTGTGCATGGCCGGCACCTGCGATGCGTCCGGCGTGCCGGTCGAGCTGCCAAAGGTCCGCGCCGGCCGCTGAGACCGCGCCGGGGCCTCATGGACCCGGCGAACGCCTCAGAACGGCTTCGCAAGCACCAGCCAGACGATCACCAGCAGGATCAGCACCGGCAGCTCGTTGCGGATGCGCAGCGCCTTCGTCGACGGCAGTGCGCCACCGGCCGCCACGCCCTTGAGCTGGCGGCCGTCGACGATGTACAGCGCGTACATCACCGCCACCAGCAGCAGCTTCGCGTGCAGCCAGCCGGTGCCCGTGCCGACCATGGTCGGGAACTCCGGCAGCACCCGGTAGCCCAGCCACAGCACGAGTCCGGCAACCACCACCAGCCCGAACATCACGTGCCCGAAGCGGTACAGCCGGCGGCCCATCAGCAGCAGGCGCTCGCGCACCGCGCCCGGCGCGCCGTCCTCGACGATGTTGATCAGGATGCGCGGCAGGTAGAACGCCGCGGCCACCCAGGCCATCACCAGGACGATATGGGCGGACTTGATCCAGAAATAGCTCTGCATGGTGTTCGGGCACCCGGTATGGAATGGAATGCACACAGGATCGCACGGGCCGCGCGTCAGCCGGTATCGTGCCGCCCCATGGACAAGACCTATGACCAGGCCTATTTCGACCGCTGGTACCGCGACGGCGGCATCGGCGGCCGCCAGCGGCTGGCGCGCAAGGTCGCGCTGGCGGTGGCGACTGCCGAGTACCACCTGGAGCGTCCGCTGAAGAGCGTGCTCGACATCGGCTGCGGCGAGGGCGCGTGGCGCGCGCCACTGCTGAAGCTGCGACCCCGGGCGAGCTACATGGGCTTCGACAGCAGCGAGTACGCGATTGCCCGCCACGGCGCGCGCCGCAACCTGCACGCCGCGCGCTTCGCCGACTTCGCGCAGCTGCGCCCCTGCGCGCCGGCCGACCTGGTGGTCTGCAGCGACGTCCTGCACTACCTGCCGGCGCGGGAGATTGACCGCGGCCTGCCGGGACTGGCCGAACTCTGCGCCGGCGTCGCCTTCCTCGAGGCCTTTGCCCGCGAGGACGCCGCCGAGGGCGACGAGGACGGCTTCATCGCCCGCCCCGGCGCGTTCTACCGCCGCCGCTTCGAAGCCGCGGGGTTTCGCGCCCTGGGTTCGCACTGCTGGCTGTCGCCCGCGCTCGCGGCCGGGGCGACCGCGCTCGAGGTGTCCTGAACGGGGCCGGGCCGGGAGCCGGTCCGCACTCACTTTGCGGCCAGCGGCGCTGCGTTATGCTGCGCCGCACCAGGAACAGGGCCGACCGATGATCTACCAGCTCCACGAATTCAACCGCCAGCTGCTCGCGCCGTTCACCGAACTGGCGCAGGCGAACGCGAGGATCTTCGGCGCGGACGGGACCTGGCTGTCCTCGCTCCCCGGCGCCACCCGGCTGGCCGCCGGCAACGAGCTGCTGCACCGCATCGGCAAGGATTACGAGAAGCCGCCCTTCGCCATCCACCAGGTGGTCAAGGATGGCCATGACGTGCCGGTGGTGGAGAAAGTGGCGCTCGACAAGCCGTTCTGCCGCCTGCTGCGCTTCAAGCGCTACACCGACGACGCCGAGAACATCCTCGGCATGAAGGACCAGCCCACGGTGCTGGTGGTGGCGCCCCTGTCCGGCCACCACGCCACGCTGCTGCGCGACACGGTGCGCACCCTGCTGCCCGACCACAAGGTCTACATCACCGACTGGGTCGACGCGCGCATGGTGCCGAAGGAGGCCGGCGCGTTCACGCTCGACGACTACGTCGGCTACATCCAGGAATTCATCCGTCACATCGGCGCGTCGCGGCTGCACGTGGTGAGCGTCTGCCAGCCGACCGTGCCGGTGCTCGCGGCGATCTCGCTGATGGCGTCGCGCGGCGAGGACATGCCGCGCTCGATGGTGATGATGGGCGGCCCGATCGATACCCGCAGTTCGCCCACCGCGGTCAACAACCTGGCGGCCACCCGCCCGCTGTCGTGGTTCGAGCAGAACGTGATCCACGTGGTGCCGCAGAACTATCCCGGCCGCGGACGCCGGGTGTACCCGGGCTTCCTGCAGCACACCGGCTTCGTGGCCATGAACCCGGAGCGCCACTTCATGTCGCACTGGGACTTCTACCAGGACCTGGTCAAGGGCGACCTCGACGACGCGCAGTCGCATCGCCGCTTCTACGACGAGTACAACGCGGTGCTCGACATGCCCGCCGAGTACTACCTCGACACCATCCGCGTGGTGTTCCAGCAGCAGCTGCTGCCGCAGGGCGGCTGGGACGTGGCCGGCGAGCGCGTCGATCCCGCGGCCATCCGCGGCTGCGCGTTGATGACCATCGAGGGCGAACTCGACGACATCTCCGGCCTGGGCCAGACGCGCGCGGCGCACGCGCTGTGCACCGGCATCGCCGAGGCCGACCGCCGGCACCTGACGGTGGACGGCGCCGGCCACTACGGCATCTTCAGCGGCCGCCGCTGGCGCACCCAGGTGTATCCGAAGGTGCGCGACTTCATCGCCGGCCACGACACCCCGGCGGGTGCCGCCCGGCCGCTCAGGAATACTGGGCGGTCTTGACCAGCAGGTGCTTGGCCAGCAGCCCGTGGCCGCGTCCGATCGCGCGCGCCAGGTGCAGGGTGGCGAACAGCAGGACCACGCCGGCCAGCAGCATCACCACCAGCTCCCAGGCCTGAAGCCCGACGCCGTTGATCCCGATCAGGACGACGTCGCTGTGCTCGGCCCACTCCTCCGCCAGGCCGGTCCAGACCGCGAGCGGGGCCAGCACGAAGCTCACGCCCACCGCCAGCAGGCTCACCGCGAGGGTGAAATAGACCACGCCCAGCGGCAGCATCAGCAGCATGTAGAGCAGCGTGCTCCAGGTGCGCGGATCGGTGAACATGTCGACGATCCGCTGCCAGATGCTGCGCCCGCGCGCGGAGTACAGCGGCCGGCGCGGCATGCGCTCGCCCAGCATCACCTCGACGATCCGCCCCTCGACCAGCGACAGCACGCGCACCGAGCCGAAGAACAGGATCAGCAGCGGGATGCCGACGATCGTCACCGACAGCCCGGCCGCGATGGAGAAGCCGGCCACGACCCAGGTGAAGTAGAAGATGCCGGTGGCCAGCGCCAGCACCATGTAGAACAGCGAGGCATAGCTGCGCGGGTCGGCGACCACGCCGAAGAATCGGCCCGCCAGCGACTTGCGCGGCCGCGGCGCCGGCGAGCGCAGCGCGGTCTGCACCGTGGCCTCGGTGTCGCGGTAGATGTCGGCCACCTCGTCGGGCGCGCCGTAGCTCGACGCCACCGCTGCGATCACCTCGGCCTCCGACCTGTCGGGGTTTTCCGCCAGCTCCGAGCGCAGGTATTCCTCGGCGTCGTAGAGCGCGTCCTGGATCATCGCCGGGTCGGCCCCGGCCAGGGCACGCCGCAGCTGCTCGAGGTAATCGGGAATGGTGCGCGGCAGGCTGTTCATGGGGTCCCCTCCAGGACGGTGTCGACGGAGTCTCGGGTCGCGCGCCAGGCGGCGGCCCATTCGCGCAGGGCGGCGTGCCCCGCGGCGGTGATGGCGTAGTAGCGGCGTGGCGGGCCGGCGTCGGACGGCCCGACGTGGCTGGCCAGGAAGCCGGCGCCTTCCAGGTTGCGCAGGACCGGGTAGAGCGCGCTCTGCTTGCCGCTCAGCACGCCCTCGCCGAAGCGCTCCAGGGTCTTGGCGATCTGGTAGCCGTACATCGGCTCGCTCGCGCGCGACAGCACGGCGAGCAGGGCCAGCGCGACCACGCCCGAGCTCAGCTCGCGCTGGAACTTGCGCAGCGCGGCTTCGATGTCCGGCAGGGGCGTGGGCTCGACCATGGCCTGATGCTATTGCGAACTTCCATATAGCGAATGTGCCGATAGTCAGGACGGCCGGCGTCTGGGCAACAATCGGTCGAATCCTTCGGAGCCTGCCCGTGAACCCGACCCGCCTTGTCCGCCCCCTTCCGCTGCTGGCCGCCCTCGTCGTCGCCTGCGCGGCCAGCGCTGCGACTGCCGCCCCGCCCGAAGCCACCGACACCGCCGCGCCGCCCAGGACGACGCAGGAGCTGCTGGACGCCTCGCTGCCCACCGACTGGCGTCGCCCCGACCCCGGCAACACGCTCTACATGGATCTGGAAGGCGGCCGGGTGGTGATCGAACTCGCGCCCGACTTCGCACCGGCGCACGTGGCCAATATCCGCACGCTGGCGAAGCAGGGCTTCTGGGACGGACTGACGATCTACCGGGCGCAGGACAACTTCGTGGTCCAGTTCGGCGACCTCGTCGACGAAGGCGGCACGCCCAAGCCGACCGGCGCGGCGAAGACCGCCCTGCCGGCCGAGTTCGCGCGTCCCGCCGAAGGCCTGGCCTTCCACGCCCTGCCCGACCGCGACGGCTGGGCGCCCGAGACCGGTTTCGCCGCGGGCTTTCCGGCCGCGCGCGACCCCGCTGCCGGCCAGGCCTGGATGGCGCACTGCTACGGCACCCTGGGTGCGGGTCGCGACACCGCGCCCGACTCGAGCACGGGCGCCGAGCTCTACGTGGTGATCGGGCAGGCGCCGCGCCAGCTGGACCGCAACATCACCCAGGTGGGCCGCGTGCTGCAGGGCATGGAGCTGCTGAGCGTGCTGCTGCGCGGCACCGGGCCACTCGGCTTCCACGAGGACGCTGCGCTGCGCACGCCGATCCGCTCGGTGCGCCTGGCATCGGAGGTCCCCGCGGGCGAGCGCACCGCGCTCGAGGTGCTGCGCACCGACACGCCGCTGTTCGACGCGGTGGTCGAGTCGCGCCGCAACCGCCGCGACGGCTGGTACCTGCAGCCCGCCGGACACATCGACCTGTGCAACATCACCGTGCCGGTGCGCGCCGCGAAGTAAGGCCGGGGTCGTCACGCCGCCTTGGCCGACGGCTTCCTAGCCTGCGGCACAGCGTTTCCTTCCCCCCCGACCACACTTCCGAGGACCCCCCATGGCCCTGCTCCGCATCCGCCTTACCGGCAGCGACGACACCACGCGCGCTGTCATGAACCTGCTGCAGAGCCTGGAGGGCATCGAGCACGTCGAGGAGATCGACGACCTCATGCCGCAGCTCGACGATGCCGACTCGAGCTCGGCCGGACTCAGCGACGTGGGCGGCCCGCAGGGCCACACGATCGAGATCGACGCACCCAACCCGTCCACCGCGCGCCGGGTGCGCGAGGCGGTCGAGGCGCTGGCCTTCGACCTCGACGCGCTGGTCGAGTTCGAGGACGACGAACAGGAGTAGGCGCCGCCCGGCGGCACGTGATCGGCCCGGGCGCGGCAGACGCGGCGGCACTATGCTGCGCGCTGCCATCCCATCCGGAACCCGCATGTCCCGATCCCTGTTCGTCGCCTCCCTGCTCGCGCTGTCGCTGGCCGCCTGCCAGGGCCAGGCCACCACGCCGTCGACGGCTGCGGCCGGTGCCGCAGCCCCCTCGGAGACCGCCCAGGACCAGGCGTTCGCCGCGCTCGCGGCGCGCTTCCTCGACGAGGGCCTCGCCCTGTCCCCGGTCGCGGCCACGCAGATCGGCGACCACCGCTTCGATGCCGAACTCGACGACCTGAGCGCCGAGGGCCGGCGGACATCGGCGGACTGGACCCGCGGCATGCTCGCCGCGCTCGACGGCATCGACGCGGCCACGCTGTCGCGCGAGCACCAGGTCGACGCGCTGATCCTGCGCAACCAGCTGGAAAGCACGCTCTGGGACCTGGAGACCATGCAGTCCTGGGCCTGGGATCCGCAGGCCTACAGCGGACTGGCCGGCGGCGCGATCTACGGCCTGATGGCACGCGAATTCGCGCCGATGCCCGAGCGGCTGAAGTCGGCGGCCGCGCGCATGGAGAAGATCCCGGCCCTGCTCGCGCAGGCGCGCGCCAACCTTGACCCGGCGCGCGTGCCGAAGACGCATGCCGAGACCGTGGCGCGGCAGAACCGCGGCATCTTCACCCTGATCGAGACCTTCATCACCCCCAACGCCGACCAGCTGCAGGGCGAAGACCGCGCGCGCCTGGACGCGGCCATCGCCGCGCTGCGCCCGGCGGTGGAGGAGCACCAGGCCTGGCTGGACGGCACCCTGGTGCCGAATGCCAGGGGCGAGTTCCGCATCGGCGCCGAGCGCTACGACCGGAAGCTGCGCCTGTCGCTCAATTCATCGCTCAGCCGCCAGGAGATCCGCCGCCGCGCCGAAGCCGAGCTGGCGCGCGTGCGCGACGAGATGTACGCGGTGGCCAAGGTCGTGCTCGCGGACCGCGAGGGCGCGCCCGCCACGCCCGACCGGCCGGACGAGGCGCAGGGCCAGGCCGCGATCGAGGCGGCGATGGAGCTGGCCAACGAGGACCGCCCGGGTCGTGACGAGGTGGTGGAGTTCGCCCGGCACACGCTGGAGGTGGCGACGGACTTCGTGCGCAGCCACGACATCGTGACCGTGCCCGACGACCCGGTGAAGATCATCCTGATGCCGGAGTTCCAGCGCGGTTTCTCGGTCGCCTACTGCGACTCGCCGGGCCCGCTCGACAAGGGCCTGGACACCTATTACGCGATCTCGCCGATCCCGGACGACTGGAGCGAGGACCAGGTCACGTCGTTCCTGCGCGAATACAACAAGCGGATGATCCACGTGCTGAGCATCCACGAGGCGATGCCGGGGCACTACCTGGAAGGCGCGCACTCGGCCAGCCATCCGTCGACGCTGCGCGCCGCGCTGCGCTCGGGTCCCTTCGCCGAAGGCTGGGCGGTGTACACCGAGCGCGTGGTGGCCGACGCCGGCTACCTCGACAACGACCCGCTGTTCCGGCTGATGCAGCTGAAGTTCTACGCGCGCTCGGTCGGCAACGCGATCCTCGACCAGGGCATCCATGTCGACGGCTGGAGCAAGGAGCAGGCGATGGACCTCATGGTCCGCCAGACCTTCCAGCAGCAGAGCGAGGCCGAGGGCAAATGGATCCGCGCCCAGCTGTCGTCGACGCAGCTGGCGACCTACTTCGTCGGCGCGCAGGAGCACTTCGACATGCGCCGCGCGGCCGAGGAAAAGGCCGGCGACGCGTTCGACATGAAGCAGTACCACGACGCCGTGCTGGCCACCGGCGCCCCGCCGGTGCGCTTCGCCCGCCAGCTGCTGCTGGACGAACCGATCCAGTGAGCCGCCGCGGCCACCCTCACGGGGTGGCCGTCTTCCACTGTAGGAGCGGCTACAGCCGCGATCGTCATGCCACGCCCGTTCCTCCGTGCGCGAACCGGACGGCGATCGCGGCTGTAGCCGCTCCTACAGGAGAGCGGCGGCGGTGGGCGCCGGCGGCATCCGCGGCGGCGGTGGGCGCGGCGGCGTCCGCGGCCGCGATCAGCGCTTGGGCGCCAGCCGCAGGTCGTGGAAGTCGAAGCTGAAATCGGTCAGCGGGGAGACCGCTTCCATCCGCGCGCCCAGCACCTTGCCGTCCTGGTCGAGGCTGAAGTTGACGAAGGCGTCGGCATTCAGCGTGCGGTCGTCCCAGCGCACGATGAAGCTGTCGTGCTGCCAGTGCTCCAGTGATCCGACCAGCTGCGGCGTGCGGCTGAAGCGCATCCGCAGGCCCTTGCCCGCCGGCTCGACCACCACGTCGCCGTACCAGGGGTCGGCATAGGTCGCCGCGTAGCCGCGCAGCGGCAGCGACGGCTTCGAGCCGGCGTCACGCGCCGCGACGTGCTTCGCCCAGTCCTCCGCCGCCCGGTCGCCGCCCTTGCCGACGGCGGCGGCGTAGGCCGCGACCCAATCCGTGGCCGGCGCGTCCATGTAGGCGTCGAGCACGTGCATGGTCACGGCATTGAAGGCCGCACCCGCTTCCTGGTTGGTCAGCACGACCACGCCCAGGTCGAGCTCGGGCACGAGCGTCAGCCGCGAGACCATGCCCGGCCAGCCGCCGGTGTGCCAGACCAGCCGGCGCCCCCGGTAGTCGCTCAGGCTCCAGGCCTCGCCGTAGCCGGCGAAATTGGGCTTCGTGGCCGCGAGCTCCGGCACCGCCGGCTCGCGGATCGGGATCGGCGTCACCAGGGTCCACATCGCCTCGTGGCGCTTCGCGCTGAACAGGCGCTTCGCATCGTCGCCCTCGCCCTCCAGCACGCCGCCATCGAGCTGCACGCGCATCCACTTCGCCATGTCGGCGACGCTGGAATAGATGCCGCCGGCCGCGGTGTTGTTCGACCAGGACATCGCCGGCACCGGCTCCGGATCGCCGGTGAAGCCAGGTCGCGCATGGCCCATGGCGACGTTGGTGTCGGTTGGCCGCAGGGCGTTGCTGTCGATGCGCGTGGAGGCCATGCCCACCGGCTCGAACAGGCGGGTGCGCACGAACTCCGCGTAGGGCTCGCCCGAGACCTCCTCGATCACCAGTTGGGCCACGGCGTACAGCACGTTGTCGTAGGCGTAGCGGTCACGGAAGCCGCCTTCGATCGGCACCTGCGCCAGCCGCTCGACCACCTCGCGCGTGTCGTAGTCGCTGGGCGGCCAGAACAGCAGGTCGCCGGCGCCGAGGCCCAGGCCGCTGCGGTGCACCAGCAGGTCGCGGATGCGCATTTCGCGCGTGACGTAGGCGTCGGCCATGCGGGCCCACGGCAGGTGGTCGATCACGCGGTCGTCCATGTCCAGCCTGCCCTCGTCGGCCAGGATCGACAGCGAGGCGGAGGTGAAGGCCTTGGTGATCGAGGCGATGGAGAACAGGGTGTCGCCATCGACCTTGCCGGGCTTGCCGACCTCGCGCTCGCCCCAGCCGCCGGCGAACACCAGCTCGCCGTCCTTGACCACGGCCACGGCGATGCCCGGCACCTTGAACGTGTCACGCACCGATTCGACCTGCGCGTCCAGACCCGCCAGCTCGGGCGGACGCGGCTCCTGCGCCTCCGCGCGCGGCGCGAGGGACAGCAGCAGCAGTGAAACGGCGGCCACGAGCGGCTTCGACATGGTGGATCCCCGGATGGACTGGCCGCCAGTATCGAGTGCGGGCGCCTGCCCCGCCAAGCGTGCGCGGGCGTGCGGCTTGCCCTAACCTGCAGCGCAGCCCGTTGCAGCAGGAGCCGCGCCATGGCACGACCACCCGATACCGGCGTGCCTCCGGTCGACGGCATCCGCACCGGCGTCGGCGGCTGGGTCTACGCGCCGTGGCGCGACAACTTCTATCCCAAGGGGCTCGTGCAGCGACGCGAGCTGGAGTACGCCAGCCGCCACCTGTCGGCGATCGAGATCAACGGCACCTTCTACCGCGCGCAGAAGCCGGACACGTACGCGAAGTGGCGCGACGAGACCCCGCCCGGCTTCGTGTTTTCGGCCAAGGCACCGATGCGCATCACGCAGTCGCGCGCGCTGGACAGGACCGGGACCCAGGTGGCGGATTTCATCGGCGGCATCGCCGGGCTCGGCGACCGGCTGGGTCCGCTGGTCTGGCAGTTCGATCGCGGCCCCCGCCTGGACCGCGACCGCTTCGCCGCCTTCCTCGAGCTGCTCCCGCGCGAGGTTGCCGGGCGCCCGCTGCGCCACGTCCTCGACGTGCGCGATCCCGACTTCGTCGACGCGGACTACGTCGCGCTGGCGCGCCGGCATGGCATGGCCACCGTCTTCACCGACTCCGACGAGCACCCCTCCTTCGCCGACGTCACCGCCGGGTTCGTCTATGCGCGGCTGATGCGCGCGCGCACCGGCCTTGCGGCCGGGTACACCGGTCCCGAGTTGACGCGCTGGGCGGCCCGCGCGCGCGCATGGGCAAGCGGCGGCGAGCCCGACGACCTGCCGCGGATCGCGCCCCCGGCCGACACCGACGGCGCGCCGCGCGAGGTGTTCGTGTTCTTCATCTCCGCGGCCAAGGAGCGCAACCCCGCCGCGGCGATGGCCCTGCACGCCCGGCTCGCCCGAAGCGCGGGCGGCTGAGCGGCCCGCTCGCCGGCGACGCCGGCGCATCCGCGATAATCGCCGGCCCTGACCGCGACGTCCGCCATGACCCCCGCCACCCGCGCCCAGCTGCAGATCCACCTGTGCGTGCTGCTGTGGGGCTTCACCGCCATCCTCGGCAAGCTGATCACGCTGCCGGCGCTGCCGCTGGTGTGGTGGCGGATGCTGCTGGTGGCCGCCGCGCTCGCCCTGGTGCCCCGCGTGTGGCGTGGCGTGCGCGCGCTGCCGCGGCGGCTGCTGCTGTCGTATGCGGGCATCGGCGTGCTGGTGGCGCTGCACTGGCTGACCTTCTACGGCGCGGTGAAGCTGGCCAACGCCTCGGTGGCGGCGACCTGCATGGCGCTGGCCACGGTCTTCGTGGCGATGGTGGAGCCGAAGCTCGCCGGCCGGCGCTTTTCGCGCGCGGAGCTGGCCTTGGGCATCTCGGTGCTGCCGGGCGTGGCGCTGGTGGTCGGCGGCATCCCCGACGGCATGCGCATCGGGGTGGCGGTTGGCGCGCTGTCGGCGCTGTTCGTGGCCCTGTTCGGCTCGCTCAACAAGCGCCTGGTCGAGCACGCGGACCCCCTCGTGGTCACGGCTGTCGAACTCGGCGCCGGCGCCATCGCGCTGACCCTGCTCGCGCCGCTGATGCCGCTGCTGTTCCCGGCCTTCGCCGGCCCGCTGTTCGTGCTGCCGGGGGCGGCCGACGCCGGCTACCTGGTGCTGCTCGCCTTCGCCTGCACCCTGTTCCCGTTCGCGCTGTCGCTGGCGGCGCTGCGCCACATGAGCGCGTTCTCGGCCCAGCTGGCGGTGAACCTCGAGCCGGTCTACGCCATCGTGCTGGCGATCGTGCTGCTCTCGGAGCAGCAGGAGCTGAGCCTGCCGTTCTACCTGGGCGTGGTGATCATCCTCGCGGCGGTGCTGGTGCATCCGCTGCTGGCGCGTCCGCGCCGGATCACCCATCCGGAGGTGCTGGCCGTGGGTGAATCGCGCGACGTGACAGACTGACGGCCATGTACCTGGAGCACTACGGCCTCGCCGAGCCACCGTTCTCGATCACGCCGGATCCGCGCTTCGTCTACCTCGGCGAGCGCCACCGCGACGCCCTGGCGCACCTGCTGTTCGGGATCACCCAGGGCGGCGGCGGCGGCTTCGTCCAGCTCACCGGCGAGGTCGGCACCGGCAAGACCACGCTCAGCCGCCTGCTGCTCGGCCAGCTGCCGGACAACGTGCGCGTGGCGCTGGTGCTCAATCCGCGCCAGGACCCGGTACAGCTGCTGGAAACCGTGTGCGAGGAGCTGCGCATCGACCTCGACGGCCGCCGCGGCAATGGCAAGGCCCTGGTCGACGCGCTCAACGCGCACCTGCTCGATGCCTATGCGCGCGGCCTGCGCGTGGTGCTGGTGGTCGACGAGGCCCAGGCACTGCCGGTGGAAACGCTGGAACAGGTGCGGCTGCTGACCAACCTCGAGACCGATACCCAGAAGCTGCTGCAGATCATCCTGATCGGCCAGCCGGAGCTGCGAGACATGCTGGCCGAGCCGGGCCTGCGCCAGCTGGCGCAGCGCATCACCGCGCGCTTCCACCTCACCCCGCTCGACGCCGCCGGCACCGCGGCCTACCTGCGCCACCGCTTCCGCGTGGCCGGCGGGCTGCACTTTCCCTTCGACGATGCGGCCGTGCAGCGCATCCACCTGCGCAGCGGCGGCATCCCGCGGCTGGTGAACGTGCTCGCCGAACGCGCCCTGCTCGCCGGCTACGCGCGCGACCGCGCCACAATCGACGCCGCGCTCGTGGATGAAGCCGCGCGCGAGGCGCTGCCGCCCGCGGGCGGCACGGATGGCGGCCGCGGACGGCGCTGGCTTGGCGCGGCCGGCGTGGCCGGCGTCGGCGCCGCGGTGGTGATCGTCCTTGCCGCGCTGTGGCCGATGCGCGACCGGCACGATCCGGCAGCGGCGCGGATGCCGCAGGCGGGCACGCAAACGGACACGCAGGTAGGTACGCAGGTGAGCACGCAGGTGAGCACGCAGGCTGGCGCAGAGTCCGGCACTCAGGCTGGCGCGCAGGCGGACGCGAGGTCGGCAGGGATCGCGCATTCCGGGGAGGGACCGCGCGCCATTCCCGGACTCGCGGCCGCAGGTGCGCCCGACCGCGCGCCCTTGGGCACGCGCAACGCGGACGCAATCCGCATCGATGCCGATGCGCTCGACGCGCGGATCGCCGCCGCCTCCAACGCGGCGGCGCGCGAAGCGGCGTGGCAATCGATGCTCCAGGCCTGGTCGCTGCCGCACACCTCTACTGACGCACGCGCCGCCAGCGCCTGCGCGGCGGTGCCTGCGCCCGGCACCTATTGCACCCGCGGCACCGCGCACCTCGACCGGCTGGCCGCGCTCGGCCGCCCGGTGCTGCTGCAGCTCGAATCGGGAGGCGACAGCGCCTGGGCGCTACTGCAGGGCACCGACGGCGCGCACGCGCGGCTGCTGCTTGGCGACGGGCGGGTCGAGGTCGAACGCGCGGCGCTGCAGCGCGCCTGGCCGGGCCGCTACGCGGCGGTGTGGCGCTCCGCGGCGCCCCTCGCGCCCCTGCCCGCGCGCGGGGCTTCGGGCGAAGCCGTCGACTGGCTGCGCGCGCGCCTGGTGGACGAAGGCGTGGCGGCCGAAGCGCCGCCCGGTCGGCCCTTCGACGAATCCCTCGCCGACTCGGTGCGCCGCTTCCAGCGCGCGCGCGGACTTGCCATCGACGGCGTGGTCGGCTCCGAAACCCTGTTCGCGCTGGCCGCCGCCGATCCCGGCCCGCGCCTCGAGCGCACCCTGGACTGAGGCCGCGCATGTCCCTGATCCTCGAAGCCCTGCGCAAGTCCGAAGCCGAGCGCCGCCGCGGCGACGCGCCGGACCTGCGCGTCGAGCTGCCGCCGCCGGCGCCAGCGAAGCGCCGCATCCCTCCGAAGGTGTGGTTCGCCTGCGCCGCGGTCCTGGCGGCGCTGGCCGTGGTCGTGCTTTGGCCAGGCAGCGACGTGCGCGATGCCGGGGCGGCGCAGGATGCGGACCCTGCCGCTGCGTCCGTGGCGACGGCACCCGCATCCGAGGGCTGGCTGCCGTCCGCTCCGGAGGACGCCACGGCGCCCAGGAGCGTTGCAGCGACCGCCCCCCGTTCCATTGCGTCGGACCGTTCGGTTCCGTCCGACGCCGGCTTCCCCCGCGTCGAGCGCATCCAGGCCCCCGACGCGGCGCCAGCCCTGGAACCTGCGCCCGACCTTCCGCTCGCGCCACCTCCGATGGCCGTCCGTGCCGCGGAGGAGGCGGCCGCCGCGCGAAACGGCACTGGCGCCGAAACCGCCACCGCAACCCGCGAGACCACCGCAACCCGCGACACCACCGCAACCCTCGACCCGCGCCGTCCGTCCACGCCGGCCGCCGACGGCACCGACGACGCCCTCCGCATCACCGGACTCTCCTCCGGCCAGCGCGAGCGGCTGCCGGCGCTGAAGCTCAGCCTGCACATGTGGAACGACGACCCGGCGCGGCGCTTCGCGGTGATCGACGGCCAGCGCCGGATCGAGGGCGACCGGCTGGGCGACGCCACCATCACCGCGATCGACCGCGACGGCGTCCTGCTCGACCTCGATGGCCAGGCGGTGCGCGTGCCCCTGCCCTGACCCGCGCTGTGTGACAAACCGCGCGCCGGCGCGAACCACGGTCCTGTCACGCACACTCAGGGATCGGCCACCGGGATGGACGCCATCGCCAGTCAGCACCAGCGCGAAGATGCCGACGGGTTCGCCGCGCTGCTGCAGCGCCACCGCGGCATCGTCCACAAGGTCGCCGGCACCTATGCCCGCGGCCTCGACGACCGCGAGGACCTCGCCCAGGAGATCGCCACCGAGCTGTGGCACGCCTGGCCGCGCTACGACCCCGCGCGCAGCTTCTCCACCTGGATGTACCGGGTGGCGCTGAACGTCGGCATCTCCCACCTGCGCGGCGACGGACGCCATCGCCGGCACACGGTTCCGTTCGACGCCGTCCTGCACGACGCCGCCGATACCACCGGCGACGACCACGAGCGCGACCAGCACCTGCGCCTGCTGCACGGCTTCATCGCCACGCTCGATCCGCTCAACCGCGCGCTCCTCCTGCTCTACCTCGAGGATCGCGGCGCGCGCGAAATCGGCGAGGTGCTCGGCATGTCCGAAAGCAACGTCACCACCCGCGTGAGCCGCCTGAAGCAACGCATCCGCGACCACGTCGCACCACCCACCACCGCGTGAGGACATGCCCATGGAACTCGACGAACTCCGCGCCGCCTGGCAGACCCTGGGCCGGCAGCTCGAACGCCACGATGACCTGCAGCTGCGCATCCATCGCAACGACCGCGTGCAGGCCGCCCGGCGCGGATTGCGCCCGCTGGTCTGGGGGCAGGCGCTGCAGGTCGCGTTCGGCCTGGCGCTGCTGCTGCTTGGCCTGGCCTGCTGGACGCGCAATCCCCACGTACCGGCCCTGCTCGCGGCCGGCGTGCTGCTGCATGCCTTCGGCCTGCTGAACATCGTGCTGGCCGCGATCACCATCGGGCTGGCCACCCGCATCGACTACGGCGCGCCGGTGCTCGACATCCAGCGGCGCATGGCGCGCCTGCTGCGCCTCTACGGCATCAACGCCAAGGCCTGCGGCCTGCCGTGGTGGATCATGTGGGTGCTGGTGGTGGTGGCCGTGGCGGGGCTGCAGGGCCTACCCGCAGGCGCGGGCACGCCAGGCTGGATCACCCTGTCGCTGGGCATCGGCATCGCCGGCCTGGTCGCGACCGGGCTGTACGCCTGGCTGCGCAGGCCGGCGCCGGTCGATCCCGCCACCCCGCGCTGCGACGGCGGCGACGGCATCCGCCGCAGCCAGCGCATCCTCGCCGAGCTTGCCGAATTCGAACGCGGCTGAGGCTCAGAACAGCGCGGCGAGCACCATCACGATGCCCACCAGCGACACGCCCCAGACCAGGCTGCGCACATAGGGAATGCCGGCGGCATAGAGCGGGATGTAGGCGACCCGGGCCCAGAAGTACAGCTGGGCGCCGAGCGCGGCCTGGTCGCCGGTGCGGCCGGCCGCGACCACGGCGAGGACGGCGGCGGCGAACATCGGGAAGGTCTCGAGGAAGTTCTGCCAGGCGCGGTTGACGCGCCCGGCCACCGGGCCCAGGGGCTTGGCCTCCCCGTCGCGTGCGCTGGCGTTCCAGGCCAGGCCGCGCTCGGAGGTCTTCATCGCCGCGTCCAGCATCAGGTGGACCAGGCCGAGCACGATCGCCCAGGCGAGCATCTGCAGTTCCGTAGCCATCGGGTCGCTCCATCGCCCCGGCGGGGCGTGACGGCGCAGGGTAACCCCGCCGGGCGTCGTGCTTGCGTTACGCTCGCCCTCCGGAACCAGGCAACAGGCGACATGCAGCACATCGATTTCGAACTCGAGGGCGAGTACGTCGAGCTCAACCAGCTCCTCAAGCTCTGCGGCCTCTGCGACAGCGGCGGCGCCGGCAAGGCGCTGGTCGCGTCCGGCGCGGTGCGCGTGGACGGGGCCGTGGAGTCGCGCAAGACCGCGAAGATCCGCGCGGGACAGGTGGTCGGGCTGGGCGACGTCGAGGTGCGCGTCCAGGCGGGGCCGGCGCAGTGACCGCGCTGCTGGTCGCGGCCGTGCTGGTGGCCGCGCTGGCCGCCTGGGCGGTCGCCGCCTACAACCGCCTGGTGCGGCTGCGCAACCAGGCCGCGACGGCCTGGTCCGACATCGACGTGCAGCTGCAGCGCCGGCACGACCTGGTGCCGCAGCTGGTGGCCGCGGTGCAGGGCTACGCAAGCCACGAGGGCGCGGTGCTGGAGGCGGTCACCGCGCTGCGCGCGCGTGCGCTCGGGCTGCGTTACCCGGCCGAACTCGGCCAGGTCGAGGCCGAGCTGGAGCAGGCGCTGGGCCGCCTGCTGCTGCTGCGCGAGGCCTATCCCGAGCTCAAGGCCAGCGACAACTTCGCCGCCCTGCAGCGCGACCTGGTCGAAGTGGAAGAGCAGTTGCAGTACGCGCGGCGCTTCTACAACGGCGCGGTGCGCGACCTCAACGACGGCGTGCAGCGGGTCCCCGACGTGCTGGTCGCGCGCACCTTCGGCTTCGGCGAGGCGGCGTTCTTCCAGGCCAGCGCCGACAGCCGCGAAGCGCCCGCAGTGGACCTCTCGCGATGAGCCCGCCGCGCGCGCCGGCACGCGGCTGGCGGCCGGCCTGGCTGCTGGCCGTGGCGCTGGCGCTGTCGGCGGCCCAGGCCGCGGCCGCCGAGCGCATCCTCGCCTACGACAGCGTGGTCGAGGTGCGCGCCGACGGCGCGCTCGACGTGACCGAACGCATCCGCGTGCGCGCCGAGGGCGACGCCATCCGCCGCGGCATCTACCGCGACTTCCCCACCCGCTACACGGATCGCCACGGCAACAACGTGGTGGTCGGCTTCGACGTCGTCGGCGTGGAGCGCGACGGACGTGCCGAACCGTGGTTCACCGAGCGCGAGTCCAATGGCGTGCGCGTCAGCACCGGCAACGACACCCTGCTGCCGGTTCCGCTCGACACCACCTACACCCTGCGCTACCGCACCACGCGCCAGCTCGGCTTCTTCGAATCGCACGATGAGCTGTACTGGAACGCGATCGGCCACGGCTGGGACTTCCCCGTCGAAACCGCCAGCGTCGAAGTGCGCCTGCCCTCGGCGGTGCCGGCGGCCTCGATGGAGCTCGATGGCTGGTCCGGTGCGCAGGGCGCGCGCGAACAGGGCTTCGAGGCCGCCGTGTCCGCCGCCGGCGTGGCGCGCTGGACGCTCGGCCGCCCGCTGCAGCCGCGCGAGGGGCTGACCATCGTGCTGTCGTTTCCGAAGGGCATCGTCGTCGCGCCCTCGCGCGCCGACCGGTTCGGCTGGCTGCTGCGCGACAACCTGTCGCTGCTGGCGGCGCTGGCGGGCCTCGCCGCGCTGCTGGCCTTCTGCCTGAAGCGCTGGCACCGGGTCGGCCGCGACCCGCGGCCGGGCGTGGTGATCGCCCGCTACGAACCGCCGCGCGACGAATCCCCGGCCGCCCTGCGCTACATGGTGCGGCGGCACTACGACAACACCTGCCTGTCGGCCGACCTGCTGGCCTGCGCGGTCCAGGGTGCGGTCGACATCGAACAGGACGACCGCCTGCTGGGCGACCGCTGGACCCTCCAGCGCCGCGACCTGCCGGCGCCGGCGATCGCCAACGGCGACGAGCGCCGGCTGCTCGAAACCCTGCTTCCACCGTCGCGGCCGCGGCTCGAGCTCGAGAAGGGCAATGCCAGCCACCTGCAGGCCGCGATCGCCGCGCACGGCAAGGGCCTGGAGAAGCGCTTCCAGCCGGCGATGTTCCGCCACAACGGCGGCAGCATCGCGATCGCCTTCCTGATCCTGGGCGCGACGGTCGCGGCCAGCGTGGTGCTGGCCGCCACCGGCAACGGCGGTGGCATGCCCTGGTTGCTGGTGCCGGTGGCGCTGGCGCTGGCGGTGGCGATCGCCTTCGCCGTGCTGGTGGGCGCGCCCACGCCCGAGGGACGCCGGTTGCTCGACGAGATCGAGGGCTTCAAGCGCTACCTGTCGGTGGCCGAGCAGGACGACCTCGCGCGCCGCGAAGGCCCGGGGGCAGGCGCGGGGGCGGCGCCGCCGCTGGACGCCGCCCGCTTCGAGGCGCTGCTGCCCTACGCGGTGGCGCTGGGCGTGGAAAAGGCCTGGACCGCGAAGTTCACCGCGGCCGTGGGTTCCGCCGCGGCCGCCGCGGCGGTGTCCGGCATCGCCTGGTACCACGGTCGCGGCAGCGCCGACATCGGCCGGTTCACCAGCAGCATCGGCAGCGCGCTGGGCGCGCAGATCGCCTCGTCATCGACGCCACCGGGCAGCAGCTCCGGCGGTGGCGGCGGTGGTTTCTCGGGCGGCGGCGGCGGCGGTGGAGGCGGCGGTGGGCGCTGAGCCGCGGCGCAGGCGCGGCCTGTTCGGCTGGTTCGAATCCCGCCTGGACCCGTTCCCCAAGGCGCCGCCGCGCCAGCCGCCGCGCGGGCTGGTGGCGTTCTGCCTGCACTACACCCGCGGGGCCGGCGGCTGGCTGGCGCTGATGGCGCTGACCGGCGCGCTGATCGCGGTCGCCGAGCTGGGTCTTTACGTCTACCTGGGCGCGCTGGTCGACCGCCTGGGGCAGCACACGCCGGCGAGCTTCCTGGAAGCCGAGGGCCCGCGCCTGGCGTGGATGGCGCTGCTGGTCGCGGTGGGCCTGCCGCTGGTGGTCTGGCTGGACAACCTGGTCCAGCTGCAGGTGCTGCTGGGCAACTTCCCGATGCGCATCCGCTGGAACGTGCACCGCTACCTGCTGCGCCAGTCGATGGGCTACTTCCAGGACGAGTTCGCCGGGCGCATCGCCACCAAGCTGATGCAGACCTCGCTGGCGGTGCGCGAGACGGTGGTGAAGCTGCTCGACGTGGGCGTGTACGTCAGCGTCTACGTGGTCGGCGCGATGGTCGCGATGGCGGCCACCGACTGGCGGCTGATGCTGCCCTTCCTCGGCTGGCTCACCGGCTACGCCCTGCTGATGCTGTACTTCGTGCCGCGCATGGAGCGCGTCTCGCGCGAACAGGCCGACGCGCGCTCGGACATGACCGGGCGCATCGTCGACAGCTACACCAACATCGCCACGGTCAAGCTGTTCTCGCACTCGCGGCGCGAGCAGGCCTATGCGCGCGAGGCGATGGACGGCTTCCTCGGCACCGTCTACCGGCAGATGCGTCTCGGGTCCGGGGTCAGCGCCGGCAACTACGCGCTCAACATGGCGCTGGTGTTCGCGGTGACCGGCACTGGCCTGTGGCTGTGGCTCGACGACGCGGTCAGCGCCGGCGCGGTGGCCGTGGGCATCGCGCTCGCGCTGCGCCTGGTGGGCATGAGCCAGTGGATCATGTGGGAGCTGTCGGCGCTGTTCGAGAACATCGGCACCGTGCAGGACGGCATCAACTCGATCTCGCTGCCGCCGACGGTCGACGATGCCCCCGGCGCGCCCGAGCTGTGCGACGTCGGCGGCGACATCCGCTTCGAAGGCGTCGGCTTCCACTACGGCAAGGGCTCGGGCGTGATCGAACGCCTGGACCTGCACGTGCGCCCGGGCGAGCGGATCGGCGTGATCGGACGTTCGGGCGCGGGCAAGTCGACCCTGGTCAACCTGCTGCTGCGCTTCCACGACGTCGAGCGTGGCCGGATCCTGGTCGACGGCGCCGACATCGCCCGCGTGCAGCAGGACAGCCTCCGCGCCAACGTCGGCGTGGTGACCCAGGACACGTCGCTGCTGCACCGCTCGGTGCGCGACAACATCCTCTACGGCCGCCCGGACGCGACCGAGGCCGAGATGATCGAAGCCGCGCGCCAGGCCGAGGCGCATGACTTCATCCTCGAGCTCTCCGATTCCGCAGGCCGCCGCGGCTACGACGCCCACGTCGGCGAGCGCGGGGTGAAACTGTCGGGCGGCCAGCGCCAGCGCGTGGCGATCGCCCGCGTGCTGCTGAAGGACGCACCGATCCTGGTGCTGGACGAGGCGACGTCGGCGCTGGACTCCGAGGTCGAGGCCGCGATCCAGGGCAACCTGTACCGGCTGATGGAAGGCAAGACGGTGATCGCGATCGCGCACCGGCTGTCGACCATCGCGGCCATGGACCGCCTGGTGGTGATGGACCGCGGCGCGATCGTCGAACAGGGGACGCACGAGGAGCTGGTGGCGGGCGGCGGCATCTACGCGCAGCTCTGGCAGCGCCAGTCCGGCGGCTTCCTGGCGGAGGCGGACGAGTAGGCACAGATCGATTCCGGCGCCGCTCCGCTGCCTCTTGTAGGAGCAGCTACAGCTGCGATTGCCAGCCGCCAGGCACCCGGATCGCAGCTGTAGCTGCTCCTACAGAAAGCAGACTGTCGCAGGTCTGGCCTAGGGGGAGCCGCTGGTGCCGGATGCGCTGGTGGCGTCGGCCAGGGATCCGGTCTCCCCGCTGCCCCGCTCGTCCACCGACACTTCGGGCGCGGGTTCACGGCGCTGGAAGAAGGCGCTGCGGACCACGTCGAATTCGCTCATCGGACTGTCGTCCGGGCAGGTCGCGTCGGGGAAGCCGAACTCCTCGCGCAGGGTCAGGCCGCACTCGTTGAGTTCCTCGAGCTCGCGCTCGGGCATCTTGCACTGGCGGTCGAAGTTGCGCTGGAAGGCGTCGCGGCGGCGCACGAAGTCCTCGCCGCACTTGCGCATCAGCTGCAGCCGGTCGAGGTCGTCCTGCGCCGGATTGGTGCCGTCCAGGCCGTATTCCAGCAGCTCCTCGGCGGTGAGCAGGCGCAGGTTGCGGTTGGGCACGGCCATCATCATGTCGGCAACGGCCACGGCCACGCCGTTGCGCGCCAGGTATTCCTTGACCCGGCCGTAGACCGCCTGCAGCTCCTCGTTGAGCTGTCCGCGCGAGGTCGCGGTGGAACTCATGCGGATGATGCGGTGGATGCCGACCGGGCCGGAGATCATGCGCACGTCGCCGGCGCCCAGGATCAGCACGCAGGCGCTGTGGCAGCTGGCGCCCTCGCGCACCCAGATGGTCCAGCCCGAGGCGCCGATGGCGTCGCCGGCCTTGACCGCGTCCTCCACCTGTCCGCCGGTGGAATCGATGTCGAGCACGCGCTTGCCGATGGCCATGCGGTCGGCGACCGCGGCCACGCGTTCGACCAGGGCATGGAAGCCGGCGTTGATCTTGCCCTGGTAACGCAGGCGCAGCAGGCCGACCTCCTGGCAGGGCGCGAGCGCGTCGTTGACGCTCGCGAACGACAGGTCGGCGAGCGGTTCGCCGTCGCCGGCGGTGGCGTAGTCGAGTTCGCAGCTGACCGCGGCGCTGCCGTCGGCCAGTGTGGCCTCGGGCCAGTCGGTCCCGGTCCGCACGTCATAGGGCTTCGGGGCGGTCTCGACCGGCGCGGAGATGAACTCGCCGGCGCCGTTGGCCTCGCTGATCGTCTCCACCTCGGGCTGCGGTGGCGGCTGCGGCTGCGCGCTGCAGCCGGCCACCAGGGCACAGAGGGCAAGGACGCGGAGGATGGACGACATGGGCGGGCGCGGTGGGGACATGTCGGCCCAGTCTATGGCCTGCCCGGGGCGCGGGTCTCAACGCGGGATGAACCCCGCGGACAGCCGGGGTCTGCGCGACCCGTTCAGCGGAAGTCGCGCGATTCGGCGGGCAGCCCGCCGAGCAGGCCGGACAGGTCCTCGAGCCCGCCGGCGATCAGGTGCTCCACGCCGTCCACGCGTTCCCAGCGCCCGCGCACGCCGAGCAGCGTGGCGCCCAGCAGCGCCTTGCGCCAGCGCTCGGCCACGCGCGGCCAGACCACCACGTTCACCATGCCGGCCTCGTCCTCCAGGGTGACGAAGATGGTGCCGCTGGCGGTCTGCGGCTTCTGCCGCTGGGTGACGATGCCGGCGGTGGCGACGTGGCTGCCGTGACGCCGGCCATGCAGGTCGGCCGAACCCAGCAGCCGGCGCGCACGCAGCTGGTCGCGCAGCAGGGCCAGCGGATGCGCGCGCAGGCTCAGGCCCACGCTGCGGTAGTCGGACAGCACGTCCTCGCCGGTGGTGGGCGCCGGCAGCGCCACGTCGATTTCCTCCGGGCTGCCGGGCAGCAGCGGACGCTGGCGCTCGATGCCGGCGACCTGCCAGCGCGCGTCGTGGCGGTGGCCGGCGAGCGACTGCAGCGCACCGGCTTCGGCCAGCGCGCTGCGCGCCTTCGCGTCGAGGCCGGCGCGGCGGCAGAGGTCGGCGACGTCGCGGAACGGGCGTTCGGCGCGGGCGGCGAGGATGGTGTCGCCCATGGCCCCGGAAAGGCCGGCAATCTGCCGCAAACCGAGGCGGATCGCAGGTTGATGTCGCGACGGCGATCGTGACGGCGACGGCGGGGCTTCGACGAGGGTGCTGTCCCAGTCGCTGTGGACGACGTCGACCGGGAGCACCTCGACGCCCGGGCGCGCGTCCTTGCCGCGGCGCGCGTCCTGCACGATCTGGCTCGGCGAATAGAAGCCCATCGGCTGCGAGTTCAGCAGCGCGCAGGCAAAGGCCGCGGGCGCATGGCGCTTGAGCCAGCAGCTGGCGTACACCAGCTTGGCGAACGAGGCCGCGTGGCTCTGCGGGAAGCCGTAGGACCCGAAGCCCTTGATCTGTTCGAAGATCTGGTCGATGAACGCCGACGCGTAGTGCTTGCCTTCCATCAGCGCGCGGATGCGCAGGCGGTGCGGTTCCATGTCGCCGCCATGGCGCCAGGCGGCCATCGAGCGACGCAGGTGGTCGGCCTCCTCCGGGGTGTAGCCGGCATGGATCACCAGCTCCATCACCTGCTCCTGGAACAGCGGCACGCCCAGCGTCGGGCCGAGGATCTCCTCGATGCCCGCCGATGGATACGTCACCCGCTCCTGGCCCATGCGCCGGCGCAGGTAGGGATGCACCATGTCGCCCTGGATCGGACCCGGGCGCACGATCGCCACTTCCACCACCAGGTCGTAGAAGGTTTTCGGCTTCAGCCGCGGCAGCATCGCCATCTGCGCGCGCGACTCGATCTGGAACACGCCCACGGTGTCGGCGCGCTGGATCATCGCGTAGGTCGGCGCGTCCTCCTTCGGGATCGTGGCCAGCTCCAGGTCGCGCCCGTGGTGCACGCGCACCAGGTCCAGCGCCTTGCGGATGCAGGTCAGCATGCCCAGCGCCAGGCAGTCGACCTTGAGCAGGCCCAGGGCCTCCAGATCGTCCTTCTCCCACTGGATGATGGTGCGCTCGGCCATGGCGGCGTTCTCCACCGGCACCAGGTTCCACAGCGGCGCATCCGAGATCACGAAGCCGCCGACGTGCTGCGAGAGATGCCGCGGCTTGCCGCGCAGCATCGCGGTGACGGCGAGGATGCGCGCCACCAGCGGGTTGTCGATGTCGAAGCCGGCGTCGGCCAGGCGCTGCTCCATCGGCGTCTCGCCGTTGCCCCAGCCGAAGCAGCCGGCCAGCAGCGCCACCTGGTCGGGCGGCAGCCCGAAGGCCTTGGCGACGTCGCGCACCGCGCTCTTGCCGCGATAGCGGATCACGGTCGCGGCCAGCGCCGCGCGCTCGCGGCCGTACTTGCGGTAGACGTACTGCATCACCTCCTCGCGCCGCTCGTGCTCGAAGTCGACGTCGATGTCGGGCGGCTCGTTGCGCGCCTTCGACAGGAAGCGCGCCATCAGCAGCCGGCTCTCGGCGGGATCGACCGAGGTGATGCCGAGCGCGAAGCATACCGCCGAGTTCGCCGCCGAGCCGCGGCCCTGGCAGAGGATCCGCTGGCTGCGCGCGAAGCGGACGATGTCCTCGACGGTGAGGAAGAAGGCTTCGTACCTGAGCTCGGCGATCAGCCCGAGCTCGCCCTCGATCTGCGCGGCGACCTTCGGCGTGGGGCCATTGGGCCAGCGCCGGCGCATCCCGGCCTCGGTCAGCTTGCGCAGGTGGCTTGCCGGCGTCTCGCCCGCCGGCACCAGCTCGGCCGGATAGGTGTAGCTGACCTCGGACATCGAGAACCGGCAACGGCGCGCGAGCGCGGCGGCATTGTCCAGCAGCGGGCGCGGATGGATGTTGCCCAGCGTGTAGCGATGCCGCAGGTGGCGCTCGCCGTTGCGGAACAGGTGCGCGCCCGCATCGGCCAGCGGCAGGCCCTCGCGGATCGCGACCAGGGTGTCCTGCAGCACGCGCTGCCTACGCGTGGCCATGTGCACGTCGCCGGCGGCGAGCGGCGTGAGGCCGAGGTCGGCGGCCAGCGCGAGCAGCTGCGCCAGCCGCGCGGCATCGTCGTCCTCGCGGTGCAGCTCGATGGCGAGGTGCGCGCGATCGCCGAACACGCGCTTCAGCCAGGCCCCCTCCCCCGCATCCGCCCCGCGGCCAGGCAGCCACAGCGCAAACAACCCGCCCCCCGCTCCTGTAGGAGCGGCTACAGCCGCGATCGCCTGATGCGCCGGAACAGCCGTGCTCCCATCGCGGCTATAGCCGCTCCTACAGGAGGGAGGAGGCAGCGCCTCGATATCGGCGCGCGACAGGCGGTAATCGCCTTTGGGCGCCGCGCGGCGCGCGGTGGTGATCAGCCGGCACAGCTGCGCGTAGCCCGCCGCGTCCTCGACCAGCAGCACCAGCCGCAGGCCGTCGTCGAGGCGGAACTCCGCGCCCACCACCAGCTTCACCCCGGTGACCTTCGCCGCCTCGTGCGCGCGCACGATCCCGGCCAGCGAGCATTCGTCGGTGATCGCCAGCGCTTCGTAGCCGCACTGCGCGGCGCGGGTGAACAGCTCCTCCGCGCTGGCCGCGCCGCGCAGGAAGCTGAAGTCGGACAGGCAGTGCAGTTCGGCGTAGGCCGGCAACTCCGCCGCCGCCCCGGCTCCTGTAGGAGCGGCTACAGCCGCGATTGCCATGGCCGGGATCGGGGCGTCGCGGCAATCGCGGCTGTAGCCGCTCCTACAGGAGGCGGCGCCGCCGGGATCGTTGGCGGCCTCGAAGCGCAGCTGCATCTGCAGCTGGCGCTGCATCCGCACGATGCGCGGCGGACGCGCACCCGGCGTGTCGGGCGCCACGCCCGGGGGCAGGTCGTCGTGGTCGTCGTCGCGGCTCATGGCGGGCCGCCGCCTGCCTCGGGGCCGCTCATGCGAACCACCCGTGCAGCATCCAGCCGCCGAGCTCGCCCGGCGGCGCGAACGCCCAGGCCCGCTGGCCGCGCGAGGTCTCCAGCACGTAGTAGTCGCGGCGCGCGTCCTCGCCGTCCCACCAGCCGCTCTCCAGCCGCTCCGGGCCGGACACGATGCGCAGCTGGGCATCGCGCAGCGGCACCGGGCGCGGCAGCAGCCAGGCCGGCCGCGGCGGGCGCGCTGGCGCGGGCGTGGCGCAGGCCGCGTCGCCGCCCTCGCCCGCGTCGGCGCGCCGCCAGGCGCGTTCGGGACGTGGATCACCGGAAGGTGCCACGCGATGCACGGCCTCGTCGCCGAGGCGCGCACGCAGGCGCTCGCGCAGCTGCGGCCAGGGCACCGCCTGGGCCGGACGGGTATCGAACAGGTCGCGCTCGGCCGGGACGAACGGCGGCAGCTCGCGCGCCAGCAGGCGCAGGCCGATCACCGGCGCCGGCAGCGCCACCTGCTCCAGGCGGTTGCGGGTGAGCTCGAACAGCAGCCCCGCGTCGCGCTCGGCCGCTAGCAGGCCCACCGGAACCTCGGTCTGGCGCACCGCGTCCTGCTGCACCTGGTCGGCCTCGTGCGAGGGCAGTGCGTGCCGCGCCTCGTGCTCCAGGCGCAGGCTGAAGCGCTGCACGCCGCCGTCGCGGGCGGACAGATAGGTGGCGAGGTCGGCGATGAGCCGGCGCAGCGGAAACAGCAGCGCCTGGTGGCTCTCGACCTCGAAGCCGAGTTCGATGCGGCCGTCGAAATGGTCCGGCGGCGCGTACAGCGCGAGCGGATCATCGGCATCGCCGTGCAGGCGGTCGAGATGCTCCAGCAGCTCGACGCCGAAGCGCCGGCGCAGGCTGTCGCGCGGCAGGATGCGCAGGGCGCCGAGCGTGCGCACGCCCATGCGCTGCAGGCGCTCGCCGGCATTGCCCGGTAGCGCGGCGCGGCGCACCGGGACCCGCGCCAGCGCCTCGTGCATCGCGCCGCCGGCGGTGACCGCGAAGCCGTCGCGCAGGCCCGCGAACACCCGCGCCGCGCGCGGCGTCGGCGCCAGCGCGATGCGATGGCTGAAGCCGAGGCCGTCGAGCTCCTCGCGCAGCCGCGCCTCGAAGCGCGGCCAGGGCCCGAACAGGCGGAAGCTGGCGCGCACCTCGAGCACGATCGCGCCCGGCCACTGCGCGCTGACCTGCGAGCTGTGGCGATAGGCCCAGGCGGCGAGGAAGCGCTGCCAGCGCGCATCCGCCGCGGGATCGTGGTCGACCATCGCCACGTCCGCCAGCAGCGCGTGCGCGGCCGACAGGCGCATGCCGGGCTTCAGCCCGGCCTCGGCGGCGGCGGCGTTGACCGCGTGCAGGTGGCGCAGCTGGGCGGGTCCGGAAACCAGCACCAGCGGCCGCGACGGATCCGGTGTCCGACGGAGGACGGCGTCCAGCGCCAGCCGCGGCAGCGCGATGCAGGCCCAGAGCACGGCGGCCTCAGGACAACAGGACGGCGGGGCCAAACGCCCCTGCAGGAGCCGCCGTTGTAGGAGCCGCCTTTGTAGGAGCGGCTACAGCCGCGATCCGGGACCGCGGGGACATGGCGATGGCAGCGGCTCTTTCGGGGGCCGGTGCCATCGCGGCTGTAGCCGCTCCTACAGGATCTGCGCCTCCCGCAGGGTGAGGAAGCACGAAGGATTGCGACGGCGGGTTGGCACCGCGGCATTTGCGGATGTACCAGCCGCCCTCGCGCGCCATCGCCGCTGCCCCCGCCGCCCCCGCCACCCCCGCCGCCGAATACTCCATCCGCAGCGCCGCCGGCGACGGGTTCGCCGCGTGCTTCGCATCGCGGAACGCGAAGCCCAGGCAATCGCCGCTGTCGGCCGCCACCTGCAGCCGCCGCAGCGACTGCGCATCCGCCTGCAGCGGCCAGCCCAGCACCGCCGCGCAGGCCGCGCTGCGCAGGCACTGTTCGAAGGCCCACAGCGCGCCGCGCGCATCGGCCTGGATGATCTCGAGTTGCCGCAGGTCCACGCCCGCCGCCTGCCATGCCGGTGCATACGGCAGGTAGGGCGGCGCCACCAGCGCCACGATGCCGCCGGCCCGGGTCAGCCGCGCCAGCGTCGGCAGCAGCAGCGACAGCTCGCCCACGCCGTCGGCCGGCAGCAGCAATTCGGTCAGCGCCGCGCGCGGCCAGCCGCCCTGCGGCAGCAGCGCATCGAGCCCGGCATGCCCGGTCGGCTCGCCGTCGGCCGCCACCGCCGGCGCGCGTCCGGCACGCCACACCGTGCGCGCGGACAGCATCGCGTCGAGGTCGGGCAGGATGGCCGGCATCGCGTTCATTCCGCGCGCACCAGCCCGCAGTAGATGCCTTCGATGGCGAAGTCGCTGCCGGCCGGCACCTCGATCGGCGCGTAGTCGGGATTGCGCGGCAGGAGCCGCAGCCGCGCGCGCGTGCGCTCCAGGCGCTTGATGGTGATCTCGCCGTCGATGCGTGCCACCACCACCTGCCCGTTGCGCGCATCGCTGGCGCGTTGCACCGCCACCAGATCGCCGTCGAAGATGCCGTCGTCGCGCATTGAATCGCCCTTCACCCGCAGCAGGTAGTCGGGCTTGCTGGAGAACAGCGCGCGGTCGAGCAGCACCCGGCGCTCCACGCCGGCATCGGCCCCGATCGGCGAGCCCGCGGCCACCCGGCCCAGCACGGGCAGCTCCAGGCGGTCGTCGCGGACCTTCAGCCGCGTGCCGGGGACGTGGGCCGCACGCCCCGTCCGCCCCGCCGCACCGCCGCGCCGGCCCGCCGGCGCCATCCCGCCCACCACGCGGATGCCACGCGCCTCGTTCGGCCGCACCTCGAGGTAGCCCGCGTCCTGCAGCCGGCGCACGTGCTTGTGCGCCGCGCAGGCCTGGCGGAAGCCGAAGGCATCGGCGATCTGCTGCAGCGTGGGCGGCGCGCCCTCGGCCGTGGAATGGGCCTGGATGAAGCCGAGCACGTCGCGCTGTCGGGGGGTGAGGTCGTCGGTCATGGGTAAAAATCTATTTACCTTGTCGGGAAAGGGCAAGCCCGGCTGTCGGATGGATTCCGGCACCGGGCGGTCTCAGGCAGTGAGAGTGGTTTCAGATCAACGGCTTAGCCCGACTGCAAAAGCAGTTCCGTACAGACTTCCCCCCAAGGCGCAGCTGTCGCCGCGAATGCGGTCGCGATGCAGCCATTCAGAAGCGCCCGTAGGCCCGCGCCGACTCCAGGTCGAGCTTTCGCGCCAGCGCGCGGAACCGCGGCTGCGCGCGCAGGTTGTTCCAGCGCGCGTCGATCTTGAGGAAGACCAGGCGCACGTCGCGTTCGGCATACGCGCGCTCGAGCAGGTCGAGCGCCCGTCCGGTATCGCCAAGCGCGTTATGCACGGCCGCCAGGCTGGTCGCGGAGACGAAGGGGGCGGCATCGCGTGACTGCAGCGTGCGCAGGGCCGTCTCGGCACTGGCGCGATCACCAGCGGCGGCATGGGCCACGCCCAGCATCGCCACGGCCTGGCTGTTGCCTTTCGAATGTTCGACGGCGCGACCCAGGTCGGTGATCGCCGCACGGGTGTCGCCACGATCCAGGGCCATGCCGCCGCGCACCATGAGGGCGATCCAGAACTCCGGCTGCAGTTCGAGTGCGCGCTCCAGTTGCGACCGTGCCTGATCGTGCTGACCGGCGGCACCGAGAAAGCCGGCCTCGATGGTGTTGATCAACGGCGACAGCGGGTCCAGCTCACGTGCCTGGCGTGCGTGCGGCAGGGCCTGCCCGAAACGGCCCAGGTTGACCAGCAGGTGCGCGTAGCCGAAATGCGCCCGTGCCAGGCTCGGATTGAGCTCGATCGCGCGCTTCAACGACGTTTCGGCGCCGGCCCAGTCCCACTCATAGAAGAACTGGATCAACCCGTTCGCCGCATGCGCATCGGCCGACTCCGGATCGATCCGCAACGCCTGTTGCGCCGCCGCGCTGGCGAGAGGCGACATCTCGCGCGGGTCGCGGTCGCCGGCGATCACCTGGCCGTGGTAGGCCAACGCCATGCCGGCATGGGCGCGGGTACAGGCGGGATCGAGATCGATGGCACGACGGAATGCCGCCAGCGCGTTCGACAACCCGGCAGGGTCCGGCCGACTGATCAGATGGAGGCCGGTCAGATAGGCCCGGTACGCTTCGGGATCGGCGCCATCGCAAGGACTGCGGACGCGTGCGGGCCGCACGTCGGCCTTCAATGCCAGCGCCGACACCACCGCCGCTGCGATGCGGTCCTGCAAGGTGAAGATTTCATGCGGACGCGCATCGAAGGTGCCGGCCCACAATGCGCGTCCATTGCTCACATCCAGCAGCCGCGCATTGACCCGCACCTGTTCGCCAAGGCGCTGGGCGGAGCCGTCCACCACATAGCCGGCACCCAGGCGGCGGCCGGCTTCGAGTGCATCCTGCGGCGCGCCGGAAAACCGCTGGCTCGACGCCAGCGAGCGCACCCGCAGCGCGTTGGTGCGGCTCAACTGGGTGATGAGGGTGTCGGCCAGGCCCAGTTCCAGCATCTCGTCGCGCGGAGATCCGGCCAGGGTGCGGAAGCGCAGGACCGCCAGCGCGGGTGTCGTATCGGCGGCGGCCGCGTCTGCCGCACTCGCACCCGCCTCTGCGGCGGATCGATCTGCCTGCGTCGAATCGGCACGGTCGCGTGTTGCAGCGACGATGGCCAGCACGCCGACCAGCACGCCTGCGCCGATCAACATCGCCACGCGACTGGATACCGAAGACGCCGACGGGGCGTGCGACGCGGGACTTTGAGGCTGGGGCCGATCCGCGACCGGCGGCATGTATTCATCCTGCAGTTCGGCCACGAAGCGATATCCACGCCGCGCCTCGGTGAGGATATAGCGGTGGTCGCCGGCGCCGGCTCCGAGCGCCTTGCGCAGGGTCGAGATCGCCTGGGTGAGGTTGTTCTCGTTGACCACGCGGCCGGCCCAGACCTGCTCGAGCAATTCGTCCTTGCCGACCATGCTCGGGGCGCGCTCGACCAGATACAGCAGGACATCGAACGCCCTGCCGGTCAACGCAATCGCCGCGCCATCGGCCCCGATCAGCGCACGGCTGCCCGGGTCGATGCGGAACTCGCCAAAGCGATAGCCGCTCGGTCGCGGTCCGGTCATGGCCAAGCCCTGGTCGCCGCAGGGTATTTCATACTATTTCAGCGTTTTTCGGAGGAATTTCAGGACAGGCGGGAGGAGGGTAGCGCCGCGGCCGTGCGACGCGACCGCGTCATCCCTCCCCAGAAGGAAACTGTCATGAAAACCGCAAGCGCCCTCGCCATCGCGCTCTTCGCACTGAGCGGCGCGGTCATCGCCGATGCATCCGCCCAATCGCCGTCGGCAAGCAACGCCCTGCTGCTGCTTCCGCCCGCCAATCGCATTGTCGGCACCTGGGAGTTCCAGGTGCATATATTCGACTGCGATACCGGCCAGACACGCGTCCGCTTCCGCGCCGCCAGCGTGTTCAATGCGGGCGGCACCATGGTCGATACCAACAACGCTCCGCCGACCACGCGCGGCCCGGCGTTCGGCGTGTGGAACTATGATCGAAGAAACCGCAACTGGACCGCGCAGATGCGCCTGTATCGCTACAACCCGGACGGCAGCTTCGCCGGGGTGAACGAGGTCCGGCGGACGCTGACCCTCGCTCCCGGCGATGACCAGATGACCGAAGCGTTCACGGGGCAAATCCTGGGACCGAACGAAGAAGTGCTGGCGGAAACCTGCGGCGAAGGAGAAGGCACGCGCTCGCTGTAGCCGTACCGACCTCGAATAGGGCGATTTCGCCGCAGCTCCTGCGGGCGGTCCTCACGAACCGCCCGCAGGGGCTCAGCAGCCCGCGTACTTCCAGTTCCGCGCCTTCCCCTCCGCGATCCATTCCACCGCCTGCGCCACGCGCCTGGCGCGCGTGTCCGCGCCCTTGGCACCGGTGATCCAGTCCGCGTATTCGCGCTGCTTGCCGGGGGTGAACGCATCCCAGTGGCCACGCGCCGCCTTGTTGCCCCGCATCGCTTCGGCCAGGTCCGCGGGAAGCTCCGGCGGCGGCTTGGCCTTGCGACCGATCGACGACGTCGTGCCGGCATCGATCAGTGCCATCGCGGCGCGCACGTGGGCGGTGGTCTCGCGCTTGCCGGGCAGGTCCTTCAGGGCGGCCAGGCGCCCGTACTGGCCCATGCCCTCGTGCGCCGCCGCGTCCTCGCCCACCACCTGCCTGCCGTGCCACAGGTTGAAGGCCGCGTGCTGCTTGAAGCCGGCCATCACGCCCAGCAGCTTGTCGTTGTAGGTGAACGCGGGCGCCCCCCACTTGATGGCCTCCACCGCCGAGGGACAGGCGGCATGCACGCGACGGCGCAGCTCCTCCAGGATCGGCCGGGCGAACGCCGCCTGCCGGGCGATGTAGGCGTCGATGCGTGCGTCCTGACTGGCCATGGGCGTGCTCTTCATGGGCGTGCTCTTCATGAGCGTGCTCCTGCGATCAGGTCCCGCATTGTGCGCCAGGCCGCCAGCCGTGACAGGCTTGGGCGGGCCAGACCGGAGGACAGCGATGACCCCGCCCCGCACTCCCTTTGCCGCCGCGCTCGTCTTCTGGCTGGCCCTGGGCGGCTGCGCGCTTGTGCCGTCCGGCATCGCCGCGGCGAGCGACCGCTACACGCCGGAATACGGCCAGCTCGGCAAGGACGTGGTGTGGATCCCCACCCCGCAGCCCGTGGTGGAACGCATGCTCGATCTGGCCGGCGTGGGCCCGGACGACCGCCTGGTCGATCTCGGCTCCGGCGACGGCGTGACCGTGATCGCCGCCGCCCGGCGCGGCGCGACCGCGCGCGGCATCGAGTTCAATCCCGACCTGGTGGCCCTGTCGCGCCGGCGCGCGAAGGCGGCCGGCGTGGCCGCGCGCGCGAGCTTCGAACGCGGGGACATCTTCGAATCCGACTTCTCCGACGCCACGGTGATCACCCTGTTCCTGCTGCCGGAGCTCAACCTGAGGCTGCGCCCGGTGCTGCTGGACATGCCGCCGGGCACGCGCATCGTCTCCAACTCCTTCGACATGGGCGACTGGACGCCCGACGCCACCGCCGAGGTCGGCGAAGGCTGCGAGCACTACTGCGAGGCCTTGCTGTGGATCGTGCCGGCGAACGTGGCGGGGCTGTGGACGATCGACGGCCGCCGCTCGATGGAGCTTGCGCAGAGCCATCAGAAGATCGGCGGCATCGTGCGCGAGGGCGAAGCCCATTGGATCCTCCGCGACGCCGGCATGGACGGTGCGCGCATCCGCTTCTCGCTGGGCGAAGACCGCTACGAAGGCGAGGTCCGCGACGGCGTGATGAAGGGCACCGTCAACGGCGTCCGGCCGTGGAGGGCCACCCGGCACGCCGCCCCCTGAGCGACGCGATCAGCGTGGGGGGCGATCCAGGCCTCGACTCGCGGCTCATGGCTGGTCATCGTGACTCCAGTCGTTGCGCTGACCTGGGCCCGCAGCGCTAGCCGCTCGGAATCCTAGCCCGCGGGCTGCGGGCGGATCCAAGCTCACCTCACCGCTGGCTCACACGGCGTCCGTCTCGTCACTGATTCCGAACTCGACCTTCAGACGGGCAACCGTGTGCGGCCACGAGGCGGCGGTCGGCTTCGCGACCGAGTTCTGATTGCCAAACAGGCCCGCTTCTCGCACAGCTTCGCTCGCTCCACGCACTGAAAGCCAGCGCACAGGCACGAACAGCTCGGCCTTCTCGGGGTGGAAATCCTGTTCCCTGAGCGCTTCGCCCACGGCGCTCACATCCAGGTAGCGTTTGCGGCCGGCATTGGTGTCGACCATGAACTCGCTCCCGCCGATCGGCGCGCCGAGCACCTCAGCTACGCCCACATAGCCGAAGCCGGGCCGATTGACCCATACGCGCGCGCCGGGCTCGAGCAGGTGCAACGTGCGGGTGAACCACTCACCGCCACCGGCACTGATGAAGCCGAACGTCCGGGCATCGTCCCAGGATCGATGGGGGCTCACGCCGAAGTTGGCGTAAAACTCCCCATTCCAGGGAACGCGCGCCACGCGCTCGGACTGCTCCACCAGCTGCTTGTTGCGGACCTTGACCTGATAATCCTCGGCCTCCTTCAGCGGGATGATCTGCTGGAAGTCCACGAGGAGCCGATCGTCGAGACGATAGACTCGCATTCGGAAGCAAGTGATGTCTACGCCCTTCTCGCCAAGCCACAGGATCGAACTCGTGAGCTCGCGGGAAAAGTCTTCCGAGAAGAGGACAATCCGCACGTCTTGGGCAAAGTCATCCTCCCTCGGCTCAACCCAACCCAGAAAATCAAGCAGTTCAGCCCGCGCATCCGCCCCGCCAGGGAGATGTCGTGCGTAGGTCTCGACGGCCTGCTCGAACGTCATTTTCGAGACCATGGCTGCATAACGCACTGCCTGCAGCTCCATGTGCACGCCTGTATCGCCGCGTTTGAGTTCGATCACCACCAGGTTCGCATCGCGACCGACGCCGAGCAGGTCGATGCGACGGCGAGAGTCGTCCCAGTCGCCAAACTCTTCCGAAATGATCAGCACGTCATCCAGCAGCTCCCGCGACTGCTCGCGCAGAATCCGCTGCAAGTCACGCCGCTCGTGCACTTGGGCCGATGCAAGCGAGACGGACGACAAGCGTCTCAGGCCGGCTTTTTCCAGCTCAAAGATGGGCATCGGGAACCTCGTAAAATCCAGGCTTCTCAGTCGGTAAAGCCGTGGTAAAGATACCGCTGGCAGTTGGACACAGCGCCCGCGCGTTCGCCACCGTGTGCTTACCGCTACTTGCAAGCTGCACCACATGGTGCACTTCGAGCCATGGCTCTCCGTCCTTGCTGCGCTCGCGGCTTCTCCTAGGAAAGCACGTCCAGCAGCTGCGAGATCCGGTACGGCTTGGGCAGGAAGGTCACCCCGGCCGGCAGCGGCGGCAGCTGCCCGCGCGACAGCCCCGACACCAGGATGACGCGGGCGTGCGACTCCGAAGCCAGCACGTGCTCGGCGATATCGAAGCCCGAGATGCCGCCGGGCATGCTGACGTCGGAGACCACGTAGTCGAACAGCCCCGCGTCCTGCAGCCGCGCCATCGCCTGGACACCGTCGTGGGCGGGGACCACGTCGAACCCGGTGTCCTCCAGGGCGTCGCCGACCAGCATCAGCAGCGAGCGCTCGTCCTCGACCAGCAGCAGCCGCTTGCCGGCGCTCATGCCGCCTCCTCGCCGACCGGCAGGCAGATGCGTACGCGGGTGCCCTGCCCGACCTGGCTGTGCAGCTCGGCGTAGCCGCCCGACTGCGCGGCGAAGCCGAACACCTGGCTCAGCCCCAGTCCGCTGCCCTTGCCGACTTCCTTGGTGGTGAAGAACGGCTCGAAGACATGCGGCTGGATGTCGGGCGCGATGCCTTGGCCATCGTCGGTCACCTCCACGCAGACGTGAAGGCGCTCGCCGTCCTCGATGGCCGCCGGGTCACGGGTCTGCAGCGCGCGTGCGCCGATGCGGATGCAGCCGCCGTCCGGCATCGCGTCGCGGCTGTTGGCCACGAGGTTGAGGATCGCGGCCTCGAACTGCGCGCGGTCGACCCAGACCGGCGGCAGTCCCGCAGCGGGCTCCAGTTCAACGTGCACCGAGCCCGCGCAGGCGCGCCGGTAAAGATCCATCGAGTTCTCCAGCAATTCGGCGATGTCGCACAGCTCCGGCGCCAGCGCCTGGCCGCGGCCGAAGGCCAGCAGCTGGCGCGTCAGCAGTGCGCCGCGGTCGCAGGCCTGCAGCGCGGTCTCGACCAGCATGCGCGTGCGCGCATCGGCGGTCGGGCTGCCTTCGATCAGGTCGAGGCTGTTGACGATGATCGTGATGAGGTTGTTGAAGTCGTGTGCCAGCCCGAGCGTCAGCTTGCCGACCGACTCCATCTTCCGCGATTCGAGCAGCGCTTCGCGCGCCTGCTCCAGCGCCTGTTCGGCGTGGTAGCGCTCGGTGATGTCGCGGGTCACCTTGGCGAAGCCGACCAGGCGGCCGGATTCGTACACCGGATCGATCACCACGCTGGCGCGGAAGCGGCTGCCATCCTTGCGCACGCGCCAGCCTTCGGCCTCGAACCGGCCGGCGTCACGCGCCGTCGCCAGGCCCTCTTCCGGCAGCCCCAGCGCCACGTCTTCGGGCGTATAGAAGCGCGAGAAGTGCTGGCCGACGATCTCGCTGGCGCTGTAGCCCTTGATCTGTTCGCCGCCGGTGTTCCAGCTGCGGACATAGCCATCCGCATCGAGCATGTAGATCGCGTAATCGACCACGCTGCGCAGCAGCAGCGCCATGCCTGCGGCATCGGTGTCAAGTGTTTCGTATGGCCGGTTCACCCGCGCCCCCTGCGTCGGAAGCCGTGGAAGCTAACATCCGCGGTTGGAAAATGCTTCACGCCGATCCGAGCAGCCGCGCAAGCTTGTCGACCAGGGCCTCGAACGTCGAAGGCTTCCTCCAGCACGCCAGGTGGGCCATCGAGGGCGGCAACGCCGCCGTGTCGTAGCCCGTGGTGAGCAGCACCGGCACCTTCAGCGACTCCAGCCGGGCCGCAACGGGTTCGGCGGAATCACCCGCCAGATTGACGTCGAGAATCGCGGCATCGAGCCGGGCCTCGACACTGATCATCTCCAGCGCGCGCTGCACCGTGCCCGCCGGACCGACCACCACCGCGCCCACGCCGGCCAGCTCCTCGCACAGCAGTTCGGCGAGCATGGCCTCGTCCTCCACCACCAGGATGCGGCGCTGCGCGAGGGGAGATCCACTCATGGGCTGTCCTCCGGGGATATGGCTGACAAAATTCACCCACCACCTTCGGCAGGCACGCGTGAAGTCCCCGTGCACTGGGCAACGCGGCGGGCGTGCATCATGCGGGCATGGATGACGGAAGCCCAACCGACGCACGGTCGCAGGCGTGGGAGCACGACCTCCGCAACGCGGTCAACGGCGCGTTGCTCTCGGTCGTCGTGGCCCGGCGCCTGCTCGCGCAGGGTGACGTGGAACGCGCGGAGGCCTTGCTCGCGGATACCCAGGCGGCCTGCGAACGCGGACGCGAGCTGCTGTCCGAACCGCCGTCCCCGTCGCGGGACGACTGACGCGTCCGGGCGCAGCCATCGGGTTCGCGTGCTCAGGCCGCCTTGCGCGGATCCGGATCGACCGGGTCCTTGCCGGAGATGCGCGCCAGGTGGTTGTAGATGGTGCGAACGCTGACGCCTAGAGCCTTGGCGGCCGCGGTCTTGTCGTTGTCGAAATGCTCCAGCGTCGCGAGCACGGCGCGCCGCTCGAGCTCGGCGAGGGTGTCGCCTACCGCGAAGGACAGCGCGGCCCCGCCCTGGACACGCGGCACGCAGCGGACCAGGGGCTGCGGCTGCACCCGAAGCTGGTCACCGCGCTGCAGCAGGTAGGCGCGCTGCACCGCGCCGCGCAGCTCGCGGATATTGCCTGGCCAGTCGTACTCGAGCAGCTCGCGGTCGGCGCCCGGCGCGAGGCGCTTGGCCTGCCCGTAGTGTTCGTTGAGGCGGCGGATGAACAGGCCGGCCAGCAGGACGACGTCGTCGCCGCGCTCGCGCAGCGGCGGCAGGCAGAGGCGGAAGTCGCTGATGGCGTAATATAGGTCCTCGCGGAAGCCACCCTCGGTGATGCGTTCCGCGGGGTCGGTCGTCGTCGAGAGCACCAGCCGTACGTCGACTGGCACGCCGTCGCCGGCACCGATGCGCTTCACCTGGCCACTGTCGATGAAGCGCAGGAGTTGCGCCTGCAGGTACAGCGGAAGCTCGGTCACGCGGTCGAGGAACACCGTGCCGCCGGCGGCCTGCTCGAAGATGCCGGCATGGTTGTCGCGGCGGGCGTCCGGATCGGACACGCTGCCGAAGAGCTCATGCCCGAGGCGTTCGTCCGGAAGGCTGTCGCATCCCAGCGCGACGAACCGGCCCTGGCGTCCGCTCGCCTCATGCACGGCACGCGCAACGCGCTCTTTTCCGGTTCCGCTTTCGCCGATCAGCAGGACCGGCGCATCGCTCGAGGCGATCCTGAAGACGGTGTCCATGACCTCCCGCATCGCCGGCGACTTGCCGGCCAGGCGATCCAGGGTCGACTTCGCGTCGCCCGCCGGTTCGGGCCAGTGGCGCAGCATCGTCCGCTGCAGCAGTGACTGCAGCTGTTCGACGCGGACCGGCTTGAGCAGGTACTCGACCACCGGCGAACCGACCGCGCGACGTGCCGTGTCCAGCGTCGGCTTGCCGGTCACGATCGCGACCTGGCCGTGCTGGGACATGTCGAGTTGCTCGAGCAGGCCAAGGCCGCTGCCATCGGGGAGATCGAGATCGAGGATCAGCAGGTCCGCGCGATGCCGGCCGAGCAGCTCGTGTGCCTCGCCCAGCGTGTGCGCGACCTGCACCTGGTAGCCCTCGGTGCAGGCGAGCTGCGAAAGGGCACGGGTGAATGCGGGATCGTCGTCGAGGATGAAGACCGTTGGCTGCATTGCTCAGGAGCTCCACGCACGTTTGGCAGGGCCGCCTGCACGTGATGATAGCCAGCGGCGGTTAAGCCCGCGTCTCGTGCAACGTACGCTGCAGCGTGAATGCTTCGGGCGTCATGCATGCCCTGAAATTCTTTCAGGCGCCGCGCGCGTCGGGTCACGCACACCTCATGGCGGATGGCGCTATCTGGTCCCGTCGCGGATCCGGCGGCATTCCCCCAGTGGAGCAGAAGATCATGGCCAACCAGCAGAACGAGAACGAACGCAACCAGCAGGGCCAGCAGCAGGGCCAGCAGAACCAGCAGGGCCAGCAGCAGCGCCAGCAGGGTCAGGGCCAGCAGGGTGAGCAGGGCCAGCGGCAGAACCAGCAGGAGCAGGGGCAGCAGGGACAGCGCACCCAAGGCCAGCAGCAGAACCCGCAGGAACAGGGCCAGCAGGGCCAGCGCAACCAGGACCAGCAGGACAACCAGCGCCAGGGCCAGCAGCGCCAGGACGAATAGCAGCGCTGAGAGCGTCGCTGATTCGGCAGAGACTGCCGCCAGGCAGGTATGAAGCGACGCCCCCGAGCCCGGGGGCGTCTTCACATTGGAGACTGGGGCGTGGCGACGTTCGGCGTGGACGAGCTATGGGAGTTCGACGGGCGAGATGACGTGGCTGATGGGGGTGCCGCGCGCAGCCCGGTCGTCGTGGATCACCACGCCATCCCTGACCGTCATCGCCACTTCGGCGAATGCGGCGACCCGATCCGCCGGATCGCCGCGCAGCAGCACGAGGTCTGCGCGCATGCCGGGCTGGACCCGACCGCTGGCGTCGCCCTGCCCGAAGCGCGCCGCGGGCGCTGTCGTCAGGCTCGCCAGGATCGCGCGCCAGTCCATTCCAGCCAGCGCCATCAGCTCGAACTCTCGCCGGGTGTCCACATGGTCGATATACCCGACATCGGTGCCGAACAGCACCGGCCCGCCGGCCGCGAAGAACGCCCGCAGCTGCGCCAGCGCATTGCCCAAGGCGGCTTCCACCGTCTCCCTCGGCAGCCCTTCCCTGGCCAGCTCCACCTCGAACAGGGTGAGGGTCGGCGTCAGCGCCACGCCGGCGGCGCGCAGGCGTGCAACCAGCGGCGCATCCCACGGGCCCATGAAGGGCGCGGTGTGTGCCAGCACGTCGAGGCCGGCCGCAAGCGACACCTCCATCCCGGCCGCATTGCTCGGATGTGCGAACGCCGGCCTGCCTGCGCGGTGCGCGGCGTCCACCACGGCCCGTGCGACACCCGTGTCCATCGGCAGTACGCCGGTCTCGCCGCCCACGATCGCGCCGGCGAAGATCTTCACGCCGTCGGCGCCCGCGGCAAGCTGGCGGTCGGCACGGAGGGTGGCGGACGCCGCATCCGCCACCTCGCCACTCGCTACCCCCATGCGCGCGAGCAGGTCGCGGATGTAGATCGGGGTGCCACCTTCCGGGAAGAACGGCGCGTCCACCGTGAGCACGCGGGGACCCTGCACTTCACCGGCGTCAATGCGCGTGCGCAGCGCTGCCGCGTTGCCGCCGAACGAGGCGATGTCGAAAACCGTGGTGAAGCCCCAGCGGGTGAACATCGCCTGCAGGACCGCGTCCACCTCGGCGGCGGGGCGCGGCGGATCGTTGCCGAACTCCGGGGCCATCAGGTGCACATGGCTGTTCCAGAACCCGGCGGTGACCACGCGCCCTGCAGCATCGATGACCCGCACGCCATCGGGCACCCGCACGTCCGCATCCCGACCGACTGCAACGATGCGCCCCGCGCGCACCAGCACGGTGCCGCCCTCGATCGTTGCAGCGTCCGGCGCCGGATGGATGCACGCGCCGACGATGGCAAGGTCGCCGGCCACGCTGCCGGCACTCGCCAGGAGCCCGAGGATGAGGGTGAGTGTGATCACGGCTGTCTTCATCGATGTCGCCTGGCGTCAGGGCGCCCGAGCTTATGCGAACCGAGCCGCATCGGCGCATGCTGCAGGTCCCCCTGACAACGGAGTCCGCCATGTCCGCCCTGCCCGCCATGCCCGCCAGGAACACGGTCTGTCTCTGGTTCAACGGGGACGCCCTGGACGCCGCCGGCTTCTACGCCCGCACCTTCCCGGACAGTTCGGTGGACGAGGTCATCCACGCGCCGGGCGACTATCCGGCCGGCAAGGCCGGCGACGTGATCACCGTCCGCTTCACGGTCATGGGCATCCCCTGCCTCGGCCTCAACGGCGGCCCGGAATTCACTCACAGCGAAGCCTTCTCGTTCCAGGTCCTGACCGACGACCAGGCCGAAACCGACCGCCTCTGGGACGCGATCATCGGCAACGGCGGCCAGGCGAGCGAATGCGGCTGGTGCAAGGACCGCTGGGGCCTGTCGTGGCAGGTCACCCCGCGCGTGCTGATGGAGGCCATCGCCGATCCCGATCCGGCCGCGGCCCGGCGTGCGTTCGAGGCGATGATGACGATGTCGAAGATCGACATCGCCACCATCGAGGCCGCGCGCCGCGGTTGAGGCGCGCCGGCGCGGGCCTCAGGCTTCGCTCATCCCCGCCGCGGGTTCGGCGGCGCCGCCGCTGCGCACCTTCTCGGCGATGCGCTGGCCGACGTCGGGATCGATCGAGTTCCAGTAGTCCAGCGCGCGCTCCAGCACCGGGCTGCGCACGCCACCGAGCAACGACCCGGACACGGTTTCGACCAGCGCGCTGCGCTCGGCCTCGCTGAACACCTCGCGCACCAGGGTGCCGGGCTGGCTGAAATCGTCGTCGTCGGCGCGCAGCGTGTAGGCGCTGCGCACCATCTGTCCGTCGGCTTCCCAGCCGTCCTCCATCGTGCCGGTCGCATCCGCCCAGGAACGACCGCCGCTGTTGGGCGCATGCACCGGCGCGGCACCGCTGTGGTGATAGGCCATCTGGCCATCGAACATGTAGGTGTTGACGGGCACCTTCGGCTGGTTCACCGGCAGCTGGTGGAAGTTGGTCCCGATGCGGTTGCGCTGCGCGTCGTTGTAGGCGAAGGCGCGGCCCAGCAGCATCTTGTCCGGCGACAGGCCGATGCCCGGCACGGTATTGCCCGGCGAGAACGCCGCCTGCTCGATCTGGGCGAAGAAGTTCTCCGGGTTGCGGTCGAGCGTCATCGTGCCGACGCGGACCAGCGGGTAGTCGCCATGCGGCCAGACCTTGGTCAGGTCGAAGGGGTTGAAGCGGTAGGCCTTGGCCTCCTCGTAGGGCATGACCTGCACCGAGAGCACCCACTTCGGATGCTCGCCGCGCGCGATGGCATCGAACAGGTCGCGGCGGTGGAAGTCGGCATCGCGTCCCGCCATCTCCATGGCTTCGGCATTGCTGAAGAACGCCATGCCCTGCTGCGTATGGAAGTGGTACTTGACGAAGAAGCGCTCGCCGGCCGCGTTGACCCACATGTAGGTGTGCGAGCCGTAGCCGTTCATCTGCCGCCAGGTCCGCGGCAGGCCGCGCGGGCCCATCAGGTAGGTCACCTGGTGGGCGCTTTCCGGGTTGCTCGACCAGAAGTCCCACTGCATGTGGTTGTCGCGCAGCCCCGAGTCGGGCAGGCGCTTCTGGCTGCGGATGAAGTGCGGGAACTTCATCGGGTCGCGGACGAAGAACACCGGCGTGTTGTTGCCCACCAGGTCGTAGTTGCCCTCGCTGGTATAGAACTTGAGCGAGAAGCCGCGCACGTCGCGCCAGGTGTCGGGGCTGCCCATCTCGCCGGCGACCGTGGAGAAGCGCAGCAACAGGTCGGTGCGTGCGCCCGGCTGGAACAGCGCCGCCTTCGTGTACCGGCTGACGTCCTCGCTGGTCTCGAACACGCCGAAGGCACCGCCGCCCTTCGCGTGCGGCTGCCGCTCGGGCACCTTCTCGCGGTTGAAGTGCGCCATCTGCTCGAGGAAGTGCACGTCGTGCAGGACGATCGGGCCATCCGGGCCGATGGTCAAGGAATTGCGGTCACTGGGCGCGGGCGCACCGGTGCTCAGCGTGGATCCGGTGGAACGCGTGTCATCGCGGGCAGCCATGGGCCTCTCCTTGTGGGCGGTCCCGCCATGCTGGCCCCCGTCGCCGTTAAAAGTCCGTTCAACGCACCGCTCAGAACGGCTGCAGCGGCCCCAGCGGCACGATGCCGGTCGGATTGATGGTGCGGTGGCTCTCGTAGTAATGACGCTTGATGTGGTCGAAGTGCACGGTTGTGGCCACGCCGGGCAGCGCCATCATCCTGGCGGTGAAGGCCGCGAGCGCGGGATGGTCGGCGACGCGCGTCAGGTTGCACTTGAAGTGGCCGTGGTACACCGCGTCGAAACGCACCAGGGTGGTGAAGAGGCGGATGTCGGCCTCGGTGAGGCGGTCGCCCACCAGCCACTCGCGCCCGGACAGGCGCTGCTCGAGCCACTCCAGGGTCTCGAACAGCGGCCGCACCGCATCTTCATAGGCGGCCTGCGTGGTCGCGAAGCCGGCGCGGTACACGCCGTTGTTGACGTCGCGATAGACGCGGGCATTGACCGCATCGATGTCCGCGCGCAGCGCCTCCGGGCAGTAGTCGCCCGGTTTCGCGCCCAGCGCGTCGTAGGCGGTGTTGAACATGCGGATGATGTCCGAGGACTCGTTGCTGACGATCGTGTCCGTGGCCTGGTCCCACAGCAGCGGAACGGTCACGCGACCCGACATGCCCGGACGCGCGCGGGTGTACAGCTGATGCAGGTACTGCGCGGCCATCACCGGATCGCCGGTCACCCCCGGGCCGTCCTCGAAGGTCCAGCCGTGCTCGAGCATCCTCCAGTGCACCACCGAGACCGGCACCAGGTCCTCGAGCCCCTTCAGCACGCGCACGACCAGGGTGCGGTGCGCCCAGGGGCAGGCGTAGCTGACGTAGAGCCGGTAGCGGCCGGCTTCGGCGCGATGGCCGCGCTGGCCATCGGGTCCGGCGCGGCCGTCGGCGCTCAGCCAGTCGCGGAACGCGGCCTCCTCGCGCTTGAATTCGCCGTCGCCGGAGGTGTCGTACCAGGCGTCGCGCCAGGTGCCATCGACCAGCAGGCCCATGGAAGTCTCCTTGTCCAAACCAGTGGCTCAGGCTAGCGTGGCCGCGGTCTGGAGCAGGCGAAGGTCGGCGATGAAGCCGGGCCAGGCGGCGGCGCGCTCCGCATCGGACAGGCGCAGCAGCCACGAGGGGTGCACGGTCGGCAGCACCTGGAGGCCATCCTCCAGCCGGTACCAGCGCCCGCGCCCCGACAGCAGCGCGAAGCCGCGCCCCAGCATCGCCTGCGCGGCCGTCGCACCGAGGCAGAGCACCAGCCGCGGCCGCACGGCCGCCAGCTCGGCCTCGAGCCAGGGACGGCAGGCGGCCTGCTCCGCGGCGTCCGCGCGGACATGCAGCCGGCGCTTGCCGGCCGGCTTGAACTTGAAGTGCTTCACCGCGTTGGTGAGGTACAACGTGTCGCGCGCGAGGCCGGCCTCGGCCAGCGCGCGGTCGAGCAGTTGGCCGGCCGGTCCGACGAAGGGGCGGCCCACAAGATCCTCGCGGTCGCCTGGCTGCTCGCCGACGACCATGATCCGGGCGTCGGCAGGACCCTCGCCGGGCACGGCCTGGGTGGCGGGCTGCCACAGCGGGCACGCGCGGCAGGCGGAGACGGCGGCCTGCAGCGCCGGCAGTGCGGGCGCGACGTCGGCGGGACGGCTCCCGCCTGGCTCGCGCGGCGTGCCCGGCATGGCGGGCACGCCGCGTTCCCGCAGGCGGGCCGCGTCCGCGCGGCGGGTGCCCGGCGTCTCCCGCGGCGCGGGAAAGATCTTCTGCGGCACCGTGGGCGCCGCGTCCACCATCGCCTGCATGCGCGTGCCGGCATCACGCACCAGGGCCGGGATCAGCGTGGCCTCCGGCATGTTCTTCCAGTAGCGCACCGGCATCTCCTTGACCATCGCACCCACCTTCAGGCGCGCCGGGTTGAAGATGTTCGCGTAGTACACCCGCCAGAGGTCTTCCAGCACATCACCCGCGGGCGCATCGCCACGGCGCGCGCCTTCGCCCAGGTGCAGGGTCGCCCCGTCCCAGTGCGCGCTGCGCGCCGGCGTCAGGATCGACCAGCGCATGCCGGCGAAGCGGCGCACGAAGAACGGCGCGACCTGCGGCAGCACGTCGTGCTCCGGCTCGAACCAGGCCACGTACACGGCGCCCTGCCCGTCCGCCACTTCGCGGAAGCGCACGAAGGCCTTCATCTTGTGCTTCTCGCGGCTGACCGCCTTGGCCGCGTGCCGTGCCCAGGCCACGTCGTCGTCGGTGACCATCGCCAGCAGCGCGCGCTCGCCGTGGGCGATGCGCCACAGCAGCCGATAGAGCAGCGCGTGGCGGCGCGGGTCGGCGTGGGCGAGGACGAGGCCGGCAAGCCCGAGGAATTCGCGCGGCACCCGCGGCTCCGAAGCCACGCGGCGACGCGCGACAGCGACGCCGGGCTGTGCGGGAACGCTTCGCTCGAACATGTCCGCGCCCGCGCCGAGCAGGTCGTCCTGCGCGCCACCCGGCCACAGCACCTGGTCGGGCGGCACGCCATCGGCCAGCAGCGCGCGTGCCGCCTCGCGCCACTGCGCGAGGTCGGCGCCGTCGGACAGCTCCACCCGGCGCATCAGTGTCCGAACAGGTCCGGCTGCTTCGGCGGCGGCGCGACGGCCGCGCGCAGCACCGCGCCGTCGACGTCGGATCGCGGGCGATGGTCGAGCGTCGCCACGAAGGGCGCGACCTTCGACACCGACACTCCCAGCTTCACCAGGTCGGCATAGCGCAGGTGGCGATGGCGGCGCATCGCCAGCAGACGGCGCACGGTCTTCACCCCGAGCCCGGGCACGCGTAGCAGCATCTCGCGCGGCGCGCTGTCCAGGTCGACCGGGAACTGCTCGCGGTGGCGCAGCGCCCAGGCCAGCTTCGGGTCGATGTCGAGGTCGAGCATGCCGTCGTTGCCGGCCGGCGCGATCTCGCCCACGTCGAAGCCATAGAAGCGCATCAGCCAGTCGGCCTGGTAGAGCCGGTGTTCGCGCATCAGCGGCGGCGACCGCAGCGGCAGCGCGCGCGAGGCGTCGGGGATCGGGCTGAAGGCGGAAAAGTACACGCGCTTGAGCCCATAGCTCGCGTACAGCGTGCTGCTGGTTTCCAGCACGTCGCGGTCGCTGGCGGGATCGGCGCCGACGATCATCTGCGTGCTCTGCCCCGCGGGCGCGAAGCGCGGCGCCTTCTTCTCGGCCTTGGCCTCGTCGATACCCAGGCGCAGCCGGCCCATCGAACGGCGGATGTCCTGCGCGTCCTTCTCCGGCGCCAGCGCTTTCAGCCCGCCCTCGGTGGGCAGCTCGACGTTGATGCTGAGGCGATCGGCCCAGCGCCCGGCGGCCGAAAGCAGCTCTGGCGACGCGTCGGGAATCGTCTTCAGGTGGATGTAGCCGCGGAAGCGCTCCTCCACCCGCAGCCGGCGCGCGACCTCGACCAGCATCTCCATGGTGTAGTCGCTGGAGCGGATGATGCCGGACGACAGGAACAGGCCTTCGATGTAGTTGCGCCGGTAGAAGTCCATGGTCAGCCGCACTACTTCGTCGACGCTGAAGCGCGCGCGGCGCACGTTCGAGCTGCGCCGGTTGATGCAGTAGGCGCAGTCGTAGATGCAGAAGTTGGTCAGCAGGATCTTCAGCAGCGAAATGCAGCGCCCGTCCGGCGCGTACGCGTGGCAGATCCCGCTGCCCTCGTTGGAGCCGATGCCGCCGGTGCCGCGGGAGTCGCGCTTCGCGCCGCCGCTCGACGAACAGGAGGCATCGTACTTGGCGGCATCGGCCAGGACCGCGAGTTTTTCGGTGAGCTCCATCGCGCGATGCTGGCAGGCGCCCGTCTCGGGATCTGAGACAGGCGACTGAATGGGGGCGGCCGCTCAGGGCAGCAGCACCACCTTGCCCTCGTGGCGACCGCTTTCCAGCCAGGCGTGGGCCTGGGCGGCATCGGCCAGCGGAAAGGTGCGGTCGACGATGGCGCGCACCCGGCCGGACGCGATCCAGGGCCAGACCACGCGCTCGATCTCCGCCGCCAGCGCCGCCTTCTCGTCGGCGCTGCGCGGGCGCAGCAGCGAGCCGGTGACGACCGCGCGCTTGCGCATCAGGGTGGCCAGCGGCAACTGCAGCTGGCCGCCGCCCTGGGCGGCGATGTAGACGATGCGGCCGTCCGGGTTGAGCGCGTCGAGGGTCGCCGCGAGGTAGGGCGCGCCGACCATGTCGAGCGCCACGTCGATCCCGCCCGCTGCCATCGCGGCGGCGCCGAAATCCTCGGCGCTGCTGTCGATGGCGATGTCGGCGCCCAGCCTGCGTGCCGCCGCGGCCTTGTCCGCGCCGCGGCTGGTCGCGATCACCCGCGCACCGGCGGCCTTGGCCATCTGGATCGCCGCCACGCCGATGCCCGACGTCGCGCCGTGCACCAGCAGGGTCTCGCCGGCCTGCAGCCGGCCGTGCAGGAAGACGTTGGCATACACCGTGAACACGGTTTCCGGCAGCGCCGCGGCCTGCACGAAGTCCAGCCCCGCGGGCAGCGGCAGCGCGTGGCGCGCGTCGACCACCGCATGGCCGGCGTATCCGCCACCGCCCAGCAGCGCGCAGACGCGATCGCCCGGCGACCAGCGCCCGGCGCCGACGACGACCTCGCCGGCCACTTCCAGCCCCAGCCGATCCGGTGCGCCGGGCGGCACGGGATAACGGCCCTCGCGCTGGAGGATGTCGGGGCGGTTCACGCCGGCCGCGTGCACCCGCAGCAGGATCTCGCCCTCGCCGGGCACCGGCCGCGCGACCTGTTCCAGGTGCAGCGCCTCCGCGGGACCGGCGCCGCCGCGGATCGCGATGGCGGGCATGCGCGCGTCCATCAGCCGGCCTGGTACTGCTTTTCTTCGATGAACTCGGAGCCCGCGAGGCGGTTGATCCCGTTCTTGATTGCCACCCGCTCGCCGTTGCGCGCCGCGACCGCGCGCGCCAGCGCAATGAACGCGTCGTCGAAGGTCTTCGACGCCTCGCGCGCGCGCAGCCCGTCCTGCACGTCCCACATCTGCTCGTTGACCGCCTTCAGGCGGTCGTAGTGCCCGGCAAGGACCGGGTTGGCGGCCACCAGGCGCTCCCAGATCGGACGCAGGCCGTCCATCTCGATGGCGACGTGCGCGCGCTTGGCCGGATCGGCGATGCGCTCGTGCTTGATCTGCAGGATCGACAGCTTGTCGGCGAGCTCGCCGACGGCCACGGGCACGGAAATGGTCTGCACGGCGTGCGTGGTCATCGGCAACTCCTGTGGGCGATCGCCGTCATCTTGGTCCCGTACACTTCGACCGGCAAGCCCACCGGACGGACCCACATGCCTGCAATACGCCTCGCCGCGCGTCTCGCGGCCGCTTTCGCCATCACCGCCGCCATCGGCGCCGCGCCGGCCAGCGCGCGGACGCCACCGGCGGCGCACTGCCTCGACGCGCGCGAAGTGCGCGAGGTCTTCCAGTCCGCCCCCGGCACGCTGGCGCTGCTGCAGTCCGACGGCCGCCGCTTCCGCGTCGACCTGGCCGGCGGCTGCCCCGACATCGATGGCGACACGCGCACCCGCATGCTGGCCGCGGACGGCTGGATGTGCGGCGCGGGCAACGAATACGTGGCGGTGGACCAGACGCTGTGCCCGGTGGCCGCCGTCGCGCCGATCACGGCGGCCGAATATGCAGGACATGCCCGTGGCAGCCGCACCGGCCCGGACGGCAGCACCACCCTGGCCACGGTGGTGGTGAAGGGCGAAGAGCGGCGCGGCTTCGCCGCTTCGCACAGCTACTGTTTCAGCCCGCGCCACGTGCGCGGCTGGTCGGAGGATCCTCGCGGCCTGGTGGTGGAGGTCAATCCCAATCGCTCGGGCGGCAACCGCTATTACCGCGTCGAGCTGCTGCGCTCCTGTCCGCACCTCGCCGGCCCGGTCGAGGTGGCCTTCCGTTCGGGACCGGGCATCGGCGTGATCTGCGGCAATCCCGGCGACGACATCCGCGTCACCTCCACCGGGCGCCCGGCGGACTTCGTGATGACCGGTTCGGACCGCCTGCAGGTGCTCGGCGCGCGGTCGGGCTGCCCGATCCGCGCCGTCTACCCGATGGACTGATCCGCGCCGCACGCACACCTGCCGCGCCTGCGCCGCACGCCCGGCGTGACGCGGCTTGAACATCGACCTCTGGAGACTGGGTCGCCTCGGGCGCGCCGCGCCCGTGACCCGTACAGGAGGCAATGCCATGACCCGAACCACTTCCAGCCAGGCGACCGACGAGCTGCGCGACGTCGCGCGTGACGCACTGAAGCTCGGTGGCCGCTGCGTCGGTGCCGCCCGCGAATGGCTGGGCGCAAAGCGCAGCGAATTCGATTCCGGGCGCGCCGCGGGCGCGGCGGGCGGCACGCACGACGGCGGGCCGTCCGGCGTGTCCGTGCATGGTTACCGCGGCATCGGCCCGCGCGGCTACCGCCGCGACGACGCGCGCATCCACGAGGATGTCTGCGACGCGCTGACCGAGAGCGACGCGCTGGACGCCAGCGGCATCAGCGTCACCGTGCAGGACGGCGTGGTGAAGCTGTCGGGCTCCGTGCCGCATCGGATGATGAAGCGCCTGGCCGAGGACGTCTCTGAGGGCTGCCCCGGCGTGCGCGACGTGGACAACATGCTCCGCGTGGGCGTGTCGCAGACCGCCGGCACGAGCAACGACGTGCCGGGCATGGATCCGCTTGCCTGACGCCGCGGTTCCCGCATGGGTGCAGGGCGCGGCTTCAGCCCTCCTGCGCCGTGTCCCGGGCCTTCTCGCGCGCGATGAAGGCCCGCATCTCCTCTTCCAGCACCGGCAGCGGCACCGGACCCAGCGCCAGGATGGCGTCGTGGAACGGCCGCTGGTCGAAGCGCGCGCCCAGTTCGCGCTCGGCCTCGGCCCGCAGGTCGCGGATGGTGCGGTAGCCGATGTAGTAGGACAGTGCCTGGCCCGGCCAGGAGATGTAGCGGTCGACCTCGTTCTCGATGTCCGCGCGTGACAGCGCGGCATGGCTGGCGAGGTAGTCGATGCCCTGCTCGCGGCTCCAGCCATCGGCGTGCAGGCCGGTGTCGATCACCAGCCTCGCCGCGCGCCACATCTCGAAGCTCAGGCGGCCGAAGTCCTCGTAGGGCGTCTCGTAGATGCCCATGCGCGTGCCCAGCCACTCGGTGTACAGCGCCCAGCCTTCGCCATAGCCGGAGAAGTAGCTGTTCTGGCGGAAGTCCGGCCGTTCCGGCGCCTCCAGCGCGAGCGCGGCCTGCAGGCTGTGCCCGGGCGAGCATTCGTGCAGGGTCAGCGCCGGCAGGTTGTACAGCGGCCGCGACGCCAGGTCCCAGGTGTTGAACCAGCAGGCATCGAGTCCGCCGCGCCCTGCGGTGTAGTTGGGCGCGATGTCGTCGGCCACCGGCAGGATGGTGAAGCGGTAGCGCGGCAGAGTGCCGAGCACGTGCTTGAGCTGGCCGTCGACCTTCTTCGCGACGTACGCGGCATGGGCCAGCAGCTCGCGCGGCGTGCGTGCATAGAACTTCGGGTCGGTGCGCAGGTAGGCGAGGAACGCCTCGAAGCTGCCCTCGAACCCGGCGCGCGCCATGACCGCGTGCATCTCGGCGCTGATGCGCGCGACCTCGGCCAGGCCGAGCGCGTGGATCTCGCGCGGATCCATGTCGCGGGTGACGTACTCGCGGATCTGCGCGCGGTAGAAGGCCTCGCCGTCCGGCAGCGCGGTGGCGGCGATGGTGGTGCGCGTGCGCGGCAAGTAGTCCTCGCGCATGTACGCCAGCAGGCCGCGGTAGGCCGGCACGACCTGTCCCAGCACCACGCGGCGCCCCTCGTCGCGCAGCTGCGCGCGCACGGGCTCCGGGATGCCGTGCGGAATCGCGTCGAAGGCGTCGAGCAGCGGATTGCCGGGCCCTTCGCCCACGTAGGCCTCGATGGTTCGGTCGCGACCTTCGAGCGATGACCGCGGCACGCTCCAGCCACGCGCCAGACCGCGCTCCATGTTCGCGATCTGCTCGTCGAAGTAGCGCGGCACGTCGCCCAGGCGGGAGATGAAGCGCCGCCAGTCCGCCTCGTCCTGCCATGGCTGGCGCGGGGCGAAGCCGGCCCAGAAGAAGGTGTCGCTGTTGAAGGGCGCCTCCCAGGTGCGGCGTCGGGCGTTGTCGAGCTCCGCCGCGCGGGTGGCGCGGAAGACCGCCAGGTTGACCTGGTCCTCGCGCGACAGCGTCGACGCATCGATCGCATCGACGGCCTGCAGGATCCGCGTCCAGTGCGCGATCCGCTGGTCCCACGCGGCGGGCGTCACCGAGGGCAGGCGTGCCGAGGGACGCCAGCGACCGTCGACCCTCTCGTGGCCGGACATGCGCTGGCGCCAGGCGGTGTCCTCTTCGAACAGCGCATGCAGCCTTGCGGCGTCCCCGGCATCGGCATCCGCTGCGTTCGCTGCCGGGGACGCGGCCGGATCCACGACCCTGCCATCGACCACGGCCTGGGTGGCGAGAGCCGGGCTGCACAGGACACATGCCAGCAACAGGCCCGGCAGCAGCGCCAATCGGCGTGGGGAAAGGCAGGCGGTCGGCATCTTCAGGGGCTCCTGGCAGGTTCGTTCGCGGCGCGGTATCCAGCGCCGGCGTCATGGCGTGTTCGTGGCCATCCGATCTTCGCCGAACCATGCGCGCCCGGCCACCTGCCGATGGTCAGGCGACGCGCCCGCCGACGTGGCTCAGCCGATGTTCGAGTACGACGCGTTGCCCAGCCCGGTGCCGATGGTGAGCACGCCCCAGCGACGCGCGTGGCGCATGCGCGGACGCTCGCTCAGCCCCTGCACCACGGCGTCGTTGTGCAGCAGTACGCGCGGCGCCCGCCCGCGGACCGGCTGCAGCCAGTCGCCCAGCGCTTCGGCCAGGAAGAAGTCCTCGGCGGCCCAGTCACCGGGCAGGTTCTGCACGCCATGCAGCAGGTGGCCGCGCGCATCCACTTCGCCCGGACAGGCGATGCCGACGAAGGGCGCGAGATCGATGCCGCGGGTGCCCGCCTGCGTCGCCAGGCCGTTGAGCATGGCGCCGAGGCGGCGCATCGCCCCGTCGCGCGTCGGCGCGTCGTCGGCGTGGCGCCACTGCGTGTGTTCGAGCACCCGCGCCTTGCCGCCCGTCCGGTCCTCGCCCAGGCGCGGCTCCACGATGCCGCAGCGGATGTTGGTTCCGCCGATGTCCACCGCGAGGAAGGCCTCGCGACGCAGCGCGGCGGCGGGCGCCAGCTGCACCCATCCCAGCAGGCCGCCCTCGTCGCTGTCCTGGCCGAGCACGCGCAGGCGCACGCCGCTGCGCGCGAGCTTCAACAGGCGCGCGGCACGGCGGATGGCCAGCTGCCCGGTGGCATGGTCCGGGAATCCACCGCCCAGCACGACGTCGCGCACGCCCGCCCATTCGGGCTGGGCGATGAAGCTGCGCACCACCGCGACCAGCGCGCGCGCGTACTCCTCCACCGCCAGGTGCACGACATGGGCGGCATCGGGATCGCCCCCGACCAGCACCATGTCGATCGCGTCCTTGCCGAGCTCGCTGGTCGGCGTGCGTCCGAAGGGATCGCGCGCGCAGGTGCTGTGCGCGCGGCGCGCCTGGTCGAGGAGTTCGCGGAAGGCGGTCTGGCTGGCGCGGTCGCCGAGGAAGCCACCTTCGGGATGGCGCAGCGGCAGGTTCCAGCTGTCGATGCGCACGCCGGTGCCGCGCCGCGAGGCGTGTCCGCTGCGGTGGGCGGCGCGCGCGGCGCCTGGGCGGGCTGGACGTCGGGTCATGCGGCACTCCTCGGATCTGTCTGTGGACACGCCAGCAGCGTGCGGTGCTCCGGTCAAGGCGCGTCGCGCCGCCAGGGCGCGTCTGCGTTGCCGGCCAGTTCGCCGTGGGCACAGGCAATCCAGGCCTGCGTGTGCCGCAGCAGGTACCCGCCGGTGAACGCGGAAAATGCCGGCAGGATCGTCTGCCCGGGTTCGAGCACCAGCGCGGGGTGGCGCCCCGGCAGGCCGGGCAGCCGCGCGACCGGGTGCAGGTGCCCGCACACGACATGGCCGCCGATACCGTCCGCGGTCTCCAGCGGGAGGTGGCGGAAGCGGAACGGGCCGTCGCGCACGTCGTCGGGAAGATGGACGATGCCGGCCGCGTCGGCCACCAGGGCGCGGTCGTGGTTCCCGGCCACGACGCTGGCCACGCAGCCGGGATGTGCGGCCAGCAGCGCGCGCCATTCGGCCTCGACGCGCGGGTGGCGGCGGCCGTGCAGGAAGTCGCCCAGCACCCACAGTTGGCGCGCACTGGTCTGCACGAGCAGCGCGTGCAGGCGGTCGAGGTCGTGCCGGGTCCCGCCGCTGGGCACCGCGATTCCCGCCGCGCGCATGATGTCGCCCTTGCCCAGGTGCAGGTCGGCGATGAGCAGCCGCTCGCGCGCGGGCCAGTACAGGGCGCGGTCGGCGAGCAGGCGCATCGGCTCGCCGGCCAGCCGCAGCTCAGCCGCGTGCGACATGGCGTCCCTCCAGCTGTGCGGCGGCCCGCTTCACCCGGGTGCGCCAGTCCTCGGTGCTGAGCTGGCCGCGCATAGACTCCGCCCACAGCGGGAAGGCCAGCGGCGTCAGGCCGCGTGGCCTGCGCAGCACGAGGCTGCGGGCGCTGCAGCGTTCCAGCGCGGCGCGCAGGCGCACGACTTCGAGCTGTTCCTCCAACACTTCGCGTTCGGCCTGCGCCAGCAGCACGTGGCCGGGGTCGTGCCGGCTGAGCACGTCGAACAGCAGGCTGCTCGAGGCCTGCAGCTGGCGCAGAGAGCGGATCGCCCGGCCCGGGAGCGAGGGCGGCAGCAGGCCGGCCACACGCGCGATCTCGCGGAACTGGCGGCGCGCGAGCTCGGCCAGGTTGAGGCTCGCCCGCAGGTCGTCGACCACGCCGTGGACGCCAAGCATGCGGCCCAGCAGCGCTTCGTCCGGCCAGGCTTCGGCCTGCGCGCTCAGCACCAGGCCGTAGTCGTTGACCGACCAGGTAAAGGTGTTGGGCACGTCGCGCGCCCAGCGCAGCGCCAGCAGCGGCGCCAGGCCTTCGTGCACGGCACGCCCGGCGAAGGGAAACAGGAACAGGTGCCAGCCTTCGCGGGTCTTGACCGCTTCGGCCAGCAGGCTGTCGGGCGTGGGCAGGCTCGAGAGTCTCGCCTGCAGCGCCAGCAGCGGCGCCAGTGCGCGCATCTCCGGGCTGCGCGGCGGCTGCGCCAGCACCGCCTCGACTTCGGCCGCCAGCTCGCTCGACAGCGGCATGCGCCCGCCCTGCCAGCGCGGCACGCTGCCATCGTTCTTCTTCGCCAGGCGCACGAAGGCGGTCATGTCGCGCAGCTGCACCAGCTCGAGCGTGCGCCCGGCGAACTGGAACCGGTCGCGCGGCCGCAGGCGCGAGACGAAGGCTTCCTCCACCGCTCCCAGCCGCGCGCCCTTGGCGAAACGCACCTGCACGCTGCCGTCGCTGGTGATGGTGCCGATCGACAGGCGGTGGCGGAACGCGACCTTGCGATCGAGGACGCGCCATCGGCCGTCCTCGTCGCGCACCACGCGGCGGTAGTCGGGGTAGTGCTCGAGCGCGCTGCCGCCGCGGACGATGAAGTCGAGCACGGCCTGCCAGGCCCCGTCGGACAGATGCGCGAAGGCATGGGTGCCGCGCACCTCCGCGAGCAGCAGGTCGGCGTCGAAGCCGCCGCCCAGCGCGAGGGTGACGCAATGCTGCGCCAGCACGTCGAGCGACAGGCGCGGCGGCGGCCGCGCCTCGATGCGCCCGGCGTCGATCGCGATCCGCGCGGCCGCGTACTCGGCCAGCTCCAGCGCATGCGTGGGCACGCAGACGACGTGGCCGGCCTCGCCGGGACGATGCCGCGCGCGACCGCCGCGCTGCACCAGCCGCGCCATGCCCTTCGGGCTGCCGACCTGCAGCACCTGGTCGACCGCGGGAAAATCGACGCCCAGGTCGAGGCTGGAGGTTGCGACCACGCAGCGCACGCTGCCGTCGCGCAGTCCGGCTTCGGCCTCGGCGCGCAGCGCGGCGTCGAGCGAGCCATGGTGCAGCGCGAGGGTCGACGGATCATCCAGCCAGACCGACTGCAGCGCCCGATGCCACAGCTCGGCCTGCGAACGCGTGTTGGTGAACAGCAGGCTGCTGCGTGCGCGCTGCAGGACCGTGGCCACGCGTTCGAGCTGCGACAGGCCGAGGTGGCCTGCCCAGGGAAAGCGCTCGCCCTCCTCGGGGATGAGGGTTTCCAGCGTCAGCCGCCGCGGCCTGGGTGCAGCCAGGATGGGTGCGTCCGGCTGCTGCGGCAGCAGCACGTCGCGGGCCTCGGCGAGGTTGCCCAGCGTGGCCGAGAGCCCCCAGGTCCGCGCGGCCGGCGCGACGGCGCGCAGTCGCGCCAGGCACAGCTGCAGCAGCACGCCGCGCTTGTTGCCCAGGAGTTCGTGCCACTCGTCGACGACCACCGCGCGCACGCCGGCGAACAGCGCGTCCGCATCGGGATAGGACAGCGCCAGCGCGAACGATTCCGGCGTGGTGACCAGCACGTCGGCCTGGCCCTGCCGCGCCAGGCGCCGGTCGCGCGCGCTGGCGTCGCCGGTGCGCATCGCGACCGTCCACGGCACGTCGAGCGCGGCGATCGGCTCGCGGATCGCGCGCACGGTGTCGACGGCGAGCGCGCGCAGCGGCGTGATCCAGAGCAGCCGCAGGCGCGGCGCGGCCGCGGCACCGCGACGCTTCGCGGGAGGCGCGTCGCCCAGGCGCAGCGCTTCGAGCAGCGGACCACCAAGCGCCGCGAGCGTCTTGCCGCTGCCGGTGGGCGTGACCAGCAGGCCGGAGCCGCCGGCAAGGTAGTGGCGCCAGGCCTCGCGCTGGAACGGTGCGGGACGCCAGCCCTGGGCGCTGAACCATGCGCTCAGCGGTGCGTCGATGCGGCGACGGCTGCGCACGCCCGGAGGTGGCGGGACGTCAGGCGCGTCCGATGCGGCCGGTCGCACCGTCACCGCGCCAGCGCCCGCAGCGCGTCGAGCCGGTCGGCCTCGCGCGCGGGCTTGTCCTCGCGCCAGCGCAGGATGCGCGGGAAGCGCACGGCGATGCCGGACTTGTGCCGGGTCGACCGGTTGACGCCTTCGAAGCCCAGTTCGAACACGTGCACCGCCTCGACCGAGCGCACCGGTCCGAAGCGCTCCAGGGTGTGCGCCCGGATCCAGCGGTCCAGGCGCAGGATCTCGGCGTCATCCAGGCCCGAATAGGCCTTGGCGACCGGGACCAGCGTCTCGCCGTCCCACAGGCCGAAGGTGTAATCGGTGAACAGCGTGCTGCGCCTGCCGCTGCCCGACTGTGCGTAGATCAGCACCGCATCGATGCTCAGCGGATCGACCTTCCACTTCCACCAGTCGCCGCGCTTGCGGCCGTGGCGATAGGGCGAGTCGCGGCGTTTGAGCATCAGGCCCTCAACGCCAAGCTCGCGCGACTGCTCGCGGATCGTGGCGGCGTGCGTCCAGTCGCTGGCCTCGACGGCCGGCGACGGCGCGATCCTCGCCGCGTCCGTTCCGGAGTCCGGGGCCAGCAGGTCCATGAGCAGCGCACGTCGGTCGTCGAGCGACCGGGCGCGCAGGTCCACCCCGTCAAGCTCGAGCAGGTCGTAGGCGATCACGCGCGCGGGCGCGGCGGCCAGCGCCCGGGGTCCCGGCTTGAGGCGCTGGATGCGCGTCTGCAGCGCGCTGAACGGCATCGGCCCGTCGGCGCCCGGCTCCCATGCCAGCAGTTCGCCATCGATCACGCAGTCCCGCGTCAGCCGGGCGGCGGCCGCTTCGATTTCCGGAAAGCGCCCGTCCATGCGCTCCTCGCCGCGCGACCACAGCGCGATTTCACCGGGGCGCCGGATCAGCTGCAGCCGGATGCCATCCCACTTCCATTCCAGCAGCCACTCCTCGAGCGGCCCGAGGGTCGCGGCGTCGACCTCCAGTGGCGAAGCGAGGAAGAACGGGTACGGCAGCGCCGCGTCACCGGGCTGTGGCTCCGGCGACAGCAGCGTTTCGAGAAATCCCGCGCCCGGTGTCCAGCGACCGAGCATGCGCTGCGCGATCATCGCGATGTCCACGCCCGACAGTTCCGCCAGTGCCTGCTGCACCAGCCCCTGCGAAACGCCGACGCGCAGCGCGCCGGTCAGCAGCTTGTTGAAGACCAGCCGCTCGCGGAACACGAGCTGGTGCCAGGCATCCACGATGACCGCGCGCCGCAGCTCGGGCTCGGCATTCGCGACCGGCGCCAGGCGGTGCTCGATCCAGTCGGCGAGGCTGGGTTCGTCACGTGCGTGGGTGGGCAGCGAGTCATCGACCGGCGGGTCGTCGAGCAGCAGCGCCAGCGTTTCGGCAAGGTCGCCCACCTGGTGATGGCAGGCTTCCACCAGCCAGTCGGGAGTGCCGGTTTCCTCGCCGATCCAGGTGCGCAGCTCGCCGGTGGCCGCGATCTTCGCGCGCGCGCCGCCGATCTTGCCGCCCGACAGCAGCCACAGTGCCCACGCGGCATCGCGCGGCGGCGCATCGCGGAAATACTCGACCAGGGCGCGGCGCTTGTCCGCGGTCCCCGTGCTGCGGTCGAGCCGCTCGTACAGCGCGGCGAAGCGGCGCATCAGGCGGCCCCGACGCGGCTGTGCGCGAAGACGCGGTGCATCAGTCGTCCTCGCCGTAGCCGGTCGCGAATACGCCGGTCTCGATGCCCTGCGCGTTGAGCACGCGGACCAGCGCATCGGTGTCGCCGTGTGTGGCGATCACCCGACGGGCACCGGTCTCGTGTGCGGTGCGCAACAGCGCCGGCCAGTCGGCGTGGTCGGACACCACGAAGCCGCGGTCGTAGTTGCGCCGGCGCCGGTTGCCGCGGATGCGCATCCAGCCCGAGGCGAAACCCTGCTGGGCGCGGCGGAAGCGGCGGATCCACGGGCTGCCCGCCGCGGATGGGGGTGCGAGCACCAGCTCGCCGGCGAAGTCGGCACCGCGCGCTTCGTCGGCCACGCGGCGGGTCTCGAGCATCGGAATCCCAAGCTCCCGATACACCTGCACGCCGGCGTCGATTGCCCCGTGCACATAGGCCGGCCTGTCGGTGTGTGCGGCAAGCTCGGCCAGCACCCGCTGGGCCTTGCCCAGCGCATAGCAGTACAGGATCGCGACCTCCCCGTTTGTCGCGCACTCGTCGCGCCAGTCCACGATCTCGCGCGCCACGGCCGATGTCGGCGGCCATCGGTAGATCGGAAGGCCGAACGTCGACTCGGTGATGAAGACGTCGCAGGGCACGACCTCGAAGGGCGCACACGTCGGGTCGTGGTCGCGCTTGTAGTCGCCGGAGGCCACCCAGACTTCGCCGCCGGCCTCGATGCGGACCTGGCTGGAGCCCAGCACGTGGCCGGCCGGATGGAAGGACAAGGTCGCACCGCCGAGGCGGAAGCGGTTACCGGCGTCGTGCACCTGGTAGTCCTGCTCGCCCAGCCGCCAGCGCAGGATCGGCAAACCCTCGGCAACCACGTGGTAGCTGCCCATTCCCACGCGCGCGTGGTCGCCATGCCCGTGCGTGATCACCGCGCGCGGCACCGGTCGCCAGGGATCGATATGGAAATCGCCGGCGGGGCAATACAGCCCCTCCGGCGTGGCCACCACCAGGTCGCGTTGCCCCATGCCGTGCCGTCAGCGCAGGTCGACTTCGCCGACCTTGTCCTTGTAATCCTTCTTCGGGTCGATGCCGAGCAGCATCTTGACGCCCGCGACCATGCTGTTGGCGTCCATCCAGACCTCGGCATCCTCCGCGTCCAGGCGCAGGAGGCGCAGCTTGGGATCATCCTTGCCCTCGTACCACGCGCCGACGAAGGGATTCCACAGCCGCTCGACCACGGCGCGGTCGGTGTCGACGCGCAGGTTGCCGCGGATGCTGGCAAACAGGTCGTGTCCCTTTGAAGCGAAGCCCGCCGAGGCGCGCGCACTGCCGCTGCCCAACTGCTTCACCAGCATGTTCTCGGACGAGGTGAAGAACCAGATCGGCGAGCGACGTTCTTCGGCCAGCCCCGTCATCGGGCGGGCGTGGCCGTCTTCCTGGCCATCCAGCCCGAGCATCACGGTGCGATCGCTTTCCAGCGCCTTCCAGAACTTCTCTTCCAGCTCACGGGAATCTGTCATCTCAGTGCTCCTGCACGTGGTAGTCCCCGGGATGAAATCACCCCCGCGGTGACAGCCACGTTGGCGTCACGGTTCACCTGGCGCGGACCTCCGCTGCCGCAACATCGCGCCCACCACCCACCGAAGGACCTCGCAGGATGAACCCCGATCTCATCGGCTGGGCGGCCTCGGCCATCCTGCTGGCCACGCTGGGCCGCCAGATCATCACGCAGTGGAAGGACAAGGATGCGAAGGGCGTTTCGCGCTGGCTGTTCCTCGGCCAGATGGCGGCCTCGGTCGGCTTCATCATCTACAGCTGGATGCTCGACAACTGGGTCTTCATCGTCACCAATTCGCTGATCCTGCTCACCGCGGTGATCGGCCAGATCGGACTGCTTATCCGCCGGGGGCAGGACAGCCCGGACGGATGACGACATGCGCATTTCCACCGCAAGGAAAGTTCTTCTCCGAAGTCCTGGAAGAAGCCGAAGTAGTCTCTCTAGCGAAACCCGGGGCGTCGTCTGGCGGGACGCTTGGCGCTGCTGCGATGCGATGCCTGCTGCCGCTCATGTCCCCCGGCGCCGGCCTCCGGCCGGCGCCTCCTCCTTGACTTCCCGTCAGCAGGCATCGCACCGCAGTCCGAATGGAATCGGCCGCTGACCGCTGACCGCTGAACCTCTGACCTCTGACCTCTGACCGCAGGGCGCGAGACGCGAGACGCCGCGCAGATGATCGGCGCGGGACCCGGCTTTGGCCCTTGTGCGGCGTACCGCCGACCCTGCATCGCTTTGGGTCTTCCGCAGATCGCCCGCAGCCCCGCATCGCTTTGGCGCGTGGCCTGCTGACGGGAAGTCAAGGAGGAGATGCCGGCCCAGAGGCCGGCATCGGGGGACATGAGCGGCAGCAGGCCATGCGTCGAAGCGCCGCGGCGCCCAAAAGAAAAACCCCGCAGCCGAGGCTGCGGGGTTTTGGGGTAAAAACCCTGGCGATGACCTACTCT
>NZ_JAEMDY010000006.1:0-292993 GCF_016457215.1 Luteimonas sp. MC1895
CGAAACGCTCCGCACCGATCTTCGTCAGCGCCGCCGTCAGCGTCGTCTTGCCGTGGTCCACGTGACCGATCGTGCCCACGTTCACGTGGGGCTTGGTGCGCTCGAACTTACCCTTGGCCATGATTGCGTATCTCGTTGAACTGTTGGGTGGAAGGCCGCGCGTTCGGCTGCGGCCCGAAGATGGTGCTCACGACTGGAATCGAACCAGTGACCTCCTCCTTACCAAGGAGGTGCTCTACCGACTGAGCTACGTGAGCGTGAGTTGTACCCTGGCGCCGGGTTTCCAATGATACCCCGCGGTGGAGCGGGAGACGGGAATCGAACCCGCACCATCAGCTTGGAAGGCTGAGGTTCTACCGTTGAACTACTCCCGCGCCGGGGATGAACTGGTGGAGGGAGGTGGATTCGAACCACCGAAGGCGTAAGCCAGCAGATTTACAGTCTGCCCCCGTTGGCCGCTTGGGTATCCCTCCAGCAAAAGACAAGCCGGTGAAACAGCCCACGATTTTGACGGCGCGCGAGGCGGCTGTCAACGCCTGTGATCGCTTTCAGACGTTGAAGCGGAAATGCAGGACGTCGCCTTCCTGCACGCGGTACTCCTTGCCCTCCAGGCGCAGCCGTCCGGCCTCGCGTGCGCCGGCTTCGCCGCGGTAGCGGATGAAGTCGTCGTAGCCGATGGTCTCGGCGCGGATGAAGCCCTTCTCGAAGTCGGTATGGATCACCGCCGCCGCCTGCGGCGCGGTCGATCCGGCCCTGACCGTCCAGGCGCGGACTTCCTTCACCCCGGCGGTGAAGTAGGTCTGCAGCCCGAGCAGGTTGTAGGCGGCGCGGATGACGCGGTTCAGGCCGGGCTCGTCCAGGCCGAGGTCGCGCAGGAACTCGTCGCGGTCCGCGTCCTCGAGCTGGCTCAGCTCCTCCTCGATCGCGGCCGAGACCGGCACCACCTCGGCACCCTCGCCCACCGCGCGCGCGCGCACCGCATCCAGATGCGGATTGCCCTCGAAACCGTCCTCGAGCACGTTGGCCACGTACATCACCGGCTTCAGCGTCAGCAGGAACAGGTCGCGCACCGCGGCCCGGTCGTCCTCGGAAAGCCCCAGCGCGCGCGCCGGCGTGCCGGCGTCGAGCCCGGCGCGCACCCGCGCCAGCACCTCGACCCGCGCCTTGGCGTCCTTGTCGCCGGTCTTGGCCGAGCGCTCGGCGCGCTGCAGGGCCTTGTCCACCGATTCCAGGTCGGCCAGCGCCAGCTCGGTGTCGATGGTGTCGATGTCGGCGAGGGGGTCGACGCGGTTGTTGACGTGGATGACGTCGGGATTCTCGAAGCAGCGCACCACGTGGGTGATCGCGTCGACCTCGCGGATGTGGGCCAGGAACTTGTTGCCCAGGCCCTCGCCGCTGGCGGCACCGGCCACCAGGCCAGCGATGTCGACGAACTCGACCGCGGTCGGGATCACCTTCTGCGGATTGATGATCTCCGCCAGGGCATTCAGCCGCGGGTCCGGCACCGGCACCACGCCCACGTTGGGCTCGATGGTGCAGAACGGGAAGTTGGCGGCGGCGATGCCCGCCTTGGTCAAGGCGTTGAAGAGGGTCGACTTGCCGACGTTCGGCAGGCCGACGATGCCGCAGGTAATGCCCATAGCTGTGTCAGGTCCTGTTGGTATGCAGCCGCTTCATGGCTTCGTTGAAATCGCCGGCCATGGCCAGCGGCAGCACGTCGAGCGCGTCGTCGATCGCGCGCCCGATGAGGATGTCGTCGTCCGGCGACGCCCGCCCCAGCACCCAGCCGGTCACCCGGTCCTTGTGCCCGGGATGGCCGATGCCGACGCGCAGGCGGTGGAAGCGGCCGTGGCCGAGCAGGCGCATGGTGTCGCGCAGCCCGTTCTGGCCGCCGTGGCCACCGTCGAACTTGAGCCGGACGGTGCCCGGCGGGAGATCCAGCTCGTCGTGGACCAGCAGCGCCTGCTCCGGCTGGATCTTCCAGAAATTCAGCGCGGCCAGTACCGACTTGCCGCTGAGGTTCATGAACGTGGCCGGCTTCAGCAGCCAGGCCTCGTGGCCGGCGATCCGCAGCTTCGCGGTCTCGCCGAACAGCTTGCCGTCGACCCTGAAGCGCTCGCCCCCGCGCTCGGCCAGGGTGTCGACAAGACGGAACCCGGCGTTGTGCCGGGTCCGTGCATGTTCCGGGCCGGGGTTGCCCAGCCCGACGATGAGGCGGATGCCGTCCATCGCATCGGCGCGGGCCGGCGCTCCCCGGAGGAAGCGCCAGCGCGCAGCGCCTTACTTGTCCTCGCCAGCGTCCTGCTTGCTGGTGGGCACCTCGCCGTCGCCCTCGCCCTCGCCTTCCGGCTCGGCCTCGACGCGCGCGTGGCGGGCCACGGCGACGGCGGGGTTGTGGTCGCCGTCGAGCTTGGTCGCCAGTTCGACGCCCTTGGGCAGCACGACCTCGGACAGGTGGACGGTGCCACCGATCTCCATCTTCGCCAGGTCGACTTCGATCGACTCGGGCAGGTCGCCCGGCAGGCAGACCACCTCGACCTCGTTCAGCTCCTGGGTCAGCACCACGCCCGCGGTCTTGCCGGCCGGCGAGGTCTCGGCGTTCACCAGGTGCAGCGGCACGCTGACGCGGATCGCTTCCTTGGCGTTCACGCGCTGGAAGTCCAGGTGCATGATCAGCTGGCGGTAGGGATGGCGCTGCATGTCACGCAGCAACACCGGCTCCACCTTGCCGTCGACCTCGAGGTCGATGATCGAGGCGTAGAACCACTCGTGCTGGCTGGCGACCCAGGTCTTTTCCTGGTCGAGCTGGATGCTCTGCGGGGCGCTGTCGCCGCCGTAGATGATGGCCGGGACCTTGCCGGTGAGACGCAGGCGGCGGCTCGCACCCTTCCCCTCGTCCTTGCGGCTGGTGGCCGTGATCTTCTGGTTGCTCATTGTTGGTTACTCACTTGCTGGATTGGCCCGCCTCGCGGCGGAAAGACGGCTCCCCCGCGACCAGGGGAGCCGGAACACACGGATGCGGACGCGCGCGGCCCGGAGGCCGTCAGTCCACGTAGAGCGAGCTCACCGACTCGCCGCCGGCGATGCGGCGGATGGTCTCGGCCAGCAGCTCCGCAACGCTCAGCTGGCGGATGCGGCCGCAGGCGCGGGCCGCGTCGGAAAGCGGAATGGTATCAGTGACCACCAGCTCGTCGAGCTGTGAGCGGGTCAGGTTGTCGATCGCCGCGCCCGACAGCACCGGGTGGGTGCAGTAGGCCACGACCTTGGTCGCGCCCTGCGCCTTGAGCGCCGCGGCGGCCGCGCACAGGGTCCCGGCGGTGTCGACGATGTCGTCGACGAGCACGCAGGTCTTGCCGGCCACGTCGCCGATGATGTTCATCACCGTGGCGACGTTGGCCTTCGGGCGGCGCTTGTCGATGATCGCGAGGTCGGCGTCGTCCAGGCGCTTGGCGATCGCCCGCGCGCGCACCACGCCGCCGACGTCGGGACTGACCACGACCATGTTGTCGGTGCCGTGCGCGCGCCAGATGTCGGCCAGCAGCAGCGGCGAGGCGTAGACGTTGTCGACCGGGATGTCGAAGAAGCCCTGGATCTGGTCGGCGTGCAGGTCGATGGTGAGCAGGCCGTCGGCGCCGGCGACGGTGAACATCTTGGCCGCCAGCTTGGCGGTGATCGGCACGCGCGAGGAGCGCATGCGCCGGTCCTGGCGCGCGTAGCCGAAGTACGGCACCACCGCGGTGATGCTCGAGGTGGATGCGCGCTTGAGCGCGTCGATCAGCGCCATCAGCTCCATGAAGTGCTCGGCGGTCGGCGCGCAGGTGGACTGCACCACGAACACGTCCTGGCGGCGCACGTTCTCCTCGATCTCGACCTGCACCTCGCCATCCGAGAAGGTCGATACCAGCGCCTTGCCCGGCCGCACCCCGAGTTCGCGGCAGACGGCCTGGGCGAGCGGACGGTTGGCATTGCCGGAGAAGATCAGCAGGTTGCCATCTTCCTTTTTCACGGGACTACTCCGCTGGACGCTGCGATGACGAAGGATTGGCAGGGGCGGCAGGATTCGAACCTGCGGATGCCGGGATCAAAACCCGGTGCCTTGGGCCACTTGGCGACGCCCCTGCGGTGAACCGGCCGCAAGTGCATCCAGCAGCGGCGATCGCGACACGCCCGCGACCACGCGGGCGCGAAACCCTGGCGGCAGCGTGGCGAGCGCGGCCTCGGCGGGTCCGCGCGCGGCGAACTCGACGAAGCAACCGCTGCCCGTCCCGGTGAGGCGTGGCGTGCCGGCGCGCGCGAGCGCCTGGAACACGGCCTCCACGGCAGGTTCCAGGCGACGCAGCACCGGCTCGAACGCATTGCCGAGCGGAGCACCCGAAGCGAAGTCCGCCATTGTCGCGGGCGCGGCATCCCTCGTCAATTCAGGGGCTTGGAACAGGGCCGCGGTGGCCACGTGGACGCCGGGGTCGGCGACCAGGTACCAGGCCGGCGCAAGGTCCAGCGGCCGCAGCCGCTCCCCCACGCCCTCGGCCCAGGCGCTGTGGCCGTGGACGAAGACCGGGACATCGGCGCCGAGGCGCGCACCCAGCGCCGCCAGTGCATCGACGTCCGCGCCAAGGCCCCAGAGGGCGTCCAGCGCGCGCAGCACGGTGGCCGCGTCCGAGGAGCCCCCGCCAAACCCACCGCCTGCAGGAATGCGCTTTTCGACGCGGATGTCGACACCTTGGGCGACGTTGAACGCATCCTGCAGCAATCGCGCTGCACGCAGGCTGAGGTCCGCGGCCTCGGGCACGTCCGACAGGTCACCGCCGTGGCGCACGATCCTGCCGTCCCCGCGCAGACGCAGATGCACCCTGTCACCCCAGTCGAGCAGGCGGAACACGGTCTGCAGCTCGTGGTAGCCGTCCGGACGTCGCCCGGTGATGCGCAGAAACAGGTTCAGCTTGGCCGGCGCGGGCCAGGCCGACCACCCGGCCGCCGTCACGGGCCGGCCCCGCTCCAGGTATCGACTACCAGGCGGACGCCGGCGTCGCCGCGGCGGGCGTCGATGCGCAGCGGCAGCGCGGGCGCCGCGCCGTCCTGCGGGCGCCAGGCGCGATAGTCGATGCTCCAGCCGCCCTGCTCCAGCCGCGCCGGCAGCAGGTCGGCACCGAACGCCATGCGCGCCGGGCCGTGCACGGCCTCGTCGGCCGGCAGCCCGCGCAGCCAGGCGCCCAGCGCGTCCACGGGCACTTCGAGGCCGGTGGCGTCGAACAGCAGGGACTGGCCATCCGGGCCGCTGAGCGGACCGCCGTCGAGTCCTTCCAGCCGGGCCCCATCGTCGTCGACCGCGAGCCGCCAGCTCTGCCGGGTCACCGGCGCGGCCAGCGCCACCGCGAACGCCGCGCCGTCCTGCTGCCATTCGATGCGCCCGCTGCCGCCCTTTCCGGCGCGGGTGATCGCGGCCCGTCCGGACAGGCTCCAGGCCGGCATCGCCGACAGCGCCCGGGCGCGATCGGCCTGCAGGGCTTCGGCCCCCGCCTGCGCGGCGGCATCGAGGGTCGGCAGCGGCGCCGGCGCCGGCGGGCGCGTCGCGCAGGCCGCGAGCAGGCCCGTGCAGGCCAGCACCATCACGATCCGGAGCGTCCTCATGCGCCGATATCCTCCAGCGCGCGGCGCAGCGACCGGTTGTCGGGGTCGATCGCGCGGGCCTGCTCGAACCACTCCCGCGCCTCGTCGCGCCGTCCCAGCTGCCACAGCACGGTGCCGACGTGGGAGGCGATCTCGGCGTCCTTCTCCAGCACGAAGGCCCGGCGCAGCTCCACCAGGGCCTCCTCGTTGCGGCCCAGGCGATGCAGCACCCAGCCGTAGCTGTCGATAATCGCGGCGTTGGCGGGCTCGGCGATGCGCGCGCGCTCGATCAGCTCCAGTGCCTCCGCGTAGCGGTCGGTGCGGTCGGCGAGCGTGTAGCCCAGCGCGTTGAGTGCGGCGGTGCTGTCCGGCTCGGCGACCAGGATGCGGCGCAGGTCGGCCTCGGCGCGCGGGATGTCGTCGCGGCGCTCCCACATCAGGGCGCGCGAGTACAGCAGGGCGGATTCGTCCGGAAATGCCGCCAGGCCGCGTGCCAGGGCGTCGAGTTCGGCGGCGTCGTCGGTGTCGGCGCGCCGCAGCTCGGACTCCATCAGGTAGGCGTCCCGGCGCAGGCGCTCGTTGGCCGCGGCGTCCTGCTGCAGCGCGCCCAGGGCGGCCCAGGCCTCGTCCTTCCGGCCGAGGTCGTGCAGCACCTTGGTTTCGCGCAGGCGCGCGGTGTCGCGCTCGGTGCCGCCCGGCACGCTGCGGTACCAGTCCAGCGCCTCGCCCGGACGCTCCAGGAATTCGGCCACCTGTCCCAGCAGCAGCCGGCGCGCCGGGTTGGGGACTTCGGCGCCGGCGGACAGGCCCTGGTACAGCGCGGCCAGGGCCTGCTTGTCGTCGGCATCGGCCAGCAGCGAGGCACGGAGCGCGAGCTGGCCGAGATCGGTGTCGGGCCCGGGATTGGCCGCCAGCAGGGCGGCGCCGGCGGCCGGGTCGCCCAGCTCGGCATAGCCCAGCGCGATGCGCTCGCGGATCCGCGGGCCCGCGGCACCGCCGGCGGCCAGTGCGTCGAGCACCGCGCGGGCCTCGGCGCTGCGGCCGGCGCGATGCAGGTGGCTGACGCGCAGCAGGCCCATCGCCGGATCGCCGGGATGGAGCTCGCGGGCGACCGCGTCGATGCGCCCGAACAGCGCGTCGTCGCCGAGGCCAAGCGCCAGCTGCCCGGCCGCGGCCAGGGCGATGGGGCTGGTCGGCAGGACGTCGCGCTCGAACAGCTGTCCCAGCACCCGGGCCGACAGCTCGGGGTCGCGGCTGCCGGTGCCGAGCACGCTGTAGGCGGCAAGCCAGCCGCGGGCCCCGCCGTCGCGCAGCATCGACTCCAGCTCGCGGCGCGCGACGCGCGCGCGGCCGGTGCGCAGGGCGAGCGTGGCGCGGGCACCCTGCATGCCGAGCGACTCCGGCGCGCGGGCGCTCCACAGTGCCAGCGCCTCCTTCAGCGCACCGTCGTCGCGGCCCATCAGCGCGTACTGGGTGGCGCGCGACGCCAGCGCCGCGTCGCCGGACGCAGCGCGGGCCGCCTGCAGGTACCAGGTGACGGCCTCTTCCGGTCGCCCCGACGAGACCGCGAACTCCGCCGCCAGCACCTCGCGCAGCGGCGGCGTGGCCGGCGCCCCGCGCGCGGCCGCGGGCGCCACCGGGAGCGCCAGGCAGAGGGCCACGACGAGGGTCCCGACCGCGGTCCGAAGCCGGGCGGAATGCCCGCCAACCGGGGTCCCGGACGCGGGAGGCGCAGGCACCGTAAAATAAGGCCGTGTCATGCCAGCACTTTATCGCAAGCACCCCGAGCACATGAGCCTCCTCGCCATCGGCCTCAACCACCAGACCGCGCCGGTTGAACTGCGCGAACGGGTGGCGTTTGCCAGCGACCGGCTGGAGCGCGCGCTGGCCGACCTGCGCGGCCTGCCCGGCGTGCACGAGGTGGCCCTGCTGTCGACCTGCAACCGCACCGAGCTCTACGCGGTGGCGGACGACGAGGGGCGCGCGCTGGTGAACTGGCTGGCCACACACCCGGACGATCCGATGGGCGATGCCGGCTCGCTGCAGGCCTACCTGTACCGGCACGCCGGCGACGACGCCGCCCGCCACCTGTTCCGCGTCGCCACCGGCCTGGACTCGATGGTGCTGGGCGAGCCGCAGATCCTCGGCCAGGTGAAGCAGGCCTGGGCGGCCGCGCGCGGCGCCGGCACGCTCGGCGGCCATCTCGACCGCCTGTTCCAGCACGCCTTCGTCACCGCCAAGCGCGCGCGCACCGAGACCCGGATCGGCAACAGCCCGGTGTCGATGGCCTCGATGGCGGTGCGCCTGGCCCAGGACAGCTTCGCGCGACCCGAGGATTCGGTGGCGCTCCTGGTCGGCGCCGGCGAGACCATCGAGCTCGCGGCGCGCCACCTCGCGGCCGCCAGGGTGAAGCGGCTGGTCATCGCCAACCGCACGTACCGCCACGCCGAGGAACTCGCGCACCGCCACGGCGGCACCGCGCTGCCGCTGGAAGAGCTGCAGCACCACCTTCACCTGGCCGACATCGTGCTGTCGGCGACCGCCAGCCGCGAGCCGGTGATCCGCCACGCCGACGTCAAGGCGGCGCTGGCCGCACGCCGGCAGCGGCCGATGCTGCTGCTGGACCTGGCCGTGCCCCGCGACATCGAGCCCGAAGTCGGCCAGCTGCGCGATGCCTACCTCTACTCGGTCGACGACCTCGAGCGCGCGGTCGAGGACAACCGCCGCAACCGCCGCGAGGCCGCCGACGCCGCGGAATCGATCATCGACCTGCAGGTGGCGCGCTATGCGCGCGTGCAGGCCACCGGCGCACGCAGCGGTCCGATCCGGCGGCTTCGCGCCCACGGCGACGCCGTGCGCGCCGACGTTCTGGAACGCGCACGCCAGCAGCTGGCCGCGGGCCAGTCGCCAGAAGCCACGCTGGAGTACCTGGCGCACACCCTCACCAACCGCCTGCTGCACCCGCCCACCGCCGCCCTGCGCGACGCCGCGGCCAGCGGGGACGGCGCGATGCTGGACGCGATCTCGCGCATGCTGCCGCCCGACGCCGGCACCCCTGCCGACCACGCCCCCCGCGACCCCCGCAACCCCGATGCTCCCGACGCTGCGCCGTAAGCTGGAGGCCCTGGCCGAGCGCCGCGACGAGCTCGAGCGCCTGCTCGCCGAGCCCGCGATCGCCGCCGACCAGGCCCGGTTCCGCGCGCTGTCGCGCGAGTTCTCCGGGCTGGAACCGCTCGCCGCCGCGCTCGCCGACGAGACCCGCGCGCGCGCCGACCTCGAGGCCGCCGAGGCGATGCGCACCGATCCGGAGCTGCGCGAGCTGGCCGACGAGGAGGTCGACGCCGCCACCGCGCGGCTGGCCGAGCTCGATGACGCGCTGATGGCGCTGCTGGTCCCGCGCGACGCGCGCGACGACGGCGGCATCTGGCTCGAGGTGCGCGCTGGCACCGGCGGCGACGAGGCCGCGATCTTCGCCGGCGACCTGCTGCGGATGTACACCCGCTACGCCGAGCGCCAGGGTTGGAAGGTCGAGATCGAATCCGCCAACCCCGGCGAACACGGTGGCGTGCGCGAGGCCGTGGCCCGGATCGAGGGCGCGGGCGCGTACGCGCGGCTGAAGTTCGAGTCCGGCACCCACCGCGTGCAGCGCGTGCCCGAGACCGAGTCGCAGGGTCGCATCCACACCTCGGCAGCCACGGTCGCGATCATCCCGGTGGAAGAAGAAGGCGAGCCGGTCGAGATCAACCCGGCCGACCTGCGCGTCGACACCTTCCGCTCCTCCGGCGCCGGCGGCCAGCACGTCAACAAGACCGACTCGGCGATCCGCATCACCCACCTCCCCAGCGGCGTGGTGGTGGAATCGCAGACCGAGCGCTCGCAGCACGCCAACCGCGACAAGGCGATGAAGCGGCTGCGCGCGACCCTGGCCCAGGCCGAGGCCGACCGCCGTGCCGCGGCCACCGCCGCCAGCCGCAAGCTGCAGGTCGGCAGCGGCGACCGCAGCCAGCGCATCCGCACCTACAACTATCCCCAGGGCCGGATCACCGACCACCGTATCGAAGGCCTGACCCTGTACGACCTGCCCAACGTGATGGACGGCGCGCTCGACCTGCTGGTCGACCGCCTGGCCCGCGAGCACCAGGCCGACGAACTGGCGCGGCTGGCGGAGCAGGCGGCGTGAGGCCGGGGCCGCGGGACGCGTGACCGGCGCGCGCGATCCCCGCGACGCCGCGCGCCGCGCCACGGCGGCGGCCCCCGGCAATGCCGTCGCCTGGATCGTGCTGGCCGACGCCGAACTCGATGCCGGCGACGCCGCGGCCGGTGAGGTCGCGGTCCAGCGCGCGCTGGCCCTGGCGCCCGGCCATCCCGAAGCGCTGGCCCGGCTGGGCCGCCTGCACTGGATGCGCGGCCGCCACCGCGAGGCCGTCGACAGCCTCGCCCGGGCGGCCCGGGGAGCCCCGCGCCACCCCGGGATCGCGCTGTGGCTCGGGCACGTGCTGGAAGACGCCGGCCAGGCCGAAGCCGCCGCCGAAGCCTATGCACGGGCCCACGCGCTGGCGCCGGACGCGGCGCAGATCGCCGCCCATCTCCTCGCCTGGCGCCGCAAGCTGTGCGACTGGCGCGGCCTGGACGCGCTGTCGGCACAGGTGCGCGGCGCCGTCGCGCGCGGCGAGGCGGCGGTCGAACCCTTCGCGTTCCTCAGCGAGGACGGCGACGCCGTCGAGCAATTGCGCTGCGCGCGCCTGAGCGCGGCACAGGTCGCGCACCAGGCGCGGCCGCTGCCGCCGCGCGCGATGGCCGCAGCCGGAACCCTGCGCGTCGGCTTCCTGTCCAACGGCTTCGGCGCGCATCCGACCGGCCTGCTCACCGTGGCCTTGCTGGAAGCCCTGCGTGCCGAAGCCGGGCTCGAGGCCCACCTGTTCGCGCTCAACCCCGACGACGGCAGCGCGATCCGCCAGCGCCTGGAGGCCGCGACCACGCTGCACGACGTCGCCGCCCTGCCCCATGCCGCAGTGGCGCAGCGCATCCGCGACGCGGGCATCGACATCCTCCACGACCTGCGCGGCTGGGGCGGCGGCGGCGCGCCGGGCGTGCTGGCCATGCGCCCGGCGCCGGTGCAGGTCAACTGGCTGGCCTATCCGGGCACCTCGGGCGCGCCGTGGATCGACTACGTGCTGGCCGATGACGTCGTGCTGCCGACGGCGCTGGAAACGGGGTTTTCGGAAGCCGTTGCGCGCCTGCCGCGCTGCTTCCAGCCCTCCGACACGCGGCGTGCGCCGGGACCGCCGCCTTCGCGCGGCGAGTGCGGATTGCCCGACGCCGGCGTGGTCTTCTGCTGCTTCAACAACAGCTACAAGATGAATCCGGCCAGCTTCATGCGCGCGATGGCGGTGCTGCGCGGCGTGCCCGGCAGCGTGCTCTGGCTGCTCTCCGGCCCCGGCCGGGGCGACGACCGTCTGCGCGCGGCGGCGACGGCCGCGGGCATCGATCCCGCGCGGCTGGTGTTCATGGCCAAGCAGCCGCACGCCGCCTACCTCGCGCGGCTGCAGCTCGCCGACCTGTTCCTGGACAGCAATCCCTACAACGCCCACACCACGGCATCCGACGCGCTCTGGGCCGGCTGCCCGGTGCTGACTTGTCCCGGACGCACCTTCGCCGCGCGGGTCGCGGGCAGCCTGAACCACCATCTGGGCCTGGGCGCGCTCAACGTGGCCGACGCTGCGGCGTACGTGGAGCTCGCCACCGCGCTGGGCCGGGACCCGGCGCGGCTGGCCGGGCTGCGTGCGCGGCTGGCCGGCCTGCGCGGGAGCTCGGGCCTGTTCGACATGGCCGGCTTCGCGCGCGACTTCGCGGCCATGGCCCGGGCGATGGCCGCGCGCCATCGGAACGGGCTTCCGCCCGCCGGCCTCCGGCTCGACGGCGCTTGACCGCGGCGCGCGGATGCCGCCCCATCCGGGGACCGACGGGAAGGAGCGCACAGGTGAAGACGTTCAAGGGCAAGGCGTACGCGGCCGAGCTGAAGGCCATGCAGCACGAGCTGGTGGCGATGGCGCGCTGGGCCCGCCACTGCGGCGAGCGCATCGCGATCGTCATGGAAGGCCGCGACACCGCCGGCAAGGGCGGCGCGATCAAGGCCATCACCGAGCACCTGGACACGCGCCAGTACCGCGTGGTGGCCCTGCCCAGGCCGAGCGAACGCGAACAGGGCGAGTGGTACTTCCAGCGCCATGTGCAGCACCTGCCGGCCGCGGGCGAGATCGTGCTGTTCGACCGCAGCTGGTACAACCGCGCCGGCGTCGAGAAGGTGATGGGCTTCGCCAGCGACGCCCAGGTCGAGGCCTTCCTCGGCCAGGTCCCGGCGTTCGAGCAGCTGCTGGTCGGCGACGGCATCCGTCTGTTCAAGTACTGGCTGTGCTGCGACCAGGCGCAGCAGGAGAAGCGCTTCGCCGAGCGGCTGGACGATCCGCTCAAGGCCTGGAAGCTGTCGCCGATCGACGTCGAGGCGCGCCTGCGCTACGACGACTACACCCGCGCCCGCGAGGCGATGCTGGCGGCGACGCATACCACGCACGCACCCTGGACCCTGGTCGACTTCAACCACCAGAAGTCCGGACGGCTGGCGCTGATCCGCCACCTGCTCGACCGCCTGCCGGACGTGACCGTCCCCGCACACAGGCCGGACTTCGCGCCCCTGCCCGGGCCGCCGTCCACGGAGCGCTACGGCGTGCTGCAGCCGATCCCTCCCTACGGCAGCGACGGCGACTGAGCGCCGCGGCTGCGCGGTCGGTCGATCCCCGCTTGCGCGGCTACGCGCCCTCGCCGGGCGCGGGACCGCCGGCAGCCTCGATGGCCTGCTCGAGCTCCAGGGCGGTCACCGGGCCGAGGAAGGCCTTGACCCGCCGGCCGTCCGGCGCGACCAGCACGGTCAGCGGCAGGCCGCGGGGCGTCGGGAAGTCCGCCGGCGGCTCGTAGGTGCTGACGATGGCGACCGGGTAGACCACCGGGCGCTCGGCGAGAAAGGCGCGCAGGGTCTCGGCGTCGGTCTCCTCGTAGGCCAGCCCGATCACCTCCACGTGCTCGCGCATGGCATCGAGCGCCGACAGCTCGGGCATCTCCTTGAGGCAGGGCGCGCACCAGGTCGCCCAGAAGTTGACGACCACCCAGCGGCCGCGACGCTCGGCCAGGTCGAAGCGTTCGCCGTCGAGCGTGGTCACGACCAGCGACGGGAACTCCTCGCTGGAGGTCGTCCCGGTCGCCTCGCCCGCCGGGTTATCAACGGACGGTTCCTGCGCGGCGGACGGAGCGCTTGCCGGCGCCTGGGCCACTCCCTCGCGATCAGGCTGGCAGGCCGCGAGGAGCAGCAGGGCAAGGCAGGTTGCGAGGGCGTGGCGCAGCGGCATGGCGTCAGGTCCGGTTCTGGTCGAGGCAGTCGCCGACGCGGCGACGCAGGAGGTCGCGCAGCGGCAGGCGCAGCGCGTCGATGGTGGCGATCACCGCGGCGCCGCGGGCGTCGTCGGCGCCCGGCAGGTGGGCCTCGGCGATCGGGATGCGCAGCTGGCCGGCTTCGTAGAGTTCGGCCAGGGTCAGCGCGTCGAGGTCGCGGGCGAGCAGCCACTCGCCCGACTCGGCCCTGCGGACGACGTTGATCGAGGCCAGCTGGCCCAGGGTCTCCTGCACCAGGGCGTCGGTCAGGACCGGCTCGCACTCCAGGATCTCGTCGCTGTGCAGGCCGCCGCCAGTGGCGCGCGCTTCGCGGAAGCGGTCCAGCAGGCGCAGCATCGCGTAGATCTCGTAGCCCTGCGGAAGGCGCAGGTGGGCCGGCTGGTAGCGGAAGGCCGAGACCGAGGCCGCGAACGAAGCTCCCAGCAGGATGCTGACCCAGCCGAGGTACAGCCAGAGCAGGAAGATCGGCACGAAGGCCACCGCGCCATAGATGTTCTGGTAGGCGTTGAAGCTGCCGAGGTAGAGGCTGATCAGGCGCCGGCCGATCTCCAGCAGCACCACCGCCACCAGGGCGCCGGCGAACGCGTGGCGCCACTGCACCGTGCGATGCGGCACCACGCGGTAGATGGTCGCGAACGCCAGCAGCTCGATCACCACCGGCGCCGCGTCCAGCATCGCCCCCTGCAGCCACTGCCCGGCGCCGCTGCGGAAGACGTCCAGGGCGAACAGCCGCCCGAGCACCGACAGGCTGGCCGCCGCCACCAGCGCGCCGAGCGTCAGCACGGTCCAGTAGACGAGGAAGCGCGACAGCTGCGGGCGGGCAGTATGCACGCGCCAGATGCGGTTGAACGCCGCCTCGATGCCGACCAGGGTCACCAGCACCGACACCACCAGCGCGATCACGCCGACCGCCGTGAGCTTGCCGGTGTTCTCGGAGAACGACATCAGCCAGTCGCGGATGCCCTGGGCCGAGCTGGGAACGAAGTTCGCGAACACGAACTCGCTGAGCAGGTCGCGCCACTCCTCGAACACCGGGAACGCCGACAGCACCCCGAACACCACCATCGACAGCGGCACCAGGGCGAAGGTCGTGGTGAACGACAGCGCGCCGGCGGCCTCGAACAGGCGGTCGTCGAGGAAGCGCCGCCAAAGGAAGCGCGCGAAGGTCAGCGCGCGCGCGCGGTCGCGCAGGCGGTCGGCCCAGCGGTTGAGCGAATCCAGTGGCTCCATCGTGGCGAGGTTAACCGATCGCACCGGCCCCATCGCAGCGCGCGCAGGGCCGCTGCGGCTATGCTTCCCGGCCCCGCGAGGAGTCGCCATGCCCGAGATCCTGGTCCTGTACTACAGCCGCGGCGGCTCGGTCGCCGCGCTCGCGCGGCAGATCGCGCGCGGCATCGGCGAGGTCGAGGGCATGTCCGCGCGCCTGCGCACGGTGCCACCGGTGGCGTCGGTGACCGTGGCCACGCAGCCACCGGTGCCCGAAGACGGCGCGCCCTACGTCGAGCTGCGCGACCTGGCCGAATGCGCCGGTCTGCTGGTCGGCAGCCCGACCCGCTTCGGCAACATGGCGGCACCGATGAAGCACTTCCTCGACGGCCTCGGCAGCGAATGGGCCAGCGGCACCCTGGTCGGCAAGCCGGCGGCCGTGTTCACCTCGACCGCCACCCAGCACGGCGGCCAGGAGTCGACCCTGCTCACGATGATGCTGCCGCTGCTGCACCACGGCTGCGTCATCGCCGGCATTCCCTTCACCGAGCCGGGGCTGTCGTCCACGCGCACCGGGGGCACGCCCTACGGCGCCAGCCACGTCGCCGGCGGCGACAACGATCCGACGCCCAGCGAGGACGAGGCCAGGCTTGCGCGCGCGCTCGGCCGGCGCATCGCCGCCCTGGCGGCGAGGCTGGGCTGATGCCGGCGACGACGTCCGGGCGCGTGCTTGCCGCCCTGCTGCTGGCGCTGGCGGCGCTGTTCGCGGCCTGGTTCGCGGGCGACGCGCGCTACCTGCAGGCGCTGGCGGTGTTCGCGCTGCCGCCGCTGCTGCTGGCCATCGGCGTGCTGGCCGGGCGGCGCACCGCGGCCTTCTGGTCCGGCGTGCTGGGATTGGGGTGGTTCTGCCACGGCGTCATGCTGGCGTGGGAGCGCGCGGACGGGCGCGGCTACGCACTGGGCGAGGTGCTGCTGGCGCTGGGCATCATCGTGGCCTCGAGCTGGCCGGGACTGCAGGCGCGCTTCGCCGGCCGCGGCAAGCGGCGCGCCGCGAACGACTAGAATGCGCACCCGGCCCGCGCGATGCGGGTCACGGCTGCCGCAATCGAGGACACGCACGATGGAAGAACTGCTGATCGTCACCACCGGGGGCACGATCGACAAGGTCTATTTCGACGACAAGTCGGACTTCCAGGTGGGCGAGCCGCAGATCGGCCGGATCCTCGAGGAACTCGGCGTGGCCTTCCGCTTCCGCGTGATCCCGATCCTGCGCAAGGATTCGCTGCACATCGACGACGGCGATCGCGAGCTGCTGCGCGCCACCATCGCGGCGCAGGCCACGCGCCACGTGCTGGTCACCCACGGCACCGACACCATGGTCGAGACCGCCAGGGCGCTGGCGCCGCTGGCCGACCGCACCATCGTGCTGACCGGGGCGCTCAACCCGGCGCGCTTCCGCGGCTCGGACGCCGAGTTCAACATCGGCACCGCGGTCGGTGCGGTGCAGTCGCTGTCCGCCGGCGTCTACATCGCCATGAACGGACGCATCTGGGACCCGCTCACGGTCCGCAAGAACGTGGCCGCGAACCGCTTCGAGCCGGCCTGACCGCGCGGCCCGGGACGGCACGCCGGGGGACACGGAACCCGAGATGGTTGCTCCGGACAGGGTGCGCCGCCCGCCACGGAGGCAGGGGGCATGCCCAGCCGGATGTCTCCGCGTCCTGCTCCCATCATCCGGCCGCCGGCCATCCATGGCCGGCTCTGGTCATGCCCCCTGCCTCCGCGGCGAGCCCGACCGTTTTCGCTGTCTGGGAAAGCCGAGTGCGCGCCCCTCGCTGCCCCCACAGATGCGGCACCAACTGCGGCCACGATTCCTGCGCCAACGACTGGTCGACGCGGTGAGCGTGGCAGCGGCGGCAGCGGCGGCAGCGGCGGCATTTGACCTTCGTTCCGAAGCCGGCGATGGCCGGTGCTCGTCCCGCGCACAGGGGGTGTGCGTACAGCCGGCCAGGGATGGCCGGCGGCCGGCCTTGGGAGCAGGATGCGGGCAGGACCGGGCAGCACACCCCCGGTGCGCGGGGCGGGCGGCGCGAAAGCACACCCCCTGTGCGCGGGACGGGCGGCGCGAACCCCGTCGGCAAAAAAAGAAAACGGCGGACGGGTCGCCCCGTCCGCCGCCGTCAGCACCGCCGTGGTCAGTAGCTGCCGACCAGGCTCAGGCCCGAGTACGCGCTGTAGCCGCGCACCATGACGTGCCAGGTGCCGGCCGCCGGATTGCTGATGGTGCAGGTCTCGTTGTTGCCACCCTGGTACGGACGGCAGGTGTAGGTGGTGGTGGTCGGCGCCGAACCCTGGCGCACGTAGAGGTCGGCATCACCCGTGCCGCCGGACGTCTGCACCCGGAGCTGGGTGCGGCCCGCCGGCACCTGGATGGTATAGCGGCGCTCGCTCGACGCCGCACCGGACAGGCCGGTCACCGGCACGCCGTTCTGCAGCACGCTGCCACCGCCGCCACCGCCGGTGGCATAGCTGGCGGTGAGGGTGGCGCCCGAGAACGCCGAGTAGCCACTCAGCATCACGTGCCACGTACCTGCCTGCGGCGTGGCGAAGCTGCAGGTTTCGGCATTGCCCGACCGGTAGGGGCGGCAGTCGTAGGTCGACGTGGTCGGCTGCGACCCGAAGCGCACGTACATGTCGAGGTCGCCGGTGCCGCCCGCGGTGGCGATGTTGAGGTTGGTCGCCCCGGCCGGCACGGTGACGGTCCAGTACTGGGTGCTGCCCGAGGCGCCGGCCACGCTGACGGGCGCGCCGTTCTGCAGGACGCCGCCCGGGTTCGGGTTGGGATTGCCGCCGCCACCCGCGGCCGCATCGACCGCCGCCTTGGCATCGAGGATGCCGGCGCCGATCGGCTGCGACGGCGTGGACGGGAAGGCGCGGGCGGTGCTCTTGATCAGCGCCTCGACCTGCGCCGGGGTCTTGGCCGGGTTGGCCACCGACTGGATCAGGGCGACCACGCCGGCCACGTGCGGCGCGGCCATCGAGGTGCCGCTGTAGCTGGCATAGCTTTCGGCGCCCGGGCCCTGGCTGCCGCTGTTGAGCGTGGACTGGATGCTCGAACCCGGCGCGGCGATGTCGACGATCGCGCCGTAGTTGGAGAAGCTGGAGCGCGCGCCGGTGCTGGTGATCGAGCCGACGGCGATCACGTTGCCGCAGTTCGCCGGCGAGAAGCCCGAGGTGTTCGCGTTGCTGTTGCCCGCGGCGATCACGATCGTGGAGCCGCGGCCGACCGCGCCGTTGATCGCGCTCTGCATCGCGCTGCCGCAGCTGCCGGAGCCACCGAGGCTGAGGTTAATGGCTTCCGCCGGGTTGGCGTTGGCCGGCACGCCGCTGACCGAACCGCCCGAGGCCCAGATCACCGCGTCGGCGATGTCGGAGTCGTAGCCACCGCCACGGCCAAGCACGCGCACGGGCACGATCCTGGCGCCATACGCCGTGCCGGCCACGCCCTTGCCGTTGTTGGTCAGCGCGGCCACCGTGCCGGCGACGTGGGTGCCGTGCCAGCTCGATGCGTTGCCGCCGTAGTAGTCGCCCGGATCGCTGGCGTCGCCGTCGCGGCCGTTGCCGTCGCCGGCGACCGCGGTGTCGGCGATGAAGTCATAGCCGGGCAGCACGTTGGCATTGAGGTCGCTGTGGCTGGCGATGCCGGTATCGAGCACCGCGACCACGGTCCCGGCGCCGCTGGTGGTGTCCCAGGCCTGGGTGGCGCGGATGCCGCCGGCTCCGGTGCCAAAGCCCCACTGCTGCGAGAACTGGGGATCGTTCGGCGTCATGACCAGCGTGTTGAGCTTGTCGACCTCGACGTACTCGACGTTCGGATTGGCCGCGATTTGCCGCATCAGGGTTTCGGCCTCGACGCGGTCGAGCTTGCGGCTGGTGGTGATCACCTCGGCGCCCACGGCCATACGGCGCTCGTGGCGCAGCACCAGCGGCGCGGCGCGGCGCGAGGCCGGGACCACGCCGGCCGCGGCGCGCAGCGCGGCGTCGCGCTCCTTGGGACTGGCCTGTTCCGGGCTGCCATCGACGTACTTCACGATGAAGCGATCGTGCTGCTGCGAGGCCTGGAGGCCGCTGAGCTCGACGCGCTCGGCGGCGAGGGCCGGCAACGCGACCGCAAGGGACGACAGGACCGCGGTGGTGGCGACCGCGAGGGCGTGCAGGCGCACGCGGCGAAGCTTGGCGTCGGACATGAGTGGTTTTTCCCGGAGTGAACGAGGTGCCGCGCGCGCGGCGGGACGGCGCCGCCGCTCCGGGAACCCCTCCCCGTCCGTGGCAGCCGCCGGATGCGGACTGACACTTTCCGTCCGCAAAGTGACGCTAAGCGACACCTTCGGGGCCCGCAAGCGGAAACAGGTTGCACTTGGCAGCACGGAATGTGCGGCCAGTCACAGATCCTGACATTGGCTCTGGAAAACAGGCAAGACGGGCCTTGCGCCCGCCGTTCAGAACATCCCGGTTTCCAGCCGCGCGGCCTCGGACATCATGTGCCGGGTCCACGGCGGGTCGAACACCAGTTCGACGTCGGCCTCGACCACGGTCGGGATCATTTCCAGCTTGATGCGGACGTCGTCGACCAGGATGTCGCCCATCCCGCAGCCGGGCGCGGTGAGGGTCATGCGCACCTCGACCAGCCGCTGGCCATCGTCGCGGTGCAGCACGTTCGCCTCGTAGACCAGGCCGAGGTCGACGATGTTGATCGGGATCTCCGGGTCGAAGCAGGTGCGCAGCTGGCTCCAGACCAGGCGCTCCACCGCGGCGTCGTCCGCGCCCTCCTCCAGCTGCAGCGGTTCCGGCGGCTCCTTGCCGATCGCGTCGGCGTCGTTGCCGGCGATGCGGAACAGGTTGCCCTCGACGAACACCGTGAAGCTGCCGCCCAGCGCCTGGGTGATGTAGCCCACGCTGCCCGCGGGCAGGGTGACCTCGTCGCCCTGCGGCACGAGCACGGCGGCGCAGTCGCGCTCGAGGCGGACGGGTTCGCTGTTGCGGGAATACATGCGGGATTCGGCTGTGGCGACTGGACGCTCATTCTACCGCCCGTGGCGGACGCTATCCTGTACCACCCCGAACGGTGCTGCGTTCCATGCCCCCTTTCCGCTCCCGGCCGACGACGGCGCTGGCATTGGCGCTGGCCGGCAGCATCGGCATCGCCGCGGCCTGGATCCTGGTCGCGCAGGTGACCGGCCGCCAGTCGAGCTGGATGGCCGTGGTGGCCGCGGTCGATGCGCTCTTGCTGCTGCGCATGGGCGGACACCGGCCCGGCGCCGCGCGCGCGGCCTGGGCGGTGCTGGCGACGCTGGTGGCGATCGCGCTGGCCAACTGGGGCATCGCCGCGGACCAGGTCGGGCGGATGCTGGGCCTCACCCCTTGGAGCTCGATCATCCGCATGGGCCCGGAGCACGGCTGGCTGCTGCTGCGCATGGCCAACGACGCCGTCGACCTGGCCTGGCTGGCGGCCGGCCTCGTGGTCGCCGCCGCCTGGGGCCGCTGAGCACCTACGCCCGCCGTCTGCAGGAGCGGCTACAGCCGCGATCGCCCTGCGCGAACTCCGTTTTCGCGGCTGTAGCCGCTCCCACAGGCCCGACCGGCTAGTGCCCGCCGTCGAGCGCCTTGAGCTCGCTCACCAGCGCGCTCGCCATCTCCGATCCGTCGCCATAGAGCATCCGGGTGTTGTCGGCGTAGAACAGCGCATTCTCGATGCCGGCGAATCCGCGGCCTTTGCCGCGCTTGATCACGATCGTGTTCTTCGACTCGACCACGTCGAGGATCGGCATGCCGTAGATCGGGCTGGCGGGATCGGTCTTGGCCACCGGGTTGACCACGTCGTTGGCGCCGATCACCAGGCTGACGTCGGTGTTCTTGAACTCGGGGTTGACGTCGTCCATGTCGACGATCAGGTCGTAAGGCACGCCGGCCTCGGCCAGCAGCACGTTCATGTGCCCGGGCATGCGCCCGGCCACCGGGTGGATGGCGAACTTCACCTTCACCCCGCGCTCGATCAGCCGCTGGCTCAGCTCCCAGATCTTGTGCTGCGCCTGGGCCACGGCCATGCCGTAGCCGGGCACGATCACCACGCGCTCGGCGTAGGCCATCATCGCGGCGACGTCGGCGGCCTCGATCGGCTTCTGGCTGCCGGTGATCTCGGCGGCCTCGCCGGTAGCACCGAAGTTCGAGAACAGCACGCTGGAAATCGAGCGGTTCATCGCCTTGGCCATCAGCCGGGTCAGCAGGATGCCGGCCGCGCCGACCATCATGCCGGCGATGATCAGCGCCTCGTTGCCCAGCACATAGCCCTCGAAGGCCACCGCCAGGCCGGTCAGCGCGTTGTACAGCGAGATCACCACCGGCATGTCGGCGCCGCCGATGGGCAGGGTCATCAGCACGCCGAGGGCCAGCGCGGCGACGAAGAACGCCACCACCAGCGGCACGCCCAGCGAGCGCAGCAGCAGCCCGCCCAGCACCAGCGCCGCCAGGAGCACCGCGGCGTTGAAGAGCTGCATGCCCGGGAAGCTGTAGCGCTTGTCCATGCGCCCGTCGAGCTTGGCCCAGGCGATGATCGAGCCCGACAGCGCCACCGAGCCGATCAGCGCGCCCAGCAGCGCGAGCACCGGCACGACCACGCCAGGCGCCTGGCCGGCCGAGGTCCAGCGCAGCAGCTCGACGGCGCCGATCGCCGCCGCCGATCCACCGCCCAGGCCGTTGTACAGCGCGACCATCTGCGGCATGTCGGTGATGGCCACGCGCTTGCCCGAGATCCAGGCCATCACCGTGCCCAGGGCCACCGCCACCGCCATCAGCGCGATGTTCTGCAGCCCCGGGATGAAGAAGGTGACCACCGTGGCCAGGACCATGCCGACGCCCGCCCACTGGATGCCGCTGCGCGCGGTGCGCGGCGAGGCCATGCGCTGCAGGCCGAGCAGGAACAGCGTGGCCGCGACCAGGTAGCTCGCCTGGATGACCAGCATCAGCACGGACGCGCCGCTCATGCGCCACCCTCCGGGCTGCCGGACTTGCCGCCTTTGGCGCGGTCGCTGGGCTTGAACATCTCGAGCATGCGCTCGGTGACCACGTAGCCGCCGGCGGCATTGCCCGCGCCCATCAGCACCGCCACGAAGCCGATCGCCTTCTCCAGCGTGGTGTCGGCGTGCCCCAGCACCACCATCGCGCCGATCAGCACGATGCCGTGGATGAAGTTCGACCCCGACATCAGCGGCGTGTGCAGGATCACCGGCACCCGCGAGATGATCACGTGGCCGGCGATCGCCGCCAGCATGAAGATGTACAGCGCAACGAATCCATCGGCCACACGCGTTCTCCCCGGGCTGCCCGCTCCGATCATAACCGGCCCTGACCGCGGCGCCACGGGCACCTGTCAACCGCGCGCGCCGGCCTGCGTTCCCATCCACGACCCGACTGGAATGCCTGGATGGACGGCAGCAGCAACCCACAACACCACGGCACCGCGCTGGCTATGCTGGATCCCATGCCAGCTGACGCCAACAGCGTGTACGCCGCCGCGGCGCAGACCGGGGCGACGGCCGACGCGATGACGCTCGAGACCTTCCTCGACGGCATCGCCGCGCGTGCGGTGCGCTTCGCCGAAGCCGGGCTGCGCCACCGCGAGGACGCCCTGGACGCGGTGCAGGACGCGATGGTGCGGATGCTGCGCTACCGCGATCGGCCCGCCGACGAGTGGACGCCGCTGTTCTGGACCGTCCTGCGCAGCCGCATCGTCGACGTGCAGCGCCGGCGCACCCTGCGCCTGGGCTGGATGACCTCGGCCGACGAACGCCAGGAGGCGGGCGTGGAATGGGCCGGCGACGAGCCGGACCCGTCCCGCGCGCACGACGGCCGCGAGGCCTGGAGCGAGCTGGTGCAGGCGCTGCGCGCCCTGCCGAGGCGCCAGCGCGAGGCCTTCACCCTGCGGATCCTGGAAGAGCTCGACGTGGCGACCACCGCGCGGGTGATGGGCTGCAGCGAGGGATCGGTCAAGACACACCTGTCGCGCGCACGCGACGCGCTGCAGAAGCGACTGGAGGATTTCCGATGAGCGACACACACGACGCATTCGACCGCCGGCTGCGCGCCGTGCATGTGCAGGCGGTGGCACAGGTGCCGCCGCGCACCCTCTATGCCCTGCGGGTGCGGCGTGGCCATGCCGCCTCCGCCGCCACGCCGGCACGGCCGGAGCTGCGGTCGGGCGGCTGGTGGGCGGCGGCCGGCCTGGCAGCCGTCTTCGCGCTGGCCATCGGGCTGCGCCAGCCGGCGCTGGACGGTGGGCCAACGGATGCTGCGCCACCGTCGCTGGCCGCGGCCGGGACGGCCATCGAGGCGGCGGCCTGGGACGAGGGCCTGGCCACGCTCGAGGAAGACCCTGATCTGTACCTGTGGGTCGCCTCGCAGGACAGCCTGATCCTGGCGATGGAGTGAGGACCATGCCGAATCCCACGATCCGCTCGACCACCACCGCGCTGCTTCTGGCGCTGGCCACGTTCACCCTGCCGGCCGCCGCACAGACGCCCGCCGGACCGGCACTCCCAGCCTGGGACCAGCTGAGCGACGCGCAGCGCGAGGCCCTGGTCGCGCCGCTGCGCCAGCGCTGGGACGACCATCCCGAGCGCCGCGCGCGCATGCTCGAACATGCCGAGCGCTGGCAGCAGATGCCGCCCGAACAGCGTGAGCGTGCCCGCCGGGGCGCCGAGCGCTGGCGACAGATGGATCCGGAAAAGCGCGGCGCCCTGCGCGCCCTCTATGCGCACATGCGGACCCTGCCCGAGGCCGAGCGCGAGGCCCTGCGCAAGCAGTGGGGCGCGATGACCCCGGCGCAGCGGCGCGCGTGGGTCCAGGCGCATCCGGCGCCACCGCGGGCGCCCAGGTCCCCCGAGCCGCCGCGCGACCGCTGAGCGCGAGTCAGGCCGCCGGCTGCGGCTGCGGCCAGACGGTCCTGGCCAGCAGCTCGTCGTTCCAGTCGAAGGCGAGCGCGCCGTCGGCGACCAGCAGGCTGGCGAAGTTGAAGACGTTGCGCGCGAACATCTCGCTGGCGTGCACCGCGCCGCTGCTCGCAAGGTCGAGCGGCCCGGCCACGGTGACCCCGCCGGCGTCGATCGTCTCGCCCGGCCGCGTCAGCTCGCAGTTGCCGCCCGTCTCGGCGGCGAGGTCGACGATCACGCTGCCGGGCGCCATGCCGCCGACCATGCCGGCGGTGATGATCTTCGGTGCCGGCCGCCCGGGGACGGCGGCGGTGCAGACGATGGCGTCGATGTTGCGCAGGTGCTCACCCAGGCGCTTCTGCTGCTCGGCGCGCTCCTCGTCGGTGAGCGCGCGCGCATAACCGCCCTCGCCCGCCGCGCTCACGCCGAGGTCGAGGAACCGGCCGCCCAGCGATTCGATCTGCTCGCGGGTTTCCGGACGCACGTCGAAGCACTCCACCTGGGCGCCCAGCCGGCGCGCGGTGGCCACCGCCTGCAGGCCGGCGACGCCGGCGCCGATCACCAGCACCTTCGACGGCCGGATGGTGCCGGCCGCGGTGGTCAGCATCGGGAAGAAGCGCGGCGCCAGCTGCGCGGCGATCAGCACCGCCTTGTAGCCGGCCATGCCGGCCTGCGAACTCAACACGTCCATCGCCTGCGCGCGCGTGGTGCGCGGCAAACGCTCCAGCGGGAACGCGACCAGGCCGTGCGCGCGGATCGCTTCGCCACGCGCCGGGTCGGCCTCGGGCTGCAGCTGGCCGATGAGCGCGGCGCCTTCGCGCAGCGTCGCCAGCAGCGCCGGCGGCGGCGCCTGCACGCACAGCACCAGGTCGGCTCCGGCCAGCGCGCCCGGTGCATCGTCGGCAAGCACGGCACCCGCGGCGGAATAGGCGGCGTCGGCGAAGTGGGCGTGGTGGCCCAGGCCGCGTTCGATGGTGACCGTCGCACCGAGGGCGACCAGCTTCCTGCAGGTTTCGGGGGTCAGCGCGACGCGCCGCTCGCCCGGCGCGGTTTCCCGCGCGATGCCGATCCTCACTGCCATTCCCGACTCCCCGCGATGCCTTCGCACCATCCTAGCGGTGTCGGCGGCGATGCGCGACGGCAGCGCTCAGCCGGCTGGCGGACCGGCGAGTCGCTGCAGCACGGCTTCCGCCGCGCCTTCCGCCGAGCGCGCCACCAGTTGCGCGCCTGCCAGCGCCGCGGCCAGCTCCCCCGGTCCAATCAGCGCCGTGCGCGCACCCTGGCGGTTCACCAGCAGGTGGCGTCCGGTGACCGGGCTGGTCCAGGCCAGGCGCAGCCAGGTCGGCGGCTCGCCCCCAGCGGCATCCCTGACCAGCACCTGTCCGACGGCTGCCGCCGCGTCGTCGCCGACAGACCCGGCGGACGTATCGAATTCTTCCGGCTCGGCCAGCGGCACGAAGGCCGCCGGCATGCGCGGCGCATCGGGCCGTGCCAGGGCGGCCACCAGCCGGGCCAACTGCTCGTCGGCGCCGGCATCGGCGATACCGCCGGCCAGCAGGCAGGCGCGAAGCTGCGGGCCGAGGGCGATCAGGCGATCGGCAACGTCGCGTCCCTCGGCCGCGGCCGCCGCGGCGTCGATCTCCAGCAGTTCGTCACCGACGGCCAGCGCCTCGCCGTGGCGAGCCGACCCGGGGCCGTCGCGCAGCCAGGCCATGGCCAGCGACTGGCGCCAGGCGCCGGAGAGGAAGCCGGCCACCTCGACCAGCAGTGGCGCGCGCCCAAGCCGCGCGGCGAGGTGCGCATCGGCGTCGCGGCGCGCCTCCTGCAGGCGCTCGCCGCCGAGGATCGACTGCCAGGCCCGGCGTTCGCTGATCGCCGCACGCCGCTCCAGCGGCGCGCGCGTGGCATCGAGTTCCTCCAGCGCCGCGGCGAACACGCCCGCGTCGTCGTGGTAGTCGTTGGCCACGCGGTCGGCCAGCCCGTCCGCCAGGACGTGCAGCGCGGCCTCGTCGTCGCTGCGCGCCAGGTTGGCGTCCCAGCACGCCACCAGGCCCGAGAGCAGGCGCATGGCCGGATGCGCGGGGTCTTCGAACAGCGCGGGATCGGCCAGCGCCAGCCGCAGCCATGGCCAGGCGAGCCTTGCCAGCCGGCCGCGGGCATCGGGTGACAGTGCGGCGTCGGCGCGCAGGCCGTCGAACAGCGCACCGACCGCGTCGATCGCATCGTCCTGGGCCGGCGATGGCGCCGCCAGGTCCGCAGGCAGGCCCAGGCCTTCGGCTCCGTTCCGCAGCGCATCCCTGAGGTGCACGCCGATCGAACCCGGCACCTGGACCGGCTGCTTCGGCGTCTCGTTGCCCTGCAGCAGGGACAGCACCGAAAAAAATTCCTGCTCGCTGAAGTCGCGGGCCGACGCCGCCCGGGCACTGGCCTCCGGGCCGCGCGCCGCGCGCAGGCGGTCGCACAGGATCCTGCGCCGCCCGGTGCCGTGCTCCACGGCTCCGGGCGCGGACTCGCGCCAGGACGACGCCTGGGGTTTGAGCGCGTCGTGTCCGGCCCAGGCCGGTTGCCCGCCCTTGCCCGCCACCGGTTGCGAGACCAGTGCGGCACCGCCGCTGGCGCCATCCAGCGCGTGTCCACCCTCGGCCAGCGTGGTGTTGAGCCAGGCATAGGCCTCGAGCAGGCGCGGTCCGCACAGCCGCTCGTACTGGCGCAGCAGCGCCGAGCGCAGGATCGGATCGCATTCGGTGGCGCTGAAGGTCTCGAGGAACGCGTCGATCACCGCGCGCGGCGCGAACGGATTGACCGGCCGCGCATGGCCGCCGAGCGCCGCCGCCATCGACCAGAGGCGGCCATCGATGATGCCGAGCACGTCGGCGAAGCGCCGCTCCAGCGCCTCGACCGCGGGCTGCCCGATCAGCTGCGCATGCAGCTCCCCGTCCGAGACCAGGGCGAAGCCGCGCGCAAGCCTGGCCGCATCCGGCGGCGTGGGCCAGCCGGCGAAGCCCTGGGCGAGATGGCCCTCCCAGCCGCGCTGGTGGCGGCTGGCGTCGTGCTGCAGGACGACGGCGTTGGCGAGCGCTTCGGCGAGTTCGTCGTCGGGCGACTCGGCCGCGAGGCGCCTCAACTCGGCCTCTGTGGCTTCGCGGGACTCGGCCAGCAGCGGCAGCAGGCGGGCGCGGAAGCCCTGGTGCAGCGCTTCGAGCTGGCGGGCCGGCGTGTTGGCCGACGCTGTCCGGGCAGGACCTGCATCGCCGGGACTTGATCGCGGTCGCATTTCTAGGAGATGCCTGAGACTGGGCGGGCGCGCCACGATATCCCAACACCAGCACCTGGCGCATGACGGCAACCGCGGCGGTCATGCGCCGGCGGGCGCCACGGCCATCCGCCAGCAGGCGTCAGCCGTTGACCGCCCTCTCGTCGCGCGCGTTCGGCGCGGCCTTGGGATTGAGCTGCTGCCACACCTGTCGCATGGCCTCGTCGAACGGCGCATCGGTCGAACGCACCGCCACCCGGCCGGCCGCGACCAGGGCGGTCAGCTCCTCGGGCGACACCACCATCCGGCGCATGCCGCGGCGGTTCACCACCAGGAAGCGGCCGGTCAGCGGGCTCACCCAGGCGATCCGCGCCGCGGTCTCGTGTCCGTCCTCGTCGATCAGTCGCAGGCCCTGCCCGACCCTCAGCCGGCGCATCCGCGCGGCGACCTCCGGGTCGAAGTCCAGGGTGTCGGTGCCGCCTGCAAGCTGCAGCCCCGCCAGCGGGCCTTCGGCGGCGCCGGTGTCCACGTCCTCCAGGCCGGCCTCCGGCGCATGCACGCGCCGGGGGGCGTCGGGCAGGCCGAGCGCGGAGATGATGCGGGCCATCCCGTCGCGCGCCGCGGTCGCGTCCATGCCGCAGCTGGAATAGCACTCGCCCAGCGGCACCTGCAGCGCCAGGAGTTGCTCGGCGACCACCCGGCCGCGCGCGTGCGCGGCGTCGACGTCGACCTGGACCATCGCGTCACCGAGCGCGATGGCCTCGTGGTGGCGACTGCTGCCCGGGCCGTCGCGCAGCCAGGCCTGGGTGAGGTGGTGGCGCCAGTGGCGGTCGAGGAACTGCGCCACCGGCACGGTCAGCCGCCGCTCCGACAGACGCGAGCCGACCAGGTCGGCGGCATGGGCGCGCGCCTGCTGCAGCCGCTCGCGACCGTGGATCGCTTCGGCGGCACGCTTCTCGGCCAGCTCGGACCGGCGGCGCTGCTGCTCCAGCTGGTCGCGCAGTTCGCTGGCGGCGAGTTCGAAAATCGCCTGGTCGTCGTCGTATTCCTCGACCACGCGGTCGACGGCACGCTCGGCGCGGTCCAGGGTCTCGCGGTCCTGCGGCGTTTCCCCGGCGTTGCCGTCACAGGCCTCGGCCAGCACGTCGAGCAGGCGCCGCGCGGGATGGCTGCGGCGGTTGAACATCGAATCGTCGGTCAGCGCGACCTTCAGGTAGGGCACGACCAGCCGGCCGAAGAAGTCGCGTGCGCGGCCCTCCAGGTCGTTGGCGTCGCTGATCGAGCTGAAGAGCATGCCGACGAGGTCGATCGCATCCTCCTCGTCGACGCTGAAATGGGTCACGTCGGCGTCGAGGCCGAGCTGGCGCACACCGCCGCGGATGGCCTCGCGCATCACCCGGCTGAGCTCGCGCGCGTCCGACGCCGCGAGTGCGCGGGTGTAGGGGGCGCTGTCGTCGCCCTGCAGGATCTGCGCGACGTTGAGCAGGTCCTCGGTGCGCAGCACGTGCGCGTCGCCAGGCGATGCATCCTGCTCGAACGGGTCACCCGCGCGCGCCGTACCCGTGGCCGTGCCGCCGCCCGAGGCGCGCCAGTGCGCGAGCTGCTCGCGCACGACGTCGCGATAGCGCGGCGGGCGGCCTTCGGACGCCGCGGCGTGCATCGCGCCGCCGGCGATCGGCGCGCCGATGCCGTAGCCCATCGGCACCGCGCCGAAGCCACCGCCCGGCCCGCCCGATCCGCCCGCCGCTCCGGAGACACCGCCACCGCCACCGCCACCACCGCCAACCCCGCCGTGCTCGACGACCCCGCCCTCGGGCACCCAGCCACCGCCGACCTCGGCCTGTCCGCCGAGGTCGGCGCCAGCTGCCCCGTGGCCCTGCCCTCCGCCCGTGCCGGGGCGCCCGCGCACCGCGCGGGTGCCGCCGCCCGCCTGGGAGCCGAAGCCGGCTCCTTCGAGCATCGAATTGAGTTTCTCGTACAGGTCGCCCAGCACCTCCGGCAGGCGCTTGTCGAACTGGTTGAAGACCAGCGGACGCAGCCCGCGGGTCAGGTCTTCGGCACCGAAGAGCTCGACGAAGGCGGCCACCGCGGCCTCGGGGCGCACGGGATTGGCCCGCGGACCTTCGACGCCCAGCGCGGAGGCCAGGGCCTGCAGCCGTTCCTCCAGCTGCTCCAGCGGATGCAGGAACTGGTGGTCGAGCAGCTCGGTCGTGTGCTGTCCCGCGAGGTGGATCTCGAGCTCGCCCTCCGACATCAGGCTGAGCGACTTGTCGCTGAGCGGTGGCGACGCGGGCTTGCGCCAGGCATCGAAGCCGCGCTCGAGCGATTCGCGGTAGCGCGTGGCCAGGTCCAGCGCGCGATGGCCGAGCGCCATCACCGCCATGCGGTCGTCCTGGGCACCGCTGTAGTCGTGGCCGGCCAGCGCCTCCAGGCGCACCTGCTCTTCGATCGTGCCCCAGAACCCCGAGAGCACGCCGCCGAGGGCGGTCACCGATTCGCGCCGCAGGGCGTCGAACAGGCGCACGGGATCGCGCATCGCGCCGGAGCGTGACGGGGAGGGGGAGTAGCCGGGGGCGTCTTCTGCGATCATTCGGGATGCGATCGGTGCCGGGGGATGCACCCACGCATACCATCCCTGAATGGAGCCATCGAGGTCTGTGACTGCAATCCCACTTAGCCAACACTCCGCCGCGCTCGAGGCCCTCGACGCCCGCCGGTCGGTGCCCGCGCGCCAGCTGGAGGCGCCCGCGCCGACGCAAACCGAGCTGCGGCGCATGCTGCGTTCGGCGGTCCGCGTGCCGGACCACGGCAAGCGCGTGCCGTTCCGCTTCCTGTCGATCGCCGGCGACGCGCGCCACGCGCTGGGCGAGGCGGTCGCCGCGCGTGGCCAGGTCCTCCATCCCGATGCCGGCGAGGCGGCGATTGCCAAGGACCGCGCGCGCTTCTCGCATGCCCCGCTGGTGGTCGTGGTGGTCGCGGTGTTCGATCCGGCGGACGAGGCCATCCCCGCGCAGGAACGCCTGCTGACCGCCGGCTGCGCCTGCTTCGCCCTGCTGCAGGCAGCGCAGGGCATGGGCTTCGGCGCGTGCTGGCTCACCGGCTGGCCGGCCGTCGATCCCGGCGTGGCGGCGCTGCTCGGACTGGGCCCCGACGAGCGGATCGCCGGCTTCATCCATATCGGCACGCCCAAGCTGGTGCCGCCCGAGCGCGAGCGACCCGATCCCGACGCGCTGCTGCGCGCCTGGACGCCGCCGGCGTGACCCTGCCCGCGCCGGCCCCGCCGCTCTACCTGGTCGACGCCAGCCTGTACGTCTTCCGCGCCTGGCACTCGATGCCGGCGGAGGGCTTCCGCGACGCCGACGGCTGGCCGACCAACGCGGTGCACGGCTTCGCCCGCTTCCTGCTCGACCTGCTGGAGCGCGAGCGCCCGCGGCACATCGCCATCGCCTTCGACGAGGCCCTGGACTCCTGCTTCCGCAACGCGCTGTACCCGGCCTACAAGGCCAACCGCGACCCGGCGCCGGCGGAGCTCAAGCGCCAGTTCGCCTACTGCAAATCGCTGTGCGCGGCGCTCGGGCTGCCGGTGCTGGCGCACCGCGAGTACGAGGCCGACGACCTGATCGGCACCGCGCTGGTGCTGGCGCGCGATGCCGGCTTCCGCGGGGTGATCGTCTCGGCCGACAAGGACCTGTCCCAGCTGCTGCAGGCGCACGACGAGCAGTGGGACTACGCACGCGGCCAGCGCTGGGGCGCGGACGGGGTCAAGGCGCGCCAGGGCGTGCATGCCCACCAGGTGGCCGACTACCTGGCCCTGTGCGGCGACGCGGTCGACAACATCCCGGGCGTTCCCGGCATCGGCTGCAAGACGGCGGCCGTGCTGCTCGGGCATTTCGGCAGCCTCGACGCGCTGCTCGGGCGCATCGACGAGGTGGCCTTCCTGCGCATGCGTGGCGCCGCGACCGTGGCCGCGCGCCTGCGCGAGCACCGCGAACAGGCCCTGCTCTGCCGGCGACTGTCGACCATCGCCTGCGACGCCCCGCTCACGGATGCGACGGTGCCGTTCGAACGCGCCGCCGCCGACGCCGCGACGCTGGCCGCGTTCGCCGACGCGCTGGGGTTCGGACCGATGACGCGCCGCAGGCTCGACGCCGCCAGCGGCATCGCGGCGACGGCAAACGGTGCTTCGACCATGTCGGAAGGCTAGGATCGAGGGCATGGACGACACCCGCACCCGCGCCGGCGGCGAACAACCGGAAATCCTCTACCAGGGCGAATGGCTGCGCATGGTCCGGCGCGGCCACTGGGAATCCTGCGAACGCACCCACGGCAAGGACGGCCTGGCGGTGCTGGTGATCGCGGTGACCCCCGATGACCACGTGCTCTTCGTCGAGCAGTACCGGGTGCCGCTGGGCGCGCGCACGATCGAGATGCCGGCCGGCCTCGTCGGCGACGATGTCGACGACGACACCCTCGAATCCGCCGCGCGGCGCGAGCTGATCGAGGAGACCGGCTGGGACGCGGGCCGCATCGACGTGCTGCTGGTCGGCCCCACCTCGTCGGGCATGAGCAACGAGCGGATCGCGTTCGCCCGCGCGCTGGACCTGCGCAAGGTCGGCGACGGCGGCGGCGTGGCCGACGAGGCCATCACCGTGCACGCGGTGCCGCGCGCCAGCGCACCGGCCTGGCTGATGCGGAAATACGCCGAAGGCTACGAGCTCGACCTCAAGCTCTGGGCCGGGCTGTGGATGATCGAATACAACCCGGACGGCACGAAGGCCTGAGCCGCGGCGCGGCGGCCCCACGCATGCCCCGCCGGCTCATCCAGCTGTTCCTGGGCCTGGTCGCCTACGGCCTGTCGATGGTGCTGCTGGTGCAGGCCGGGCTCGGGCTGATGCCCTGGGACGTGCTGCACCAGGGCATCGCGCTGCAGGGCGACTGGCCGATGGGCCGGGTGGCGATCGTGGTCGGCTTCGCGGTGCTGCTGGCGTGGATCCCGATCCGCCAGCGCCCCGGCTTCGGGACCGTCTGCAACGTGGTCGTGATCGGCCTGGTGTTCGATGCGGCGATGGCCTGGATCGGCGGCGCGCTCGCCGACCTCACGCTGCCGGCGCGCGTCGGGCTGCTGGCCGGCGGCATCGTGCTCAACGGCGCGGCCACCGCGGCGTATATCGGCGCGCGCTTCGGCCCGGGGCCGCGCGACGGCCTGATGACCGGGCTGGCGCGGCGCACCGGATGGTCCGTGCGCCTGGTGCGCACGCTGATCGAAGGCGGCGTGCTGCTGGCCGGCTTCCTGCTGGGTGGCAGCCTCGGGCTCGGCACCCTCGCCTACGCGCTGACGATCGGCCCGCTGATCCAGCGCATGCTCTTGCTCTTCAACCGCCCGCCGCGCCCGCGCGCGGCGAGCGTGGCCTAGCCCGCCGGGCCGGGACCGCGCAGCCGCTCAGGCGAAGCGGTCGGTCGCCTGCACCAGCGCGTCGACGGTCTCGTCCTCGAACGCGGAATGACCGGACGTCGGCGTCACCACCAGCTCGGCCTTCGGCCAGACCTGGTGCAGGTCCCAGGCGTTCTGGATCGGGCAGACCACGTCGTAGCGGCCGTGCACGATGACGCCGGGAATGTCGACCATGCGGTAGGCATCGCGCATCAGCTGGTCGTCGCACTCGAAGAAGCCGGCGTTGGTGAAGTAATGGTTCTCGATGCGCGCGAAGGCCAGCGCGAACTGCGGGTCCTCGTGGTCGGACATGAAGCCGGGGTCGATGCGCAGGAAGCTCGTGGCCGCTTCCCAGACGCTCCACGCCCGCGCCGCGGCGAGGCGCGTGGCCTCGTCGTCGGACGTCAGGCGGCGGTGGAAGGCCGCGATCAGGTCGCCGCGCTCGCTCTCCGGGATGGCCGCGATGTAGTGCTGCCAGGCCTCGGGGAACAGGCGCGAGGCGCCTTCCTGGTAGAACCACTCCAGCTCCCAGCGGCGCAGCATGAAGATGCCGCGCAGCACCAGCTCGGTGACCTTCTTCGGATGGCTCTGCGCGTAGGCCAGCGCCAGCGTCGAACCCCAGGAACCACCGAAGACCTGCCAGCGCTCGATGCCCAGGTGTTCGCGCAGGCGCTCGATGTCGTCGACCAGGTGCCAGGTGGTGTTGTCGACCAGGTCGGCGTGCGGGGTCGAGCGGCCCGAGCCGCGCTGGTCGAACAGCACGATGCGGTACTTCGCCGGGTCGTGGAAGCGGCGCATCTTGTCGGTGCATCCCCCGCCCGGGCCACCATGCAGCATGACCACCGGCTTGCCCTCTGGATTGCCGCACTGCTCGTAGTAGAGGACGTGGCGATCGTCGACGCGGAGCGTGCCGGCGTCGAAGGGCTGGATCTCGGGATACAGCGTGCGCATGCGGGCGGAACCTCGTGCGGGATGAACGTGGCCAGTCTACCAGCGGGCTCCCCGGGCCGACCCCAGGCGCCCCAGGCTGACCCGGTCGCGGTGTTCGAGGTCGGGCACGGTGGCGACCTCTTCGAAGCCCGCGGCGGCCAGCAGCGCGCGCACGGCCGGACCCTGGTCCCAGCCGTGCTCGAGCAGGAGCCAGCCGCCGGGCACGAGGAGGGCCGGCGCGTGCGCGGCGAGGATGCGGATCGCGTCTAGGCCGTCGGCGCCGGACGCCAGCGCATCGGCCGGCTCATGGCGGAGGTCGCCGCGTCCCAGGTGTGGGTCGGCCGCGGCGATATAGGGCGGATTGCTGGCGAGCAGGTCGAAGCGATCGCCGGCCAGCGGCGCGAACCAGTCGCCCTGGCGGAAGTCGACGCGGCCATCCAGTCCGTGCGACCGCGCGTTTCCGCGCGCCACCGCCAGCGCGGCCTCGCTGCGGTCGGTCGCGACCAGCTGCGCGAGCGGACGCTCGCTGGCGATCGCCAGGGCGATGGCGCCGCTGCCGGTCCCCAGGTCGGCGACGCGCAGCGGCCGCCCGGTCGGCAGCCGCTGGAGCGCCTGCTCCACCAGAAGCTCGGTTTCGGGGCGCGGAATCAGCGTGTCCGGGGTCACCGCAAGGTCGAGGGTCCAGAAGCCGCGGCGTCCGACCAGGTAGGCCACCGGCATCCCCTCGGCGCGACGTGCCACCAGGGCATCGAAGCGGCGGGCCTCGGCCGCCGGAACCTCGGCGTCCGCGTGCGCGAAAAGCCAGGCCTGTGACCGCCGCAGGACGTGCTGGAGGAGGAGACCGGCCTCGGAGGCTTCGATCCGCTCTGCGGCCTCCGACAGGCATTGGGAAACAATGTGCTGGCTCATGATAGTTTTAGCCTATCGATTGAATAACTATAATTAACTTTACCGATTGATAGGCCTGGCCTAACATTCCCTTCGTCCGGCAGCCGCCGGTTTTCTCCCACCTCGCGAGGATTCCCATGTCCGTCATCAACACCGAAATCAAGCCGTTCAAGGCTACCGCCTTCCACAACGGCGAGTTCGTCGAAGTCGACAGCGCCAACCTGAAGGGCGAGTGGTCCGTGTTCGTGTTCTACCCGGCCGACTTCACCTTCGTCTGCCCGACCGAGCTCGAGGACCTGGCCATCAACTACGACGAGTTCAAGAAGCTCGGCGTCGAGATCTACAGCGTGTCGACCGACACCCACTTCTCGCACAAGGCCTGGCACGACAGCTCCGACGCGATCGGCAAGATCCAGTATCCGATGATCGGCGACCCGACCCACGAGATCTCTAAGAACTTCGAGATCCTGCGTCCGTCCGGCCTGGCCGACCGCGGCACCTTCATCGTCGACCCCGAGGGCGTGATCCAGTCGATCGAGATCACCGCCGAGGGCATCGGCCGTGACGCCCTGGAGCTGCTGCGCAAGGTCAAGGCCGCCCAGTACGTCGCCGCCCATCCGGGCGAGGTCTGCCCGGCCAAGTGGAAGGAAGGCGAGAAGACCCTGAAGCCGTCGCTCGACCTGGTCGGCAAGATCTAAGAACGCCGGTTTTTCTGTAGGAGCCGCTATAGCGGCGATCCCTCCGGCCTCAGGAAGCGATCGCGGCCATGGCCGCTCCTACAGGTGCAAGACCCAGCCCATCCCCGCTTCGGCGGGGGTGGGGCTGGACCGGAGTCCGTGCAGCGCGCGCGGCCTGCGGTCCATCCCCACGCCGGTGGCGGCCCGTCCCGGGACGGGCTGCAGGCCCCCGCCTTGCCGTTATCCAGGAGTCCACCATGCTCGAAGACGATCTCAAGACCCAGCTCAAGGCCTATCTCGAGCGGCTGCAGCGCCCCGTGGTGCTGGTCGCCAGCGTGGACGACGGCAGCAAGTCGGCCGAGATGCTCGAGCTGCTGGAAGACATCCGCGCGCTGTCGGACAAGGTGAGCGTCGAGGTCTCGCGCGACGACGCGCAGCGCAAGCCGTCCTTCGCCGTGACCTCCCCCGGCCATGACATCGACCTGCGCTTCGCCGGCCTGCCCATGGGCCACGAGTTCACCTCGCTGGTGCTGGCGCTGCTCCAGGTCGGTGGCCATCCGTCCAAGGCGGCGCCGGAGCTGCTGGAGCAGGTCCGCAACCTCGAGGGCGAGTACCGCTTCGAGACCTATTTCTCGCTGTCGTGCCAGAACTGCCCGGACGTGGTCCAGGCGCTGAACCTGGCCGCGGTGCTCAACCCCGGCATCCACCACGTCGCGATCGACGGCGCCCTGTTCCAGGACGAGGTCGAGACGCGCGAAGTGATGTCGGTGCCGACCGTGTTCCTCAACGGCGAGGTCTTCGACCAGGGCCGCATGAGCCTCGAGCAGATCGTCGCCAAGCTCGATACCGGCGCCGCCAAGCGCGACGCCGCGGCGATCGCGAAGAAGGACGTGTTCGACGTGCTGGTAGTCGGCGGCGGCCCCGCCGGCGCGGCGGCGGCGATCTATGCGGCGCGCAAGGGCATCCGCACCGGCGTCGTCTCGGAGCGCTTCGGCGGCCAGGTGCTGGACACCATGTCGATCGAGAACTTCATCTCCGTGCCCGAGACCGAAGGCCCGCGCTTCGCCGCGCAGCTCGAGGCGCACGTGCGCCAGTACGACGTCGACATCATGAACCTGCAGCGCGCGAAGGCGCTGAGCCAGGACGGCGACGGCGTGACCACCGTCGAGCTCGAGAGCGGCGCCAGCGTGCGCGGCCGCACCGTGGTGCTCGCCACCGGCGCGCGCTGGCGGCAGATGGGCGTGCCCGGCGAGGACCAGTACCGCAACAAGGGCGTGGCCTACTGCCCGCACTGCGACGGCCCGCTGTTCAAGGGCAAGCGCGTGGCGGTGATCGGCGGCGGCAACTCCGGCGTCGAGGCCGCGATCGACCTGGCCGGCCTCGTCAGCCACGTCACCCTGGTCGAGTTCGATTCGAAGCTGCGCGCCGACGAGGTGCTGCAGCGCAAGCTGCGCAGCCTGGCCAACGTGCGCATCATCACCTCCGCGCAGACCACCGAGGTGCTCGGCGATGGCAAGCGGGTCAACGGGCTGGTCTACCGCGACCGCGTCGGTGGCGACGCGCACCGCGTGGAGCTGGAAGGCGTGTTCGTGCAGATCGGCCTGCTGCCCAATACCGAGTGGCTGAAGGGCGCCATCGCGCTCAGCCCCCGCGGCGAGATCGTGGTCGACGACGCCGGCCGCACGTCGCTGCCGGGCGTGTTCGCGGCCGGCGATGCCACCACGGTGCCGTACAAGCAGATCGTGATCGCGATGGGGGAAGGCGCCAAGGCATCGCTCAGCGCGTTCGACCACCTGATCCGCAGCAGCAGCCCGGCCGCCACGGCCGATGCCGAGGCGGCCACGGCGTAAGCCGCGGCCACCTCCTCCACAGCGAGGCTCCGCCATGAACCTGCGCGACCTGGGCTACTTCGTCGCCCTCGCCGACCACCTGCACTTCGGCAGGGCGGCGGCGGCGAGCTTCGTCAGCCAGCCCACGCTGTCGACCCAGATCCGCAAGCTGGAGGAGGAGCTGGGCGTGGCGCTGGTGGAACGGGCGCCGCGCAACGTGATGCTCACGCCCGCCGGGCGCGAAGTCGCGACGCGCGCGCGGCGGGTCATGGCCGACATCGAGCAGATGCGCGAGGCCGCCCGGCGCAGCCAGGACCCCGAGGCCGGTACCGTCCGCCTGGGCCTGTTCCCGACCCTCGGCCCCTACCTGCTGCCGCACGTGGTGCCGGCGATCCGGAAGCGGTTCCCGGAGCTCGAGCTGCTGCTGGTGGAGGAGAAGAGCGATGTCCTGCTCGATCGCCTGCAGCAGGGCCGGCTCGATGCCGCCCTCCTCGCGCTACCGGTGGGCGACGACCAGCTCGAGGTCGAGTTCCTGTTCGAGGAGCCCTTCGTGCTCGCGGTGCCCGAGGCGCACCCGCTCGCCGGCCGCGGCCGCATCTCGCTGGGCGACCTGGTCGACGAGCGCCTGCTCCTGCTCGCCGACGGCCACTGCCTGCGCGACCAGGCGCTGGACGTCTGCCATCTCGCCGGCGCCGGCGAGAAGGGCGAGTTCCAGGCCACCAGCCTGGAGACCCTGCGCCAGATGGTCGCCGCCAACGTCGGCGTGACCCTGCTGCCTTCGCTGGCGGTGAAGCCGCCGGTGGCGCGCTCGGACAACATCCGGCTGGTCGACTTCCACGCGCCGGCGCCCAGCCGGCGCATCGCCATGGTCTGGCGCCGCAGCACGGCCATGGCCGGGTTCCTGCACGAACTCGCCGACGTGTTCCGCGGGCTGCCGGCCGGGCTGCTGGAGCCGCACGTGTCCGAATCCACCGCGACGGCCCACGTCCCGGGCGCCGCCGGGCTGTAGCCGCAACGGCGACCGTTCCCGCGCGCGGCCTCAGCTGGCGACGCCCACCTGGCAACTCACCCCGGTGCCGCCCAGGCCGCAGTAGCCGCGGGGATTCTTCGACAGGTACTGCTGGTGCTCGTCCTCCGCGTAGTGGAAGGCAGGTGCCGGATACACGATCTGGGTGGTGATCGGCCCGTGGCCTGCGTCGGCGAGGCGCTGCTGGTAGGCGTCGCGACTGGCCACGGCGGCGCGGTGCTGCGCCCCGGTGTCGCAGTGGATCACCGAACGGTACTGGCTGCCGACGTCGTTGCCCTGGCGCATGCCCTGGGTCGGGTCGTGGCCCTCCCAGAAGCGTGACAGCAGGGTCGCGAAGTCGACCCGCTCCGGGTCGTAGACCACCAGCACCACTTCGGCGTGGCCGGTACGTCCGCTGCACACCTCGCGGTAGGTGGGCGCGTCGGCGTCACCGCCGGCATAGCCGACGGCCGTGGTCTCCACGCCCGGCAGGGTCCAGAACAGCCGCTCCGCACCCCAGAAGCAGCCCATCCCGAACTGCACGCGCTCCGCGCCGGAAAACACGCCGCGCAGGGGGCGGCCATGGACATGGTGGACGGTGTTCATCGTTGACGCCTCGCGCGGACCGGCCTTCCATGATGTGGCCTGCCCCGGCACGGTCCAAGCCACGCCCGGGCGCGGCGTTCAGCCCGGCCACCGCCCGCGCGCCGCTCCGCTACACTGCCCGGTCCACGGCGCAGCCGCGCCGGACTCCCCGACGACACGCATGACCGCACCCCACGACACCACGGCCGGCTCCGATACGGCGCCCGTGAAGCAGGACTTCATCCGCCAGATCGTCCGCGACGACCTGGCCAGCGGCAAGCACACCGCCATCCGCACGCGCTTCCCGCCCGAGCCCAACGGCTACCTGCACATCGGCCATGCCAAGGCGATCTGCCTGGACTTCGGCATCGCCGAGGAGTTCGGCGGCCGCTGCAACCTGCGCTTCGACGACACCAATCCGGCGAAGGAGGACCCCGAGTTCGTGCAGGCGATCCAGGACGACGTGCGCTGGCTGGGCTTCGAGTGGAACAGCCTGCGCCACGCCTCCGACTACTTCGAGGTGTTCTACCTGGCCGCCGAGAAGCTGATCCGCCAGGGCGATGCCTTCGTCTGCGACCTGTCCGCCGACGAGGTGCGCGCGTACCGCGGCAGCCTGACCGAGCCCGGCCGCGCGTCGCCGTATCGCGACCGTGGCGTGGAGGAGAACCTCGGCCTGTTCCGGCGCATGCGCGCGGGCGAGTTCGACGACGGCGCGCGCACGCTGCGCGCGAAGATCGACATGTCCAGCGGCAACATCAACCTGCGCGACCCGGCGATCTACCGCATCAAGAAGGTGCCGCACCAGAACACCGGCGACGCCTGGCCGATCTATCCGATGTACGACTTCGCGCACGCCCTGGGCGATGCCGTCGAGGGCATCACCCACTCGCTGTGCACGCTGGAGTTCGAGGACCACCGTCCGCTGTACGACTGGTGCGTGGACCGGGTCGATCTCGCCGGCAACCCGGAGCTGCTGGCGCCGCTGGTCGGGAAGGACCTGCCGATCGAGGCCGCCAAGCCGCGCCAGATCGAGTTCTCGCGGCTCAACATCAACTACACGGTGATGAGCAAGCGCAAGCTCACCCAGCTCGTGGCCGAAGGCCTGGTGGACGGCTGGGACGACCCGCGCATGTACACCCTGCAGGGCCTGCGCCGGCGCGGCTACACCCCGGGTGCGCTGCGCCTGTTCGTCGACCGCATCGGCATCAGCAAGCAGAACTCGATGATCGACTTCTCGGTGCTGGAGGGTGCGCTGCGCGAGGACCTCGACGCGCGCGCCCCGCGCCGCATGGCCGTGGTCGCACCGCTGAAGCTGGTGCTCACCAACCTCCCGGAGGGCCACGCGGAGACCCTGCGCTTCGCCAACCATCCGAAGGACGACGCCTTCGGTGAGCGCGCGGTGCCGTTCTCGCGCGCGCTGTGGATCGAGCAGGACGATTTCGCCGAAGTGCCGCCCAAGGGCTGGAAGCGGCTGGTGCCGGGCGGCGAAGTCCGCCTGCGCGGCGCCGGCATCGTGCGCTGCGACGAGGTCGTCAAGGACGCCGATGGCGCGATCGTGGAGCTGCGCGGCACGCTCGATCCCGAATCGCGGCCGGGGATGGAAGGCGCGAACCGCAAGGTCAAGGGCACCATCCACTGGGTCGACGCGACGTGCGCGGTGGAGGCCGAGGTCCGGCTCTACGACCGCCTGTTCTCAGTCGCCGACCCGGACGACGAGAGCGGCGGCCAGACCTACCGTGACCACCTCAATCCGGACTCGCGCGTGTCGGTGCGCGGCTGGATCGAGCCCTCGGCCGCGGATGCGGCGCCCGAGACCGCCTTCCAGTTCGAACGCCTGGGCTATTTCGTCGCCGACCGGCGCGACCACCGCGCCGGGGCGCCGGTGTTCAACCGCAGCGTGACCCTGCGCGACACCTGGGCCGCCAAGGCCTGACCGACCCGCGGCCCCGGCCTTCGCCGGGGTCCACGCCGTCCGGGGCTACCATGCCCGGCGACGTCCACGACCGGAGACCTCCATGCGCCGGATCTTCCAGCCCGCATCCATCGCCCTGGCCGCGCTGCTGCTCGCGGCCTGCACCGCCCCGCAGCCGAATGGCGGTGCGGTGATGCCGCCAACCGCCGAAACGCGTCCCGCGGCCCCGACCGCCCCGGTCGCGCCCGGAGTCGCTTCGCCCGATGTCGCTCCGCCCGCCGATGTCGCTCCGCCCGCCGGTGTCGCCGCGCCCGTCCGCGGCGCGATGCCCGGCGTACCCGACCTCGACCGCAGCTGCCGCGTCGACAGCGACTGCGCGGTGAAGGACGTCGGCAACTGCTGCGGCTACTTCCCGGCCTGCGTGAACACGGCCGCCCGGCCCGACCCCAAGGCCGTGCAGGCCGCCTGCGCCGACTCGGGCATGGCCGGCGTCTGCGGCTTCCGCGAGATCGAGGCCTGCGCCTGCGTGTCCAACACCTGCGAGCCGGCCCAGTCCGGCGGCGCGGTGGCCCGGTGACCGCCATGCACCTTCCCGCGCGCGTGGGCCTCGAGCTCCCGGCCTGGGTCGACGGACTGGTCGACCGCGAACGCGCCTATGCCGGCGATGACGACAAGGTCGCGCTGGCCATCGCGCTGGCGTCACGCAACGTCGACGAGGCGACTGGAGGCCCGTTCGGGGCGGTGCTGTTCGGCCCCGACGACCGCGTCGTCGCCGCCGGCGTCAACGTGGTGCTGCCGCAGTCGACCTCGCTGGCCCACGCCGAGAACCTGACCTACATGCTGGCCCAGCAGGCGCTGGGCCGCGCGCGCATCAATCTCGACGACGCCGGCCGCCCGTGTGGCCCGTACACGCTGGCGACCTCGGCCCAGCCCTGCTGCCAGTGCTATGGCGCGACCGTCTGGGCCGGCATCGACCGCCTGCTGATCGGCGCCCGCGCCGAGGACGTGCACGCGCTGACCGAGTTCGACGAAGGCCCGCTGCCGGCCGACTGGCCGGGCGAACTGGCCCGCCGCGGCATCGAGGTGGTGCGCGACATCGCCCGTGGGCAGGCCCGCGAGGTGCTGGCCGCCTACGGCCGCGCCGGCGGACAGCGCTACTGATGCACGCCGGAGATGCGCCCGCGGCGGGCGCGACCGGACTGCTCTGCTACTGCCGCGGCGGCTTCGAGCCCGAGCTCGCGGCCGAGCTCGGCGAGCGCGCCGCCGCGGCCGGCCACCACGGCTACGCCGCCACCGAGCGCGGCAGCGGCTTCGTGCGCTTCCTCGCGCCCGGCGCCGACGCGCACGCGCTGTCGCGCGCCCTGCCCTGGCGCTCGCTGGTCTTCGCGCGGCAGAAGCTGAGGCTGCTGGCGGAGCTCGACGGCATCGACACCAGCGACCGCGTCACCCCGATCGTGGCCGCGCTGCAGGCCCACGCCGGCAGCGCCGCGTTCGGCGCCCTGGTCGTCGAGCACCCCGACAGCGACGCCGCGCGGCCGCTCGCCGGGCTGGCCCGCGCGCTCGGCAACGCGATCCGCCCGGTGCTGCGCAAGGCCGGCCTGCTGGCCGCGAAGGACGATCCGCGGAAGCCCGCCCTGCATGTCTGCCTGCTGGACGGCGACCACCTGCTGCTGGCGGTCGCCGATCCGGGCGACGCATCGCCGTGGCCGATGGGCGTGCCGCGCCTGCGCCTGCACCGCGACGCACCGTCGCGCTCGGCGCTCAAGCTGGAGGAGGCCTTCCTCGTCCTGCTCGACGAAGGCGAACGCGCGCGCCTGCTCAGGGCCGGGATGACCGCCGCCGACCTCGGCGCCGCGCCCGGCGGCTGGACCTGGGTGCTGCAGCGCTCGGGCCTGCACGTGACCTCGGTCGACAACGGGCCGCTGCGCCAGCACGTGCTCGACGCCGGGGGCGTCGACCACCTGCGCGAGGACGGTTTCCGCTGGCAGCCGCCGCGCGCCCTCGACTGGATGGTCTGCGACATGGTCGAGCAGCCGCGCCGCGTCGCCTCGCGCATGGCGACCTGGTTCCGCGAAGGCTGGTGCCGGCAGGCGGTGTTCAACCTGAAGCTGCCGATGAAGAAGCGCTGGCTGGAGACGGCGCTGTGCCTGGACCTGTTCGCCCGCGAGGCCGGGCGTCCGCTGGAGCTGCGCGCGCGCCAGCTCTACCACGACCGCGAAGAGATCACGGTGCTGGTGCTGCCGGCCCGCGGCTGACGCGCCCGACCGCCGTTCAGCGTCCGGCAGGCGGATCCTGACCGGGGCTTCATGGGCCCCGGACTAGCGTGGCGCCCCGACCCAACACGACGGGAACCACCATGGACACTCGCATGCTCAAGCACCCGCTCGGCCTCGCCCTGCTCGCGGCCGCCATCGGTGCCAGCGGGCCGCTGTTCGCACAGTCGGCCGAAAGCGTCGGCCTGCAGACCGTGACCGACCAGAAGACCCGTGCCGCGCAGCAGGACGCGCGGACCGCGGAACAGGATGCCCGGATGGCGCGCGAGGCTGCCGAGCAGGCCGAAGCCCAGCGCCGCGCCGGCGCCGTGACCGCCGAAGGCCAGGCGCAGGCGGACTACAGCGCATGGCAGGCCGACCAGGCCTCGCGCCGGGCCGAACGCGCCGCGCACGCCGCCGGCCACGCCGGCAACCGTGCCGGGGGCGCCAGCGCCGCGGCGTATGGCGGCGCCGCCCAGCCGAGCCAGGTGGCCGCGCAGTCCCACGGCGCCGCCGCCGATGCCAGTGCCGCGAGCAGCGCGGCGCGTGATGCCGCGATGGAGGCCCGGGCCGCCGCGGAGCGCGCGCGCGCCGCCGCGAGCGAGCCGCCTGCCCCGCCCCCGCGCACGCGTCCGGCCGAGACCTATCCGAGCGAACCGCAGGTGACGATCACCTCCAGCGCGCCGGATTCAGTCGTGGGCGAATACCGCATCGACATGGCCGCGCTGGACACCAACGGCGATGGCCGGCTCAGCCGCGCCGAGGCGCGACCCAATGCCACCTTGACCGCGGAATTCCGCGCGGTCGACAGCAACGGCGATGGCGCGCTCGACGCCACCGAACTCAGGGGCTGGATGCGCTGACCGTCCTGCGGCGCGCCGGCGGCCTCAGATCCCCGCCGCGCGCCGCCACAGGGCCGCCGCCACCGGCGGCACCCGCCCGGCGGCACCCAGGGCCGGGCCGCGCAGCAGCACGGCGGGCGCGGAGTCACTGGTGTAGAGGCGGTTGATGCCGTCGAAGGCCCGCGCCGCCAGCGTCGCTTCGCTGCGCCGGGTGCGCGCCCAGCGCGCGATCCGCTGCGGGGTATCCCAGGGCTGCCGCCGCGCGAGCGCTGCGCTGACCGACTCGCGCAGCAGGGCGACATCGCGCAGCCCGACATTGACCCCCTGGCCCGCCAGGGGATGCATCACGTGGGCCGCGTCGCCGACCAGCAGCACGCGCCCCTGCGCATAGCGCTCGGCCAGCTGGAGCCGCAGGGGAAACGCCGCCCGCGGCGAACAGGGCTCGATCCGGCCAAGCCGGCGATCGAAGGCCCGTTCAAGGATCGCGGCGAAGGCGGGGTCATCCATCGCCAGCGCGGCTTCGGCCTGGGCCGTGGGCATCGACCAGACGATCGAGCAGCTGCCGTCGGCGAAGGGCAGGAAGGCGAGCGGACCGCCGGGCAGGAAGCGCTGCCAGGCGGTGGCCTCGTGCGGGTGCCCGGTGCGCACGAAGCCGACCACGCCGGACTGGCCATAGCCATGGCCGGTGACGTCGATTCCGGCCAGCTGGCGCAGGGTCGATCCGGCCCCGTCGGCGGCCAGCACGATGCGCGCGGCCACCCGGCTGCCGTCGTCCAGGCGCAGGCGCACGCTCTGCGCGTCCTGTTCGAGCGCCTCGACCCGCGCGGGGCAGCGCACATCGACGCCGGCGCCGGGAAGGCGCGCCCACAGGCGGTCGACCAGCAGGCCGTTCTCGACGATCCAGCCCAGCTCCCGGCGGCCCAGGCGGTCGGCGTCGAAGGCCAGCTCGCCACCACCGGCCGCGTCCCAGACGCGCATGCGCCGATACGGCTGCAGGCGCGTGGCGCGGCCGTCGCGGCCGTCGATGCCGGCCCAGACGCCGATCGCCTCGAACAGGGCGGCATTGTCGTGGGCGAAGGCGAAGACGCGCAGATCGGGGCGTGCCTCGGACCAGGGCGCCGGTGCCCGGCCTTCGACCAGCACCACCGACAGGCCGAGTCCGCCGAGGGCCAGCGCCGCCGTGGCCCCGACCACCCCGCCGCCGACGACGGCCACGTCGACCATGCCGCGGCTCACCGAACGGCTCCGGCCCGGCAGGCATCCGGCACGTCGCCGCGATAGCCCATCGCGCCACCGGCCACGCCGGCCTGCAGCCCGGGCAGCGCCGCCAGCGCCACCAGCCCGGCGCTGCGCAGCAGCGAGGCGCCGTGCTCCGGATTCGAGCTGAGCCGCGCCAGGCCGTGGGAGAAGTCGAGGGTGCGGACGCGGTCCTCGCGGCGGCGCCCGGCATAGGCCGACAGCAGGTCGGCAGCGCCCGGATCCGCACCCTGGCGCGCCGCGGCGACCAGCAGTTCCGCCAGCACCAGCGCATCGCGCAGGCCGAGGTTGAAGCCCTGTGCGCCGACCGGGTGGATGCTCTGTGCGGCGTTGCCGACCAGCACGGCGCGCGAGGCGGTCGTGGTCGCGGCCCGCACCGCCACGGCCGGGTAGGCGCTGCGCGGACCCACCGACAGCAGCCGGCCGACGCGCCAGCCGAAGGCGTCCTGCACGCGGGCCAGGAAGCCGGCGTCGTCCAGCGCCTGGACGCCCGGCGCATGTTCGGCCGACACGCCGTGGACCAGGCCCCAGGCACGGTCGCCCCGCGGCAGCAGCGCGGTGGGGCCGTCGTCGCCAAGGCGCTCATAGGCGGTGCCGTCCGGCGCTCGGGCGGCGCGCAGGCGCGCGACCAGCAGCACCTGGCGGTAATCGTGGCGGCTGGCCTCGATGCCCAGCGCATCGCGGACCCCGCTGGCCGCGCCATCGGCGGCGACCACCAGGCGCGCGCGCAGCTGCGAAGGCCCGGCCCCGGCCAGTTCGAGTACGCGGCAACCCCCGGCATCGGCGGCGAAGCCGGTGAAGCGGGTCCCGCGGTGCCGCACCAGTCCCGCCACTTCGGCCAGCCGCGCCTCGAGCGCCTCGCCGAAGTCGCGCGCCACGACCACCTGGCCAAACGCCGTGCGGCCGTGGTCCGCGGCCTGCATCAGCACCCGGCCGAAGTCGCCGCGGCGGCTGACGTGGATGCGCGCGATCGCACCGGTGGGCGCGCGCAGGCGCTGCATCACCCCGAGCCGGGTCAGCGCGTTGACCGTGGCCTCGGCGAAGCTGAGGTTGCGCTCGTCGAAGACCGCCGGCATCGCCGCCGCCGGAGCGGCTTCGACCATCGCGACGTCCAGGCCGCTGCCCTCCAGCGCGATGGCCAGGCTCGCACCCACCAGCCCGCCACCGATGATCACCACGTCGTGAGTCGCCGTCATCCACGCATGATACGGCCGCCCGGCGCCGCGGTTCGCTAGAATGGCCGCCGACCTGCAATTCCCGGAGCCGCCAGCGCCCATGAACACCACCCTGCACCGCGCCATCGTCCTGTCGCTGCTCGCGCTCCTCATGGCCGCCACGCGCAGCCATGTCTTCACCCACTTCACCCCGGTGCCGGATGCGTCGTGGGCGGTGTTCCTGATCGGCGGCTTCTACCTGCGCGACTGGGCCCGCTGGGCCTTCCCGGCGCTGATGGCGCTGGCGGTGGCGATCGACTGGATGGTGATCCGCGGCCAGGGCATGGACTTCTTCGCCCACTACTGCGTGTCGCCGGGCTACTGGATGCTGGTGCCCGCGCACGCGGCGATGTGGGCCGGCGGCCACTGGCTGCGCCGCCATTACAGCGGCGCCAGCCGGGGCGCCCTGGTGCGCCTGGCGGCGGTGGTGGTCGTGGCCACCGCGACCTGCCACCTGTTCGCGCAGGGCGGCTTCTACTGGCTGTCGGCGGCGGTCGCCGAGCCGACGCTGGCCGGCTGGGCCGCCAACTACGGCCACTGGATCGGACCCTACCTCGGCTCCACCGCCATGTTCGTGGCCGTTGCCGCGGCGGCGCAGGCGGTGTCGGAGGTCGTGGCCCGCCATTCGGCGGCCACCCGGCAGCAGACGCGTCGCTGAGCACGATGGGCAACCGCCTTTCGAAGATCTACACGCGCACCGGCGATGACGGCAGCACCGGCCTGGGCGACGGCAGCCGCACCGGCAAGGATTCGCTGCGCGTCGAGGCCTATGGCACCGTCGACGAGGCGAACGCCTGCATCGGCGTGATGCTGGCCGCCGGGGTCCCGGCCGCGGTGCAGGAGCTGCTGACCGCGGTGCAGCACCAGCTGTTCGACCTCGGCGGCGAGCTCTGCATCCCGGGCCATGCCGCGATCGACGATGACGACGTGGCCCGCCTGGAACAGCACCTCGACCGCTTCAACGCCGACCTCCCGCCGCTGAAGGAGTTCATCCTGCCCGGCGGCGGCGAAGCGTCGGCGCGCTGCCACGTGGCGCGCACCGTCGTCCGTCGCGCCGAGCGCTGCACGGTGGCGCTGGCGCGGGTCGAAGACGTCCGCCCGCAGGCGGTGCGCTACCTCAACCGCCTGTCCGACCTGCTCTTCGTGCTCGGTCGCGTGCTGGCACGCGAGGGCGGCCACGGCGAGGTCACCTGGCAGCACGAGCGACGCCGGGGCTGAGCGTGGGCGCGAAGCCGCTGCCGGTGTTCACCCACGCAGCGTGCTTCGGGCATGACACCGGCCCCGGACACGTCGAGGTCCCGGCCCGCCTGGGCGCAGTGGTGACCGCGCTGCGCGACCACCTCCCCGACATCGAATGGCTGGAAGCCCCGCGCGCCACGCGCGGCCAGCTGCTGCGCGTGCACGACCCCCTGCTGCTGCACGCGATCCTCGAGTCCGCGCCGGACGCCACGGTCCGGCTCGATCCGGACACCGTGCTCTCGCCGGGCTCGCCCGAGGCCGCCCTGCGCGCGGCCGGCGCCGTGGTCGCCGCAGTCGACCTGGTCATGGGCGGTGTCGCCGAGGCGGCCTTCTGTGCCGTGCGCCCGCCGGGCCACCATGCGACCGCGGCCCATGCGATGGGGTTCTGCCTCTTCAACAACATCGCCGTGGGCGCCGCGCACGCGCTGGAGCGCCATGGCCTGGCCCGGGTGGCCGTGGTCGACTTCGACGTGCACCACGGCAACGGCACCCAGGCGATCTTCGCGGCCGAGGACCGGGTGCTCTACGCCAGCGCGCACGAGATGCCGCTGTTTCCCGAAAGCGGCGACCCGCGCGAGCGCAGCGCCGGCCTGCACGTGCACAACGCCGCGCTGCGCGCCGGAACCGGCAGCCACCGCTTCCGCGAAGCCTGGCGCGAGCGCCTGCTGCCGGCGATCGACGCATTCGAGCCGCAGCTGGTGATGCTGTCCGCCGGCTTCGACGGCCATCGCGCCGATCCGGTGGCGCACATCGAGCTCGAAGCCGACGACTTCGCCTGGCTGACCGCCGAGCTCGCCGCGATCGCCGAACGCCATGCGGGCGGCCGGATCGTCTCGGTGCTTGAAGGCGGCTACGACCTCGGTGCGCTGGCCGAATGCAGCATCGCCCACGTCCGCGCCCTCGCCGCCGGAGCGCCCGGGTGAGGCGCCAGCGTTCACGGGCCATGCATTGCCGCTGCACGGGGGATGCGGCAAGCTAGCCGCCGCTTCTTCCCCCCGGAAATCCTGCGTGCGCCAAGCCTCCCGCCTGCTCCCGCTGCCGCTGTGCATCGCCTCGGTCCTGGCCATGCACCACCCCGGCGCGATGGCGCGCGACGACATCGAGCCCGACTGGGGCCTGTGTCCGCTGGTGGAGTCGGTGCCTGCGTTCCCGGACGCCCAGCCGGCCACCGGAGCGCCGGCCGACCGCGCCGCTCAGCCCACCGACATCGCCGGCGACACCCTTGCCGGCGTCGACGGCGAAAGCGTCGAGTACTCCGGCAACGTCACCCTGCGCCGCGGCGACCAGTTCCTCGGCGCCGACAACCTGGAATACCGCGCCGGCGATTCCACCTATGTCGCCAGCGGCCGCGTGCGCTACCAGGACTCGGGCATGCGCCTGGTCGCCGAGCACCTGGAAGGCGACCAGGAGGCCGATACCCACCGCGTCGACAACGTCACCTACCAGCTCACCGAGCGCCGCGGCAACGGCGGCGCCGAGCGCATCGAGATGAAGGGCTCGCAGGGCGCGCTGTACGGCTCCACCTATTCAACCTGCCCGCCGGACGACCGCTGGTGGGAGCTGCGCGCCGAGCGCATCGAGATCGACAACGACAAGGGCCAGGGCGTTGCCCGCAACGCGACGCTGCGGGTGGGCAAGGTGCCGGTGCTATACGTGCCGATCTTCGCCTTCCCGACCGACAGCCGCCGCAAGACCGGCCTGCTGTACCCCGCCATCGGGTACTCCAGCCGCAACGGCTTCGACTGGCGCCAGCCGATCTACCTCAACCTCGCGCCGAACTACGACATGACGCTCGAGCCCCGGCTGATGACCCGGCGCGGGCTGCTGCTCGGCACCGAGTTCCGCTATCTCACCAAGGATGGCGGCGGCAACCTGGAAGTCGAGTACCTGCCGTCCGACCGCCTCGCCGAAGACGGGCGCCAGGAAGAGATCGACCTCGGCATCCGGCCGGAGAACCGCCGCAAGGAGAACCGCGGCATGCTGCGCTTCCAGGCCGTCGAGGGGCTCGACGCCAACTGGCAGGCGCGCACCTTCCTGGCCTGGATCAGCGATCCGCGCTACGTCGAGGACTCCACCAGCAACCTCAACGGCGCCACCGACTTCTCGATCAAGAGCGACATCGGCGTGTACGGCCGCGGGCGCACCTGGGACGCCGGCCTGATGGCCGACTACTGGCAGCTCGGCGACTACACCCAGCCGGAACTGATCCTGCCCTACAACCGCCTGCCGCGGCTGTACGCGAACTGGGAGGACCGGTTCGGCCGGTTCGTCGCCGGCGCCTCGGTGGACGCCACGCGCTTCGAGCACATCGACAGCCGCAGCCGCCCCGGGGGCAGCCGCGTGGACGTCCGGCCGTGGGTGTCGATGCCGCTGGAAGGCGCGGCCTGGTTCGTCACGCCCACCCTGGCCTGGCGCTACACCGGCTACCAGCTCGAGGACGAGCTGGCGCAGGGGCTGACCGCGTATACCGGTGCCGCGCCCGACACCTCGCCCTCGCGCAGCCTGCCGATCGCCACGGTCGATGCCGGCGTGTACTTCGACCGCACCACGATGTTCCGCGGCGAAGAACACGTGCAGACCCTCGAGCCGCGCCTGTTCTACGTCAACACGCCCTACCGCGACCAGTCCGGGCTGCCGCTGTTCGACACCCAGGCGATGTCCTACAGCTGGGGCCAGCTGTTCCGCGACAACCGCTTCACCGGCGCCGACCGCCAGGCCGACGCGAACCAGCTGACGCTGGCGCTGACCACGCGCCTGGTCAGCGCCGAGACCGGTCGCGAGAAGCTGTCCGCCAGCATCGGCCAGATCCGCTACTTCGAGGACTCCCGCGTGGGCCTGGTGCCCGGCTCGCCGGTGATCCCCGAGGGCAAGTCCACCTGGATCGCCGATGCCGACTACGAGGTCAACGACCGCTGGAGCGTCGGCGCCACCTACCACTGGAATCCCGCCAGCCAGCAGGAAGACCTCGCCAGCCTGCGCACCCGCTACCTGCTCGGCGACGACGGCATCGTCAACCTCGCCTACCGCTACCGCCGCGACGCCGGCAGCGGCGCCGACCTGCTGGAACAGGTCGACTTCTCCTTCCTGTACCCGCTCAACCCGTCGTGGAGCCTGGTCGGGCGCTACTACTACTCGCTGCTCGACAACCAGCTGCTGGAAGGCATCGCCGGCGTGCAGTGGGACAGCTGCTGCATGGCCGCGCGCCTGGTGGCGCGCCGCTACGTGCGCAACTTCCAGGGCGAAATGAACGACGCCATCCAGCTCGAGATCGAGTTCAAGGGCCTCGGTTCCGCCGGCCCGAAAACGACCGACCGACTGCGCCGTGCTATCCTCGGCTATCACCGCGAGGACCTGTACCTGGTGCCTCCGCCCGAGGTCCGCAGCGACGTCGGCGCCCCGCCACCGGCCGACAATCTCCCATGAAGAACCGTTTCCTGACCGTTGCCCTCGTCCTCGCCGCGTGCCTGCCGCATGCCTACGCGCAGGACGTCCAGCCGATCGACGGCATCGCCGCGATCGTCGACGAGGACGTCATCCTCCAGAGCGAACTCGACCGCGCGGTGCGCAACATCACCGCCCAGTACGGCGACCGCGCCGGCCAGTTGCCGCCCGAGGCGGTGCTCCGCCGCCAGGTGCTCGAGCGCCTGATCCTGGTGCAGCTCCAGACCTCGCGCGCCAAGTCCACCGGCGTGCGCGTCGGCGAGGACGAGATCGACTCGGCGCTGGCCGCGATCGCGCGCCAGAACAACATGACCCCCGACCAGCTGCGCCAGCAGCTCGCCGCCGACGGCATGTCCTTCACCGAATTCCGCGGCTCGCTGTCCGACGAGCTGGCGATCCAGCGCCTGCGCCAGCGCTTCGCGCAGTCCTCGATCGTGGTGACCGATGCCGAACTCGACTCGGCCCTGGCGAGCCAGGCCGGCGGCACCCAGTACCAGCTGGCGAACATCCTGGTCGCCCTGCCCAACGGCGCCACGCCGGAGCAGATCGCCACCGCGCAGGAGAAGATCGACGGCGTCAAGGCGCTGCTCGACCGCGGCGAGATGGATTTCCAGGCCGCGGCCGTGCGCTATTCCGACGGTCCCAACGCGCTTGAAGGCGGCGACCTCGGCTGGCGCAGCGCGGACGAGATTCCCTCGGCCTTCGCGAACGTCGTCGGCGGCATGCAGTCGGGCCAGGTGTTCGGTCCGGTGCGCGGCCCCAGCGGCTTCCAGCTGCTGCAGCTGCGCGAGACCCGCGACGCCGGCGCCACCGGGTCCGGCGCGACGGTCACGCAGTACCAGGCGGCGCACATCCTCGTCCGCGGCGACGACGCGGCGGCCAGGACCAGGGTCGACGCGCTGCGCGCGCGCATCACCGCCGGCGAGGACTTCGCCGCCGTGGCGAACACCGGCTCCGACGACGCGGTGACCCGCGGACAGGGCGGCGACCTCGGCTGGTTCATGCAGGACGACTTCGGCGCGCAGTTCGGCACCCAGGTCGCGGCGCTGCAGGACGGCGAAGTCTCGCAGCCCTTCCGCACCGAGGCCGGCTGGCACATAGTGCGTCGCACGGGGACGCGCCAGGCCGACGTCGGCGCCGAGAACCGCCGCAACCAGATGCGCGAGACCATCGGCCAGCGCAAGCTGGAAGACGAGTGGAACCGCTTCCTGCGCCAGATGCGCAGCGAGGCCTATATCGACATCCGCCCCGCTTCGGGCGCCGCCGGCGTCTCCGACGGCAGCTGAGATGCAGCGACCCCGGCTCGCGCTGGTCCCGGGTGAACCGGCCGGCGTGGGTCCGGAGCTGTGCGTACGCGCACTGCAGCGGTCGTGGACCGCGGACCTCCAGGTATTCGGCGACCCGCGCGCGCTGCTGACGGCCGCGCGCCGCCTCGGGCTGCCGCTGGAGCAGCCGGCCCCTGACCTCCTGGTGGCGCCCGGCGGCCGCTTCGGACTGTGCCCGCTGCCGGCGGCCGTCGCCGTCGATCCGGGCTGCCCCGCCCCTGCCAACGCCGCCTCCACCGTGGCCGCCCTGCTGGCCGCCGCGGATGCATGCAGCCGCGGCGACTGCCAGGGCATGGTCACCGGGCCGGTGCACAAGGGCGCGATCAACGACGGCGGCATCGCCTACACCGGGACCACCGGCCTGCTGGCCGCGCATGTCGCACGCGACGTCGTGATGATGCTGGCCAATCCGGCCATGCGCGTGGCGCTGGCGACCGTGCACCTGCCGCTGCGCGCGGTCCCCGACGCGCTGACGCCGGCCCTGCTCGAACGCACGCTGCGCATCCTGCACGCGGCGCTGCGCGAGGATTTCGGCATCGACGCCCCGGCCATCGCCGTGCTCGGCCTGAACCCGCACGCCGGCGAGGATGGGCATCTGGGCCGCGAGGAGATCGAGGTGGTGATCCCGGTACTCGAACGCCTGCGGCTGGAGGGCATGCGCCTCGAGGGCCCGCTGCCCGCCGACACCGCCTTCCTGCCGGCGAAGCTCGCGCGCTTCGACGCGATCCTGGCGATGTACCACGACCAGGGCCTGCCGGTGCTCAAGCACGCGGGCTTCGAACAGGCGGTCAACATCAGCCTCGGCCTGCCCTGGCCGCGGGTCGCGGTCGACCATGGCACCGCCTTCGACCTGGCCGGCAGCGGCCGCGCCGATCCCTCGAGCCTGTTCGCCGCCATCGACACCTGCACCCGCCTGGCCGCCACGCGCGCCGCACGGAACCCCACGCCATGAACCAGCACGACGGCCACGACGGCCGCTTCCGCGAACCCGCCAAGAAGGCGCTCGGCCAGCACTTCCTGCACGATCGCGGGGTGGTCGACCGGATCATCCTCGCGGTGGATCCCAGGCCTGGCGAGCACATCGTGGAGATCGGCCCGGGCCAGGGCGCGATGACCTTCCCGCTGCTCGAGCGCCACGGGCGCCTGACCGCGATCGAATTCGATCGCGACCTGCTGGCACCGCTCACGGTGCGCGCGCGCGCCCACGGCGAGCTCACCCTGGTCCACGCCAACGTGCTCGACGTCGACTTCACCGCGCTGGCCGCCGGCACGCCGCTGCGCCTGGTCGGCAACCTGCCCTACAACCTGTCTTCGCCGATCCTGTTCCACGCGCTCGACCACGCCGCGGCGGTGCGCGACATGCACTTCATGCTGCAGAAGGAAGTGGTCGACCGCATGGCCGCCGGCCCCGGCAGCAAGGTCTACGGCCGACTCAGCGTGATGCTGCAGGCCTGGTGCCGGGTCACCGCCCTGTTCGACGTCGGCCCCGACGCATTCAGGCCTCCGCCGAGGGTGGACTCCGCGGTGGTCCGACTGGTGCCGCGCGATCCCGGCGAGGTCGGCATCGACGATCCGGCGCGCTTCGCGTCCGTCGTGCGCGCGGCCTTCGGCCAGCGCCGCAAGACCTTGCGCAACGCGCTCCAGACCCTGTGCGATGCGGACGCGATCAGCGCCGCGGGCATCGATCCGACGCGTCGCGCGGAGCAGCTGGACGTCGCGGATTTCATCCGCCTGGCGAACTCGCTTCCGCGCGCCTAGTCCCGTCATTCACGCGCAGCGCTTACACTCGTGGCATGGACGACACCGCCGACTACACACTGGAGATCCAGATCGCGACGCGCTTCCTCGCCGAGGAGTCGGCGCCGGAAGACGACCGTTATGTCTTCGCCTACACCATCCGCATCCGCAACCTCGGCCGGCACGCCGCGCAGCTCCTGGATCGCCACTGGGTGATCACCGATGGCAACGGCCACGTCGAGGAAATCCGCGGCGACGGCGTGGTCGGCGAGCAGCCGCGCATCGAACCGGGCGACCAGTACACCTACACCTCCGGCGCTGTGCTCGAGACCGCGGTCGGAACGATGGAAGGCAGCTACGGCATGGTGGGTGACGACGGCACCCGCTTCGACGCGCCGATCCCGCCCTTCACCCTCGCCGTCCCGCGCACCCTGCACTGACATGGCGGTCTGGGCGATCGGCGACCTCCAGGGCTGCCTGGGGCCTACCGAGCGGCTGCTCGAGCGCATCGCGTTCGATCCCGCGCGCGACCGGCTGTGGTTCTGCGGCGACCTGGTGAACCGCGGCGGCGAATCACTGGAAACCCTGCGCCTGGTGCACTCGCTGCGCGACAGCGCGGTGACCGTGCTCGGCAACCACGACCTGTCGCTGCTGGCGATCGCCGAGCGCCGCGAAGCCGACCAGCGCAAGGTCAATCCCGACCTGCAGCGGGTGCTGTTCGCGCCCGATCGCGACCAGCTGCTCGACTGGCTGCGCACCCAGCCGCTGGTCCATGCCGACCGCGAACTGGGCTGGATGATGGTGCATGCCGGCCTGGCGCCGAAGTGGACCGCGGACGATGCGCTGGCGATGTCCGGCGAGGTCGAACGCGTGCTGCAGGGGAACAACCGCCAGGGCCTGCTGCGCAACATGTATGGCGACCGCCCGGCGTGGTCGCCCGGCCTGCGCGGCACCGACCGCCTGCGCGCGATCATCAACATCTTCACCCGCATGCGCTACTGCAGCCCGCGCGGGCGCATCGCGTTCGAGGAAAAGGGCGCGCCGGGGACCCAGCAGCCGGGCCTGTACCCGTGGTACGAGGTGCCGGGCCGGGTCGACCGCGGGCTGAAGCTCGCCTGCGGCCACTGGTCCTCGCTCGGACTGTTCATCGGCCACGGCATCCACGCCATCGACACCGGGGCGGTGTGGGGCGGCACGCTCACCGCACTGCGCCTGGACGGCGACGCGCTGTGCGTGGTGCAGGTGTCCGGGCGGCCGAAGCCGGACTGAGCCAACCCGGCCGTCAAACGCGACCCGCGCGCCTGTTGTTGCGCGCCCGCGACCCGCTCAGGTGCGCCGGTACTCGACGAACTCGAAGGCGAACGCATGGCGGCCATCGGCCGGATGCGGCTCGCGCGACACCGCCTGCCAGCCGCCTGCGTCAAAGGCCGGGAAGAAGGCATGCGCGTCCTCGACCACCGTATCGACGTGGGTCATGTGCAGCACGTGGGCACGCGGCAACGCCAAGGCGTAGATCTCGCCGCCGCCGATCACGGCCAGCTCGCCCGCGCCGTCGCCGGCCGCCAGCGCCAGCGCTTCGTCCAGCGATGCGACCGCCTGCATGCCAGCGAAGGGCGCGCGGCCGCTGCGCGTCAGCACCAGATTGCGCCGCTTGGGCAACGCCCGGCCCAGCGAGTCGGCGGTCCTGCGGCCCATCAGCAGGACCTTGCCCAGCGTCAGGGCCTTGAACCGCGCGAGGTCGTCGGGCAGGTGCCAGGGCAGCCCGTTGTCGCGGCCGATGGCGAGCCTGCGGTCGACCGCGGCGACGAGGCTGATCACGGGCGCGGGGCCGCTCACGGAGACACTCAGACCGCCACCGGCGCCCGGATCGCCGGCATCGGGTCGTAGCCTTCGATCGCGATGTCGTCGCCGGTGAAGGCGAAGACGTCGTCGATCGCGGGGTTGAGCACCAGCTTCGGCAGCGGCCGCGGCGCGCGCGCAAGCTGCTCGCGCGCCTGTTCGTCGTGGTTGGAATACAGGTGCGCGTCGCCGAGCGTGTGCACGAAATCGCCAACACCCAGGCCGGTCACCTGCGCCACCATGTGGGTCAGCAGCGCATAGCTTGCGATGTTGAACGGCACGCCGAGGAAGATGTCGCCGCTGCGCTGGTAGAGCTGGCAGCTGAGCCTGCCGTCCACCACGTAGAACTGGAACAGCGCGTGGCAGGGCTGCAGCGCCATCGCCGGCAGGTCGGCGACATTCCAGGCGCTGACCACCAGCCGGCGCGAGTCGGGATTGCGGCGGATCTCGTCGACGACCCAGCGGATCTGGTCGATCTCGCCGCCGCGGCCGTCGGCCCAGCGCCGCCACTGCTTGCCGTAGACCGGGCCGAGTTCTCCGTCGGCGTCGGCCCACTCGTCCCAGATGGTGACCTTGTTGTCGCGCAGGTAGGCGGTGTTGGTCTCGCCCTTCAGGAACCACAGCAGCTCGTGGATGATCGAGCGCAGGTGGAGCTTCTTGGTGGTGACCAGCGGGAACCCTTCCGCGAGGTCGAAGCGCATCTGCCAGCCGAAGACGCTGCGCGTGCCGGTACCGGTGCGGTCGGACTTTTCGCTGCCGTGTTCGAGGACGTGGCGGAGGAGGTCTAGGTACTGGCGCATGGTCGGTCCTTCCGGGGATCGTTGAAGAGAGGGCCGATCGCGGCTGTAGCCGCTCCTACAGGGGCGCGGCAGGGGCGACCGGGGCGGCGGGGGCGGGCTGCAGGGTGGGGCTGCGGTGCGAGCGCCACAGCCAGTAGAGGCCGAGCAGGATCAGCGGGGTGCTCAGCACCTGGCCCATGGTCAGCCAGCCGAAGGCGAGGTAGCCGAGGTGGGCGTCGGGCTCGCGGACGAACTCGACCAGGAAGCGGAACGCGCCGTACAGCAGCGCGAACATGCCCGACACCGCATGGCGCGGCCGCGGACGGGCCGAGAACCACCACAGCAGCGCGAACATCGCCACGCCTTCGAGGAAGGCCTGGTAGAGCTGCGAGGGGTGCCGCGCATACTGCTCGAGCTGGCTGGCCTGGTGCAGCGCCCGCAGCGACGCAGCGTCGAGCCAGGCCAGGTCCTGAGGCAGCGCGCTGCGGAACACCGTCGCCCACGGCAGGTCGCTCGGCTTGCCCCAGAGCTCGCCGCCGATCCAGTTGCCGATGCGGCCGAAGCCCAGGCCCAGCGGCACCAGCGGCGCCACGAAGTCCATCGTGTCCATGAAATGCAGCCGGCGCTGGCGCGACCACAGCCAGCTGGCCAGCAGCACGCCGAGCAGCCCGCCGTGGAAGCTCATGCCGCCCTCCCACACCCGCAGCAGCATCAGCGGATTGGCGAGGAAATCGGCGAAGCCGTAGAACAGCACGTAGCCGATGCGGCCGCCCAGCACCACGCCGAGCATGCCGTAGAACAGCAGGTCGCCGAAGCCGTTCTCGTCGACGCCGGGCAGGCGGCCGGCGCGGATCCGCGCGCGGCCCAGCAGCCAGGCGCTGAGGAAGGCCAGTGCATACATGAGCCCGTACCAGTGGATGCCCGGCTCGAAGCTGCGCCCGAACAGCTCGAAGGCCGGCGACTGGACCGCGATCGGATCGACCAGGTGCAGGAGGCTCATGCCGTGCGACTCACTCGCTGGCCACGCCCCTCAGGGCGCGGCGCTTGGCCCAGAGGTTCAGGCCCTCGACGAAGGCCGAGAAGGCCATCGAGCCGTAGATGTAGCCGCGCGGGATGTGCAGGTCGAAGCCTTCGGTCAGCAGGTAGACGCCGATCAGCACGATGAAGGCCAGCGCCAGCATCTTGACCGTCGGGTTGTTGTCGATGAAGCGGCCCAGCGGCTCGGCCGCCAGCAGCATCACGCCCACCGCGATCAGGATCGCCGCCACCATCACCGGCACGTAGTCGCCGGCCATGCCGACCGCCGCGATGACCGAGTCGAGCGAGAACACGATGTCGATCACCGCGATCTGCGCGATCACCATGCCGAACGAGGTCGCGACCTTGCCGGTGCCGTCGACGTCCTCGTGCTCGCCGATCACGATCGAGCGGATCTCCATCGCGCCCTTCACGATCAGGAACAGGCCGCCGAGGATCAGCACCAGGTCGCGGACCGAGATCCCCTGCCCGAACAGCGTGAACATGTCGCTGGTCAGCCCGGCCAGCCAGGCCAGCGTCAGCAGCAGGCCCAGGCGCGTGATGCAGGCCACCGCGATGCCGAACTTGCGCGCGAACTCGCGGCGCTCGGCCGGCAGCCGGCTCACGGCGATCGAGATGAACACCAGGTTGTCGATGCCGAGCACGATCTCGATCGTGGCCAGCGTGACCAGCAGGATCCATACCTGCGGGTCGGTGATGAGTTCGATCATGGCTTGCTTGTCCTGAGGGAAACGGGTGCCGCGGCGGGCGCGGCGGTCATGGCAGTCGCGGCAGGAGGATGGCGCCCCATACCAGCAGCACGTTGAGCATCAGCACGAACACGGCGGCCGAGCCCATGTCCTTGGCGCGTCCCGCGAGTTCGTGGTGTTCGTCGCCATAGCGGGCGATGACGGCCTCGACCGCGGAGTTCAGCAACTCGGTCGCCAGCACTAGCAGCAGGCAACCGACCAGCAGGGCACGCTCGACCCCGCCCTGCCCGAGCCACGCGCCCAGCGGCGCGAGCACTGCGAACAGGCAGACCTCGAGCCGGAAGGAGGACTCGTGCAGCCAGGCCGCGCGCAGGCCCTGCAGCGACCAGCCTGCCGCCTTCAGGATGCGCGCCGGGCCGCGCGGCAGGTGTCCGGTTTCGTCCGCCATCGTGTTCCACCCGCTCAGCGCGCGGCACTGCGGGGCGGCGGCGCGACCGGCAGGGCGCCGGCAGGACCGGCGGCGGGGATGCGGATGCCCATGGGGCACCGCGGGGTTGGGAACTGCATGCGAATCAGCCGCCGCGTCCGACCAGTAAGCGGCCAATTTTGCCACAAGGCGGCGCGCGGGGCCGGGTCGCGGCGCCAGGGCACTTCACCCGGGGACAAACGCGCGGCTGCGATGATGCCGCTGTCACAGTGCCGGGACAGGAGACCAGCCATGCGCCGAGCCGCTGCTATCCTCGGGACGATCACCGTCCTCGCCATGGGAGCCAGCATGAATCCTTCGTTCGCACAGGCCCAGCCACAGCCGATGGGCGCCGGCGAGGCCGGCTACGACGCCGCGCTCCAGGCCGCGACGGCCCCGCTGCGCGACGAATTCGGCTCCTCGGTGGAGCTCGCGGTCGAACGCATGGACCGCCTCGGCAACTGGGTCTTCGTGCTCGGCAACATGCGCTCGCCGGGCGGCGGCCGCCCGGATGTCTCGGGCACGCGCTTCGCCGAAGCCGCCGGCCAGGGCGCAATGTCGGATGTCTACGCCGCACTGCTGCGACGCGAGGCCATCTCCGCGGACGACGCCGCCGCCGCTGGCGGCGACGGCGTGGCGGCCACCGGAGCCAGTCCCGCGGCGCCGGCCGAAGCCGCCGCGCGCGACCAGGCCGCCCTGCCGCAGGCGGCCGAGGCCACGACCGGCGCGCCGGCGGGCGCTGCGGACGGAGCCTGGGACATGGTCGACTTCGCGATCGGGCCCGGCGACGTGGCCTGGCTGGGATGGCCGCAGGAACACGCGGCACCGCGCGCGCTCTTCGGCTTCTAGGCGGCCCCTTGGGCCGTCAACGTGAAAGAGCCGGCATCCGCCGGCTCCCTGCCCCACGTGCCGCGACCGGGGTCAGCGCGGCGGCGTGATGATCTCGTAGTTCCCCGATGCACCGCCCCAGCTGATGCGCTGCGAACCGTCGGCATTGACGTTGTTCGAGCCGATGAACTTCGGCTGGCCGTTCTCGAAGCCGGCGAACAGCACCACGTGTGACTGGCCGTTGCGCTGCATCAGCACCACGTCGCCCGGGCTGGCGTTGGCCAGCGACACCGTCTGCCAGCCGTCGCCCTTGAGGTTGTTCGCCAGCTGGTCCACCGACGCGCTCGCCTGGCCCGCATCGATCAGGCCGGCCTTCTGCAGGCAGGCCGAGACGAAGTTGGCGCAGTTGACGTTGTTCGGCACCCAGCTCTGCATCGGAAGCTCGTCGCTGAACTTGAGTTCGCCCGCGTTGCGGCCGATGAACTGCTCGGCGATGGCCGCGGCGTTGTTGCCGCTGACCGGGCCACCGCCCTTGACCCCGTCGACGCCGCTTGCACCCGGTCCCGACGCGTTGCCGGCGCTGCCGGTCGTTCCCGGGATGCTGAGCGCGTCGCCGGCGTAGATCAGGTCGGCGTCCTTGATCTGCGCGTTGGCGTCCATCAGCGCGTTGACCGAGGTGCCGTAGCGCTGGGCGATCTGGGAGAGGGTATCGCCCCAGGCGATGTTGTGGATGGCGGTCATCGGGTGTCTCCGTCCGCGTGCGCGGCGGCTGGCGTTGCGGGCAGTCTCCCGCCCGCGCGCCGACCCGCCAACCCGGGGCCACCCCGGATGGGGTTGACCCGAGGTGGGCTACTGCGAGCGCAGCGCCTCGATCGGATCGAGCATCGAGGCCTTGCGCGCCGGGTAGTAGCCGAAGAACAGGCCGGTCGCCACCGAGAAGCCCGCGGCCATCGCCACCACCTGGCCGTCGAGTACCACCGGGAGGTCGCCGAAGCGGCCCACCAGCAGCGCGCCGGCCACCCCGATCACGATGCCCAGCGCGCCGCCGACCAGCGACAGCAGCATGGCCTCGGCAAGGAACTGCCGGCGCACGTCGGACGGTCCCGCGCCCACCGCCATGCGCAGGCCGATCTCGCGGATGCGCTCGGTGACCGACACCAGCATGATGTTCATGATCCCGATGCCGCCGACGATCAGCGAGATCGTCGCCACCGCGCCCAGCAGCAGCGACATCAGCCGCGTGGTGGCGGTGCGCGTGGCCACGATCTCGGAGATGTTGCGCACGCTGAAGTCGTCCTCGCCGCCCGGCGCGATCCGGTGCCGCTGGCGCAGCAGCGATTCCACTTCGCCCTGCACGTAGCCCAGGTCGTCGGCATCGGCCACGGTCAGCGCGATCTGCATCACCGCGCCGGGCGGCAGGCCCATCGAGCCGAGCAGCCGGCGCCGCGCGGTCTGCATCGGCACCATCACCACGTCGTCCTGGTCCTGGCCCCAGCCACCCTGGCCCTTGGGCGCGAGCACCCCGACGACCACGAAGGGCACGCGGCCCAGGCGCACGGTCTGCCCGATCGCCGGCTCGTCGCCGAAGAGCTCGCGGCGCACGGTCTCGCCCACGATCACCTCTTTCGCCGCGCCACCGTAGTCCTGGGCATCGAAGGCCTCGCCCTCGACCAGGGTCCAGGCGTTGATGTCGAAGTAGTCGGGCTGCACGCCCTGCCAGCGGCTGGACCAGTTGTTCTCGGCATAGACCACCTGGGTGCTGCCGTTGAGCGAGCCGGACACGTACTGCACTTCGGGGATGTCGCTGCGGATCGCCTCGACGTCGCCCTCGGTCAGCGTGTAGTAGCTCGCCCCGCTCTGACGGACGCCGCCGGGACCGCGACGCGAACCGGGCGAGACGTCGAGGCGCTGCGAGCCCAGGCCCGAGACCATCTTGTCGATCTCGGCCTGGGTGCCCTGCCCCACCGAGACCATGACGATCACCGCCGCGATGCCGATGATCACGCCGAGCGAGGTGAGCACGCTGCGCATCCAGTTGCCGCGCAGGGCGTGGACCGCAGTGCGGATGACGTCGCCGAAGGTCATGCCGCGGCCTCCGCGTGCTCCGGATGCAGCTCGCCGTCGCGGATCACGTAGGTGCGGTCGGCATGCGCGGCGACTTCGGCATCGTGGGTGATGAGGACCACGGTATGGCCCTCGTCGCGCAGGCGCTTGAACAGCGCCAGGATCTCCTCGCCGGTCTTCGAGTCCAGCGCGCCGGTCGGCTCGTCGGCCAGCAGCAGCGGCGGCCGGTTGACCAGCGCGCGCGCGATCGCCACGCGCTGCTGCTGGCCGCCCGAGAGCTCGTTCGGGCGATGGCCCGTGCGGCCGCCGAGGCCCACGGCCTCCAGCACCTCGGCCGCCATGCGATGCCGCTCGGCCACCGGCACGCGGGCGTAGGACAGCGGCATGGCGACGTTTTCCAGCGCCGTCATCCGCGGCAGCAGGTGGAAGCCCTGGAAGACGAAGCCGATGCGCTCGCGGCGCAGCGCGGCCAGCGCCTCGGCGTCGAGCGTCGACACGTCCACGCCGTCGCAGTGGTAGCTGCCGGTGCTGGGCGTGTCCAGGCAGCCGATCAGGTTCATCAGCGTCGACTTGCCCGAACCCGACGGTCCCATGATGGCGACGAAGGACCCGTGCTCGATGCGCAGGTCGACGTCCTTCAGGGCCACGACTTCCGCCTCGGTGCCGGCGGAGTAGACCTTGCCCAGCGCCCGGGTCTCGATGATCGGGACATCGGCGCTCATCGCGCGGCACGCTCGCCGGTCACCAGCACGTCGCCGGCCTGGACGCCGCCGGAGATCTCGGTGGTGGTGCCGTCGGTGGCGCCCACGCGCACCATCACCGCCTCGGGCTGGCCCCCGGCCAGGCGGTAGACCGTGGCGCGGGTGGCGCCGACGAGGTTGGCCATGGCGGCGTCCCAGCGGCGCGCCTGGTCGTCGTCGAGGCTGGCGCGGAAGGCGGAGAAGTCCTCGCGATAGCGCTGCAGCATGCGCTGGCGCAGCTGCGAGGCCATCCCGGCCGACGGCGCGCCGCCGCCCGACGGCCCGAAGCCGGGCCCGCCTCCGGGGCCGCCGGTGCGCGGCGCCGCGGCACGTGCCTGCTGGCGGGCCTGGACCGCCGCGATGGCCTCGTCGAACGCCGACTGCTGCGCGGCCGACAGCGAAAGCGCCGCGGCCTCCCGGCGCAGGTCGTCGGCCATGCCGGCGCCCGCACCGCGCTGCGGCGCCGCCGATGCCGCGCCGTCGGAGCTGGTGGGCTTGTAGCGCAGCGCGGCGTTGGAGACCTTGAGCACGCCGTCGCGGCGGCTCACTTCGATCTCGGCATTGACCGTCAGCCCGGGCAGCAGGGTGCCGTCGCTGTTGTCGACGGTCACCACCACCGGATAGGTGACGACGTTGCTGGTATTGGTCGCGCTCAGCCGCACCTGGTCGACCACGCCGGAAAACTGGCGGTCGGCGAAGGCGTCGGCGGTGAAGCTGACGCGCTGCCCGGCCTGGACCTGGCCGATGTCGGCCTCGTCGACCGCGAGCTCGATCTTCATCTTCGACAGGTCCTCGGCGATGGTGAACAGCTCCGGCGCCTGCAGGCTGGCCGCAACGGTCTGGCCCGGCTCGATGGTGCGCGTGAGCACGATGCCGTCCACCGGCGAGCGGATCACCGTGCGCCCGAGGTTGATGCGCGTGGTCTGGGTAGCCGCGGTCTGCTGCCCGATCTGGGCCTGCGCCGACGCCACCTGCGCGCGGGCCTGGTCGAGCGCCGCGCGCGCCAGGTCGATGTCGCTGCGCGACACCAGTTGGCGGGTGCCGAGTTCCGCCTTGCGCCGGTGGTCGAGCTCGGCGTTCCGGAGGCTGGCCTGGGCCTGGGCCAGGCTGGCCCGGGCGCTGGCGATCTGCGCCGAGCCCTGCTCGATCTGCGCCTGGTAGCTGCTGGGATCGATCTTCGCCAGCACCTGGCCCTGCTCGACCTTGTCGTTGAAGTCCACCAGCACCTCGGTGACCTGGCCGGAGATCTGGCTGCCCACGACGACGGTGGAGATCGCGCTCAGCGTGCCGGTGGCCGAAATGGCGACGCGGATGTCGCCCTGCTCCACCTCGACGGTGCGCCAGGTGCCCGCCTGGGCGTCGGCGTTGCGCTGGGTGACATACCAGCCGCCGGCGCCGAGGGCGATGACGATGGCGACGATGGCGGCGAGCGGCTTGCGGGAACGCCTGGCGGCGGGCTTCGGGCGGGAGCTCATTCGAGTCGGGGATCCGGCTTGGGGTCGGGGAGGCTAACGCACCGGCGCCGTCCCGGTTGACGCTCAGTCCGCGCGGGCGAACCTCAGGGTCACCAGCGTGCCCCGGCCCGGGGCGCTGTCGATGGCCACCGTCCAGTTGAAGCGCGCGGCCAGGCGGCGCACCACCGCCAGCCCCAGGCCGCGGCCGCCGACGTACTGGTCGGCGCGGTAGAACGGTTCGAAGACGCGCTCCAGCACGTCGCGGTCCATGCCCACGCCGGTGTCACGGACTTCGACGCGGTCGGCACCCACCAGCACCTCGATGCTGCCGGCCGCGGTGAACGTGCAGGCATTGCGCACCAGCTGCTCGAGGATGACCGTCATCGCGCGCCGGGAGCCGTGGAGCACGGGCGCGGCCTGTTCGACCAGCCGGACGTCGACCGCCTCCGCATTGCCCAGCTCCTCGAGCATGGCCTCGCCCACCCGCGCGGCTTCGACCGCCACGTCCAGCAGGTCGAACTCCTCGGTCTGCACCGGCTCGTCCTCGCGCGCGAGGATCAGCAGCGCGTCGATGACCGATTCCATGTCACGGGCCGCCACGTGCACGCGGTCGAGCGACCGGTGCATGCGCGTCGGCAGCTCGGGGTCGCGGCGCAGCATGTCGGTGGCGACGCGCACCACGGTCAGCGGGGTGCGCAGCTCATGGCTGGCCTCGCGGGTGAAATCGCGCTCGCGGCGGATGAACGACTGCGTGCGCTCCGCCAGGCCGCGGATCGCGCCGCCGAGCAGCCGCACTTCGGTCCCCACCTCGCCGGGAAGACCCGCCGGCGCGATCGCGTCGAGGTCGGGCGTCCGGGGATCCCAGCGCGCCACCTCCCCGGCCATCACCGTCAACGGCAGCACCAGCCGGCGGGCAATGCGGTAGCTGAGCCAGCTCACCGTGGCGATCGCCAGCAGTGACAGCAGCGCCGCGATTCCGAGCGACCAGACCCCCACGCGATCCATCAGCATGAAGGTGACACGCAGGTAGAGCCGCCCGCCCTGGGCGTCCTCGACCAGCAGGCGCTGCGACGGCCCCGATCCCCTGAGCCGGTGCAGGCCCGGCCCGGCTTCGACGAAGGCCCGCGGCACGCCCAGCGCCAGGGCATCCACGCCGTCGGCGACGAAGTAGCTGTTCACCGACTGGGTCCACGGCGGCGCATACGTGGGATCGCGGGCGCGCTCGTGCCAGAAGCGCTGCGCTTCGGTGCGCATCCAGTCGGACGCGATCTGCCCGCGCGCGAACACGGTCGCCACGTACATGCACGTGACGACCGCGACGATCGCCAGCACGGCCTGCAGCACGAACAAGCGCCGCAGCTTGCGCGGGAGTCCCTGGGGCATTGCCAATGACCTGGCCGCCGTCAGGCGGGCGGCTGTTCGATGTCGGCGATCCGGTAGCCTGCGCTCTGCACGGTGTGCAGCAGCGGCTTGTCGAACGGCTTGTCGATGGTCTTGCGCAGGTTGTACAGATGGCTGCGCAGGGTGTCGGAGTCGGGCAGGCTGTTGCCCCAGATCTCGCGCTCGATCTCCTGGCGGTTGACCACCCGGGGCGACTCGCGCATCAGGATCGTCAGCAGCTTCAGGCCGATCGGCGACAGCTGCAGCTCGGTGCCGGAGCGCGTCGCCCGCAGGCTGGCCGGGTCGAGCACCAGGTCGGCGACCTTGAGCACTTCCGAGCCCACCTGGCGGCGCTCGCGGCGGATCAGCGCGCGCAGGCGGGCCTCGAGCTCCTGCACGGCGAAGGGCTTGACCAGGTAATCGTCGGCGCCGGCGCCCAGGCCGGTCAGCTTCTCGTCAAGCGTGTCGCGCGCGGTCAGCATTAGCACCGGCGTCGACTTGCGGGCTTCCTCGCGCAGGCGCTTGCACACCTCGATGCCGTCCAGGCGCGGCAGCATCAGGTCGAGAACGATCACGTCGTAATTGTTCTCGCTTGCCAGCCGATAGCCGTCCAGGCCATCGGCGGCGTAGTCGACCTCGAAGCCGCGGCCCTCGAGGTATTCGCCCACCATCTCCGAAATGTTCCGGTTGTCCTCGACGATCAGGACAAGGCCACCGGGTTCCTGCGATCCGCGCATGAGTCCTCCAAAGGGACAGTCTTCAGCTTTGTGAAAGGCTGCCGGGAGACGCGTCCAGATCGCGTGAAGATCAGAGCCGGATGCGACCGGCGAGGATGTCGCGGAACATCATCCAGTCACCGGCAAACGAGTACAGCGGGTGGCTGAAGGTCGCCGGCCGGTTCTTCTCGAAAAAGAAGTGGCCGATCCAGGCGAAACCGTAGCCGGACCCAAGCGCCGCCAGCAGCCACCAGGCGCTGCCGGAGGCGATCGCCACGCAAACGAAGGCGAGCGCCGCGCAGCTGCCCGCGAAGTGCAGGCGGCGCGAGGTCGCGTTGCGGTGTTCGGACAGGTAGAACGGGTAGAACTCGCGGAAACTCGAGTAGCGGGCCATGTCGCCTCCCGGTGTGGCCGACGGCTGGAATGATGCCTCAGCCGTCGCCGTCGCGCTCGGCGTCCTTGACCCTGGTCCAGAGCGCGTCCTGTGCTTCGAGCGGACGCGCTGACAGCGGCGCGCCGTCGCGCTCGGACAGTGTTTCCATGGCGCGGAAGCGGCGTTCGAACTTCCGGTTCGCGCGCCGCAGCGCCGTGCCGACATCGACCTGTGCGTGGCGCGCGAGGTTGGCGGCGACGAACAGCAGGTCGCCGAGCTCGGTCTCGAGCCGCGCCTGCGCAGCGGCGTCGCCAGGCGCGGCGGCAACCGCTTCGAATTCCGCGCGGACCTCTTCCAGCTCCTCGGCCAGCTTGTCCAGCACCGGCGCCGGCCCGGGCCAGTCGAAGCCGACCCGGGCCGCGCGATCCTGCAGCTTCACCGCGCGCTGCCACTCCGGAAGGCCACGCGAGAGGCCCGCCAGCGCCGAGCGGTCGTCGACGCCGGCCGCGCTGCGCTCGGCGCGCTTGATCTCCTCCCAGCTCGCGCGCACCGCATCGGCATCGTCGTGCCGCCCATCGTCGCCGAACACGTGCGGATGGCGCCGCTCCATCTTGTCGGCGATCGCCTGCGCCACCTCTTCGAAGCCGAAGTGCCCGGCCTCGCGCGCCATCTGCGCATGGAACACCACCTGCAGCAGCAGGTCGCCGAGCTCGTCGCGCAGACCGTCCATGTCGCCGCGATCGATCGCATCGGCCACTTCGTAGGCCTCCTCGATCGTATAGGGCGCGATCGTCGAGAAATCCTGCGCGAGGTCCCATGGACACCCGCCCTCGGGGTCGCGGAGCTTCGCCATGATCTCGAGCAGGCGGTGCAGCTGGGTGGACATGGGGGTTCCTTTTTTTGCTACGGATCTACGCGGATCTTTCGCGGATTTCCACGGATCAAGCGGTTGGAAGGAAGGATTTGCCACGGATGACGCGGATTTGCGCGGATCTGGCCGAGGAAATCCTGCGGTGTTTCAGTCAGTGGGAAATGGCGTCCCCGTCGGCATGCACGGAAGCCACTTCAAGGATTCGGCTTGATCCGCGCAAATCCGCGCAATGCGCGTCATCCGTGGCAAAAGAGCGCTTCGACCTTCCTGCTCGATCCGTGGAAATCCGCGAAAGATCCGCGTAGATCCGTGGCAAAAAGCCCTACACCCACCTCCGCCACGGCAGCTCCGGATCCCCCAGGGCGATGAAGTGGCCGTTGAGCAGGGTGTCGCGCTGGTTGTAGCGGAAGGGTCGGCCCTGGAGGTCGAGCACGCAGCCGCCCGCGGCTTCGAGGATGGCCTGGCCGGCGGCGGTGTCCCATTCGCTGGTCGGGCCCATGCGCGGATAGGCGTCCATGCCGCCCTCGGCCAGCAGGCAGAACTTGAGCGAAGAGCCCAGGCCGATCGTTTCGTGCGCGCCGAGGCGCTGCAGCAGGGCCGCGGTGCGCGGGTCGAGATGGGAGCGGCTGGCGGCGACGCGCAGCGGGGCGGTTGCGGGTCGGCGGGTGGCGATGGGGCGTTCGGCGTCGCCGTCGCGTCGGAAGGCACCCTCGCCCGGCGCGCCGTGCCAGACCGCACCGCCGACCGGCGCCTGGATCACGCCGAACACCGGCACGCCGTGGTCGACCAGCGCGATGTTGACGGTGAACTCGCCGTTGCGCTTGAGGAATTCGCGGGTGCCGTCGAGCGGATCGACCAGCCAGAAGCGCGACCACGCGTGGCGCCGCCCGGTGGGGACCGCATGCGCGGATTCCTCGGACAGCACGGGGATGTCGGGCGTCAGCCGCGCCAGGCCATCGACGATGCAGTGGTGCGCGGCGAGGTCGGCCGCGGTGACCGGGCTGGCGTCGGCCTTGGCGCGCACGCCGAAGTCGTCGCCGTCGTGCACCGCCATGATCGCCGCGCCCGCGTCACGGGCGATCGCGACCACGCCCTCGCGCAGGGCCTCATCGCGCATGGTGTACCAGCCAGTCGCGGGCGATGAACAGCGCGGCGATCGAGCGGCCTTCGGAGAAGTCCTCGCGCAGGATCAGCTCGTGCAGGCGGGCCAGCTTCCACGGCACCACTTCGAGCTCTTCCGGCTCGTCGCCCGGCAGGCGCTGCGGATACAGGTCGCGCGCCACCACGAGGTGGGTCGAGTGGCTCATGTAGGTGGGCGCCAAGGTCAGCGCGCGCAGCACCTCGAGCCGGCGGGCGCCGTAACCGGCCTCCTCCTTCAGCTCGCGGTCGGCCGCCTGCAGCGGCGTCTCGCCGGCATCGATGCGGCCCTTGACCAGGCCCAGTTCGTAGCGGTGCACGCCGGCCGCGTACTCGCGCACCAGCAGCACGGTGTCGTCGTCGATCATCGGCACCACCACCACCGCGCCGTGGCCGCGGCCATGCAGGCGCTCATAGCGCCGGCGCTCGCCGTTGGAAAACTCCAGGTCCAGACGCTCGAGGCGGTAGGGGCCGGCGTCGGACTCGGTGACCGAGTGGATGACCGGCAGCCGACGGCTCACGGCCGCCCCCAGGCGCCATCCGGGGCGATAATGCGGCGATGTCCGACAAGTCTTCCCACGATCCCGCCATTCTAGCCGAGGGCGACAGCTGGCGATCCCGCGACCTGGCGGTGCTCTGGCACCCCTGCACGCAGATGCGCGAGCACCCCGACACCCTGCCGCTGCTGACCGTCTCGCACGGCGAAGGCGCCTGGCTGGTCGGCCACGACGGCCGCCGCACGCTGGATGCGGTGAGCAGCTGGTGGACCAACATCCACGGCCATGCGGAGCCGCGCATCGCCCAGGCCATCGCGCGCCAGGCGCGGCGGCTGGAACACGTGATTCTCGCCGGCGCCACGCACGAGGGCGCGATCGAGCTCGCCGAACGCCTGCTCGCGATCGCGCCGCGCCAGCCGGGGCGGCCGCCGCTGTCGAAGGTGTTCTACGCCGACAACGGCTCGGCGGGCGTCGAAGTGGCGCTGAAGATGGCCTTCCACTGGTACCGCAACCGCGGCGACGAACCGCGGCGCACGAAGTTCGTCGCCCTGCGCAACGGCTACCACGGCGAAACCATCGGTGCGCTGTCGGTGGGCGACATCCCGCTGTACCGGCGCATCTACGCACCCTTGCTGATGGAGGCGATGTTCGCGCCCTCGCCGGACGCCTGGAACGCGCGGCCGGGCCAGTCGGACGAGGACTGCGCCGAAGAGGCGGCCGACGCGCTGGCGCGCCTGTTCGACGAACATCCCGGCGAGATCTGCGCGCTGATCCTGGAGCCGCGCCTGCAGTGCGCGGGCGGCATGCGCATGCACCACCCGGTTTACCTGAAGCGTGCGCGCGAGCTCTGCGACGTGCACGGCGTCTTCCTGGTCGCCGACGAGATCGCGACCGGCTTCGGCCGCACCGGGACCCTGTTCGCCTTCGAGCAGGCCGGCGTGATGCCCGACCTGATGTGCGTGTCCAAGGGCCTCACCGGCGGCTTCCTGCCGTTGGCCGCGGTGCTGGCCACGCAGTCGATCTACGACGGCTTCCTCGACGACTCGCGCGAACGTGCCTTCCTGCACTCGCACAGCTACACCGGCAATCCCCTGGCCTGCGCCGCGGCGCTGGCCTCGCTCGACATCTTCGAGTCCGACGACGTCCTCGCCCGCAATCGCGCGACGGCCGCGAAGATGGCCGACGCCGCCGCCACGCTCGCCGACCTGCCGCACGTGGCCGAAGTGCGCCAGGCCGGCATGGTCGTGGCCTTCGAACTCACCCGCGACGGCGACCGGTCGACGCCGTTCGACCCCGCGGACCGCGTCGGCCTGCACGCCTATCGCGCGGCCCTGGACCACGGCGTCCTGCTGCGCCCGCTGGGCGACATCCTTTACTGGATGCCGCCGTACTGCATCGATGACAGCCAGCTGGCGCTGCTGACGGACGCGACGCGGGTAGCGATGCTGCGGGCCGGGCGGGACAGCTCCGCGTAGATCCGAGGCAAGGAGAGGAAGCCCCATGCGCGTCATCCGTTCCCACGTCGAAGAACCGCTCGCGGTCGGCACGCGCCTGGCCCTGCCGGAGGCCGCGGTCGGGCATCTGTTGCGGACCCTGCGCCTGGGCGCGGGTGACCCCTGCGTGCTGTTCAACGGCGACGGGTTCGATTACGCCTGCCGGATCGTCTCCGCCGGCAAGCGCGGGGGCGAGGTCGAGGTGCTGGCCGCGCACGAGGTCCGCAACGAGTCGGCGCTCAGGATCGTGCTGCTGCAGGGCGTGGCCCGCGGCGAGAAGATGGACTGGATCCTGCAGAAGGCGACCGAGCTGGGCGTCGCGGGCTTCGTGCCCGTGGCCAGCGATCGCAGCGAAGTGCGGCTGGACGCGGCACGCGCCGAGAAGCGGCTGGCGCACTGGCAGGGCGTGGTGGCCTCGGCCTGTGCGCAGGCCGGACGCGCGGTGATTCCAGACGTGGCGCCCCCCCGTCCACTCGCCGAGGCGGTCGCGGCCCTGGCGGCGGACGCGCTCCGGCTGACCCTCGACCCGGCGGCCACGGCCGCGGTTCGCGCACTGGCGGATCCCTCGGGTCGTCCGGTGGTGGTCGCGATCGGACCGGAGGGTGGCTGGTCGCCGCGCGACCGGACGGTGCTGGCGGAAGCGGGCTTTGAAGGACTGCGGCTGGGTCCGCGCATCCTGCGCACCGAGACGGCCGGCATCGCCGCGATCAGCGCGCTGCAGGCGGCCTTCGGCGACCTCGCCTGAGCGGACCCGCCGGGTCGCTCAGGCTGCCAGCGCCTCGCGGATGGCGCCTTCGATGGCGTCGACGTCGGGCAGCAGCGCCGGTTCGCCGTTGAGCAGCACGCGCATCAGCACGCCCAGCGGCAGTGCCCCGGCCTGTGCGGAATCCCCCTCGCCGGCATCGGCCACCAGCGCGTCGCGCGACACCGTCACCAGTCGCGGGAAGCCCTTGGTCAGCACCGCCACGTAGGGCACGTGGGCGTCGCCACCCAGGGCCTTGAGCACCACCACCTTGCTGCCCAGCCCGCCGGCTTCGTCGGCGATCCCGGCCAGGCGCGCGAACGAGGCCAGCGGAAGCTGCCAGCCGCGCCAGCGGATGCGGCCCAGCAGCCACTCCGGCGCGTCGGCCACGGGCTCGGGATCGGCATAGGACAGCACCTCGGCGATCGTGGCGTTGGGCAGCAGCAGCCGCGCGCCCTCGACCTGGATCAGCACGCCGCGGATGTCCTGGATGGCAGTGGTCGTCATGTCGTGTCTCGTCAGGGCCAGCGGTCGATCAGGGCCTGGGCCAGGTCGCCGGGTTCGGCCGACACCGCGCCCTGTGCGACCAGCGCCGTCACCGCCGCGCCGTCGTAGCAGCTCCCGGGGGCCTGCGCGAGCACCAGGGCGCCGGCATCGGCCATCGCCGCGGCGCGCTCCACGCGCTCGACGCTGGCGCCGCTCAGGAACACCAGTGCGCTGTCCGTCGCCGGCAGTGCGTCATAGCCGGTCGCCTGGTCGCCGCCGGCATCGGCGAAACGCAGCCGCGCGCGATCGTCGACGATGGTGACGCCCGGCGCCAGGAAGTACACCGTGCCCGCCTCGGCGAGGTGGCCGGTCTCGGCCAGCGCGACCGGCAGTGCGCTGGCCCGCTGCATCTGCTGCACCAGCCGCTCGTAGCGGCCGCCATCCAGCTGCAGCCGCACCAGCACGGTGCGGGCGAAGTCCTCACCGAGGCCGCCGAGCAGCTGGCGCACCGCATCGGGTCCGCCGAGGCCGGCCTCGACCACCACGGCGCCGCGAAGCTGCCCGTGGCCGTAGCTGTCCGGATCGGCCAGCGAGATGCCGTCGAGCCGCGAACCCAGGGCGTCGAGATCGATCGCGTTCGCACCCGCATCACGCGTGGCGATCGGCCCTGACTCGTCGTCGGCCAGGGACAGCCCTTCCAGGCGCGACTCGAGGGCGTCCAGGTCGATCGTGCCGGCCGGCTCGCGCGTGGCCAGCGGCGCGTCATCGTCTGCCAGCGACAGGCCGTCGCCCAGCGACAGCGGATCGCGGGCAGGCGCGGACGCGGGCGCATCAACTGGCGGCTCGTTGCCGGCCGGGACAGCGGGTTCTTCCGCGAAGGAAAGCCCTGCGGTGTCGAAGGTGGATCCGCCGTCGAGGCCGGCCAAGCTGTCTTCCGCGCGGTCGGCGTCGCCCTCGATGCCTTCGCGCGATGCGGCGGCGCTGGCGATCAGCTCCGCCAGCGCCGGATCGTCGGCGAGCGAGAGTTCGTCGCCACCCGCCGACGACCAGTCCATGTCCTCCGCGGCCACCAGGCCGGAGAAACCCGCAGGCGCGTCCGCGGGCGAGGCGTCGAAGTCGTCCGCGCGCGGCACTTCGGCGGCCAGGTCCTGTGCCGCATCGGCCATGGCGCCGATGTCGATGCTCTGCGGATCGAACGCACGCTCCGGCAGCCCGCCCGGGACCGGATGCACCGTGTCCTCGGATTCGCCACCGGGCGGCAGCACGTCCTCGTGGCCGTGGAGCTTGGCCGCGAGGTGGCGCACCCAGCGCGCCGCGTCCCAGCCGTCGCGGCGCGCGGCCACGTCGGCCTCGTCGAACATCACCAGCACCGCCGGATCCGACAGCAGGGCGTCGTAGCGCTCCAGCGCATCCTCGATCGCGGGCTCGAGCGCCACCAGCACCACCGCCGGGCGCAGCGCGCGCGCCTCATCGGGATCGCCCGTGGCCGGATCGACCGCGCCCAGCAGCTCCGCGCCGGCATCGGCCAGCGCCGCCTCGAGCCGCAGCCTCGCCTCGCCTTCGCGGGCCAGCAGCAGCACGCGCACGGCCTGGTGGACCGGCTCAGCCATTGCGGACGCTCTTCAGCAGGTCGTTGACGTTGCGCAGCAGCTCGTTCTCCTGGTACGGCTTGCCGAGGTAGCGCTCGACGCCGATCTCGAACGCACGCTGGCGATGCTTCTCGCCGGTACGCGAGGTGATCATGATGATCGGCACGTTGCGCAGGCGCGGGTCGGCCTTCATCGCCGTGGCCAGCTCGTAGCCGTCCATCCGCGGCATCTCGATGTCGAGCAGCATCAGGTCGGGCACGCGCTCGACCATCCGCTCCAGCGCATCCAGGCCGTCCTTCGCGGTCGAAACCTCGTAGTTGTGGCGTTCGAGCACGCGACCGGTGACCTTGCGCATGGTGATCGAGTCGTCGACCACCATGACCAGCGGCACGCGGCGCTGTTCCGGCGTCTCCACAGGGGTCACGTCGCGCGGCAGGGCGACCTGCTGGCGGCGCACCAGCGGGGCGACGTCGAGGATCACCACGACGCTGCCGTCGCCCATGATCGTGGCGCCGAAGATGCCCGGCACCGAGGCGACCTGCGGGCCGACCGGCTTGACCACGATCTCGCGGTTGCCGGTGATCTGGTCCACCGCCACCGCCACGCGCAGCTCGCCGGAGCGGATCAGCAGCAGCGGCATCTGCAGGTGGCCTTCGGCGCGCGCCGCGGCATGCCCGACCAGGCCGCCGAGGTCGTGCACCGCGTAGTCCTCGCCGCCGTAGGCATAGGTCGCGCCTTCGCGCTCGAAGTCCTCGCGGGCGATGCGGCCGACGCCGCGGACCGATGCGATCGGCACCGCGAAGCTGGTCTCGCCGATCCTGACGAACACCGCCTGGGTCACCGCCAGCGTTTGCGGCAGGCGCATGGTGAAGGTGGTGCCCTTGCCGCGCTGGCTGGCGATGTCGAGCGCGCCGCCCAGCTGGCGGACTTCGCTGGCCACCACGTCCATGCCGACGCCGCGGCCCGACAGCCGGCTGACCTCGTCGGCGGTGGAGAAGCCCGGCTGGAAGATCAGGCTGTCGAGGTCGCTGTCGGCCAGGATCGCGTCTTCGCGCAGCAGTCCGCGCTCGATGCCCCGGCGACGGATCGCCTCGCGGTCCAGGCCGCTGCCGTCGTCCGCGACCTCAAGCACGACTTCCGAGCCTTCGCGGCGCACCGAAACGCGCACCGTGCCCTCGTCGGCCTTGCCGGCGTCGCGGCGCGATCCCGGCTTCTCCAGGCCGTGCGCAACCGCGTTGCGGAGCATGTGCTCCAGCGGCGCGGTCATCCGCTCCAGCACGTTGCGGTCGAGCTCGCCCTGCGCGCCGTCCAGCCTGAGCTGGGCGTGCTTGCCGGTTTCGGACGCCGCCTGGCGGACCACGCGGCGCAGGCGCGGCACCAGCGAGTCGAAGGGCACCATGCGCGTGCGCATGAGGCCTTCCTGCAGGTCGGAGCTGACCCGCGACTGCTGCAGCAGCAGGGTCTCGTACTGGCGGGTCAGGTCGTCGAGCGTGCCCTGCAGGCTCGACAGGTCGGCCGCGGACTCGGCCAGCGCGCGCGAAAGCTGCTGCAGGGTCGAGAAACGGTCGAGTTCGAGCGGGTCGAAGGTCGCGTCGGCGCTGTCCTGCTCGCGCTGGTAGCGCGCGATGATCTGCGCTTCGGTCTCGATGTCGAGGCGGCGGAGCTGGTCGCGCAGACGCATGTTGGTCTGCTCCATCTCGCCCATCGCGCCGCGGAACGCACCGAGCTGCTGCTCGAGTCGCGCGCGGTAGATGGCCACCTCGCCGGCGTAGTTCACCAGGCGGTCGAGCAGGTCGGCGCGGATGCGCACCTGCTCCTGCGGCGCGCGGATGGTGATGTCGTCCTCGTCCGACTGCAGCGGATCGCTGATCGGCGCGGTCAGCGGCTTCAGCGCGACGGCCGGCGCAGGAACGCGCGGCGCGGGCGACGCCAGCGCCTCGGCGGACAGCTCCTCGCCACGGGCACGGGCGTCGAACGCGTCGATCAGGCCCTGCGACGGGTTGATCGCGCGGCCTTCGCCGACGCGGGTGACCATGGCATGCAGCCGGTCGAAGCCGCGCTCGAGCAGGGGCACGTCGCTGCGCGACAGGTCGAAGCGCTGTTCGGACACCGCCTCGAGCAGCGACTCCATGGAGTGCCCGAGCTCGCCGATGGCGAACACGCCGGCCATGCGCGCGCCACCCTTGAGGGTATGCAGGTCGCGCTGCAGGCCGACCAGGGACTCCCGGTCGTCCGCGGACTCGCGCAGCCTGGCGAGCAGGCCGTCGGAATGGTCCAGCAGGTCGCGGCCTTCCTCGACGAAGATGTCGACCAGCTCGGTATCCAGGCCGGTGAAATCGAAGCTGGCGTCGGGATCCTCGTCGGTCGGAATCGCGGCCAGCATCGCGGCGCTGGCCGCGGCGATCTCGCGATCGGCGTCCATGCGCTCGGCGGCCTGGCGCTCGGCTTCGGCGCGTTCCAGTTCCAGGCGTTCGGCCTCGATGCGCGCAGCCTCCGCGCGCTCGGCTTCGAGGCGTTCGGCCTCCAGGCGATCGGCTTCGGCCTGCTCGGCGGCGAGGCGTTCGGCCTCCAGGCGCTCGGCCTCGGCGCGTTCGGCGTCCAGGCGCTCCTGTTCGCGGCGCTCGGCGTCCAGGCGTTCGGCTTCGAGCCGCTCGGCTTCGACGCGTTCCGCCTCGAGTCGTTCGGCGTCGAGCCGCTCGAGCTCGAGGATCTGGGCTTCGAGCTCGGCCAGCTCGAGGCGTTCGGCTTCAAGGCGTTCGGCTTCAAGTCGTTCGGCTTCGAGGCGCTCGGCTTCGGCGCGTTCCGCTTCCAGGCGTTCGGATTCAGCACGCTCGGCTTCGATGCGCTCGGCATCGAGGCGTTCGGCTTCGGCACGCTCGGCGTCGAGACGCTCGGACTCGAGGCGCTCGGCTTCAACCCGTTCCGCCTCGATGCGCGCCGCTTCGAGCTCGGCTTCGCGCGCTTCTTCGACCAGACGCGCGGCCGCGAGCTGCTGCGCCTCGAGCTCTGCTGCCTCGTCCATCGCCTCGGCCAGGCGTGCCGCCTCGGCGCGTTCGGCTTCGAGCGCCTCGGCTTCACGGCGCACGCTTTCGAGACGCTCGGTTTCGAGACGCTCCGCTTCGATGCGTTCGGCTTCGAGAAGCTCGCCTTCAAGCCGTTCCGCCTCAAGCCGTTCCGCTTCAAGCCGTTCCGCTTCAAGCCGTTCCGCTTCAAGCCGTTCCGCTTCAAGCCGTTCCGCTTCAAGCTGTTCTGCTTCGAGGCGTTCCGCTTCAATCCGCTCGGCTTCAAGCTGCTCTGCTTCAACGCGCTCGTTTTCGATGCGCTCAGCGTCGAGCCGCTCCGCTTCAATGCGTTCCGCTTCAATGCGTTCCGCTTCAATGCGTTCCGCTTCAAGGCGCTCGGCCTCGACGCGCTCATCTTCAACGAGCGTCGCAGCCCCGTCGCCCATCGCCGGCGCGCCGTCGGAGCCGAAGCCCGCGTACTCGCTCAGGTCGATGTCGACCAGCTCCGGGGTGGCGCCTTCGATGATCGCGTCGTCCGGATCCCGCGCGGCCGCGGCAAGGGCCTCGAAATCCAGCGGCGCGGGTTCGGGCAGGTCGTCGCGCAGCGACAGCAGGCGCGCGGCCAGCGCGGCGGCGACCGGCACCTGCGGGCTCGTCGCCTGCAGGCCGACGATGGCGGCACGCGTGACCGCGGCCAGCTGGCCGATCGCGGCCACGCCCTCGTCCGACGCCGGCGAACCGGCGGCCAGGAGGCGACGGACGTAGCCTTCGGCCGGCGTCAGTGCCTGCGCGACCGTCGGCAGCTCGGTCATCGCGAACGCGCCGTTCATGGTGTGCAGCGCGCGCAGCAGTTCTTCCGACGCCCGCGCGTCGCCCGCACCGGCCCGATCGACCCACGCGTCAACGGTCACCAGGTGGCCGGTGACCTCGGCATCGAGGATCTCGAGCAGCAGGGCGTCCACCGAGGCGGTCACCATGTCCAGCGAATCCGCCGCGTCGGCCGCAGGCTTGGCCTCAGTGGCCTCCACCGGCACGGACGCGACGGGCTCGTCATGAGCGTCCACGGGCGGCACCGCGATGGACTCCGCCGCGACCGGCGGCTCGACGACCGCAGGTTCCGCCGCGGCAACCGGCGCAACCGGCGCCGACGGCGTCGTCGCCTGGCCGGCACTGGCCTCTTCGGGCATGCCTTCGTCACCCGCCGCGATGCGGTCGGCCGAGCCCTGCATGCGCTCGAGGTCGGCCTGGACGGTGCCATCGCCGCGCAGGGCGGCCTGCAGCTGCGGCAGGGTGTAGAAGGCCTGGTCGACCATCGCGACCACCGCCGGGCTCGCCACGCGCGTGCCGTCCAGCACGCGGTTGAGCATGTTCTCGATCTTCCAGCTGAACTCGCCGAGCGTCCGTGCGCCGACCAGCCGACCACTGCCCTTCAGCGTGTGGAAGACGCGGCGGATCGGGCGCAGGCGCTCCAGGTCCGCGGGCTGCGCGCGCCAGAGCGGCAGCAGCTGGTCGAGGTTGTCGATCTCTTCGGCGAACTCCTCGAGGAAGACCTCGCGGATGTCGTCGTCGATCTCGTCTCCGGTCGCCTCGAAGCCACCCTGGCCTGCGGCGGCTCCGGATGCCGGCGCCGGCGCGGGGGCCGGTCGGGCGTCGGCTGCAGCGTCGGCCGACGCCGCGCCGGACGCGGTCGCCTCGGCGGCACCGGCAGGGCCGCGATCGATGAGCGCCTCGATCGTGCGCTCGATGTCGGCGCTGCTCACGACCGCCGGAGCCTCGCCGGCGTCCGACGACACCGCGTCGTGCGCCCGGCTCGCCGGCAGCGGCCAGTAGCCCAGGCTTTCCAGGCTGTGCCGGCTGACGTCCAGGATCTCGTCGCGGTTGAACCGCCGCTCACGCAGCGCCTCGAGGTAGTACTCCAGGCTCGCCAGCGCGTCGGCGAAGGTGTCCAGCTGGCGGCCGTTGGGCACGCGCCGGCTGGCGATGAGTTCGTCCTCGATGTAGCGCCGGACGCCGGTCAGGTAGGCGGCCGGCTGCGGCAGCTCGAGCATCTGCAGCGCACCGGACACCTCGCCGAGCAGGCGCGGCACCTCGGCGAGCTCGGCATGGTCCCAGCCGGTCTCGATGAAGGCGACGAAGGCCTGTCGGGCATCGGCGAAATTCGCGATCGCCTCGCGCGCAAGCACGTCGAGCACCTTGTCGGCCTCGCCCGCGGCCAGGTCGCCCTGCTCGGGCGCGCCCTGGTCGCCGGCGCCGAGGCGCGCGACCTGGTCGTCCAGCGTGGCGTCGACGTACAGCAGCGCGCCGGCGACGTCGAGCAGCGCACCCTCGTCGGCCGCCCGCTGGCCGCCGACGATCTGCGCCATGGCGGTACGCTGCTGTTCCACCACGCCGCGCGCGACGCCGAGGCCGAGCATGCCCAGCGTATCGGCCACGCGCCCCAGCGCCTCGACCTGCGGCGCCAGGCGTGACAGGTCGGTTTCGGCGGTGCGCAGGTAGAGGTCGAGCGCGTCCTTGACCCGCAGCAGGTCTTCCTTGACGGCCGCGGCCACGGTGTCGAGCAGCGCGCGATTGCGCCCGCTCATGCTGCCCTGGGCGTGGCTGATCTCGGAGTCGGTCGGGAGCTGCTGCTGCAGCTCGAAGGTCTCGTGCAGCGCACGCAGCGCGGCATGGTCGGTGGTCGCGTGGGCCGCGTGGTAGAGCAGCTGGCGGGTCGGCTCGAGCGCGGACTCCGCGCGCGGCACGCCGAAGCCATCGTCCTCGAACAGCCGGCGCGATTCGCGCTCGACGCTGGCAAAGGCCTGACGCAGCGCGGGCGTCGACGGCAGCGCGCCGTCGGCGACGGCCTTGGCCACCGAAGCGGCCACCCACAGCATGCGCCGTGCCGGCTCCGCCTGGACATGACCCAGCAGGTGTTCGAGTGCGGACGACAGCGCGATCGGATCCGCGACGGTTCCCGACTCGGGCCAATCGGCCATCGAAGCACGCAGGTCGGCCAGCAGCGGCTGGGCGCGTGCGTTGCGCACCGGCACCGGATCGTTGGCGACCACGGCCTGCGCCAGGTCGCCCGGCAGCGGACGCTGCAGGTCGGGCGCGAACAGCACGCTTTCCGACAGTCCCGGCTCGCCGCGCGCGGCGCGCAGGTCGTTGAGCAGGGGCAACAGGACGATCGGGATGTCCTTGTGGCCGCTCTGCAGGCGCTCCAGGTAGTCGGGCAGCAGCACCACGCCGCGCATCAGCATCGCGCAGGCGCTGTCGCGGTCGGCCACGGCGCCGTCCTGCAGCGCCTGGGCCAGGCGCTCCATTTCCTCGGCCACCATCGCCGGCGCGTACAGCTCGACCATGCGCAGCGTGCCCTGCACCTGGTGCAGGTAGCCCGCGCAAAAGCGCATGCGGCTGGTGTCGGTCGGGTCGGCGGCGAAGTCCTCGATCTCGATCCGCGCCTGGCGCAGGGTCTCGTCGAGCTCCGGCTTGACCCAGCCGAGCGTGGTGTAGTCGATCGCGTCGCGCAGGGCGGTCATCGGACTGGAATCAGGCCGGCAGCTTGAAGTCGGCAACCGAGCGGCGGAGGTCCGCCGCCAGCTGCGCGAGGTTTCCGATCGAGGCCGCCGTCTGGTTGGCACCCTGCGAGGTCTGCGCGGTGATCGACTGGATCGTGTTCATCGTCTCGGTGATGTTCGAGGCCGCGGCGGACTGCTGCTGCGAAGCGCTCGAGATGCCTTCGATGAGCGCCGCCAGGCTGGTCGAGACGTTTTCGATCTCGCCCAGCGCGGTACCGGCGTCCTCGGCCAGGCGCGCACCGGCGACCACCTCGGAAGTCGTCTGCTCCATCGAGCTGACGGCCTCGTTGGTGTCGGCCTGGATGGTCTCGACCAGGGTCTCGATGCGCTTGGTGGCGTTCGAGGCGCGTTCCGCGAGTCGCTGCACTTCGTCGGCCACCACCGCGAAGCCGCGGCCCGCCTCACCGGCCGACGCCGCCTGGATCGCCGCGTTCAGCGCCAGGATGTTGGTCTGCTCCGAGATGTCGTTGATCAGTTCGACGATCGAGCCGATTTCCTGCGAGCTTTCACCCAGCCGCTTGATGCGCTTGGAGGTCTCCTGGATCTGGCCGCGGATGGTGTCCATGCCGGCGATCGTCTCGCGCACCACGCCCGCGCCCTTGGTCGCGATCTGCACCGAGCGCTGCGCCACGTCCGCGGACTCGGCGGAGTTGCGCGACACCTGGTTGATGGACTGCGCCATCTCGTTGATGCGGTCCGACGCGGAGCTGATCTCCTGCGCCTGGTGCTCGGCGGCCTCGGCCAGGTGCATGGCGGTGGCCTGCGTTTCCTGCGCGCTGGACGCCACCTGCACCGAGGTGTCGTTGATCGTCTGCACCAGGCTGCGCAGCTGCTCGACGGCGAAGTTGATCGAGTCGGCGATGGCGCCGGTCATGTCCTCGGTCACCGTGGCCTTCACCGTGAGGTCGCCTTCCGCGAGCGAGCCCATTTCGTCCAGCAGGCGCATGATCGCCTCCTGGTTGCGGTTGTTGAGCTCCATCGTGGTCTCGTAGCGGACCCGCTGGTCGCGGCTCAGTTCGCGCAGCAGTCCGACGATGGCCAAGAGCGCCAGCGCGCCGAACACGATCGAGATCCAGATGTTGCCGAGGATCGACGTGTCGTTGAGCGAGCCGAAGGTGGTCAGCGACTGGAACAGCGACTCGCTGTCCGACAGCAGCTTGTTGGAACCGGTGGCCAGCGAGGCGGCCGCGGTCTGCGCGCCGAAGAGGTTCTGCGAGCTGGCCAGGATCGCGTCCAGGTCCTTCTTCATCTCCTCCCACTGCGTGGTCGCCTGGGCCAGCGCGGCCAGCGCGCCGGCGTTCGCCAGCGGCTGCACGTTCATGGCCTCGTCGCCCGAACGCAGGCCGGTCAGCACCTGCTCGAAGACGCCCGCGTCGCGCGCCAGCGCGTCACCGGCCACCGATGCCGCGGCACCGCCCGCCTGGATCTCGGTCACGCGACGGGCCATGGTCGAGGCCAGCACCACCTCGCGCAGCGCGATGTAGATCTGCGACGACGGCGAACCGCTGGCCGACATCGCGCGCACCACTTCGTCGAGCTGCGCCTGCAGCTGCGGAACCGCCTGGGTGAAGCGCTGGGCGTTGCCGGCGAAGGCCACGACCGCGCCTTCGGACGCGATCACCTGCTCGGCGCTTGCCGACAGCGGCTCCCAGGTCGCGGCCACGGTGCGGATCTCGCCGGCGACGTCGGGCGTGCCGCCGAAGTTGGCGACCAGCTGCTGGATGTCGCTGTCGACCGCCGCCTTGGTGGCCTTGAACGCCGCGTAGGATTCGGCGCTGCCGTCCACCGCTTCCCGGCCCTGGTTGGCCAGGCGCTGCGAGTTCACCTGCAGGCTCGAGGCCGCGGTGCTGGCACCGCCCAGGCGCGAGGCCTTGGTCATCGCGTAGATCGTGTTGCCGGCGAAGATCGCGAGCGAGGCGATCAGCAGCCAGATCCAGACCCTGGCGCCGATGGTCCGACCCTTGCCGGTCTCGTTGTCGATGACGTTGCTCATGGATTACCTCTGGCCTGTCGGATGCGGCGTCAGGCCGCTGCTTGTCTGAATTCGGGAGTGCGCGACAGCCGGTCCAGGCTGAAGACGCCCCATGCGTGGCCGCCCACCTTGTAGGCGCGATCGATGAAGCCGGAATAGCGCCCCTCGGCGAGGGCCTCGTGCGACGACTGCTGTTCTTCCAGGAAGCTGCGCTGGCCGAACAGTTCGTCGATGGTCACCGCCACGTTGCCGCCGGGCTGGCGCACCACCAGCACGCGCTGGCCTTCGTGGATCACCGTGCGCTCGCCCTCGAGGAACAGGCGCAGGTCGACCACCGGCAGCAGGCTGCCGCGGATGTTGGCCACGCCGAGCATCCACGACTGCGCGCCGGGCACCGGCGTCAGCGGCGGCAGCGGCAGGATTTCCACCACCTCGTCGAAGCCCGACGCCAGCAGGCGCGGGCCGACGCGGTAGCCGACGCCACGCCACAGGCCGGGCGCGTCGAGCTGCTCGGGCAGCCCGACGACGTGCGCCAGGCTGCGCCGCTCGAAGCCCGCGAGGACCTCGAAGGGGTCGCCCGCGCGGCGGCCGGTGTCGCGGCGGCCCACTTCAGCCGCCCAGCAGCGCGTTGATGCGCTCGATGAGGTCGGCTTCGACCGGAGGCTTGACCACGTAGCCGCGCGCGCCTTGGCGCATGCCCCAGGCCTTATCGGTCTCCATGCCCTTGGTGCTGACGATCAGCACCGGGATGGCGGTGGTGGCGGAGTCGCGCGACAACGCGCGGGTCGCCTGGAAGCCGTTCATGCCGGGCAGCACGACGTCCATCAGGACCAGGTCGGGCAGCTCGGCACGCGCCGCCTCGATGCCGTCCTCGGCGTTGGTGCGCGCGATCACCTGGTGCCCGTTGCGCTCGAGGAGCTGGGTCAACACCGCGGTGTCGGTCGGCGAATCCTCGATCAGCAGGATCTTTGCCATGGTGTCCCTGTCCCCCCGGTCAGGTGTTGACGTGCGTTCGGATCGCGTCGAGGAGTTCCTCGCGCGTGAAAGGTTTGGTGACGTACTGCTCGGAGCCGACGATGCGGCCGCGCGCCTTGTCGAACAGGCCGTCCTTGGACGACAGCATGATCACCGGCGTGTGCTTGAACAGCTGGTTGTTCTTGATCAGCGCGCAGGTCTGGTAGCCATCCAGGCGCGGCATCATGATGTCGACGAAAATGATCTGCGGTCGCTGGTCGGCGATCTTGGCAAGCGCCTCGAACCCGTCCGTCGCGGTCACAACCTCGGCGCCCTCGCGACGCAGCAGCGTCTCCGCCGTCCGGCGGATCGTCTTCGAGTCGTCGATCACCATCACGCGCAGGCCTTCCAGGCTGCCGGCGCGGCTTTGGTCCTGCGTCATCGTGTCTCCCCGTGCATGGCGCCTGCACTGCGGCCCCATTGCGAGCGTCTATCTTGCAGTCCGCCGCACCGGTGTCAAGCGCGCCGTGCGGCATTTCGCGCATGCAAACGCGCGTCCGGCGCATGGCTCCCCGCGACAGCTGATAACATTTGTCACTAACTGCCGTGGAAGGCCCGTATGCCGCTTGATGTCGTCGTCGTGATGGATCCGATCGGGTCGATCAAGGTCGCGAAGGACTCCACCTTCGCCATGCTCCTCGAGGCGCAGCGCCGCGGCCATCGCCTGCACTATGTCGTGCCCGGAGGCCTGTCGATGGACCAGGGCCGCGCCCGCGCGCTCGCGGCCCCGCTCTCGGTCCGCGACGACGCCCGCGACTGGTTCGAACTGGGAGCTGCGTCACATCGCGAGTTCCAGGCCGGCGACGTCGTGCTGATGCGCACCGACCCACCGGTCGATGCCGACTACGTGCACGACACCCAGATCCTGGACATCGCGCGGATGGCCGGTGCCAACGTGGTCAACGACCCGCGCGGCCTGCGCGACCTCAACGAGAAGCTGGCCGCGCTGCTGTTCCCGCAGTGCTGCCCGCCAACCCTGGTCAGCCGCGAGGCCGCGGCGCTCAAGGCCTTCGTGGCCGAACACGGACAGGCGGTACTGAAGCCGCTCGACGGCATGGGAGGTCGTTCGATCTTCCGCGCCACCGCCGGCGAGTCGAACCTCAACGTGATCCTCGAGACGCTCACCGACGGCGGCCGCCACCTGGCCATGGCGCAGCGCTACCTGCCCGAGATCAGCGAAGGCGACAAGCGCATCCTGCTGATCGACGGCGTGCCGGTGGACTACTGCCTGGCGCGGATCCCGCAGGGCGACGAGTTCCGCGGCAACCTCGCCGCCGGTGGCCGCGGCGAAGGCCGCCCGCTGAGCGAACGCGACCGCTGGATCGCGGCGCAGGTCGGACCGGAGATGGTCAGGCGCGGCATGCGCTTCGTCGGCCTGGACGTGATCGGCGACTGGCTGACCGAGGTCAACGTCACCAGTCCGACCTGCATCCGCGAACTCGACGCGGAGTTCGGGCTCAACATCGCCGGGCTGCTGTTCGATGCGATCGAGCGCGGGGCGCCGGGCGTCCAGGCATGACCGCGGCGCGGGATCCCGGGCGGACGTGAGCACGATGGTCGCCCCCGGGGGCGTCGGCGAGCGGCAGCGCCTGGGCGCGACCATGGTGCTGTCGCTGCTGGTGCACGCGATGGTGGTGCTCGGCGTCGGCTTCGCGCTCGAGGAGGCGGCGCCGGTGCTGCCCACGCTCGACGTGATCCTGACGCGCACCAGCAGTCCGCTGACCCAGGCCCAGGCCGACTTCCTCGCGCAGGCCAGCAACCAGGGCGGCGGCGAGGACGAGGCCAGCCGGCGGCCGCGCGACGCCCAGGCCGGGCAGCTGCCGCAGGACGAGGACGGCGTCGCGCAGCGCGCGGTGCGTGCGCAGTCGCCCGACCTCGCGCCGCCACCGGAAGCGCGCGTCGTCGCCAGCCGCCGCGGCGAGGCCGCCGTGGCGGCGCCCGAAGCCACCCCGCAGGTCGAGGAGCAGGTGCTGCCACGCGGGCCGGAGAAGATCGAGCGCGACCTGGCCATGGCGCGGCTGGCGGCCGAGATCCACCTGCAGTCGGAACGCTACGCCAAGCGGCCCAAGCGCAAGTTCGTCTCGGCCTCGACCCAGGAGTGGGCCTATGCCACCTACCTGCGCGCGTGGGTGGACCGGGTCGAGCGCGTGGGCAACCTCAACTATCCCGACGAAGCCCGCCGCCGGCAGTTGTCGGGCACCCTGGTGATCAGCGTGGCCATCCGCCGCGACGGCTCGGTCGAGCGCGCCGAGGTGATCCAGTCCAGCGGCGTGCGCCTGCTCGACGACGCCGCGCTGCGCATCGCGCGCCTGGCCGAGCCCTATCCGCCGCTGCCCCGCACCGAGGAGGAGATCGACGTCCTCCACGTCACCCGCACCTGGAACTTCCTGCCCGGCGGCGAGCTGGTCGACGACTGAGCCTCAGCCGCGGGCGGCGCGCGCGGCCGCCTGCTCGACCAGGGTCAGGGCCACCTGGTTGCGCAGATAGGCCGGCTCCACCAGCTCGGGTGCCAACGCCCCGCCCGCCGCCATCGACAGCGCGGCCAGGCGCACGAGCTGGCCCGCGCGCGGGAGCGCCGCGGCGTCGACCGGACCCAGGTGGTCACCGAGATGGCGCACCAGGGCCGCGTCCGCGGCCGCGAAGCCGGTACCGACGCCAGTCCACGGCCCCGCATCGGGTGGCTCGACGGCGTCGGGAGCCGACACCCGCTCCGGCCCGAGCGCGCGCAGGCCGGCGCCGTCGCGCGCGAAGGCACCCGCATAGACCTCGCCCATGCGCGCATCGATCGCGGCGAGCACGCGGTCACCGCCGTCGCGCAGCCCGTCCATGGCCAGCACGGCCAGGGTCGAGACCGGCAGCAGCGGGCGCCCGAGCGCGAGCGCGATGCCCTGGGCGATCGAAATCCCCAGCCGCACGCCGGTGAACGCGCCCGGGCCGCGACCCACGGCGACCGCATCGAGTGCGCTGCGATGCGTGCCGGCCTCGGCGAGCAGTGCCTCGGCCCACGGCAGCACCAGTTCGGCGTGGCGGCGCGGGGCGATCGCGAAGCGCTCGCACACCTCGCCATCGACCATCACGGCGACGGAGCAGGCTTCGGTGGAGGTCTCGATGGCGAGCAGGCGCATGCGCGACAAAACCGGAATCGGGGTGCGACAGGTTAGCGCGTGCGCGCCGGGATCAGGCTTCGCCGAAGAACGCCACCGCATCGGCGGCGTCGCGGGTGCGCGGGAACGGCGGCAGCGAATCGAGGAAGCGCTTGCCATAGCCCTTGCCGAGCAGGCGTGGATCGCAGAGCACCAGCACGCCGCGGTCGGTCTCGGTGCGGATCAGCCGGCCCACGCCCTGCTTGAGCGCGATCACCGCCTGCGGCACCTGCTCGTCGCGGAAGGGGTTGCCGCCCGCCCGTCGGATGGCTTCCAGCCGCGCCTCGAACACCGGATCGTCGGGCGAGGCGAAGGGCAGCTTGTCGATCACCACCACGCTGAGCGCGCCGCCGGCGACGTCGACGCCCTCGCGGAAGCTGGCCGCCCCCAGCAGCACGCCGTTGCCGGATTCACGGAAACGCTGCAGCAGCACGTGGCGCGGCGCCTCGCCCTGCACGAACAGCGGCCACGGGCCGTCGCGCAGCGCCTCGGCGGCCTCGCGCAGCGCGCGGTGCGAGGCGAACAGCAGGAAGGCGCGACCGCCGGAGGCTTCCAGCACCGGGCGCACCGCGTCGGTGATCGCGGCGGTGTAGTCGCGCGCCGACGGCTCCGGAAGACCGGGCGGCAGGTAGCACAGCGCCTGGGTGGACCAGTCGAACGGGCTCGGCACCAGCAGGGTGCGCGGCTGGTACAGGCCCAGCCGGCGCGCGAGATGGTCGAAGCGGCCCTCGACCGCCAGGGTCGCCGAGGTGAACACCCAGGCCGCGCGCGAGCGCTCGCGGTGGGCGCGCAGCGGACCGGACACGTCGAGCGGCGTGCGCTGCAGGCGGAAGCCGCGCGGCGAGAGCTCGTACCAGCGGACATCGTCGTCACGGGTGGGCGCAGCCGGAGCGCCAGCGCCCGCGGCGTCGTGCGACTCACCCGTGCCGGCGTCGGCCGCCTGCGCTTCGCCGGCGTCGCGGCCACCATCGTCAAGGTCGCGCCAGCGACCCAGTCGACCATGGTGGTCGCGGGCGCGCAGCAGGCAGGCTTCGAGCCCGGGGGCCGCGTCGGCCAGCGGCGCGAGCGCACCGGCCAGCGCCAGCAGCGCGGCATCCAGCGCATCGAGCTCCTCGACGACCTCGGGCACCGCCAGCAGCTGCGGACGGGTGCCACGCAGCGGCAGGACGTCCATGGCCGCGCGCAGCTGGCGGGTCGCCTGTTCCAGCGCACGCGCGGGCTCCTGCAGCATGGCCAGGGCGCCGGCCACCTCGCGGCATTCGGAGATGGCGTCGCGCGCCAGCTCGACCAGCGGGCGCGCCGAAAGGCCTTCGCCGAAGAACTGCGCCGCCAGCTCGGGCAGCTGGTGGGCCTCGTCGATCACGAAGGCCTCGGCGCCGGGCAGGATCTCGCCGAAGCCCTCCTGCTTCAGCGCCAGGTCGGCCAGCAGCAGGTGGTGGTTGACCACCACCACGTCGGCCTCCTGGGCGCGCTGGCGGGCCTGGACCACGAAGCACTCGCCCCAGAACGGGCATTCGCTGCCCAGGCAGTTCTCGGCGGTCGAGGTCACCATCGGCAGCAGCGGTGAATCCTCGGGCAGCGATTCGAGCTCGGCCAGATCGCCCATGCGCGTGCGCCCGCTCCAGGCCACGATGCGCTGGAAATGCACGGCCTGCGCCGGGGTCTGGAAGCGGTTCTCGCCGCGCGCGCGCTCCAGCCGGTGCCGGCAGAGGTAATTGGCGCGGCCCTTCAGCAGCGCCGTGCGCAGCCCGCGGCCGAGCGCGTCGCGCACCCGCGGCAGGTCGCGATGGTAGAGCTGGTCCTGCAGCGCTCGGGTGCCGGTGGAGACGATCGTCTTGCGCCCGGACAGCAGGGCCGGAACCAGGTAGGCGAAGGTCTTGCCGGTGCCCGTCCCGGCCTCGGCCAGCAGCGGCTCGCGGTCCTCGAACGCGGTCGCGACCGCCGCGGACAGGTCCTGCTGGGCACTGCGCGGCCGGAAGCCGGGCAGCACCGAGGCCAGCAGGCCGTCGTCGGACAGCGCGGCGCGGCTGCTGCGCGCCAGCGCGCTTTCGTGCGCGGGCGGGGCCGCGGGCGCAGGCCCGGAGCCCGCTGTGGCCGGGTCGTGGGCGGGGTGGTCGGGAACGGCGGGCACGGCCGCGGTGGATCCGGAAGGGCTCATCAGGCCGCCATGATCGCTGCAAACCGCGACCGGCGGGGTCGCCGGTTGACGCGCGCGGCTGTCGGCCTTGGCGCCGCGCGAGCCCCGCGCCTCACCAGCGCGGCGGCGGCGCGACCCGGCAGGCCTCGATCGCGGCCTTGGCGACGGCCGCCGCCTCGGCATCGCCGCGGGCCAGGGCGGCCTGCTCCAGCGTCGCCTGGTGGCGACGGCACAGCGGCCCCACCCCGGAGCCCAGTGCCTGCGCGCGAGCCGCCAGCTCGCCCGCCCGGGCGGTGTCGCCCAGCAGGATCGCCACCTCGGCGCGCTCCTGCAGCAGCGCCGGGTCGTCGTCGACCAGGGCAATGGCCTGGTCCAGCGCCGCCGCGGCGTCGGCATGGTGGCCCTGCTCCTGGAGGCGATCGGCGCGCTGACGCAGGTCTTCGACCTGGCTGTCGCGCAGCGGCTGCACGTCGAGCTCGCCTTCGCCGTCGCCGCCCGTGGCTCGGATGTACGCGACCATCTGCGCCGGCGTGGCCGTGGTCAGCTGCGGCGTGGCCGGAGGCAGGGACGCGCTCGCACAGGCCGCGAGCGCAAGCGCGAGGGCGGCGGGCGCGGCGCGCAGGATGCGCGCACGGCGGGTGGCTTCAAGGCGTGTCATGGCTCGATGTCCTGGGGCGGCGGTGGCGGCTGGTTCGCCGGATCACCGGTGACGGGCTGCGGCGGCGGCTCGGTGGCCGGATCGCGGCCGCTGCCGAAGCCGAACCACTCGCGCCACCCGCCACCCGAGGCGTCTTCCGCGGGCGGCGGCGCGATCACGCAGGGCTGCCACGGCGGCGCGAAACCCTCGGCGAATGCGAAGCGCCGCGCGCCGGCGCACCCGGCGTCGGTGCTGTGGCCGGCCACCACCCAGGTCCACTCCAGCCCCTTGGCATCCACGCGCAACGGCGCGCTGGGCAGGCGCGCGAAGGTCGCCGACCACACGCGCATCGCACCGGTGGCGCCATACAGCCCGGTCTGCTCGTTCCGGTCGTTGCCCACCCAGACCACGGCCAGGTGGTCGCCGGTCCAGCCGGCGTACCAGCTGTCGCGGCCGTCGTTGCTGGTGCCGGTCTTGCCGGCCGAATCCAGCCGGCCGAGGCCATCGTTCACCAGCTGCCGTCCGGTGCCCGAGCTGACCGCGTGCTGCAGCGCCACGGTCACCAGCCGCGCCGCGGTGCGGTCGCCGTCCTCGGGCTGCCGGGGCGCCTTGTCGTAGCGGTTGAGCACGCGGCCGTCCGGGTCGAGCACGCCGCGCACGGTGTACAGCGGCTGGATCTCGCCGTCCGAGGCCAGGAACTGGTACAGCTGGGCCATCGCGTACGGTGTCTGGTCGACCGAACCCAGGATCAGCGCCGGGTTGGCCACCGCCTCGATCCCGGCCAGCTGCTGGATCAGCTGTGCCAGCCGCTCGGGACGCATCGCCATGCCCACGCGCACCGTCGCCTGGTTGTAGGAGCGCGCCAGCGCGTCGATCAGGCGCACGCTGCCGTGGCTCTTGCCGTCGGAATTGCCGGGGGTCCAGCGCTTGCCGTTCTGCAGGGTCACGGTCACCGGCGAATCGTCGACCCAGCTCGCCAGCGAGTAGCGGTCGGGCAACGCCAGCGCGAGCAGGTAGACGAAGGGCTTGAGCAGCGAGCCGACCGGCCGGTGGGCCTCGATCGCGCGGTTGAAGCCGGGCATGGCGAAGTCGCGGCTGCCGACCACCGCGACCACCTGGCCGCTGTGCACGTCGGTCAGCACCATGCCGGCCTCGAGCGCGGGCCGCTTGCTGCTGTCGAGCGCGCCGAGCGTCCTGGTGACCGCGCTTTCCGCATAGGCCTGCGCCGACGGCGCCATCGCGGTCATCACCACCAGCCCCGCGCCCTGCAGCTCGTCGGAGGAGTAGTCGCTGGCAAGGTGGCGGCGGACCACGTCGATATAGGCCGGGAAGCGGTTGGCGGCGATGCTGCCCGGTGCGCTGGTCACGCCCAGCGGCGCGGCCACGGCGCGGTCGTGGGTGGCCTGGTCGATGAGGCCGGTTTCGAGCATCTCGCCGAGCACGAAGTCGCGGCGCGTCTTGGCCCGCTCCGGATGGCGGCGCGGATCGTAGTGCGACGGGCCGCGGATGATGCCCACCATCAGTGCCACCTGTTCGGTGGAGAGGTCGTCGAGCTGGCGCCCGAACCAGTACTCGGCGCCCGCGGCCACCCCGCGGATGGCCTGGTTGCCGCGCTGCCCGAGGTAGACCTGGTTGAGGTAGGCCTCGAGGATCACGCCCTTGCCGTAGCGCGCCTCGATGATCAGCGCGTACAGCACTTCGTTGACCTTGCGGGTCCAGGTCTGCTCGCGGCCGATGCCGAGCAGGCCGCTGCGCGCGAGCTGCTGGGTCAGCGTGCTGGCGCCCTGGCGGGCCTCGCCGGCCTTCAGGTTGACCCAGGCCGCACGCGCGATGCCGCGCACGTCGATGCCGTGGTGATGGGCGAAGTCGCGGTCCTCGACCGCCTGCAATGCGTCGGTGAGCTGCTGCGGGACCTCCTGCACGCGCACCAGGCGGCGCTCTTCCTGCTGGCGGCCGTAGAGCGTGGCGATGCGCGCGGGATCCAGGCGCACGCGCGCCGCGTCGCGGCCGCCGACCAGGTCGCGCAGCCTGGCCACCGTGCCCTTGGCCAGCTGCACCTCGACGCGGCTGGCCGGCACTTCGCCGCCAACGTCGGTGAAGCCGCGGCTGGCGATGGTCCAGCGGCCGTCGTCGCTGGCCCAGGTACCGGGTCGCTGTCCGTCGCCCTCGCGATAGCCGGCGGCTTCCAGCTCGAGCCGCAGCGCGCGCGCATCCATCGCCACGCCGGGCGCGAGTTCCAGCGGCCGTGCGTACACGCGCGTGGGCACCTGCCACTGCAGCTGGCCGAAGCGTTCGCCAACCTGGTGGTTCAGGTACAGCATGTAGGGAACGAGGAAACCGAGGCCGAGTCCGGCGGCGGCCAGCACCCAGGTCAGCAGCGTGCGACGCCAGTCGCGGCGTGGGCTGCCGGTGGCGTCGTCGTGGTCGTCTTCGTCGTAATCGATGCGTGCCATGTGGGCTCGGCGGCCGTGGATGCGGGAGCGCCGGAGCCTCCGGCGGGGTGCCGGGATGCGAGAATGCCCGGAATCGTGCGGAGTCTAGCCCAGCGCCCGTCGCCGCCCGGAGCCCGCACGCCCTGATCTTCAGCCGGAGTTGTCGCTGGATGCCCTACACGCTCGCCGACGCGCGCTTCCTCCTCGCACGCGCCGCAGGCTTGGCCCATCGCACGCTGCTCAGCCTGCGCACCCGCGGCATGCGCGCGAGCTGGGAGCGCGCGCGTGCCCAGCTGGTGCCGCCTTCGCAGGCGCTGCGCGAAGGCCTGTACCTGCCGCCCGCGACGCCGTTCGCGCCCTTCGCGCTGCCGACCAGCGACCAGCCGGTGGCCAGCGTGGTGATCCCGGTCTACGGCCAGTTCGACCACACCCTCGCTTGCCTGCGCGCGCTGGCCGCGCATCCGCCGGAGGTCGCCTTCGAGGTGATCGTGGTGGACGACGGTTCCAGCGACGCGACGCCGGAGTCGCTGCCGCAGGTGGACGGCCTGCGCTACCACCGCCGCGCCAGCAACGGCGGCTTCATCGCCGCCTGCAATGACGGTGCCGCGCTGGCGCGGGGCGAGTTCCTGGTGCTGCTCAACAACGACACCGTGCCGCAGCCCGGATGGCTGGATTCGCTGGTCGCCACCTTCCGCGAGCACCCGGATGCGGGCCTGGTCGGTGCCCAGCTGCTGTATCCCGACGGCCGCCTGCAGGAGGCCGGCGGCGTGGTGTTCTGCGACGGCAACGCCTGGAACTATGGCCGCTTCGGCGATCCCGCCGATCCGCGCTACGCCTACCTGCGCGACGTCGACTACGCCAGCGGCGCGGCGATCGCCCTGCCGCGCGCGCTCTTCCTCGGGCTCGGCGGCTTCGACACACGCTATGCGCCGGCCTACTACGAAGACACCGACATGGCCTTCGCCGTGCGCGCGGCGGGCCTCCGCGTGCTCTACCAGCCGGCGGCGCGGGTCGTGCACGACGAAGGCACCAGCTCCGGCACCGACACCTCCAGCGGCGTCAAGGCCAACCAGTTGCGCAACCGCGAGGTCTTCCTGGCGCACCGCCGCGAGGCGCTCGCGCGCCTGCGCCCGCCGCACGAGCCGTCGCCGGCGACCCTGCACGCGGGGCAGCGCCAGGTCCTGGTGATCGACGCGCTGACCCCGCAGCCCGATCGCGATTCGGGCTCGGTGCGGCTGTGCAACCTGATGCGGCTGCTGCGCCGCGAAGGCGCGCACGTGGTCTTCCTGCCGGCCAACCGCCACTACGACGGCCGCTATACCGACGCCCTGCGCCAGCTCGGGGTGGAAGTCTGGTGCGCGCCGCACGGTGCGCGCGCACCCGCATGGCTGGCGGAACACGGGCCGCGCTTCGACGTCGCCATGGTCTGCCGCCACTACGTCGCCAGCGAATTCCTGCCGCTGCTGCGCCGGCACGCGCCCCAGGCCAGGCTGGTGTTCGACAGCATCGACCTGCACTACCTGCGCGAGACGCGCACCGCCGAAGTCACCGCCGATGCCACCATGGCCCGCGCCGCCGAGCGTACCCGGCGGCGCGAGCTCGGCGTGATCGCCGCGGCCGATACCACCCTGGTGGTCAGCAGCGTCGAGCGCGACGTCCTCGGGGCCGACGCGCCCGGCGCACGCGTGGACGTGCTGTCGAACGTGCACGAGGTGGCGGGGCCCGGGCTGGCCTTCGACGCGCGCAACGACCTGGTCTTCGTCGGCGGATTCCGCCATCCGCCCAACGTCGACGCGATGCGCTGGTTCGTCGGCGACGTGCTGCCGCGGATCCGCGAGCGGCTTCCCGGCGTGCGCCTGCACTGCATCGGGGCCGACGTGCCGCCGGAGGTCGCGGCGCTGGCCGACGCGCCCGGCGTGCTGGTGCACGGCTACGTGCCCGACATCACGCCCTACATGGATGGCTGCCGGCTCGCGGTGGCGCCGCTGCGCTATGGCGCCGGGGTCAAGGGCAAGGTCAACCTCAGCATGGCGCACGGGCAGCCGGTGGTCGCCACGTCCTGCGCCGCCGAAGGCATGCACCTGGTCGATGGCCATGACGTCCTGGTGGCCGACGATGCGCAGGGCTTCGCCGAGGCCGTCGTCCGCGCCTACGGCGACCGTGGACTGTGGGAGCAGCTGGCCGCCAACGGCCTGGAGAACGTCGCGCGGCACTTCTCGGCCGACGCGGCGCGCGAGGTCGTGCGCCGCGTGTTCTTTGACTGAGCTCCTCTTCGACCGGCCTTCGTCGACCGGTTCCGGTCACTCCATCCGGTGCGCGGCCGCCGCCGCGCGCACGCGCAGCTCGAAGTCGGACAGGCCGGGCACCAGCGGATCGGCCACCCGCGCGGCCGCCAGCGCGCTGCGTGCGTTGGCGATCTCGCCCGCGCCCAGCCGCTCGTCGCCGACCGCCAGCCAGCGTTCGGCCAGCTGGCGACGGGCCATGGACAGCTCGCCCGTGTCGTCGCCGAGCGCCTCGCGCGCCTCCAGGCACATGCCGGCGCGGCGCAGGCTGTTGCTGCGCAGCTCGAGCAGATGGCACTCGCGGACCAGCGGCAGCAGGCGCAGGGCCGCCGCGGCCACGTCCGCCGAAGCGGGATCGAGCACCCGCGCCGCGGCGACCCTGTCCGCCGCGCCGCTGCCGGTGGCATCGACGAGGTTTCCCGCGGACAGCGCGGCGTCCGCCTGGGCCAGCAGCGCGCGCACGCGCCGCGCGCGCTCGCCGGCGTCGATTCCCGCGCCGCCGCCCGCCGCCGCGGCCACGCCGCGGGGATCGGCGCGCACCGCCTGGCCTTCGCCGGCCAGCAGGCGCGCGAGGCCCTCGTCATCGAGCCTGGCCTCCTCCATCAGGCGCGCCAGCGTGTCGGGCAGGTCGACGTGACCGGGGTCGTAGGTGCGCACCGTCGCGACCAGGCGCGCGGCGTCGACCACATCGCCGGCACGCAGCGCCTCGCGCGCCTGCGCCAGCAGCTCGGCCAGCGCGTCCTCGCGCCCGCGCAGCGCGCCGGCATGCGCCGGTTCGAGCGCGAGCACATGCGCGTACAGCGGCAGGGCGCTGCCGACGCCGCCGTCCAGGCGGCCCTGCGCATGCGCGTCCTCGGCATGCGCGAACAGGCCGTCGACGCCGGCGTGCCCGGCCTCGCGCTGGCGCAGCGCATCGGCCAGGGCATCGGCTTCCGCGCGCGGCACCGACAGCGCGCGGGCGAGCGCGAGGTTCCGCCGGGCATCGTCGAAGCGGTCCCCGGCCAGGGCGATGCGCGCCTGCTCCAGCGCGGCCAGCGCCACCTGCGCCAGCCCCTGGCGGGCTTCGGCCCGGTCGGGATCCATGGCCAGCGCTGCTTCGAACAGCTCGCGCGCACCGCTGCCGTCGGCGGCCGTGAGGCGGCCCTCGGCCAGCGCCTGCCCGGCGTCGGCGCGCAGGGCCTGGGCCCGCGTCTGCGGCCACAGCAGCGCCCCGATCGGCGCGCGCAGCACCGCCAGCAGCACGATCGCGAGCATCGAGCCGATCAGCCACCAGCGCCAGTGGCGGACCATGCCCAGGCGCACCGGCAGCGCCGCGAGCCAGCGCAGGATGGCGCCGGCGCTGGGTGGCTCGGGGAAAGGATCGAGGTGCCGGGGTGAGTTCACGCGCGGCAGCATAAGGCGGCCACGGTGAACGCGTGGCTCAGGCGCGTTGCGCGCGCTCCACCCCGGGCAGCGCCTCCAGCCGCCCCAGCAGGCGCGAGAGCTGGCCGAAGTCGGCCACGCGCAGCGCCAGCCGCAGCTGCACCCGGCCCTGGCTGCGCCCCGCGCCACCGCCGTCGATCGACAGCACGTGGGCGTCCTCCTGGGCGATCAGGTTGGTCACGTCCTTGAGCAGGTGCTTGCGGTCGACCGCGTCCAGCACCACCGAAGCCTCGTGGCCGCCACCGGAGGCGCCCCACTCGACCGGCAGCACGCGCTGCGGCTCGCGCGCCGCCAGGCGTGCGAACGCCGCGCAGTCGGCGCGATGCACGCTGATGCCGCGCGCCCGGGTCAGGTAGCCGGCGATCGCCTCGCCGGGCAGCGGCTGGCAACAGCGCGCGATCTGCACCAGCAGGTTGTCGACGCCGACGACGGTGAAGTCCTGGCTGCCGGCCCGGCGCACGCGCCTGGGCGCACGCAGGGCGATCACCTCGTCCCCGGCCGGACCTGCAGCGGCGTCGCGCTGTGCGCGTTCGTGTTCGGCCAGCGCGCGCGCCACCTGGTGCGGGCCGACGTCGCCCAGCGCGACCAGCACGTGCAGGTCGTCGGCGGCCTCGACGTTGAAGCGCTTCAGCACCGGCGCCAGCTCGGCCTGGCCCAGGCCCACGCGCTTGAGCTCGCGGTCGAGCAGCTCACGGCCGTCCTGCAGGTTGCGCGCGCGGTCGAGCTTGTGGAACCAGGCGCGCACCTTCTCGCGCGAGCGCGGGCTGGCGAGGTAGCCGCTGGTCGCCATCAGCCAGTCGCGGCGCGGCTCCGAAACCTTGCCGGTGAGGATCTCGACGCGGTCGCCCGAGCGCAGCACGTGGTCCAGCGGCACGATGCGGCCGTCGACCTTGGCGCCGCGGCAGCGGTGGCCGACCTCGGTGTGCACGCGGTAGGCGAAATCCAGCGGCGTCGAACCGCGCGGCAGGTCAATCACCTCGCCCCTGGGCGTCAGCGCATAGATCCGGTCTTCCAGCAGCTCGGTGTCGAAGGCGCCGGCCAGCGCGCCATCGCCGCTGTCGGCGCCCTCGGCGGTGGCCTCGAGCAGGTTGCGCATCCATTCGATCTTGCGGTTGACCGCGGCCTCGCCGGCGGCGGAGCGCTGCGAACCACCCGACTCCTTGTAGCGCCAGTGCGCGGCCACGCCGCGCTCGGCCTGCTCGTGCATCTCGCGGGTGCGGATCTGCACCTCCAGCGTCTTGCCCTCCGGGCCGACCACGGCGGTGTGCAGCGAGCGGTAGTCGTTGTTCTTCGGCCGCGCGATGTAGTCGTCGAACTCGCCGGGCACCGGGGTCCACAGCGCATGCACCACGCCCAGCGCCGCATAGCAGGCCTGGACGTCGTCGACCAGCACGCGCACCGCGCGCAGGTCGTAGAGCTCGCCGATCGGCACGTCCTTCTTCTGCATCTTCTTCCAGATGCTGTGGATGTGCTTGGGACGGCCGGCGATGTCGCCCCCGATGCCCGCGGCACGCAGCGCATCGCCCAGCAGGCCGGTGACGCCGGCGATGTAGCGCTCGCGCCCTGCGCGCTTGTCGTCGAGCAGCTTGGCGATGCGCCGGTAGGTGTCGGGCTCGAGGTGGCGGAAGGCGAGGTCTTCCAGCTCCCACTTGAGCTGCCAGATGCCGAGCCGGTTGGCCAGCGGGGCATGGATGTCGCGGGTGAGCCGCGCCAGCGCCTTGCGCTGGTCGTCGGGCAGCGCGGTGGCCGCGCGCATCCGCGCCAGCTGCCGCGCCAGCAGCACCAGCACCACCCGCAGGTCGCGCACCAGGGCCAGCAGCAGCCTGCGCAGGCCTTCGTGGCCGCGGGCGGCGGCCTGCTCCGCGTGCAGCGCCCAGACCTGGTTGGCGGCCTCCTGGCCCTCGAGCAGGGCCGGGATCGCCGCTCCGGGACCCTGCGCGGGCGCGCCATGGCGTGCGCCCCACGCGGGCACCGCGTGCAGGATGGCCGCGGCCATCACTTCGCCGTCGGCATCCAGCAGGGCCAGCGCATCCAGCGTGTCCTCGAGCACGCCCGCGGGGTCGATGCACGGCGCCGGACCGTCGGCGGCGGCCACGCGCAGCAGGGCTGCGACCGGCGGCGGCAGGGTGCGCAGCGCGGGACGCGCCAGCAGGTCCTCGATGTCCACGTTGTCGACCACGTGCAGCCACTGCCAGAACGGGGGATGGGACGGTCTACACTAGCCCGACCTCGCAATCGGGAACAGCCGCCATGCCGGTACGCCGCCTCCTCCTTGCCGCCCTGCTCGTGGCCGCCGCGCCGGCGCTTGCCCAGCAGCAGCCGATCGAATCCAGGATGACGCCGGAGGAGTTCAAGGCCACCGGGCTTGACCAGCTCGACGCGGCGCAACTCGCGCGCCTCAACGCCTGGCTGGGCCGCACCATCGAGGGCGAGACGGAGAAGGCCGCCGCCACCGCCAAGCGCAAGGTCGAGGACGAGAACCGCGGCTTCCTGAGCTTCGGCTCCAGCGAGCCGGTGACCGGACGCATCGCCGGCACCTTCAGCGGCTTTGCCCGCGGCCGCGAGTACACGCTCGACAACGGCCAGGTCTGGCGCCAGATCGATGGCGCCAGCCTGGCCGGCGTCCGCCGCGAGGCTCCCACGGTGCGGATCACCCCGAGCCTGGTCGGCAACGCCTGGTACATGGCGGTCGAGGGCTCCAACACCCGCGCCAAGGTCGAACGCGTCAAGTAAGCGCGGACAGCCGCGCCGCCAGCTTCTTCGGCGACACGCCGCCCTTCGCCCCCAGCTCCTGGGCGAAGAGCTGCACGCGCAGCTCCTCCAGCTCCCAGCGCAGCGCCTGCCAGCCGGGCTCCTCGGCGCGGCCGTCTGCCCGCGCGCGGGCCAGCGCATCGGCGAACGGCTTCAGCTCGAGCATGCGCTGCTGGTCGCGCGAGGGATCGTTGAGCGCGCGCCCGGCGCGCACCGCCATCGCCTTCAGGTAGCGCGGGTAGGAGGCCAGGACGTCGGCCGGCACGTCGCGCAGGAATCCGGCCGGGACCAGCGCCGCCAGCTGGGCCTGCAGGTCGTCGAGGTTGCCGCGCGCCCAGCCCATCAGCCTGCCTTCGAGCGCGGCGCGCACCTCGGCCACCTGGGCCAGGATTCCCTCGGCCTGCTGCAGGCGGCGCATGGCTTCGGGGAACAGGGCCTTGCCAACGGCGTCGACGAGGGCCGCGAAGGCCGCGGGATCACGCACGTCGGCGAGGCCATCGGCCGTGAGCGCGGCAAACGCCCCGTCCACCAGGTCTTCGCGCAGGGTGTCGGCCGGGCGGCTTCCGCCGGCCTCGCGGGGCGCGGTGGACTCGATGGCGGCATACAACAGCGCGGTCTTGGGCTGCACCGGCAGCTGCCGGCGCGCGTGGCGGATGCGGTCGGACAGCGCGATGGCGAGCAGCCGGCGCACGCCGCCCGGATGCAGGCGCTCGGCCTCGGCGCGGTCGGCATGCACGTCGAGCGACACGCTGCCGCCGTCGTCCTGCAGCGCGGGGAACGCGGGCACGCCGCCGGCCCCGGGAACCGAGACCGGGATGGCGGTGCCCGGGAAGGCGGTCAGCGCCTCGCGCGCGAGCCCGGCCGCGGCGTGCGCGGCGAAGGCCTCGGAAGCCCGCGCGCCGAATCGCGCGCGCAGCGCGTCGAGCGCACGCGACTCCGCGAGCACGTTGCGGCCATCGGCGTCGAGGAGGCGCAGGTTGGCCACCAGGTGCGGCTCCAGCGTCGATTCGTCGAAGTCGGTGGCGGCCAGCTCGACGCCGGTCATGCGCTTGAGGAAGCGCGCCAGCGTGCCGGTGATGCTGTCGGTCGCCGCCTCGGCGGTGCCGTGTGCCTCGGCGAACGCGCGCGCGAAGTCGGGTGCCGGTACGAAGTTGCGGCGCAGCGCCTTGGGCAGGCCGCGCAGCAGCGCCGTGGCCTTTTCCTGCACGAAGCCGGGGGCGAGCCAGCCCAGCCGCGGTCCATCCATGGCGTTGAGCAGGTGCAGCGGCACCACCACCGTCATGCCGTCGTCGGGCGCGCCCGGCTCGAAGCGGTAGTGCAGCGCCAGCCGCGCGTGGCCCAGGGGGAAGTACGCCGGGAACCGTTCGGCATCGCTGCCGTCGGCGACCAGCAGGTCGTCGCGCGTCCACTGCAGCGCGCGGCGCTGCTCTTTCGGCAGCCCCGCGTACCAGGCGTCGAGGGCCTGTGCGCTGGTGATCTCCGCCGGGATGCGGTCGCGGTACCAGCGCAGCATCCAGTCCTCATCGACGACCAGCCCGGTGCGGCGCTGCTTGGCCTCTTCCTCTTCGGCCGACTCCAGCGTGCGGCGGTTGCGGGCGACGACGTCGGCGCGCAGGTTGATCTCGCCGGCCACCAGGCCGTCGCGCAGGAACAGTTCGCGCGCCTCCTCCGGATAATGCGCGCCGTAGTGGAACGGCCGCGCGGCCGCCAGCACCAGGCCGAACAGGCCGACCTGCTCGCTGCCGACCACGCGCCCCTGCTTCCGCGACCAGCGCGGATCGAAGTGGCGCCGCGAAAGGAGGTGCGGCAGCTCGGCTTCGACCCACTCCGGCTCGATCGCGGCATTGGTCAGCGCCCAGACCTTCTCGGTGTCGAGGAGCGTCGCCGTGAGCAGCCATGGCGGCGGTCGCGAGCCCAGGGTCGAGCCGGGGAACAGCTGGAAACGGCGTCCGCGGGGGCCTTCGTAGCTCGCCTGACGGCGCTTGTCGCGCTCGGGCAGCACATGGCCGACCTGGGTCGGCAGCCCGGCCAGCAGCGCGCGATGGACGCTCTGGTAGAGATCGCGCGCCTGGGCGGCCGCGCCCTTGTCCGGGCTGGCCGGCACGCCGTCGCGGTGGCCTTGGCCTTGGCCCTGGCCTTGGCCGCGGCCCCCGCGCCGGCGCCGTCGGGGAGCCGGCGCATCCTGCACGGACGGCGCTCCGACAGCCGCCTGCGCCGGCGCATCGTCACCGGACGCGGCAAACAGCACGTCCCCGGCCCGATCTTCTTCGCTCCAGCCCAACCCCTCGCACTGCAGCTTCAGCTGGCGATGCAGCTCGCGCCACTCGCGCATGCGCAGGAAGCCGAGGAAGTTGCGCTCGCACCACTTGCGCAGCTGCGACTGGGTCAGGTCCTGGTGCGCGACGCGATAGGCCTCCCACAGGCGCAGGATGGCCACGAACTCCGATTTCGGGTCCCGGAACGCGGCGTGTGCGGCGTCGGCGGCGCCGCGCTGGTCGGCGGGGCGCTCGCGCGGATCCTGGATGCCGAGGAAGCTCGCGATCACCAGCATCTCGCGCAGGCAGCGGTGATCCCTGGCGGCGACCAGCATGCGCGCGAGCTTCACGTCCACCGGCAGCTTCGCCATCGCCTCGCCGTGCGCGGTGAGCCTGCGCGCCGCGTCCACCGCGCCCAGTTCGGCCAGCTGCTGCCAGCCGTCGGCAATGGCGCGCGCGTCTGGCGGCTCGAGGAACGGAAATTCCTCGATCGCCCCCAGACCCAGCGACAGCATGCGCAGGATCACGCCGGCCAGCGCGGCGCGGCGGATCTCGGGATCGGTGAACTCCGGACGCGCGGCGAAATCGGGCTCGTCGTACAACCGGTAGCAGACGCCCGGCGCAATGCGGCCGCAGCGCCCGGCGCGCTGGTTGGCGCTGGCCTGGCTGATCGGCTCGATGTGCAGGCGGTCGAGCTTTTGCCGCGGGCTGTAGCGCTTGACCCGCGCCAGCCCCGGATCGACCACGTAATGGATGCGCGGCACTGTCAGCGAGGTTTCGGCCACGTTGGTCGCGAGCACGATGCGCCGCTGCGACCCCGGGTTGAACACCCGGTCCTGGTCGCGCACCGACAGGCGCGCGTACAGCGGCAGCACCTCGGTATGGCGGTACTTGCGGCCCTCGAGCGCGCGGTGGGCGTCGCGGATTTCGCGTTCGCCCGGAAGGAACACCAGCACGTCGCCGCCCATGCCGCTTCCGCCGCGCAGGCTGCCTCCACCCAGGATGCCTCTACCCAGGATGATCTCGTCGCAGGCGGCGACGATGCCGTCGGTGGTCGACAGCGCGCCATCGTCGCCGTTGCCGTCACCACCGGCGCTGCCGTCGAGCGGACGGTAGCGCACCTCGACCGGATAGCCGCGGCCTTCGACGTTGACCACCGGCGCATCGTTGAAATGCGCGGAGAAACGCGCGGTGTCGATCGTCGCCGACGTCACCACCAGCTTCAGGTTGGGGCGCCGCGCCAGCAGCTGCTTCAGGTAGCCGAGCAGGAAGTCGATGTTGAGGCTGCGCTCGTGCGCCTCGTCGATGATCAGGGTGTCGTAGCGCGACAGCCAGCGGTCGGACTGGATCTCGGCCAGCAGGATGCCGTCGGTCATGAACTTGATCGCGGTCTGCTCGCCGACGTTCTCGCTGAAGCGCACCTGGTAGCCGACGGCACCGCCGAGCGGCACCTGCAGCTCCTCGGCCACGCGCCGGGCGACCGCGCGCGCGGCGATGCGCCGCGGCTGGGTGCAGCCGATCAGGCCCGCCGCGCCGCGGCCGGCGGCCAGGCAGAGCTTGGGCAGCTGGGTGGTCTTGCCGGAGCCGGTTTCGCCGGCGACGACGACCACCTGGTGCGCGCGCAGCAGCTCGACGATGCGCCCGGCTTCGGTGGCGATCGGCAGCGCCGGATCCACCTCGGCCCGCGGCAGCCGCTGCGCACGCGCTTCGCGCTGCGCCAGCGAGCGCGACAAGGCATCCTCGAACGCCGCCTGGCGCAGCGCATCGTCCTTCGCCTGGTCCCAGCGCCGCCACAGTCCGAGCAGGCGGCCACGGTCGCGCGTCAGCGCATCGTCGATCGCGCGCCGGCGCTCGCGCCTTGACGCAGGACTTGCATTCAGGGGACTAGACTCCAGTTCATTCATGCACGTGCGCCGTAGCCGGCCCTTGAGACTCCCTCACCCATCGCGCCCATTGTCGCGCGTCAAACAGAAAGGACACAGTGATGGCCAAGACCAAGAGCAACCCGAAGACCGCAGCGAAGCCGAAGAAGAGCAGCGCCAACAACCCCAAGGAAGCGATGCCCGCGGCCTCCCCCGCCCGCACCTCGATGGCCCCCGGGGTCGATATCGGGATCAGCGACCGCGATCGCAAGGCGATCTCGCAGGACCTTGGCCAGTTCCTTTCCGACAGCTTCACGCTGTACCTGAAGACCCACAACTTCCACTGGAACGTGACCGGGCCGATGTTCAACTCGCTGCATGCCATGTTCATGGAGCAGTACACCGAGCAGTGGAACGCGCTGGACGAAACCGCCGAGCGCATCCGCGCGCTGGGCTACAACGCCCCGGGTTCGTACGCCGAGTTCATCCGCCTGTCGTCGATCACCGAGGAGCCCGGCCTGACCGAGGCACCGGACTGGCGCGACATGGTCCGCCAGCTGGTCGAGGGCAACGAGGCGGTCTGCCGCACCGCGCGCCGCGCGCTGTCGAACGCCGACGATGCCGGCGACGACCCGACGGTCGACCTGCTGACCCAGCGCCTGCACGTGCACGAGAAGAACGCCTGGATGCTGCGCTCGCTGCTGCAGTAAGGCCCAGGGGCCGGGATTTCCCGGCAGCCCCGCCGCGCAACGCCCGACCACGCGTCGGGCGTTCGCATTCCGGGGGCTGAGACGCGCGCCCGGTATCCTTGCAGGATGAGCGACGCCGCACACCGCATCCTGCAGCAGGTCTTCGGCCACGAGACCTTCCGTGGCGACCAGTCCGCGATCATCCGGCACGTAGCCGAGGGCGGCGACGCCCTGGTGCTGATGCCCACCGGCGGCGGCAAGTCGCTGTGCTACCAGGTGCCGGCCCTGCTGCGCGAGGGCACCGCGGTGGTCGTGTCGCCGCTGATCGCGCTGATGCAGGACCAGGTCGAAGCCCTGCGCCAGCTCGGCGTGCGCGCGGCCTTCCTCAACTCCACGCTGGAAGGCGCCGAAGCCGCGGCGGTCGAGCGCGAGCTGCGCGAAGGCACCCTCGACCTGCTCTACGTGGCGCCCGAGCGGCTGCTGACCGCGCGCTTCATGTCGCTGCTGGATGCCAGCCGGATCGCGCTGTTCGCGATCGACGAGGCGCACTGTGTCTCGCAGTGGGGCCACGATTTCCGCCGCGAGTACCGCGAGCTAACCGTGCTGCACGAACGCTGGCCGCAGGTGCCGCGGATCGCGCTCACCGCCACCGCCGATCCGCCGACCCAGCGCGAGATCGCCGAGCGCCTGCAGCTCGAAGGGGCGCAGCGCTTCACCAGCTCGTTCGACCGCCCCAACATCCGCTACACCGTGGTCAACAAGGACAGCGGCAACCGCCAGCTGCTCGACTTCATCGCTGGCCACCGTGGTGAGGCCGGCATCGTCTACTGCCTGTCGCGCAACAAGGTGGAGAAGACCGCCGCCCTGCTGGTCGAGGCCGGCGTCGACGCCCTGCCCTACCACGCCGGGCTGGACGCGTCGGTGCGCGCCGCCAACCAGCGCCGCTTCCTGCTCGAGGACGGCGTGGTGATGGCGGCGACGATCGCCTTCGGCATGGGCATCGACAAGCCGGACGTGCGCTTCGTGGCGCACATGGACCTGCCGAAGTCGATCGAGGGCTACTACCAGGAGACCGGCCGCGCCGGCCGCGACGGGGATCCGGCCGAGGCCTGGATGTGCCACGGCCTGGGCGACGTGGTGCTGCTGCGTCAGATGATCGACCAGTCCGAGGCGGGCGAGGACCGCAAGCGCCTGGAGCACCGCAAGCTCGATGCCCTGGTGGGCTACTGCGAAACCACGCGCTGCCGGCGCCAGGTGCTGCTGGCCAACTTCGGCGAGGACTATGCCGGCCGGGGCGCCGGCGAGCCCTGCGGCAACTGCGACAACTGCCTGCATCCGCCGGAGACCTGGGACGCCAAGGTGGCGGCGCAAAAGGCGCTGTCCTGTGTCTACCGCACCGGCCAGCGTTTCGGCGCCGCGCACCTGATCGACGTGCTGCGCGGCTCGGAGTCCGAGCGGATCCGCCAGTTCGGCCACGACGGCATCAGCACCTATGGCATCGGCACCGACCTCGACGCACGCGCCTGGCGCGGGGTATTCCGGCAACTGGTCGCGGCGGGACTCCTGGAAGTGGATACCGAAGGCTACGGCGGCCTGCGCCTCACCGCCGACAGCCGCGAGGTGCTGCAGGGCCGTCGGGAGGTCCTGCTGCGCAAGGAAGCGCCGCGCACGGCGCGGGCGCGCGGGCGCGACGGCGAGACGCGGGCGCGGACAGTCGTGGAGGTGCCCCGCGCAGACCAGCCGCTGTTCGAATCGCTGCGCGCGCTGCGCACGCGCCTGGCCCGCGAACAGGGCGTGCCGCCCTATGTGATCTTCCACGACGCCACGCTGCGCGAGATCGCCCGGCTGCGCCCGAGGACGCCGGGCGACCTGGCGCTGATCGGCGGCATCGGCGCCGGCAAGATCGAGCGCTACGGCGACGAGGTCCTGGACGTGGTGTCGGAGGCCGAGGCGGCCTGAGCCGCCCCGCGCATCACCCGGCGGCCCGGAACACCCGCCCGCAACGCCTCAGCGCGCCGGTCGCCCGCCATGCGTCACGCGGAAGATCGTGCCATTGGCGTCGTCACTCACCAGCAGGGCGCCCTCCGAGTCGACCGCAACGCCGGCCGGGCGGCCCCAGACCCGGCCGTTGTCCAGCACGAAGCCGGTCATGAAGTCCTCGTAGGCCCCGGACGGACGGCCATTGGACATGGGCACGCGCACCACCTTGTAGCCGGTGATGTCGGGCCGGCTGTGCGAGCCATGCAGGGCCACGAAGGCGTCGCCCCGGTAGTCGGCCGGGAATCCCCGGCCGTCGTGGAAGGCCACGCTGAGCGCGGAGGAATGTGCCTGGAACAGCACGTCGGGCGCCGTCACCTTGCCCGCGAGGTCGGGCCGCTGCCCGGCCCGCGCCGGGTCCTCGCGGCCATCGAGATAGAACCAGGGCCAGCCGTGGAAGGAGCCCTCCTCGATCCGCACCATGAAGTCCGGAGTGACATTGGGACCCAGGTGGTCGCGCTCGTTGACGACGCACCAGAGGTTGCCGGTGCCCGGCTGCACCGCCATGCCCGAGCAGTTGCGCAGCCCGGTGGCGTAGTTCTGCACGCGCTTGCCGTCGCGGTCGAAGACGCGCACCACGCCGCGGTCCTTCTCCTCGCCCCAGGCCGCGCCGAGGCCATCGGTCGCTTCATGCACGCGGATCTGCGCCGGCGTCATCGCCGGCATTCCGGCAGCGCCGAGATTGGAGGCCGAGCCGACCGACAGGAACAGTCGCTCGCCATCGGCGGAGACCGCAAGGTCGCGGGTCCAGTGCCGCTTGGTCGGGATGCCGGCGATGATCACCTCGGCCGGGCCGGCGGCCTTGGGTTCGCCGCTGCGGTACGGGTAGCGCACCACCTGGTCGGCCGCGGCGACGTAGACGTGGGTCGGGCTCGTCGCCGGCACGAAGGCGATGCCGTAGGGCCGGTCCAGGCCGGTGGCAAACACCTCGGGCGTCGCGGTTCCGCCCTGCCCCTTGCGGAACACGAGCACGCGCCCCGCCCCGCTCTCGGCGAGGAAGATGTCGCCATTGGGCGCCGCACGAAGGGTGCGCGGCTGCTTGAAGCCGCTGGCGAACACCTCGGCGCTGAAGCCGGCGGGCACCTTGGGCAGCGTCCCGGCCAGTGGCGCGACCACCTCCACGTTGCCCGCCACCGAACCTTCCGGATCCATGCCCATGGCCGGTGCCGGAATGTCGGCGGCGCGGATGTGCCGCATCGCTCCGGGGGCGTCATCCGACCAGTCGCTGAGGACGGCGGCCGCGCCGGAGCCGCTGCCTGCGTCGGCGCCCGCGCGTTCGCGCACATCACCGCTTTGCGCGCAGGCGGTCAGGACCAGCACGGCCAGGGGCAGGGGCGTGAGTCGGGCCAGTCGCGGCCGGTGGGTGGCGTTCATCCGTGTTCTCCTCGGGGGCACCGCCCGATCCTCGGCGCGGTGGCGTCAGGGAGGGGTGATCGCGAGGGTCAGGCGAGCCGCAGCGCCAGGGCCGCCAGCGTCGCCAGCAGCACCGGCAGGGTCAGGACCACGCCCACCCTGAAGTAGTAGCCCCAGGTGATCCGGATGCCCTTGCGGGCGAGCACGTGCAGCCACAGCAGGGTGGCCAGGCTGCCGATCGGGGTGAACTTCGGACCCAGGTCGCTGCCGATGACGTTGGCGTAGACCATCGCCTCGCGGATCTGGCCTTCGGCCTGGCTGGCGTCGATGGACAGCGCGCCCACCAGCACGGTCGGCAGGTTGTTCATCACCGAGGACAGGAACGCGGTCAGCAGGCCGGTGCCGAAGGTCGCCGCCCACAGGCCGTGTCCGGCGAACCCGTCCAGCAGGCCGGCCAGGTGGCCGGTCAGCCCGGCGTTCCGGAGGCCGTAGACGACGAGGTACATGCCCAGCGAGAACACCACGATCTGCCAGGGTGCTTCACGCACCACCTTGCGGGTCGAGATCCTGTGCCCCCTGGCGGCCACGGCAAGCAGCGCCAGCGCGCCGGCGCCCGCCACCGCGCTGATCGGCACGCCCAGCCGTTCCAGGCCGAAGAATCCGACCAGCAGCAGCGCGAGCACGATCCAGCCGGCGTTGAAGGTCGCGTGGTCGACGATCGCGGAGGCCGGCGCGCGCAGCTGGGTGGCGTCGTAGGTCGCCGGGATGTCGCGGCGGAAGAACCACAGCAGCACGGCCAGCGTGGCGGCCACCGAGACCAGGTTCACCGGAAACATGACCGAGGCGTAGGCGCCGAAACCGATGTCGAAATAATCCGCCGACACGATGTTGACCAGGTTGGAGACGACCAGCGGCAGGCTCGCGGTGTCCGCGATGAAGCCCGCGCCCATCACGAAGGCCAAGGTGGCGGCGGGGCTGAACTTCAAGGCGAGCAGCATCGCGATCACGATCGGCGTCAGGATCAGGGCTGCGCCGTCGTTGGCGAACAGCGCCGACACGGCCGCGCCCAGCAGCACGAGGTAGACGAACAGCCTGCGTCCGCTTCCGCCGCCCCAGCGCGCGACGTGCAGCGCCGCCCATTCGAAGAAGCCCGCCTCGTCGAGTACCAGGCTGATCAGGATCACTGCCACGAAGGTGAAGGTGGCGTTCCACACGAAACCCCAGACGATGGGAATGTCGGACACGCCGACCACGCCGGTCAGCAGGGCCAGCGCCGCGCCGAACGAGGCACTCCAGCCGACCCCGAGGCCCTTCGGCTGCCAGATGACCAGGACGATGGTGGCGACGAAGATCAGCAGCGCAGGCAGCACGGCTCAGGCCTCGCGCACGGTACGGGTCCGCTTGCGCGACGGTCGGGCGGCAGGCAGGCACCGGCTCGCATCGCCGCCACAGCAGTTGCGGGTCAGGAAGCCGATAAGGCCATTCATGGCGTCGAAGTCGGCGCGGTAGATGATGCTCCGCCCCTGCGCCTCGCCGCCGATCAGCCCGGCCGAGGTGAGCTCCTTGAGGTGGAAGGACAGCGTGGCGCCGGGCAGCGCCAGGGCATCGGCGATCTGGCCGGGCGTGGTGCCCTGGAGCCCTGCCTCCACCAGCAGGCGGAAGACGGACAGGCGGGTGGGATGCCCGAGCGCGGCCAGCGCGGTGCTTGCATTGGTCAGTTCCATCTTTCTAGAATACTGGAATGAAATCCGACGAAGCAACCTGCGGCGCGCAGGGCGACCTCCCCAACCTGGCCTCCGCGTTGGCCGATGTTCCAACAGCCGGCAAGCTGGGCGTGGATGGCGCAAGCCACCCGCCGCGGATCCTGATCCTCTACGGTTCGCTCCGGCCCCAGTCCTACAGCCGCAAGCTCGCGCTCGAAGCCGGGCACCTGCTGCGCCACTTCGGGGCCGACGTCCGGGTCTTCGATCCGCGCGACCTGCCGCTGCTCGACACCGTCGACGCGGACCACCCCAAGGTGCAGGAGCTGCGCGCGCTGTCGCAATGGTCCGAAGGCCAGGTCTGGGTCAGCCCGGAACGCCACGGCAGCGTCACCGCCGTGTTCAAGAACCAGATCGACTGGCTGCCGCTGGAAATCGGCAGCCTGCGCCCGACCCAGGGCCGGACCCTGGCGGTCATGCAGGTCTGCGGCGGCTCGCAGTCGTTCAACGTGGTCAATGCCCTGCGGGTGCTCGGCCGATGGATGCGCATGGTGACCATCCCGAACCAGTCTTCCGTGCCCAAGGCATGGCAGGAGTTCGACGGCGAGGGCCGGATGAAGCCCTCGCCCTATTACGACCGGGTCGTGGACGTCATGGAGGAGCTGGTCAAGTTCACCCTCCTGGTGCGCGACCGCAGCGACTACCTGACCAGCCGCTACAGCGAACGCAAGGGTGACGCCGCCGCCGCGGCCCTGGCCGCATCCTGCGGCGCCACCTGACCACGGACGAGGACCCATCCATGAAGGCGACGATCTACCACAACCCCTCCTGCGGCACTTCGCGCAACACCCTGGCGCTGATCCGCCACGCCGGCATCGAACCGGAGGTCATCGAATACCTGGTGGCGCCGCCCACGCGCGAACGCCTGGCCGCGCTGATCGCCGCCGCTGGCCTGGACGTGCGTGACGCGCTGCGCCAGAAGGGCACGCCCTACCTCGAGCTCGGGCTGGAGGATGCATCCCTGTCGGACGAGCACCTGCTCGATGCGATGCTGGCGAACCCGGTCCTGATCAACCGGCCCTTCGTCGAGACGCCGCTGGGCACCCGCCTGTGCCGGCCCTCGGAGATCGTGCTCGACATCCTGCCGCCGGTCGACCGTCCCTTCGCCAAGGAGGATGGCGAGGTGGTCATATGACGACGCCGTGGCGAGCGCGATGCACGCCGCGGGACCAGGATGGTGGGCCGTGATGGATTCGAACCATCGACCAGCGGATTAAAAGTCCGATGCTCTACCGACTGAGCTAACGGCCCACGGGACAGCGGATTATGTCACGCCGTCCGGGCAGTCGCAGCGCCTGACCCGGGTCAAGGCGTGGTGCAGCGTCGGGTGCCCATACTCGGCGCCATGGTTGTGCAAGACCCATCCCCGGCGCTGCCCCACGCCCACCTGCCCGACGAGGCCGGCATCACCCGCCTGGTGCACGCGTTCTATGCCCGCGCGCGGCACGACTGGCTGCTGGGCGCGGTGTTCGAGGCGGCCATCGACGACTGGGACGCGCATCTGGAGACACTCGTCCGCTTCTGGTGCTCGGTGCTGCTGCGCGCCGGAAGCTACCGCGGCAATCCGATGTCCGCGCACCGGCCGCTTGGCCTGGACGACCAGCACTTCGCGCGCTGGCTGGCGCTGTGGGATCGCACCGCGCGCGACGTGCTCCCGCCCGCGCAGGCCCGGCATGTCTTCGATACCGCCGCGCGCATCGGCCGCTCGCTGCGCGTCGGCCTCGAGATCGATCCGCTGCGGCGGCTGCGCCGCGCAGACGGTGAGCCGGCCTGCCTGCATCGCCGGGCCGACGCCGATCCGGACCCTCAGCCCACGTAGCGCGTCGGGTCGGCAACGCCGGCCCCGCCGAAGCCTTCGGCCCGGAGGGCGCAGGCATCGCAGTGGCCGCAGGCGCGGCCCGATGCATCGGCGCTGTAGCAGGACACGGTCTGCGCGAAGTCGACGCCCAGGCGCAGGCCCTCACGCACGATGTCGGCCTTGGACATGTGCTGCAGGGGCGCGTGGATGCGGATCCCGGCGCCTTCGACGCCGGTCTGCGTGGCCAGGTTGGCCAGCCGCTCGAAGGCCTCGATGAACTCCGGGCGGCAGTCCGGGTAGCCGGAATAGTCCACTGCGTTGACGCCGCAGAAGATGTCGGCCGCGTCCAGCACTTCGGCCCAGCCCAGCGCGATCGACAGCATGATGGTGTTGCGTGCCGGCACGTAGGTCACCGGGACGCCGGCGCTGCCGGGCTCGGGCACGTCGATGTCGGCGGTCAGCGCGGAGCCGCCGATCGCGCGCAGGTCCACGCTGACGGTCTTGTGCACGCGCGCGCCCTGCACCGAGGCCAGCGTGGCGGCGGCCTCGAGCTCCGAGGTATGCCGCTGGCCATAGGCCACGCTCAGCGCGTGCACGGCGAAGCCCTGCTCGCGGGCGATGGCGAGGACGACGGCGGAATCCATGCCGCCGGAGACAAGGACGACTGCGTTCTTCATGTCAGCGCCCGGGCGCGTCGTCCCAGAGCAGCTTGTGCAGCTGCAGCTGGAAGCGGACCGGCAGGCGGTCCGCGACGATCCAGTCGGCCAGCGCCCGCGGGTCGACCTCGGACTTGCTGGGCGAGAACAGCACGTCGCAGCGCTGGTGGATCGCGTGCGTGGCCACTACGCCGCGGGCCCAGTCGTAGTCGGCGCGGCTGCAGACCACGAACTTGACCTGGTCGTGCGGCGTCAGCAGCGCGAGGTTGCTCCACAGGTTGCGGGCCTCCTCGCCGGAGCCGGGGGTCTTGATGTCGAGCACGCGCGAGACGCGCGGATCGACGTCGGCGATGTCGAGCGCGCCCGAAGTCTCCAGCGAAACGATGTGGCCGGCGTCGCACAGGCGCGCCAGCAGGCCGAGGCAGCGCTTCTGCGCCAGCGGCTCGCCGCCGGTCACGCAGACATGGCGCACGCCGTGCCCGGCGACCTCGGCCAGGATGGCGTCGACATCGCGCCATTCACCGCCGTGGAAGGCGTACGCGGTATCGCAGTAGCGGCAGCGCAGGGGGCAGCCGGTCAGGCGCACGAAGACCGTCGGCCAACCGGCGTCGCGCGCTTCGCCCTGGAGCGACAGGAAGATTTCGGTGATGCGGAGACGGTCCGGGACCGCGGCAGCGGCCGCGCCGGAGCCGGCGACAGGGGTATCCATGGCGGGAATTGTACCGTGCGGCCGCGTGCCGGCCGGCGCGCGGAGGCCCCCGCGGGGGTCAGCGCAGGCTGTTGAGCTGGATCGAGCGCAGGCGGTCGTCGGCGGTGCGGGCCGCATCGGTGCCGGGGTACTGCTCGGTCACGCGGACCAGGGTGGCTTCCGCGGCCACCAGGTCGCGCTGCCCGTACTGCGAGAGCCCGACCTTGAGCAGGGCGCCCGGTGCCTTGTCGTGCGTCGGCCAGCGCTCGAGCAGCGCGCGGAACCGCGCCTGGGCGTTGCCGTAGTCCTGCGTCACGTAATAACTCTCGCCCAGCCAGTAGGTGGCGTTGGGCGCATACGACCCGGTCGGATACAGGCTCAGGAACTCGCTGAACAGGGTCGCGGACTTGGCGTAGTCGCCGGCTCGCAGGGCGGCGAAGGCGGTCTCGTATGCGCCACGCTCGTCGGCGGCGTTGGCCAGCAGGCCGGCATCGCCGAACACCGCGGGCGCGCGCTCGGTCGCGGCGGCCGGGGCCTTTGCAACGGGAGCGGGAGCAGGCGCCGCCCCGACCGGGGCCGCGACGGGCGCGCCGCCCTCGAGCCGGTTCAGGCGGTCGTCAACGTCGAGATACTGGTTGCGGACGCTGGTTTCCAGCGCCTGGTTCTGCTGCTGCAGCTCCTCCACCTGGCCGCGCAGCGCGCGGACTTCCTCGCGCAGGGCGGTCAGCTGGTTGAGCAGGTCGATATTGCCCTGGTTGTTCGCGGCCTGCGATTCGAGCGAGGCGACGCGCTCGGCGAGGCTCGCGCGCTGCGCGGCTGCCGGCGGCGCGGCCAGCGTCACCGCGGCTGCGAGGACGATGCTGGTCAGGAAATGGCTGCGGATCATGGGCCTGTCACCGTTGTTCGGACTCTTCAAAGACAATCGGCAGCTGGCGGGGTTCCCGCCAGCTGCCGATGCATCGCTTCCACGTACCGCCGGTTCAGCGGGCGGTGTAGGTGATCTCGACGCGGCGGTTCTTGGCCCAGCAGTCTTCGTTCGAAGCGCTGCACGCGCCACGCTCTTCGCCGTAGCTGGTCACGGTCTGCTGGCCGGCCGAACCACCGTTCGCCTGCAGGGCCGACGACACCGCGTTGCCGCGGCGCTCGCCGAGGCCGAGGTTGTAGTCACGGCTGCCGCGCTCGTCGGCGTGGCCTTCCAGGGTGATGCGCGCCGACGGACGGTCACGCAGGTACTTGGCGTGGCAGGCCATCGCGGCCTGGAACTCCGGACGCAGGGACTCCTGGTCGAAATCGAAGTACACGGTGCGCTGGCGCAGGCAGGCGTCGGTGTCCAGGTCCTCCGGGCCATAGGCGCCGGCGGCGGTGGACGGCTGGGTGGTCACGGGCGTGGACGGACCGGTGTCGACCGGGGCCTCTTCCTTCACTTTCTTGGAGCAGGCAACGGCGGCCGTGCAGAGCAGGGCCGTGAGCAGTACGCGGGTTGGGGTCTTCATCTCTCGTCGATCCTTCTGCAGATGGTCAGTGCTTCACATTGCTGTATCGGCCGTGTACGCGGCGTCACCGCACGCGGTACGGTCCCCACGCCGGCTCGCGGACGTTACCGTCGGCAAGCACCAGCCGCTGGCGCACGCGTCCATCGGCGGATACGGCATACAGGACTCCCCTGCTGCCTTCCCGCCCCGCATACAGCACCATGCTGCCGTTCGGGGCGAAGCTCGGCGATTCGTCGAGCGACCCGGGCGACAGCGTGGACCAGCGGGGCGTCCCGAGGCTGCGGTCCAGCAGTGCGATACGGTATACGTTTCCTGAACCCTGCGCCACGGCGATCTTCTTGTCGTCGAAGGACACCGTGGGGCTGGCGTTGTAGTTGCCCTGGAACGTCACCCGCGTGGCGCTGCCGCCGCCCGCCGGAACCTGGTAGACCTGGGGCCGGCCGCCGCGGTCGGAGGTGAAGTACACGCTGCGGCCATCGGCGCTCCACACCGGTTCGGTGTCGATGCCGATCTGGTTGGTCAGCTGGGTCAGCGCCTTGCTGCCGAGATCCATCACGTAGATCTCGGGATTGCCGCTGCGCGACAGGGTGAGCGCCAGCCGGTTGCCGTCCGGCGAGAAGGCCGGCGAGCTGTTGATCCCGCGGAAGCTGGCCACGCGCTCGCGCGCGCCGGTGCCGAGGTTCTGGATATAGATGGCCGAATTGTTGTTGTGCTCGAAGGAGACATAGGCCAGGCGGCGGCCGTCGGGGCTCCAGCTGGGCGACATCAGCGGTTCGGACGAGCGCACCACCACCTGCGGGTTGTGCCCGTCGGCGTCGGCGACCATCAGCGCGTAGCGCGTGGCATCCCCGGTGCCGGTCGAGGTCACGTAGGCGATGCGGGTCCAGAACGCGCCGCGCACGCCGAGGATCTTCTCGTAGATGGCGTCGGCGATCTGGTGGCCGACGTCGCGCATGGCATTGGCGCGGCCGGTCATGGCGATGCCGATCAGGCGCTCCTGCTTGGCCACGTCGAACAGCTCGTACTCGACGCGGTAGGCGCCGCCGCCGGCGTCGACCACGCGGCCCACGACCAGGAAGTCCTGCCTCAGCGTGCGCCAGGTGGCGTAGTTGACCTCGCCGCCGCGGGTCGGCCGCTCGATCATGTCCTGCTCGGGCAGGCCGCGGAACTGGCCGGAGCGCGACAGGTCCTCGCGCACCACGCGCGCGACGTCGGTGTCGGGTGCGGCGCCACTGCCCTGGTAGGGCATGGGCACCACCGCGATCGGCAGCGCCTGGGCGTTGCCGCCGACGATGTCGATCTCGAGGCCGCCCTGCTGCGCGCTGGCGGCGAACGGCAGGAGGAGTGCAAGGCAGGCGATCAGCCACGCGCGCGTGGTGGCCAGCCGGCGTTGGATTCGGGTCATACCGGGCTCCGGGGGGTGAACGTGCGAAAGGCTGACAGGATGGCCGTGAAGGCGCTCACAAGGATGAACGGTGCCCCCTGTAGGAGCGGCTACAGCCGCGATCGCACCTGTCCGGACAATCGGACCATGCGGGGCGGTGGCCGCGGGATCCGCGGCGAAAAGTGGCTTACCGATCCTGGGCCTCGAAATTGAGGTTGAGGGTGCGGTTGAAGACGCTTTCGAAGCCGTTGTAGGGCAGCGGCTGCGCCTTCAGCACGGCGGCCTCCACCGAGCGCCGGCCCAGTTCGTCGAAGGGACACGAGGGTGCGACCTCGGCGCGGACCACGGTGCCGCCGCGCACCTGGGTGATGATGATCCGGCAGCGCTGGCCGAGCGGCACGTTCTCCGGGCGGGTCCAGTTCTGCAGGATCGCCTCCTGGATCGCCGCCGCGTAGCGCGCCGACAGGCCCGGATCCACGCCTTCGTTGCCCGGCGGCGGGGTGCCTGCGGCGGGCGCCTGTTCGGAAGCCTGTTCAGCCCGGCTCTGGGCGATCCGCTCCAGTCGCCGCTCGGCTTCGCGCTGCTCGCGCTGGACCTGCTCCTGCTGGCGGCGGATCTCGGCCAGCTTCTGCTGGGCCAGTCGGCGCTTCTGCTCGGCTTCTTCCTGGCGCTGGCGCTCGGTGAGGTCGATCTGCTCCTGCCGGCGCTTCTCTTCCTGCTCGCGCTCCGCCCGCTCGCGGGAGATGGCGTCGCGACGCACCTCCTCCTGGTCGACGGGCGACGGTTCGGGCACCTGGACCTGGGGCGTGGGCTGCGGCGCCACCGGCGCGTCCTCGGGCAGCGGCACCGGGATCGGCTGCGGCTCGGGGGCCGCGTCCTCGACCACGGGCTCGGGCTCCGGTTCGGGCTCGGGGTCCGGCGGCACGGGTTCGGGCCGCCTCTGCAGCGTGCGCTGCATCGCCGGCGACAGGTCGCTGGCATCGATCAGTTCGGCGCTGACCGGCGAACCAGCGGCCGACGGCGGCGCGGCGGTGCGCGTCCACCACAGTCCGGCGAACATGAGTGCGAACAGCGCCACGTGCAGCAGCAGGGCCAGCACCACCGCGCGCGTGGTATCGGCGCGTTGCTCTCGCATCAGGGCGTGCCGTCCTGCCTGGGCTGGCTCATCAGGCCGACGCGCTCGACGCCGGCGTTCTGCAGCAGCGCCATCGCGTCCATGACGTTCTGGTAGCTGCCGGCACCGTCGGCGGCGACATAGACCGCGAGGTCGGGATTGTTGGCGGCCAGCGCACGCACCCGGGCCTGCAGCGACTCCTTGTCGACCGCCTCGTTGCTGCCGGCCTCGATGGCGAGGAAGAAGTTGCCGTCACGGTCGACGCTGACCACCACCGGGTCCTTCTGCTCGGTGATGGACTTGGCGTTGGACTCGGGCAGCTGCACGTCCACGCCGAGGTTCATCAGCGGCGCGGTCACCATGAAGATGATCAGCAGCACCAGCATCACGTCGATGTAGGGAACGACGTTGATCTCGTTCTTGAGCTTGCGGCGCTTGCCGCGACGGGCACGGACGCTCATGGATCAGGCCTCGCCGGCCGAGGACTGGCGCTCCAGGATCGACGAGAACTCCTCGGAGAAGGCGTCGTAGCGGCCGGCCACGCGCTCGACCTTGGTGGCAAAGCGGTTGTAGGCCCAGACCGCCGGGATCGCCGCGAACAGGCCCATGGCGGTCGCGATCAGCGCCTCGGAGATGCCCGGCGCGACGCTGGCGATGGTGGCTTCCTTGACGTTGGCCAGGCTGTGGAAGGCGATCATGATCCCCCACACCGTGCCCAGCAGGCCGACGTAGGGCGCGATCGAGCCGACGTTGGCGAGGAATTCGAGGTTGTGCTCGAGGCCGTCGAGCTCGCGCGAGCTGGCCACGCGCATGCCGCGCTGCGCGCCTTCGAGCTTGGCCCGGCTGTCGGCGCCGCGGCGCTGGCCGCTGCGGGTGTATTCGCGGAAGCCGGCCTCGAAGATCGACTCCAGGCCCTCGACCTCGCGGTTGCGCTCGCTGGCCGCGGCGTACAGCTTGCCGAGGTCGGCGCCGGACCAGAAGCGCTCCTCGAAGCGGTCGGCCTCCTTCTCGGCGCGGTCGAGCATGCGCTTCTTGCGGAAGATGATCACCCACGAGGCGATCGAGGCCAACAGCAGGAGCAGCATGACCAGCTGCACCGGAAGGGAGGCGTGCAGGATCAGCTGGACGAAGTCGAGCTCGCCGCCGGTCACCGGCGCGCTTGCGGCCTGGCCCGCCGCGTCGGCCGCCAGCGCGACGGTATCCGCCGGCGCCTCCTCGGGCAGGGGTTCCACGTTGCTCACCTGCATCAGGATGGCCGTTGCACTCATCGATGTTGCTCCGCGTTCGATTCCAGGGATTTGAACAGTCCGTACATCTCGTCGGGGATGGCCCGGGGCCGGAAGCCGCCGGCGTCCAGCGCCGCGACCCGCACCCGCGCCGCCACCAGCAGCTCGTCGCCGCGCCGCACCTCCTGCGCGAACTCGGCGCTGGCACGGCGCACCCGCGCGAGCGCCACGGTGACGTCCAGCGCGTCGTCCAGGCGTGCAGGCCGACGGAAGTCGAGCTGCATGTCGCGCACGGCGAACACCAGGTCGAGCCCGTCGATCAGCGACTGCTGTCCATGCCCGAGCGTGCGCATCCATTCGCTGCGGGCACGTTCCAGATAGGCGACGTAGCGCGCGTGGTAGACCACGCCACCCGCGTCGGTATCTTCCCAGTAGACCCTTGTCGGGAGGCTGAACAGAGGCCGTACAAGGTCGTTCAAAACAGCGTCTCCGTGGCCGGTCCGCGTGGCTGCAGGCCCAGGTGGCGCCAGGCCTTGAGCGTGGCCATCCGCCCGCGCGCGGTGCGCACGAGATAGCCCTGCTGGATCAGGTAGGGTTCGATGACGTCCTCCAGCGTGCCGCGCTCCTCGCTCAGCGCGGCGGCCAGCGACTCCACGCCCACCGGCCCGCCATCGAAGTTCCCGATGATCAGGTTGAGCAGGCGCCGGTCGAGGTCGTCGAAGCCCTCGGGGTCGACCTGCAGCATCTTCATGGCGGCGTCGGCGACCTCCTGGTCGATGCGACCCGCGGCGCGCACCTGGGCGAAGTCGCGCACCCGCCGCAGCAGGCGGTTGGCGATGCGCGGGGTCCCGCGCGAGCGGCGCGCGATCTCATCGGCGCCCTCGGGCGCGCAGTCGATCCCGAGGATCTGCGCCGAGCGGCGCACGATGCGGGTCAGCTCGGCCGCGCTGTAGAACTCGAGCCGCTGCACGATGCCGAAGCGGTCGCGCAGCGGCGCGGTCAGGAGGCCCGCGCGGGTCGTGGCGCCCACCAGGGTGAAGGGCGGCAGGTCGAGCTTGATCGAACGCGCGGCCGGGCCCTCGCCGATCATGATGTCGAGCTGGAAGTCCTCCATCGCCGGGTACAGCACTTCCTCGACCACCGGCGAGAGACGGTGGATCTCGTCGATGAACAGCACGTCGTGCGGCTGCAGGTTGGTCAGGAGCGCCGCCAGGTCACCCGCCTTCTCGATCACCGGGCCGGAGGTCACGCGCAGGCTCACGCCGAGCTCGTTGGCGATGACGTGGCTGAGCGTGGTCTTCCCCAGGCCCGGCGGCCCGAAGATCAGCACGTGGTCCAGGGCCTCGCCGCGCTGTTTCGCGGCCTCGATGTAGATCCCGAGCTGCTCGCGCACCGGCTGCTGGCCCAGGTAGTCCGCCAGCCGCTGGGGCCGGATCGAGGCCTCGATGGCGGCGTCCTCGCGCGTGGCGCCGGGGCCAATGATGCGGTCTTCAGTCATGTGCCCATGTTCGCATGCCACCCCCTGTAGGAGCGGCTATAGCCGCGATCACGACAACCCGCGGGAGCGGCTATCGCCGCGATCGCCTGCACCGCGGGCCCTATCGCGGCTGTAGCCGCTCCTACAGCAGCGGCTGTAGCCGCTCCTGCAGGACTTGGGGTCAGTGGGGGGATGGCAGGGACTGGGCGGCCTGGACGCCCTGGGGGACACCGGTCATGTCGGGCAGCCTGTGGGCGATGCCCTTGTGGCAGTCGATGCAGGTCGCCTCGCCCGTGGCAAGGTAGCTGCGGTGGATGAAGGCGGCGCGGCTGGCCTGGCGGGTCAGGTCCATCGAGTCGTAGTCGTGGCAGTTGCGGCATTCCAGCGAATCGTTCGCCTTCAGCCGGTCCCATTCGTGCTGGGCCAGCTTGAGCCGGTTGTCGAGGAACTTCTCGCGGGTGTTGATGGTGCCGAAGATCTTGCCCCAGACCTCCTTCGAGGCCTGCATCTTGCGCGCCATCTTGTCGGTCCAGTCGTGCGGGACGTGGCAGTCGGGACAGGTCGCGCGCACGCCCGAGCGGTTGGTGTAATGGATCGTGCTCTTCAGCTCCTCGAAGACGTTGGCGTCCATCTCGTGGCAGCTGGTGCAGAAGGCCTCGGTGTTGGTGGCTTCGAGCGCGGTGTTGAAGCCGCCCCAGAAGAACACGCCGGCCATGAAGCCGCCAAGCGTCAGGAAGCCCAGGCTGAGGTGCCGCGCCGGGCGGCTGAACTGCTTCCAGAAGCCGACGACCGTGTCGCGCGCGCGTTGCACCAGCCTCATTGCACGCGCTCCGAGCGCAGCACCTCGTCGATGTCGCGGAATCCGTTGGCCACCAGCGGCCTGGCATTGGTCTGGGTCACGTGGCACTGCACGCAGAAGTAGCGCCGCGGCGAGACCTCGGCCAGGAACTGGTCGTCACGATCCATGTAGTGGGTCACGCTCACCGGCGGCGCCTGGAACTGCGCCGCGGTGCTGCGCGCGTGGCAGAGCATGCAGCGGTTCGAGTTCAGGTCGACCTGGTAGCCGTCGATGCTGTGCGGGATGGTCGGCGGCTGCATCGGGTAGGCACGAGCGCGGGTCATGTCGAAGTTCTCGACCGTGGCCATCGGCAGCGGCGTGATCTCGCTGGTGATCGGCACATTGCGGCGCAGCGCGTCGATGTCCTGCGCGGGATTGCCGCGCGCGCTGACCGGCGGCGCCGGTGCGGCCGCGTACTGCTTCGGCTCGCGGTCACCGCAGGCGGCAAGGAGCTGCGCCAGGACCAGGGCTGCCAGCAGCAGGGCGAAAGGTTTCAGCATGTGGCGCATCTCAGGCTCCCACCGCGACGACCTTGGCCGCGCATTTCTTGAAGTCGGTCTGTTTGGAGATCGGGTCGGTCGCGTCCAGCGTGACCTTGTTGATCAGCTGCGCCGCGTCGAACCAGGGCACGAAGACCACGCCGCGCGGCATCCGGTTGCGGCCGCGGGTTTCCACCCGGGTGCGCATCGCGCCGCGGATCGAGGCGACTTCGACCTCGTCGCCGCGCTTGAGGCCGCGCTCGCGCGCGTCGTCGGGGTGCATGTACACCACCGCCGACGGGACCGCCTTGTACAGCTCGGGGATGCGCATGGTCATCGAGCCCGAATGCCAGTGCTCGAGCACGCGCCCGGTCACCAGCCATAGGTCGTATTCGCCGTTCGGCGACTCGGCCGGCGGCTCGTAGGGCAGCGCCCAGATCACCGCGCGGCCGTCGGGGTTGCCGTAGAACTCGAAGCCGGTGCCCGGCTTCACGTAGGGATCCGCTCCTTCCCGGTAGCGCCAGCGCGTCTCCTTGCCGTCGACCACCGGCCAGCGCAGCCCGCGCACCTGGTGGTAGGTGTCGAAGGGCGCGAGGTCGTGGGCGTGGCCGCGGCCGAACTCGGCGTATTCCTCGAACAGGCCCTTCTGCACGTAGAAGCCGAAGTCCGCGGACTCGTGGTTGGCATAGCCGGCCTCGATCTCGTCCACGCCAAAGGCGTCGACCTTGCCGTTGCGGTAGAGCACGTCGAACAGCGTCTTGCCGCGGAACTGCGGGTTGGCCGCCAGGATCTCCTCCGGCCAGCACTCGTCGGTGGTGAAGCGCTTGGAGAACTCCATCAGCTGCCAGAGGTCGGACTTCGCTTCTCCCGGCGCATCCACCAGCTGGTGCCAGAAGTGGGTGCGGCGCTCGGCGTTGCCGTAGGCGCCCTCCTTCTCCACCCACATCGCCGTGGGCAGGATCAGGTCGGCCGCCTGGCAGGTCACCGTGGGATAGGCGTCCGACACCACGATGAAGTTGTCCGGATTGCGATAGCCCGGATAGCCCTCTTCAAGAATGTTCGCGCCGGCCTGCATGTTGTTGTTGACCTGCACCCAGTAGGCGTTGAGCTTGCCGTCCTTGAGCGCCCGGTTCTGCTCGACCGCGTGGTAGCCGATCTTGTCCTTGATGATCCCGCGCGGGATCTTCCAGATGTCCTCGGCCATCGCGCGGTGCTCGGGGTTGGTGACCACCATGTCCGCCGGCAGGCGGTGGCTGAAGGTGCCGACCTCGCGCGCGGTGCCGCAGGCGGACGGCTGGCCGGTGAGCGAGAACGGGCTGTTGCCGGGCGTCGCGATCTTCCCGGTCAGCAGGTGGATGTTGTAGACCATGTTGTTGGCCCACGTGCCGCGCGTGTGCTGGTTGAAGCCCATGGTCCAGAACGACATGACCTTGACCTTCGGGTCGGCGTACAGCTCGGCCAGCTGCTGCAGCCAGCCGCGCTCGACGCCGCTCATCTCCACGGCTTTGTCCAGCGTGTACGGCGCGACGAAGCGCGCGAACTCGTCGAAGTCGATGGGCGTGCCGCCATTGGCGTCGTCGGCGTTCTTCGCCGCCACCTGCAGCGGATGCTCGGGACGCAGGCCGTAGCCGATGTCGTCGTTGCCGCGCTTGAAGGTGGTGTGTCTGTCGACGAAGTCCCTGTTGACCTTGCCGGACTGGATGATGTGGTTGGCGATGTAGTTCAGGATCACCAGATCGGTCTGCGGCGTGAACACCATCGGGATGTCCGCGAGGTCGAAGCTGCGGTGCTCGTAGGTCGACAGCACCGCGACCTTGACGTGCGGGTTCGACAGCCGGCGGTCGGTCACCCGGGTCCACAGGATCGGGTGCATCTCGGCCATGTTCGAGCCCCAGAGCACGAAGGCATCGGCCGCCTCGATGTCGTCATAGCAGCCCATCGGCTCGTCCATGCCGAAGGTGCGCATGAACCCGGTCACCGCCGACGCCATGCAGTGGCGCGCATTGGGATCGATGTGGTTGCTGCGGAAGCCGGCCTTCATCAGCTTGTTGGCGGCGTAGCCCTCCCAGACCGTCCACTGTCCGGAGCCGAACATGCCGATGCCGTCGCCGCCCTTGGCCTTGAGCGTCGCGCGGAACTTCTCCTCCATGACATCGAAGGCCTCGTCCCAGGTCACCGGGGTGAAGTCGCCCTCCTTGTCGTAGACGCCGTTGGTCTTGCGCAGCAGCGGCGTGGTGAGGCGGTCGCTGCCGTACATCACCTTGGACAGGAAGTAGCCCTTGACGCAGTTGAGTCCGCGGTTGACCTCGGCCTTGACGTCGCCATGCGTGGCGACCACGCGGCCGTCGCGCACCGCGACGTTGATGCCGCAGCCGGTGCCGCAATAGCGGCACGGCGCCTTGCTCCACTTCAGGCCCTTGTCGCCCTCGACCACGGCCTCCTGGACATGGCCCGGGACCGGGATGCCGGCGGCGACGGCGGCGCTGGCGATGGCGCTGTTGCGGATGAATTCGCGGCGGCTGGTGCTCATCCGTGGGACTCCTGTGGATCGGATGCGGGGACATCGCCGCGCGGCTCCTGCCGCTCGACGTGGTGATAGACAAGGTTGACGGTGATCACGCCCGGCACCGCCTGCAGCAGGTCGATGCTGGCCATCAGGCTGCGGGTGCCGTCGCACTCCTGCACCAGCACGCTGCAGCTGCCGTCCTGCAGGGCCAGGTCCAGGCCGGGCGCGCCGGCGACGGCCTCGACCAGCGCGGGCAGTGCATCCGCATGGTGGCGGACGACCAGGCTGGCGACGTGCCACTCGGGCGATGCTTCAGGCTTCAACGGGGGACTCCAACGGGAACGCGGCCAGCGCGATGGCCGACGTCGGGCAGGCGCCCACGCAGGCGCCGCAGCCGGTGCACAGATCGGTTTCGATCCGCGGCAGCGGCACCGCGCGCGTGGGCGCGAAGCGGATCGCGGATGCGCCACAGGCGTCGCGGCAGCTCCAGCAGACGATGCCGCGCGCGGCCAGGCAGGCCTCGCCGACCTGGGCCTGCAGCCCCCAGGGCCTGGCGGTGACCGGGCCAAAGGCGCGCTCGCCGCAGGCGGCGGCGCAATCGCCGCAGAAGGTGCATTCGCCGCGCGCCGGATCGAATTCGGGCAGCCCGCCCTCGCCTCTCGCGAGCACGCGCGGCGGGCAGGCCTGGATGCAGGCATCGCAGCCGGTGCAGGCGGACGCGAAGCGGCCCTCGTCCAGCGCCCACGGCGGGCGCAGCAGGGGCGCCGCGTGCAGGCCACCGCGCAGCAGCGCCCTGCGCGAGCGGTCCGGTGGAGGAACGGCAGCAGCGGTCGCGACCTCGCCCACGGCCTCAGGCCACCGGAGGGCCGGTGAACATCTGGAAGATCCAGACCGCGAACCCGTATCCGCCCACGATCATCACCGAGAGGATCGGAAACAGCACCACGGTGATGAAGAGGAAGAGGATCAGCTCCCTGCGCTTGCCTGACTGGCCGGTGTTCGCCTCCAAATCGCGCTCCTCCCGCTGCGGCTGCATGCGGAAAGATTAGCCACATTCACCCGGCGAGGCCAGATGCGAAGTCCCAAGTTGCGCACGCAGCCACGCACGCGGCCGTCTCCCCGCCAGTCGCGGGTGCAGGGATGCAGGCGTCTACATCGGTGCGGCGCAGGCACGCGCGGCCATCGCGAACGAGGCCAGGCGCGCGTCGTGGTCGAAGATGTTGGCGGTCAGGATCAGCTCGTCGGGTCGATGGCGCGCGACGAAGTCCGCGATGCCCGCACGTACCGCTGCCTCGTCGCCCACGACCGAGCAGGCCAGGGCCGCATCGGCGGTCGCGCGCTCGACCGGCGCACACCAGCCGTCGATGTCGTCCACCGGCGGCGGCACCAGGCCGATCTCGCCCCGGCGCAGGCGCACGAAGGTCTGCTGCATGGTGGTGAACAGCCGGCGGGCTTCGGCATCCGTCCCCGCGCCGACCACGTTGAGCGCGAGCATCGCGTACGGTGCCGCCAGGCGTTCGGACGGCCGGAATTCGTGGCGGTAGAGGGCCACGGCCTGCTCCATCATCGCCGGCGCGAAGTGCGAAGCGAACGCGAACGGCAGGCCCATCGCCGCGGCCAGGCGAGCACTGAAGAGGCTGGAGCCGAGCAGCCACACCGGCACCTCGAGGCCGGCGCCGGGCACCGCCTGGACCTTCTGGCCCGGTCGCACCGGCCCGAAATACGCGAGCAGCTCGCCGACGTCGTACGGGAAGGCGTCGGCACCGTCGTAGTAGCGCCGCAGGGCGCGCACCGTCGCCTGGTCGGTGCCCGGGGCGCGGCCCAGGCCGAGGTCGATGCGATCGGGGTACAGCGAGGCCAGAGTGCCGAATTGTTCGGCCACCTGCAGCGGTGCGTGGTTGGGCAGCATCACGCCGCCCGCGCCCACCCGGATCGTCGAGGTGCCGCCGGCGATGTGCCCGATCAGCACCGCGGTCGCCGCGCTGGCAATGCCCGGCATGTTGTGGTGCTCGGCCAGCCAGAAGCGGCGGTAGCCCAGGCGCTCGGCGTGGCGCGCCAGGTCGAGGCTCTTGGCAAACGCCTGCGCCGGCGTGTCGCCTTCGAAGACCGGGGCCAGGTCGAGCAGGGAGTACGGGATCATGGCGGGGCTCGCAGCGGGGGTTCCCCACGACATGGGGCCGCCGGGCACCGGATGCCAGCCCGGCTCAGATCTCGACCTGGGCGCCCAGCTCCACCAGCCGGTTGCCGGGGATGCGGAAGTAGGCGTTCGCGGGCGCGGCGTTGCGGTGCATGAGCGCGAACAGCTTGTCGCGCCAGACCGGCATGCCGACGCGCCGGCTCGCCACCACCGTCTCGCGGCCGACGAAATAGGTCGTGTCCATGGGGTCGAGGTCCAGGCCCTCGATGTCGCAGGCACGCATCAGCGCCAGCGGGATGTCGGGCGTGTCCATGAAGCCGAAGCGCACCGTCACCCGGTAGAAATCCTCGCCGATGCCGCGCAGCTCCAGCCGGCGCTCGCGCGGGGCGTAGGGCACGGCGAGCGTCTCGGCGGTCAGGAACAGGTTGCGCTCGTGCAGCACCTTGTTGTGCTTGAGGTTGTGCATGAAGGCGTGCGGCACCACGCCCGGGTCGCTGGTCATGAAGATCGCCGTGCCCGGCACGCGCACCGGCGGCGCCAGCATCAGCCCGGAAATGAAGGTATCCAGGCGCAGGCCTCCGGCCTGGACGCCCTCGCGCAGCAGCTGCTTCCCGCGCCGCCAGGTGCGCAGCATGGTGAACAGCACGATGCCCAGCACCAGCGGGAACCACGCGCCCTGCAGCACCTTGGCGCCGTTGGCGACCACGAAGGCGACGTCGATCACCAGGAAGACCAGGCAGCAGGGCAGCACCCAGCGCCGCGCCCTGGGCCACAGGGCGCGCGCGACGATCGCCAGCAGCAGCGTGTCGATCAGCATCGTCATCGAGACCGAGATGCCGTAGGCGGCCGCCAGCGACGAGGAAGAGCCGAAGCTCAGCACCAGCAGGATCACGATCACCGCCATCGACCAGTTGATCGCCGGGATGTAGATCTGGCCGATGGTTTCGCTGGAGGTGTGCTTCACGCGCATGCGCGGGATGTAACCCAGCTGCATCGCCTGGCGCGCCACCGAGAAACCGCCGGTGATCACCGCCTGCGAGGCGATCACCGTGGCCATGGTCGCAAGCACGATCATCGGCCAGCGCCCCCATTCGGGCACGCCGATGAAGAAGGGGTTGCGGATCGCCGCCGGGTCCTCGAGCACGAGCGCGCCCTGCCCCAGGTAGTTCAGCATCAGCGAGGGCAGCACGAACCAGTACCAGCCGAGGCGGATCGGCCGCGCGCCGAAATGGCCCATGTCGGTGTAGATCGCCTCGCCGCCGGTGACCGCCAGCACCACCGCGCCGAGGATGAAGACGCCGCCCCAGCTGTGCTCGATGAAGAACCGTGCCGCCCACAGCGGATTGATCGCCTTGAGCACTTCCGGCTCGTGGACGATGTTGAGCACGCCCAGCGCCGCCAGCGACAGGAACCAGAGGATGGTGATGGGGCCGAAGACGCGGCCCACCTTCTCGGTGCCATAGCGCTGGGTCGCGAACAGCGCCGCCAGCACCGCCACCGTGATCGGCACGATCCAGTCATGCAGCTGCGGCGCGACCACTTCCAGGCCCTCCACCGCCGACAGCACCGAGATCGCCGGGGTGATCACGCCGTCGCCGAAGAACAGCGAGGCGCCGAAGACGCCGAGGATGCCGACCAGGTAGCCGGACTTCGACCCCGGCTTGAGGCTGCGCTGGGCCAGCGCCATCAGCGCCATGATCCCGCCCTCGCCCTCGTTGTCGGCGCGCATGATGATGGTCACGTACTTGAAGGTCACCACCACGGTCAGCGCCCAGAAGATCAGCGACAGGATGCCCAGCACGGTGTCGTGGTTGGCGGTCAGGCCGTAGTGCGGGTTGAAGGCCTCGCGCAGGGTGTACAGCGGGCTGGTTCCGATGTCACCGAAGACCACGCCGATGGCGCCGACCACCAGCCCGAACAGCCCGATCCGGCCATGGCCACGGGCATGGCCCTGGCCGTGGTCGCTGCCGGGCACGGACTGCGGCCCCGCGTGGGGCTTGGATGCAGCTGCGGACATGGGGTTCCCGATCGAGGCCGGCTCAGCGAAGCGCGGACTGTAGCGCCTTCCGGATGATGGATTCCGCAGGGTCGCCGTCGACGTGCGCCTGGCGTGCCATCCGCTGCGCTTCGGCCGGCTTGTAGCCCAGCTGCTGCAGCGCGACGGTGGCCTCGGACAGCGGGTCGGCGGGCACGCCGGCCAGTGGCGTCGCCAGGGCCCCGCCCATGATCGCCTCGGCCCGGTCGCGCAGTTCGACCACGATGCGTTCGGCGGTCTTCTTGCCGATGCCGGGAATGCGGGTCAGCGCGGTGACGTCGCCGGCCTGCACGAGGCGCGCGAACTCCTCGACGCTGGCACCCGACAGGATCGCCAGCGCGATCTTCGCGCCGATGCCGGTGACCCGCTGGACGTCGCGGAACAGGCGGCGCTCGGCCTCGGTCGCAAACCCGTAGAGGGAGACCGAATCCTCCTTCTGCGCGTAGTGCGTGAAGAGGGTGATCTCCTTCCCGAGCACCGGCAGCTCGTAGAAGGTGCTCATCGGCGCTTCGAGTTCATAGCCGACGCCGTTGACGTCCAGCACCAGCCACGGCGGCGACTTGTGCGCCAGCAGGCCCCTCAGGCGGCCGATCATCGGCGGCTCCAGGCCAGGCGCGTGTCGATGCCCATGCGCTGCGCGCTGGCGCGGGTATGGGCGTGGGTGATGGCAATGGCCAGGGCGTCGGCGGCGTCGGCCTGCAGGCGGCCCTTGAGGCCAAGGATCGCCCCGACCATGTGCTGCACCTGGGCCTTGTCAGCGGCGCCCTTGCCGACCAGGGCCAGCTTCACCTGGCGCGCGCCGTACTCGCTCACGGGCAGGCCGTGCATGACCACGGCGCAGATCGCGGCGCCTCGGGCCTGGCCGAGCTTGAGCGCGGAGTCGGCGTTCTTCGACACGAACACCTGTTCGATCGCGACCTCGTCGGGCCGATGCGCCTCGACCACGGCGCGCAGGCCATCGAGCAGCCGGCGCAGGCGCTGCGGAAGGTCGCCGGGCACGGCCGCGGCGCCCGCCAGCAGGTCGAGCGGTGCGTGGTAGACGTGGGTGGTGCGCCCCGCGGCGTCGACGTCGATGATGCCGACGCCGGTGCGCTGCGAGCCGGGGTCGATGCCGAGGATCCTGGTCACCTGTCCAGCTTACGCGTATGCGTCGTCGCCGAGCCCGGCGTTGGAATAGACCGCCTGCACGTCGTCGATGTCTTCCAGCCAGCGCAGCAGCTTCACCACCTGCTGGGCGGTCTCGCCTTCGACGGCGATGTCGTTGTCGGCGCGCAGGGTGACCTCGGCGTGCGCCGCGGGCAGGCCGGCGGCGGCCATGGCGTCGCGCACCGCGGCGAAGTCGTCGGGCGAGGTCAGCACGTCGATGGCGCCGTCCTCGGGATAGACCACCACGTCCTCGGCACCGGACTCGATCGCGGCGTTGGTCACCGCGTCCTCGTCGGCGCCGGCGTCGTAGCGCAGGATGCCCTGCTTGCGGAACATGAAGGCGACCGAGCCGTCGGTGCCCAGGTTGCCGCCGAACTTGCCGAAGGCATGGCGCACGTCGGCCACGGTGCGCACCTTGTTGTCGGTCAGGCAGTCGACGATCACCGCGACCCCGCCCGGGGCATAGCCCTCGTAGCGGATCTCCTCGTAGTCCACGCCTTCCAGCTCGCCGGTGGCCTTCTTGACCGCGCGCTCGATCACGTCCTTGGTCATGTTGGCCGACAGGGCCTTGTCGATGGCGCTGCGCAGGCGCGGGTTGCCCCCGGGATCCCCACCGCCGGCGCGCGCGGCGACCGAGATCTCGCGGATCAGCTTGGTGAAGATCTTCCCGCGGCGCGCGTCTTCCGCGCCCTTGCGGGCCTCGATCGAGGGACCCCTGCCCATGCGTGCTACCCATCCTCTGTACGGCTGCGACCCGTCGATTCTACCTGTCCTGCCGGCAGAACCCCGATTGGATCGGCCGGGACTTCAGCGCAGGAAGGCGCCAGACTCGAGGAACGCCAGCACCTGCCGCACCGCTTCGCGGGAAACCAGCAGGCCGCTGTGCGAGGCGTCGATCAGCACATGGTCCGCCAGCCCCGGGACGCGGGTTTCGTCGAGCTGCACCGTGCCGTCGTGCACGCCATCGAACCGCGCGACCAGTGCCCCCAGTCCGCGCGGCCGGCTGCCCGCGACCATGCCGATCTCGACGCCGGGCGGCAGCCACGTACAGCCCGACCGGAGCAATGCCGCGCTGCGCCCGAGGTAGAGCGTGGTGAGCGGGTTCCGCGACATCACCTGCGCCACCCCGCTGCCGCGCAGCGGCGTGCCCAGGCAGGCGACACGTACCACCGGCAGGGTCGGTTCGGCCCGGAGCGCCTCCAGCGCCATCAGGCCACCGAGGCTGTGGCCGACGACGTGGGTGGGCGGCCCGTGGCGCAGCCGGTCGCGCACGGCGTCGACCGCGGCGCGGGTGCTGCCGACGATGCTGCGATAGCCGAAGATCGCGGGTTCGTAGCCGGCCGAGCGCAGTCGCGCGGCGAGCGTGCGCATCGCCAGCGGCGGCATCCACAAACCGTGCACCAGCAGCACGCGGCGGACCGCCTGCACCCCGGCGGCATCGGCCGCGGACTCAGGACCGCGTGGCGTCGGCGTCATCGGCGGTGTACGGCCTGGTGCGGCGCAGGATGTATTCGAGGTCGCGGGTCCGGCCCACGGGGAACAGGTACTCACCCACCCGGTCGAAGCCGCGGCGTGCGTAGAAGCGCTGGGCGCCATGGTTGCCCGACCAGACGCCGATCCAGAGGCCGCAGGAACCATTGCGCTGCAACCAGGCCATGACCGTGTCGAACAGCGCGCCTCCCCAGCCACCGCCCTGGTAGGCGGCGAGCAGGTAGAGGCGCTTGAGCTCCCCGTCCCCGGAGGCCACGTCCGGATGCGGCAGGCCGCAGGGCCCGGCGGCGGCGTGGCCGACCGCTTCGCCCGCGTCTTCCAGCAGCCAGATCGCGTAGTCCGGGTGCGACAGGATCACCCGCTGCCGCTCCTCGGCGTAGGCCTCGGCGATGAAGTCGGCGAGGTCGTCGGGCGGATACAGATGCCCGAAGGTTTCGGTGAACGTGCGCGCGGCGAGACGCGACAGCGTCCCCGCATCGTCGGCGGTGGCACGGCGGATGGTCGGTGAGGACGCGGACATGCCCGCCATTGTAGGACCGGCTGCAGGAGCGGCTGTAGGAGCGGCTACAGCCGCGATTGCGGAACGACCGGCAAGTGCGATCGCGGCTGTAGCCGCTCCTACAGGGTGGTGGCGGCATCGCCGCGGGGGCGATCGCGGCTGTAGTCGCTCCTGCAGGGTGGTGGCGGCATCGCCGCGGCGGCGATCGCGGCTGTAGCGGCTCCTGCAGGCCGCTCAGCGGCCCTTGGGGCGGACAGTGACGTGGACTTCGGCCAGCTGCGCGTCCTCGATGGGCGACGGGGCGCCGGTCATCAGGCACTGGGCGGTGGTCGTCTTCGGGAACGCGATCACGTCGCGGATCGACTCCGTGCCCGCCATCAGCGCGGCGATGCGGTCGATGCCGAAGGCGATGCCGCCGTGCGGCGGGGCGCCGTACTTCAGCGCGTCGAGCAGGAAGCCGAACTTGGCCTGCTGCTCGTCGGCACCGATGCCCAGCAGCTCGAACACCGCCGCCTGCATCGCCGGCCGGTGGATGCGGATCGAGCCGCCGCCGATCTCGTTGCCGTTGAGCACCATGTCGTAGCCGCGGCTGGTAGCCGTGCGCGCGTTGGCGCGCAGGTCGTCGATGTCGTCCACCGCCGGCGCGGTGAAGGGATGGTGCAGGGCGACGTAGCGCTGTGCCTCGTCGTCCCATTCGAACATCGGGAAGTCGGTGACCCACAGCGGCTTCCAGCCGGCCTCGACCAGGTTGAAATCCCTGCCGGCCTTCAGGCGCACCGCGCCCATGAAGTCGCTGACCGTGTTGTACGCGCCGGCGCCAAAGAACACGATGTCGCCCTCGCCGGCGCCCACGTGCGCCAGCAGCGCGGCGAACGCCGCTTCGTCGAAGAACTTCGCCACCGGCGAGTTCACCGCGCCGTCCTCGCCCAGCTTCGCGTAGGCCAGGCCCTTGGCGCCGTACTTGCCGGCGTGCGCCGCGTACTCGTCGATCTGCTTGCGCGACAGCGCCGCGCCGCCGGGAATGCGCAGCGCGCACACGCGCATGCCGTCGACGCCGGCGGCATCGGTGAACACCTTGAACTGCGAGTCGCGAACCTGCACATCGACGTCCACCAGCTCCAGCGCGATGCGCAGGTCCGGCTTGTCCGAGCCGTAGCGGCGCATGGCCTCGGCCCAGGTCAAGCGCGGGAAGGCACCGAGCTCGGCGCCGACCACCTCGCGGAACACGTCTTGCACCATCTGCTCGACCGTGTCCTGCACGATCGCTTCGTCCACCCACGCGAACTCCATGTCGAGCTGGGTGAACTCCAGCTGCCGGTCGGCGCGCAGGGCTTCGTCGCGGAAGCAGCGCGCGATCTGGTAGTAGCGGTCGAAGCCGGCCATCATCAGGATCTGCTTGAACAGCTGCGGGCTCTGCGGCAGGGCGTAGAACTCGCCCTCGTGCATGCGCGCCGGCACCAGGAAATCGCGCGCGCCCTCGGGCGTGGCCTTGGTCAGGATCGGGGTTTCGATGTCCTGGAAGTCGTGCGCGTCCAGCCAGCGGCGCAGCGCCGCGACCAGCTTCGTGCGCGTGCGCATGCGGCGCTGCATTTCCGGGCTGCGCAGGTCGAGGTAGCGGTACTTCAGCCGCACGTCCTCGCCCGGGTTCTCGTGGTGGTGGAACGGCAGCGGCTCGGCCTTGTTCAGCACCTCGATCGCGGTCGCGACCACTTCCACCTGGCCGGTCGCGATCTTCGCGTTCACCGATTCGCGGCGGCGCACGGTGCCGGTCACGCGCAGGCAGTCCTCGTAGCCCACCTTCGCGGCCGTGGCGACCACGCCGGCATTGCCCTCGGCGTCCGACGGCTCGGCCACCACCTGCACGATGCCGTGGTGGTCGCGCAGGTCGATGAAGCACAGGCCGCCGAGGTCGCGGGCGACGTCGGCCCAGCCGCAGAGGGTGACGGTCTGGCCGAGCAGGGACTCGTCGATCAGGCCGCAGAAGTGGGTGCGCATGCAAACTCCGGAAGAGGCCGCGCAGGGGCGCGGAAATCGCGCATTTTAGCGGGTCCGCCGCAGGGTTTAGAATGACGGCATCGATACGCCGCACGCCCCACCCCCTTCCCCGCCCCCCCGCAGCATGATCGCCACCGTCCGTCCGCTGGCCGCGCTGCTGGCTGGCGTGGCGCTGTTGCTGATGGGCAGCGGCCTGCTCGGGACCCTGCTGGCGGTGCGCGGGCGGATCGAGGGCTACGACGACCAGACCCTGGGCCTGGTGATGTCGGCCTATTTCGCCGGTTTCTTCTTCGGCACCTATGCCGCGCCGGGGCTGATCCAGCGGATCGGCCACATCCGCGCCTTCGCCTTCTACGCCGCCCTGTGCGCGGCCACCGTGCTGCTGCACCCGATGCTGGTCTCGCCCTGGGCCTGGGCCCTGCTGCGGCTGGGGACCGGCATCGCGCTGGTCGGGCTGTACACGGTGATCGAGAGCTGGCTCAACGTGCAGGCGCCGCCGGAGCAGCGCAGCCAGGTGTTCGCGGTCTACATGGCGGTGAGCCTGCTCGCCCTGGCCGCGGGCCAGTGGCTGATCGGGCTGGCCCCGGCGGCCGGCTTCATCCTGTTCAACCTGGTCGCCATCCTGGTCTGCCTGGCGGCGCTGCCGGTGACCGCGAGCCGGATGGTGCAGCCGGAACTGCCGCCGATGCCGCGGCTGGAGCTGAAACAGCTGTTCCGCGCGGCCCCGGCCGCCGCGCTGGGGGCGCTGCTGGCGGGCATGGCGGTGGGCAGCTTCTGGGGCCTGGGCGCCGTGTTCGCCAGCCGGCTCGGACTGGGCGTGGACGGCGTGGCGCTGCTGGTCAGCGCGACCATCCTCGGTGGCGCGGCGCTGCAGTGGCCCATCGGCCGCCTGTCTGACGGCACCGACCGCCGCACGGCGCTGGTGGTGGTCTGCGTGCTCGCCGCGGCCATCGGCCTGGCGATGATGCTGCCCGCGGGCCAGTCCGGCCTGCCGCTGTATGCGCTGTGGTTCTGCTTCGGCGGCCTGGCCTTCGCCATCTATCCGATCTGCATGGCCCATCTGCTCGACCACCTGCCGCCGGAAAAGACCCTGGCGGCGGGCAGCAGCCTGCTGCTGCTCAATGGCGTCGGCTCGGCGTTCGGCCCGGCGCTGGCCGGCGTGGCGATGACGCGTTACGGCCCCGAGGCGCTGCCGGCCTTCTTCGCCGCGACGCTGTTCCTCGCCGCCCTGGTGGCTGGTGGCCGGCGCCTGCTGCGGCCGCGCGACAACGACACGCCGTCGGTCTTCCACCTGATGCTGCGCACCACGCCCACCGCGATCGAGCTGCTGCCCGAGGTGGACATAGCGGAACCGGAGGGCCAGGAGGCCCACTGAATCAGCCGGCGTCGGGCTTGGCCACCGCCGGCTTGGCCTCGGTCTTTCCGGCAGCCGGGGCCGCCGGCGCAGCGGGACTGTCCGTCTTCGCCGGCGCATCGCCGGCCGCGGCGCCGCCCTCCGGCTTGCGGGCGCCTTCGCCGCCTTCGGCGAGATTGCGCTTCCTGTCGCCGTCCTTCTTGAAGTCGGTCTCGTACCAGCCGCTGCCGGCGAGACGGAACGACGGGGCGGTCAGCTTGCGACCCACGCCACCGGCCGCGCCGCACGCCGGGCAGGTGTCGGGGTCGGGATCCGACAGCTTCTGCAGGCGGTCGAACTCATGGTTGCAGGCGGAGCAGCGGAACGCGTAGATCGGCATGGCGGACAGACACCGGACAGGGCGGGATACAGCCCCGCAAGATGGGGCCGCGTCGGTGGAAACCAACCGCGGCCCCGCATGCGCGGGTGCCGCGACCGGTCAGTCGGTCGCGCCCCAGGGCGCCGGCGGCGCCGCGACCGGCGTGGCCAGGTCGAACTCCACCTGGAACATGCGACCGCCCGGACGCGACAGCTCGTACAGGAAGCGGCTGCCGGGCTCGATTTCCATCGCCCAGGTGTTGGTGGTCGAGACATCGGCGCCGGTGCGGCCGAAAAGTTCGATCGACTCCGCATCCACCGGGAACTCCTGGCGCACCGCGGTGCCGGCGGTCGCGGACTCGCCGCCGTACATGGTCTGCTCGTCCGGGCTGCCGTCCTCGTGGCGGTGGTCGTGCTTCAGGCGCAGGCCGCCGTCGGTGCGGGTGAGCACCCAGGTGCGCGAGTGGTCGTCGCCGACGTGGAATGGCACGCGCAGTTCGCGGGTCGGGTCGTCGCAGCCGCGCACGTGCATGACCAGGTCCTTGCCCTCGAAGGCGTCGGGCTCGGGCGATGCCGGCTCGTTGGCGACGATGCGCCCGGCGAACGCCTGGCCGCAGTGGCTTGCCAGCGCGGCGAGGAAGGCGTCCGCGGGAGCGGCTTCGGGCACGGGGGCGTCGAGGGCCTCGGCGGGCGCGGCCCCGGCGCCGGCGGTGCCGGCCTGGTCGGTCGAAGGGGCACAGGCGGCAAGGGCCACCAGCGCGGCGGAAAGCACGGAGATCCGGATCGTATTCATCCGGCCACCCTAACCGCCGCGCGCGCGGCGGGCAAACCCGGCACGCGCGGCCGCTGTCAGCGCGGCTTCGGCTCGCGGTACACCAGCACCGGAATGGTCGAATGCGTCAGCACCTTGAGCGTCTCGCTGCCCAGCACCAGCCCGCTGAGGCCGCGGCGGCCGTGCGAAGCCATCGCGATCAGGTCGCAGCCGGCGTCGTCCGCGGCGTTGATGATCGCCTCCCAGGCATGGTCGCTCTCGACCATGCTCGAGCTGCAGGGGACGCCGGCCGCCGTCGCGCGCGCCTCGGCCGCGGCCAGGCGGCGTCCGCCCTCTTCGCGGGCCGCGCGGGTGTAGTCGTCATAGCCGCCGACCAGCTGTTCGCCGGTCACGCCGTAGACCCGGATCGGCGCGGTCACGGTGAAGAAATGCACGCCCGCTCCGGTTGCCTTCGCGAACGCGACGCCCTGGTCGACGGCGGACAGCGACAGCTCGGAACCGTCGGTGGGAATCAGGATCTGCCTGTACATGTCATTCTTCCTCTGCTCCCGCACACCGTGCACCCGCTTCGCGCGGGGCACATTGATCCAGGTCAGGGCGCGCCGGCTCCATGGCGCGGGCCCGCGGGGACCGGGGCCGCGGCGCGCCTGCCCGCCTTCATGCCGGCCCCGCGGATGCGCGTGGCGTGGCCGCTGCCGGTCGCCGTGTAGCCGTCGATGACGGCCTCGGCAACCCAGGCCACGGTCTGGACAACGCCGTCCCCGGCATCGATCAGCCACTGGCGGGAGACGCGCCCGTCCGCGTAAGCGAAGCGGATCGCACCGCTGGCGTCCCGCCCCCAGGTCAGCGCGACCGGCGCCTCGCCGACGGGGTAGGCGGTGCCGCTGCCGCCGCGCGCGAGCACGTGATCGGCGCGGCCGCAGGCTTCCACCACGAGGTGGTGTGGATAGTCCACGCCGCAGACCATGGGCAGCGCATGGCGGCCGACCAGCATCGCCGGCGCATCATGGGAGCGCGTGCGCGGGATGCCGGGCGCGGCCCAGAGTTCGATCCGGCGCTCCTGCCAGGGCTGCGGGTCCGGACAGTCGGGCTGCTCGTAGACGACGTCGGTCCCGATCTGCCACAGCGACACGCCCTGTCCGCGCCAGTGCCGGCGCAGGTCGCGGCCGAGGACGGTCGCCACCAGCATGCCCGTGGCCTTTTCGTCCCCCCGGCAGGGCGCATAGCCCACCCACGTCGGCACCGACTGCAGTGGCAGGAGCTGGATGGTGCCGGACATTTCGGGCCGGGGGGCGTAGAGCTGCGGGCGATCGTCCATGCCGTGCAGCAGGACGTCGCCCTGCCCGTGCGGCTCCATCAGCAGTGCGCCGTTGCTCTCCAGCGGCGTACCCGGAGCACCATGCGGTCCGGCCAGTGCCAGCACGGGCCGGGTGTCGGCGAGCCCGACGGAGCTCACCGGCATCGGGTCGAACACCAGTTGCGGGGATGCGGCGAGGCCCGGGTCAGCACGGAGCGCGGCGTTGAACGCGGCGACGTCGGCGACCAGCGACAGCCCGTCGGGGAAGCCGGCCGGTAGCCGGCCCGGATCGACCGTCAGGCGCTCCAGCGCGGTCGCCACGACCTGGAGGTCGGAGCCCCAGGCCGCGCGGATGGCCTCGGCGAGATCGGCGTCGGTGGCCGGCGGCACGCCGTCGACGGTCGTTGCGAGCACGGCGACCGCGGTCGCCAGCGGCGTGACGCGCAGCCCATCCGCGTCCTGCGCGGTCAGCCGGCCGTCCCTGCCGGCCAGCCAGGCCAGGCGCTGCTGTCCGCCCAGCAGCGACCTGAGCCGCACGCCCGGCGCAAGGTATTCGAGGCTCACCATGCCGGCCGCGCCCGTCGCCGGCAGTTCGATCTGGAACGCGCCCTGCCCGGCCGGCACCCGGGCCTGCAGCTCGCCATCGAGCAGCAGCTCGATCATTCCGGAATGCGTGCCGCCGACGTCGACCTCGCCCACCAGCAGCACCGTTCCCGGCGCGGCTGGCGGGGTGCGCAGGCGTGCCGCCTGGGTGGCGGCCGTGGGGAGCATCGCCAGGAGCACGGCGACGGCCACCACGGTCCAGGGTGCGGATCGGTCCATGCCCTGCCCCTTCCTCTGCTGGAGCCCCGACTATAGGCCGGAGGGCGCGCGCCGTCGCATTCATCCGTAGAGGTCGAGCAGCGCCTCTTCCGCGTCCTGCAGTTCCTTGCGCACCGCCTGCTGCCGGCGCGTGAGCTCCTGCCCGCGCGTGCCGCCGTCGGCATAGGCGGCGGGGTCGGCAAGCGCGACCTCGAGCGCGGCGAGCTCGCCTTCCAGCTGGGCAACCCGCTCTTCGGCCTTGGACAGGCGGTGCGGGTTGACCTTGGGGACCTTGGCCACGGGGACCGGCGGTGGCGCCGGCAGCGCGGGTTCCACGGGCTTCGCCGCGGCGGCGCCGCCCGACGCCTCGGCCGCCCTGGCGTCCTGTGGCCGCGAGCGCAGCCATGCGGCGTAGTCGTCGAGGTCGCCATCGAAGGGCTGCACCCGGCCGTCGGCCACGCGCCAGTAGGTATCGCTGACCAGGCCGATCAGATGGCGGTCATGCGAGACCAGCACGATCGCGCCGGGGAAGTCGGACAGCGCCTCGGCCAGCGCCTCGCGCATCTCGAGGTCGAGGTGGTTGGTCGGCTCGTCGAGCAGCAGCACGTTGGGCTGGCGCCAGGCGATCAGCGCCAGCGCCAGGCGCGCGCGCTCGCCGCCGCTGAAGCCGTCGATGGACTCGAAGGCGCGGTCGCCGGGAAAGCTCCACTTGCCGAGGAAATTGCGGAAGTCCTGGGTGGAGGCGTTGGGCGAGATCTCGCGCAGGTGGTCGATCGGCGAAGTGCCGGCGACCAGGGCCTCGACCGTGTGCTGGGCGAAGTAGCCGATGCGCAGGTCGGGATGCGCGTAGCGCTCGCCGGTGAGCAGCGGCAGGTCGCCGACCAGCGACTTCACCAGGGTGGACTTGCCGGCACCGTTGGGGCCGAGCAGGCCGATGCGGTCGCCGGCCTCGAGGCCGAAGTTGGCGTCGTGGAGGATGACCGTAGGCGAGGCCGGGGCGGGGTAGCCGCAGTCGGCGTGGTTCAGCCGCAGCAGGGCGTGCGGCAGCCTGGCCGGCGCCGGGAAATCGATCCGCACCTCGCGTTCGGCGCGCACCGCCTCGGTGTCGGCCAGCTTGGCCAGGCGCTTGACCCGCGACTGGGCCTGCGCGGCCTTGGCGGCGCTGGCCTTGAAGCGGTCGATGAAGCTCTGCAGGTGCGCGCGCTCGGCCTGCACCTTTTCGTGGGTGATCTGCTGCTGGCGCAGCTGCTCGGCGCGCTGGCGTTCGAAGGCGGTGTAGTTGCCGATGTAGAGCTTCGCCTTGCCGCCGTGCAGGTGCAGGGTGTGGGTATTGACGTTGTCCAGGAACTCGCGGTCGTGCGAGATCAGCAGCAAGGTGCCCTGGTACTTCATCAGCCACTGCTCGAGCCACAGCACGGCGTCGAGGTCGAGGTGGTTGGTGGGCTCGTCGAGCAGCAGCACGTCGGAGGGGGTCATCAGCGCGCGCGCCAGGTTCAGACGCACGCGCCAGCCGCCGGAGAAGCTCGACACCGGGCGCTGCTGCGCCTCGCCCGGGAAGCCCAGGCCGTGCAGCAGCCGGCCCGCGCGCGCCGCGCCGTCATAGCCGCCGACTTCCTCCAGCTTCTGGTGCGCTTCCGCGACCGCTTCCCAGTCCTCGGCGGCGAAGGCGTTGGCCTCGGCCTGCAGCGCCGCGTGCACGGCGGTGTCGCCGGCCAGCACGAAGTCGATGGCCGGATCGGGCAGCGAGGGCATCTCCTGCGCGATCGAGGCGATGCGCAGGCGCGAGGGAAGGTCGAGGTCGCCGCGGTCGGGCTCGACCTCGCCGCGCACGGCGGCGAACAGCGAGGACTTGCCGGTGCCATTGCGGCCGACCACGCCGACCCGCCAGCCGGCGTGCAGCGACAGGTCGACTTCGGACAGCAGGAGGCGCTCGCCGCGGCGCAGGGCGAAATTGCGGAAGGAAATCATCCCGACAGTTTACCGGGCTGCGCGCCGCCGCCCCGCCTGCGGTAACGTCGGGGGCGCGCCACCGGGGCGCGTGGCGGAGGTCCGGACCGATGGCGATGCAGCTCAACGTGCAGGTGGCGGCCTGGCTCCATTCCCAGGTGACCGGCGGGGCCCCGCTGGACCAGGTGCTGCCCGCCCTGCTGCGCCAGGGCTTCGACGAACTGCAGGTGCGGCGGATCTACAACGCGGTGCTGTCGGATCCGGACGGGTTCAAGGCCGGGTTCTCGCGCGTGGCCGCCGGCGAGCCCGGGGTGGCCCACAAGCTGCCCGAGGGGCAGGTCCACGCGCCGATCGCCCCGGCGCCGGCGACCGGCGGCGCTCCCCAGCCCCCGTTCGTCCCGGCGGCCCTGATCCGCACCGGCGGCCACGCCATCGCCTGCGACCATGGCGCGGTCCACGTCGCCTTCCGACTGCAGCGCCCGCACGTGGTGCTGTTCGAGAACGTGCTGACCGCGGACGAGTGCGATGCGCTCATCGCCGAAGCCCAGCCGCGGCTGCGGCGCGCCGGCGTGGTCGACTCCGAACGCGGCGGCAGCAAGATCGACGAGCGCCGCACCAGCGAGCTGGCCGTGGTGCAGCGGGGCGCCTCGCCGCTGGTGACGCGGATCGATGCGCGCATCGCCACCATCACCGGCGTGCCGCTGGCGCAGGGCGAGCCGCTGCAGGTGATGCGCTACGGCGTCGGCGCCGAATACCAGCCGCACTACGACTACTTCGACCTGGGACGGCCGGGACAGGCCGCCAACCTGCGCAATGGCGGCCAGCGCATCGCCAGCCTGGTGGTCTACCTGAACGACGTCGAGGCCGGCGGCGAAACCACCTTTCCCCGCTGCGGCCTGGCCGTCGGGCCGCGCAAGGGCAGCGCGGTGTTCTTCGCCTATACCGACGCCCAGTCGCGCACCGACCCGATGTCCTACCACGCCGGTGCCCCGGTGACCCGCGGCGAGAAGTGGATCGCGACCCGCTGGATGCGCGAGCGCGAGTACGTCTGAGCGATTTTCCCCCGTCCCCCACCGGAGTTCCGCATGTCCCCTCATCCGCTCCGCCTCGCCCTGCTTGCCGCCCTGCTTCCCGCCGCCGTCCAGGCCCAGGACACCCGCCCCGCCACCAGCCTCGACAACGTCATCGTCACCGGCACCCGCGTCAGCGACCGCACCGTGGCCGAATCGCAGTCGCCGATCGACATCATCACCAGCGAGGCCCTGCAGGCCACCGGCACCACCGAGCTCGCCACCGCCCTCGCGCGCGCGCTGCCCTCGCTCAACTTCCCGCGGCCCGCGCTGACCGACGGGACCAGCGCCATCCGCCCGGCCCAGCTGCGCGGGCTGGCGCCCGACCAGGTGCTGGTGCTGGTCAACGGCAAGCGCCGCCACGCCTCGTCGCTGCTCAACCTCAACGGCACGATCGGCCGCGGCTCGGCGCCGGTGGACCTCAACACCATCCCGCTGGCGGCGATCGAACGCGTCGAGGTGCTGCGCGACGGCGCGTCGGCGCAGTACGGTTCCGACGCCATCGCCGGCGTGGTCAACGTGGTGCTGAAGGGCGCGCCGGGCACGGGCAGCGTGTCGGTCCGCCACGGCCGCTATTCGGCCGGCGACGGCGCCCAGACCCAGCTGGCCGGCGATGCCGGGCTGGCGCTGGGCGGCGACCGCGGCTTCCTCCACCTCTCCGCGCAGCTCGACCAGCAGGACCGCACCAACCGCGCGCGGCCGTTCGCCGGAACGCCGGCCGCGACCCAGCCGGCGCTGGGCCAGAAGGCGTTCGTGATCGGCGACCCGGAGGTGGACGCCGGCGCGGCCGCGTTCAACGCCGGCTTCGACATCGGCGACGCGCTTGCGCTGTACGCCTTCGGCTCGATCAGCAACCGCGACATCACCTCGTTCGCGTTCTTCCGCGCGCCGCGCAATCCGACGCAGAACATCCCGTCGATCTACCCGGACGGCTTCCTGCCGGAGATCAACAACGTCTCGCGCGACCGCGCCATCGTCGCCGGCCTGAAGGGCGGCCTTGGCGAGGCCTGGAGCTGGGATCTCGGCTTCAACCACGGCTACAACCACCTCGAGTTCTTCACCCGCAACACGCTCAACGCCAGCATCGGCGCCGATTCGCCGACCGCGTTCTACGACGGCGCGCTGGAGACCACCCAGAACATCGCCAACTTCGACCTCAGCCGGCAGCTCGACTGGGGCCTCGCCTATCCGGCCGCGCTGGCCGTGGGCGTGGAGCTGCGCAACGAGAAGTGGAACCAGTCGCCGGGCGAATACGGCTCGTACGCGCAGCCCGACCTGTCGCGGCCGGGCGGGGCGCAGGGCTTCGGCGGCTTCGCGCCGGAGGTCTCGGGCGCCTACTCGCGCGACAGCCATGCGGTCTACGCCAGCCTCGAGGCCGACGTCAGCGAACAGTTCTCCGCCGGCATCGCCGGACGCTACGAGGACTACGACGACTTCGGCAGCCAGGCCTCGGGCAAGCTCTCCGCGCGGTACGCGTTCACCGATGCGGTCGCCCTGCGCGGCACGGTGTCCAGCGGCTTCCGCGCGCCGTCGCTGGCCCAGCAGTACTTCCAGACCGTGAGCACGGTCTTCCTGGCCGGCATCCCCGACCCGTTCGAGATCCGCACCTTCCCCGCCTCCAGCGCGGTGGCGCAGGCCTTCGGTGCCGAGCCGCTGCAGCCGGAGGAGTCGCTGTCGTACAGCCTCGGCCTGGTGCTGCAACCCGCCGACCGGCTCTACGTCACCGTCGATGCGTACCACATCGAGGTCGACGACCGGATCGCGCTGTCGTCCAACCTCACCGGCAACGCGGTGCGCGCACTGCTGGAGTCGCGCGGCATCTTCGGCGTCAACGGCGGCCGCTATTTCACCAATGCGATCGACACCCGCACGCAGGGCGTCGACGTGGTGGCGAACTACGGCCTGGACCTCGGCGGCGGCAGCCTCGACCTGACCGCCGGCTGGAACTACACGGACACGGAAATCACCCGCATCGCGCCCAATCCCGAAGAGCTCGAGTCGGCCGGACTCGACCTCGAGCGCATCGACCGCACCGAGATCGGCCGCATCGAGGACGGCTTCCCCAACACCAAGCTCCTGCTTTCGGGCACCTGGTCGCTGGCGTCGTGGAACTTCAGCCTGACCGGCACCCGCTACGGCAGCGTCACCACGCGCCAGGCGAATCCGGTGAACGACCAGACCTACGGCGCGAAATGGCTGCTCGACGCCGCGGCGTCGTGGAAGGCCGACCGCTGGACGCTGACCCTGGGCGCGGACAACGTGCTCAACGAATACCCGGACGAGAACATCTTCGCCAACTCGACCAACGGGCAGTTCCCGTACAGCAACCTGTCGCCGTTCGGCTTCAACGGCGCCTTCGTCTACGGCCGCGTCGCGTACGCGTGGTAACCACAGCCCTGTAGGAGCGGCTACAGCCGCGATCGGCCTGGCCGCCATCGCGGCTGTAGCCGCTCCTACAAACCTGCCGGCCGGGGGCGGGCGTAGCCGCTCCTCGACGGCCGCGAGCCGTCCCGCGCGGCGTCCTCTATCCTGTCCTTCCCCCACGCGGAAACGCGGATGCCGCACCACACCGAACTCATCGCGATCCTGACGGTCGGCTTCGTGCTGGCCTATGTCCTGGGGCTGGCGGCGCACCGGCTGCGGCTGTCGCCGCTGGTCGGCTACCTGGTCGCGGGCATCATCGCCGGGCCGTTCACGCCGGGCTTCGTCGGCGACCAGGCGCTGGCGCCGCAGCTCGCCGAGATCGGCGTGATCCTGCTGATGTTCGGCGTCGGCCTGCACTTCTCGATCCGCGACCTGATGGCGGTGAAGCACATCGCGATTCCGGGCGCGGTGGTGCAGATCTCGGTGGCGACCCTGCTCGGCTGGGGCCTGGCCGCGCTGATGGGCTGGCCGACGCTGCAGGGCATCGTCTTCGGCTTCTCGCTGGCGACCGCCAGCACCGTGGTGCTGCTGCGGGCCATGGAGCAGCGCCGCCTGCTCGAAACCACGCGGGGCCGGATCGCGGTGGGCTGGCTGATCGTCGAGGACCTGGCCTGCGTCATCGCCCTGGTGCTGATGCCCGCGGTGGCGAGCGTGTTCGGCAACGCCGCGGGCGAGCCGGTGTCCGCGGCCCGGCTGACGCTCGAGATCGGCAAGACCCTGGTGCAGGTGGCGCTGTTCGTCGCGGTGATGCTGGTGGTCGGGCGGCGGGTCATCCCGTGGATGCTCGAGCGCACCGCGGGCACCGGCTCGCGCGAACTGTTCACGCTGGCGGTGCTGTCGATCGCCCTGGGCATCGCGCTGGGCTCGGCGGAGCTGTTCGGCGTCTCGTTCGCGCTCGGTGCGTTCTTCGCCGGCATGCTGCTCAACGAGTCCGAGCTCAGCCACAAGGCGGCGCAGGATTCGCTGCCGATGCGCGACGCGTTCGCGGTGCTGTTCTTCGTCTCGGTCGGCATGCTGTTCGACCCGGCGATCCTGGTGCGCGAGCCGCTGCTGGTGCTGGCGACCACGCTGATCATCATGTTCGGCAAGTCGGCGGCGGCCTACCTGATCGTGCGCGCCTTCGGCCATCCCAAGTCCACCGCGCTGACCATCTCGGCCAGCCTGGCGCAGATCGGCGAGTTCGCTTTCATCATCGCGGCGCTGGGCGTGACGCTCGGGATCCTGCCGGAAGAGGGCCAGGACCTGGTGCTGGCGGGCGCGCTGATCTCGATCATGCTCAATCCGGTCTCGTTCGCGGTGGTCGACCGCTGGATCGCGCGGCAGGAAGCCTCGGCCAGCGCCGAGGCGAGCGCGGCCAACGACCGCGAGATTGCCGCGGATGCGGCCAGCCACCACCTGCCCGACTCGCTGGCCGGCCACGCCATCGTGGTCGGCTACGGACGGGTGGGCCAGCAGCTGGCCAGCCTGCTGCACGGCCGCGGCGTGCCGCTGGTGGTGGTGGAAGACGATGCCGACCGGGTCGACGCCGCACGCGCCGCCGGCCTGCACGCGGTGCGCGGCAACGTGGCGGCCGAGGCGGTGATGCTGGAAGCGGCGCCGCAGCGCGCGGCGATGGCGGTGTTCGCCATCCCCAACGCGCTGGAGGCCGGCGAGACCATCGCGCGGCTCAAGGCGCTCAACCCGGCGGTCACCGTGCTGGCCCGCGCGCACAGCGAGGCCGAGGTGAAGCACCTGCTCGAGCACGGCGCCGACGGCGCGGTGCTGGCCGAGCGCGAGCTGGCCTACTCCCTGGCCGAGATGGTCATGGCCACTCCCCCCTACCGCCCCCAGCGCCAGCCCGCCGAGCTTCTGTAGGAGCGGCTATAGCCGCTCCTACAAGAGCGGCGCGCTCAGCTGAAGGCGAGCTTCCCGCCCTCGGCGTCCACCCGCACCGTGTCGCCGGAGCCGAACGCGCCGGACAGGATCTTCTGCGCCAGCGGGTTCTCCAGCTGCTGCTGGATCGCCCGCTTCAGCGGGCGGGCGCCATAGACCGGATCGAAGCCGACGTTGCCCAGCAGCTCGAAGGCCGCGTCGCTGACCTCGATGCGGATCCCGCGCTCGCCCAGCCGCTTCTCCAGTCCGCGCATCTGGATCCGCGCAATCTCCCTGATCTGCGCCTTGTCCAGCGCATGGAAGACCACGATGTCGTCCAGCCGGTTGATGAACTCGGGGCGGAAGTGCGACTGCACCACCGCCATCACCCCCGCCTTCATCTGCGTATAGGCCTCGGGCGAATCGTCGCCGTCCAGCTCCTGGATCATCTGGCTGCCGAGGTTGGAGGTCATCACGATCACCGTGTTGCGGAAGTCCACCGTGCGGCCCTGGCCATCGGTCAGCCGCCCATCGTCGAGCACCTGCAGCAGGATGTTGAACACGTCCGGATGCGCCTTCTCGACCTCATCGAGCAGGATCACGCTGTAGGGACGCCGGCGCACGGCCTCGGTCAGGTAGCCGCCCTCTTCGTAGCCGACATAGCCCGGGGGCGCACCGACCAGCCGCGACACCGCGTGCTTCTCCATGAACTCGCTCATGTCGATGCGCACCATGGCGTCGCTGGAGTCGAACAGGAATTCCGCGAGCGCCTTGCACAGCTCGGTCTTGCCGACGCCGGTGGGGCCCAGGAACAGGAATGATCCGCTCGGCCGGTCGGGATCGCTCAGCCCGGCGCGCGAACGGCGCACCGCGTCGGAGACGACCTTCACCGCCTCATGCTGGCCGACCACGCGCGCATGCAGCGCGTCCTCCATCTTCAGCAGCTTGTCGCGTTCGCCTTCCAGCATCTTGCTGACCGGGATGCCGGTCCAGCGCGCGACCACCTCGGCGATCTCCTCGGCGGTGACCTTGTCCTGCAGCAGGGTGAAGCCGGTGGTTTCGGCCTCTTGGGCGGCGCTGAGCTGCTTCTCCAGCAGCGGCATCCGCCCGTACTGGATCTCGCTCATCTTCGCGAAGTCCTGCCGGCGCTGGGCGGCCTCGAGTTCGAGCTTGGCGGCCTCGATCTGCTCCTTGACCCTGGTCGCGCCCTGCACAGTGGCCTTCTCGGCCTTCCACACTTCCTCCAGGTCGTTGTAGGCGCGCTCGAGCCCTTCGATCTCCGCCTCGAGATCTGCCAGGCGCTGCTTCGACTCGGCGTCCTTCTCCTTCTTCAGCGCCTCGCGCTGGATCTTGAGCTGGATCAGGCGGCGCTCCTTGCGGTCGAGCTCCTCGGGCTTGGAGTCGATCTCCATGCGGATGCGGCTGGCCGCCTCGTCCATCAGGTCGATGGCCTTGTCGGGCAGCTTGCGGTCGGCGATGTAGCGGTGCGAGAGCGTGGCCGCGGCCACGATCGCCGGGTCGGTGATCTCGACGCCGTGGTGCACGGCGTACTTTTCCTTCAGCCCGCGCAGGATCGCGATCGTGTCCTCCACGGACGGTTCGCCCACGAACACCTTCTGGAAGCGCCGCTCCAGCGCCGCGTCCTTCTCCACGTACTTGCGGTACTCGTCGAGCGTGGTTGCGCCGATGCAGTGCAGCTCGCCGCGTGCCAGCGCGGGCTTGAGCATGTTGCCGGCGTCCATCGAGCCCTCCGCCTTGCCGGCGCCGACCATGGTGTGCAGCTCGTCGATGAAGAGGATGATCTGGCCCTCGTTCTTGGCCAGGTCGTTGAGCACCGCCTTCAGCCGCTCCTCGAACTCGCCGCGGAACTTGGCGCCGGCGATCAGCGCACCCATGTCGAGCGAGAGCACACGCTTGCCGCGCAGGCCCTCGGGCACCTCGTTGTTGACGATGCGCTGCGCCAGGCCCTCGGCGATCGCGGTCTTGCCGACGCCGGGTTCGCCGATCAGCACCGGGTTGTTCTTGGTGCGCCGCTGCAGCACCTGGATGGTGCGACGGATCTCCTCGTCGCGGCCGATCACCGGATCGAGCTTGCCCGACTCGGCGCGCGCGGTGAGGTCGATGGTGTACTTCTCCAGCGCCTGGCGGGCTTCTTCGGCGCTGGCGTCGTCGACCTTCGCACCGCCGCGCATGGCGTTGATGGCCGCTTCCAGCCGCGACTTGTCGGCGCCGGTCGCCTTCAGCGCGCGGCCGGCATCGCCACCGTCCTCGAGCGCCGCCAGCAGGAAGAGCTCGGAGGCGATGAAGCCGTCGCCGCGCTGCTGGGCGAGCTTGTCGCTGAGGTTGAGCAGGCGCCCCAGGTCGTTGCCGAGCGAGACCTGGCCGGCCTGCCCGGAGACTTTGGGCAGCTTTTCGAGGATCTCGCCCAGCCGCTCGCGCAGCAGGGGCACGTTGACGCCGGCCTGGGCCAGCAGCGGCCCGCTGCCGCCGCCCGGCTGGTCGAGCAGGGCCGCCAGCACGTGCGCCGGCTCGATGAGGTTGTGGTCGCGGCCCACGGCCAGCGACTGCGCGTCGGCCAGCGCCTGCTGGAACCGCGAGGTGAGCTTGTCCATCCGCATGGGGTGACTCCAGGATCGGGGCCGGCCGCGCCGGCAATACCCCAAAGATGCGGTTTCCGCCCGGCGATTCAAGCCGCGCCGCGCGCCCCCTGCGCTCCGCGCGCCCCTGTAGGAGCGGCCATGGCCGCGATGGCCGGAATCCGCCGCCAGACCTGATCGCGGCATGGCCGCTCCGACACGGCCCGGATCGCGGCCATGGCCGCTCCTACAGGGAATGCTCACACGGGGTCGGCCAGACTCGCTGACCATGGCCGTGCCCACCCTGCTTCCACCACCGCCGCCCATCGACGACAGCTGCGCGCTGTTCCTCGACGTCGATGGCACCCTGCTGGACTTCGCGCCGAGGCCCGATGACGTCGAGGTGCCGGACCGCCTGCGCGAGGCCCTGGCGGCCCTGCAGCAGCGCCTCGACGGCGCGGTCGCGCTGGTCAGCGGCCGCTCGCTGGCCATGCTCGACACCCTGCTCGCCCCGCCGCGCCTGCCCGCGTCCGGCCTGCATGGCCTGGAACGGCGGCATGGCCGTCGCCTGCAGCGCGCGCCGCGCGCACCCGCCGCGCTGGACCTGGTGCGCAGCGAAGCCGTGCGCCTGGCTGCGCGCCACCCCGGCGCCGTGGTCGAGGACAAGGGTTCCGCGGTGGCGCTGCACTGGCGCGCGGCCGGCCCGCATGCCGGCGCCGAACTGCAGGCCTTCGCGCGCGCCGCGCTGCCGCGGCTGCCCGGCTACCGGCTGCAGCCGGGCAAGGCGGTGATCGAGCTGCGGCCGGCGGACACGCGTGGCCTGCGGGCCGACAAGGGCGCGGCCATCCTGGCTTTCATGCTGGAAGCGCCATTCGCGGGCCGCCGGCCGGTGTTCGCCGGCGACGACGTGACCGACGAGGCCGGCTTCGCGGCGGTCAATGCCCACGACGGCATCAGCGTCCTGGTGGGTCCGCCGCGCGCGAGCGCCGCCCACTTCGCGCTGTCCGGCACCGCCGACGTGCACGCCTGGATCGGAGTCGCGGCATGAGCGCAAGCGGCATGAACGGAGGAACCAGCCTCGACCTCGGCCTGGTCGGCAACGGCAGCATCGCCGCGCTCATCGACGCGCAGGCGCGCGTGTCCTGGTGCTGCATCCCGGCTTTCGACGGCGACCCGACCTTCTGCGCCCTGCTGTCGCCCAAGGCCGGCGGCGGCGACTACGCCATCGAGCTCGAGGACTTCGCCGGCGCGACCCAGGAGTACGTGAAGAACACCGCGGTGCTGCGCACCGTGCTACGCGACCGCCACGGCGGCGCGGTGGAGATCACCGACCTGGCCCCGCGCTGGCGCCAGCACGGGCGCTTCTACCGGCCGGTGATGCTGGTGCGCCGGCTGCGTCCCCTGTCGGGGCGCCCGCGTATCCGCATCGTGCTGCGTCCCTTGGCGAACTACGGCGCCGACGTGCCGGAGCAGACCTGGGGCAGCAACCATGTGCGCTACCTGCTGCCGGGGTTCACGCTCCGCCTGACCGGCGACGTGCCGGTGCGCCTGCTGCGCGAGTCCCTGCCCTTCGAGCTCGACGGCGACCGCCACCTGGTGCTCGGCCCCGACGAGACCCTGACCGAGCCGGTCGACCGCTTCGTCCGCAACGCCGAGCGCCAGACCGTCGAGTACTGGCGCGACTGGGTGCGCTACCTCTCGATCCCGCTGGAATGGCAGGACGCGGTGATCCGCAGCGCGATCACCCTCAAGCTCTGCCAGTACGAGGAAACCGGCGCGATCGTCGCCGCCATCACCACGTCGATCCCGGAGGCGCCGCACAGCCAGCGCAACTGGGACTACCGCTACTGCTGGCTGCGCGATTCGGCCTTCGTGGTGCGCGCGCTCAACCGCCTCGGCGCCACGCGCACGATGGAGGGCTACCTGCGCTACGTGCTCAACCTCGCCACCGGCGAGGACGGGCTGCAGCCGCTGTACGGCATCGCGTTCGAGAAGGAACTGGAAGAACACGAGGTGCCGGACCTGGCCGGCTACCGCGGCATGGGCCCGGTGCGCCGCGGCAACCTGGCCTGGGTGCAGAAGCAGCACGACGTCTACGGCAGCGTGGTCCTGGCCGCGACCCAGCTGTTCTTCGACCAGCGGCTGGCGCGCCCCGGTGACGTCGACGCCTTCCACCGCCTGGAACCGGTCGGCGAGCAGGCCTGGGAGCTCTACGACCAGCCCGACGCCGGCATCTGGGAATTCCGCGGACGCGCCGAGGTGCATACCTATTCCAGCGTGATGTGCTGGGCGGCCTGCGACCGGCTTGCACGGATCGCGACGCACCTCGGGCTGTCCGAGCGCGGCGCGCACTGGCGCGGGCGCGCCGACACCATGCGCGAGGCGATCCTGGCGCGCGCCTGGGACGCGGAGCTGGGACACTTCGTCGAGTCGGCCGAGGGCCGGCGCCTGGATGCCAGCCTGCTGCTGCTGGCCGAGCTCGGCTTCATCGAGGCCTCGGATCCGCGCTTCGTCGCCACGGTCGAGGCGATCGGCAGCCAGCTGCGACGCGGCACGGGACTGTTCCGCTACATCGCCCCGGACGATTTCGGCTCGCCGGAAACCAGCTTCACCATCTGCAGCTTCTGGTACATCGACGCCCTGGCCGCGATCGGCCGCGTCGACGAGGCCCGCCAGCAGTTCGAAAGCCTGCTGGCACGGCGCAACCACCTCGGCCTGCTGTCGGAGGACATGGCCTTTGAGGACGGGGAAGCCTGGGGCAACTTCCCCCAGACCTATTCCCACGTCGGCATCGTGATCGCCGCGATGCGCCTGTCCCGGCCCTGGACCGACGCGGTCTGACCATCGAGCCCGGGCCGCTCCGCTGCCACCTGTAGGAGCGGGTGCCACCTGTAGGAGCGGCTATAGCCGCGATCAGCCCCATCCGGCGCGATCCGCCGCCCTCGTGCGACGGGACGGCGATCGCGGCTGTAGCCGCTCCTACAGGGTGGGCATGGGGGTGGGCTGGATGACTTCGACCCAGTAGCCGTCGGGGTCCTTGATGAAGGCGATGTCCTTCATGCGACCGTCGGTCAGGCGCTTCTGGAAGGTCACGCCCAGCGCCTCGAAGCGCTCGCAGGCGGCGCGCAGGTCGGGAACGCTCAGGCAGATGTGCCCGAAGCCGCGCGGCTCGGCATTGCCATCGTGGTAGACCGGGCCGTCCTGCGACTCGGTGCCATGGTTGTGGGTCAGCTCCAGCACGCCCTGCAGGCCGGCCACCCAGGCCTTGCGCGCCGCGTCATCGTCGGGAATGTCGGCCGGGTCGACGAGCGCAAGGAAGTACAGCGAGAACGCCGCTTCGGCGAAGTGGCCTTGCCGCACCAGGCTGAAGCCGAGCACGCGGGTGTAGAAGTCCAGCGACGCCTTCGCGTCCTTGACCCGCAGCATGGTGTGGTTGAAGACGAAGCCCTGCGTGGCCGCGTCGCGCGGGGAGACGCCGGGGGTGCTGGACAAGGTGGCAACGGTGTCGGTCATGGTTGCGATCCTCATGGCTGGGGGAGAGGGGAGCTGGCTGAAACGTCGGCTGCCTGTAGGAGCGGCTACAGCCGCGATCGCACTTGCGGAAATGCGATCGCGGCTATGGCCGCTCCTACAGGAGATCGCGGCTATCGCCGCTCCCGCGTCAGCACAGCCAGGCCACGGTCGCCATGCGACCGGTGCGCGCGTCGCGCCGGTGCGAGAAGAAGCGCTTCCCATCCGAGATCGTGCACTGGTCGCCGCCGTGGATGTCGCCCTCCGCGACTCCGGCCGCGCGCAGCCTGCGCCGCGCCAGGGCGTACAGGTCCACGTGCCAGTGGCCGGGGCGGGTCGCGACGAAGGCGGACGCCGCGTCCGGATCGCGGTCGGTGAACGCCACGCGCACCTCCTCGCCGACTTCATAGGCGTCGGGGCCGGCGGCCGGGCCTAGCCACGCGACCAGCCCGCCCGCGGGCGCACGCATCGCATCGATCGTCGCCTCCAGCACGCCGGCGGCGAGCCCGCGCCAGCCGGCATGCGCGACCCCGACCTCGCGGCCATCGCGCGCGGCGAAGACCACCGGCAGGCAGTCCGCGGTCAGGACCGCGAGCACCGCGCCCGCGACCGAAGTCACCGCGGCGTCGGCTTCGGGTTCGGCCTCCATGCGCCGGCGCTCGGCCGTCGCGTCGCCCTCGGGCAGCACGTCGTCCACGCGCAGCACGCCGGTGCCGTGCACCTGGCGCAGCCAGTGCGGCGCCGAAGGCAGCCCGGCGCGCAGGGTGAATTCCGCGCGGTTGGCGGCCACGCAGATCGGATCGTCGCCGGCGTCGCCCCGGGCGTTGCCCAGGTTGAAGCGGTCGAACGGCACCATCGAGGCCCCGGCGCCGTGGCGCAGGGTGGTCAGCGCGCGCACGCCGGGCGGCGCGGGCCAGCCCGCATCCAGCCAGGCGCTGCGCGAGTGCCCGGTGATCACCGCCGCACCCCGGCACCGGTCACGGCATGCGCCGCGGAATCGGCGCGCAGCTCGCGCATCAGCACCTGCATGTCGGCCGGCAGCGGCGCCTCGCAGCGCACGGTCTCGCCGGTCGAGGGATGCACGAACTCGAGCACTTGGGCGTGCAGGGCCTGGCGCTTGAAGCCGCGCAGGGCGGTGACCAGCGCGTCGGAGGCCCCGCGCGGCAGCTTCACCGGGCCGCCGTACAGCGGGTCGCCGACGATCGGATAGCGCAGGTGGGTCATGTGCACGCGGATCTGGTGCGTGCGCCCGGTCTCCAGCCGGCACTCCAGCGCCGTGTGCGCACGGAAACGCTCCTGCAGGCGGTAGTGGGTCTTGGCCTCGCGGCCGTCGTCGCGCACGGCCATGCGCAGGCGGTCGCGCGGGTGGCGGTCGATCGGCGCATCCACGGTGCCGCCGGAAACCAGGGCGCCGACGACGATCGCCAGGTACTGCCGGTGGACCTCGCGCGCCGACAGCTGGGCCACCAGGGCGGCCTGGGCCTGCAGGGTGCGAGCCACGACCATCACCCCGGAGGTGTCCTTGTCGAGCCGGTGCACGATGCCCGCGCGCGGGATCGCGGCCAGCGCCGGGTCGCGGAACAGCAGCGCGTTGACCAGGGTGCCGGTGTGGTTGCCGGCGCCGGGATGCACCACCAGGCCGGCGGGCTTGTCGATGACCAGGACCTCGGCGTCCTCGTAGAGCACCGACAGCGGGATGTCCTCGGGGCCGGCGCTGACCTGGGGCTCGAGGGTCGCGGTCAGCATCACCTCCTGCCCGCCGCGCACCGCTTCGCGTGGGCGCACGGTCGCACCGTCCAGCAGCACGTCCCCGGATTTCACCCAGGTCGCCAGCCGCGAGCGGGAGTACTCGGGGAACAGCTCGGCCAGCACGGCGTCGAACCGGCGGCCGGCCATGGCGTCGGGCACCCGGGCCGTACGGGGGGCGTCGGGGGCGGCGTCCGCCGCATCGGGGGCGTCGGCGTCGTGGTCGTCGGTCATGGCGGGGTCCGGTTCAGGCGTGGCCCGCTGGTGGCGCGGGGCTGGCTGCTATTATCCCCGCTCCACGCCATCCCCGTCCCGGACGCACCATGACCCGAAGCACCACCCTGTTCCGCCGCGCCCTGCTGCTCGTGCTGCTGGCAGCGCTCGCGACGTCCGGCTGCGCGCGGCTGAAGGGCGCCCTGAAGGACGAGGATGCCAACGAGGGCGTGGCGGTCGAGACGCTCTACGACCGCGGCCACACGCTGATGCGCCGCGGCAACTGGAGCGGCGCGACCACGGTCTACCGGCGCCTGGTGGCGCAGTACCCGTACGGCGCGCAGACCGAGCAGGCGCTGATGGAGACGGCCTACGCGCAGTACAAGATGGGCCGCCACGACGACGCGGTGTCGACCATCGACCGCTTCATCCGCACCTATCCGACGCATCGCCACGTGCCCTACATGTACTACCTGCGCGGCCTGGTGAACTCGTCGCGCGACACCGTCTTCCTGCAGCGCGCCTGGAACCTCGACGCCAGCCGCCGCGACCTGGCCACCCCGATGCAGGGCTACAACGACCTGCGCACCGTGGTCGAGCGCTACCCCAACAGCCGCTACGCCGCCGACGCCGCCAACCGGATGGTCGCGCTGCGCAACATGTTCGCCCGCCACGAGATCGAGACCGCGCTCTATTACATGCGTCGCGATGCCTGGGTCGGCGCCACCGAGCGCGCCCGCTACCTGCTGGAGACCTATCCGCAGAGCGAGTACCAGAACGACGCGGTGGCCGTGCTGGCCGCGGCCTACACCGAGCTCGGCAACGAGACCCTGGCGGCGGACGCCCGCCGCGTGCTGCAGCTCAACGAGCCCGACCACCCGTACCTCACGGGCAAGTGGCCGGACTACCCGTGGACGATCCGCAAGCTCAACCCCTTCGCGCCCGAGAAGACCGCGATCCAGTAAGCCGGACGGCCACGCTGCCCCCGCGCCCCTGTAGGAGCGGCTACAGCCGCGATCCACGTTCCGGGATACCGAGACGATCCATCGCGGCTATAGCCGCTCCTACAGGGCGGTGGCTACCTCAATGCGGGTAGCGGTTGCTGATCGGGTAGCGCCGCTCGCGACCAAACGCGCGGCGGGAGATCTTCGGGCCGGGAGCCGCCTGCTGGCGCTTCCACTCGCTGTTGCGTACCAGCTTCACCACCCGGTCCACGACCGCGGCGTCGAAGCCGGCCGCGCGCACCTCCTCGCTCGACTGCTCCTGGTCGACGAAGCGCAGCAGGATCGCGTCCAGCACGTCGTAGGGCGGCAGTGAATCCTGGTCGAGCTGGTTGGCGCGCAGCTCGGCCGAAGGCGGGCGGGCGATGACCACGGGCGGGATCACCGGCGCGCCGCCGACCGTGTTGCGCCACTTCGCCAGGCCGTAGACCTCCGTCTTGTACAGGTCCTTGATCGGCGCATAGGCGCCGGCCATGTCGCCGTAGATCGTCGCGTAGCCGACCGCGTACTCGCTCTTGTTGCCGGTGGTCAGCACCAGCCCGCCGAGCTTGTTCGACAGCGCCATCAGGATCACGCCGCGCGCGCGCGACTGCAGGTTCTCCTCGGTGACGTCGACCTCGCGGCCTTCAAAGGCCTCGCCCAGGCTGGCCAGCAGGCCGTCGAACGCCGGCTCGATCGGCACCGTCATCATCTCCACGCCCAGCGCGCGGCACTGTTCGGCGGCCAGGTCGTTGCTGAGGTTCGCCGTGTAGCGCGACGGCATGCGCACCGCGGTGACGTTTTCGGCGCCCAGCGCCTCGACCGCCATCGCCAGCACGATCGACGAATCGATCCCGCCGGACAGCCCCAGCCAGGCGCGGCGGAAGCCGTTCTTGCCGAAGTAGTCGCGGATCCCGCGCACCACCGCGCGCCAGGCCAGCGCGTCCATGCTTTCGTCGCCGTCGTCCATCCAGACCACTGGCGTGAACGCGCGGCGCTCCGGGGCGTAGTCGACCACCAGCCACTGGTCGGTGAAGGCCGCCGCGGCCGGGTGCACCGTGCCGTCGCCGTCGGCCACCACCGACGAGCCGTCGAACACCAGCGCGTCCTGGCCGCCGACGACGTTGAGGTAGGCCAGCGCGGCGCCGGTGTCGCGCGTGTGCGCGGCGATCATCGCGTCGCGCTGGGCGTGCTTGCCCCGCTCGAAGGGCGAGGCGTTGGGCACCAGCACCAGCTGCGCGCCCTGCGCCACCGTGTCGGCGATGGGTTCGGCGAACCAGAGGTCCTCGCAGACGAGCAGACCGACCGGCACGCCCTTGACGTCGAACACGCAGGAGCCGCCGTGGCGATCGACGTGGAAGTAGCGGCGCTCGTCGAAGATGTTGTAGTTGGGCAGCTCGCGCTTGCGGTAGGTGTGGGCGATGCGGCCGTCGCGCAGCACGCTCGCCGAGTTGTAGAGGCTGCTGCCGGACGATTCCGGCCAGCCGACGACGGCGACGATGCCCGTGGCCGCATCCGCGATGGTCCGCAGCGCCTGCTCGCAGTCGGCCAGGAAGGCCGGCCGCATCAGCAGGTCCTCCGGCGGATAGCCGCTGACGGCCAGCTCCGGGAACACCACGATGTCGGCGCCGTACTCGTCGCGCGCCTCGCCGATCATGGCCGCGATGCGCGTCGTGTTGCCGGTGATGTCGCCCACGGGGAAATCGAACTGGGCGAGGGCGATGCGGAGCGGTTCGGTCATGTCAGATCCCATGCGTCAGCATGTCGATGGCGGCAAGGATCGCATGCCGCTCATGCGACAGGTCGGCGACCTGCTTGCCAAGCATGCGCACTGGCACACCCATGACCTGCGCCGTATCCATCACCAGGTGGCCGTCATCGACGTGCAGACGCGGCATCAGGCGTTCGATCACCCCGCCAACGTGCTCGATCGCCACCAGCGGCACGACGACGCGCGAACCCAAGGTCTCGATCAGATCGCTCTGCACGTCCAGGAAGCACGGAATCCGCCTTCGCGAGACGGCATCCGCGTTGGCGTACACCACGAACTGGGTCACTCGCCGGTCCTGGACAGGAAGGCATGCACGTGGTCGCTCAACATGCCGTCCCGCGCGATGCGTTCGTTGTAGGCGGCAATCGCCTCGCGGTTCTCCTCCAGCCACTTCTCGCGCCGACGCGCCCGGACCTCGGCATCGAGCGCCTTCTCCAGCGTGGCGGACAGGTTGATGTCGAGTGCCCGCGCGGCCTCCAGCAGGCCCTCGTTGATGCTGACGTTGGTGGCTCGCTTGCCGTAAGCGGCATATTCGTCGGAGATGCGCATGGCGGCTTACTTGAATGGATGCGCATCAATCATGCGCATTCGACCGCCCCCTGTCAAACGCCGGGAATGAAGAAGGCCGCCTTGCGGCGGCCTTCTTCTCCTGCCTCTGTAGGAGCAGCTAAAGCTGCGATCGGATCCGACAGATCGCGGCCAGGATTGCTCCATGCCGGGTCGTCGATCGCGGCTATAGCCGCTCCCTACAGTTCCTGCGGTCAGCCGGCGAGGCGCTTGGCGATCGCGGCACCCAGGTCGCCCGGCGAACGCACGGTGGTGACACCGGCCTTCTCCATCGCGGCGAACTTGCCTTCGGCCGTGCCCGAGCCGCCCGAGGCGATCGCGCCGGCGTGGCCCATGCGCTTGCCCTTCGGCGCGCTGGCACCGGCAATGAACCCGACCACCGGCTTGGTCACGTACTCGGCGATGAACTCGGCCGCTTCTTCCTCGGCCGAACCGCCGATCTCGCCGACCATGATGATGCCCTGGGTCTGCTCGTCGTCCTGGAACAGCTTCAGGCAGTCGATGAAGTTCAGGCCGTTGATCGGGTCGCCGCCGATGCCGATGACCGTCGACTGGCCGAGGCCGGCGTCGGTGGTCTGCTTGACCGCTTCATAGGTCAGCGTGCCCGAGCGCGACACGATCGCGATCTTGCCCGGCTGGTGGATGTGGCCCGGCATGATGCCGATCTTGCACTCGCCCGGGGTGATGATGCCGGGGCAGTTCGGGCCCACCAGCACGGTCTCCGGATAGGTCGTGACCAGGGTCTTCTTGACGCGCAGCATGTCCAGCACCGGGATGCCCTCGGTGATGCACACGATCACCTGGATGCCGGCCTCGGCCGCTTCCAGGATGGCGTCGGCCGCGAACGGCGGCGGCACGTAGATCACCGAGGCATTGGCGCCGGTCTCGGTGACGGCATCGGCCACGGTGTTGAAGACCGGCAGGCCCAGGTGCTCGGTGCCGCCCTTGCCCGGGGTGACGCCGCCGACGACCTTGGTGCCGTAGTCGAGCATCTGCTCGGCGTGGAAGGTGCCCTGCTGGCCGGTGAAGCCCTGCACGATCACCTTGGTGTTCTTGTTGACGAGAACGCTCATGTGTTTCCTCGATTCTTCATCTTCCGCCAACCTGTAGGAGCGGCTATAGCCGCGATTGCTGCCCTGGCCCTGCGGAAATCGCGGCTGTAGCCGCTCCTACAGGGTCAAGGCCCAGGTGGAAGGAAGAAAATAGGTGGTTGCGGGGACGCCTCAGGCGGCCTTGGCGGCTTCGACGGCCTTCCTGGCGCCGTCGTTGATGTTGTCGGCGGCGGTGATCGCCAGGCCGGAGTTCTTCAGGAGCTCCTTGCCCGCGTCCACGTTGGTGCCCTCGAGGCGCACGATCACCGGCACCTTGACGTCGACTTCCTTGACCGCGGCGATGATGCCCTCCGCGATCATGTCGCAGCGCACGATGCCGCCGAAGATGTTGACGAAGATCGCCTTCACGTCGTCGGACGACAGGATCAGCTTGAACGCCTCGGTCACGCGCTCCTTGGTGGCGCCGCCGCCGACGTCGAGGAAGTTGGCCGGCGAGCCGCCTTCCAGCTGGATCACGTCCATCGTCGCCATCGCCAGGCCCGCTCCGTTGACCATGCAGCCGATGTTGCCGTCCATGGTCACGTAGTTCAGGTCGTGCTGGCTGGCCTTGACCTCGGTCTCGTCTTCCTGGCGGATGTCGCGCATCGCGACCAGTTCCGGGTGGCGGAAGCCGGCGTTGTCGTCGGAGTCGACCTTGCCGTCGAGCACCGCAAGGTTGCCGTCGGTGAGGATGGCCAGCGGGTTGAGTTCGACCAGCGCCAGGTCCTTCTCGTTGAACAGCTTGTACAGGCCCATCATGATCTTGGTGAGCTGGTTGACCTGCTTGCCGGTCAGGCCCAGGCCGAAGCCCATGTCGCGGCACTGGTAGGGCTGCAGGCCCTGGATGAAGTTGACGTTGAGCGACTGGATCTTCTCCGGCGTTTCGGCCGCCACCTGCTCGATGTCCATGCCGCCTTCGCTCGACGCGATGAAGGTGATGGACTGGGTCGAACGGTCGACCAGCACCGACAGGTAGAGCTCCTTGTCGATGTCCGTGGCCTGGGTCACCAGCACCGAGTCGATCGGCAGTTCGATGCCGGCGGTCTGGTAGGTCGCCATCTTCTTGCCGAGCATGCCCTTGGCGTGCTCGCGCACGTCGTCGAGCGAGCGGCACAGCTTGACGCCGCCGGCCTTGCCGCGGCCGCCGGCATGGATCTGGGCCTTGACCACCCAGAAATCGCCACCGATGGCCTTGGCGGCGTCGACCGCTTCTTCGGGGGTGCGGGCGACACGCCCGGCGGGGACTGCGATGCCGTAATCGGCGAACAGCTGCTTCGCCTGGTACTCGTGGAAGTTCATGTGGGGTCCGTCGTGGGAAAGTGGGACACAGCGCCAGCCATTATAGTGCCCAGACGCCCCCGGAGCCCGCCGTGCCCCCTGAAGCCCCCGATCGCGCCATGCGGCGCGAGCTCTACCTGCTGGCCCTGTACCGCACGCTGGAAGCCGCGCTGCTCGCGCTGGCCGTGTTCGGACCGCTGAAGAACGCCTTCGGCGGCGAGGCCCGGGATCCGGCGCTGGCGGTCGCCGTGGCCGCGACCTACCTGGTGGCGTCGGCGATCCTGCTGCTGCTGTCGGGGCGGCGCTCGGTGCCGCTTGCCTCGCACGTGGTCGTGGGCGTGCTGATCGACATCGCCGTGGCCACGCTGGCCACCCACGCCCTGCCCTTCGCCGGGCCGGGCATCGCGATGATGCTGCTGTTCAACGTCGGCGCCGCGGCATTGCTGCTGCCACTGCACCTGGGTCTGGCGGCGGCCGCGCTTGCCTCGGGCGCGCTGGTGCTCCAGTACGTCCTGGTGCTGGCCGATGGCAACGCGCTGCGCGAACGCCCGCTGGCCGAGGTGCTGATGTTCTCGGTCAGCTACCTGGCGATGGCCACGCTCACCAACCTCCTCGGGCGCGACATGCGCGAGAGCCGCGACCTGGCCCACCGGCGCGGCGCCGAGGCCGCCAACCTGGCCGAGGTCAACGAACTGATCATCCGCCGCATGCGCGTGGGCGTGCTGATGGTCGACGGCTCCGGGCGCATCCGCATGGCCAACGAGGCCGCGCGCATCCTGCTGGGCGAGTCCGGACCGGACCCCGAAGCCAACCCGCGCACCCTGCCGCAGATCTCCCCGGCGCTGGCGATGCGCGTGGCCGAATGGCGACGCAGCGGCCAGACCGACGACACGCCGCTGACCATCGGCGACGACGGCAACGAAGTGCTGCCGCGCTTCACGCGCCTGCTGGCCACCGACGACACCACCCTGATCTTCCTCGACGACACCGCGCTGGTCTCGCGCCGCGCCGAATCGCTGACCCTGGCCGCCATGGGCCGGTTTTCCGCCAGCCTGGCCCACGAGATCCGCAACCCGCTGGCGGCGATCAGCTACGCCACCCAGCTGTTGGAGGAGTCGCGCGACATCGGCGACAGCGACCGGCGGCTGCTGCAGATCGTCCACCAGCAGTGCCTGCGCACCAATGCGATCGTCGAAAGCGTGCTCGGCCTGGCCCGGCGCGAGCGTGCCCAGCCGGAGAACGTCGACCTGGTCGGCCAGGTGCGCGCCTTCATCGACGACTACCGCCAGACCTGCCCGGAGGAGAACGCCAGCCTGCGCCAGGGCGGCCAGCTGCCCGAAGTGCCGGCGATGGTCGACCCCCGCCACCTGCAGCAGGTCCTGACCTCGCTGGCCAACAACGCCGTGCGCCACGGCCACCAGCCCGGCGAGGCCGCGCGCATCACCCTCCACGTCGACCTGTTCGAAGGCCGCCCGGTGATCGAAGTGACCGACCGCGGCCCCGGCATCCCGGACGCCGTGAGCCACCAGCTGTTCCGCCCGTTCTTCACCACCTCCGAGCAGGGCACCGGCCTCGGCCTCTACATCGCCCACGAACTGTGCCGCGCCAACGACGGCCGCCTGGAGTACGTCTCCGTCCCCGGCGGCGGCGCCTGCTTCCGCATCACCCTCCGCGGCGGCTCGGTGATGCTGGCCTGAGGCCGCAGGCCTGACGCCTTGCCGCCACCCACCCTGTAGGAGCGGCTAAAGCCGCGATCGCCCTGGCCGCAGCACCCCGCCATCGCGGCTGTAGCCGCTCCTACAGGCTGGCCCCAAGCCTTTGACACTCGTCACAGTCTGCAAAAAAGTGCCAAAATTGGTCACCCGGACCGGAAGCCAGCCTCAACGTCATGACCGAAGCCCGCAGCGCCCTCATCGTCGACGACGAGCACGACATCCGCGAGCTCCTGGTTCTGACCCTCGGCCGCATGGGGCTGCGCACCGACACCGCCGCCAGCCTCGGCACCGCCCGGCAGATGCTCGCGCAGAACCGCTACGACCTCTGCCTGACCGACATGCGCCTGCCCGACGGTTCGGGCCTCGAGCTGATCAGCGACATCACCACCCGCTTCCCCGAGACCCCCGTGGCGATGATCACCGCCTACGGCAACGTCGAAGCGGCCGTCGAGGCCCTCAAGGCCGGCGCCTTCGACTTCGTCTCGAAGCCCGTGGACATCAACGTGCTGCGCGGCCTCGTACGCCAGGCGCTCGAGCTCCACACCCGCCGCCAGGCCCAGCCCGAAGAGGCCGGCCGCCTGCTGGGCGGCTCGCCGGCCATGGTCGCCCTGCGCGAGACCATCGCCAAGGTGTCCCGCAGCCAGGCCCCCGTGCACATCAGCGGGGAGTCCGGCACCGGCAAGGAGCTGGTGGCCCGCACCATCCACGCCCAGGGCTCGCGCGCCAACGGCCCCTTCATCCCGGTCAACTGCGGCGCCATCCCGACCGAGCTGATGGAGAGCGAATTCTTCGGCCACAAGAAGGGCAGCTTCACCGGCGCCCACGCCGACAAGCCCGGCCTGTTCCAGAGCGCCGACGGCGGCACCCTGTTCCTCGATGAAGTGGCGGAGCTGCCGCTGGCGATGCAGGTCAAGCTGCTGCGCGCCATCCAGGAAAAGAAGGTGCGCCCGGTGGGCGCGCAGAACGAGGTGGACGTGGACGTGCGGATCCTGTCGGCGACCCACAAGGACCTCGGCGCGCTGGTGAACGCCGGAAGCTTCCGGCATGACCTCTACTACCGGATCAACGTGATCGAGCTGCACGTGCCGGCGCTGCGCGACCGCGAAGGCGACCTGCCGATCCTGTCGGACGCGATCTTCGCCCGGCTGGCGCAGGCGATGCATCGCGCGGCGCCGAGGCTGGGGCCGGATGCGCTGGCGGCGTTGAACGAGTACGCGTTCCCCGGGAACGTGCGCGAGCTGGAGAACGTGCTGGAGCGCGCAATGGCCATGGCCGACAGCGACAGCATCACCGCCGCCGACCTGCGCCTGCCGGGCGGGAGCGGAATCAACAGCCCGGCGCGCGCCGTGCCGCAGCCTGGCGGACTGGCCGCGCACGGCGGCGCAGCCAATCCCGCCAACCTCAATCCCCGCGAGACCGCCTCCAGCGCCCTGCCCTCGTACATCGAGGAGATCGAACGAGCCGCGATCCAGCAGGCGCTCCAGGAGAGCCGCTACAACAAGACCAAGGCCGCGGCGGCCCTCGGCATCACCTTCCGAGCCCTGCGCTACAAACTGAAAAAGCTCGGCATCGACTGACCCTCGCGCCCCCCCCCCTGTAGGAGCGGCTACAGCCGCGATCACCGCCCGCGAAGTCCGTCACGAAGCCCATCGAACAGCTGACAAATCACGTCACTTCCGTGCGCGCAAAGTGACGCTCCAGGTCCACTAATTCCCATCAGCGACAACCAAGACCGTGAATCCCGTTGCACAACGGTTCATCCGCGTCGCGAAGCCCACACTTGGCACGGGTTCTGCATACACTTCCCTGCACGTGCAACGTTGCACGGCAAATGCGGTTCCGGAACCCAAGCCGGCTTCGCAGCACGTGAAGTTCACTCCACTCCTAGGGGATACACATGAAGAAGCAGCAGGGCTTTACCCTCATCGAACTGATGATCGTGGTTGCGATCATCGCCATCCTGGCCGCGATCGCGCTGCCGGCTTACCAGGACTACATGGCCCGCTCGCAGGCGACTGCTGGTCTGGCTGATATCCGTGGCGGCGTGACGGCTGCAGAAGAACTGATGCAGCGTGGCAGCGGCGCTCTGGTTGGCACGCCCGCTAATATCGGTCTCGCAGCCTCGACCACTCGCTGCAGCGCCATCAACTCCACGGGCGCCGACGCGGGCACGGGTACGATCGTGTGCACACTTGTGGGCAACCCGCGCGTCCAAGGCTCCACGATCACGCTGACCCGCACGGCCAGCGGCCAGTGGCCTTGCACGACCAACATCACGGAGACAAAGCACCGTCCGGCGCACTGCGGCTAATAAGCGTGAGCGCTGGCAGAGGCTGCGAACCGCAGCCTACTGTGGCTTGATCTGGGGGCGGCTGCTACAGCCGCCCCTTTTTCTAATGCGCTGACTCCGGGGATAGATGCATGCGTGCGCGCGGTTTCGCCCTCATCGAACTGATGATCGTGATCGCGATTCTTGCGATCCTGATGGCCATTGCCCTGCCCGCATACCAGGACTACACCGTCCGGGCCCAAGTGACCTCGGGCTTAGCAGACATCACGTCTGGGAAAGCGCTGTTCGAATCACGCATTGTCGCCGACAACATGGTTACCTTTTCCGCCAGCGACGTGGGCCTGCCCCCCAGCACCCCGCGCTGCAGCGCAATCTCCATCACTCCTGGTGAAACTGGAAGCATCGCGTGCACGCTGGACGGCCACCCCCTTATTCAAGGCGAAACGATCCGGCTGACACGTGTGGCATCAGGCTCTTGGACTTGCCAACCCCCGGTCGCCTCGCTGGCCAAGCATCGACCCGACGGATGTTCATGAAGCCGACCTCGCCTGCTCATGCTCCGTCGCGAACCGCCGCATGGCTGTGCCTGATCATTAGCATCGCGATCCTGGCCTATCTTCCGGGGCTGTCCGGCAGCTTCCTGTTCGACGACTTTCCCAACATCGTCACCAATTCACGCGTGCATGCCACCGAGTTGAGTCTGGAGAGCCTATCGGCCGCCGCACGCGCTTATGAGCCGGGGCCCTATGGCCGCCCCTTGGCCACCATCGGCTTCGCCCTGGATTACTACCTCGGCGGCGGAGATCCTTTGACGTTTAAGCTGCACGGCCTGCTGATCCACATCCTCAACGCCTGCCTAGTCTTTGCACTCGCACGCGTGCTGCTGTCCGCGCGTGGCCTGCAATCGACAGACGAATCCAGGCGAATCCTGCCTGCGGCGGCGTTGCTGGCGACGGCCTGGGCCATACATCCGCTCCAGGTCTCGTCGGTGCTCTATGTCGTCCAGCGCATGGAGACGCTGTCCGCCTGCTTCATCCTGCTGGCCCTGCTGGCCTACTGCAGAGGGCGACTTGACCAGCTTGAGGGCCGCTCGCATGGCTGGGGGTGGCTGGCCCTCTCCGCCGCCCTCACGGTCGTGGGTTTGCTCGCGAAGGAATCAGCCGCCATCACGCCGCTGCTGGCGCTGGTGCTGGAGGCGTGCCTGTTCCACTGGAAGGCGCAGTCGGCACGCACGCAGCAGGTGCTGCGAGCGCTGTATGTCCTGGGCGGTGCACTCGGCCTGGCGCTGCTCGGCGTCGCCTTCTGGCACTACGGCAAGCCCGAGGAGTACGCATACCGCGAATACTCCGCGTGGGAACGCCTGCTGACCCAGGCCCGCGTGCTGGTTCTGCATCTGAAGCAGATCGTCCTGCCCATCCCCTCGACGATGCCATTTTATTACGACAATTATCCGCACTCAGCTGGTCTTTTCCAGCCTTGGGCAACGGCGGCCAGCGTCGCAATCCTCGCGGCAATGACAGGACTGGCCCTCTGGCTGAGGACACGATTGCCGCTTGCGGCGTTGGGCATCTTCTGGTTCCTGGCGGCCCACGCGCTGACCAGCGGCATCATTCCGCTGGAACTCGTTTACGAGCATCGCAACTATCTCGCGCTGCTCGGGATCCTGCTTGCTATTTATGTGCTGGCCTCCGAATGGGCGCGCAAGGTGACTGCCTCGCCGATCATCCGCGCGGCACCGATAGCGGCTATCGCCGGACTATTCGCCATCACGCTGATCAGGTCGATGACTTGGGGGTCTCCGCTTCTGTTGGCGATGGACATGACCGCCACTAACCCGGGCTCGCCGCGCGCCAGCAACGACCTGGCAACGCTCTACTTCAGCCTGGCGGAAGGCGATCCCGGCTCACGGGAGTGGATGTTGGCGACGCAGGAGTTCGAGCGTGGCGCGGCCTTGCCAGGATCGTCGCCGCTGCCAGAGCATGGCCTGATCCTGATGAATGCGAGTGTCGGGCTGCCTGCATCTGACGCGTGGTGGGACGGCCTGACCCACAAGCTGCAGGCGCGCCAGATCTCGCCCCAAGAACAGATGGCCGTTACCGGATTGCTGTCGGAGCGACAGAAGGGATTCCAGATCGATGACCAGCGGCTGTCGACTGCGTATCGCGCGCTTGTCGAAAGAGGCGACCTTCCTGCACATGTCTATTGCAACATCGGCGACCATGCCCTGAACCGGCTGGGCGACACCGAGTTCGGCAAGCGCATGTTTCTCACCTGCGCGCGCAAGTCCGGGTTGGACCCTCGCGTCACTCGACGGACGGCGGAGATCCTCCGAGCTGAAGGTCACCATGAGGTCTCAATGGCACTCCTGGAACTCCAGGCCGACCGCTGATCCCGATCGTCGACAACACCGAGCAATGGACCAGCGCAATACGCGACCCGCGGCCGCATCATCCAGCCTCCCTGGTATGCCTTTTCCCATCCGCGGCGAGGAAGAAGCCCGCCGTCGGTGGATGATCACCGCAGCCACTGTGCTCCTCATTGCCGTCGTGTACTGGCCGGTGCGTCACGGAGGCTTCGTCTGGGACGACATCATCAACTTCGTCGAGAATGACTGGCTCCAGGCGGGATCCCAGTGGCAGCACTACATTCTTCGTGACTTCAACGGCTGGACGAACTATTTCAGGCCCGTGGGTGTCGGCCTGTTCACCATACAAGTCCGCTTGTTCGACAACCAGCCAGGCCCAATGCATCTGGTCTCGCTGGGCATGCACCTGTGCAACACCGCGCTGATTGGAGCTCTCGCAGTGCGAGTGATGGGCCCGCTGAAGGCCTTGGGCCAACACGCCCGCCTGGCTTGGCTGGCTGCCTGCATGCTGTTCTATGGCCTGCATCCGGTTCTGATCGAGACCGTGGCGTGGGTTGGCACCCAATACGATCAGCTCGCAACGGGATTCATGCTGTTGGGAACCTGCGCCGCACTTTCGCTGCGGCGGAGGATCGTTCGAGCAAGCATGGTCGGGCTGTGCTTCTTCCTGGCCATCTGCTCGAAGGAATCAGCTGCGTCCTTCCCAGTGCTATTCCTGCTGCTGGACTGGGTGGTCTTCGCGAAGTCATCGCAAGGAACGGACATGGCGGCCGTACGTCGCAGCTTCCTGCGCCGGAATTCCGCGGTGATCATCGCCATCCTGATCGCTTCGGTCGGGTACCTGCTGTTCCGCAATTTCGGGCTCGGACATCTGCTGCAGCATGTGCCGATGCGTGGGGGCGACCTGTCCGTCCTCGATAATCTCCAGAAAATCGCCTTGACGCACTTCACCTACCTGAGGGTGCTGATCTACCCGTGGAACGGCTTGAGCCCGATCCACTCCTTCGATCCGTCTCACTTCACATCGTTCCGACCCGCTATCGCGCTCATTCTTGCCGGCCTTGTGGCACTCCTGCTCTGGGCGACAGTGGCCGTTTACAGGCGAGCATCAGAAGCCGCCTGCGTGGTTCTCGTCATTGCGTCCGCCTTGTTGCCAGTCCTGAATATCGTGCCCACCTCGTTCACGCTCAGCCTCTACCACGAACGATACGCCATCAACGCGTTGGCCTTTGGCACCTTGCTGCTGCCGCTACTTCCGTGGTCACGCCCAAGCGTCGTTTCACCGCAACTCGCGCGCATGCTCTTGTCCGCGTTGGCTGTCGTCTGGATTGGAAGTTCTGTTCTGACTATCCGCTCCACACTGCCCCTGTGGCTCGACGACGAGCGGCTCTGGCTCTGGGCATTGGAAGACAACCCGACCAGTGAACTCGCCCAATATAACGCCGTTGCTGCGCTGCTCCGTAACAACAAGCTGACGGATGCCGGCGCGCACATCGACGCGTTTGCGGCACGCGGAAATATGTGTGCCCGCTGCGATCTCTTGGTAGCAAACACCGAGTTGAGCCAAGGCAATACGCAGCGGGCCGAGACACTGGTCGGCCGCATCCTCCAGTCTCCGGAAACCGCCGGAAACCTTGAGGTCCGTGGTGACTACTTTCTGACTGCAGGACGCCTGGCACTAGTACAAGGCAGAAACCCCGCAGCCATCAATCTGCTCCGCTCTGGGATCGCACTAAATCCCGGCCAACTTTGGGCACAGGTCGACCTTGCTACGGCCCTGTCAAACGCAGGGCAGCTAAAGGATGCGCTTTCCGCTGCAAACGAGGCGGTTGAAATGGCAGACGAGCTGAATCGCCCTCTGGTTGCCACATGGCGTGACGGCGTCGAAGAGATGTTGGAAAGAAGCAGTTCACGCAGCGAATAGGTAGTTGATCCATTTTCCTCTCGAACAACTCTCCACGGAGTCTTCGCATGGTCTCTTCCGACCCTTATCTCATCTTCGGCGCACCCAGCATCGGTGAAGAGGAAATCGCCGAGGTCGACTCGGTTCTTCGCAGCGGATGGCTGGGAACGGGCCCACGTGTGGCGCAGTTCGAACACGACTTCGCAGCCTATAAAGGCGTGGCTCCACTCCAGGCGGCTGCTGTGAATTCATGCACCGCTGCTCTTCATGTGAGCATGGTTGCCGCCCGACTCGATCCGGGGGCCGAGGTCATCACTACTCCCCTGACCTTCTGTGCCACCGTGAACGCAATCATCCATGCCGGGCTGAAGCCAGTCTTCGCTGACATCGACCCGGTCACTCAGTGTATTGACCCGCAGGCGATAGAAGCGGCGATCACGTCACGCACGCAGGCAATATTGCCCGTCCACTTCGCCGGCCGACCCTGCGAGATGGATCGCATCATGGCGATCGCAGAGAAACACAATCTTCTCGTTATCGAAGACTGCGCGCACGCCATTGAGACGGAGTTCAAGGGCCAAAAGGCCGGAACGTTTGGTGACTTCGGTTGCTTCAGCTTCTATGTGACCAAGAACATAGTCACCGGCGAAGGTGGCATGATACTTGCCCGCGATGAGAAGCACATCTCACGAGCGAAGGTGCTGGCACTGCACGGCATGAGCAAGGACGCTTGGCATCGCTTCAGTGATAAAGGATACAGGCACTACCAAGTGGTGGAAGCGGGGTTCAAATACAACATGATGGATCTTCAGGCCGCCATCGGCATTCATCAACTGCGGAGCGTCGACTCGAACTGGTTGCGCCGCGGGGAAATCTGGGCACGTTATAGCGACGCTCTGGCCGGGCTGCCGATACGCCTGCCAGCCGCGGAATCGCCTGATCAAAGGCACGCTTACCATCTCTACACGATCGGCATAGATGAGGATAGCTGCGGTACTTCGCGGGATAGCTTCATCGACAGAATGAACGACCGGATGATCGGCACCGGCGTTCACTACCTGTCGATTCCGGAGCATCCGTTCTATCAACTGCGCTTCGGTTGGAAGCCGGAGCAGTGGCCTGCCTCCATGACGACCGGTCGCACTACTGTCAGCCTGCCGCTTTCTCCGAAAATGTCCGATCGGGACGTCGAGCGGGTCATTGATGCCGTCGAAGCCTCGCTGACCCTTCGTCAACGATAGGATCAGAGTGTCCGCCAAAAAAACAAGCACTCCGATCGGGCCTGGCAGAACCCTGTTCCTCGACATAGGAATTCTGGGCGCCTCCAACGCTTTCGGAAAGTTGCTGTGGGCGACGTCGCTCATGTTGATGATGCGTGCGCTCGGTCCTGCCGATTATGGGCGCCTCGTTGTCATTTGGTCCGTTGCCGGGATGATTGCGCCACTGACGGACCTGGGTCTCTCGCAACTCCTCCTTCGCGAGGGCTCCCGCCAGCCAGCTCTCACGAAGCACCTGCGCCGGCTAGCGCTGCTGATGCGTTTGGCGGTGGGCCTTCCCGTCGTGGCTGCCATAGTCATCTTCAGTAGCCACGGCGTGCATTTCAGTCATCTCTCCTTGGTGACTGTGGCCATTGCAACAGCCGCTCCACTCGTCGATGGGGCATTCATGACAGCCACGGCGTCCGCACAGGTCGAGGGAAAACTCAAGTCGCTGGCATTATGGCGCCTCGCTGGATTCGCGGCACTCGCAATGCTGTTACTTCTCCTGCTTCCGTACTACAACGGGATGACTGTCAGCGCTACGGCGTATCTTGGAGCATCGATGGCCGCGCTCCTTGGGTTCTTCCTGTCTGCCAAGAGCGAGATCCGACCTGAAAGCTCGACACCGATTTCGACCCGGGCGGCTTTGCACAGAGCCAGGCCTTTTTTGTTCATGGGAGTTGCGGCAGTCGCTTATGGAAAACTTGACGTCGCACTGATTGGAATAACGATTGACAGCACATCAGCCGCGTACTATCACGCTTCGTATCAAATTATTCTTCTTGTCTTCTCGGTTCCAGAAGTGATATTCGTCGCGATGTTCGCGGGTCTCTATCGTTCGCGAGCAGAAGCGGGACTTCTCGCACAGCAATGGCCATCGATCAGCAAGGTACTGTGTGCGGTCACGGCCGTGATACTGCCTTCATTGTGGCTGTACTCACCTGAGGTGATGAAATTGCTCGGCGGAGAATCATTCCAGCCTGCGGGCAATGTGCTTCGCGCACTCTGTTTCATGATCGCCTTGATCCCTGCTGCCGCATCGTTCAACTTCTTGCTCCTTCTAGACAGGCCCCACGAGCGTGCCATAATTGACTCCACCTGCGTCGCAGCTACCGCTCTCGCCATCGTCATCATCGCGCCGAGACTGGGTGTCACATGGGCGGCCTTGATGGCATCGGCGATCTACGCCTTTGGGTGCGGCGTTTCATGGTCGCGGGTCAAAGCGGCCGGACTTAAGCTGGGCTGGGGCGCCGATATGTTTCGCGCAATCCTGCTGTCAACTCCTTCTGCGCTGCTGTGGCTACTTCCTTGGCCGGCCTGGTGGATGGGAGCATCGTCCCAGGCGTTGGCAAGTGGCTGCATACTTTATTTCTCGGGATTCGTAAAAATCAGCGATCTGCGCGTCGCCACACAGTGAGGAGTGGTAAATCGTGACCACTGACAGCCACGTTGAGAACGTGGCGCGCCTTTATGATTCTTTGGCATTGAATGGCCCCTACGGAACTCTGGCGCCCGACAATCTTGGCGGAAGAAAGAGCCGATACATTTCCGCAGTATTCGATGAGGCGCTTCTGCCGATACTTCAGGATCGTGCTGGGGCGGATGAAGTTCTCCTTGACTATGGCTGCGGTACCGGAATTTTTTCGATCAAGGCTGCCAAGTACGTTGGCAAAGTCTTGGGGGTAGATGTCTCTCCGTCGATGCTGGAGTGGGGAAGAAGGCTCGACAGCATGAACCAGTCCATCGACTGGATTCTCGCGGATGGCGTTACTATCCCGTTGCCTGATGCGTCCTGCAACTGGGTCGTAGCACGGGAGTCGTTGTGCTATGTTCCAGCGCCGGCTCTTCCTGACGTACTCACTGAGATCCATCGTGTACTGAAGCCCGGCGGCTGTTTTCTCTGGCTTGAGCAGGTCTCAGACAACCCAGCTTTTCGAGTGCATCCAGACGCACCTTTGCTGGAAAAGAGGTCGGCCAAGCAGCTGATCGAAGCGGCCGAGCGCTCGGGACTCATTCTCGAGTCTTCAACATGCGTACGTGAGCCGCGGTTCCCATGGATCTACCTGATATGGGCAGGCCTGGTACCCGAGCGGATGACCAAAGTTCTTGCTCGATGGGAAGTCAAATACAATCGCAAGCACGGCAAGATCGCTTCTCGGCGCTGGAAGGACGCACTGCTCGAGTTCACCAAGCCCGATTGACAGCAGTATTACTTTGATATGAATCCGCCTTACGAAGCCAACGTCTCTCCCTTTCAGAAACTCGCATGGTTGGACGCCTGCGCAAGTTCCGTCGGCGGCAGCGTAAGGCAGATGGGATCGTTGCGGCTCCTGCAACGCCGCCTCGGACCCTGGACGGGGGCAGGGCTACCTCTCCCGAAGTCGGCGACGCCGCTTTCAGCGGGACTCATGAATGACGCTGATTGCAACGACCGCGATCTTCGCGGCATCGACGAATGGTTCTGGAGAAGCGGCCTCTCCTTTCTGCAAGTCACGTCGTCAACCAGACCCCCGGCAGATCTCAGGGCGTCGCGGATCGAACCATTCCGCAATCTGGAGATCGATCTTTCCCCCACCTGTGAATTTCTCTGGTCGGCTTCGTCCCAACTTCCACGGCGGGCAGTGCGCAAAGCGCTCAAAGCCGGCGTAAGAGTACATGTGGCGATTCCGGACGAGGTCAAATTGACCGAGCATCGCCGAACTGCCCGCTCGGTCTACGAAGCTTCAGGCCAGCTTCCGGCACACACCAAGTTCCATCATGACGCTGTCGTGGGCTCATCGCTCCGCGAACATGCCCAGTTTTTCTCCGCGTCATTGAACGACACCAACCTGGGCCATTTAATATCGATCAGGCATCTGGATCGCGCTTATTACTGGGATGTCGCCGTCAACCAGACCGGTCGAAGCGTGGGTGCGGGCCATCTGCTGTTCTGGACATGGATGCGGTGGTGTAAGCGGCACGGGGTCACGAGACTTGATCTGATGGGGCCGCCGGAAGGGGGGCGCGCCGGCACTGCCGCAGGAATCGGCCGCTTCAAACTTTCGTTCGGCGCGAAGCCACAGGACTACTGGGTCGTATACTGGTTTCGCCGCGGAGCCGGACTGGGGCTTGATGCCAGCAGGGTTCTATCCCGTCTCAGGCAGGCGAATTTCTCCAAGCTGGTCAGCGTCACCGGAAAACCGACCGCAGGCGAGAGTTCAGATACTACCTGAAGATGAGCCGAGTCCTGCGTGAAGTGCACAGAACGGCGTGTACCAACGCGCCCATCTTGGACACGGGCAACTCGTAGTGGCTCCGCGCGTAGCTTTTGCCACCAAAGCTTTCCTTGTAGGCAACGAGCGCAGGTTGGTCGAGCGGGGACGTGAGCATATTGAACTGTCGGCTATGGTAATTTTTCGCTCGATCGATGCCCCACGCCATGGCAATGTAACCTGGTCTCAGATTGGCAGAATGTGAATAGTAGCCACCATGCAGGTAGTAGCTGCTTGTCTCGGAGTGCGCAATAACTATGAAGCCACAAGGCGTCCCATCACGTCTCACCACCACGCCCACCGACAACCGTCCGTCATCCCTAGAAAGCTTGCATAGAGCGTCGAAGTATCCAGGCGTGTATCTCACTACGCCCCTTCGACGAACGACCGTCTCGGAGTAGATACGATGAAGAAGCGCTCCTTCGTCATGCAGAGCATCGCGTATCTGAACGCCAGCACGCCGGCTTTTTTCAAGTTTTTTCTTCAGCGTACGCGGCAGATCTTGCTCTGACCAATCCTCCAGGGAGTCCACACGGGTCTCTAACAGGTCGATTGTTCTGAATCTTTCCAGCTCGCTCAAGGCATCGACGGTTCGAGGAAAGCTGAATCTGGCCAGGTCGACACCGCTGGCCCTCAGGTCAGCTGTGATTGCCGGCATCATGCTGCCGGCGACGCCGTCCTCGAAACCTACGGGGAAGTTTGAGTAAGCGGCTCGCAGTCCCATCTTGGAGAACACACTCCATGCGGTCCGCGGGAAACCTGCCCCTTCGCGAATCACGAGCTGCACACTTCCGAAACCACGCGCGAGCACTTCGGCCCACTCATCGCTCGATATAAGGTCTGACGCGGTATTCACCAGTTAATCCGCATACGAAGCCAATCCGCGACAACTTGCCGACAACTCACGACCAAGATCTTCACGGGTGGACATGCCGGAACAGTGTCTGCGCGCAACTGAACAGGTCAAATCGGGTCGCCATCTCCGTCGTTCCAATCGCGTGCTCTGAGGGAGGTGTCCGAATGGCTATTCGAATAGCGTCAACATAAGCCCAAGAATCCACCCTTGCACTCATGGTCCCGCAGGACATGCCCGACCGCATCAGAAAAGGAAGATCACCGACGGGCATCGCTATAACCGGACAGGCAAGCTTCATCGCATCGGAGAACACCACCGGAATGCTTTCAACCCTCGACGGAATCAGCAGGTAATCGGATCCCAGCATGGCGTCCGTGGCTTGGTCGCGAGTGAGGTAACCCCGCAGCTCTACCGGCCTGGCGTCATCCTGCAGTTTCCGCACGGCGGCACGCACTTCGGCATCCAGGGGGCCGCCTCCAGCCACCAAGACCCGCTCAATGCGGGCCCAGTCGGACGCCGACAGCTGCGCCAGCGCTTCCAGCAGAAGATCCACCCCCTTGTTGGGATGCCAGCGCCCCACGAACATGAAACGGTACGGCGGCTGGCTGCGCATCGGCTCCAGGCGCACACGGTCGATCCTGCGCGTGCTGGGCAGGAAGGCCACCTCCCGCCCTGCGATGGCACGCGTGTCTTCCATGAGCTTCAATCCGTCCGACCAGCAGTGCGTCGCTCCAGCGAGAATTCTCCGGAGCCGGCCGCGCACCACCGGGATCCGTCCCAGGCTCCAGATGTCGCTACCGAGCGTCCATACCGAGTACCCGCAGGCGTGCTTTCGCGCCGCCCTTCGCGCCCACTCTCCGCACGGCAGGGCCCATAACGCCAGGATGTGCGCGACAGGACCCGCAGAAGCCGCTTGCTCCGTTGCGCGCGCGCCGCCCACCATCACGCGGGCGATCTTCAGGGCATCAGACGGCTGCCAGGGCCGGAGCGTCGAGAGCGGCTGGTCCGGAGTACGGTAACGGAACACATCGACGTTCTGTGACCAGGACTCGACGGCCTCCACGCCTCCGGGCGCGACTACGCGGATCGGCATGTGCTGCGCCAGCTCCTCGGCCAGATCGGCCACGAACGCGCCCGCAGCTTCGCTCCCGTCACCGGTGATCGGAAACGATGATGTCACCAGGACAAGCGCTGGCAACTCGTTCATGGCCGCACGGCCAGCACTCGATAACCCGCCGTCAAGGCGGGCCAGGGTGGAAGAAGCCTGCCCAGCAGCCAAGAAGCGATGTTGACCAGCGGAATCACGGCGGTCAGCAGTGGCAGCAGAAGAATCGCGTAGCTGCGCCGGCGGATTGCTTCTCCCGCCATCCCGCCGAGCGCAAGACTGAACAGCAAGCCGGCGCTTTCGACACTTCCCAACGTGGGCGAACACTCGCTGGCTGCGAGGCCCGCCGCCTGAAGTTCCCGCTGCAGTCCATGCGCCGTGTAACGCTGGTAGTCGTGAGGCGCGTCGTGCACCGGGTACAGGAACGGCAGCGTCATCAGCAGGACCCCTCCAGGCTTCAGCACTCGCGCAATCTCCGGCAATGCAGCCTCCGGATGACGAAGGTGCTCGAGCACTTCAAGCAGAAGCACGGTGTCGATGGAGGCATCTGGGAACGGCAACCGGCCTGCGTCGCCGAACACGTCCGGTTTTGCTCCGTAAAGAACGCCGCCGGTAGCAGGATAGTCGAGTGCCAGGTACTGGCTGTCGGCCCGAAGGTGGGGAACGATCCAGCGGTCGGCGCACCCGATGTCGAGCACGCGGCCCTGGGCATGCTGTCCGACCCAACTCGCAGTGCCTGCCTGGCTGCCCAACAGCCATTGCGGGTGCAGCGGCGTTCGCCTCAATGGCAGCAGCCATCTGCGGACGCGCTGGAGCGGTGGGTTCACGTGTCGCGCCGGTAAGTCAGCGACGTGATCTGCTCGGAGATCAGCCCGATCAGGAAGATGATCACCGACGCACTGAACAGCAACACGCTCATGTTGGTGAAGCGGCCTTCGGTAAAATATGTATACGCGTAGTATCCGAGAGCTGTCAGAAAGAACACCATCGATACCGGCACGAACAGCTTCAACGGCGAATACAGCGTCGCGATCTTGAAGATGATGAGCAGAAAGCGGACGCCGTCGCGGAGCGGGCGGATATGGCTGCGGCCGATGCGCCGCGCCACGGGAACGGGCTCGTACGCGACGGCATACGCGCTTCTGAAGAACGCCATCGTGGACGTCGTCGGATAGCTGAACCCGTTTGGCAGCAGGTGCAGGAATTCACGGAACCTGTCCGCGCGCACGACCCGGAAGCCCGATGTCAGATCCTTCACATCGAACCCGGTCATGCGGCTCGCCAGCCAGTTGTAGAAAGCGTTGGCGGCGCCACGGTGCATGCCTGCCTGATCACTCCAGCGGCGAGCTCCGACCACCATGTCGTAGCCCTGCTCGAACCTGGCCAGCAGCGTTGCGATGTGGGCCGGATCATGCTGCCCGTCTGCATCCATGAAGACCAGGGTGTCACCCGTGGCGGCGCGCGCTCCTCTCTTGATGGCAGCGCCGTTTCCCATCGGGTAAGGCGATGACAGCACCTTGGCGCCATGGGCGGAGGCGACCTCGGCGGTCGCATCGTCCGACCCATCGTCCACCACGATGACCTCGGCCCCCGGCAGGATGGCCTTGAGCGCAGGCAAGGTGCGGCGCAGGCCTTCGGCCTCGTTCTTGGCGGGCAGGATGATCGAAACGTGCATGGCTTCCCCTTTGCCGGAAAGGGTAGCCGGAATGCCTGGGCCACGTCAGTGCGGCGGACCGGAGCGTGACGCCCGTCAGGCTGTGGCACAGGCATTGCTTGCGCTAAAGTCTGCGCATTGCGGAGGACCCCCATGAACGCAGTCCCATCGGCCAACCTGGTCGGCATCACCGGCATCGCCCGTCGCCTCGTCCTCGACGGGGTCCTGGACGATGCCACGGCCCGTGAGGCGCTGGACAAGGCCACCCGGGAACGCAAGCCCGTGTCCCAGTACCTGCGCGAGCACAAGCTGGCCACCGCGGGCCAGATGGCCGCCGCCAACTCGATCGAGTTCGGGATGCCCGTCTTCGACCCGTCAGTGATGGACGGCAGCCAGAGCGCCCTCAAGCTGGTCAGCGAGGAGCTGCTGGCCAAGCACCCCATCTTGCCGCTGTTCAAGCGCGGCGGGCGGCTGTTCGTAGGGACGCCCGACCCGACCAATACGCATGCGCTGGACGAGGTGAAGTTCCACACCAATCTGGTGGTGGAGCCGATCCTGGTGGACGAGGAGAAGCTGCGCCGCTGCCTGGAGCTGTGGCAGGACGCCGGCGACAGCTTCGGCGAATCGCTGGACGATTCCGAGGGGCTGGACAACCTCGACATCACCGGCGGGGAGGAGGACGGCGCGGAGGGCGGCGTCGACGCCAAGGGCGACGACACGCCGGTAGTCAAGTTCGTGAACAAGGTCCTGATCGATGCCATCAAGAAGGGCGCGTCGGACATCCATTTCGAGCCCTACGAGAACGACTACCGGGTGCGCCTGCGCATCGACGGCATCCTCAAGCAGGTTGCCAAGATGCCGGTGAAGCTGAACCAGCGGATTACCGCGCGCCTGAAGGTCATGGCGCAGCTGGATATCGCCGAGAAGCGGGTGCCCCAGGACGGCCGCATCAAGCTCAACATCAGCAAGACCAAGCAGATTGACTTCCGTGTCAGCACCTTGCCGACCCTGTTCGGCGAAAAGGTCGTGCTGCGTATCCTGGACGGCAGCGCAGCCAAGCTCGGCATCGACAAGCTTGGCTATGAGCCCGAGCAGCAGAAGCTGTTCCTGGACGCCATCCACAAGCCCTACGGCATGGTCCTGGTGACCGGCCCCACCGGCTCCGGCAAGACGGTCAGCCTGTACACCGCCCTGGGCATCCTGAACGACGAGACCCGCAACATCTCCACGGCGGAGGACCCGGTGGAAATCCGCCTTCCAGGCGTCAACCAGGTCCAGCAGAACGTCAAGCGGGGCATGACCTTCGCCGCGGCGCTGCGCAGTTTCCTGCGTCAGGATCCGGACATCATCATGGTGGGCGAAATCCGCGACATCGAGACCGCCGAAATCGCGATCAAGGCCGCGCAGACCGGCCACATGGTGCTCTCCACCCTGCACACCAATGACGCCCCCCAGACCATCGCCCGCCTGATGAACATGGGCATTGCGCCGTTCAACATTACCAGCTCGGTGACCCTGGTCATCGCGCAGCGCCTGTGCCGGCGGCTTTGTCCCAAGTGCAAGCGCCCCCAGGAGCTGCCGGACAACGCGCTGCTGGCGGAGGGCTTCGCGACCGATGACATCCGAGAGGGTTTTACCGTTTACGAGGCCGTGGGCTGCGACGAGTGCACCAGCGGCTACAAGGGGCGCCTGGGCATCTATCAGGTGCTGCCGATGAGCGAGGAGATCCAGACCATCGTGCTCCAGGGGGGCAACGCCCTGCAGATCGCCGAAGCGGCGCAAGGAGCCGGCGTCAAGGATCTCCGCCAGTCGGCCCTGGTGAAGGTGAAGAGCGGGCTGACCAGCCTGGCCGAGATCAACCGCGTGACCGTGGACTGAGTTGCCTGAATCCAGCATCCGGTCACATACGAAAATTTCACTTTTCGCGCCAAGGGTTTAGGATGCAGGTTGGCTGCCCGACCGGGGTTCCGGGCCTTTAGGGGATTGACTATGGCTGTGACAGGTGGCGCTGCGCGCTCCGCTGCGAAGAAGCCGGCTGCGCCCACGCGCACGGGCGTCGAGATGGCACCGTTCGTATGGGAAGGTACGGACAAGCGCGGGAAGAAGATGAAGGGCGAGCAGACGGCGAAGAATGCCAACCTGCTGCGCGCCGAACTCCGCCGGCAGGGCATCACGCCCACGGTCGTCAAGGCAAAGTCCAAGCCGCTGCTGGGCGGTGCCGGGAAAACCATCTCCTCGAAGGACATCGCGGTGTTCAGCCGTCAGCTCGCCACGATGATCAAGTCCGGCGTGCCGATCGTGCAGTCGCTGGAGATCATCGCGAACGGCAACAAGAACACCCGCATGAAGGCGATGGTCGACAGCCTGCGCCTGGACCTCGAGGGTGGTCTGTCGATCTACGAGGCGATGAGCAAGCACCCCGTCCAGTTCGACGAGTTGTACCGCAACCTGGTCAAGGCTGGCGAGGGCGCGGGCGTGCTGGAAACGGTGCTTGAGACCATCGCCAACTACAAGGAAAACATCGAGACGCTGAAGGGCAAGATCAAGAAGGCCCTGTTCTACCCGGCCACGGTGGTCGCGGTGGCGCTGCTGGTGAGCTCGATCCTGCTGGTGTTCGTGGTCCCGCAGTTCGAATCGGTGTTCGCCGGGTTCGGCGCCGAGCTGCCGGCATTCACGCAGCTGATCGTGGCGGCTTCGGACTTCATGGTCGCCTGGTGGTGGCTCATCGTGCTGATCCTGGGCGGCACCGCATTCGTGGCGATCGCCGCGTTCAAGCGTTCGCCGGCGTTCCAGCACTTCGTCGACCGGATGATCCTGAAGGTGCCGATCATCGGCCAGATCATGCACAACTCCGCCATCGCCCGGTATGCGCGCACGCTGGCAACCACCTTCGCGGCCGGCGTGCCGCTGGTCGAAGCGCTGGGCATCGTGGCCGGGGCCACCGGCAACTCGGTGTACGAAAAGGCCGTGCTTGAGGTGCAGAGCGACGTCGCCGTCGGTTACCAGCTCAACATGTCGATGAAACAGGTCAACCTGTTCCCGCATATGGTCATCCAGATGACGGCCATTGGCGAGGAAGCCGGTGCGCTGGACACGATGCTGTTCAAGGTGGCGGAATTCTATGAGCAAGAGGTCAACAATGCCGTCGACGCGCTGGCGAGCCTGATCGAGCCGCTCATCATGGTCTTCATCGGCGTCGTGGTCGGCAGCATGGTCATTGGCATGTACCTGCCGATCTTCAAGCTCGCCGCCACGATCTGACGGATGGCCTTCCTCGACCAGAACCCCGAACTCGGCTATCCGCTGGTCGCAGGCCTCGGCCTGCTCGTCGGCAGCTTCCTCAACGTGGTCATCCTGCGCCTGCCAAGGCGCATGGAGTGGCAGTGGAAGCGCGACAGCCGCGAGATGCTCGGCGAGCCGGAGCTCTACGATCCGCCCCCGCCCGGCATCGTCGTCGAGCGCTCGCACTGCCCGAGTTGCGGCCACCAGCTGAGCTGGTACGAAAACATTCCGGTGCTCAGCTGGCTGGCGTTGGGCGGCAAGTGCCGCAGTTGCAAGGCGCCGATCTCGGTGCAATACCCGGCGGTCGAGCTGCTCACCATGCTTCTGCTGGTGGCCTGCGTCTGGCGCTTCGGCTTCGGCTGGCAGGGTTTCGGAGCCGGCTTGCTGACCTGCTTCCTGATCGCCCTCTCGGGCATAGATCTGCGCACCCAGCTGCTGCCCGATTCCCTCACCTTGCCACTGATGTGGCTTGGCCTGATCGCCGCGGTCGAGAACCTTTATATCGAGCCAAAGCCCGCCCTTCTGGGCGCCATCGCGGGCTACGTGAGCCTGTGGAGCGTGTGGTGGGTGTTCAAGCAGCTCACCGGCAAGGAAGGCATGGGCCACGGCGACTTCAAGCTGCTGGCCGCGCTGGGCGCCTGGTGCGGACTTGCGGGCGTGCTGCCGATCATCCTCATCTCGTCGCTGGTGGGCGCGGTGATCGGCAGCGCCTGGCTGTTCCTCAAGGGCCGCGACCGCGCCACGCCGATCCCGTTCGGCCCCTACCTGGCGATCGCGGGCTGGATCACCTTCATGTGGGGCGGTGGCCTGATCGACTGGTATCGGGGCATCGCCGGGTTCTAGCGCCGATGCCCTGCGCGATTGTAGGAGCGGCTACAGCCGCGATCCTGCGCGCTGGCGATCGCCGTCATTTCCAGCCAGACTTTCCGGCATGGCCGACTACACCGTAGCGCTGACCGGCGGCATCGCCTCAGGCAAGTCCGAGGTCGAACGCCGCTTTCGCGCCCTGGGCGTGCACGTCGCCGATGCCGACCTGGCCGCGCGAGAGGTTGTGGCCCCCGGCACCCCAGGCCTTGCCGAAGTCGTCCGAGCCTTTGGCCCCGAAGTCCTTGGGCCGGACGGTGCAATGGATCGCCCCGCGATGCGGCGACGGGTATTTGCCGACGACGTTGCGCGCCGCCGCCTCGAAGCCATCATCCACCCGCGCGTCCGCGCCGCGCTGCGCGCCGCCTGCGAAGCCGCGCCAGGGCCCTACGCGATCGCCGCCATCCCGCTGTACGCGGAGGCCGGGGCTGAGGCCTACGCCCCCTGGGTGGACCGCGTGCTGGTGGTGGACGTGCCGGTGGAGGTGCAGCTCGAACGCCTGCTGCGGCGCGACGGCATCGACGAGGCGCTGGCATGGGAGATGATCCGCGCGCAGGCCACGCGCGAGCAGCGGCTGGCGGTGGCGGATGACGTGATCGCCAACCAAGGCCCGCTGGATGAACTCACCGGAACGGTCTCGCGGCTACACGCGCGGTACCTGCGGCTGGCGGAAGCCGCGCTTGGCGGGTCGGTGACATCACGCTGAGGCAGCCCCCTCACAAGGGGTTCGGTCTTACATCCCCCGCGAGCGTTCACGCGCTGCAGCCGACGCCTCCGAGTAGCGGCACGCCCCGTCCCAGCCAACCTGCGCAAGCGCGCACATGCCGGCCGCGGATGCGCCCACAAGGCCGAGTCCGGCGGAACCATCCAGTGCCGGCCGAGGGTCCCATGCGTACGCGAATCCGACCGCGCTTCCAGCCGACATCCCGACTGCGACCTGCAACCACGGGCTCGCTGCGACTCGCGGCAGGTGCTGCAGCAGCGACACCAGGACACCGACGATGAACGCGGGGATGAACATCAGCCCGTAGGTCACCGTGGTCAGCCACAGCAGCAACCCGCCGGGCGGGCGCCAGGTGTCGCCCAGCATTGGCGGCCCAACCAGGCACAGCCAGGCCAGCACGGTCATCGGCGGACCCGCCAGGCTGTACAGCAGCAGCGTCCGGGCATTCAACAGCGCGAGGAGGGCCGTCATGGTCCCGCTGGATCCGTGCGCAGTGCGATCCGGCGATAGCCGTCCGCGTCGACACCGCGCGCATCACCGTCGATCCGGGCGCACAGCCGTCCGTCGCAGGAGGTCACGTCGGCGCGGTTGATGGCGTCGAGCAAGGCCTGGTCGCGCGCGACCGAGCCGAGTTCCCGGTACGCCGATGCCACCGTGACGCCCGCGGCGGCGGCCGCCAACACGGCGACGACGAGGAGGCTGCCCGAGACCATCCGCGACGCCCGCATCCGGGTGCGCATCGATGCCTGCTGCGCCGCGACCGCACGGGCGTTGTCGATGGCCAAGGCGTCAGACATCCGTGCTACCTCGGCGGCGAACGCGGCAGCCACGGCCTCCACGCGCTGGACGGCGCGGGCGCTGCGCTCGTCCAGGCGCTCCGCGACGATCGCGAGTTGCAGGGCGAACTCGCGCGGATCACCGCGCTCCGGACCAATGCTCACGGCGATACCTGTGCTGGCGCCGCCGCCGGGTTGCGCGGCGCTGAAGACCGTTCGGGCGGGTGAAGACCTTCCCGCTCGACCTGCCAGGATCGGTCCGTGGCCATCCCTTCCCGCACCACGCCACTGACGAAGGATGCCGCCATGAACGCGTGGCCCGCAGGCGTCGCCCTGTACATCGCCGTGGCAGCGTCCATTCCGGGCAGGTCGTTGCGGACGGCGGCTGCGACCAGCTGGGAAAAGCTCGCCTTCAGGTCCTGGGCATGTTCCAGCGCCTGCGCGCGCAGGGGAAACCGCGTGAAGGCCACCGCCTGGTCCACGACCCCGCTGTCGTGCTGGAACATGCCGCGCACGGCCTGCATCGCCGTGTCCATCTTGGGGTCGCTGCCGCCGGGCAGGCGCGCCCTGCCGACATGCTCGAACTCCAGCGTGGCGGCGACGCGAGGATCGACCGCGTCGCGCAGGCACGGCGTGGGCATCCGGGGACAGGCGGGGCCGAGCCGGGTGTGCAGCTCGCGCTCGCCATGCGTGCGGTAGTGGTGGTCTGGCCAGAGGCCGTACAGATGCTGTTCGGAGCGATGCACGGCGTAGAGCCTGGGATCCAGCGCCTCCGCCACCTTGCCCAGGCGTTCTCCGCCGAGCAGCGTGTTGAAGTAGTCGATCGCGAAGTTGTGGACGACGCGCCCGGTGCCGTCGAGCAGGTACGTACCACCCAGGTCGGAGTGGGCGCCGGGCACTTCGAGATTCGCCATCCGCCCCTGGTCGGACAGGCCCGGCGGCAGGTGCTGGGTCGAGGTGAAATGGCTCCGTCCTTCGTCCCGGCTGGTGATCTGCACCGCACTGACGTTCGATGCCGGCATGCCGCGGTCGGTGTCATAGACACCGGTGCCGACGGGATCTACGAGGAAAGCCACCTGCGCGGTCCGCCCTGGCGGCACCAGCGGCGGCCGGTCCGCCCAGGCGATGCTCTTCAGGATTCCGTCGCCGTCGTACCGGGCGACGGCCCCGTCCGGATCCCGGATACCGCGCTCGTGCACAAGACGCTCCAACAGCGCGACGGTCTCCGCACCGCGGCTGAACCCGATTCCGGCGAGGTGGATGCGGGCATTGGGGTCTTCACGCAACCATTGGCTGGCCTGCACGCAAAACTCGAGGTACGCATGCTCAGCCCTTTCTTCAAGCGTGAATGCCAGTGCCCCGTCCAGGATGCGCCGTACAGGTCCCGCTTGCGTGCCCACACCTTCGAGGTATCCGACTTTCACTGAGGAATCGGCGAGTGATTCGATTGCACGACCAATAACGGCAACTACCGACAGTGCTTCAAGTCCGTCTTTGAGACGGCTGTTGCTGGTGCCGTCCAGTGCAGCGACATACAGCCTGTCGTGAGGCGATGTCATCAGCCTTGGCGCGCGTACCTGCTGCATCCGGGCGCGCGTAAGGTCGAGCATGGAATGCTCTTCCTTGCTCAGCACGCGCGCTTGCACGCCGTCGGGCGTGAGCCTGTATTCGTTCATGCGATCCTCCTTGATCGCGCCGCCGGATCAATGTGTTTTCGAATGCACGAGCACCAGACCTGTATGAAGGTCGCTGTGTGGATTCGCAGGATCCTGGAGTTCCTTCAAAGGGATCCAGGTACTCATGTAGGTATTGATCGTACGATCGTTCACAACGAGGATGATGCCGGGTCGAGGGATAAGTGAGTCCTCCATGATGTCTTCTCTGGCCACGGTATGACGGACCATACGATCGGCGAAAATGTCGGCGATATCCACGCGTGCCATGAGCCTTGTGCCGTCGATGGTTGTCCACTCCACTTCGGCGGGTGGCGGGAAGTTTCTGATCGGTCCCCTGCCAGCATGAAGGGCTTCCCTCAGCGGCCGTTCCAGCGATGTGATCGGTGGTCTGGGCTGGTCGCTGCCATGCATTTGCCCTGCATAGCTGATCTGGCAGGACGCCACGCCAAAACAGTACGCACCGAAGCTGTGAAACGGAAACCACAGCGGCCAATCCGCCACCGTCCCCGTATACGGACCATGCCCAGGCGGCGGCTTCATGTTGTCCGGCGAAGAAGGCGCCCTCGAGCTGCACGCTTGCAGCAGCGCGGCAGCCAGGATCAGAACGGCGGCGGTCCGGGCGAGGCGTGCCGCGCGCGAGTCACGTCGTGTGTGCATGCGTCCATGTCCGTATGGGCTCGATTCGACGCTAGTCGCTCGCGCCCCCGACCGTCAAGCCGGGCTGGTGCGGACGTCCCGGCGCGCGCGCCTCTGCCGGCGGCGGCGTCAGCCCGGACGTCCGGCCACCAGCCATGGCCTGCGCGAACCTGTCCATCTCCGCGCGCGCCTGCGCCGGCGTGGCTTGGCTGGATCCGGGAACCTGCGGCACGATGAGCGAGACCTCGAGCAGGTACTGGCCATCGACGACGAACTGGCTGATGCCCATGGTGGTCAGGAGGTCTTCCTGGGCGTTGAAGCGGGACGTCGGGAAGCACGCCGACGGGGCACGGCCGGGGACCAGCATCTCCAGCCCCGCGACCGGGTTTTCCGAAAGATGCACGAAGGTGACGGGCAGGCCCGGCACGGACCGGGCGCTCTCGAGCTGCAGGGACATCATGGCGACAAGCGTGCCGCTGGGGCTGCCCGTCTGCAGTGGCTCGGGCAATTCGGTCACCACCACGGCCGCGATCGGCGGAGCGTCGAGGTCGCGCGCGAACAGGATGGAATGATCGATGAAGCGGCGCGACCGGTCGCCCTCGACGATCGTCACGACCGGCTTCCCGCCTCCCGGCAGTTCGGGGATGGCGAAGCTGTATCCGGTTCCCGGCAAGGCGACCCGCCCTGATGCCAGGATCGTGGCTTCCGCAGGATGGCGGACCTGCTGGAGCATCGCGTCGCGGCCGCAGTCAAGCGTCCCGAACCAGATGCTCTGAGCACCGGCCCCCGGTGCGCCATCGCGTGTCGCGGCGGCGGGTCCGGCCGCCAGGGCGAGGACCACCGTGAGCGCGAGTGCAGCTGGCAGGCGCGGATGCACGCGATGTGCGCCCCCTGCATTCGTGTCTTCCATGACGAGCTCCATCCCGGGTGGAGATCGAGCATGCCGCGCCCGGCAACGGACGCACCGTCGGGGAATCCTGATTCGGGCACCGGTGTGCGACGCGGCCGTGAGCCGCTATGCGCCGCGACAGCCCCACAGTGCACGGATCCCGGCGATGCCCTGCCCGCCCCGGCGCCTGGCGTCGCCCATGTCCTCCGGCCCAAGCCCGCCGATCGCATACACGGGCAGGCTCACAGACTCCCGCAGCGCTGCGAATGCCTCCCAGCCGATGCCCGGCTCGCCAGGGTGGCTGGCCGTCGCCTTCACCGCCCCCAGCACCACGAAATCGCAGCCCAGCCGCGCGGCGTGGGCGAGGTCTTCGGCCGTATGGCACGACGCGGCCAGCAGCGAACCTTCCGCCAGCATCGGGCGTTGGGTGATCGTGGCGAGCTGCGACGAGCGCAGGTGCACGCCAGTGCCCAGTTCGCAGGCCAGGGCGACGTCGGCGTTGACCAGCAGCTCCGCGCCAGCGCGGCGGCAGCGGGCAGCGGCGGCGGTCGCGAGTTCGCGGAACAGGTCGGGGGCGGCGCCGGGAAGGCGGAGCTGGATGCGGGAGATGCCGTTGGCCAGCGTGGCGTCGAGGCCAGCGAGCCAGTCGACCGCGGCGGCGGTGGCATCTGTGTCTGTAGGAGCGGCTATAGCCGCGATCGCATCTCCGCAAGTGCGATCGCGGCTCTAGCCGCTCCTACAGGAGATCGCGGGCGACCGCAGACCGGTAATGGCGTAGGCGTCAGGCTGCGGCAGGCCGGGGCTGATGGCGTAGCGGTCGGGCTGTTGCAGGGCGGCCACCACGGGGATGTCGGCCGGGGGCATCGCGTAGCTCGACAGCTTGTGCGGCGGCACCCAGGCCAGGGCCTGGCCTTCGCGGCCGCGCGGGGTGCCGGTCCAGCGCGCGACATGGCGGACATCGAGTCGCAGGCGCTTGTCGGGATAGCGCTGCGGCACGGTGATCAGATGCTCGCCCACGCGGGCGTCGATGCCGAGCTCTTCCTGCAGCTCGCGGGCCAGCGCGGCCTCCGGGCTCTCGCCGGCCTCGCGCTTGCCGCCGGGAAACTCCCAGAGACCGGCGAGGTCACGGCCTTCGGTGCGGCGGGTCAGCAGGATCCGACCGCGGGGATCGGTGATGACGGCGGCGACGACTTCGACGACTTTCATCGATAGGCCCCGAAGCCGCGTGCCCCAATGCAGGAGCGGCTACAGCCGCGATCGCCTAGCACTACGGGATTGGCCGAGGCAGCCGCGGGATCGAGTCGCAACACCGGATTGGCAAAGGCAGCCGCGAGATCTATCGCGGCTGTAGCCGCTCCTACAGGGGGCGGTGCTTTGGCGTCAGGCGAGCTGCCCATGGCAGTGCTTGTACTTCTTTCCGCTGCCGCAGGGACACGGGTCGTTGCGTCCCACCTTGGGGCCGCGGTCGGCGGGGTCGCCCTCGTACTGGTAGTCCGGGTCGGCGGCTTCCTCGTCGGCGCCGTAGCCGCCGCTGTCGGCGTGCTGGAACTGCATGCGCCGCGCCTGGGCTTCGGCCTGCTCGCGCTCCTGTGCTTCCAGCGCGGCCACTTCCTCTTCGGTGCGCACGCGCACGCGCGACAGCATCATCACCACTTCGCGCTTGACCTTGTCGAGCATCTCCGAGAACAGCTCGAACGCTTCCTTCTTGTACTCCTGCTTCGGCTGCTTCTGGGCATAGCCGCGCAGGTGGATGCCCTGGCGCAGGTAGTCCATGCGCGCGAGGTGCTGCTTCCAGTTGTCGTCGAGCACGCTGAGCATGATGTGCTTCTCGAGCATGCGCATGGTCTCAGGGCCGGTCGAGGCTTCCTTCGCGGCCACCGACTGCTCCACCGCCTCCTGCACGTGTTCGAGGATGCGTTCGGCGTCGACCTCGTTCTGCGCCGCCACCCAGCCGGCGACGTCGATCGCCAAGCCGAAGTCGGCATCGAGCGCGGCCTGCAGGCCGGCGATGTCCCACTGGTCGTCGACCGAATCCGGCGGCACGAAGCGCTCGACCAGGTCGCCGACCACGTCGGTGCGGATGCCGGCGATGTTGCCGGCGATGTCCTCGGCCTCGAGCAGTTCGTTGCGCTGGCCGTAGATGACCTTGCGCTGGTCGTTGTTGACGTCGTCGAAGTCGAGCAGGTTCTTGCGGATGTCGAAGTTGTGCGCCTCGACCTTGCGCTGGGCATTGGCGATCTGCTTCGACACCAGCGGGCTTTCGATGATGTCGTCTTCCTTCAGGCCCATGCGCGCCATGACCTTCTGCACCCAGTCGGCGGCGAAGATGCGCATCAGGTTGTCTTCGAGCGACAGGTAGAAGCGGCTGGAACCCGGATCGCCCTGGCGACCGGAGCGACCGCGCAGCTGGTTGTCGATGCGGCGGCTCTCGTGGCGCTCGGTGCCGACGATGTGCAGGCCGCCAGCGGCCTTCACCGCGTCATGGCGCTCCTGCCACGCGGCCTTCAGCGTGGTGCGCGTCCCGGCGTCGATCTCGCCCTGCTCGGCCTCGAGTGCGGCCAGCTCCGACTCCAGCGAACCACCGAGCACGATGTCGGTGCCGCGGCCGGCCATGTTGGTGGCGATGGTGACCGCGCCCGGACGGCCGGCCTGGGCGATGATGATCGCCTCGCGCTCGTGCTGCTTGGCGTTGAGCACTTCGTGGTGGATGCCGGCTTCGGTCAGCTGCTGGCTCAACATCTCCGAAACTTCGATCGAGGTCGTGCCGACCAGCACCGGCTGCTGGCGCGCATGCGCTTCCTTCAGCTCGTTGATCACCGCGCGGTACTTGCCGGCGCGGTTGAGGAATACGGCATCGGGATGGTCGACGCGGATCATCGGGCGGTGGGTCGGGATCACCACCACTTCCAGGCTGTAGATGCTGTTGAACTCGAAGGCTTCCGTGTCCGCGGTGCCGGTCATGCCCGACAGCTTGCCGTACATGCGGAACAGGTTCTGGAAGGTGATGCTGGCCAGCGTCTGGTTCTCGCGTTGAACCGGCACGCCTTCCTTGGCCTCTACCGCCTGGTGCAGGCCGTCGGACCAGCGGCGTCCCGGCAGGGTGCGGCCGGTGAACTCGTCGACGATGATGACCTCGCCGTCGCGCACGATGTAGTCGACGTCGCGCTGGTAGATCGCGTGCGCGCGCATCGCGGCGTTGAGGTGGTGCACCACGTGGATGTTGTGCGGGTCGTACAGGCCGTCGTCCTCGCCGAGGATGCCGGCGCGGCGCAGCAGGGTCTCGGCCAGCTCCTGGCCGGCCTCGGACAGGTGGACCTGCTTGCCCTTCTCGTCGACCCAGAAGTCACCTTCGGCCTGCTCGTCGGCCTGGCGGGTGAACTCGGGGACGATGCGGTTGACCTTGATGTACAGGTCGGGCGTTTCATCGGCGGGGCCGGAAATGATCAGCGGCGTGCGCGCCTCGTCGATCAGGATCGAGTCGACCTCGTCGATGATCGCGTAGTGCAGGCCGCGCTGGTAGCGCTGCTCCTTCGACAGCGCCATGTTGTCGCGCAGGTAGTCGAAGCCGAATTCGTTGTTGGTGCCGTAGGTGATGTCGGCGCCATAGGCGGCGTGCTTGTCGCCGTGCGGCATGCCCGGATAGACCACGCCCACCGACAGGCCCAGCCAGTTGTAGAGCTTGCCCATCTGCGCGGCGTCGCGGCGCGCCAGGTAGTCGTTCACCGTGACCACGTGCACGCCCTTGCCTTCCAGGGCGTTGAGGTAGACCGCCAGCGTCGCGACCAGGGTCTTGCCCTCGCCGGTGCGCATCTCGGCGATCTTGCCGGTGTGCAGCACCATGCCGCCGACCAGCTGCACGTCGTAGTGGCGCATGCCCAAGGTGCGGACCGAGGCCTCGCGGCAGACGGCGAAGGCCTCGGGCAGGACCTTGTCGAGCGCTTCGCCGTTGGCGATGCGCTGCTTGAATTCGGGGGTCTTGGCCTGCAGCTCGGCGTCGGAAAGCGCCTGCATCTGCGGCTCGAACGCGTTGACCTTCGCGACGACCTTGTTGAACTGACCGACGATGCGTTCGTTGCGGCTGCCGAAGACGCTGGTGAGCAGGCGATTGAGCATTGGGTGACCGGTTGGGAGGAGTGGATGGCGCTGGCATGGGCCCGGAAACAGGAAAAGGGCGCGAGGCGCCCTTTCCAGCTGGCCACGGGATTGTACCGTGGGGGTCCCGGGACCGCCTATCAAGCCCCGGCAGGCTTTCCTGCAGGAGCGGCTACAGCCGCGATGGCCAGCTGCCAGGCAGTGCCAAGCGGCAATCGCGGCTGTAGCCGCTCCTACAGGGCAGGCTCGCGCAATCGCGGCTGCAGCCGCTCCTGCAGGGCTGATTGCGTCAGTGCTTCTCGCCGAGGAACTTGCGCGGATTCATCACGCGGCCGTTCTCCCAGACCTCGAAGTGCACGTGCGCGCCGGTGCTGCGGCCGGTGCTGCCGGCCTTGGCGATCTCGCGGCCCACGCGCACCAGGTCGCCGACCTGCACGGTGTTGCGCGAGTTGTGCGCGTAGCGGGTCACGTAGCCGTTGCCGTGGTCGATCTCGACCACGTTGCCGTAGCCCGAGCGCGAGCCGGAATAGCTGACCACGCCGTCGGCCACCGCGAGCACCGGATCACCGGTGCGCGCGTCGAAGTCGATGCCCTTGTGCCAGGCGGCGCCGCCGCCGAAGGGATCGGCGCGGCGACCGAAACCGGAGGTGATGTAGCTGGAGGCCACCGGCGAACGCGAGGGCACGGCGTTCTTGTCGAGCTCGCGGTTGAACAGCAGCATCTCGAGCACCGACAGCTGGCCGCCGGCGGCGGCGAAGTCGGCGTCGATGCCGGTGATGCCTTCGCGCAGCTCGCCCGCCGGCATGTCGCGCACCGGGCCATGGCCGCCGATGCCCACCGGGCTGTTGAAATCGAACTCGCCGTCGCCGAGCTGGGCGACCTGGGTCAGGCGGTCGCCGAGGGCGTTGAGGCGCGTGGCCTCGGCCTGCAGTTCGCCCAGACGCGCCGCCAGGGCATTGACCTCGCGCTGGGCGTCGGCGCGGGTGTCCTCGAGCTGGGCATCCTGGGTCGCGAGCTCCGTGCGCAGCGCGTTGACCTCGCTGGACTGGATGCTGGCGCCGAGCGCCGCGCCGGCCACCAGGGTGGCCGCGACCAGCGCCAGCGGCTGGCGGGTGCCGAGGCCGGCGATGCGTCTGCCACCGCGGCGAAGGTAGTGCAGGCACCAGGCCTGAGAATGAAGAAGCGTACGTTGTAGAGTCATATCACCATGTCTTCCGGTAGAGCCTAGTGGCTTCCCCCAAAGGTCCGCGCGCCGTCCTCGACGCGCTGGCAGCCGATGCAAGCGGCCGCTCCCCGATCAAGCGCGCGTTGTGGCTCGACGCACTCGACCGCACCCTGCGCCCACATCTTCCGGTTTCACTTGCCGCGCACGCGCGGCTTGCGAATGTGGATGGCGCAAAGCTCGTGTACCTGGTGGATTCGCCACTGTGGAACGCCAGCCTCAGGCTTGCCGCTCCAGCGCTTCTGGACGCCGCCCGTTCGCACGGGCTGGATGTCCGGGAGCTCAGGGTCAGGACGACCACCCAGCCGCTGTTCCCGCCTGCGCGGGTCGAAACGGCCATACGTCCGCTGTCGGCATCCGCACCACAAGGGCTGCGGGATGCCTTGGCGTCGCTGCGTGTCCCCCTGGACGACGACAGCGACGGGTCCTGAATTCGACGACCCGCTTCCGGGCCGACGGAGCATCCTAGCGGTCACGGGCATGTGAAACGTTAACCGGACCGGGCGTTATTTCGCCATTTCCGTTAATTTTTCATTAAAAAGAGCACCTGGCGCACATGATCCGGAAGGCGGACAGGTGGAGGACAGGTCCGTGAGGACCGAACCTGTAGGAGCGGCTATAGCCGCGATCGATCTCGAACGATGAAAGCAACCCTGATGGGTGCCATTGCCCCGCGCGGATGCCGATGTGGATCGCCGCAGGGTCTGCATCCGGGATACAGCGGAGGGCGATCGCGGCTGTAGCCGCTCCTACAGGGGGAGCCGGGGGAGCGCGCTACGCCGCCGGCTGCAGGGCGCCGTAGGCGACCGGGCTGGTATCCGTCTCGGGGTAGGTCACCTCTTCCCACGCGCCCTCTTCGGCCAGCAGCGCGCGCACCAGCTTGTTGTTGAGCGCATGGCCGGACTTGAAGCCCTCGAAGGCGCCGATGATCGGTCGCCCCGCCAGGTAGAGGTCACCGACCGCGTCGAGGATCTTGTGGCGCACGAACTCGTCGGCGTAGCGCAGGCCGTCCTCGTTCAGCACCCGGAAGTCGTCGAGGACGATGGCGTTGTCCATCGAGCCGCCCAGGCCCAGGTTGCGGTCGCGCATGTACTCGAGGTCGCGCATGAAGCCGAAGGTGCGCGCGCGGCTGACCTCGCGGATGTAGTTCTCGGTCGAGAACTCCACCTCGGCCCGCGAGCGGGTGGTCGGGATGGCGGGATGGTTGAAGTCGATGGTGAACCCGAGGCGGAAGCCGTCGTAGGGCTCGAAGCGGGCGATCTTGTCGCCCTCGCGGACCTCGACCGGGCGGGTCACGCGGATGAAGCGCTTGGGCGCGTCCTGCTCGACGACGCCCGCCGACTGCAGCAGGAACACGAACGGGCCCGACGAGCCGTCCATGATCGGCACCTCGGCGGCGGACAGCTCGACCATGATGTTGTCGATGCCGAGCCCCGCCAGGGCCGACATCAGGTGCTCGACGGTCTGCACGTTGGCGCCGTCAGTGGACAGGCCGGTGCAGAGCGTGGTCTCGGTGACCAGGGTGGCCGCGGCCGGGATCTCGACGGCCGGCTCGACGTCGATGCGGCGGAACACGATGCCCGAGTCGGTCGGCGCCGGGCGCAGGGTCATATAGACCTTCTCGCCACTGTGCAGCCCCACGCCGGTGGCGCGGGTGACGTTTCGGATGGTGCGCTGCTGGGCCATTCGCGGGGGCTCTGGGTCCTGAGCGGCCGCGCGGGGCGGGCGCCAAATGAAAGCGGTTCGCAATTTAGCACGCGACAGGCTGAACCTGAACGGTGCGGGGTGGCCGTTGGCGGGCTTTGCCGTGGACGCACTGTCCTGCGTGCAGGGCGCGGCTATGGGTGCGATTGAAGCGGCGGAGGCAAGCGCAATAGCAACCTGTAGGAGCGGCTATAGCCGCGATGGCGTTGGCTCTCGACGACCGCGCGTACCAGGACGTGCGGCGATCGCGGCTATAGCCGCTCCTACAGGGGCGGACGGGGCGTGGCGAGGGCGCGCGCTCGGGGCTGGAGCGCCCCGAGCCACACGGCTGCCAATGGGCCCCGCCATCGGCGGGGCCCCTTCCGGTCAGTCGGCCTGGCGGCGCAGGAAGGCCGGGATGTCGAGGTAGCCGGACTCGTTGCCACCGCCGAAGTCGGCAACGGCGGGCGTGACCGGCGCGGCGGCCGGCTCGGCCGAGCCGCGGCGCAGGCCGAAGCCGCCCGTGGCCGCGACCGGCTGCTGCACCTCGTCCTCGATCAGCATGCCGGTGGTGCCGTCGCGGCGGCCGGTGTTGATCAGCTGGATGTGCGACCGGCGCTGCGGCTCCTGGTAGGCGTCGGCGCGGCCATGGCCGTGGCCGGTGCTGCGCGCGCGGCTGGCGTTGAGGCCGGTCGCCACGACCGTGACCCGCACGTCGTCCTGCATGTCTGGGTCGAGCACGGTGCCGATGACGATGGTCGCGTCCTCGCTGGCGAAGTTCTCCACCGTGCGGCCGACTTCGTCGAACTCGCTCATGGTGAAGTCCGGGCCGGCGGTGATGTTGACCAGAATGCCGTTGGCGCCGGCCAGATTGACGTCGTCGAGCAGCGGGTTCTGGATCGCGGACTCGGCGGCGGCCTGGGCGCGGTCGTCGCCGCGGGCGGTGCCGGTGCCCATCATCGCCAGGCCCATTTCGCCCATCACGGTGCGCACGTCGGCGAAGTCGACGTTGATCAGGCCCGGGCGGACGATCAGGTCGGCGATGCCCTGCACCGCGCCCAGCAGCACGTCGTTGGCGGCGCGGAAGGCCTGCACCATCGTGGCGTTGCGGCCGAGCACGGTGATCAGCTTCTCGTTGGGGATGGTGATCAGCGAGTCGCAGCTGGCGGCCAGCTCCTCGATGCCCTTCAGCGCGACCTGCATGCGGCGGCGGCCTTCGAACGGAAACGGCTTGGTGACCACGGCGACGGTCAGGATGCCCATCTCCTTGGCCAGCTGCGCGACGACGGGCGCCGCACCGGTGCCGGTGCCGCCGCCCATGCCGGCGGTGATGAAGACCATGTCCGCGCCCTGCAGCGCTTCCATGATCTGGTCGCGGTCCTCGAGCGCGGCCTGGCGGCCGACTTCCGGATTGGCACCTGCGCCCAGGCCCTTGGTGACGCTGGTGCCGAGCTGCAGCTGCAGCTTGGAGCCGCAGTTCTTGATCGCCTGCGCGTCGGTGTTGGCGGTGATGAACTCCACGCCGTCCACGCTGCTGTTGACCATGTGGTTGACGGCGTTGCCACCGCCGCCACCCACGCCGATGACCTTGATGACGGCGTTGGGAGCCATCTTTTCAACCAGTTCGAAGTGCGCCATGTCCGTAGTCCTCTTGATGTCGTGATGTGGTGCTGGTTTTTGTTGTTATGGGTGTCGCGGGGTGGTGCGGATGCTTCGTTTTCGTTTTCGACGGGTGTGGTGGGAGGGGTCGCAGCTGTAGCTGCTCCTACAAAGGGCGGCCTGCCGGGGTCTGGCCATGGTCAGAACTCCCCCTGGAACCAGGTCTTGAGCTTCTTCAGGACGCTGCCGGCGCGGCCGGTGGGCAGCACGGGGCGGCGAGGGTGCTCGATCTGGCTGCCCATCAGCAGCAGGCCGACGCCGGTGGCGTGGACCGGGTTGTTCACGACTTCGCCCAGGCCGGTCACGTGCTGCGGGATGCCCACGCGCACCGGCATCTGCAGCATTTCCTCGGCCAGTTCGACCACGCCTTCCATCTTCGCGGCGCCGCCGGTGAGCACCATGCCGGCGCGCACGTGCTGCTCGAAGCCGGAGCGGCGCAGTTCGGCCTGCACCATTTCGAAGATCTCCTCGTAGCGGGCCTGCACGGCCTGCGCCAGCGACTGGCGCGGCAGGCGGCGCGGGGGGCGGTCGCCGACGCTCGGCACCTGGATCGACTCTTCGCTGGTGGCCAGCTGCGCCAGCGCGCAGGCGTAGCGGACCTTGATCTGCTCGGCCTCGGGCGTGGGCGTGCGCAGCATGTGCGCGATGTCCTCGGTGACCTTGTCGCCGGCGATCGGCAGAGAAGAGGTGTGGCAGATCGCGCCCTGCACGAACACGGCCAGATCCGTGGTGCCGGCGCCGATGTCGACCATCACCACGCCCAGCTCGCGCTCGTCGCTGGTCAACACCGCGGTGCTGGACGCCAGCGAGGACAGCACCAGGTCGTCGATCTGCAGGTCGCAGCGCTGCACGCACTTGGAGATGTTGGCCGCCGCCGATTGCGCGCAGACCACCAGGTGCGCGTGCACCTCCAGACGCACGCCGGTCATGCCGACGGGATTGCGGATGCCTTCCTGCGAGTCATCGAGCACGTACTCGCGCGGGATGGCGTGCAGGATCTTCTGGTCGGCCGGGATCGCGACCGCCTTGGCGGCGTCGAGCACGCGGTCGAGGTCCGACCAGGTCACTTCGCCGTCGCGGATCGGCACGATGCCCGGCGAGTTCTTGCACTGCACGTGGCTGCCCGAGATCGAGGCGTAGACCGAGCGGATGTCGCAGCCGGCCATCAGCTCGGCCTCCTCGATCGCACGCTGGATCGACTGCACGGTGGACTCGATGTCGACCACCACGCCGCGCTTGAGGCCGCGCGATTCGTGGCTGCCGATGCCGATAACCTCGATCGGGTTGCCCGGCGAATACTCGCCCACCAGGGCCACCACCTTGGAGGTGCCGATGTCGAGGCCGACGATCAGGGCTTTGTCGCCTTTGCGGTTCATGCAGTGCTTTCCTCGGCCCAGGTCAGGGCGAAGCCATTCGTGTATCGGAGATCTGCGCGCGACAGCGGCAGCTGTTCCTGCTGCAGCAGCTGCGGCAGGAGGCGGGCGAAACGGGCCATGCGGATGCGCGCCTGGTGGCTGCCGATGACCACCTCGGTGCCGTTGGAGAGGACCATCGCCCAGCTGCCGCGGTTGTCGAGCAGCAGCGCGCGCACGCTGTAACCAGCCGGCGCGAACAGGCCGCTGGCTTCCTGGTACAGCTCGACCACCTCGTCGACGCGACCGTCGGGGCCGTGCAGCAGCGGCAGGCCCTGCGGCACGTCGACATCGGCGGCGGGGAATACGCGGCCCTGCTGCGACAGCAGGCGGCCCTCGCCCCAGCGCGCATAGGGACGGTGTTCGCTGACCCGCACTTCGAGCACGTCGGGCCAGCGCTTGGACACCTCCGCCTGCTCCACCCAGGGCAGGCGCGCGACGGCGTGGCGCGCCTCGTCCAGGCGCACCGCGAAGAAGCCCTGCTGCGCAAAGGGCAGCACCGCCTCGCGGACGACGGCCGGATCGACCTGCTGCAGGTTGTCGTTGATCCGCAGCGTGCGCAGCGGCCAGCGCTCGGCGCCGATCCAGCCCTGGACCACGGCGACCACCGGCAGCGCGACCAGCGCCACCGCGAGCGTCCAGGCGAGGATGCGCGCCAGTGCGCTCACAGCGTCTGCTCCAGCACGCGCCAGCACAGCTCGGCGTAGTCGCAGCCCAGCTGCGCGGCGGCCTTGGGCACCAGCGAATGGCTGGTCATGCCCGGCGCGGTGTTCACCTCGATCAGCTGCAGGCCGCGCTCTCGGTCGCGCATCACGTCGACGCGGCCCCAGCCGCTGCACGCCGCCGCGCGGAACGCGCGCAGCGCGAGGTCGCGGATCGCGGCTTCATCATCGCCGTCGAGGCCCGGACACAGGTACTGCGTGTCCTCGGCGACGTACTTGGCGTGGTAGTCGTACCACTCGCCGGCCGGCACGATGCGGATCGACGGCAGGGCGACGTCGCCGAGGATGCCGACGGTCAGCTCGTCGCCGCGCACCATCTGCTCCATCAGCAGCTCTCCGTCGTACGCGGCCGCGAACGCGATCGCCGGCGCCAGGTCGGCCTCGGCCAGCACGCGGAACACGCCGACGCTGGAGCCTTCGGACGACGGTTTGACGAACACGGGATAGCCGAGGCGCGCGGCGGCGGCGGCCAGGTCGGCGCCCTTCGCCAGCCGCTCGTAGCGCGGGGTCGGCAGGCCTTCGGACAGCCAGACCTGCTTGGTGCGGATCTTGTCCATGGTCAACGCGCTGCCGAGCACGCGCGAGCCGGTGTACGGCACGCCAAGCGCGTCGAGCAGGCCCTGGAGCGTGCCGTTCTCGCCGGCGCCGCCGTGGAGGATGTTGAACACGCGGGCGTAGCGCCCGGCCTGCAGCTCGGCCAGCAGCGTCGGGACGCCGTCGACGGCGTGCGCGTCCACGCCGCGCGAGCGCAGGGCCTCGAGCACGCCGGCGCCGGAGTCCAGCGACACCTCGCGTTCGCTGGTGTCGCCGCCCAGCAGCACGGCCACGCGGCCGAAGGCGGTGGCATCGGTCACGCGCAGTGCGGGCAGGTGCAGGCTCATGCGCCCTCCCCCGCGGCCGGGAAGCCGTCGGCGGCCAGGCTCTGCGAGGCGTGGCCGATGTCGCCGGCGCCCATGACCAGCAGCAGGTCGCCGTCCTCGAGGATGTCGGGCAGCACGTCGCGCAGGTCGCCCGGTCCGTTGACCACGACCGGGTCGATGCGGCCGCGGGCGCGGATGGCGCGCGCCAGCGCACGCGCGTCGGCATTCGGCAGCGGCTGCTCGCCGGCCGGGTAGACCTCGGTCAGCACCAGCGCGTCGACGTCGGACAGGACGCCCGCGAAGTCGTCGAGCAGGTCGCGCGTGCGGCTGTAGCGGTGCGGCTGGAAGGCCACGACCAGGCGGCGCTCGGGCCAGCCGCCGCGCGCGGCTTCGAACACCGCCGCCAGTTCGCGCGGATGGTGCCCGTAGTCGTCGACCAGCTGCACCCGCGCGCCGCGCGCGGTCGTGAGCTCGGCCAGGCGGTTGAAGCGGCGGCCGACGCCCGCGAACTTCGCCAGCGCGGTGCGCATCGCGTCCGGCTGGACGCCCAGCTCCCAGGCCACCGCCGCCGCCGCGAGCGCGTTCTGCACGTTGTGCCGGCCCGGCATCGCCAGCTCCATCGGCGTGGACGAGCCGTCGGGCAGCACCAGATCGAAGGACATCGTCGCGCCGTCCTGGCGCACGTTGTCGGCGCGCACGTCGGCGTCGGCATGGAAGCCGTAGGTCATCACGTGGCGCGAAACCGTGCCGGCCAGCGCCGCCACTTCGGGGTCGTCGATGCACAGCACCGCGAGGCCGTAGAACGGCAGCCGGTGCAGGAACTCGGAGAAGGCCTGCTGCACGCGCGCGAAATCGCCGCCGTAGTTCTCCAGGTGGTCGACGTCGATGTTGGTGACGATGGCGACCAGCGGATTCAGGCGCAGGAAGCTGCCGTCGCTCTCGTCGGCCTCGGCCACCAGCCAGTCGCCGCCGCCCAGGCGCGCGTTGGCGCCGGCGGCCAGCAGCTTGCCGCCGATGACGAAGGTGGGATCGAGGCCACCTTCGGCCAGCACGCTCGCCAGCAACGAGGTGGTGGTGGTCTTGCCATGGGTTCCGGCGACGGCGACGCCGCGGCGGAAGCGCATCAGCTCGGCCAGCATCTCGGCGCGCGGCACCACCGGGATGCGCTGCGCGCGGGCTTCCAGCAGCTCCGGGTTGTCGGGCTGGATGGCGCTCGACACCACCACGCAGTCGGTGCCCAGCACGTTGGCCGCGCCGTGGCCGCGATGCACGGTCGCGCCAAGGCCCGCGAGGCGGCGCGTCACCGCGCTGTCGGCCATGTCCGAACCCGAGACCTGGTAGCCCAGCGTGCACAGCACCTCGGCGATGCCGCTCATGCCGGTGCCGCCGATGCCGATGAAATGCACGCGCGAATGCCGCCGCGCGAAGTCGGCCATCGGCACGCCGTGGGTATCGTGAAGGCGGCGGATCATGCCTGGGCTCCGGGGCTGAGGCGGGGCTCGATGCGCTGGCGCAGGCGGCTGGTGCCGCGCGCGGCCAGCGACGGCACCGGCTGGGTGGTGGCGGGCATCGGCGCCGGCGGCGCGGCCGGCGAGGCGGCTTCGCCACGCAGGCGCGCGACCTGGCGCTGGGTACGGTCGAGCTCGTAGGACACGCGCAGCAGCAGGCCCACCGCGACGCAGGTCATCATCACGCTGGAGCCGCCCGACGAGACCAGCGGCAGGGTCAGCCCCTTGGTCGGCAGCAGGCCGAGGTTCACGCCGATCGAGACCAGGGTCTGCAGGCTCATCCACAGCGCGATGCCGAAGGCGATGTAGCCGGCGAAGTGGCGGCGGTTCTCGACGCAGCGCAGCCCGATCAGGAAGGCGCGGCCGACCAGCAGCGCGTACAGCCCGATCACCAGGCAGACGCCGACGAAGCCGAGCTCCTCGGCGATCACCGCGAGGATGAAGTCGGTATGCGCTTCGGGCAGGTAGTTGAGCTTCTGGATCGAAGCGCCCAGGCCCACGCCCCAGAACTCGCCGCGACCGACCGCCATCAGCGCGTTGGCCAGCTGGTAACCGCTGTTGAACGGATCGGCGAAGGGGTCCATGAAGGAGGTGAGGCGGCGCATGCGGTAGGGCTCGGCGATCGCCACCGCGGCCAGCGCCGGCAGCAGCAGCACCACCGGCGCGGCCATCCGCGGCAGGTGGACGCCGCCCAGCACCAGCATCCCGGCGGTGATCGCCAGGATCAGCGCCAAGGAGCCGAAGTCGGGCTGGAAGGCGAGCAGGACCATCAGCACCACGGCCACGCCGATCGGCTTCAGCATCGCGCCCCAGGTGGCATTGACCTCGTCGCGGAAGCGCACCAGGTAGCTGGCCAGCCAGACGATGTACATCACCTTGACCGCCTCGACGGCCTGGAACTTCGACACCCCGAGGTTGATCCAGCGCTGCGCGCCGTTGACGCTCGAGCCAAGACCGGGGATGAACACCGCCAGCAGCGCCAGCACGCACCCCAGCAGCAGCAGCCGGTCGTAGCGCTCGACGGTCTTGAGCTCCAGCCGCATCGCCACGAAGGCGAGCACGCCGCCCAGGCCCATGAACACCACGTGGCGCACCAGGAAATGGTTGGGGCCCACGCCCAGCTCCTCGCCGATGGCGATCGAGCTCGAGCCCACCATCACGATGCCGAGCGACGCCAGCGCCAGTGCTGCACCGAGCATCCACGGGTCGTAGCGCCCGCCGATGGACTCGAGGCGGACGGCCTGGCTGCTGCGGTCGTGGGTCCTGTCCATCAGCGCACCTTCAAGGTGGCGAGGCCGACCAGCACGAGGATCACCGAGATGATCCAGAAGCGCACGATCACGCGCGGCTCCGGCCAGCCCTTGAGCTCGAAGTGATGGTGGATGGGCGCCATGCGGAACACGCGCTTGCCGGTGAGCTTGAAGCTGGCGACCTGGATCATCACCGACAGCGTCTCGATGACGAAGATGCCGCCCATCACCACCAGCACCAGCTCCTGGCGCACGATCACCGCGATGCAGCCGAGCACGGCGCCCAGCGCCAGCGCGCCGATGTCGCCCATGAAGACCATCGCCGGATAGGTGTTGAACCAGAGGAATCCGAGGCCGGACCCCGCGATCGCGGCGCAGATGATCACCAGTTCGCCGGCCCCCGGCACCCGCGGGATCTGCAGGTACTCGGCGAACACCGCGTTGCCCGAGGCATAGGCGAACACGCCCAGCGCGCAGGCCACCAGCACGGTCGGCATGATCGCCAGGCCGTCCAGGCCGTCGGTCAGGTTGACCGCGTTGGAGAAGCCGACGATCCAGAAGTAGGCGATGGCGACGAAGGACACCCCGGCCAGCGGCAGCGCCACCGCCTTGAAGAACGGGATGTAGAACGTGGTCGCGACGGGCGTGTCGGCGCTGAACCACAGGAACAGGCCGGCGGCGAGGCCGATCACCGACTGCAGCGCGTACTTGGTTCGCGAGCGCATGCCGTTGGGGTCGCGCTTCACGATCTTGATCCAGTCGTCCCACCAGCCGATGGCACCGAAGCCGGCCATCACCACCAGCACCAGCCACACGTGCTTGTTGCGCAGGTCGCCCCACAGCAGCACCGAGGCCAGCACCGTGATCAGGATCAGCCCACCGCCCATGGTCGGCGTGCCGGCCTTGGAGAAATGCGTCTGCGGGCCGTCCTGGCGGATCGGCTGCCCACCCTTGTACTGGGCCAGCTTGCGGATCACCGCCGGACCCCACCAGAGCGACAGCGCCAGCGAGGTCAGGGCCGCGAGGATGCCGCGGAAGGTCAGGTAGCCGAACAGGCCGAACAGGCCTTCGAGCTGCTGCAGCCAGCGCGTGAGTTCAAGCAGCATCGGTGTCGACTCCTTCAAGCAACGCGCGGACCACGCGATCCATCGCGCTGCCGCGCGAACCCTTCACCAGCACCGTGGGCACCGGCCGATCGCCCGCCACCGCAGGCGAACGACCCGCCCCTGTGGGAGCGGCTACAGCCGCGATCCGGGCGTCTTCGACAGCTGGCATCGGCGGCGCGGCGATCGCGGCTGTAGCCGCTCCTACAAGGGCGTCCTTCACCGCGGCGGCTAGCTCTGCGTGGGATGTGAACACCGCGCCGCCCTCGCCGAACGCCTCGGCCGCCTTCGCCGCCAGCGTGCCCAGCGCGAACAGCCGCGCCACGCCCGCCTCGCGCGCGCGGCGGCCCGCGGCCGCGTGCAGCGCTTCGGCGTCCTCGCCCAGTTCGCGCATGTCGCCGAGCACCAGCCAGCCGCCACCGCCGGCCGTGGCCAGGGTGTCGATCGCCGCGGCCAGCGAACCCGGATTGGCGTTGTAGCTGTCGTCGACCAGCCAGGCACCTGGCAGGCGGTGGCGCACCAGGCGGCCCTGCACCGGCCGGGCCAGCGTGAGCCCCTCGGCAATCGCAGCAAGCGGGGCGTCGCAGGCCAAGGCCAGCGCCGCCGCGGCCATCGCATTGGCGACGTTGTGCCGGCCCGGCAGCGCCAGCGCGACCGCGGCCTCGCCCAGCGGCGTCACCAGCACGAAGTCGCTGCCGTCCTCGCGCAGCACCAGGTCGCGCACGCGCACGTCGGCGCGGGCGACAAAGCCGAAGCGCAGGATCCGCCGGCCATGCGCGCGCTCGGCGAAGAACGACTCGAAGGCGTCGTCGGCGTTGACCACCGCGGTGCCATCGGCCGGAAGGGCGTCGTAGATCGCGCCCTTGACGTCGGCGACGTTGGCGATCGTGCCCATGCGCTCGAGGTGCGCGGGGGCGATGTTGTTCACCAGCGCCACGCGCGGCGCCGCGATGGCGGCGAGGTAGGCGATGTCGCCAGGCTTGCCGGCACCCATCTCGTAGACCGCGAAGCGCGCCGCGTCGTCGGCGTCGATCATCGCCAGCGGCAGGCCGATCTCGTTGTTGCGGTTGCCCGGGCTCGCGACCACGGTCGCGAAGCGCCCGAGGATCGACAGGGCGAGCTCCTTGACGCTGGTCTTGCCGTTGCTGCCGGTGATCGCGACCACCGACTGCCCGACGCGCGCGGCCTGCAATGTGCGGGCAAGCGACCCCAGCGCCTCGACCGTGTCGCCGACCACGACCTGCGGCAGCGGCGCGTCCACGGGATGCGACACCAGGGCCGCGACGGCGCCGTTGGCGGCGGCCGCGGCGACATGCGCATGGCCGTCGAACTGATCACCGGCGATCGCCACGAACAGCGGCGCGCCGCCCGCGGCCAGGGTCCGGCTGTCGCTCACGACCGCGTCGACGAGCAGGTCCTCGCCCTGGAGCCGGCCGTTGCAGGCCTGCGCGACCTGCGAGAGCGCCATCGGCTTCATGCCCGGCCTCCGAGGGCGCGCTGCGCCACGTCGTGGTCGTCGAAGGGATGGCGGACGCCGCCGATCTCCTGCCAGGACTCGTGGCCCTTGCCGGCGACCAGCACGATGTCGCCGGGACCCGCCGCGCCCACGGCACGCGCGATGGCGGCGGCGCGGTCGCGCTGCACCGTCACCCGCGACGCGTCGGCGAACCCGGCCATGATTTCGGCCACGATGGCATCGCCGTCTTCGCCGCGCGGGTTGTCGTCGGTCACGATCACGGCGTCGGCGCCCTGCTCGGCCGCGGCGGCCATCTCCGGGCGCTTGCCGCGGTCGCGCTCGCCGCCGCAGCCGAAGACGCAGGTGATGCGGCCGGCGGCGTGGGCGCGGACGCTGGACAGCGCCTGCATGAGGGCGTCCGGCGTGTGCGCGTAGTCGACCACGACCAGCGGCAGGCCATCGTGGCCGCCGAGGCGGTTCATGCGCCCGGCGATCGGCTGCAGCCGGCCCAGCACGCCGGCGATCGCGTCGGCGGCGACGCCCTGGGCATGCAGCACGCCGGCGACGGCCAGCAGGTTCTCGACGTTGAAGCGGCCGAGCAGCGGCGAACGCACGGCGTGCAGCGCCTGGCCCACGCGCAGCCCGAAGGCGATCCCCGCCGCGTCGAGCACGACGTCCGATGCCGCCACCTCGGCCCGCGCGTCGTCGCGCGCGCTGGTGGCGATGCGGCGCAGGCCCGGGGGCAGGCGCGCGAACAGTTCCTGGCCGAAGCCGTCGTCGACGTTGACCACCGCGGCCGCGAGCCCAGGCACCGCGAACAGGCGCTCCTTGGCCGCGCCGTAGGTGGCCATGTCGCCGTGGTAGTCGAGGTGGTCGCGGGTGAGGTTGGTGAACACGCCGACTTCGAAATGCACCGCGTCCACGCGGCCCTGGTCGAGCGCGTGCGAACTGGTTTCCATCGCCACCGCCTGCGCGCCGGCGTCGCGCAGCTCGGCGAGCAGCGCGTGCACCTGCAGCACCAGCGGCGTGGTGAAGCCGGTCGGGCGCACGTCGCCGTGCAGGCCCGCGCCCAGCGTGCCGATCGTCGCGGCGCGGCGGCCGAGCAGCTCCCAGGCCTGCGCCAGCAGTTGCACGGTCGAGGTCTTGCCGTTGGTGCCGGTCACGGCGACCGTGGACATCGCCGCCGAAGGACGGCCATGGAAGGCATCGGCCATCGCGCCCATGCGCGCGCGCAGGCCGGGGACGGCGATCGCGCCGGCAGGCGGCGCAGGCACGTCGCCCGGCACCGGCGGCTCGAAGAGCACCGCGGCGGCACCATCGGCCAGCGCGCGCCCGGCAAAGTGCAGGCCATGGGTGCCGAAGCCGCCGATGGCGACGAAGCCGTCGCCTGCGCGCACGCTGCGGCTGTCGAGCACCAGGCCCGACACCTCGAGCGACGGCGGCACGCCGTCGACGTCGGGCAGCAGTTCGGCCAGGCGCATGCGGCGGCTCACCGACGGCCTCCCGGAGCGGCGGCTGCCGGCAACGAGGCCGGGGTGGCACCGGCCGGCAGCGCGCCCGCGGACAACGCGGCACTCGCGCGCGCCTGGCGTGGCGCACTCCGCGCGCGCTCCTTCGCCTGCTGCTTGGCCTGCTCGGCCAGCCAGGTCTCGATGTCATCCGGTGGCACGTCCATCAGGCGCAGGGCGCCCTCCATGGTCTTCTGGAACACCGGGCCGGCCACGGCGCCGCCGTAGATGCCCTTGGCGGGATCCGGATCGTCGATCACCACCACCATCGAGTAGCGCGGGTTCTCGACCGGCACCACGCCGGCGAAGAAGGACACGTAGCGGCGCGAGTAGCCGCCGCCCGAGGCCTTGCGCGCGGTACCGGTCTTGCCGGCCACGTGGTAGCCGGGAATCGCGGCCTGGATCGCGGTGCCGCCCGGCTCGGTGACCGTCTGCATCATCTTCAGCACGGTGTCGGCCACGCCGGCATCCATCACCTGCGCGGGCTCTTCGTGCTGGCCCTTGACCAGGGTCGGGCGCACGGCGCGCCCGTGGTTGGCCAGCGTGGCGTAGGCGCGCGCGATCTGCAGCGGCGTGACCGACAGGCCGTAGCCGTAGCTCATGGTCTGCTTGCTGGTGCCGCTCCAGTTGGCGGCCGGCGGCAGCAGGCCCGAGGCCTCGCCGGGGAAGCCGCTGCCGGTGCTGCGGCCGAAGCCCAGGCTGGCGAGGTAGTCGTGGAAGTAGGCGTTGTCGAGCTTCGCGACGATCCGCGAGGTGCCGATGTTCGAGCTCTTGGTGATCACGCCCGTGGTGTCGAGCACGCCCAGGTTGCGGTGGTCGGTGGTGCGGTAGCGGCCGTTGGGGATCCAGCCGGGGTTGGTGTCGAAGATCGTCTGCGGGGTGATCACGCCGGCCGAGAGCCCTGCCGCCACGGTGATCGGCTTGATCGTCGAGCCGGGCTCGATGAGGTCGGTCACGGCGCGGTTGCGGCGCGCATCGCGGTGCTCGCCGGTGACCGAGTTCGGGTTGTAGGTCGGCAGGTTGGCCATGGCGAGGATCTCGCCGGTACTGATGTCCATCACCACCACCGAGCCCGCGCTGGCGCCGGTGCGCTCCAGCGTGGCGCGCAGCTCGCGGTGCGCGAGGTACTGCACGCGGCGGTCGATGCTGAGCGTGAGGTCCTTGCCCGGCTGCGCGGCGCGCACCAAGTCGACGTTCTCGACGATGCGGCCGCGGCGGTCGCGGATGACCTTCTGCGCACCCGGCGTGCCGCGCAGCCACTCGTCGAACGCGAGCTCCACGCCTTCCTGGCCGGCGTCGTCGATGTTGGTGAAGCCGAGCACGTGGGCCAGTGCCTCGCCCTGCGGATAGAAGCGGCGGAACTCGCGCTGCGAGAACACCCCGGGCACCTTGTGCGCCAGGATCGCCTCGGCCTCGTTCGGGTTGATGCGGCGCTTGAGGTAGACGAATTCCTTGTCGGCGCGCTGCGCGAGGCGGCGCTCGAGGTGGTCCAGCGGCACACCGAGGGCCTCGGCGAGCTGCGGCAGCCGGTCCGGGTGCTTGAGCAGCTCCTGCGGATTGCCCCAGACGCTGTCGACCGGCGACGACACGGCCAGCGGCTCGCCGTTGCGGTCGGTGATCATGCCGCGCGAGGTGGCGATCGGGATCTCGCGCAGGAAGCGCGAATCGGCCTTCTGCTGGTAGTAGGCGTTGTCGACCAGCTGCAGGTCGACCGCGCGCGCCACCAGGATGACGCCGCAGGCGCCGAGCACGCCGACGATCAGCTTCAGCCGTCCGCGCAGGTCGAACTGCGCGCGGCCCCGCGGCCTGACGGTCCCGTTGCGGTCGCGGCGGAACCTCACGGCTGCACCACCACGATCTCGTCGGCCTCGGGGAACTTCATCCCCAGTCGCGCGCGCGCGACCTGGTCGACGCGGTTGGCCTCGGCCCAGGTCGCCTGCTCGAGCTGCAGGCGGCCGAAGTCGATGTTGAGCTCGTCGCGCTCGTCCACCAGCCGGGTCAGCTCGACGAAGAGCTGGCGATGCTGGTGGCGCGCGTGGACCACGCCGATGCCCGCGACGATGTTCGCCGCGAGCAGCACGATGACCAGGAAGCGGGTCATGCCACCGCCTCAAGCTTCTCGGCCACGCGCAGCACGGCGCTGCGCGCGCGCGGATTGTCGGCAAGCTCGTCGGAACCGGCGCGGATGGCGCCGCCGATCTCGCGCAGGGTCGGCACGAACGGCGCAGCCTCGGGCAGGCGGCGATTGCCCGCCGGTGGCTTGGCACGCGCGGCGATGAAGCGCTTGGCGATCCGGTCTTCCAGCGAGTGGAAGCTGATCACCGCCAGCCGGCCGCCCGGGCGCAGCGCGTCGTGCGCGGCGGCCAGGCCGGTCTCCAGGTCGGCCAGCTCCTGGTTGACGTGGATGCGGATGGCCTGGAACGAGCGCGTGGCGGGATGGATCTCGTGGCGGCCCGGCTTCGGACGCGGCATCACCGAGGCGATCAGCTCGGCCAGCTGCCCGGTACGGGTCAGCGGCGTCGCGATCCGGCGCTCGACGATGGTGCGGGCGATGCGGCGGCTCATCCGCTCCTCGCCGTAGGTCCACAGCACGTCGGCGATCTCGTCGGCGGAAGCGCGCGCCAGCCACTCGGCCGCGCTTTCGCCCGAGTCCGGGTCCATGCGCATGTCGAGCGGGCCGTCCTTGCCGAAGCTGAAGCCGCGCTCGGCGACGTCGAGCTGGGGCGAGGACACGCCAAGGTCGAACAGCACGCCGTCGAGTCCGGAAGAGGCGGCGTCCCAGCGGCCCAGCTCGGCGAAGCTGCCGCGGAAGATCGAGACGCGCGGATCCGTGCCGAACCCGCGTTCGGCGACGGCGATGGCCTCGGGATCCTTGTCCATCAGCAGCAGCCGGCCTCCACCCCCCAGCGCCTCCAGCACGCCACGCGCATGGCCGCCGCGGCCGAAGGTGCCATCCAGGTACGTCCCGTCCTCACGCACGCGCAGCCCTTCCATGACCTGCTTGAACAAGACCGGAAGGTGCGCGGAGCGGGCATCCGCGGCACCCACGGTCACAGCTGCAACCCGACCAGGTCGTCGCCCAGATCGTCGTCGCCCAGCGGCGTCCCGATCTGCGCGCGATGTGCCTGCTCGCTCCAGAGTTCAAACCTGTCGCCCATGCCCAGCAGGACGGCCTTCTTCTCGAGGCCCAGCGCGTTGCGCATGCTGGCGGGAATGGCGATGCGTCCGTTGCCGTCCGGCTCGACGATCGAGGCGGCGCCCACCAGCTTCAGCTGCATGGCGCGGTTGGTCGCCTTCAGGCGCGACAGCTTGTTGACGCTGTCACGCACGCCTTCCCAGACGGCGTAGGGGTAGATCCAGAGGGCGCCAACCTCGAAGGGGTTGTAGGTGATCACGAGGCGGTTGCCGAAATCGGACGCGACGATCTCCCGGTAGCCGGTCGGAATCGCCAGCCGTCCCTTGTCGTCGATCGTGATGGCGTTCTCGCCCTGCAACACGTCTGCCACTCCATACCCCTCTGCGGCGGGTTTCATGCGTCGGAAAACCACGATATTCCCGGTCTCCCCACACGGCACCACCTTAGGAGTGGCCCCCACCCTTGTCAACAGCTCCTGTGGGGAATTTTCGCCAGTGCCGTCAATGACTTGCAGCGAACTTGAGAGACTTGTTCAAGCTTTATCCACAAGCTCATGATTCGTCTCAGATTGTGAGAACCGTGACCTTCTTCACATGGTTTTGACATGTCGGGTTTGCCGGTGCCGGGCGTGGTCGCCCGCGGGTGCGAAGGTCCTCGGCGGGCAGGCTGAGCGTGGTTGCCCTTGGGTGCGAATGTCCCCCGGCGGCACGATTGCCGGGGCTCGCTCATACACCTTGGCCGCCTCCTCCTTGAATTTCGCACCCAAGGGCAACCACGCCCGGCTCCAACCGCCGAGGTGGGCTGGTGGGGAGAGCCGGGGGCACCAGCGCGGGCTGGCGACGTCGTCGCGGTGTGCGAATGCTCGGGGTGGGGGAGAAGCAGCCCCGGCGTGGGTGGGAGGCGCTTGTGGGGAAATTCAAGGAGGAGGCGGCCTGGATGCCAGGAAGGGCCACGGCACCCATGCCGCCGGGGGACATTCGCCACAAGCGCCTCCCACCCGCGCCGGGGCGGTCGGAGGAAAGAAGTGGCGGAGCCGGCCGATAAGCCGGGTTCTGTCGTGGACAGTCATTCCTCTAGGCGCATCGTCACCGATACGCTCAAGCAACCTACCCGGACCCGACGCGGGCCGCGCCATGAGGTCCCTATTTGGTCTTGCTCCCGGTGGGGTTTGCCGTGCCGGTCTGTTGCCAGACTCGCGGTGCGCTCTTACCGCACCATTTCACCCTTGCCTGATCCATTCGCCCCGAAGGGCGTCCGGCCATCGGCGGTATCTTTCTGTTGCACTTTCCGTCGGCTCGCGCCGCCCAGGCGTTACCTGGCACCGTGCCCTGTGGAGCCCGGACTTTCCTCGGCACCCGGTCCCACCGAAGTGGTTCCGGATGACGCGACTGTCTGGCCGACTCCGCCGCGCGCATTGTCGCACGCCGGTGGCCGCGCCCTTCGTCTCCCGGTGCCCCGACGCGACACGCGCGCCTCCGGCTAGCCGCCGTACAGCGCCTTCCTCGGCGCGCCGGTGATCTCCGCGGCCAGGCGGGCTGCCACCGACGGCTTCAGTTCCGCCGACAGCAGGGCGTAGACGCGCCGGCCCTCGGCGATCCGCGCATCGGCATCCTCGCCCGCGCCCTGCACCAGCAGCACGAACTCGCCGCGGCGCTGGTTGGGATCGGCCTCGACCTGCGCCTGCAGCGCCGCCAGGTCGCCGTCTAGCACGGTCTCGAACAGCTTGGTCAGTTCGCGCGCCACCACCGCGGGGCGGTCGCCGCCGAAGGCCGCGACGCAGTCGGCCAGGGTGTCGGCGATGCGGTGCGAGGACTCGTAGAAGACCAGCGTCCGCACCTCGCCCGCCAGCGCGGCCAGGCGCTCGCGCCGGGCGCCCGCCTTGGCCGGCAGGAAGCCTTCGAAGGTGAAGCGGTCGCTGGGCAGCCCGGCGACGCTCAGTGCGGCGACGATCGCGCTCGCGCCGGGCACCGGGCTGACGCGGATGCCGGCCTCGCGCGCGGCGCGCACCAGCCGGAAGCCGGGATCGCTGACCAGCGGCGTGCCCGCGTCGGACACCAGCGCCAGCGAATCGCCGGCCGCCAGGCGGGCGACCAGCCTGTCCGCGACCTCGGCCTCGTTGTGCTCGTGCAGCGCCAGCAGCGGCCGTTCGATGCCGAAGTGCGCCAGCAGCTGGCGCGTATGCCGGGTGTCCTCGGCGCAGACCGCGGCCACGGAGCGCAGCGTGTCCAGTGCACGCGGCGAGAGGTCGGCGAGGTTGCCGATCGGCGTGGCGACGACATGGAGGGTGCCGGCTGCGGGCTGCATCGTGTCCTTGCGGGGCTGACGGTAGAATCCGGGACATTCTCGCAGCCGGAACGACCAGATGCGCCACCCCTGGAAGCAGGCCTTCGCCGCCACCGCCCTCGCCCTGGCCATCGCCGGCTGTTCCACCGTGCAGGTCTCGCGTCCCGCCGAGGCGCCGGCCAGCCTGCCCGAGCCGGTGTCGACCAGCCACTGGCAGTTCGACGCCGGCGATCGCCCGCCCGCGGAGCGTGACGGCTATCGCCCGCCGCGCAAGCTGGCGGTGCTGCTGCCGCTGACCGGCAGCCTGGCAACGGCCGCCGGCCCCGTGCGCGACGGCCTGCTGGCCGGTTACTACGGCGAACAGCGCCGCCGTCCCGACCTCGAGTTCTACGACACCCTGGGCACGGGTTATGGCGCGGTCGCGGCCTACCAGCGCGCGGTCGCCGAGGGCGCCGACCAGGTGCTGGGCCCGCTGGGCCGTGACGAAGTCGATGCGGTGTTCGAGCAGGCCACGGTCACCGTGCCGGTGCTGGCGCTGAACCGCGCCGGCACCCCGCCGACGAACAGCGCCAGCTACGCGCTTGCGCCCGAGGACGAGGGCAAGGCCGCGGCCGACTTCCTGGCCTCGCGCGGCGCGAAGCGGGTGCTGGTGCTGAGCTCAGGCGACGACAACGCCCGCCGCAGCATCGACGCACTGTCGGGGCGCCTGCAGGAGCTGGGCGGCGGCGTCGCCCAGTTGCTGGCGGTGGTGGGCGACAGCCCGCCCGACCTCGTCGGCTCGATGCAGGCCGCCGTGCAGGCCGAAGGCGGCGTGGACGCGGTGTTCTTCGCGCTGCGCGGGCCGCAGGCGCGCCTGGCCGCGGCCCAGGTGTCCGCGGCGGGGCTGTCGGGCCGCCCGCGCGTGGCGACCTCGCAGCTGCTGTCGGGCACCGGCAAGCCCGGCGAGGACGCGGCGCTGGACGGCATCGCCTTCCCGACCGATGCCTGGACCGTCTCCGGCGTGCCGGGCCTGCCCTCGGCGCGCGGCGTGGCGGACGCCCTGCCCACCGCCCGCGGTCCGGCGGCGCGCCTGTTCGCCTTCGGCTACGACGGCTGGCTGCTGTCGGCCTATCTCGCTCACCTGGCGAGCGGTGCCGACGCCTCGGTGTCGAGCGCCAGCGGCGTGCTGCGCATGTCGGCCGACGGACACGTGCTGCGCACGCCCTCCTGGTCGACCTTCAGCGGCGGCCACGTGGTGCCGCTGGCCGGCGCCGGCCGTTGATCGACGCACGCCGGCGCGGTGCCGGCGTCGAAGCCGCGGCGCGCGCGCACCTGCTGCGCGCCGGCCTCGTGGAGGTGGCGGCCAATGCCGGCTACCGCCTCGGTGAGCTCGATCTGGTGATGCGCGACGGCGACACCCTGGTGTTCGTCGAAGTCCGCTACCGCGCCAGCGCCGAGTACGGCGGCGGTGCGGAATCGGTCGACCGCGGCAAGCGCCGGCGCATCGTGCGCGCCGCGCAGCTGTTCCTGCTGCAGCATCCGACGCTGGCCGAGGACTACTGCCGCTTCGACGTGATCGATGCGAGCGGGGACCCGGACGCGCCGGCGTTCACCTGGCACCGCGATGCGTTCAGCCTGGACCAGGCCTGAGGGCCAGAGCCCCGCATCTGCTCTTCCTGTAGGAGCGGCTACAGCCGCGATCCGACCTCGCGAGGAGCGATCGCGGCTGTAGCCGCTCCTACAGGGCGGAGGGCCTCGGACCCGAGCGAAACGTGAGGCCCGGAACGCTCAGGCGAAGTGCTCGTGCCCCGGGCGCTCGGGCCGCCAGGGCCGCCCATCCCGATCCACCGCCTGGACGCCCTGCCCCGCCACCACCGTACCCACGCGGGTGACTTCGACACCCGTGGCGGCCGCACCCGCGGCGGCCCTGGCGATCGCATCGGCGCCCGCGGGCACGGTGAAGCAGAGTTCGTAGTCGTCCCCGCCCGCTACCTGCAGCGTGCGGACCGCCTCGCCTCCGAACCACCGACGCAGGCGATCGGCCCCCGGCAGGGCATCGATGTCGAGCAGCACGCCCACCGCGCTCGCGGCACAGACATGCCCGAGGTCGGCCAGCAGGCCGTCGGAGACGTCGATGCAGGCGCTGGCCACACCGCCCAGCGCGCGCCCCAGCGCAACGCGCGGGCGCGGCCGCTCGAGGCGCTCGCCCAGGGCGGCATCACGGGCGCCACCCGCGCGCCACTGCTCCAGCGCCGCCGCCGCGGCCCCCAGGCTTCCGCTTACCCACACTTGGTCGCCCACGCGCGCGCCATCGCGGCGCAGTGCGCGGCCGGGATCGACGAAGCCGAGCACGGTGACCGAGATCGACAGCGGCCCGCGCGTGGTGTCGCCCCCGACCAGGGCGACGCGGTGCTCGCCGGCGAGCGCCAGGAAGCCATCAAGGAAACCGTCCACCCAGGCCGGATCGCCGTCGGGCAGCGACAGCGACAGCGTGCACCAGGCCGGCTCGGCGCCCATCGCGGCGAGGTCGGACAGGTTCACCGCCAGCGCCTTCCAGCCGACCCGCGCGGCCTCCGTGCCATGGGGAAAGTGCACGCCGTCGTTGAGCGTGTCCATCGCCACCACCAGCTGCATGCCCGGCGGGGGCTGCAGCAGCGCGGCGTCGTCGCCGATCCCCAGCACCACGTCGTCGCGCGGGTGCGCGGCGCGTGCGCGGATGCGTTCGATCAGCCCGAATTCGGCCATGCCGGCGGGCGCGCGCTCAGCCGCGCGCGGACTGCACTTCGGCCGCGCGCCAGTCGACGGCGGCGTGGTCGAGCACGCCGTTGACGTAGGTGTGCCCGTGCTCGGAGCCGAAGCGCTTGACCGTCTTCAACGCCTCGTCGATGACCACCCGGTAGGGCACGTCGATGCGGTGGCGCAGCTCGTAGGCGGCGATGCGCAGCATGGCGCGCTCGATGGGATCGACCTCGCCGATGGGACGGTCGAGGAAGGGCGCGAGCGCGGCGTCGATGTCGCGGCGGTGGGTTTCCACCCCGCGCACCAGGTCCTCGAAGTATTCGAGATCGGCGACTTCGTGCGCCTGCTCGTGCGCGAACTGCGCAATCGCGTTGCGCGCGTCGACGCCCGAAAGCTGCATCGCGTACACCGCCTGCAGCGCTCGCCGGCGCGAGCGCGAGCGCGCGACGGTGTCGATGCCGCCGCTGCGGCCTCCGCCGGTCCTGTTCGGCCTCATGGCAGCTTCACCAGCAGGTTGGACATCTCGATCGCGACCAGGGCGCATTCCTCGCCCTTGTTGCCATGGCTGCCACCGGCGCGGTTCTCCGCGTCGGCCATGTCGTCGACCGCGAGCACGCCGTTGGCGACCGGCACGCCGCGCTCGAGCTGCACCCGCGCCAGGCCCTCGGCGCAGCTGTCGGCCACGTGCTCGAAATGGCGGGTGTCACCCCGCACCACGCAGCCCAGGGCGACGATCGCCGAATGCGCGCCGGCACCGGCCAGGCGCGCGGCGACCATGGGGATCTCCCAGGCACCGGGCACGCGGACGACGTCCACCGCCTGGGGCGGCACGCCGTTGCGCTCGAACGTCGCGCGCGCGGCGCCCACCAGCGCATCGACGATGCGCGGATTCCAGCGGCTGGCGATGATCGCGAAGCGCGCGCCTTCGGGCGCGTGCAGGTCGCCTTCGTGATGGGTCATGGCGTGTTCCTTGGGGAGGAGCGCATTCTAGCCGGTCCGTCCACGGCGCATTCCCGGGGCAGGGGCCGGCCGGGAGACCCGTGGCCGGGCAGCGGCGGCCCGGAGCGCGCGGTTTCAGCAGGCGTCCGGCTCGAGGTACTCGACGACCTCGAGGCCGAAGCCGGCCAGGCCGACCTGCTTGCGCGGGGTCCCCAGCACGCGCAGCTTGCCCAGGCCGAGGTCGGCGAGGATCTGGCTGCCGGCGCCGTTGCGGCGCCATTCGGCCAGCGCCCCGCCCCGCCCGGTGGCCGCGGTCGTGGCCTCGTCGGACGAGACGGCTCCGGCATCGCCGGCACGCAGGCGCTGCAACAGCGCGTCAGGCGTCTGCCCGCCGTCGAGCAGGACCAGTGCACCGCGCCCTTCGGCGTCGATCGCCGCCAGCACGTCACCCACCGCCGGGCCGAAGTCCGGGCGCCGCCAGCGCAGCACGTCGGCCAGCGCGTTGCGCACCTGTACGCGCACCAGGGTGGGCGTGTCGGCGTCGGGCGTGCCGCGCACCAGGGCGAAGTGCAGCGCGTGGCCCAGGCGGTCGTGGTAGGTGTGCAGCCGGAAGGCGCCGTGCTCGGTCTCGACGTCGCGGCTGTCGACGCACTCGACCGTGTGCTCGGTCTCCAGGCGGTGGCGGATCAGGGCCTCGATCGAGCCCATCTTGAGCCCATGCTCGCGCGCGAACACTTCCAGCTCCGGGCGGCGCGCCATGGTGCCGTCGGGGTTGAGGATCTCCACCAGCACGCCGGCCGGCTCCAGTCCCGCGAGCAGGGCCAGGTCGGCCGCGGCCTCGGTGTGCCCCGCGCGCGCGAGCACGCCGCCGGGCTGCGCGGTCAGCGGGAAGATGTGGCCAGGCTGCGCGAGGTCGGACGGCGCCGCGTTCGGGCGCACCGCGGTGCGGATCGTGTGCGCGCGGTCGTAGGCCGAGATGCCGGTGGTGACGCCCTCGGCGGCCTCGATGCTGACCGTGAAATTGGTGTGGTGCGACGACGTGTTCGACTGGACCATCGGCGGCAGGCCCAGCTGCGCGCAGCGCTCGCGGGTCAGCGACAGGCAGACCAGGCCACGGGCGTGGGTGACCATGAAATTGATGTCGGCCGGGCGCACGAGCTCGGCGGCCATGATCAGGTCGCCTTCGTTCTCGCGGTCCTCGTCATCGACGATGACGACCATGCGGCCGGCGCGGAGTTCTTCGAGCAGTTCGGGGATGGGGGCGAAAGGCATGTCACTGCGACCTGGGTTGAGGATTGCGGAGTTGCGGGCGAGGCCCGGCGGCGACTGGCACCTGTAGGAGCGGCTGCAGCCGCGATCGCCCTTCATGATGGTTTCGATCGCGGCTGTAGCCGCTCCTGCAGTGGTGGTTCACGGGGCGCTTTGCAGGCGTTCGAGATAGCGTGCGATCAGGTCGACCTCGAGGTTGACCGGGTCACCGACGCGCGTCGCGGAGAACGCGGTGTGCGCCACCGTATGCGGCACCAGCGCGACCTCGAAGGCCTCGTCTTCCACGGCGTTGACGGTCAGGCTGACGCCATCCACGCAGATCGAGCCTTTCTGCGCGACGTACTTCGCCAGCGCCGGCGGCATGGCAAAGCGCCAGCGCTGCGCGCGCGCGTCCTCGCGCACGTCGAGCACGCGACCCACGCCGTCGACGTGGCCGCTGACCAGGTGGCCGCCGAGGCGGTCGGTGGGCAGCATGGCGCGCTCCAGGTTGAGCGCCGCGCCCTCCGCCAGTCCGCCGAGAGTGGTCAGCGCGAGCGTCTCGTTGGAGGCGTCGGCCTCGAAGTGCGTCGCGTCGAAGGCGACCACGGTCAGGCAGACGCCATTGACCGCGACGCTCTCGCCCAGCTTCGCGTCCGCGAAGGGCAGCGTGCCGACGTGGATGCGCAGGCGGGCGTCGCCGCCGCGCGCCTCGCGGCCGGCCAGGCGGCCGACGGCTTCGATGATTCCGGTGAACATGGGCGTCCTATCCTGCCGCGCCGGCATCGCCCGCCGGCTGCGCCGGGACCAGGCGCAGGCGCAGGTCGTCGCCAACGCTGACGATGTCTTCGATCCGCAGCGCCATGCGCTGGGTCATGTCGTGGATGTCGAGTCCGGCGAACAGCGGCCGCGCCTGCGCGCCCAGCAGCACCGGCGCCATGTACAGCAGCACCTCGTCGACCAGCCCGGCCTGCATGAAGGCGCCGGCCAGCGTGGCACCCGCCTCCACCTGGACCTCGTTGATGCCGCGATCGGCGAGCACGCGCAGCACCGCGGCGAGGTCGAGCGCATTGCCGAGCGCCGGCACGGCGACCCGGTCGCTGGAAAAATCGCGCGGCGGCTTGGCATTGGCCGCGTGCACGTAGAGCGTGGGGGCGTCGCCCTCGCGGACGCGTCCGCGCGCCACCGTGGCCAGGCCCGGATCGAGCACCACCCGCAGCGGCGGCACGAACTCCGCGTCGTCGTCCATGCGCACGGTCAGCTGCGGGTCGTCGGCCATCACCGTGCCCGAGCCGGTCAGGAGCGCGCCGGCGCGGGCGCGCCAGCGCATCACGTCGCGGCGCGAGGCTTCTCCGCTGATCCATTTCGATTCGCCGCTGGCCAGCGCCGTGTGCCCGTCGAGGCTCATCGCCAGCTTGACCCGCAGCCACGGCCGGCCGCGCACCACGCGCGACAGGTAGCCGCGATTGAGCGCCTTCGCGGCGGCTTCCATCAGCCCGTGCGAGACCTCGATACCGGCCGTGCGCAGGCGCTCGAAGCCGCTGCCGTCGACCTGCGGGAAGGGATCGCGCATGGCCGAGACCACCCGCGACACGCCCGCGGCAACCAGCGCGTCCGCGCAGGGTCCGGTGTGCCCGGTGTGCGCGCAGGGCTCGAGGGTGACGTAGGCGGTCGCGCCGCGCGCGCGTTCGCCGGCGGCCTCCAGCGCGAACACCTCGGCGTGCGGCCCGCCCTGGCGCTCGTGCCAGCCTTCGCCGACGACCGCGTCGCCGTGGGCCAGGACGCAGCCCACCATCGGATTGGGCCGCGTCGTCCAGGCGCCGCGCTCGGCCAGGCGGAGTGCGCGCGCCATCATCACGTGGTCGGTTTCGGAGTAGCCGTGCATCAGGTGATCGTTTCCACGTTCGAGTAGAGGGGGTCGGCGCCCGCCAGCCAGCTGGCGGCGCGATGGCGCTCGCTGGCGATGCTGGTGCAGCGGCTGATCGCGTCGGAGGCAGCGCGGTCGATGGGGTCGCCATCGATCGCGAGGTCGCGGTCGATCAGCGCCGCGGCATCGATGTCCAGCCGCGCCCAGCCGCCGGTGGCGACCACGGCTGCGAAGTCCATCGGGCCCGGGCGCAGCGCGTACTCGCGCAGGCGCCAGTGCACCGCGAGCTGGCGCGCCAGGAAGCTGTCGATCTCGTGCTCGGGGCGCAGGCTGGCCGCCTCGAGGGCCTCGAGCGCGCGCGTGTCCAGGAAACCGAGCGGACCCGCGAGGTCGTTGGGGTCGGCGAGCCGGTCGTGGGGCAGCGGCGGGTGGACGCCCAGTGCCCAGGCCAGCGCGTAGACGCCCTCGGCGCGCCAGCCGGCGTCGAGCACTGCGGCCTCGCCCAGGCTTCCGGGCGGCGCCTGCAGCAGGGCGCGTTCACCGTTTTCGAGCTCGGCATCGAGTCCGGTGCGCGCCAGCCACGCCAGCATCCGCGCCTGCCAGTCGGCGGCGTCGGCGCGCGCGGCGTCGGCCTCCATCGCGGCCCGCGCGGCCACGGCGAACAGCGCCAGCGCACGGCGCAGCACCTCGGCCGCCTGCGGCCTGCGATCGCGCCCTGGCTCGCCCCTGCCCTGCACCGCGCTAGCGCTTCCGGCCCTTGCCGGAAGGCGGCTCGAAGGCGACCACGGCACCCACGCCGAGCAGCGGCAGCTGGCCGTCCTCGGGCAGGTCGCGCTCCAGCCGGTCGAGCTCCTCGCGGAAGTCGGCCACGTCCTGGAAGGAGCGATAGACCGATGCGAAGCGCACATAGGCCACGTGGTCGAGCTTGCGCAGCTCGGCCATCACGAACTCGCCCACGCGCCGCGAGGCCAGCTCGCGTTCGGTGGTCATGCGCAGCTGGTGGATCACCGCGCGCACCGCGGCTTCGATCTGCTCCTCCGAGACCGGACGCTTGTGCAGCGCACGGTCGAAGCTCTGGCGCAGCTTGCGGGCGTCGAAGTGCTCGCGGCGGCCGTCCGACTTGATGATCGCCGGCAGCTTCAGCTCGATGGTTTCCAGGGTCGAGAAGCGCTCCCCGCAGGCTTCGCACTCGCGCCGGCGCCGGATGGTGGCGCCGTCGTCGCTCACGCGCGAATCGATGACCCGGGTGTCGACGTGCTGGCAGAAGGGGCAGTGCATCGCGTCGGCGGCGTCAGATGTCGTAGTTGAACGGCAGCAGGAAGGCGGCGCGCCTGGGTTCGCCGGCGCAGGTGGCCGGCGCGTAGGCGATCGCGCGCGCGGTGGCTTCGGCGGCGGCGGCGAAGCGCTCGTCGCTGGCACAGACCGCGCGCGCGTCGTGCACCCGCCCTTCGCGGTCGATGCGCACCAGCACGTGCGCGCCGCCGCTGACGCCACGGGCCTGGAGCAGGGCCGGGTAATCCGCACTGGCGGGCACCTCCAGCTTGCGCGCGGGGCTGCAGCCGTCGCCGGTCTCGTCCCACTCCGCGTCCAGGCCGCGCAGTTCGTCGCGCGCGACGAGCTGGAGTGCGCCCGCCGAGCACTGGCCGGTCGATGCCTGGTAGCGCACCTCGAAGCGTGCACCGTCGTTGCTTGCCAGCGGCGCGCGCGCCATCCCGCTGGCGACCACGCGGGGCGTCGCGCCACCGCCGGCCGCGCATCCGCCGACGAGGACCGCCGAAACGGCCATCGCCACCGCCGCGAACCGCCGGCGCGGGCCCATCAGCCGTAGACCGGCAGGCGCCGACACTGGGCGACGACCTTGTCGCGCACCGCGGCGATGACCGCCTCGTCGGCCGGCGCGTCCAGCACGTCGCAGATCCAGCCGGCCAGCTCGATGCAGTCGGCCTCGGTGTAGCCACGCGTGGTCACCGCCGGCGTGCCCAGGCGCAGGCCCGAGGTCACGAAGGGCTTCTGCGGGTCGTTGGGCACCGCGTTCTTGTTCACGGTGATGTTGGCGCGGCCCAGCGCCTCTTCGGCGGCCTTTCCGGTGACGTCCTTGCCGATCATGTCGACCAGCATCAGGTGGTTCTTGGTGCCGCCGGAGACGATCTTGTAGCCGCGATCGATGATCACCCTGGCCATCGCCTGCGCGTTCTTCACCACCTGCTGCTGGTAGACCTTGAACTCCGGCTCCAGCGCTTCCTTGAAGGCCACGGCCTTGGCCGCGATGACGTGCATCAGCGGGCCGCCCTGGATGCCGGGGAAGACGATCGACTGCAGCTTCTTGACCATGTCGTCGGCGCGGTCACCCATCGCGGCGCGGCTGGCGACGATGATGCCGCCGCGCGGCCCGCGCAGGGTCTTGTGGGTGGTCGAGGTCACCACGTGCGCATGCGGCACCGGATTCGGGTACACGCCCGCGGCCACCAGGCCGGCGACGTGGGCCATGTCGACGAACAGGATCGCGCCGACCTTGTCGGCGATGGCGCGGAAGCGCGCCCAGTCGATTTCCTGCGAATAGGCGCTGAATCCGCCCACCAGCATCTTCGGCCGGTGCTCCACGGCAAGACGTTCGACCTCGTCGTAATCGATCAGGCCCTGGGCGTCGACGCCGTACTGGATGGCGTTGAACAGCTTGCCGCTGATGTTGACCTTGGCGCCGTGGGTCAGGTGGCCGCCGTGCGCCAGGGACATGCCGAGGATCGTGTCGCCGGGCTGCAGCAGGGCCAGGTACACGGCCTGGTTGGCCTGCGAGCCGGAATGCGGCTGGACGTTCGCATAGTCCGCACCGAACAGCTGCTTCACGCGGTCCAGCGCCAGCTGCTCGGCGACGTCGACGTGCTCGCATCCGCCGTAATAGCGCTTTCCGGGATAGCCCTCGGCGTACTTGTTGGTCAGCTGGCTGCCCTGCGCCTCCATGACGCAGGGGCTGGCGTAGTTCTCGCTGGCGATCAGCTCGACGTGGTCTTCCTGGCGCCGGGTTTCGGCGGCGATCGCCGCGGCCAGTTCGGGGTCATAGGCTTCGATGCGTGCGTCGCGCGGAAACATGCCAGCTCCAGGGGCCGTGGGGACGGGCCATTGTAGCCCGCCCCCCGCCCCCGGGCGGACGGGCGCCCCCGGAACTCAGCGGCCCATGATCACGTCGGCGATGATCCCGGTGGCGATGGCCACGAGCAGGAAGTCGCCGGTGTCGCTGCGGCGCCAGTGGTGGCCCCGCGGCGGCTGGCGCAGGCCGTAGGGACCGTAGTCGTGGACCACGTAGGTGGGCGCATAGCCGGCGTGGCGGTAGTGGTGGCCGCGTGCCCACGGCGGCGGGCCGCGATGGCGCACCACCACGCGCGGCGGTGGCGCATAGACCACGCGGACGTCGCGACGGTCGTGGCGGCGGTCATGCCAGCCGTCATGCCGGCGGTCGTCATGGCGGCGGGCCTGGCGGTAGTCGCGGCGGCGATCATCGCGACGGTGCTCGCGGCGGTCGTCGCCGCGGCGCCAGTCCTGGCTGGAATGGCCGCGGTCATGGCCGCGAAGGTGGTTGTCGCGTGCCTCTGCCGGAGCCGCGAAGGCGACTCCGAGCGCAAGCGCGAGGGTGGCAAGTCCAAGGGTGCGGATCGGATTCATCACGACTCTCCGGTGGAGGGGGTGTGAACCGACTATCCCGTTGCGCGCCTGAACCATCGCGTTACCGGCAAGGCCCGGCCCCACTCCGGTGGATTCCATTCATTTTCCAGCGCCGCCGCGGCTTGCGCCCCGGCTGCAAGCCCTATAATCGCGCCATCCCATCCGCGCTTTCCGCCCATGGCCCCAGGCCCGGGCGGCGGCCACGCTGCACCGGAGCTCCCATGTCGCAATACATCTACACCATGAACGGCGTCTCCAAGACCGTTCCGCCCAAGCGCCAGATCATCAAGGACATCTCGCTGTCGTTCTTCCCCGGCGCGAAGATCGGCCTGCTGGGCCTGAACGGCGCCGGCAAGTCGACGGTGCTCAAGATCATGGCCGGCGTCGACACCGACTTCTCCGGCGAGGCGCGGCCCCAGCCCGGCATCAAGGTCGGCTACCTGGCGCAGGAGCCGCAGCTGGATCCGGAAAAGACCGTCCGCGAGGCCGTCGAGGAAGGCGTGGGCGAGGTCCTGCAGGCGCAGGCGCGCCTGGACGAGGTCTACGCCGCCTACGCGGAGGACGGTGCAGACTTCGACGCCCTGGCCAAGGAGCAGGAACGCCTGGAGGCGATCCTTGCCGCCGGCGACGCGCACACGCTGGAAAACCAGCTGGAAGTGGCCGCCGACGCGCTGCGCCTGCCGCCGTGGGACGCAGTGATCGGCAAGCTGTCGGGCGGCGAGAAGCGCCGCGTGGCGCTGTGCCGCCTGCTGCTGCAGAAGCCCGACATGCTGCTCCTCGACGAACCCACCAACCACCTCGACGCCGAATCGGTCGAATGGCTGGAGCAGTTCCTCGCCCGCTACACCGGCACCGTGGTGGCGGTGACGCATGACCGCTACTTCCTCGACAACGCCGCCGAGTGGATCCTCGAGCTCGACCGCGGCCGCGGCATTCCGTGGAAGGGCAACTACACCGACTGGCTGGTGCAGAAGGAAGACCGCCTCAAGCGCGAGGAGTCGACCGAGAAGGCGCGCCAGAAGGCGATCGCCAAGGAGCTCGAGTGGGCGCGCAGCAACGCCAAGGGCGGTCGCAGCAAGGGCAAGGCGCGCCTGGCCCGGATCGAGGAGCTGCAGGCGGTCGACTACCAGAAGCGCCAGGAAACCAACGAGATCTTCATTCCGCCGGGCGAGCGCCTGGGCAGCAAGGTGATCGAGTTCAAGAACGTCTCCAAGAGCTTTGGCGACCGCCTGCTGATCGACAACCTGAGCTTCATCGCGCCTCCGGGCGCGATCATCGGCATCATCGGCCCCAACGGCGCGGGCAAGTCCACGCTGTTCAAGATGATCACGGGGCAGGAACAGCCGGACTCGGGTTCGATCGACATGGGCCCGACGGTCAACATCGCCTACGTCGACCAGAGCCGCGACAAGCTCGAAGGCAACCACAACGTCTTCCAGGAAGTCGCCGGCGGCGCCGACATCCTCAACATCAACGGCATCGAGATCCAGTCGCGGGCCTACATCGGACGCTTCAACTTCAAGGGCCAGGACCAGCAGAAGATGGTCGGTTCGCTGTCGGGCGGTGAACGCGGCCGCCTGCACCTGGCCAAGACCCTGCTGCAGGGCGGCAACGTGCTGCTGCTCGACGAACCGTCCAACGACCTGGACATCGAGACCCTGCGCGCGCTTGAAGACGCGCTGCTCGAGTTCCCCGGCAACACCTTCGTGATCAGCCATGACCGCTGGTTCCTCGACCGCATCGCCACGCACATCCTCGCGTTCGAAGGCGACAGCCACGTCGAGTTCTTCCAGGGCAACTACCGCGAATACGAAGAAGACAAGCGCCGCCGGATGGGCGACGACGCGGGTCCGCGCAGGCTTCGGTTCAAGGCGCTCAAGTAGGAGAAACAGGAGAAGCGTTTGCCACGGATTGCGCGGATTTGCGCGGATAGAGCAGAAGAGAGAATCGTCCGGCGGGGTCGGTAGGGACTGCGAGTACCTGCACCTGATTCGGCTCGACCCGCGCGACCCCCCTTAATTGCTTGATCCACTTGATCCACTCGGTCCGCTTAATCCGCTTGACTAGCTTGATCCGCGCAAATCCGCGCAATCCGCGTCATCCGTGGCAAAAAATCGCTTTCCGCTCTATCCGTGCAAATCCGCCCCGATCCGCGTGGATCCGTGGCAAAAAGGAAAGACCAGATGGATTTCATGAAGCAGCTGCAGCAGCGCTGGGGCACCTCGGGGTCGCTGGTGTGCGTGGGGCTGGATCCGGAGCCGGCGCGGTTTCCGGCGCGGTTCGCGGGTGATGGCGATGCGGTGTTCGGGTTCTGCCGGGACATCGTCGATGCGACCGCGGAGTTCGCCTGCGCGTTCAAGCCGCAGATCGCGCACTTCGCGGCGCTGGGCGCCGAGGGCGCTCTGGAGCGGCTGATCGCGCACATCCATGCCGGGCACCCGGGCATCCCGGTGATCCTCGACGCCAAGCGCGGCGACATCGGCTCCACCGCGCAGCGCTACGCGGCGGAGGCCTTCGACCGCTACCGCGCGGATGCGGTCACCGCCAATCCCTATCTCGGCGGCGATTCGCTGAAGCCCTACCTGGACCGCGCGGACCGCGGCGTGGTCATCCTCTGTCGCACCTCCAATCCCGGCGCGGGCGACCTGCAGGACCTGCTGGTCGACGGCAGGCCGCTGTACCAGCACGTCGCCGCGAAGGCGGCGTCGGAGTGGAACGGCAACTGCAATGTGGCGCTCGTGGTCGGTGCAACCTGGCCCGGGCAGCTGCGCGACGTGCGCGCGATCGTCGGCGACATGCCGCTGCTGGTGCCGGGCGTCGGTGCCCAGGGCGGCGATGCCGAAGCCGTGGTGCGCAACGCGCGCACCGCCGATGGCACGGGACTGATGGTGAGTTCGTCGCGGGCGATCCTGTACGCGTCGCAGGGCGACGACTACGCCGCCGCCGCTGCGCACGCCGCGCGCGAGCTGCGCGACACGCTGGACCGCCACCGCCATTGAGCGCGAGGGCGTGGATTGCCACCGGCATCACGCGGCCCGGATATCCTCGCGGCACCGGGCCACCGCCTGCCGATGGATGGAATCGATGACCCCTCTGCCACAGTGCGCCGCGCTTGCGCTTGCGATCGCCCTCGCGGCCTGCAGCCCGTCCGACGCTCCGGCGGCCACGGCTTCGCCTGCCGACGCCAGCGCCATACCGACGGCGGACAGCGTGCCCTCGCCTGCGCCCGACCTGATCGCCGGCACCGGTTCGCCGACCACCGCGGCGGAGCCCGCCACCGACGAACTGGCCGCAACGCCGGGCAGCGACGCCGAGGACACCCAGTACTTCGACTTCAGCGGCGCCGCGCTGGCGCGCATGCGCAGCGAAGCGCGCCCGGCCACGCCGGCGCTGCGCGACGCCGCCCGGCGCATCGTCGACGAGACCGGACGCGAGCGCGAATGCGGGACCTATCCCGAAGGCGAACGCCTGTTCGTGCTCGACCTCGATGGCCGTCCCGGCGACGAGGCCCTGCTGCTCTACACGATGGAAGGCTGCGGCGGCGGCGGCAACTACTACGACCGCAGCGGCTACGTGCTGCGCGAGGTCGACGGCGCATGGACGCAGGTCGCCGAGTTCCCGATGGGCACCAAGCTGGTCGGCAACGCCACCATCAGCGCGCTCGAGCCCGGCGTGGTGGTGATCAGCCCGGACGGCGACAGCCTGTTCGAGCCGCACCGCGCCGAGATTCCGCCGCGCTGATCCAGCGCTGCGCAACGAAAGCTCCTGTAGGAGCGGCTACAGCCGCGATGCAATGCTGCGATCGTCGACACCGACGCGATGCGATGATGCGATCGCGGCTGTAGCCGCTCCTACAGGGGCTGAGTAGCGGCTGCTGCAGGGGCTGAGTAGCCGCTGCTACAGGAGCTGATTGGCCGGGGGCTGCGGGACGTCGAACACCTGGCGCAGGTAGCGCAGGTAGTCCTCGTCGTCGACCATGGTCTTGCCCGGGGAATCGCTCAGCTTGGCGACGGGCTGGCCGTTGCAGGCCACCATCTTCAGCACGATCTGCAGCGCCTTCGGGCCGGTGTCGTTGGTGAGGTTGGTGCCGATGCCGAACGAGGTGCGGCAGCGGCCGCGGAAACGTTCGTAGAGCGCCATCACCTGCCCGACGTCCAGGCCGTCGCTGAACACCAGGGTCCGCGTGCGCGGGTCGATCCGCATCGATTCCAGGTGCGCCAGCATGCGCTCGCCCCAGGCATGCGGATCGCCGGAGTCGTGGCGCATGCCGTCGAAGAGCTTGCAGAAGTACAGGTCGAAGTCGCGCAGGAAGGCCGCGAGCCCGATCACGTCGGTGAGCGCGATGCCGAGGTCGCCGCGATATTCCTGCGCCCAGGCCTCGAACGCCGCCTTCTGCGAGTCGCGCAGCCGCGGACCCAGCGCCTGGTGCGCCTGCAGCCATTCGTGGGCCATCGTGCCCTGCGGCACCAGGCCGTGGCGCCGCGCGATGTCGACGTTGCTGGTGCCGGCGAACTTCGGCCCGAGCAGCTCCGCGACCCGCGGCACGAGCCGCTCCTGCCAGGCGCGCGAGTAGCGCCGGCGGGTGCCGAAATCGGTGATGCGGCAGTCTTCGTAGCCGACCGCGGCGTCGATGCGGTCGACCTTGGCCTGCAGGCGCCGCAGCCCTTCGGCCGCGTCGGCCGGCCCGTGTTCGCCCACCGACCAGGCCTCGCTGACGATCGCCAGCAGCGGCACCTCGAACAGGATCGTGTGCAGCCACGGTCCTTCCACGGTCAGCGACAGCCCGCCCTGCTCGTCCCCGCTGCGCTCCAGCCGCAGGTAGCGACGGTCGAGCCGGAACAGGCCGAGGAAATCGACGAAGTCCGGCTTGATGAAGCGCAGCCCGCGCAGGTAATCGAGCTCGTCGGCCGTGAAGCGCAGTTCGCACAGGGCATCGATCGCATCCGACACCACGTCGATATGCCGCGCGAGGTCGACGCCGGCGGACCGGCAGCGGAAGCGGTAGCGCGCGTGCGCGGCGGGATAACGATGGAGCACCGCCTGCATCATCGTGAACTTGTAGAGGTCGGTATCGAGCAGCGACCGGATCATGGCGCCGAGGCCCGGAGCGATGCCGCCAGGATCCGCGGCAGGCGTGACAGCCAGTGCGTCCAGATCGCCAGCCACACCGCGGCGCGCACCGACGCGCCGCGCGCCGGTGCTTCGAAGCGGCGGAAGTAGCGCCACAGCCCGCGGTGCTTGTGCCACTCGACGAAGAACGGCCGCGCGCGCGAGGACACGCCGCGCAGGTGCAGCACGCGCACGTCGTTGGCCACCGCGACGGTGGCGCCGGCGATCCGCGCGCGGCGGCACAGGTCCAGGTCCTCGGCATGCAGCCGGTATGCGGCATCGAAGCCGCCGATCCGCTCGAACAGCGCGCGTGGCACCAGCATCAGCGCACCCGAGACCGCGTCCACCGGCTGCAGCGCGGCGCCCTCGTCCACCGCCACGTCCAGCGGGCGCCCGCGCCGTGCGCGCAGCGGCCCGCGCAGCATGCCGGCGAAGTCCGGATCGTTGCGCCGGGCGGCGCCGTCGCGCACGCCGTCCTCGTCGACCAGGTCGGCCCCGAGCAGGACGTGTCCGCCCGCGGCGCCGGCGTGGCGCAGCAGCCGCGGGAAGGTGTCGGCTTCGACCAGGCAGTCGGGATTGACGAAGGCCAGCCACGGCGCCTGGCTGTCCGCCGCGCCCTGGTTGCAGGCGGTGGCGAATCCCGGGTTGTCCGGATTGGCGATGAAGCGCAGGCGCGGATCGGCCAGCGCGTGGCGCTGGACCACGGCCAGGGTGTCGTCGCCGGACGCGTTGTCGATGACGCGGATCTCGGCGACGCCGGTGGCGGCACGCAGGCGGACCAGGCAGGCGTCGATGCTGGCGGCACTCTCATGGCTCACCACGATGGCGGCGACCGCGTTCACGACGCGAAGAGCTCGTGCTGCGACGGTGGATCCACGCCGTCGAGGCGCCGCGCCAGGGCGCTGCGCAACCCACGCGCCGGATCCTGCATCAGGAAGCGCGCCAACCGCGGCGGCCACGCCGGCCAGCGCGCGGCGAGCGCATCCAGGTCGCCCTCGGCCGGCCCGCCCTCGCCGCCGCGGGCCACGAAGGCGGTTTCGCACAGCACGTTGCGCCAGCCCAGGCCGGCCATCCTGAGCGAGAGATCGATCAGCGCCGCGTAGCGCGACGCGTAGCTGGCGGCGTCCAGTCCGCCGGCCCTCGCGCGTGCCCGGCCGCGGATGAACACCGCATGGTCGATCGCCGCCGGCAGCTCGGGATGCACCGGCGACATGCCGCCAGCGGCGCGCGCCAGCCGGGCCAGGTCGTCGCCGGCGGGCTGCGGGCCGACCTCGCCGCAGTCAGGCCATGCGGCGGTTTCGCCGGCGTTGCACCAGGGCGTGGCGGTGGCGATGGCACCGTCGCGCGCGGCGCAGGCCGCCAGCTGCTGCGCCCAGCCGGGACCGGGCACGGCGTCGGGCGCCAGCACGATGACGTCGGCATCGCCGCAGGCCGCCAGCGCCTCGTCCAGGTGCGCCACCTCGCCCAGCGGCCGCGGCCGCCGGGTGTACTCGGCGCGCAGCGGCGTGCGGTCCAGCCAGCGCTCGATGATCGCGAGTCCGCGCGGGCCCGCCTGCGCATCGTCGGCCAGCCAGACCCGCGTGCCCGCGGGCGTGCCGGCGTCGAGCGCGGCCAGGCAGGCGTCGAGCGTGCCGTCGTCGATCGCGACCGGAAGCAGCACCACCGGGACCTCGGGCACGCCGGCGCCCCCTCCGCCGGCCATGTTCAGTCGGCGGACCGGTTGAGCGGCTCCAGCGCGCGGAAGCGGCGGCCGTATTCGTCGGTCAGGTTGCGCGCGTCCTGCTGGTTGCGGACCAGGGTCGGGGTCAGCAGCACGATGACCTCGCTGCGGCTGCTGTTCGACGACTGCCGGCCGAACAGCCCGCCCACCACCGGGATCCGGCTCAGGCCCGGGAACCCCGTCGAGCCGCGGCTGGTCGAGTCCTGGATCAGGCCGGCCAGCATCACCGTGTCGCCGCTCTGGACCACTGCATTGGTCTTCAGGCGCCGGGTGTCGATGCGCACGTTGCCGTTCTGGTCGGGCTGGCTGCCGGGACTGCTGACTTCCTGCACGATGTCGAGGAACACGGTGCCGTCCCGGGTGACGCGCGGACGCACCTTGAGGATGGTGCCGGTGTCGAGGTACTGCACCTGGCTGTAGGAGCTGTCGCCGCCGAAGCCGGGATTGACCGTCACCGACGAGATCGGGATCCGGCTGCCGACGTTGAGCGTGGCCTCGTAGTTGTTGCGCACCATCACCGAGGGCGTCTGCAGCATCTGCACGTCGCTGACCTCGTCGAGCGCGTTGATGATCGCCGCGGCGTTGCGGCCGAGGAAGGTCCACGCCAGGCCCGCGGGACCGGCCCCCGTGTTGGTGCCGGTCACGTTGCCGGCGATCGCGCTCCAGGTGTCGCGGCCGACCGCGCTCGGCAGGCCGGCATCGGTCACCGCGCGCTCGAAGAACCAGTTCACGCCGTAGCTGAGGTCGCCGCTCAGCGAGACCTCCACCACCTGCGCCTCGATGTGCACCTGCAGCGGCATCACGTCCAGGCGGTCGATGACCTCGCGGATCGAGCGCCAGGCCTGGCCGGTGGAGCGCACCAGGAGGGTGTTGGTCTCGTCGACCGCGGACACGCCGACTTCGGCGCCGTCGACTTCGAGCGTCACCGAGGTGTCGCCGCCCTGGCGCTCGCCCAGCGACAGCGAGCCGCTGCCCAGGCCGCCGCCGCTGCCGCCATCGCTGCCGCGGTCACCGATGCCGGCGCTGCTGGTGCCGTCCATGCCGCCGTCGCCGATCTCGGTCGACTCCAGGCCGGGCATCAGCGAGGCCCCCCCGCGGCGCCCGCCGCTGCTGCCACCGCCACCGCGCCGGCCGTACACCTCGGACAGGCGCTCGGCCAGGTCCTTGGCGGTGACGTACTTGAGCTCGTAGGAGAACAGCTGCACGCCGCCGCCGGCGCCGTCGATGCGCGCGATCCACTGCTCGATCTGGTCGAGGTAGGCCGGCTGCGAGGTGATCACCAGCACCGAGTTGGCGCCGTCCAGCGGCATGAAGCGGAACATGCCGGCGACCGGCGAGTTGCTGCCCTCGCCGAACACCTTCTCCAGGTCGGCCACCACCTGCGGCGCGCGGCCGGCGACCAGCGGGAACACGCCCACCGACATGCCGGCCAGCCAGTCGACGTCGAAGATCTCGATCGTGCGCAGGTAGTTCTCGAGCTCCTGGCGGGTGCCGGCCACGGTGATGACGTTGCGCCCGGCGTCGACGTTGACGATGGCGTTCGGGCGCGCATACGGCTGCAGCACCTTCTCCATCTCCACCGCGGAGACGTACTGCAGCGGCACGACGCGGGTCTCGAAGCCACGCGCGCCGGCGGCGGTGCCGGTGCGCGCGGCCACCGCGCCGCTGGCCACGGCAGCGTCGGCGGGCACGATGTTGTAGCGGCCGTCGGCGTAGATCATCCGGGCGTTGTTCCAGCCCAGCACCATTTCCAGCAGGCTCAGGGCCTGCGCCGGGCTGACGGTCTTCGGCGTCGCCAGGGTGACGGTGCCCTGCACGCCCGGCGCGATCACGTAGTTCTGCCCCAGCATGTCGCCCAGGATCACCTTGACCACGGCATGCAGCGACTCGCCTTCGAAATTGAAGGTGGCCTCGCCGCTGGTGCCGGCCAGGTTGGGTGGCGCGGAGGCCGCCAGCGACTCGTTGATCACCCGCCCGTCGCCGCGGTGCTTGATCGCGCGCGGGTCGCCGGCCAGCGGCTCCTCGACGATGCCGTCGGCGGCCATGGCCGCGGGGCCGGTGGCCGCGCGCGGCACGCCGTCGACCTGGAACACCGGCTGCGGCATGCGTGCATCGCGGCGCACGTCCGGCGCCGGCACCGAGGCGCAGGCGGCCAGCAGCGTGGCGAGGAACGCGGCGAGCGCGGGCTTGAGGGGGCGTGTCAGGGTCATCGTGGGCATTCCAGGGGTTCCGTCCGGCTACTGGCCCTGCTGGGCCTGTTCGCGCAGGCGGGCGCGACGCGCCTCGATGCGCGCGCGGATCGCCTGCACCTGCTCGTCGGAGCTGCGGGCGGTGGGCGTGTCGGGTGGGGGGGCAGGCGGGGGGGCCTGGGTTCCACCGTCGGCGGACGGCGGAGGGGGTGGCGTCTCGCTCGACGGCTGCTCGCCGGCACCGGCAATTCCGCCGCCGGCCGGATCGGCCGGGCTGCCCGCGGCATCGGCGGCGCGTGCCCCCGGCGCCGCCGGCTGGGCGGACGCGGACGCGCGGCGCGCGGGTGTCGCCTCCGGACGCCCAGGGACCTGGCCCGGCACCTGGCCCGGCGCCTGCTGGCTGGCGATCGCGGTCGGCGCTTCGCCGCCGGTGCCATCGAACACCCGCAGCTCCAACGTGCGCTGGCCCTCGGGGCCGTCGAACACGGCGCCCCGCGGCGAGATCGACGACAGCTGCCAGCCCTGCACGCCGGCCGGCGACTCGCCCACCTTCAGGCGCACCGGTTCGCCGCCCGCGGCGGGTTGCACGATCGCGACCTGCAGGCCGGTCGTCATCAGCACGCTGGTCAGCACGTACTCGAACTCGGCCGGGGCCTCCTCGTCGACCGGATTGATGACGAACAGTTCCGGCCGGCGATCGGTGGTGAACAGCGGCCGCTCGCCGAACTCGGCGTACTGGGCCAGCGGCCCGAGGCGGTCCTCGGTTTCCTGCGCGGCCGCGGGCAGGGCCTGGACCAGGGCCGGATCCGGCGGCAGCCGTTCGATCCGGCCGCCAAGCCCGAACAGGCCCAGCACCCAGGTGGCCAGCGCCCACAGCGCCAGCGCGCCGAGCAGCCAGGTGCGCGCCCCGGCGCTCTCAGCGCGCATCGCCCGCTCCCGCCGCGGCCGGCTGCGGCTGCAGGTAGCCGTAGAGATCGAAGGTGACGTCGAGGCCCGCGCCCTGCGCCGCGCCGCCGCGGCCGAAGGCCTGGCGCGGCGCGAGCACGTTGAGGTTGTCGACGAACAGGCGCGGCGAGCCGTCCTCGAGCGAGTGCAGCACCGCCGCGAGCTCGCCGTTGCCGCAGTGCAGCCGCACCTGGACCAGGGCGCGGCGGAAGCGGCCCTGCTGGCGGGTGTCGGTCATCGGCGAGCGGTTGCGGATGGCGCAGCTGCGGTTGCCCGGGCTGGCCTCGAGCACGGCGGTTTCCAGCCGTGCGCTGAGGGCGGCGGTGGCCAGTTCGGCGCTGCGCTCGTCCATGAACCCGGGCACGCGCGAGGCGATCTCGCGCACCTGCTCGAGGCGCGCCTGCACCTGCGGCGCCTGGGCGAGCTCCATGCGCACGCGCAGGTCGCGCTGCTGCAGGCTTTCGATGCGCTCACCGGTTTCCAGCATCGGCGCGGTCCACCAGGGGTGGACCAGCACCAGGTAGGCCAGCGCGAGCACGCCGGCGAGGATCGCCAGCGCCAGCCAGCGGTCGCGCTCAGGGATCGCTTCGCGCATCGGCGGCCCCCCTGCCCGGTCCCGCCTGTCCCGCGGCGCCGGTGACCGGCGCGACCACCAGTTCGGCGGTCAGGGTGAAGCGGTCGCGGCCGCTGCGCGGATCCGGCTGCAGGGCACCGGCCAGCGCCGGCGAGCGCCACAGCGGAGAGCCCTCGAGGCGCTGCACCAGCGCCGGGGCCTCGCTGCTGAGGCCGATGAGCAGGATCCGGGTGTCCTCGATCGACAGCTTCTCGAGATAGGTGGAATCGGGCAGTCGCCGGGCGAGTTCGTCCATCACTTCGACCGTGGTCGGGCGCGCGGCGCGCGCGGAGTGCAGGAAGGCCATGCCATCCACGAGGTCGACCAGCGCCTGGCGCTGCGTGGACGCGGTGCGGGCGCGGGACGCGGCCTGGGCGACCTCGGCCTCGAAGACGTCGGCGGCGGCGCGCCGGTTGTCCAGGACCTGCCACAGCCCGGCCGCGATCGCGACCACGGCGACCAGGCCCAGGGCGAGGTTCCAGCCCAGCCACGGGTCCGCGCGCCGGTGGCGGCGCGCGCCCGGCAGCAGGTTCACGCCCAGGCCACCGCCGGCCGCGCTTTCGACGTCGACGCCGGTCAGCGTGTTCGCCAGCGGTCCCAGCGCGACCAGCCGCGATTCCAGCGCCTGGCGCGGGACGACCACCAGCTCGGCGTCGACCTGGCCGTCGCCGCGTCGGCCGAGCAGGCGGGCGTCGTACTCGACGTCGGCGGCCGGGAACGGGGTCTGCCGCTCGATCTCGAAGCCCAGCACCTCGCGCAGCCGGTCGGCGGCGGCGGCGGGCAGCGGCAGGGCGCGGCGCAGGCTGGCATCCGCGGGCAGCAGCAGCCAGCGCGGCAGGCTCGCCACGCGCTGCGCGAGCAGCGGTGCCAGCGGATCGTCCGCGCTGGTCGACAGCGGCGGCAGCTCGGCCAGGCGGCGCACGCGGTCGGGTCCCTCGATCGCCAGCAGCAGACCGTCACCGGTGACCTGCAGCAGCAGGCGCTCACGGGCAAGGCCGAACAGCTCGCGCAGCCGCTGCGGCAGCCAGGTGGCCAGGGCGCGGGTCCACCAGCGCCAGAACCCGGCCGCGCGCGGGCGCAGCGAGCCGCCGAGCCCGGCCATGGCGGTGCCCGGGCGACGCGGTGTACCGGCGGTGTGCTCTACGGCTGCCATCAGCGCGGCGCGGCTCCTTCTTCCCAGGCCAGTGGCACGTATGCCGAACCCGGCAAGGTGCCCCCACCCGCGCGGACCACCGCCCGCAGCACGGCCTGGCGGCCGTCGGCGAGCCGCGCGCGGCTGTCGATACTATACGTGCCGCTGCCGGCCCCAACGAGGTCCGGCCCGGGTCCGGTGGCGCCCTCGCGCTGCTGCAGCATCAGGGCGGGATCGGCGCCCAGCGCCTGCAGCACTTCGCCGCTGGCGAAGCGCTGGTCGGGCTGCGGGAGGCCGCTGAACACGGTGAGGTGGCGCACCGCCGCCTCGAACAGGGCGCGGTCCATGCCCAGCACCTGCTCGACCTCGGCCACGGTCTCGAACGGCGCGTCCTTCGCGCCATGGGGCAGGCCGGCCGCCTCGTACTGCGGATCCTCGGCCCCGCCCATCGGCTGGGTGAACTGGTCGCCGTCGCGCCAGTCGACGATCGCGCCGGCCACCGCATCGGCCTGCTCCTCGTCGGCCCCCAGCACGCGGAACAGCGAGCCGAGCAGGCCGGCGTCGGCGGCGTTGAGGTCGACCTTTCCGGACTCGTCGACGATGTGGACCTCCACCTCGGCCGCGCCCAAGGCCCAGCGGTAGGGCCGGCCGTCGGGCAGCCAGGCGCTGTCCGGCTGGTCGGTCTGCAGCCGCACCAGGGCGTACTCCAGCCCGGCGCGCGCGGCCGACTCGGCGACCACCGCGCCGTGCAGGCCGCGGCCCTGCATGTATTCGATGCGCGCGGTGGCCGCATAGGCGCCGACCAGCGCGGTCAGCAGCGCCACCAGCCACATCACGATCACGAGGGCCGCGCCCTGCTGGCGGGCCATCAGCGGCGGCCCCGCAGCTCGCGCAGGCGGTTGCGCTGCCGGCCGCCCGGGCCCGGCCGCGCGCCGGGTGCCAGGCCGGGCCGGACGCCAGGCGCCAGTCCGCGGCGCGTCCCCGGAGCCACCCGCGAGGCGCGGCCGCTGCCGAATTCCGGCGCACTGGCGGCCTGCGGCAGGGCCACCACCAGCGGCGGCCAGGCGCCGCCCTGGTCGCTCTCGATCTCGATCGAGACCTGGAGCGGGAGCTGCTCGTAGGAGTCCCAGGCATCGAGCCAGTCGGTCAGCCCCTCCTCGTCCAGTCCCCGGTAGCGGATGCGCAGGCCGGTGAGCCCCTGCACCAGCGGCTCGGGCGGCCGCGGCTGGTCCTCGTGGATGGTTTCCCCCGCCAGCACCATGTCGAAGGTGACCGCCAGCGCCGAGCCGCCGGCATCGTCATGGACGGCGATGTCGTGCAGGTGCGGACCGCCGCGGCCCAGGTAGCTGGGCAGGTCGGCGACGAAGCGGATGCGGTCGGGCTCGCCGATGAAGCGCAGCGCGCCGCCGGTGTCCTCGTCCGGGGCGAAGGCGATCGGCTGGGCGGCGGCGAGCCGTCGGCGCAGGAAGCCTTCGACCGCGCGCATGCGTTCGGTGCGCGCGGCCATGGCTTCGCCGCGCTCCACGGTCGCGGTGGCGGCGCGCAGCGTCCCGAAGCCCAGCGCCAGCCCCGCGGCCAGCAGCACGGTCGCCAGCAGGACCTCGATCAGGGTGAAGCCGGCGGCGGCGCGGGCGCGGCCCGTGGAGCGGGCGCGGCCCATGGCGTGGGCGCCGCTCACGGCGCGGGTACGGCTCACGGCGTGGCCCCCGGATCGGGCTGGACCAGGCGCAGCGACTCCACCACCAGGCGCTGCGCCGGCCCGCCATCGCCCCACGACAGCTCGAGGCGCAGGTGCAGCAGTTGCGCCCCGAACGGATCCTGCGGCGCGGCGGCCGGCAGCAGCGGGTCCACCCAGGGCGAGACCTCCAGCTGCCACCGGTAGCGGCCGTCCTCGAGGTCGCCCTCGTCGCGACCGGGCTCCAGCGCCGCGCCCACGCCGACGTCGGCCAGCAGCGACTGGGCGTGCAGCGAGGCACGACCGGCGTCCGCCGACCAGCGCACCTGGCGGGTCGAACCCGACAGCGTGCCGAGCAGGAAGGTGAGCGCCAGCGCCAGCACGCTGAAGGCCACCAGGACTTCGATCAGGGTGTAGCCGCGCTGGCGCGCCGGGAGCGGGATCGCGGCTGTAGCCGCTCCGACAGGAGCGGGCCCTGGTCCTGTAGGAGCGGCTACAGCCGCGATCGGTCTCGCCGCAGACACCACCGGCCACCAGCCCTTCATCGACCTGGCTCCGTGCGATGCATGGTCACCTCGCCGGTCAGCCAGGCCACGTCGATGTCGAACGCGGCCGCGCCGCGGCTGAGCTGCACCCGGCCGCCGGTGGAGGCGCCGTCGCCGAAAAACACGATCGCGCCGACGCCGTCGGCAGGCTGGACTTCGCGCGCGCCGGTGAAGTGGATGCCCAGCGCGTCCGGCACCTCGCCGCTCCGCCCGTCGGCGCCCTGCCAGGCATGGCCGACCGGATCGATCGCGAAGGTCTGCGGCACGCCGGTCGCCAGCGCGCGGGCGCGGGTGTAGCGCAGCTGGCTGGCGATGTCGCGCGCGCTGCCGCGCAGCTCCATGCGCGCGAAGCCGCCGCCAAGGATGCCCGCGGCCAGCACGCCGGTCGCGGCGATCAGCACCATCACCAGCAGCAGCTCCAGCAGCGAGAAGCCGCCGGAGCGGCGCCTTCCGCCGCGCCCGGCGTTCATGGCGGCGCGGCCTTATTCGTAGCGGATGTCCGCGTCGACGCTTTCGCCGCCGGGCTTGCGGTCGGCGCCGTAGCTGACGATGTCGTAGGGGCCGCTGTCGCCCGGCACGCGGTACTCGAAGGGCGTGTTCCAGGGATCGTTGAGGTCGGCGGCCTTCGCATAGGGCCCGAGCCAGCCGCCGGCGCCGCCGGGCGCGGTCACCAGCTCCGACAGCGCGCCCGGCAGGGTGCCGGTGTCCATCTCGAACTGGCTGACCTTCTCGGCCAGGGTCTGCACCTGCGCGCGCGCCAGGTTGACCTTGGCGCGGTCGCCGCCGCCGAGGATGCGCGAGGCCGCGAAGGCGACGATGCCGCCCATCAGCACGACCACGACGATGATCTCGATGAGGCTGAAGCCGCCCTGCGCGGACGGACGGGGGGAACGGTTGAGCGGACGCTTCTGCATGGATTCCTGCCTGAACATTGATTGGAGGCCGCGGGCCGGGCAAGCCCCTAGCCTATGACATTGGTGAGGTCGTAGATCGGCACCAGCACCGCCAGGATCACGACCATGACCACCACCGCCAGCAGCAGGGTGATCACCGGGACCAGCGCGGCGAGCATGCGGTCCAGCGCCTGCCCGGTCTCGGCTTCGAAGGTGTCGGCGGTCTTGAGCAGCATCGTGTCGAGCGCGCCGGACTCCTCGCCCACCTGCACCATCTGCAGCGCCAGACGCGGGAAGCGCTTGTTGCGCGCCAGCGCGGTCGAGAGCGCGACGCCGTTCTTGACCTCCTCGCCCGCGGCTTCGACATCGGCGGCCAGCGCACGGTTCCCGAGCACGTTGCGCCCGATCGCCAGCGCGGCGATCAGCGGCACGCCGTTCTTCAGCAGCGTGCCCAGGGTGCGGGCCAGGCGCGCGGTCTCGATGCGCGCGACCAGGCCGCCGGCGAGCTTGCGCCCCAGCAGCCATTCATCGAAGCGGGCGCGGAACGCCGGGTCGCGCAGCCGGCGGTCGAACCACAGCGCCGCCAGCGACGGCACCGCCAGCAGCACGATCCACCAGTCGCGCACCAGCTCGCCCAGCCCGAGCACGATCTTCGTGAAGAACGGCAGTTCCGCGTCCAGGCTCTCGTACATCACGCCGAACTGCGGCACGACGTAGCCGAGCAGGAACAGCAGCGCCAGGCCCACCATCACGATCAGGATCACCGGATAGATCAGCGCGTTCATGACCCGGCCGCGCAGCGCGCGCGAGCGCTCCAGGTAGTCGGCCAGGCGCTGCAGCGTGTCCTGCAGGGTGCCGCCGGCCTCGCCGGCGCGGACCATGTTGATGTACAGGCGCGAGAACGTGCCGTGCTGGCGCTCCAGCGCGGCCGACAGCGAGGTGCCGCCGCGCACCTGGTCGCGCACGTCGGCGATGGTGCGCCGCGCGGCCTCGTCCTCCGGCAGGTCGAGCAGGATGGTCAGCGCGCGGTCGAGCGGCTGGCCCGCCCCGAGCAGGGTCGCCAGCTGCTGGGTGAACTGCACCAGGCGCTCGCCGGAAAAGGGCTTGGGCTTGAACAGTGCCTTGAGGCTGCCGCCGCCACCGCCCTCGCTGGCCAGCTTCGCTTCCACTGGCAGATGGCCCTGCTCCTGCAGGCGCAGCACCACTTCGGCGTCGCTGGCCGCCTCCATCTGGCCGTCCAGGGTCTCGCCGCGGCTGTTGAGCGCCTTGTAGCGGTACAGCGCCATGCTCAGGCGTCCTCGGTGACGCGCAGCACTTCCTCGATCGTGGTCTGCCCGGCCAGCGCCTTGCGGATGCCGTCCTCGTACATCGTCTGCATGCCGGCGTCGCGCGCCAGTTGCTCGAGCTCGCCCATGCCGGCGTGGCGCATGACCGCGCGGCGCAGGGCGTCGTCCATCACCAGGAATTCGACGATGGTGGTGCGGCCGAGGTAGCCGGTGGGCGCGATGGCCGAACCGCGCGGGCGGTACAGGGCAATCTCGCCTTCGGGCTGGAAGCGGCGCAGGTCGAACTTGGCGATCTCTTCCGGGCTGGCGGGATAGCGCTCGGCGTGGGTCGGCTCGAGCCTGCGCACCAGGCGCTGGGCGAGGATGCCGTTGATGGTCGAGGTGAGCAGGTAGTCCTCGACGCCCATGTCGAGCATGCGGGTGATGCCGCCGGCGGCGTTGTTGGTGTGCAGCGTGCTGAGCACCAGGTGGCCGGTCAACGCGGACTGGATCGCGATGCGCGCGGTTTCCAGGTCGCGCATCTCGCCGATCATGATGATGTCGGGGTCCTGGCGCACGATGCTGCGCAGGGCGTTGGCGAAGTCCAGGCCGATCTGCGGCTTGGCCTGGATCTGGTTGATGCCCTCGATCTGGTACTCGACCGGGTCCTCGACGGTGATGATCTTGACCGTCGGCTGGTTGAGCTTGGAGAGCGCCGTGTACAGCGTCGTGGTCTTGCCCGAGCCGGTGGGGCCGGTGACCAGCAGGATGCCGTGCGGTTGCTGCAGCACGTGGTTGAAGCGCGGCAGGAACTCGTCGGTGAAGCCCAGACGGTGGAAGTCGAACACCACCGTTTCGCGGTCGAGCAGGCGCATGACCACGCTCTCGCCGTGCGCGGTGGGCACGGTCGACACGCGCAGGTCGAGCTCCTTGCCCTGCACGCGCAGCATGATGCGGCCGTCCTGCGGCAGGCGGCGCTCGGCGATGTTGAGCTTGGCCATGATCTTGATGCGGCTGATCACGGCGGCGGTGAGGTTGGTCGGCGGGCTCTCGCCTTCTTCCAGTACGCCATCGACGCGGTAGCGGACCTTGAGCCGGTTCTCGAACGGCTCGACGTGGATGTCGGACGCGCGGAGCTCGACCGCGCGCTGGATGACCAGGTTCACCAGCCGGATCACCGGCGCCTCGCTTGCCAGGTCGCGCAGGTGCTCGACGTCGTCCATGTCGCCGCCTTCGCCCTCGGCGGTCTCGACGATCGCGCCCATCGCGCTGCGGCCCTGGCCGTGCCAGCGCTCGATCAGGTCCGAGATCTCGGAGCGCAGGGCCACGCGCGTGCGCACCGGCTTGCCGGTCGCCAGGCGCACGGCATCGAGCGCATAGGACTCCTGGGGATCGGCCGCGAGCACGTCGACGACGTCATCGCCCTCGGCCACCGGGATCACGTGGAACTGGGTCATGAAGCGCACGCCCAGGGGCGTGCCCTCCGGCGGCAGTTCCGGCATGTCCTTGGCGCTGGCGAGCGGCAGGCCCAGGACGGCGGCACAGGTCTCGGCGTGGTCGCGTTCCGACACCAGGCCAAGGCGACCCAGTAGCCCGAGCAGGCTGCCCCCGGTCTCCTCCTGGAGTCGCCGCGCGCGGGCCAGGTCGGCCTCTTTCAGTCGGCCCTTTTCGAGCAGCGCGGCGACGATGCGCTCGTCGGCGCCGACGGCTCCGGTGGTCTGCTCCGCGGCGGCGTTCATTCGGTGCGGGGGCTCGCCAGGAAGGGGGCCAGCACTGTAGCAAACGCGCCCCGGCTTCCTGCCGGCGCGTCAGCCGACGGCCACGCGCGCGTTCCTGAACATGCGCAGCCACGGCGAGGCTTCGGGCCACGTGGCCGGCGCCCAGCTGAAGTTGGCCGTGGCCAGGGTGCGCTCGGGGTGCGGCATCAGCAGGGTGGCGCGGCCGTCATCGCTGGCCAGCCCGGCCACGGCGTCGTCGGAGCCGTTCGGATTGGCCGGGTAGCCCGTCGCGGGCCGCCCGTCGCCTTCGACGTAGCGCAGCGCCACGCGGGCGGCGGCGCGATCGGCATCGCTGGCGAACTGCGCGCGCCCTTCGCCGTGCGAGACCACCACCGGGATCCGCGAGCCGGCCATGCCGCGCAGGAACAGCGAAGGCGAGTCCAGCACTTCGAGCATCGACAGCCGCGCTTCGAACTGCTCGCTGCGGTTGCGCAGGAAGGTCGGCCAGTGCGCGGCGCCCGGCACGATGTCCTTCAGCTGCGACAGCATCTGGCAGCCGTTGCAGACGCCCAGGGCGAAGCTGTCGCCGCGGGCGAAGAAGCGTTCGAACATCTCGCGCAGGGCCTCGCGCTCCAGGATCGAGGTCGCCCAGCCGCGGCCCGCGCCGAGCACGTCGCCGTAGCTGAAGCCGCCGCAGGCCGCGAGGCCGGCAAAGTCGGCCAGCGTGGCGCGGCCTTCGACCAGGTCGCTCATGTGCACGTCGACGGCCTCGAAGCCGGCGAGCGTGAACGCCGCGGCCATCTCCACCTGGCCGTTGACGCCCTGCTCGCGCAGCACCGCCACGCGCGGGGCGGCGCCGGTGGAGACATAGGGCGCGGCGATGTCCTCGGCGGGATTGAAGCCGAGTTCCGGATGCAGGCCGGGCGCGTCGAAGCGCAGCGCGGCGGCGCGCTCGGCGTCGGCGCACTCGGGATTGTCGCGCTGGCGCTGCATGGCATGGCTGACCGACCACCAGGCGCCGAACAGGTCTTCCCAGACCCACTCGGCCATGACCTCGCCCCCGGCGAGCACGCGCACCGAGGACGCCGTGGTCGGGCGCGCGATGCGCTGAGCGCACTCCACCAGGCCGTGGCGCGCGACCAGGTCGGCGAACTCCACGCGGTCGTCGACCGCGATCTGCACCACCGCGCCCAGCTCCTCGTTGAACAGGGTCCGGAAGACGTTCTCGGTGCGGTCGTCGCCCCAGGCATCGAGGTCGATGTCGAGGCCCACGCGCGAGCAGAACGCCATCTCGCACAGGCTGGCGAAGACCCCGCCGTCGGAACGGTCGTGGTAGGCCAGCAGCAGGCCGGCCTCGCGCGCCTCGCAGACCAGTTCGAAGAAGGCCCGCAGCCGCTGCGGATCGTCGAGATCCGGGCAGGCGCCACCAAATGCGCCGTGCACCTGCGACAGGATCGAGCCGCCCATGCGCTGCTTGCCGGCGCCCAGGCCGATGAGCCACAGCTCGGTGCCGGCCTGGCGCGCCAGCAGCGGGGTCAGCTGCGCGCGCACGTCGGCCACCGGCGCGAAGGCGCTGACCACCAGCGAGACCGGCGACACCGACTTCTGCTGGCCGTCCGCGTCCTGCCACTGCGCCTGCATCGACAGCGAGTCCTTGCCCACCGGGATCGACAGCTCGATCTCCGGGCACAGCTGCATGCCGACCGCGTGCACGGCGTCGAAGAGGCGCGCGTCCTCGCCGGGATGCCCGGCGGCGGCCATCCAGTTGGCCGACAGCTTGGTGCGCGCCAGCGACTCGACCGGCGCGGCGCACAGGTTGGTGATCGCCTCGCCCACGGCCATGCGCGCGCTGGCGGCGGCGTCGATCAGCGCCAGCGGCGTGCGCTCGCCGATCGCCATCGCCTCGCCGGAATGGCCGTGGAAGCCGGCCAGGGTGATCGCGCAGTCGGCCACCGGCAGCTGCCAGGGGCCGATCATCTGGTCGCGCGCGGTCAGCCCGCCGACGCTGCGGTCGCCGATGATGACCAGGAACTGCTTGGCGGCGACCGTCGGATGCGCCAGCACGCGCAGGCCGGCCTCGTGCAGGGCCTCGCCGGCACCGCCGCCCGCGGCGAGCGCGACGACGTCGAGCTGCGGCCAGCGGTGGGGCGTGGCGCGCGCGGTGTCGCGGTGCATCTTCGGCGCCTTGCCGAAGATGAGGTCCATCGGCAGGTCGATCGGCAGCGTCTCGGCGGCCGCGTCGCGCGGCTGCAGCGCCAGGCCGAGCCCGGACGCCGACGGCGCCAGCACGCCGTAGCCGACCACCAGCCGCTCCTCGGCCGTCGCCACGCCCACCACCGCGAACGGACAGCGTTCGCGCCGGCACAGCGCGGCGAAGTCGTCGAGGCGGTCGGCGGCGATGCCGAGCACGTAGCGTTCCTGCGATTCGTTGCACCACAGCTGCATCGGCGACAGCGACGGATCGTCGCTGGGCACCCGGCCGAGGTCGACCACGCCGCCCACGCCGGAATCGTGCAGCAGCTCGGGGATCGCGTTGGACAGGCCGCCGGCGCCGACGTCGTGGCACCACTTGATCGGATTGCCGTCCTCGCCCCTGGCCGCGCAGCGGTCGAGGACCTCCTGGCAGCGGCGCTCCATTTCCGGGTTGTCGCGCTGCACGCTGGCGAAATCGAGGTCCTCGGCGCTTTCGCCCGAGGCCACCGAGCTCGCGGCGCCGCCGCCCAGGCCGATCAGCATCGCCGGGCCGCCGAGCACGATCACCGCGTCGCCCGGCGACAGCCGGCGCTTGGCCACCTGGTCGCGGTCGATCGCGCCCAGGCCGCCGGCGAGCATGATCGGCTTGTCGTAGGCGCGGACCAGGCCGTCGGCCTCCGGCAGCTCGAAGCTGCGGAAGTAGCCGGTGAGGTTGGGGCGGCCGAATTCGTTGTTGAACGCCGCCGCGCCCAACGGGCCGTCGGTCATGATTTCCAGCGCCGGGGCCATGCGCGGGTTCAGCGCGCGCGGCTGTTCCCAGGGCTGCGGCAGCGCCGGGATGCGCAGGTGCGAGACGCTGAAGCCGACCAGGCCCGCCTTGGGCTTGCCGCCGCGGCCGGTGGCGCCCTCGTCGCGGATCTCGCCGCCGGCGCCGGTCGAGGCCCCGGCGAACGGCGAGATCGCCGTCGGATGGTTGTGGGTCTCGACCTTGATGCAGAACGCGCTGTCGATCGCCGCTTCGGCGCGGTACATGGCGGTGTCCGGATCCGGGCGGAAGCGCCGCGCCGGATAGCCCTCGACCACCGCAGCGTTGTCGCTGTAGGCCGACAACGTGTGCGCGGGGGTCTGCGCGTGGGTGTGCCGGATCATCCGGAACAGCGACTGCGGCCCGCCCGACGGCGCACGCATGTCCTCGCCGTCGATGGTCCACGACGCATTGAAGATCTTGTGGCGGCAGTGCTCGGAGTTGGCCTGCGCGAACATCATCAGCTCGACGTCGTGGGGATCGCGGCCCAGCGCGGCGTAGCGCTCGCGCAGGTAGGCGATCTCGTCCTCGGCCAGCGCCAGGCCGAGGCGCCGGTTGGCGTCTTCCAGCGTCGCCAGCGGGACCACCTCGACCTCGCCCCGGGCCGGCGCGCCGAACAGCGCTTCCGCGCCCGCGTGCGAGACCAGCAGCGACTGGGTCATCGGATCGTGCAGCAGGCGCTCGACCGCCGCGGCGGCCGCGGCATCGGCCGGCCAGCCGGCGACGTCGACGCGGGTGCCGCGCTCCACGCGCTTCACCGGCACGCCGGCGCCGCGCAGCAGTTCGCCGGCCTTGCTGGCCCAGGGCGACAGCGTGCCCAGGCGCGGCGAGACGAAGCGGGTGGTGGTGCCGGGGGCCGCGGCCTCGACGCTGGCGGACGCCTGCAGGATGCGGTGCAGCACCGCCGGGTCGGGCGTGGCGCCGGCTTCGGCGGCGATCCAGTACACGTGCCAGGCGCCGGTGACGCGCAGCGAGGGATCGATGGCTTGCAGGCGGGCCTGGAGGCGTTCGCGCCGGAACGGCGACAGGGCGGGCAGGCCCTCGAGGACGATCATGTCCGGGTTCGACCGTGGAAACGGGCCCGCCATTGTAGCGAAGCCGGGCGACCGCGCGCGGCGCGGCGTCCGGCGGTCAGGGGTGGCCGGCCGCGGCGAGGCCGGGGGCGGTCAACGGCTGCCGGCGGCGCCGGCGGCCGGAGCGGCCGGCGCGGCGGGCGCGGCGGGCGCCGGGGCGGCTTCGGCCGGCGAGGCCTTGCCGGCCAGTTCGTCGAGCGCGGCGCGCAGGTCGGCCGGCGGCATGTAGCCCGGCATCTGCACGCCCGAGGCGGTGACGATCATCGGCGTGCCGGTCAGGCCGACGCGGCGGCCGATGTCGTAGTGGCGCGCCACCGGGTTGGTGCAGTCGCGCGAGGCGACCTTGCGCCCTTCCTTGGCGGCGGTCAGCGCGTCGCCACGGTCGGCCGCGCACCAGACCGCGACCATCTTGGCGAAGTCCTCGCTGGCCGGGCCCATGCGCGGGAAGGCCAGGTACTCGATCGCGATCCCCAGGCGGTTGTACTCGGCGATGTCCTGGTGGAGCTTCTGGCAATAGCCGCACTCGACGTCGGTGAACACGCTCACCGTGTACTCGGGGTTCTCGGGCGCGAACACGATGCGCTCGGAGGCCGGGATCGTGGCCAGCAGCCGGCGCCGCACTTCGGCCATGCCGGCCTGGCTGAGGTCGGTCTTCTCGACCACGTCGTAGAGCGCGCCCTGCAGCAGGTAGCGGCCGTCATCGCTGATGTAGACCACCTGCCCGCCGACCACCGCCTCGCGGAAGCCGGGCAGCGGCGCCGGACCCACGTGGTCGACCTCGATGCGCGGATTGATCGACTGCAGCGCCTGGATCGCGCGCGCGTCGACCGAACCCGCTTCGGCGCTGGCCAATCCCTGCGCAGGCGCGCGTTCGACGGCAGCGGCGCCCTCGCGCGCGGCGGTGTCGGGAGCCTGGGCGCAGGCGGTGAGGCTGACGGCGCAGAGCAGCAGGGGCAACAGGGACTTCATTCGCGGTCTCGATCCGGGCAGCGCCGCGCGGCGGCGCCAATACCCTGCATTCTCGCACGAGGCCCGGGCGCGGGCGCCGGCTGCCCGGCCCGCCGTTGCACGGGCTTTCAGGCCCGCGGGTGATGCCGGGCGTGCAGGCGCTTGAGCTGCTCGCGCGCGACCAGGGTGTAGATCTGGGTGGTCGACAGCGAGCTGTGGCCCAGCAGCATCTGCAGGGAGCGCAGGTCGGCGCCATGGTTGAGCAGGTGGGTGGCGAAGCTGTGGCGCAGGCCGTGCGGACTGACGCGCGCGGGGTCGACGCCGGCCGCCGCGGCATGGCGTTTCACCAGCGCCCAGAAGCCCTGGCGGCTGAGCCCTGCCGCGCGCGTGGTGAGGAACAGCGCCGCCGGCGTGGCGCGCCCGGCCAGCGCCGGCCGTGACCGCGCCAGGTAGCGCTCGAGCCAGTCCTGCGCCTGCTCGCCCAGCGGCACCAGGCGCTCCTTGCCGCCCTTGCCGGCCACGCGCAGCACGCCCTGGCGCAGGTTCACGCCGGTCGCGGGCAGGTCGACCAGCTCGCTCACGCGCAGCCCGCAGGCATACATCAGCTCGAGCATGGCGCGGTCGCGCAGCCCGTCCGCGGTGTCGGCGTCGGGCGCCTCGAGCAGGCGTCCGATGTCGCTTTCCGACAGCGCCTGGGGCAGCAGCCGCGGCAGGCGCGGCGGCTCGAGCAGCGCGGTGGGATCGTCGGCGCGCAGGCCCTGGCGCAGCCGCCAGCCATAGAAGGCCCGCAGCGCCGACAGCAGGCGGGCATTGCTGCGCGGCGACCAGCCCTCGCGGCTGCGCCAGGCGAGGTAGTCGAACAGGCCGGCCCGGTCAGCGTCGGCGATGTCGCCGCGGTCGCGCCAGCGCGCGAAGCCCTGCAGGTCGCGGCGATAGCCATCCAGGGTCTGGCGTGCGGCACCCGACTCGGCCCACCAGGCATCGATGAAGCCGTCGATGGCGCGCGCATCGGCGTCGCGCAGTGCCGGCAGGGCCAGCACGCGGGCGCGGCGCTCGGCGGGCGTGGTCGCGGTCATGGCCACGAGCTTAGCGGCGCACGGACGGCGGCGGCTATCCTGTGGCGATGGACGCGGACACCTCGCTCGACAGCCCCAAGCCAGCAGCCGGACACGGCGCGCGTGCCGGCGCACATCTCGGCAAGCGCGTGCTCGCGATGGTCTACGACCTGCTGCCGGTGCTGTCGATGTGGTTCCTGCTCGGCTTCCTGTTCGCCGTGGGCTACACCCTTGCCGGACACGCGCCGCGCGAGAACATCGAACCCTGGAGCCCGCTGCAGTGGCTGCTGTGGCTGTGCTGCTGGCTGGTGACCGGGGCCTATGCGACGGCCAGCTGGCGCCGCGGCGGCCAGACGCTGGGCATGCGTCCGTGGCGCCTGCGGGTGGTGGCTACCGGCGACGCCACGCTCTCGTGGCGCGGCGCCTGGCTGCGCTACGCGGTGGCCACGCTGTCGGTGGCGGCGGGCGGACTTGGCTTCTGGTGGGCGTGGTTCGACCGCGACCGCCTGACCTGGCACGACCGCGCGGCGGGCACGCACATGGTCCACGAACCGAAAACGACGAGGTGACTCCCATGCGCATCGACATCTGGTCCGACCTGGTCTGCCCCTGGTGCTGGATCGGCAAGCACCGCCTGCAGCGCGCGCTCGCACTGCTGGGCGACGACGCTCCGGCCGTCGAGGTGCACTGGCATCCCTTCCTGCTGGATCCGGACGCCGACGCCACGCCGGTCCCGCTGCGCGAGGCCTATGCCGCCAAGTTCGGCGGCGAGACGCGCGCCGCGGAGCTCCTGGCGCAGACCCAGGCCACCGCGCGCGCCGAAGGCCTGCCGATGGACTTCGACCGCGGCCAGGTGCGCGTGACCACCCTGCACGGCCACCGGCTCATGGCCTTGGCCGCGCGCGAGGGCGATGCCGAAGCGGTGGGCGAGGCGCTGTTTCGCGCGCACTTCGCCGAGGGCCGCAGCCTGGCCGATCCCGGGGTGCTGGTTGCGGCCGGCGCCGCGGGCGGCCTGGCGGAAGCGCGCGTGCGCGCGATGCTGGATTCCGACGAGGGCGTGGCCGAGGTGCAGGCCGCGCTGGCCCGCGCGCAGGCGATGGGGATCCGCGCGGTGCCGACCTTCGTCGTCGACGGCCAGCACGGCATCCAGGGCGCGCACCCGCCGGAGGCCCTGGCCGAGGCGCTGCGCAAACTTGCGCCGCCGCCGGCATCGGGCGACGGTGCGGCCTGCGGCCCCGACGGCTGCGAGGCCTGACCGGAGCACCGCGCTCAGGAACCGGCGGCACCCGGGACGGCGTCCGCCTCGCCCTCCGCCGCACCCGCCGGCGCACGCGGCGGCGCTGGCGCAAACCAGCCCACCAGCGTGCACAGCAGCCCATAGGCGATGAACGAGCCGATGCCGAGCAGGTCGCCCAGGTGCTGGCGGTCGACCAGCACGAGCTTGGCCAGCACCACCGCCATCAGCACCGCGCCGGCCAGCCACAGCACGCGCTGCCCCCGGCGTGAACCGCCGATCCAGCCGGCCACGCCAAGCACGCTCCAGACCACGGTCAGCGCGGTCTGCGCCAGGCTGGTCGACCAGAGGCCCTCGCCCCACGGCACGCCGCCCCAGTGGTGCACCGCGCGCAGGGTGATGCACGTGACCAGCAGGAATCCGGCCGAGGACAGCAGCGCCACCCGCCGCCGGGCGAACGCCGGCGCCTGCGACGACCACAGCCAGCGGGCGAACAGCCCCAGCGCCGCGAGCTGGACGAGATCCAGGGGATTGACCAGGGGCAGCCATGGCAGGGGCGCGCTGTCGCCGGCATCGCGCAGCGCGCGCAGCCAGCCGACGCCGACCAGGACCAGGCAGGTCGCCATGAACGCCGGGCGCATGGCGTCGAACTCCGGGCCCAGCGGCCATCGCAACCAGCGCCAGCGGAACTGCCCCAGGGCCAGCAACGCAAGCCACGGCAGCGCGGGCAATGCCAGGCGCCAGCCTCCGCCAAGCGCCATGTCGCGCGCGAGCTCCCATGCGGACAGCGAACCCACCAGCGCCCACAGCAGCCACCAGGCGAACTGGGTCCAGGCTGCCGGTTGTCCGCCGTCCGTCCGGAGGCAGGCGAGGCTGCGCACACCGCAAGCAGCGAACGCCAGCCAGGCCGCCGCGCCCCAGCCCGCGAACGGCTGGCCATGGGCATCCACCTGCATGATCGCCAACGGCGCCGCCAGTACGAAGGCACCGAGCACCGTCAGCACCAGCGCCGGAGCCGGGCGCCAGCGATGCGCTTCCGCTGCAAGCAGGGTGGTGAGCGCGACCGCGACCAGCAGCACGTCGGCGCGGAGGCCGCTGGCGACGTGAGCGTCGACTTCCTGCACGGCGTTGCCGAGCCACCAGGCCAGGCCCCAGAGGTAGAACGCCAGCGCAGCCGGTGTCCGCCCCGCCCCGCGATACCACCACGCGCTGGCGAAGCCCGCCAGCGCCAGCAGCAGCGCGCCGGTGAACCTTGCGTTGGCAAGCACGGGCGCATCGTGCAGACACCCCGCCACGCCGATGGAGAACGACAACGCCGCGGCCAGCTGCAGGCAGGTGCCGATCCAGCGCGGCAGCCCCCGTCCGGTGCGTAGCCCAAGCCACACCAGCGCCGCGCCCTCGACCGCGAACACCGCCGCGGTCGCACGCGCCGACAGCGCCAGCGGCACGGCCAGCGTCGCGAAGCCGCCTGCAAGCAGGACGTAGGCCTCGGCAAGCACCGCGTGCGGGCCCCGCCGCTGCCACCAGGCCAGCGCGGCATAGATCGCGGCCAGCGCCACGGCGCACAGTGCCAGCTGCGTGCGCTCCCCTTCGAGCAGCGCCGCCTGCAGGCTGAAGGCGATCAGCGGGGTGCCGAACAGCAGGCAGCCGTCGACCACGTCGCGCCGGCCCGGCGGCCTGCGTCGGGCGTAGAGGATCGGCAGCAGCAGGTAGAAGGCGAAGAACAGCAGCAGGAAGGGCTGCGTGGTGGCGAACTTGGACGGCTCATAGGCCAGCACGCCCCAGGCGACCCCGATGCCCCAGGTGAAGATCCAACCCAGCAGGTTGAGTTCGCGCCAGGGCCGCAGCCAGGCGATGGCGAAGATCGCCGCGTTGAGCAGCCCGTAGTACGAGAACAGCACCACGTGGTTGCCGCTGCCCGACGACAGCCAGATCGGCGCCATAAAGCCAGCGAGGATCCCGAGCACCGCCAGCGTGCGCGAACCCTGCAGCACGGCCAGCGCGCCCAGCGCCGCCACCAGGACCACGCTGATCGCGAACGCCGCGCCTGCCGGCAGCATGGCGTACAGCTTGAAGGCCGCGTACACCACCAGCAGCAGTACGCCGATCGCCCCGCCCTGCACCGCCAATGCGAAGCTGCGGTGGCTGCTGCGCTTGCGCCACGCAAAGGCCAGCGCCATCAGTGCCGCCGCGGCAATGGCCGCAAGGCGCAGGCCGATGGGCAAAGTCAGCCAGCCCTGGTTGCTGGCATATCGCAGCAGCGCGGCGACGCCGGCCAGCAGGACCAACACGCCCACCTTGACCGGCACGTTGCCCTCGGTGAACCAGCGGCGCACCGCGTTCGCCAGGCGGTCGAAAGGAGGCGGAGACGCGGGGGCACGTCGCGCTTCCGCCGCGATCGGTTCGACGCGGCGCGCGGGTGCGGGTGAAGGCGCGCGTGATGCCGAAACCGTTGCTGGTGTCTGCGTCGGCGTCGGCGTCGGTCTCGGCTCCGGCGTCGACCCGGACCTCGGCGACGGCGGTGACATCGCAGCCGCGTCCATCCACGCGGCCGGCAGCGGTGCGGTGCCCGGCTTCGCCTGCGCCTGCACCGACGGCGTCTGGACGCGCGCCAGCGCCGCCTCGAGTTCAGCCACCCGCCGCTTCAGGTCCCCCAGGCCCACCAGCGCCACCACCAGCAGCACCGGCACCGAGAGCACGGCCAGCCCCAACAGCATCAGCATCGATTCCATCCGTGCGATCCCTTCCCCTGCCGTCGCCACGGCCCAGAGGGCACCTTGGCGCACCCACCCACAAACAGGAAGCCCCGCGCGAGGCGGGGCTTCCGAGGTGCAACGTGGCTGCGGCCTTACTTCGCGGCCACCACGCGGGCGAGCTCCAGGCACTTGTTGGAGTAGCCCCACTCGTTGTCGTACCAGGCCACCAGCTTGACGAAGGTGTCGTCGAGCTGGATGCCGGCCTCGGCGTCGAAGATCGAGGTGCGCGCGTCGCCGCGGAAGTCGGTGGCGACCACCTTGTCCTCGGTGTAGCCGAGGATGCCCTTCAGCGCGCCTTCCGACTGCGCCTTCATCTCGGCGCAGATCTCGGCGTAGCTCGCGCCCTTCTCGAGCTCGACCGTCAGGTCGACCACCGAGACGTCGGAGGTCGGGATGCGGAACGACATGCCGGTCAGCTTGCCGTTGAGCTCCGGAATCACCTTGCCCACGGCCTTGGCCGCGCCGGTGGACGACGGGATGATGTTCTCGAGGATGCCGCGGCCGCCGCGCCAGTCCTTGTTGGACGGGCCGTCGACCACCTTCTGGCTGGCCGTGGCGGCGTGCACGGTGGTCATCAGGCCGCGCTTGATGCCCCACTTGTCGTTGAGCACCTTGGCGATCGGCGCCAGGCAGTTCGTGGTGCACGACGCGTTGGAGACGATCGCCTCGCCGGCATACTTTTCGTGGTTCACGCCGTAGACGAACATCGGCGTGTCGTCCTTCGACGGCGCCGACAGGATCACCTTCTTCGCGCCGGCATCCAGATGCTTCTGCGCGGTGGCCTTGTCGAGGAACAGGCCGGTGGACTCGATGACGACGTCGGCGCCGACCTCGTCCCACTTCAGGTTGGCCGGATCACGCTCCTGGGTCAGGCGGATGCGCGTGCCGTTCACCACCAGCGTTCCGTTGTCGATCGAGACGTCACCGTCGAAGCGGCCGTGCACCGAGTCGTACTTCAGCATGTAGGCCAGGTAGTCCGGCTCCAGCAGGTCGTTGATGGCGACGATCTCGATGTCGTTGCCGAAATTCTCCACCGCCGAACGCAGGACGTTGCGCCCGATGCGGCCGAAACCGTTGATGCCTACCTTAATCGCCATGGCTTTGCAGACTCCGTATCGCCGCGCGCCGCGGCAAGGGTGGGTGGAACACGCAGAACGCCCATTTTAGCAGGCCCCGGCGCGCGGGGCCCGGACTTGATCGTCGTCAATGCGGCTGGGTATGGCTCGACGCACCATGGCGCCATCCCCACCGCTAGAAGGCGTCCCACATGCTCCGCAAGACCCTCCCCCTGCTCGCCCTGGCCATCGCCGGCGTCCTCGCCGCGCCCGCCGCCCTCGCCCAGTCCGCAGGCGACTGGACGGTCGCGATCGGCGCCCACCAGGTCAACCCGGACTCCGACAACGGCGCCCTGGCCGGCGGCACCCTGCCCCTCGACATCGGCTCCAGCACCCGCCCGACGATCGCGTTCGAGTACTTCGTGCGCGACAACCTCGGCCTGGAAGTGCTGGCCGCGCTGCCGTTCCAGCACGACATCGCCATCGAGGGCCTGGGCCGCGTCGGCAGCACGAAGCACCTGCCGCCGACGGTGAGCCTGCAGTACCACTTCAACAGCCAGGGCAAGGTCTCGCCGCTGCTGGGCGTGGGCCTGAACTACACCACCTTCTTCAGCGAAGAAACCCGCGGCCCGCTGCAGGGCTCGAAGCTCGAGCTCGATGACTCGTTCGGCCTCGCGCTGCACGCCGGCGTCGACTTCAAGGTCGGCCAGAAGGGCGCGATCCGCGTCGACGTTCGCTGGATGGACATCGACAGCGACGTCAAGCTCGACGGCGCGAAGCTCGGCAGCGCCAAGATCGACCCGCTGGTCTACGGCGCGGCCTACGTCCTGCGCTTCTGAACCGCGCGGGCGACCCCGGGCGCATGCGGCTAGAATCGCTGCATGCGCCCGAACCGTGACCGCCCGATGACCCGTTTCCTCCCCGTCCTCGCCCTCGCCTGCGCGTTCGTCGCCGGCGACGCCTCCGCGTGGAGCGCGGAAGGCCACCGCATCGTCGCGCACATCGCCGATGCCGGCCTCAGCCCGGCCGCGCGCGCCGAGGTCGAGCGCCTGCTCGCCGGCGAAGCCGATCCGACCCTGGCCGGCGTGGCCACCTGGGCCGACGAGCTGCGCGACACCGATCCCGACGGCCTGGGCAAGCGTTCGGCCAAGTGGCACTACATCAATTTCGACGGCCGCTGCGGCTTCGAGCCGCCGCGCGACTGCAAGGGCAACAACTGCATCGTCACCCAGACCAACCTGCTCTACCGGATCCTTGCCGACCCCACGCGCGACCCGGCCGACCGGGCCATGGCGCTGAAGTTCGTGGTGCACTTCGTCGGCGACCTGCACCAGCCCATGCATGCCAGCCCGCGCGACGACAAGGGCGGCAACGACTACCAGGTGAACCTGGGCGGAGAAGGCACCAACCTGCACCGCATCTGGGACGGCACGATCATCAAGCGCCGCGACCTCGCCGCCGAGGAATACGCCGACGTGCTGCTCGAGACCCCGCTCCCGCACGATCCGACGCTCTCCTCCGATCGCCCGGTGCTCGACTGGGCGCTGGAGTCCTGCCAGCTGGTCGAGGACGGCAAGGTCTATCCGGCCGAGGGCGTGCACGTGATCGACGAGGCCTTCCTCGAGGCTCGCCTGCCGGTGGCCGAGCAGCGCCTGCGCGAAGCCGGCGTACGCCTGGCCCAGCTGCTGAACCACGCGCTGGCGCCGCCGATGCAGGCCCGCTAGTCGCAGGGCCCGGTTGCGGGCGCAGCGCAGGCCCATCGATGCCCCCCATCCGCCGCCTGGTCCTCGCCGCACTCGCCGCGCTCACGCTCCTGCTGGGCGTCGCCGCCGGCCCGGCACGCGCCGACGACGCACCGTTGACGGTGTTTGCCGCGGCCAGCCTCAAGGAATCGATGGACGAGGCCGCCGACGCCTATCGCCGCGCGACCGGGCAGCGGGTTCGCGTCTCCTACGCGGCCAGCTCCGCGCTGGCGCGGCAGATCGCCCAGGGCGCCCCGGCCGACGTCTTCATCCCCGCCGACAGCGACTGGATGGACGAGCTGCAGGCCCGTGGCCTGGTGGACGCGGAGACCCGCACCGCGCTGCTCGGCAACAGCCTGGTGCTGATCGCCCCGGCCACTTCGGCGACGGCGCCGCTGGCGCTGCGCACAGGCGTCGACCTGCGGCCGCTCCTGGGCCAGCGTGGCCGCATCGCCATGGGCATGGTCGACAGCGTGCCCGCGGGCCGCTACGCGAAGGCAGGCTTCCTCTCGCTCGGCATGTGGGACGCGCTGGCGCCGCGCGTGGCCGGCGTCGAGAACGTACGCGCGGCGCTGATGCTGGTGGCCCGCGGCGAAGCACCGCTGGGCGTGGTCTACGACAGCGACGCGCGCGCCGAGCCGCGGGTGCGCGTGCTGGCCACCTTCCCGGCAGGCTCGCATCCCGGGATCGTCTATCCAGCGGCGCGCGTGAGCGCAAGCCGCCATGCGCGGGCCGCGGCCTTCATCGACTGGCTGCGGACGCCCCCGGCGCAGGCGATCTTCGCCCGCCGCGGCTTCAGGCTGCTCTGAGCAGGCGGCCGGGAGCATGCCCGCCTTCAGCCCGGCCGAAGTCACGGCCATCGCGCTCAGCCTGAAAGTGGCCTGCGTGGCCGCGTTGGCCAGCCTGCCCCCCGGGATCGCCGTGGCCTGGCTGCTCGCGCGCCGGCGCTTCCCCGGCAAGGCGCTGCTCGACGCGCTGGTCCATTTGCCGCTGGTGCTGCCACCGGTGGTGGTCGGCTATGCCCTGCTGGTGCTCTTCGGGCGCCAGGGCGCCGTGGGTGCCTTCCTGGCCGAGCACCTGGGCATCCGCTTCGCTTTCCACTGGATCGGCGCGGCGCTGGCGAGCGCGATCATGGGCTTCCCGCTGATGGTGCGCGCGATCCGGCTGTCGATCGAGGCCGTCGACCGGCGCCTGGAGCAGGCGGCCGCGACCCTGGGCGCCAGTCCGTGGCGCGTCTTCGCCACGGTCACCCTGCCGCTGGCCTGGCCGGGCATCGTCGCCGGCGGCGTGCTCGCCTTCGCCAAGGCGCTGGGCGAGTTCGGCGCCACCATCACCTTCGTCTCCAACATCCCGGGCGAGACCCAGACGCTGTCCTCGGCGATCTACGAGCTGATGCAGGTGCCCGGCGGCGAGATCGGCATCTGGCGGCTGGCGGCGGTGGCCGTGGCGATCTCGCTGCTCGCGCTGCTGGCGTCGGAGTGGCTGGTGCGACGCCAGCAGGGCCGGCGCGATGACGGGGAGGACGCGTGAGCCGCACGCCGCCGGGGGGACTCGCACGATGCTGAGCCTCGACGTGCAGCTGCGTCGCGGGCGGTTCGAGCGTCGCGTGACGATCGAGGACCCCGCGCGGGTGATCGCCCTGGTCGGCCCGTCCGGTGCCGGCAAGACCACGGTGCTCAGTGCCATCGCCGGGCTGGTCAAGCCGCGCGCGGGACGCATCGAGGTCGACGGGCGTGTTCTGTTCGACAGCGCGCGCGGCATCGACTTGCCGGCGCACCGGCGCCGAGTCGGCTACGTGTTCCAGGACGCGCGGCTGTTCCCCCACCTGGACGTGCGCGGCAACCTGCTCTACGGCCGCCACGCCGGCAGCGCGGAGGGGCCGCGCTTCGAACTCGATGCGGTGGTCGCCCTGCTCGGCATCGGCGGGCTGCTGGGCCGACGCACCGCCAACCTGTCCGGCGGCGAAGCGCAGCGGGTGGCCATCGGCCGCGCGCTGCTCTCCCAGCCGGCCATCCTGCTGTTCGACGAGCCCCTGTCGGCCCTGGACCACGCGCGGCGCGAGGAGCTGATTCCCTGGCTGCAGCGCGTGCGCGACGAGGTCAGGCTGCCGATGCTCTACGTCAGCCACCACCCGGACGAGGTGCGCCGGCTGGCGGAAGCGGTCCACCGGCTGGAGTGAGCCGGCGTCAGCACCCAGGCCCTGGCCGCCCGTGTCAAGTGCCGCCGCGGGCCCCGCAAGCGCGCCGCAGGTCGCCGGAGTCAGGCTTCGCCGAGCGGTTCCAGGCCCCCGATCGTCCCACCGGCGACGGCGGCGGCGATCACCGCGTCGGCGCCCTCCGTGTCGATGCCGTTCGCCCGGTACCACGCCGGGTCGTAGTAGCTGTGGGCGTAGCGCTCGCCCGCATCGCAGAGGATGGTCACGATCGAACCGTCCTGGCCGGCGTCGCGCATGCGGCGCGCGGCGTGCAGCACGCCGACGAAGTTGGTGCCGGTCGAGCCGCCGACGCGACGGCCCAGCGTTGCGCTGACGTGGCGCATCGCCGCCAGGGCCAGCGCGTCGGGCACCTTCAGCATGCCGTCGACGCAGCTGGGGATGAAGCTCGGCTCTACCCGCGGGCGGCCGATGCCTTCGACCCGCGAGCCACGCGGATGGGTGAAGCCGCGCCACGGCTCGCCAGCGAGCGCGGCGCGGTAGGCGTCATGGAACACCGATTCCTGCGGATCCACGCACAGCACCCGCGTGGCATGGCGGCGGTAGCGCGCATAACGCCCCAGCGTCGCCGCGGTGCCGCCGGTGCCCGGGCTGCACACGATCCACGCCGGGATCGGATGCGGCTCCTCGCTCATCTGCCGGAAGATCGACTCGGCGATGTTGTTGTTGGCGCGCCAGTCGGTCGCGCGCTCGGCATAGGTGAACTGGTCCATGAAGTGGCCGCCGCTCTCGCGCGCCACGCGCTGCGACTCGGCATCGAGCGCGCAGGCGGTGTCGACCAGGTGGCAGCGGCCGCCGTGGAACTCGATCGCGGCGATCTTTTCCGGCGAGGTCGAGGCCGGGATCACCGCGATGAAGGGCAGGCCGAGCAGGCGGGCGAAATAGGCCTCGGACACCGCGGTGGAACCGCTCGAGGCCTCGATCACCGGACGGCCCTCGCGCAGCCAGCCGTTGGCCAGCGCGTACAGGAACAGCGAGCGCGCCAGCCGGTGCTTGAGGCTGCCGGTCGGGTGGCTGGACTCGTCCTTGAGGTAGACGTCGATGCCCGGATAGCCGGGCAGCGGCATCGGGATCAGGTGGGTGTCGGCCGAGCGGTTGAAGTCGGCCTCGATGGTGTGGATGGCGCGGGCCACCCACTCGCGCTGCGCCATGTCCGCCGCCTCCCCGCGCGCGGCCTAGAGCGCGCGCGCGGCGTCGACCACCGCCTCGACCGTGAAGCCGAAGTGCGGGAACAGCACCTCCGCCGGGGCACTGGCGCCAAAGCGGTCGATGCCGATCACCGCGCCGTCCAGGCCCACGTACTTGCGCCAGAAGTCGGAAACGCCGGCCTCGATCGCCACGCGCTTCCTGCAGGCGTTCGGCAATACCGATTCGCGATAGCTGGCGTCCTGGCGGTCGAAGACATCGGTCGAGGGCATCGACACCACGCGCACGGCGTCACCCAGCTGCGCGGCCGCGTACATGGCCAGGCCGACCTCGGAGCCGGTGGCGATCAGGATCACCTCCGGTGCGCCCACGGAATCCTTCAGCACGTAACCGCCGCGCGCGATCGCTGCGACCTGCGCTTCGTCGCGCGCCTGGGGTGCAAGGTTCTGGCGCGAGAACACCAGGCAGGCGGGCCCGTCCTGGCGCTCGATCGCGGCCTTCCAGCAAACGGCGGATTCGACCGCGTCGCAGGGGCGCCAGACGTCATTTCCGGGGATCGCACGCAGGCTGGCCAGGTGCTCGACGGGCTGGTGCGTCGGGCCGTCCTCGCCCAGGCCGATGGAATCGTGGGTGTAGACGTGGATGACGTGCGCACCCATCAGCGCGCCCATGCGCACTGCGTTGCGCGCGTAATCGCTGAACACCAGGAAGGTGGCGTCATAGGGGATGAAACCGCCATGCAGCGCCAGGCCGTTGGAGATCGCGGTCATCGCGAACTCGCGCACGCCGTAATAGACGTAGTTGGCGTCGGGATCGTCGCCGGCCACCGACTTGCTGCCGCTCCACAGGGTGAGGTTGGAACCGGCCAGGTCGGCCGAGCCGCCGACGAGCTCGGGCAGGTGCGGCGCAAAGGCCTCGATCGCCATCTGCGAGGCCTTGCGCGAGGCGACCTTGGGGCTCTCGGCCTGCAGCTTCGCGATGTACGCGTCGGCCGCGGCGGAAAATCCTTCCGGCAATTCCCCGTGCGAGCGGCGCGACAGCTCACCGGCCAGCTCCGGGTGCCGCTGCGCGTAGGCGTCGAACATCCGGTTCCACTGCTCCTCGCGCACGGTGCCGGCGTTGTTCGCACGCCAGCCGTCGTAGATCGTTTCGGGGATTTCGAACTCGCCGTGCTCCCAGCCCAGCGCCTTGCGCGTGGCCACGATCTCGTCCTTGCCCAGCGGCGCCCCGTGCGAGGACTCGCTGCCCGCCTTGGCCGGCGAGCCGTAGCCGATGGTCGTGCGGCAGCAGAGCAGCACCGGCCGGTCGTCGTGCTGCATCGCCTGGTCGATCGCGGCCTTGATGGCGGCGGCGTCATGCCCGTCGATGTCGCGGATCACGCGCCAGCCGTAGGCCTCGAAGCGCGCCGGGGTGTCGTCGGTGAACCAGCCCGCGGTGTCGCCGTCGATCGAGATGCGGTTGTCGTCCCAGAACGCGACCAGCTTGCCCAGGCCCCAGGTGCCGGCCAGCGAGGCGGCTTCGTGGCTGATGCCCTCCATCAGGCAGCCGTCGCCCAGGAAGACCCAGGTGCGATGGTCGACGACCGCGTACTCGGGACGGTTGAAGCGCTGCGCCAGCAGCTTCTCGGCCAGCGCGAAACCCACCGCGTTCGCGAAGCCCTGGCCCAGCGGCCCGGTGGTGGTCTCGACGCCGCCGGTGACGAAGTTCTCCGGGTGCCCCGGCGTGCGGTGGCCGAGCTGGCGGAAGTTCTTCAGCTCCTCGATCGCCAGGTCGTAGCCCGCCAGGTGCAGCAGCGCGTACTGCAGCATCGAGCCGTGGCCGTTTGACAGCACGAAGCGGTCGCGGTTGAACCACTTCGGGTTGCCCGGGTTGTGGTTCAGGTAGTCATTCCACAGCACCTCGGCGATGTCGGCCATGCCCATGGGCATGCCGGGGTGGCCGGAGTTGGCCGCCTGGACGGCGTCCATGGCGAGGATGCGGATGGCATTGGCGAGGTCGCGGCGGCTGGGGCTGGTCATGGGTCTCGGCGGGCGGGGACGGCGGCGGAACGCGCATTGTCCCATCCCCTGCCCTGCGAGTCTTCCGCAGCCGAGCTCCGACCTCGCTGGTTTGGATGGGTCAAGGCCGCCCGCCACGGACGCAAGGGGGGATGCCCAGCCGGAATTTGCGCTGTCCTGCTCCCAGTTCCGGCCGCCGGCCATCCATGTCCGGCTCTGGGCATCCCCCCTTGCGTCCGCGGCGGGCACAACCCGTGTCGCGGTCTGGTTGAAAAGAGCGCTGCGGCACGCGAGGGCGCTGGGCGTGCCTTCACTCCCGAAGCCGGAGATGGCTGGAGCCCGTCCCGCGCACAGGGTGTGTGCGCAGAGCTGGCCATGGATGGCCGGCGCCCGGCCGCTGGGAGCAGGATGCGGAGACGGCCGGCGGAGCACACCCCCTGTGCGCGGGACGGGCCGCGCGCACTGGAACGAAGCGAAGGTGGCCGCTCGACCGCGTCAGCCCGTGGCTTCGGGCCTGTCCGCCATCAGGTCCGTCGGCGCGTCCACTTCGCCCTTGGACACGATCGCCGCGATCCCGAGGTCGCCGGTCACGTTGACCGTGGTCCGGCACATGTCGAGGAAGTGGTTCACGCCCAGGATCAGGCCGATGCCTTCCGGCGGCACCCCGACCATGGCGCAGATCAGCGCCACCACCGGCAGCGAGCCCGAGGGCACCCCGGCGGTGCCGATGCCGCCCAGGATGCAGACCAGCATCACCATGAACTGCTGGCCCCAGGTCAGGTCCACGCCGAAGAACTGGGCGAGGAAGATCACCGTCACGCCCTCGAACAGCGCGGTGCCGTTCTGGTTGGCGGTGGCGCCGATGGTGAGCACGAAGCGCGAGACCTTGGTCGGCAGGTGCAGGTCGCGGTCGGCGACCTTGAGCGCGGTGGGCAGCGTGGCGTTGCTGGACGCGGTGGAGAAGGCCATCAGCATCGCCTCCTGCACCCCCTTGAAGAACTTCAGCGGCGAATAGCCGCCGACGAACTTCAGCGCCAGCGAATAGGTCACCAGCATGTGCAGCGCGAGCGCGCCCACCACCACCAGCACGAAGGCGCCCAGGCGCAGCAGCAGGTCCCAGCCGAACAGCACGGCCAGGTTGAACATGAAGCAGAACACCGCCGCCGGCGCCAGGCGGATGATCAGGCCGATGAGGGTCATCGAGATCTCGAAGATGCCCTCGATGCCGCGGCGCAGCGTCCGGATCGGCGCGGTGTCCGGGCTCATCACGATGCCGACGCCGAACATCAGCGCGAAGAACATGAGCGCCAGGATGTTGGCGTTGTTGGCGGCGGCGCCGATCACGTTCTGCGGCACGATGTCGAGCAGCATCTGCACGCCGGTGGGCTGCGCGCCGCTGTCGCGGACGATCGCCGCGGTGCGCTCGGCGCTGTCGGCCAGCAGCTGCTGCGCGAGCGCCGGATCGACGCCGACGCCCGGCTTGAACACGTTGACCATCACCAGCCCGAGCAGCACCGCGATGCCCGACAGCACCACGGTCGCGATCAGCGTGCGCCAGCCGATGCGCCCGAGCGACTTCACGTCGCCCATCTCCGACACGCCGACCACCAGCGCCGAGAACAGCAGCGGCACGATCATCATGAAGATCAGGCTGAGGAACAGGGTCGAGAACGGCTGCGTGACGTACTCGGTCAGGGCCTGCACCCAGCCGGTGTCGCGACCGATGCCGTAGTGCACGAACAGGCCCAGCACGAGGCCCGCGACGAAGCCGATGGCGATCTTCCAGTGCAGCGGCATGCGCGGCCTGGCGGGCGCGGTCGGCTCGGTCATGCGGTCTTCCCCGGAACGGTGTGGACGGCGGAGCTTAGCAAAGCCGCGCAGCCGCCCTCGGCGGCCGCCTTCAGCGGCCGCTTCACCGGGGATAGTGCGGTGGGAGCAGCGCGTCCCCGCCCTCGTCGGCGTCGATCCAGTCCGCGCCGCGCGCGAACGCGGCACGGACGGTCGCGCGCGCCTGGGCCGCGCCGTCCCCGTCCTGGCCCCAGCGCGCGCGCTGCAGCTGGTCGATGGCTTCGCGCTGCGGGCCCGGGACGAGGCGCATCGACAGCGCGTCGAGGTCGGCGGCCGGCGGCGAGGCGAGCGCGCACAGGGCGACGGAGACCTCGCCCAGGTCGCCGGTGTCCAGCGACTTGCGCAGCGCCGCACCGTGACCGCGGGCCCTGGGCACAGCCTTCGCACCCGCGATTCCGTCGTCCAGGGCGGCCCCCGCCGCAGCCTGGCCGCGCTGGCGCCACTGCAGGCCCCAGGCCAGGGTGAGCAGCCACAGCAGCGCGAACACCACCGTCGCCAGCGCCCAGCGGTGCACGGGTCCCTGCACGCCCGGCAGCCGGACCCAGGGGCCGCTGTCGTCCGCCGCCTGCGTACCGATGCCGCGCGCGGCACCGGTCCCGACGGTGCCGCGGGTCCCGCCCGCACCGACCGCGCCGGCGGCGGGCGCCACGTCGACCTCGAGCGCGGGCAGCGTCGCCTCGCGCGCGCGGTTCGCGCCGACGTCCCACCAGCCCATGGCCGGCGCCTCGATCCGCAGCGGGCCGTCACGCGCGGGCAGCACCGAGTAACGGCGCACCATGCGCACGCGCGGGCGCCCGTCCTCGATCGTCTCGTCGTGCTGGGCCGGCTCCGGGAAGACCTGCGCGCCGGCATCGGCCGCCAGCATCGGCATCTCCAGCTGCGCCGCCGTGGCGCCGTCGGCGACCAGCTCCAGTTCGACGGTGAACGCGTCGCCGGCACGTGCGGCGTCGGGCGCCTGCAGCCAGCGCAGCTGCAAGCCGTGCAGCGGCAGCCAGGGACGCGGCGCGGCGGGCGGCACCGGCCTCACCTCGAGTGCGATCGCCGGGCCATCGGCGGACAGGGCGCGCTGCCCGTCGCCGAAGAGGTCATCCAGCCAGCCGCCGACGCCGCGCCCGCGGAAGGTGGCGGCCGGCAGCTCGATCCTGCCGCTGCGCTCGGGGATCAGCAGGTAGCGGCGTTCGACGACCTGGAAGCGGCGGCCGCCGACCTCGCGCGTGTACTGCAGGTCGCTGCCGGCGCGCTGGAGCCCGAGGCCATCGACCGCGGGCTGGTCGAGCTGTCCCGACAACAGCTGCACCGAGTAGTAGAGCCGCAGTCGTAGGCCGACCGCTTGCTGCACGTAGGGCGACGGATCGTCGACCTCGGCCTCGATGAAGGCGGGACCGCGCGCGGGCGGCCGCGCGACGCTGGCGGGTGCCACCGTCAGCGTGAGCGGGGCCGTGCGCTCGCCGCCGACCGCGAGCGCGGGCACGGTAAGCACGCCTCCACGCAGCGGCTGAAGCGCCACCGCGTGCAGCGTGCGCGAAACCGACTGGCCGTTGCGAAGTTCGAAGGACTGTCGGCTGCTGCGCTGTTCGATGCGGAAATCGCCCGCCAGCGGTCCGTAGTCGGGACGGCCGCCGGTATCGACCTCGATGTTGAGCGTGACCGTCTCGCCGAGCTCGATGCGGTCGCGGTCGAGCCAGGCGCGGACCTCGGCCGAAGCCAGCGCGGGCGCCAGGGCCAGCACCAGTGCAAGCAGCACCCTGGCGAAGCCCAGGCGGGAATGGGACGGGTTCGACATGGGTCAGCGCTCTCCGGCGCGGCGGCGCAGATGTTCGTTGCGGAAGCGCGCACGCAGCAGCGCGCCGGGATCGTCAGGCACGCGACGCAGCCAGGCGGCGTTGGCCTCCTCGCGCTCGCGGGCGGCAGTGGTTTCGCTCTGGCCGGCGAGCTGGCGCGGGTCATCGTCAGCCGTGCCCGAGCCATCCGGATCGCCGGCGTCGATCGCGCGCTGCATGGCTTCGCGCTGGGCCTCGTCGGCGGCCTGCTGGCGCGCCCGGGCGTCGGCCTCCGAAGCTGGATCCGGTGGCGGCGGGGTTTCGCCGCCATCGGTCGGTCGCGGCGGAGGCTGCGGGCCGGGTTCGTCGCCACGCGGCTCCTTGCCCGGGTCCTGGTCGGGCGGTGCCTGCCCGTCGTCACCGCGCTTGCCTTCGTCCTGGCCGGCGCCGCGCCCGTCCCCGCCGGCATCCGGCGGACGCTCGCCGCCCCCGCCAGCGCCCGGCGGCGGCTCTCGCTGCATCGCGGCTTCCACGGCGGCGCGATTGGCCGCGGCGTCGGGCATCCCCGGTGACTGCCGCAGCGCGTCGTCGTACGCGGCAATGGCCTCCTCGTAGCGGCCGGCGCGTGCCAGCGCATTGCCGCGGTTGTAGGCGGCGTCGGCGCCCGGAAGCCCGGCGAACCCGCGGGCGGCGGCAGCGAAATCGCCCCGGCGATAGGCCGCCTCGGCCTCGACGCTGCGCGCGTGCGCGGCCTGGTCGGCGCGTCGCCACGCGGTGGCGGTGGGGGCAGTGGCGGTGGGGGCAGTGGCGGTACGGGCGGTGGCGACGGGCGCGGTGGTTGCGGCTGCGGTCGGGGGTACGGTGGCGGCCGCGTTGGCTGCGGGCGTGGCTGCGGACGTGGAAGCGAGCGACGACGGGGCCACCGGAAGCAGCATGCAGACCGCGAGGACGGCCAGCACGCCGCCGCGCCGGAACACGGCCAGCAGCAGCACCATGGCCGCCGGCAACAGCCAGTAGCCGCCGTCCTCGCGCACCCGGGCGCTGCCTGCCACGCCCACAACGTCTTCCCTCCCCGCGCCGGCACCCGGGCCGGCAAGCACTTCGCCGACCGACGCGCTCCAGTCATGGACTCGTCCACCGCCGGCTGCCGCGAGCGCCTCCAGCGATCCGCGGTCCAGCACGCTGCGGTGGATCCCGCCGTCGCGGCCGCGATAGCCGGCGCCCTCCGCCGTGCCCATCGCCAGCGCCGAGACGCGATGGCCCGAGCCCGCGGCGCGGGCGGCGGCGCGGACCGCGGCCGTATCGGCGCCGGGCGCCAGCAGCAGGATCTCGCCTTGGGCATGGCCGGCACCCACCAGCAGCTCGACGGCCAGGTCGATGGCGCGTCCGGGGCGCGCGCCGTCGACGGGCATGATGTCGGGTGCCAGGGCGTCGAGGAACACGGACACGTTGGCGGCGTCATCGGTCATTGGCGAGACCACGTGGGCGTCGTCGGCATAGACCACGAGCGCCACGTCGCCGGTGTGTGCGCGCAGGATCGCGTCCAGGCGGGCGCGGGCCTGGGCCAGGCGGGACGGCTGCAGGTCGTTGGCCAGGGTGGCGCCGGACAGGTCCAGCGCCAGCACAAGTGCGCCGCCGCCTGCCTGCAACGGCTGCGGCACCGAGCGCCAGCTCGGCCCGGCGAGCGCCAGGATCGCGAGCCCGAGGCCGGCCAGCACCACGGTTCCGGCCCAGGCGCCCCGCCCCGCTCCGCGGCCCGGAACCAGCAGATGCGGCAGCAGGTGCGGGTCCACCGCTGCGCGCCACACGCTGCGCTGTCGCGCGCGGCGCCGCCATTGCCACGCAAGCAGGGGCAGCAGCAGGAGGGCCAGCAACCACGCCGGGCGCAGGAATCCGAGCTCACCGAACGGAAGCGTCATGGCCGCGGCCTGCGCAAGGACCAGGCCGCGGCGAACATTCCGCAGGCCAGCGCCAGCGCCAGTGGCCAGTGGTAGCGCTCCAGGCGAGGCCGCACCGCTTCGCCACGCGCTTCCACCGGTTCGATGCGGTCGATCTCGCCGTAGATGCCGGCCAGGGCGTCGGTATCCCGGGCGCGGAAGCTGCGGCCTCCGGTCATCCTCGCGATCTGCGCCAGCGTGTCCTCGTCGATCTCGCTGCCACCCGAAGGCAGTCGGAACCCGAACACGGACAGCGCCTCGCCTTCCCCGCCAAAGGCAATGGTGTGGATGCGCACGCCTTCGTCCCGGGCGATCGCGGCCGCCTTCACCGGATCGAGTGCGCCCGCGGTATTGACGCCGTCGGTGAGCAGCACGAGAACGCGCTCGCCGCTGCGCTGCGCCTGCAGCCGCTTCACGCCGAGGCCGATCGCATCGCCGATGGCCGTCTCGCGACCCGCCAGCGCGACCTCGGTTGCAAGCAGCTGCTCGCGCACGGTGGCCAGGTCGGCCGTGGCCGGCGCCAGCACATAGGCCCCGCGACCGAACACCAGCAGGCCGACGCGGTCCCCTTCGCGGCGGCCGAGGAAGTCCGCGATCACCGCCTTGGCGGCGGTCAGCCGGTCCACCACCTCGTTGCCCACCAGCATGTCGCGTTCGCCCATGCTGGCCGAGAGGTCGACGGCAAGCATCAGTTCGCGGGCCACCTGCGGCGGCTGCACCACCTCTCCCCACGCCATCGGTCTCGCCGCGGCGAGGCAGAGCAGCGCCCAGCCGAGCCAGGCCAGCCAGGGCATGCCCCGGGTGCGCGGTGCCATCGACCGCCCCTCCACGATCTTCGCCAGGCGCGTGGCGGACCACGGGACGCGCAGCGCAGGACCGGCGCCGCCGCGCACCGGCGGCAGGAGCGCGCGCAGCAGCCAGGGCAGCGGCAGGCCGGCCAGCATCCACGGCCATGCGAAGCCCGCGAACGCGCCGAATGCCGGAAACGTGCCCATCAGCGGCGATCCATCCATTCGACGAAACGCGCGCGTGCGGCCAGGCGCAGGTCGGCCACGGCGCCGGGATCGGGCTGCGGGCGGTAGGCGCCGTCGAGCAACAGTTCTCCGCGGACACCGTCGAAGCGCGGGGGGTCCTGCCCCTGGTCGAGGAACGCCAGCCAGGCGTCCCCCTCCAGGCGGTCGCCGTCGGGTTCGCGCCGGCGGGCGGCGCGGCGCAGCAGGGAGGAGATCGCCGCGACGGTTCCCGCGGGATCCGCGGCCGCGGTCTCGGCGTCGAAGAAGGCCATGAGCTTCCGGCGACGCTGCAGCCGGTGCAGGCGCCACGCGACCAGTCCGGCGACAAGCAGCAGCAGCGCGGCCGCCAGCCACCACCAGCCGGGAGCCGGCGGCCACCAGGGCGGCGCGGAGGACAGGTGGATATCGCGCAGCACCAGCCCGTCGTCCATCAGCGGCGCCCCGCTCCGGCAGCCGCCAGCCAGGCATCGCTCGGGGCGTCGCAGGACAGCGCGACCGCGCGCACGCCCCGCGCGGCCAGCGCGCCGGTGATGGACGCGACCTGCGCGGGGAATTCGTGCTGCCAGCGCCGCCGCTGGTCGGGGTCGGCCAGGTCGAGCTCGACGCGGCGTGGCTCCTGGCCCCCGGATGCTTCGGCCGCGAAGCCCAGCAGGTCGTCCGGAGGGTGCATCTCCAGCGGATCGGTCAACAGGACCACGACGACCTCGTGGTGGGCGGCCAGCGCCGGCCAGCGCTGGTCCGGAATCGCGGCAACGCTCGCCGGATCGGCCAGGACGAGGAGACGGGAGCCGGGGCGCAGCAGGCGCCGGGCATGGTCGAGCGACACCTCAAGGCCCGCATCGTCGGCCGCAGGCCGTGTATACCAGCGGACCAGCGCATCGAGCACGCGCAACGCGCCGCGCGCGCCCGACGCGGCCGCCACCGGGGGCTCGCTGCGGCTGCCACGCAGCGCCGCGATCCGGTCACCGTCGGCGACCGCACGCCAGGCCGCGATCGCGCCCGCACGCGCCGCCTGCACCGACTTGAAGCGCACCCGCGTGCCGAAATAGAGCGCCGGGGACGTGTCGGCAACCAGCAGCGTGAGGCGTTCGCGCTCGGCCTGGAACAGTTTGGTGTGGGGCCTGCCGGTCCGCGCCGTGACCCGCCAGTCGATGTGGCGCGCGTCGTCGCCGATCGCGTAGCCGCGCGACTCGGCGTATTCCATGCCGCGGCCGCGCAGGGTCGACGCGGCCTGCGCGCGCAGTCCCGAGGTCCCGCGACGTGCCGGTCCACGCGCGTGCGCGAGGCTGCGCAGGGCGATGAGCTCGTTGAGCGACGGGGCGATGCCCGACTCGGCTGCCGGGCTGGCATCGGGACCTGCATGGCGATGCACCGCACCTCCGGCAGGGCTGGGCGCCGCGATGCTGGCGCGGGCTCTCCAGCCAGCCTCCTGTGGTGCGGCGACCCGGCCGGTCACGGCAGCGGCACCCGCGACAGCAGCGCCTCCACCAGACGCTCGCCGTCCCAGCCTTCGGCCGTGGCTTCGTAGCTGGGCAACACGCGATGGCGCAGCACATCCGGCGCCATCGCGCGGACGTCGTCGGGGGTGACGAAATCCCGTCCCGCGAGCCAGGCGTGTGCCCGCGCGCAGCGTTCCAGCGCGATCGAGCCGCGCGGGCTCGCGCCCCAGGCGATCCGGCGTCCCAGTGCTTCGTCGTAGCGCCCCGCGTCGCGCGACGCCAGCACGATCTCGACGAGGTAGCGCTCCACGGCCGGTGCCATGTGCAGCGCAAGCACCGCCGAGCGCGCGGCCATCACGTCGGCCTGGGACACCCGCTCGGCCGGCACCGACGGTGCCTCCAGCGCCGCGATGGCGCGTTCGCGCGCCAGGCGCAGGATGGCCGTCTCCGCCTCGGCTTCCGGATAACCGATGCGGACATGCATCAGGAAGCGGTCGAGCTGGGCTTCGGGCAGCGGGAAGGTTCCCTCCTGCTCGATCGGATTCTGCGTCGCCATCACCAGGAACAGGGCCGGCAGCGCATAGGTCTGCCGACCGACCGTGACCTGCCGCTCGCCCATGGCCTCCAGCAGCGCCGACTGGACCTTGGCCGGCGCGCGGTTGATCTCGTCGGCCAGCAGGAGCGAATGGAAGACCGGACCGGGAAGAAACTCGAAGCGCCCATCCTGCGGCCGCCAGACCTCGGTCCCGGTCAGGTCGGCCGGGAGCAGGTCGGGAGTGAACTGCAGGCGCGCGAAGTCGGCTTCGACGCGTGCGGCCAGGGCGCGGATCGCGCTGGTCTTGGCCAGGCCGGGCGCCCCTTCGACCAGCAGGTGCCCATCGGCCAGCAGCGCCACCAGCAGGCGCTCGACAAGGGCCGACTGGCCGATGATCTCGGTGGCCAGCGCGTCGCGCAGGCCGGTGAAGAGGCCATGCAGCCTGGCGCCTTCGTCGGAAGAGATGTCCATGGAGTGCCGGATGGCGGCGCGGACTGCGCCGGGGCCAGTTTGACCTGATCGCCCGACATTGGTTCAACCGCAGGTCCCGGAACGACGACGGGGCCCGAAGGCCCCGTCGTGGATCTACCGTGCGAGCGGATCAGTAGCTGCGAGGCGCCACGCGCAGGACACGCGGGGTGACGAAGATCAGCAGCTCGGCCTTGGCTTTGGAGCGGCTTTTGGTCTTGAACAGATTGCCGAGGATCGGCAAGTCGCCAAGGAACGGTACCTTGGACACCGAGTTGCGATCCTCGAACTCGTACACGCCGCCGATCACCACCGTCTGGCCGTCTTCGATGAGCACCGCTGTCGTGACTTCGCGCTTGGCCAGGTTGGGGACGGAACCATAACCGGTGATCGTCGTGTAGTCCTGGATCTCGTCCTTCTTGACCGCGAGGTTGAGGAAGACGCGACCATCCGCCGTGATGGTCGGAGTTACCTTCAGCTCGAGCAACGCTTCCTTGAATTGAACGGTAGGAACGCTGTTGCTCTGGCCGCCAGTGACCGTCATATACCCAACCTCGCGACCTTGGCGAATGATCGCTTCACGCTGGTTGCTCGTGACGACGCGCGGATTGGAAACCACTTCACCGCGCTGCTCTTGCTGCAGAGCCTGCAGTTCGAGGTCCCAGTCGATGGTGTTGCCCAGGATGGTGAACGCGATCGAGGCAGGGTTCAGGTCATTGATATTGAAGTCATTGTTGAGCCCCTGATCGTACGGCCCCCATGTGGGCGTCGTATTTGGATCGTTGATCGCGGCGATCGACGAATTTATAAGCTGATTGTTGGAGTCAAGCGATCCGGACGTAACCAAACGATCCTTTACGCCACGAATTCCGAAGCGCGCACCAAGGTCCCGGGCAAAGGACTCATTCGCGATCACGATGCGCGACTCGATCACGACCTGATCAACCGGCTTGTCGAGGGTCGCGACCAGTCGCTTAATTTCCTCCACGCGCTGCGGGATATCGATGACCAGCAGGGTATTGGTACGACGGTCATGGCTCAGGCTGCCCCGGGCGGAGAGGAATCCGCGGCTCTGCGCACCCTGCCCCCCGCCACCACCTTGGCTGCTCTTGCTTTCGTCGGTCAGCAACTTGGAAATGTCCTCGGCGCTGCCGTACGAGATCGGGATGTACTCGGTGATCATCTCCGCACTCTCTTCGAGCGCGATACGTGCATTCGCGATGTCCTGCTCGAACTTCGCGATCTCGGTCTGCGGGGCCACCCAGACCACATTGCCGCTGCGGCGCTTGTCCAGCTGTTTGGCCTGCAGCACGATGTCCAGCGCCTGGTCCCACGGTACGTTGATCAGGCGCAGGGTGACGTTGCCGGTGACGCTGTCGCTGGCGACGATGTTCAGGTCCGACAGCTCGGCGATGAGCTGCAGCACGGTGCGCACCGGCACGTCCTGGAAGTTGAACGTCACCGGGCGGCCGCGGTAGGCGCGCGTGTCGCCCTGGGCGGCCGCCTGGACCGCGGTCTGGCCGGTGGCCGCGACCGTGTTGGCCGCGGCGGCACCGACCGCGCGCGACGGCGCGGCGGCACGCGGCACGATCTCGACGATGTAGTCGCGACCGGTCTGGTAGGCGAGCGGCTCGAACGCGCCCTGGGTGCTCAGCACGATCTGCGTGCCCTTGCTGCCCTGGTTCGCGTCGATGCGCTGCACCGGCGTTGCGAAGTCGGTCACGTTGAGCGGCTTCTGCAGCGCTGCAGGCAGCGAGGCGTTGCCGACGTTGACGATGACGGTGCCGCCCTCGGTGCGGAGGTCGGGCGCGGCGCCCTCTCCGTCGAAGCGCAGCACCAGCTTGCCGGCGCCGCCATCGCCGCGCTTGAAGTCGATGGCGGCCACGGCCACCTCGGCCGGGACCTGCTTGGCCGGATCGGCCGCGACCGTGGCGGCCTGGGCAAAGCTGGCCACCGGCACGCCCGGTGCCGGCGCGGCACTGACCGGGCCGAGGGCGGCGAGCAGGCCGACGAAGAGTCCGCAGGTGCCTGCCCGAAGGGGCAGCGCCCGCTGGGTCGACGAACGGCGTTGCGCGTTGGTGAAGGTCATCTGGCTTCCCCTAATCAATTGTCTTCGAGCGCAATCGAGGCCGGCCTTTCCAGCCAGCCACCCGCGCCATCGGGCACGAGTTCGACGAGTTCGATACGGTCTTCCGAAACGCTGGTGACGCGGCCGTCGTTCTGGCCCATGTACACGCCGGGGCCGACCCGGTAGGTGACCTTGTCCGGCGCCATTACCAGCGCCGTGAGGCTGCTGCCCCCGCCCAGCGACCCGACCATGTCGAGGCTGTCGAGCGGGAACTGCTCAAGCGTCTGCTTGCGCCGGTTCGAGTCCGGACGTGGGCCGCTGCCGCCGCCTTCGTTGCTGAAGGCGGCACTGAACGGATCGCGCATGCCCTGGGCGGCGTATTCGAAGGTCTCGAACTGCTGCATCACCGGAAGCGGATCGAGCGGCGGTGCGGGGCGGGCGCGCACGTTGGCGACCCACTCCTCGAGGTTCGGCGCCCCTGCCGGCTCGCTGGTGATGCCGCGTCCACAGCCCGCGAGGGCGGCGACGGCGGCCAGGCAGGCGATGCCGCGAAGCGCATTGGATGTCATGCCCATGTCAGCGGCTCCCCCCGGCGGCAGCGGCGGTCGCCGCAGCTTCCTGCGCGGCCGCTTCGTCCTCGTCGAGATAGCGATAGGTCTTCACCGTGCCGGCCAGCTCGAGCGGGGAGTCCGGACGGATGCCGGCACGCGGATCCTTGTCGCCGCCCCGCGGCCTCAGCTGGATGTCGTGCATGGTCATGATCACCACGCGCGGCAGCGAGGCGACGCCGCTGACGAAGGCACCGAACTGGTGGTAGCTCCCCACCATCCGCAGCGCGATCGGCTTCTCGGCGTAGAACTCCTTGGGCGTCTCCGGGCCGGGCTGGAACAGCTCGTTCTGGATGCCGGTCGCCAGCGCCGTCTGCGAGATGTCGACGATGAGGTCGGGCATCTCCGTGCGGCTGGGCAGCTGCCGCAGCATCTGCTGGAGCTGCTGCTCCATCTGCGCGAGCTGCAGCTTGAGCGGCTCGAGGTTGGCGGCGCGGCCCTGCTTGGTCTCGAACTCCGCGCGCAGGTCGGATTCGGTCCGCTCCAGGCCCTTGAGCTGCTCGCCCTTGTCGCGGGTCAGCACCCACCACAGCAGGCCGAAGATGAGCAGGCCCACCAGGATGCAGAAGCCGATCCGGTACTCGCGCGGCCAGGAACCGATGTTGTTGAAGTCCAGCTCCTTGAGCGACATCTTGCGCTTGCTCACGAGGCGGCTCCTTCTTCGGCAACGGGCGCTGTTTCAACCGGTGCGGGCTCGGCCGCGGGGGCATCGGTCGCGGGCGCTGCCTCCGGGACGCCGGTCGCGTCCGCGGCGCCGGCGGCCTGCGCGGCGGGTGCCGCGTCGACCGGCGGGACCGCATCCGGGATCCCGTCGCCGTCCTCGTCCTTCGGCGCGTTCGGGTTGGCCAGCTGCACCGCAAGGGTGAAGGCGTAGGGCAGCCCGGCAACGCCATCACGCGCCTCGATGATCGAGAGGTCGGGCTTGGTCATCCAGCCGGAACCCTCGAGGTTGCGCATGTAGGTGCTGACGCGGGCGTTCGACTGCGAGCGGCCCTCCAGCGTCAGCGCCTCGCCAACCTGCTTGATCGAGGTCAGTACCACGCCATCGGGAATGGTGCGCACCAGCGAATCGAACAGGTGGACCATCTGCGAGCGGTTGGCCTGCAGCTGCTCGATGACTTCCTTGCGCGCCAGCAGGCGTGCCTTCTGGCGATCGAGTTCGTCGATTTCGGTGATGCTCGCCTCGACCTGCCTGATCTGGTCCTGCAGGTAGGCGTTGCGCGTGTTCTGCCCATCGATCTGCGCGTTGTAGTAGCTGTTGACCAGGAACCACAGCAGCAGGCCGGCCAGCGCGGCGAAGCCCAGCATGACGCCGAATTCCTTCTGGCGCTGCTTGCGGCGCTCGGCGCGCCACGGGAGGAGGTTGATGCGGGCCATCAGTCGAAGCTCCTCAGGGCCAGTCCGCAGGCGATCATGAGGGCCGGCGCGTCCTGTGCCAGCGCATGCGCCTGCACGCGCGAACCGAGCGTCATCTGCGCAAGCGGATTGGCGATGACGGTCTGCACGCCCAGCTGCTCCTCGACCATCTCGGAGATGCCGGCGATGGACGCGCAGCCCCCGGCCAGGACCACCTGGTCGACGCGGTTGAACTCGCTGCCGGCATAGAAGAACTGCAGCAGGCGGCTGATCTGCTGGACCAGCGCCTCCTTGAAGGGCTCCAGCACCTCGATCTCGTAGCTCTCGGGCAGTCCGCCCTGGCGCTTGGCCAGGCCGGCTTCCTCGTAGGAGAGCCCGTAGCGGCGCATCACCTCGTCGGTGAGCTGCTTGCCGCCGAAGACCTGCTCGCGGGTGTACAGGCTGCGACCGTTGCGCAGGATGCTGAGCGTGGTCATCGTCGCGCCGACGTCGACCAGGGCCACGATGCCGTCGCGCGGCACGTTGAGCGTGTCGGCGAGGAGCGCGAACGCGTTCTCGATCGCGAAGGCCTCGACGTCCATCACGCGGGCGGTGAGGCCGCCAAGCTCCAGCGCGGACGCGCGCATCTCGACGCTCTCCGAGCGCGAGGCCGCGAGCATCACCTGCACCATTTCCGGGTTGCCCGGCATCGCCCCGACCACCTCGAAGTCGAGGTTCACTTCCTCGATCGGGTACGGGATGTAGTTGACGGCCTCGAGCTCGACCTGCGATTCCATCTCGTCCTCGTCGAGGTCGGACGGCATCGGGATGAGCTTGATGATGACCGCCGAGCCCGCGACCGCCGCCGCGGCATGCTTCGCCCGGCTGCCCGAGCGCGACATCGCGCGGCGGATGGCTTCGCCTACGGCCTCGACCTCGACGATGCTCTTCTCGACGACGGCATTCGGCGGCAGCGGCTCGACCGCGTAGTGCTCGACCTTGTAGCGGTCGCCCGACCGGGACAGCTGCAACAGCTTTACAGCTGTCGAACTGATATCGACCCCGACGAGCGGTGCCTGGCTTTTTGTGATCAGCCCCACGCTTTTCTCCCCATGTCACGGGCGCTTACGTGCGCTTCGTGCCCCGACGCATTAGATAACGGAGTTTTTACCGGATGGCAACAAGCGGCACACGAAATCGTGCCGCACTGCGCGCTTGGTCACGTCCTGACGCCCTGCGTCACCCCTCGCTGCCAGCCCTCTCGAGGGGTGGCAGCTCCTCTATATACTGCGCGACTCGACACGGCCCGCCAAGGGCCTGCCCTTCCAGGACCCATCGATGTCACGTTTCCGCCGCCTGTTCCGCTGGCTGCTGCTGCTCGCCGCCGTCGCCATCCTCCTCGGCGCGCTGGCCGCGGGCAGCATCTACTACGTGGTCTCGTCACGCCTGCCGGAAGTCGAGAGCCTGCGCAACATCGAGTTGCAGGAGCCGATGTACGTCTACGCCCGCGACGGCCGCCTCATGGCGCTGTTCGGCGAGATGCGCCGCTACCCCGTCGACATCGCCGAGGTGCCCGACGTGGTCAAGCAGGCTTTCATCGCGATCGAGGACAACCGCTTCTACGAGCACGACGGCATCGACTACAAGGGCGTGGCGCGCGCGATCTGGCTCATCGCCAAGACCGGCTCCAAGGAAGGCGTGCCGGGCGGCTCGACCATCACGCAGCAGGTCGCGCGCCAGTTCTACCTCAGCCCGGAAGTGAGCTATACGCGCAAGTTCGAGGAGATGCTGCTCGCGATGAAGATGGAGCGCGAGCTGACCAAGGACGAGATCTTCGAGTTGTATCTCAACAAGAGCTTCTTCGGAAACCGCTCGTACGGCGTTGCGGCGGCGGCCGAGTTCTACTACGGCAAGCAGCTGGCCGAGCTCGATCTCGACGAGGTCGCCGCGCTGGCGGCGATTCCGAAGTTCCCCTCCAGCGGCAATCCCATTTCCAACCCCGAGCGCGCGAAGATCCGCCGCGACTACGTGCTCGAGCGCATGGCCGACCTCGGCTCCATCACCCGCGCGCAGGCCACCGCCGCGCAGGCGGTGGACATGCATGCGCGCCCGCACGAGCGCCCGGTGGAGGTCTATGCGCCGTACGTGGCCGAGATGGTCCGCCAGGAGATGATCGAGCGCTACGGCGGCGACGTGCTGACGCGCGGCTACCACGTCACCACCACGATCGATCCGGTGATGCAGGCGGCGGCCGACAAGGCGGTCCGCGACGGGCTGATGGCCTATGACCATCGCCACGGCTGGTCGAAGGTCGAGCAGAGCTTCGAGCTCGCCGCCGACGAGGACGCCTCCGCTGCCTCCGCGCGCCTGCGCGGGATCCCGGCGCAGGGCGGACTGCTGCCCGCGATCGTGCTGCGCGCCGACGCCGGCACCGCCGACGTGGTGCTCTCCGATGGCACCGTCGTGACCCTGGATGCCGCCTCCAGCCGCTGGACCGGCAAGAACCCGGCCGCGCTCCTCTCCCGCGGCGACCTGACCCGCGTGCGCCGCGTCGAGCCCAAGGGCAAGGACGGCGCGGCCCCGGCCGCCGATGCGAAGCCCACCTGGCAGCTCGACCAGCTCCCACGCGGCCAGTCGACGCTGGTGTCGCTGGAGTACGACACCGGCGCGCTGCGCGCCCTCGTGGGTGGCTTCAGTTTCGCCGGCCAGAAGTTCAACCGCGCCACCCAGGCGCGTCGCCAGCCGGGGTCGAGCTTCAAGCCCTTCATCTATGCCGCGGCGTTCGAGCGCGGCTTCAACCCCGCCTCCATCGTGCTCGACGCCCCGGTGGTGTTCCGCATGCGCCGTGGCCAGGACTGGCGTCCGCAAAACGACGACGGCCGGTTCGTCGGCCCGATGCGCCTGCGCGAGGCGCTGGTGCGCTCGCGCAACCTGGTGTCGGTGCGCCTGCTCGACGCCATCGGCGTGGACTACGCGCGCCGCTACATCAGCCACATGGGTTTCGACGAGTCGGAGCTTCCGCCCAACCTGTCCATCTCGCTCGGCACGCCGTCGCTGGCCCCGCTCGACATCACCCGCGGCTATGCGGTGTTCGCCAACGGCGGCTTCCGGGTTACGCCCTGGCTGATCGACGAGGTGCGCGACCGCGACGGCCAGGTGATCCACAAGGAGAACCCGGCGATCGCCTGCCGCGGCTGCGGCGCAGGCGGCCGTCCCGGCGTGCCGGCCACGGTCGTCGACGGCTTCAACCTCGGCGCCGCGGCCCCCGCGCCTGCGACGGAAACCGCCGCCGTCAGCGCCGTGGAGGCGCCGCCGCCGGACCCGAACGCGGTCATCGCACCGCGTGCGATCGATCCGCGGGTCGCCTACCAGCTGGTCTCGATGATGCGCGACGTGGTCCAGCGCGGCACCGGCACCGCGGCCAAGACCCTCGGGCGCGAGGACGTCGGCGGCAAGACCGGCTCGACCAACGACCACCGCGATGCCTGGTTCTCCGGCTTCGGCGGCAGTCTGGCGACCGTGGTCTGGGTCGGGCGTGACGACAACCGCTCGCTGGGCCGCCGCGAGTACGGCGGTCGCTCCGCCCTGCCGATCTGGATCGACTACATGCGCGTCGCCCTGGAAGGCATGCCGATCGCGGCCAACGAACCTCCCGACGGCATGGTGAAGGTGTCGGTCAGCGCCAGCGGCCGCCTGCTGCCTGGCGGCGACGGCGGCATCACCGAATGGGTCAAGGCCGAGGACCTCGAGCGCATGGAGTCGACGTTCGAGGACTACGACGACGATGTCCCGGCGGAGGAAGCCTTCGACATCTTCTGATCCGGGCATCGGCTAGGCTTGCGGAGCCAGCAGGGAGGGTTCCGCATGCACCACGCGCGACAGCACGCCGAGCGGCGCACCAGCGAACGGCGCCACCGCCTCGCTCACGAGGCCGCCCGACTGATGGCCGAGGGCGGCATCCGCGACTACCAGCAGGCCAAGCTCAAGGCGGCCGAACGCCTCGGCATCCGCGATGACGCGTCGCTGCCGCGCAACCGCGAGATCGACGAGGCACTACGCGAGTACCAGCGCCTGTTCCAGCGCGACGCCCAGAGCGACGCCCTGCGCACCCGACGCGAGGCGGCCCTGCACGCGCTGGAGTTCTTCCACGCCTTCCACCCCCGACTGGCCGGCCGCGTGCTCGACGGCACGGCCGACGCGCACACCGCGGTCGTGCTGCACCTGCATGCGGACGATGCCGACGCGGTCGCGCGGTTCCTGGCCGACGCCGGCATCCCGGCCGAAGCCCTCTCGCGGCGACTGCGCCTGGACCGCGCGCGCGAACACGACGCGCCGGCCTGGGCCTTCCACGCCGATGGCGTGGCGTTCGAACTGGTCGTCCTGCCACTGGATGCCCTGCGCCAGGCGCCGCTGTCCAGCATCGACGAGCGCCCGATGCAGCGCGCCTCGGCCAGCCAGCTGCGCACACTGCTTGCCGCAGAGGAGACCGCCGGCCCCGGGTGACCGGGCGCCGGCACCTGAGCACCAGCCGACCCGCAGGCAAGGGCCGGCTTACTCCGGCAGCAGGGTGGCCGCGTCACCGGCACCCACGACCTTCACCCGGCTGCCCGCACGCAGTCGCCCCACCTGGTCACCCGAACGGGTGAACGCGGATTCCGTGGCGTCATCGAAGCGCACCAGCAGCAGGTAGCGCGACGCCACCTGCCCGCTGCCCTCGCCGGTTGCAAGGTCGGCGCCGATGTTGCCGGCGACACGCGTGACTTCGTACGACTGGCCGCTGCGACCGGCGACCGCCTGGCCCAGCGCGCGACCCAGCATGCCGCCGAGCTGTCGCTTCGTCGAGGCACTGACCGCGCCCGCTGCCGCGGCAACCGGCTGGATCGTGGTCACGACGCCTGCCCTGACCTCGAGTTCCGACGACCCCGCCGGGCCCACGGCCGCGGCCACCAGCACCACCAGTCCCGCCAATACCGAACGTCCTGTCCTGCCCTGCATCTGCCTGTCCTCCCTGGAATGATCCGACGGGCGTCCTGCCCGTCGCGCGCCTGCTGCCACGCCGTGGCCGCGGTCACCCGACGATGCTCTCCGGACGGACGGCGACGCGCCATCCTCAGCGCACCCGGCTCAGCGTCGGGTTTTACCGGCTGCGGACAGAAAGACGCCCCGCAGTGCGGGGCGTCGGTTTCCAGCAGCGCAACGCCTGGGCTCAGCGCTTGTCGGTCGCCACGTAGTCGCGCGGGCCGGCGCCGGTGTAGATCTGCCGCGGGCGGCCGATCTTGAACTCGGGGTCGGTCTGCTGCTCGAGCCAGTGCGAGACCCAGCCGGCGGTGCGCGCGATGGCGAACATCACCGTGAACATCTCGGTCGGGATTTTCAGCGCCTTGTAGATGATGCCGCTGTAGAAGTCGACGTTGGGGTACAGCTTGCGCTGCACGAAGTAGTCGTCCTTCAGCGCCGCTTCTTCCAGGCGCATCGCGACCTCGAGCATCGGATCGTCGATGCCGAGCTCGCCCAGCACCTGGTGGGTCATCTCGCGGATGAGCTTCGCGCGCGGGTCGAAGTTCTTGTAGACGCGGTGGCCGAAGCCCATCAGGCGGAAGCCGGATTCCTTGTCCTTGGCGCGGTCGACGGCCGACTGGACGTTCTTCACGTCGCCGATCTCGCCGAGCATCTTCAGCACCGCTTCGTTGGCGCCGCCATGCGCCGGACCCCACAGCGCGGCCACGCCCGCGGCGATGCACGCATAGGGATTGGCGCCGGTGGAGCCGACCAGGCGCACGGTCGAGGTCGACGCGTTCTGCTCGTGGTCGGCGTGCAGGATGAACAGCAGGTCCATCGCCTTCGCCGCGACCGGCGACAGCTCGAGCGGGCCGCTCGGCAGCTCGAACATCATGTGCAGGAAGCGCTCGACGTAGCCCAGCTCGTTGCGCGGGTAGCTCAGCGGCCAGCCCATCGAATAGCGGTAGCAGGCGGCGGCGATCGTCGGAAGCTTGGCGATCAGGCGGATGCCGGCGAGGCGGCGCTGCTCCGGATCGTCGTAGTCGAGGTCGTTGTGGTAGAAGCTCGCCATCGAGCCGAGCATGCCGACGAGCATCGCCATCGGATGCGCGTCGTGGCGGAAGCCGCCGATGAAGCTCTTGAACGCTTCGTGCATCATCGTGTGATGCGTGACGTCGTGGTCGAACGAAGCCATCTCGGCCTGGTTCGGCAACTCGCCGTTCATCAGCAGGTAGGCGACCTCGAGGAAGTTCGAGTGCTCGGCCAGCTGTTCGATCGGGTAGCCGCGGTACAGCAGCACGCCCTCGTCGCCGTCGATATAGGTGATCGCCGACTTGCAGCTGGCGGTGGCGGTGAAGCCGGAATCGTAGGTGAAGCGGCCGGTGGCCTTGGGCAGCTTCGCGATGTCGATGCACTCGTTGCCGAGCGTCGGCTTCAGCACGGGCAGCTCGACCGAAGCTCCGGCGACCTGCAGGGTGGCGGTCGGCGCGTCGCCGGCCTTGTTCTCGATGGCGGACACTGTCGCACTCCTTCTTGGCGTCACGCCCGGCGCGAGGCGCGCGCGCGGACGGGGATCAGGCGGATCGCGTCTGACGCGATGCCGCAATTATCGCATAGCGACGTTCGGCACCGTATGCATGCACGGCGTCGCGAGGCGGGACATTTGCGTCCCCCGGAAGGGCGACGACGCGCGCCCGGAAACGCGAACGGCCGCCCTGGGGCGGCCGTCGACGCGAACCCTGCGCCGGACTTACTTGGCGTAGCGCTTGCGGAACTTGTCCACGCGGCCGCTGGTGTCCATCAGCTTGTTCTGGCCGGTGTAGAACGGGTGCGAGGCCGAGCTGACTTCGATCTTGATCAGCGGGTACTCGTTGCCGTCCTCCCACTTCACGGTCTCCTTGCTGGAGAGCGTGGAACGGGTGAGGATCTTGAAATCCGAGGTCACGTCCTGGAAGACGACGTCACGGTATGCGGGGTGGATGTCGGCCTTCATGACGGCACCAGAATCAGCGAGGAAAGAGCGGCATTATAGCGGCCGCTCCCAGCGCCTGCAAGCGCGGTCAGCCAAGCGCTGCGCGGACCTGGTCCTCCAGCACCGCCTGGTCGTAGCGCAGCAGGATCCGGGCGCGGTCCGGGCGTCCCAGCTGGCGCTGCCAGTCCACCAGGGTCGCGCCCCGGGCGGCCGAGCGTCCCAGCACCACCTCGACCGGCCGCTCCTCGGCCTCGACCACGCCTTCGGGTCGCAGCGCCATGGCCATCGCCAGCGCGTCGGCGCAGAACCAGCGGTCGCCGCGGGCATCCTCCGACCAGCGCCGGGTATGCCGCGACACCGCCTCGTAGAAGGCCGCGACCGCGCCAGGCGCAGCCAGCCAGCGGTCGACGTCCCCGTGGAGGAAGCCATGGGCGACCGTCGCCTCCCAGTCGCTGAGGTCGAAGCGCACGAAGGCGTCGAACACGATGTGCGCCGCCTCCGGATCGAAGAAGACGTTGAACTCGGCCGTGGGCGTGATGTTGCCGTGGCCGGTGACCGCGCCGCCCATCACCACCAGGCGCGCGATGCGCGTCGGCAGCGTGGGATCCAGGCGCAGCGCCAGCGCGATGTTGGTGAGCGGCCCCAGGGCCACCAGCAGCAGGCGACCGGCGTGCCGGTGCGAGAGCTCGATGATCGCCTCCGCTGCGTGGCGCGACTGCGCGCGCGTCGCCGCCGGCGGCAGGCCCGCGTCGCCGAGCCCGTCGACGCCGTGCACGTTGGCGGCGTCCGGCGCAGGGTGCAGCAGCGGGCGGTCGCAGCCGGGGAACACCGGCACCTCGGCACGACCCGCGACTTCGCAGATCCGCAGCGCATTGGCGACCGTGTGTTCCAGTCCGACGTTGCCGGCGGCGATGGTGAGGCCGACGACCTCGTGCCGCGGGTCCCTCAGCGCCATGAGCAGGGCCAGGGCGTCGTCCACGCCCGGGTCGGTATCGATCAGCAGCGGGATGCGTTCGTCCATCGGCGGATTATCCCCGATCAGGCGGAAGCGTACCGGGCGGCGCCGCCGACCCAGCGCTCGACCAGGCGTTCGGCCACCGCCGGCTGCTCCAGCAGCAGGCGTTCGCCGAGCGCGTGCACCAGCGGCAGCAGGCCGGCGTCGCGCGCCAGGTCGGCCACGCGGAACGCGGCCAGCCCGGTCTGTCGCGTGCCCAGCAGCTCTCCGGGGCCACGCAGTTCGAGGTCCTTTTCGGCGATGACGAAGCCGTCGCCGGTCTCGCGCATGGTTTCCAGGCGCTCGCGCGCCATGCGCGACAGCGGCGGCTGGTAGAGCAGCACGCAGCTCGACGCCGCGCTGCCGCGCCCGACCCGTCCGCGCAGCTGGTGCAGCTGCGCCAGGCCCAGGCGCTCGGCGTTCTCGATCACCATCAGCGAGGCGTTGGGCACGTCCACGCCGACCTCGATCACCGTGGTCGCGACCAGCAGGCCGGTCTCGCCCTGCTTGAAGGCGCGCATCGCGGCCTGTTTCTCCGCGGCCTTCATGCGCCCGTGCACGAGGCCCACGCGCAACCCCGGCAGCGCGGTCGACAGACCTTCGAAGGTCGCCTGGGCCGCCTGGGCGACCACCTCGTCGGACTCATCGATGATCGTGCACACCCAGTAGGCCTGCCGGCCCTCGGCGCAGGCGGCGCGGATGCGCTCGATCAGCTCCGGGCGCCGGCCCTCCGCCATGACCACGGTCTGCACCGGCGTGCGCCCGGGCGGCAGCTCGTCGATCGCGGACACGTCGAGGTCGGCATAGGCGGCCATGGCCAGCGTTCGCGGGATCGGGGTCGCCGTCATCACCAGCTGGTGCGGCACGCGTCCGCCCTCGCCACCCTTGTCGCGCAGGGCCAAGCGCTGGTGCACGCCGAAGCGGTGCTGTTCGTCGACGATCGCCAGCGCGAGGTCGTGGAAGGCGACGCCCTGCTGCATCAGCGCGTGCGTGCCGACCACGACCTGCGCACGCCCCTCGGCGACATCGGCCAACGCACGGCTGCGGGCGCGGCCGGTGACCTTGCCCGCCAGCCAGGCCACTTCGATGCCCATCGGCTCGAGCCAGCCGCGCAGGTTGGCCAGGTGCTGCTCGGCCAGCAGTTCCGTCGGCGCCATCAGCGCGGCCTGGCGCCGGTCCGCCACCGCCATCAGCGCGGCCATCGCCGCCACCACCGTCTTGCCCGAGCCGACGTCGCCCTGCACCAGGCGCAGCATCGGAACCGGGCGCGCGAGATCGGCGCGTACTTCGGCGAAGACCCGTTCCTGCGCGGCCGTCAGCGCGAACGGCAGGCGCTGGCGCAGTTGTTGCGCCAGCACATCCACGCCCAGCCGGGCGGCGGCGTGCGCCTGGCGTGCGATGCGCTGTCGCCGCATGCTCAGGTGGTGCGCGAGCAGCTCTTCCAGCGCCAGTCGGCGCTGCGCGGGATGGGTCCCGGCAAGCAGGGCGGCCACCTCCGCGTCGCGCGGCGGCCGGTGCACGGTGAGCAGCGCCTCGCGCAAGCCGGGCAGGCCAAGGCCGTCGAGCAGGCCGGCCGGCAGCAGTTCGAGCACGTCGTCGCCCGGCAGGCGGTCCAGCGCGTGGCCGATCAGCCGCTTCAGCGTCGCCGGCCCGACGCCCTCCACGGCCGGATAGACCGGATCGAGGCGATCGCCGAGTCCGTCATCGGCGTCATCGTCGAGCACGGTATAGCTCGGATGCACGATCTCCAGGCCGCGCTGGCCGGGACGCGGCGTGCCGTAGGCGCGGATGCGCACGCCGGGCTGGAACTGCGCCGCCTGCGGGCCGCGGAAATGGAAAAAGCGCAGCACGAGGGTGGCCCGCGAGTCGTCGCCGAGCGCGACGCGCAGCATCGGCCGGTAGCGGAAACCGCGCTCGACGGCTTCGACCCGCCCCTCCACCTGGGCCGCGACGCCCGGCTGCAACAGCCGGATCGGGACCAGCGCCGTGCGGTCCTCGTAGCCGCGCGGCAGCTGCATCCACAGGTCCTGCAGCGATTCGAGCCCGCGCGCGGCGAGCTTCTCCGCGATCCTCGCGCCGACGCCGGGCAGGGTGGAAAGCGCGGCCTTGCCGCCCGGCGCCAGTCCGGGTGCAGGCGTGGCCGCGCTGCGTCGCGCCGCTGCCACTGCCTCAGTCGAGGACCATCACCGCGTCGACTTCGAACTGCGCGGCCTTGGGCAGCGCCGACACCTCGATGGTCGAACGCGCGGGGTACGGTTCGCTGAAATACTCCGCCATCACCGCATTGACCACCGCGAACTGCGAGAGGTCGGTGAGGTACAGGCCGACGCGCGCCACGTCGTCCAGCGAGCCACCGGCCGCCTGGCAGATCGCGCGCAGGTTGTCGAACGCGCGCCGCGCCTGGGCGGCGATGTCGCCGTCGACGAGTTCGCCGGTGGCGGCGTCCATCGGCAGCTGGCCCGACAGGAACACCATGTTCCCGCAGCGCGTGGCCTGCGAATAGGGGCCGATCGCGGCGGGGGCATCGGCGGTGCGGACGGGTTGCCTGGACATGCGTGGAATCCTCGTGGTGCGTGGCCGGGGATTATGACCGCGCCCCGTGGCCGCGGCCATCGTGCGCGGCCGCAGCGCGCCCCACGCCTTGCTTCAGAGCCGCTGCACGCCATGCACCACGCCAAGCCGCCGCACCTTGCGGATGACGTCGGCAAGGTGCGAGCGGTCACGGACCTCGATGGCGAACTGGATCACCGCGACGTTGGTGTCGCGCTCCAGGTATTCGACGGCATCGATGTTCGACTCGGCCTTGGCCACCGCCGCCGCCACCTGGGCCAGCACGCCGGGCCGGTTCTCGACCTGGAAGCGCAGCGCCACGTTGTAGTCGCCGGTGACCTCGCGGTCCCAGCCGATGTCGACCCAGCGGTCGGGCGACTTGCGGTACTCGGCCACGTTCGGGCATTCGATCCGGTGCACCATCACGCCACGGCCGGCGGTGTGGTAACCCATGATGTCGTCGCCGGGGATCGGCATGCAGCAGTTGGCGAAGGTCAGCACGCCGCGCTCGGCACCGGTGATCAGGATGCGGTCGTCGCGGTGGCTGCGCGGCGCACCCGGCGGCGGTGCCTTGTGGGTGAGCGCCTGGGCCACCTGCGCCGGCATGCGGTTGCCGAGCGCGACGTCGGACAGCAGGGCTTCCAGCCGCGGATAGCGGTATTCGGCGAGGAAGGCATCGAGCTGCGCGGCCGGCAGGCGCTCGAGCGAGCTGTCGAGGTCTTCCAGCGCGCTGTCGAGCATGCGGTGGCCCAGCTGGACCGCGTCCTCGTGCTCGAGCTGCTTGAGCTGCTGGCGGATCGCGGTCCGCGCCTTGCCGGTGACCACGAACTCCAGCCACTGCGGCCTCGGCTGCGAGGATTTCGCCGTGACGATCTCGACCGTCTGTCCGCTGGCCAGCCGGGTGCGCAGCGGCACCAGGCGCTTGTCCACGCGCGCCGCCACCGCGCGGTTGCCGATGTCGGTGTGCACCGCGTAGGCGAAATCGACCGCGGTCGCGTTGCGCGGCAGCGACATGATCTCGCCCTTGGGCGTGAACAGATAAACCTCGTCCGGGAACAGGTCGACCTTGACGTTCTCCAGGAACTCCAGCGACGAGCCGGTATCGCTCTGCGACTCGAGCAGGCCGGAGATCCAGCTGTGCGCGCGCTGCTGCGCGCTGTTGGGCCCGCCGCCGCCGTGCTTGTAGGCCCAGTGCGCGGCGATGCCGCGCTCGGCGATCAGGTCCATCTCCTCGGTGCGGATCTGCACCTCGATCGGCGAGCCGTAGGGGCCGAACAGCACCGTGTGCAGCGACTGGTAGCCGTTGGCCTTGGGGATCGCGATGAAGTCGCGGAAGCGGCCGTCGACCGGCTTGTACACCGAGTGCGCGACGCCCAGTGCGTGGTAGCAGCCAGCCACCGTGCCGACGATGATGCGGAAGCCGAAGACGTCGATCACCTGGGCGAAGGTCTTGGCCTCGGCGCGCATCTTGTTGTAGATGCTCCAGGGCGACTTCACCCGGCTGACCAGGCGGTACTCGAGGCCCTCCTTGGCCATGCGCTGGGCGAATTGCGCCTCGATGCGCGCCATCGCCTCGCGGCGCAGCATCGGCTGGGCGCGGATGTGCTTTTCCAGGATGCGGTGGCGCATCGGATACAGCGCACGGAAGCCGAGGTCCTGCAGCTCGGCCTTGATCAGGTTCATGCCCAGCCGCTGCGCGATCGGCGCATAGACTTCCAGCGTCTCGCGCGCGATGCGCTCGCGCGCCTCGACCGACTGCGCGCCCAGGGTGCGCATGTTGTGCAGGCGGTCGGCGAGCTTGATCAGGATCACGCGCAGGTCGCGCGCCATCGCGAGCATCATCTTGCGGAAGCTTTCGGCGTCGGCCTCGCGGCGGCTGGCGAACTGGAGCTTGTCGAGCTTGGTGACACCCTCCACCAGCTCGGCCACCGGCTCGCCGAACTCCGCCGCGAGCGCGTCGCGGGTCAGCGGGGTGTCCTCGATGGTGTCGTGCAGGACCGCCGCGACCAGCGTCTCGATATCGACCTTCTGCTCGGCGAGCACGCCCGCCACCGCCACCGGGTGGGTGATGTACGGTTCGCCCGACTTGCGCGCCTGGCCTTCGTGGGCCGCGGCGCCGACGGCCCAGGCGCGCCGCAGCAGGCGCAGCTGGTCCGCGGGCAGGTAGGCCGCGGAGGCCTCGAGGGCGCGCATGTACGCGGGAACATCCGCATCCCCGGGCACGGTCACCTTCACCAGCGCGAGCTCGGCTGCATTCATGCGCTGAGCCTACGCGTGCGCCCGCAGGCCGGCAACGCGGTCGCGTGGGCATGCAGGGCCCACAACGAAAACGGCCCCGCCGGAGCGGGGCCGTCGCAGCGGCGCGCAGGCGCCGGCGGAGTCAGTCGTCGCCCTTCGACAGGTCGTCGTCGGCCACCACTTCGGCCGCGGCCCACTCCAGCGCCTCGCGCTCGCGGCGCTCGCGCTCGGACTTCTCGACGGCGTCGACGTAGTCGGCATCGATGCGGCGCGCGGCGATCTCGCGCAGCGCAAGCACGGTCGGCTTGTCGTCGTTCTCGCTGTTGTCGAGCTGCGGCTCGACGCCGTTGGCAAGCTGGCGGGCGCGCCTGGCGGCCATCATGACCAGCTCGAAGCGGTTGTCGATGACCTGGAGGCAATCCTCAACGGTGATGCGGGCCATAAATCTCCTGGCGGCCGGCAGGCCGTCGATACGGTAAGAGGGACCGGAAATGATAGGGCAAGCCCGACCGCGCCGCAAGCAAAGGCACGGAAATCAACCACTTGCACTCAACCCGGGGTGGATTCCCCGTCCAGGAGCGCGGCGATCAGCGACGCGTGGCGCCGGGCCTGGGCCTCGCGCCGCAGCCGGCTGGCGGTGAAGACGGCGCACATCTCGTCCACCGCGGTCTCGAACTGCTCGTTGACGATGACGTACTCGAACTCGTCGTAGTGCGACATCTCCTCGCGCGCGGCGGCCAGGCGCCTCGCCATGACCTCCTCGCTGTCCTGGCCGCGCTTGCGCATGCGCTGGTCGAGCGCGGCGCGCGACGGCGGCAGGATGAAGATCCCGACCGCGTCCGGCACCGCTGTCCGCACCTGGCGCGCACCCTGCCAGTCGATCTCGAGCAGCACGTCGCGGCCGGCGACCAGCTGCGGCTCCACCGACTGCCGCGCGGTGCCCTTCCAGTCGCCATGCACGCGGGCATGCTCGAAGAAGTCGCCGGCATCGATCATCCGCTGGAAGCCGGCGGCGTCGACGAAGTGGTAGTGCTCGGCATGGCGCTCGCCGGGGCGCGGCGGACGCGACGTGAACGAGACGGACAGGCTGATGTTGCGGTCGCGCGCCAGGCAGGCGTTGACGATGCTGGACTTCCCGGCCCCCGAGGGCGCCGCGACGATGAAGAGGGTCCCGCGCATCGGGGCTTCGCCGCTATTCAATGTTCTGCACCTGTTCGCGGATCTGGTCGATCAGCACCTTCAGCTCGACCGCCGCCTGGGTGGTCCGCCGGTCGACCGACTTCGAGCCCAGGGTGTTGGCCTCGCGGTTGAACTCCTGCAGCAGGAAGTCCAGCCGGCGGCCAACGGGCTCCGGCTGGTCGAAGACATGCCGGATCTCGTCGACGTGGCTGCCGAGCCGGTCGAGCTCCTCGTCGACGTCGAGCTTCTGCAGCGAGAGCACCAGTTCCTGCTCGATGCGCCCCGGGTCGGCGGCCTGCGCCAGGTCGGCCAGGCGCGCCTCCAGCTTCAGCCGCTGCCCTTCGCGGATGGCGGGCACCAGGCCGCGCACGTCGGCGGCCACGCGTTCAATGCCGTCCACCCGCTCCAGCATCGCCGCGACCAGCTTGGAGCCCTCGCGCTCGCGCGCGGCCACGAAGGCTTCCAGCACCTCTTCCAGCAGGCCCAGCACCTCGGCCTGCAGGGCCGACGGCTCCGGCGCGGCGGAACGCATCACCCCTGGAAACTGCAGCAGGTCGACGAACTGGGTGTGCAGGCCGGGGAATCGCGCCGCCGCGTCCACGGCGAGATCCGACAGCTGCGACAGCAGCGCCTGATCCACGTGCAGGGTGGCGACGCCCTCGACCGGCCGCAGGCGCAGCGACAGGTCGACCTTGCCTCGGGAGACGCGCGCCGAAATCCGCTCGCGCAGCTGCGGCTCCAGCGCGCGCAGTTCATCCGGCGCGCGGAAGCCGATCTCGAGGAAGCGGTGGTTGACCGCGCGGAGCTCGCAGGCGAGCGTCCCCCACGGGGTGGCGCGCTCGCCGGAGGCGTAGGCGGTCATGCTGCGGATCATGCCGGCATCCGGTGGTTCGGGGTGCCGATGGTAAACTCGCACGCCATTCCAGCGGTAATCGACATGTCCCAGACCCCTCGCCCCAGCGGCCGCGCGCCGGACCAGATGCGCGAGGTCCGCATCGAGCGTGGCTTCACGCGCCACGCCGAGGGCTCGGTGCTGGTGGCGTTCGGCGAGACCCGGGTGCTGTGCACCGCCAGCGTCGAGAACCGGGTCCCGGGCTTCCTCCGCGGCAAGGGCAGCGGCTGGGTCACGGCGGAATACGGGATGCTGCCGCGCGCCACCAACACCCGCACCGACCGCGAGGCCTCCCGCGGCAAGCAGGGTGGGCGCACGCTGGAGATCCAGCGCCTGATCGGCCGCTCGCTGCGCGCCTGCGTGGATCGCGATGCCCTGGGCGAGCGCACCATCACCCTGGACTGCGACGTGCTGCAGGCCGACGGCGGCACCCGCACCGCGGCGATCACCGGCGCCTACGTGGCGCTGGTGGACGCCGTGCGCTGGCTGCAGAAGCGCGGCGACGTGAAGCGCGATCCGATCCATGGCGCCATCGCCGCGGTCTCGGCCGGCATCCATTCCGGCGTGCCCGTGCTCGACCTCGACTATGTCGAGGACAGCGCCTGCGACACCGACATGAACGTGGTGATGAACGACGGTGGCGGCTTCATCGAACTCCAGGGCACGGCCGAAGGCCACGCCTTCCGCCGCGACGAACTGGACGCGATGCTGGCCCTGGCGGAAAAGGGCTGCCGCGAACTGTTCGCCGCGCAGCAGGCCGCGCTGGCGGGCTGAGCCATGGACCTGGTGCTGGCCAGCGGCAACGCCGGCAAGCTGGCCGAGCTGCGCGAGCTGCTGGCCGGCGACGGTTTCGCACTGCGCGCGCAGTCCGGGTTCGGCGTCGAAGACGTCGAGGAGACCGGCCTCACCTTCGTCGAGAACGCCCTGCTCAAGGCGCGCCACGCGGCACGGGAGACCGGCCTGCCGGCGCTGGCCGACGACTCCGGCCTGTGCGTGGATGCACTGGGCGGTGCGCCGGGGCTGTATTCCGCGCGCTACGCCGGGCCGGGCGGCGATGCCGGCCGCAACATCGAGCGCCTGCTGCGCGAGCTCGACGGCGTTGCCGACGACGCGCGCGACGCCAGCTTCCACTGCTGCATCGTGCTCCTGCGCCACGCCGCCGACCCGAAGCCGCTGGTGGTCGAAGGCGACTGGCGCGGACGCATCCTGCATGCGCCGCGCGGCGACGGCGGCTTCGGCTACGACCCGGTGTTCCTGGACGCCGACAGCGGCCTGACCGCCGCCGAGTTGCCGGCCGCGCGCAAGAACGCCATCAGCCACCGCGGCCGCGCCCTCGCCGCCCTGCGCGCGCGCCTGCACGAACTGGCCTGACATGCTGGTGCCGCCGCCGCTGTCGCTGTACGTGCACCTGCCCTGGTGCGTGCGCAAGTGTCCGTACTGCGACTTCAACTCGCACGAGCAGCGCGGCGCCCTGCCCTTCGCCGGCTATGTGCAGGCGCTCGTCGCCGACCTCGAACACGACCTGCCGCTGGCCTGGGGCCGCACCGTGCACAGCGTGTTCTTCGGCGGCGGCACGCCGTCGCTGTTCCCGGCGGACGCGATCGACGACTTCCTGCAGCAGGCCAGCGCGCGCCTGCGCTTCGCGCCCGGCTGCGAGATCACGCTGGAGACCAACCCCGGCACCGCCGAGCACGGCCGCTTCGAGGGCTACCTGGCGGCCGGCGTCAACCGGCTCAGCTTCGGCATCCAGAGCTTCGACGACGGCTGCCTGCAGCGCCTGGGCCGGATCCACGACAGCCGCGAGGCCGATGCCGCGGTGAAGCTGGCCCAGGACGCCGGCTACGACAACATCAACATCGACCTGATGTACGCGCTGCCCGGCCAGGACCTGGCCGGTGCCGCGCGCGACCTGGAGCGCGCCTTCGCCCTGCAGCCGGCGCACGTCTCGCACTACCAGCTCACGCTGGAGCCCAACACGCTGTTCGCCGCGCGGCCTCCCGAGGCGATCCCGGACGAGGACCTGGCCTGGGACATGCAGGAACACTGCCAGGCGATGCTGGCCGCGGCCGGCTTCGACCACTACGAGGTCAGCGCCTACGCACGCCCCGGGCGCCAGTGCGCGCACAACCTCAACTACTGGCGCTTCGGCGACTACCTCGGCATCGGTGCCGGCGCCCACGGCAAGATCAGCCTGGGTGCCGCGCAGAGCGTCCGCCGGCGCTGGAAGCTCAAGCACCCCACCGCCTGGATGGGCGTGGCCGGGACCGCGGCGGCCATGGGCGGGGACGAGGACGTCGAGCCGTCCCGCCTGCCTTTCGAGTACATGCTCAACGTCCTGCGCCTCCACGAGGGCTTCCGCCTGGCCGACTTCGAAGCCTGCACCGGCCTGCCGCGCGCGGCGATCGCCGGCGAACTCGCCGAGGCGATCGGTCGCGGCTGGCTCACCACCGACGGCGAACGCGTGGTGCCGACCGCCCTCGGGCGACGCCTGGGCAACGACGTCGTCTCGCTGTTCCTGCCGTGAACGCCTTCGCCGGCCATGGATTGCCGGCCTGGGGCAGGGACTCCGTGCTGGCCGTCACATCCTGCGCGTGATATGAAGCGGGCAGGGGAATTGGCCACGCGAACATGTCACTGACGACACATCCAAACGACGGCCACGCCCGGCGCAACCTTGCCGCGGCCGACCTTCCGCGTCGCGTCCGCAAGGCGCTGGACGCGGCGCTCCGGCTGGTGTCCGCCGAACTCGACCCGTACCTGTCGGCGCTGCTGGACGAGTACGAGCAGGAGCTGTTCCGGCTCGCCGAACGCGCGCGCCATCCGGGCAGCGAATCGGCCTACGTCCAGGCGCTGCGCACCTTCCGCGCCGGACGTTCGGACCTGGTGCCGCAGTTCATGCTCGAGCTCGAGGCCGGCCTCGCGGACATCCGCTCCGCGGACATGCCGGTTCCCGCGCCCGCCGTCGCCAAGCCGGTGGCGGGCCGGGTGCTGAGCCTCGTCGACGACTCGATGATCGACGAGGACACGCTGCTGCGCGAGATCGCCACCCGCCAGGAGGGCCGCGCCAGCCTGCCGATGCATCTGCTCGGCCAGCGCTTCGGCGTGCTGGCCGGAACCCCGGCGATGGACGCCGAGCGCCTGCCGCTGGGTCCGCAGGCCGTCTGCCGCGCGCTGCGCAAGGCCTGCCGGTCGCTGCAGGTCGGCTCCGAGGCGCGCGAACTCCTCTACCGATTGTTCGACCGCGTGGTCATGGCGCACTACGCGCCGGTGCTGGAAAAGCTCGACGCGACGCTCGACCAGGCCGGGATCCTCAAGGGCCTGACCTATGTGCCGGTCCGCCTGCGCGCCTCGTCGCGCCAGGAGGCGCTGGACGCCGCCGAGGGCTCGGCGCCGGGCCAGGCCTCGGCCCGCCCGCGGGAGGCGGCGACGGCACGCGGGGATCGTCCGGCCGAAGGCGCGGGCGGTGGCCACGTCGCCGGCGGTGGCGCTGCGCAGGGCGGCGCGGGCCCAGGCGTGGCCGGTCAGGGCTCGACCCAGGGCGCGGGCCGCGGCCAGGCCGGCGATGCCCGTTCGCCCGCCGGTGGGCCGGCAGGCGCTGGTCGACCGCACACCGCCTGGATGGCGGAAACCACGACCGCCCTGTCGGGCAGCGACGAGGAGGCGTCCTACGTCGCGCTGCAACAGCTGCTCGCCGGGCGCAGGGCGCTGATCGGCAAGCTGCGTTCCGCGCGCCCGGCCGGCGGCAAGGCGACGCTCGACACCGGCGAAGTCATGAGCGCCCTCGGCGCGCTGCAGCGCCAGCCCAACGGTCCGGGCGGCGCACCACCGAGCCTCATGGACGTGCGCCAGATGCTGCTCGCCCAGGCGCGCCAGCGGCATGGCAAGGGCGCGGCGCTCTCGCAGCAGGACAACGACACCTTCGAGCTGCTGCACCTGCTGTATGGCCAGCTCGAGGGCGAGATCCGCTCGGATGCACCGGCCGCCGCGCTGATCCGGCGCCTGCAGCTGCCGCTGCTGCGCGTGGCGCTGCAGGACCAGGCCTTCTTCGTCCAGGCCACGCACCCGGCGCGCGAACTGTTGAACACGGTCGCGGAAACCGCCGCGGGCTGGCTCGACAAGGACGACCTCGACCCCCAGCTGCTGCTGCCCCTGCAGGAGGCCGTCACCCACGTCGTCGAGAAGTACGACGGCGACACCGCGGTCTTCGAAGCCAGCAACGAGCAGCTGCAGGGCCACCTGCAGGCCCAGGTGCGCAAGGCGGAGATGCTCGAACGCCGGCACATCGAGGCCGCCCGCGGCAAGGAAAAGCTCGAGGTCGCCAAGCTGCGCTCGTCGGCCATGCTCGAGAAGCTGGTCGGCGACCAGCGCATGCCGAAGTTCTCGCGCGCGCTGCTCAGCCAGGCCTGGGCCGACGTGCTCACGCTGACCCTGCTGCGCCAGGGCGAGGAATCGCCGGAGTGGCAGGCGCAGCTCGACGCCACGCGGCGCATCATCACCGCTTGCGCGAAGGGCGAGGATGCAGCCGACCCGGCGCTGGCGGCGCACGTGGAGGCGGCGCTGTCGCAGGTCGGCTACCACGCCGACGAGGCCGGCATCATCGCCGCCCGCCTGACCAGCAGCCAGAGCGACGAGGACGACCCGGCCTCGCGCACCGAGCTGGCGATGAAGCTCAAGGCGCGCACCCGCCTGGGCGAGGACGCCGAGCGCGCGCGCCGACCGGACCTGCCGCCGCGCACCCCGGAGGAACAGGCTCGCTACGAGCAGCTGCGGGTGATGCCCTTCGGCACCTGGATCGAATTCACCACCAACCAGCAGGGCGACGTCGTCCGCCGGCGCATGTCCTGGTTCAGCCCGGTCACCGACAACGCGCTGTTCGTCAACCAGCGCGGCCAGCGCATCGGCGAGCATTCGCTCGACTCGCTGGCGCGGATGATCGCGGCCGGCCAGGCGCGCATCGTCACCGCCGAGCGCGGCCGGCTGGTCGACCGCGCCTGGCAGGCCGCGCTGCGCACCCTGCGCAGCTTTGCCGGGCGCGGCGACACCCTGCAGATCTCGGGGGAACACCAGGCATGATCAACGAGTTCCGCCGCGCGCGGCGCCGCAAGGCCGCCGACACCATCCTGGTCATGGACGCCATGACCGAGCGCGTGGTGGGCCGCATCGGCAACCTGTCGCAGACCGGCATGCTGCTCATGGCCGGCGCTCCGCTGGTCGACGACGCGCTGTACCAGTTCCGCTTCACCCTGCCGGGCGAGGCCGGCGGCGAAACCGCGGTCGAGATCGGGGCCCACCTGCTCTGGGTGGACCAAGCCAGCGCGCCCGGCCAGGCCTGGGCGGGGTTCCGCTTCATCGGCCTGAGCGAGCAGCAGGCGGCGCCGCTGCGGGCCTGGATCGACGCGCCCGGAAGCCGCTACGAGTAGGTGCTGCGGCCCCGCATGGGCGGATCCGGCAAAATGGCCACACCCCCCGTCCGACGGACCGCCATGACCACCGACTCGCCTGCCACCCTGTACGCCGCGCACCTCGAGGTGCTGGCCGCGCGCGCCGCGACGGCGCTGGAGCGCGGCGGCTTCGACCACCTGGTGGTCCCCAGCGGCACCCTGCACTACCAGGTCTTCGACGACCGCGACTACCCCTACGCGGTCAACCCGCCGTTCAAGCACTGGGTGCCGCTGGTGCGCAATCCCGGCAGCTGGCTGGTGGTCACGCCCGGTGAGCGCCCGAAGCTGGTCTACCTGCAGCCGCGCGACTACTGGCACGTGGTGCCGGAGGCGCCGTCGGGCTACTGGGTCGAGCACTTCGACATCGAAGTCATCCGCACCGCGGACGAGGCCCTGCAGCACCTGCCGCGCAATGCCACCCGCTGCGCCATCCTCGGCGAGCCGCAGAGCGCGCTGGGCCGCTACGGCGCGTTCGCGCCCAACAACCCGCAGCCGGTCATCGATTACCTCGAGTACCACCGCGCCTACAAGACGCCCTACGAGCTGGCGATGATGCGCGAGGCCCAGCGCCGCGCCGTGCGCGGGCACCGGGCCGCCGAGCGTGCGTTCCGCGCGGGTGCCAGCGAGTTCGGCATCCACCTGGCCTACTGCCAGGCGGTCGGCCAGGACGCGAGCGAGCTGCCCTACAGCAACATCGTGGCGCTGAACCGGCACGGCGCGGTGCTGCATTACACCGAACTCGACCGCCTGCCGCCGAAGCCGGTCCGCAGCTTCCTGCTCGATGCCGGCGCCGGCCACGGCGGCTACGCGGCCGACATCAGCCGCACCCACGCGATGGACCGCGACAGCGAGTTCCAGGCCTTCATCGACGCGATCGACGCGGCGGAACTGGCGATGTGCGACCAGGTCCGCGCCGGCGTCGACTACCGCCAGCTGCACCTCGACGCACACCTGTCGCTGTCCGGCGTGCTGAAGGAGTTCGGCATCGTGACCTGCGGGGCCGAAGAGGCCGTGGCCACGGGCCTGAGCGCGAGCTTCTTCCCGCACGGCATCGGCCATGGCATCGGCCTGCAGGTGCACGACGTCGCAGGCTTCGCCGCGTCCGACGCCGGCGGCACGATCGACAATCCCGAGGGCCACCCCTACCTGCGCATGACCCGCACGCTGGCGCCTGGAATGGTGGTCACCATCGAGCCGGGGCTGTATTTCGCCGACATGCTGATCGAGGACCTGCAGGCCAGCGACAACGCGCGCCTGGTCGACTGGCAGCGCGTGGAAGCGCTGCGTCCGTTCGGCGGCGTGCGCATCGAGGACAACGTGGTCTGCACCGACGACGCGCCGGTGAACCTGACGCGCGAGGCGTTCGCGGAGCTGGCGTAGTCCACGGTCGGGAGCGGCGGCAAAGGGGACACACGCGACCGGGAGCGGCCGCACGCGACTGCAGGCGGCCTCAGGCCGCCATGAAGGCTTCGATCTCGTCCGCGCTGCGCGCGAGCCCCGCGGTCAGCACCTCGTGGCCGTCGCGGGTGATCGCGACATCGTCCTCGGTGCGGATGCCGATGCCGCGCCACTTGGCCGCGACCCCGGTATCGCCGGGCGGGATGTAGATGCCCGGTTCGATGGTGTAGACCATGCCCGGCTCGAGCAGGCGCGACTCGCCGTCGATGCGGTAGTCGCCGACGTCGTGCACGTCCAGGCCCAGCCAGTGTCCGGTCTTGTGCGGGTAGTAGCGCCGGTAGCTGCCCTCGGCGATGACCTTTTTCAGCGAACCCTTGAGCAGGCCCAGCGACAGCATGCCGTCGGCCAGCACCTCGACCGCCGCGTTGTGCCCCGCTTCCCACGGCAGTCCCGGTTGCGCCTGCGCCATCGCGGCCGCATGGGCGGCATCCACCAGGTCGTGCAGCACGCGCTGTTCCGGACTGAAGCGCCCGCCGACCGGGAAGGTGCGGGTGATGTCGGCGGCGTAACCGCGGTACTCCGCGCCGGCGTCGACCAGCACCAGGTCACCGCGGCGCGCCAGCGCGTCGTTGGCGCGGTAGTGCAGCACGCAGGCGTTGGCGCCCGCGCCGACGATGCTGCTGTAGGCCGGCTGCGCGCCGGACGCACGGAACACGCGCTCCAGTTCGGCCTGCAGGGCGTACTCGCGCATGCCCGGGCGCGCGGCACGCATCAGCGCCTGGTGGCCCTCGACGCTGATCGCGGCGGCGCGCCGCATCAGCTTCAGTTCCTCGGCGCCCTTGACCAGGCGCATCTCGTCGAGCAGGTGGCCGAGCTCGAGGAACTCGTGCGGCGGCTGCGCGCCATGGCGCACCTGGGCACGGACGCGGTTCAGCCAGCCGATCAGCTTCAGGTCGAAGTCGGTGTCGCGGCCGAAGTGGTAGTAGACGCGGGTACGGCCCTCGAGCAACCCCGGCAGGATCTCGTCGATGTCGTCGATCGCATAGGCATCGTCCATGCCCAATGCGTCAGGCGCGCCCTCGGGTCCGACGCGCGGACCGTCCCAGGCCTCGCGTTCCGGGTCGCGCTCGCGGCAGAACAGCAGGCTCTCGCCGTGGCTGCGCCCGGGCACCAGGACCAGCACGGCCTCGGGCTCCTCGAAGCCGCTGAGGTACAGGACGTCGGAGTCCTGGCGGTAGGGATAACAGGTGTCGCGGCTGCGCACGCGCTCGGGCGCGGCGGGGAGGATCAGGATCGCGTCCTCGCCGGCCATCCGCATGAGCTGGCGGCGACGGCGCCTGTAGCTGGCGAGCGCGGTGGCGGGCGTCATCCAGGCGTCCGGCGCGGCGGGCTCAGTTGAGGCGGCTGCGGTGGCGCGCAGCCATTGCGCAGTCGCCGTGCAGCAGCAGGGCCGCCACGCGGACGAACTCCTCGATCTCGGCCAGCGCCGCCTCGTCCTCTTCGTCGCCGTCGTCCTGCGCCGTGGCGCGGGCCAGCCGGGCGAGGTCGGCGAGGGCTTCGCTGCCCTCTTCCGAAAGCCGCGGCCCACCGCCGGCAGCGAGTCCGAATGCGCCGACGAAGCCGCGGCACCAGTCGAACAGCGCCCCGCTGCGCTCGGCCAGCGAGGCGTCCTCGCCGGGAGCGAGCAGCTCGAGGCCGAAGGCACGATCCTCGAACTGGGCCGAGGTCACCGACGCCAGGCGCGCAAGGACCGACCCTTCGGCGGGGGCCGGCAGGGCGTCATCGACCATCACGTTCGCCAGCCAGTTGCCGGAGCTGTCGCCACCGCCGGCGAGCCAGCCACACAGGCCGCCGTGGAGCTCGGGCGCGGGCGTGGCCAGCCCCGCCTCGCGGCAGGCCTGCTCGACTTCGGTCACGGGAGGCAACGACTCTGGCATGGCGTGGTCAGGCGGAAAAGTGACCACGCCAGTGTACCGCGCGCCGCGCTTGTTGCCGGCGCGTGGCGCCGCCTACACTGCAGGACACGCCTGGGGAGGCGGATGGGGAGCAGTCTCTTGCGCGTGGCCGCTGAAACCGCGTTGGCACTCGCCGTCATCGTCCTGCTCGCGGCCACCTGCCTGGCGCTGCTGGCGCGCGTGCGCGCGGCGCGCCGGGGCGCGGACGCGCTGCGCGAACGCGAGCGCGGCTTCCGCATGGCGCTCTGGGCCAGCAACCAGCGCTACTGGGATTTCCACGTCCCCAGCGCCTGCCTGCGCTACCTGGTCGCCAGGCAGGACCAGCAGGGGGCCGAGCACGATTTCAGCTCCGAACACGCCGACCCGGCCGCGGTCATCCACCCGGATGACCTGCCGGGCGTGGTCGATCGCATGCACCGCTACGTCGCCGGCGAAACGGCGGAGTTCGCGTCCGAACACCGGGTCCGCGCCGACAGCCCGGCGGCCACGCGCGGCGAATGGGTGTGGATCCGGGCCCGCGGGCGCGCGGTCGAACACGACGTGGACGGCACGGTCCTGCGTCTGGCCGGCACGTCGCTCGACATCGACCGCAACCGCGCGGTCGAGCGCGAGAACCGCATCGCCAGCGAGGTGCTGCGCAGCATGAACGAGGCGGTCGCGGTGCTCGACGCGCATTTCCGCTTCCTCTCGGTCAATCCCGCCTTCACCCGCATCACCGGCTACAGCGCCGCGGAGGTGGTCGGGCGCGGCGCCGAGATCCTCGACAGCGTGCAGCACGAACCCGCCCGCGGCCGCGGCATGCGCGACGCCGTCGAGCGCGAGGACCGCTGGTCGGGCGAGCTCTGGCAGCGCCACGGCAACGGCGAGGAGTTCCTCTGCGCGATCGAGGCCGCCACCGTGCGCGCGGCCGACGACGCGCGGGGCGAGCGGATGTACGTGGTGATGCTGAGCGACATCACGCTGCAGAAGCGCGCCGAGGAGGAGCTGCGCTACCTCGCCAACTTCGACTCGCTGACCAACCTGCCCAACCGGTCGCTGCTCGCCGAGCGGCTGTCGCGCGCCATCGTGCGTGCGCGACGGGAAGGCTCTCGCGTGGCGGTGCTGTTCCTCGACCTCGACCGCTTCAAGGACATCAACGATTCACTTGGCCACGCCACCGGCGACCGCATCCTGCGCGCCGTGGCTGCCCGGCTGCAGCAGGCGGTGGGCCACGGCCAGACGGTGGCGCGCCTGGCCGGCGACGAATTCACCGTCATCCTCGAGGACCTGGCCGCCCCCGAGGACGCCGAGCGCGTGGCGCGCGAGATCATCATGGCCTTCGAGGCCCCGCTGGTGCCGGAAGACGGGCAGGAGGTCTCGGTGTCGCCATCGATCGGCATCAGCCTCTATCCGGACCATGCCCAGGTGCCGACCGAGCTGCTCAAGCGCGCCGACGCCGCGATGTACCAGGCCAAGGCCGCCGGCCGCCGCACCTACATGCGCTACGACGACAGCATGGAGGCCTCGATCCGGCGTCGCGCGACGCTGGCCGGCGCGCTGCACAAGGCGCTCGACCGCGGCGAGCTGCGCGTGGTGTTCCAGCCGCGGCTGGCGCTCGCGGACGCGCGCATCACCGGCGCCGAAGCCCTGCTGCGCTGGTCCAGCCCCGAGCACGGCGAGATCGCGCCGACCGACTTCATCCCGCTGGCCGAAGAAAACGGGATGATCCTCGAGATCGGCGAGTGGGTGCTGCGCGAAGCCTGCCTGGCGCTTCAGCGCTGGCGGCAGCATGGCCTGACGTCGCTCACGATGTCGGTGAACATGTCGGTCCTGCAGCTGTTGCGCGGTGATTTCGCCGAAGTCGTGCGGCGCGTGCTGCATGACACCGATATCCCGCCGCAGGCGCTCGAGCTGGAGCTCACCGAGAGCGTGCTGATGGCCAACGCCGCGCAGACCGCGGTCAAGCTGCAGGCCTTCCGCGAACTGGGCGTGTCGCTGGCGATCGACGATTTCGGCACCGGCTATTCCTCGCTGGCCTACCTCAAGCGCCTGCCGATCACCACGATCAAGATCGACCAGACCTTCATCGCCGACCTCGGCCACGACCCCGAAGGTGCGGCGATCACCACCACGGTGATCGCGATGGCGCACGGCCTCGGGCTCACGGTGGTCGCGGAGGGCGTGGAGAACGAGGCGCAGGCGGCGTTCCTGGCGCGGCACCGCTGCGACGAGATCCAGGGCTACTGGGTCTCGCGACCGCTCGACGCGGTGGCCTGCATGGCCTTCATCCGCAACCGCCACCCGCCGGCCCGCGCCGCGGAACCGCTGCCCGCCGCCGCGCCTTGACCACCCCCCTGCGGCTGCCTATCGTGCCGTGATGGACACCGACGACGTGCTCGCCCAGCTGCAGCGGCTCTCCGAACGCTTCGACGAGCTGGCTGCGCGCACCCGCAGGCTGGCCGAGGAGAATCGCAGCCTGCGCCTGCAGCACGACCATGTGTCGGGGGAGCGCTCGCAGCTGCTGGCCAAGAATGAACAGGCACGCAGCCGCGTCGAGGCGATGATCGCGCGTCTGAAGTCGCTGGAGCAGCACACGTGAGCGAACCCAAGGCCGTCAGCATCCGCGTGCTCGACCGCGAATACACCGTGGGCGTGGGCACCGGCGAAGTCGACGGCCTGATGGCCGCCGCGCGCCTTCTCGACACGCGCATGCGCGAAGTGCGCGGGGCCAACCGCATGGCGGCGATCGACCGTGTGGCGGTGCTGGCCGCGCTCAACCTCGCGCACGAGCTCGACCAGCTCAAGCGCGAGAGCGAACAGCGCGATCGCCAGATCGCACGCACGCTGGCATCGCTTCAGGCCCGGGTCGACGCCCTGCTCGATGTCTGAATCCGCGCGCGATGCCCGCGCGCTCCTGCACAAGGTGAACGCCCGCCGACGGGTGGCCGCGTCGCTCCGCAGGCACGCGGTATACTGCGCCTGCGTCCTCTGCCCTGACCGACGGCGTGCACAAACATACGCCTTGTCCCTTAATGACGACCACGGGAATGCCACGGAAGCCTGGCGCGCATGTCCGCCCCCGAGCGGAAAGCCCGAAGGCCGACAAGCGTTCCCACTTGAACCCCGGGTTCAAGGTCGTTTGGCACGCATCGACATGGTGGAGGACGTATCCCTTTTCGCCTTTCCGGCCGCGACCATCCACACGGTGATGGCTTGAGCGCCGGGCGGGTCGGTCTCCGTCGACAGCTGCGCGAACTCCGGCGCGACGTGCCCGCAGCCGCGCGCATCGGCGCCGCCGGCGGACTCGCGGCCCAGCTCCTTGCGCAGCCGCTCGCACCTGGATCCCGCGTCGCGGGTTACTGGGCCGCCGACGGCGAGATCCCGCTGCATGTCTGGCAGCTGCGGCTTTCGCCCGACGTCACCTACTGTCTTCCGGTCCTGCATGAGGACGGCTGCCTGCGGTTCGCACCGTGGAACGCCGGCGAGCCCGTGCAGCCGAACCGCTATGGCATTCCGGAGCCCGTCGTGGACCCGGCTGCGTTGCTGTCGCCCGAATCCCTGGACCTGGTCGTCGTGCCGCTGGTGGGCTTCGACCACCGCTGCCACCGGCTCGGCATGGGGGGCGGCTGGTACGATCGCAGCTTCGCGTTCCGCCAGCACCGACCCGCGCCGCCGCGCCTGGTCGGCGCCGCGTTCGCGTTCCAGCAGGTCGATGGAGCACTGCCCAGCAAGGACTGGGACGTGCAGCTCGACGCCGTCTGCACCGACCTTTCCACCCTTTCACGAGCACCATGAGCACTGGCAAGCGCAAGCGTTACTGGCTGATGAAGTCCGAGCCCGAGGACTTCTCCATCGACGACCTCGAGCGCGTCGGGACCGAACCCTGGACGGGCGTGCGCAACTACCAGGCGCGCAACTTCATGCGTGATGGCATGCAGCCGGGCGACGGCGTGCTGTTCTACCACTCCAACTGCGACGTGCCGGGCATCTACGGCATCGCCGAAGTCGCCGGGACCGCCTATCCGGATCCCACCCAGTTCAATCGCAAGTCGAAGTACTTCGACGCCAAGGCATCCCCCGAGGAACCGCGCTGGATGCTGGTCGACGTCGGCTTCGTGCGCAAGCTTCGGGCGCCGGTGACGCTTGCGGCGATCCGCGAGCGCGCCGATGCGCTCGGCGAGGAGTTCGCCCTAATCCGCAAGGGCACCCGCCTGTCCGTGCTGCCGGTCACCGCCGCGCAGTGGAAGATCCTGTTGGCCATGGAGCCGAAATGAGCGACGCCAAGCGCCTGGCCGGCGAAAAGGCCATCGAATACGTCGAAGACGGCATGGTGGTCGGCGTGGGCACCGGTTCCACGGTGGCCTATTTCATCGATGCGCTGGCGGGCATGCGTGATCGCATCGCCGGTGCCGTTTCGAGCTCGGAGCAGAGCACGGAGCGCCTGCGTGGCCATGGCATCGAGGTCCTGGACCTCAACGCCTGCGGCCCGATCCCCCTCTACGTCGACGGCGCCGACGAGTGCGATCCCGGCAAGCGCCTGATCAAGGGCGGCGGGGCAGCCCTCACCCGCGAAAAGATCATCGCCGAGGCGGCCGCCACCTTCGTTTGCATCATCGATCCGTCCAAGGAAGTCGACACGCTCGGGCGCTTCCCGCTTCCGGTCGAGGTGATTCCGATGGCCCGCAGCCTGGTCGCGCGCGAGATCCTCGCCATGACCGGAGGCCAGCCGGTCTGGCGGCAGGGCACGGTGACCGACAACGGCAACTGGGTGCTCGACATCCACGGCCTGGCGATCAGCGACCCGGTGGTCGTCGAACGCGCGATCAACCAGATTCCGGGCGTCGTGGCCGTGGGACTGTTCGCCCGCCGGCCGGCCGACGTGGTGATCGTGGGCGGCCCGGTGCCCCGGGTGCGCTGACCTGGCCGCCGCTTCACACGAACACACGGAAGCGGCCGGCTACGCGCGGACTACCAGGGCGCACTGTGAGGGCTCACTCAGGTCAGATCGCAGCCAGGTTTGATTCGTCCAACGCGTCCCGCCTTCTAAGTTCGCCCAGGGAATAGGTTCTTCTTCCAAGTCCCGGAAGAAGCCGAAGTAGTCTCTCTAGCGAAAACCGGGGCGTCCACTTCGGCCGGTTTCCGGAACGCCGTCTGGCGGGACGCTCGGCACTGCTGCGACGCGATGCCTGCTGCCGCTCATGTCCCCCGCCTCCGGCCTGCGGCCGGAGCCTCCTCCTTGACTTCCCGTCGGCAGGCATCGCACCGCAGTCCGGATGAATCGGCCGCTGACCGCTGAACCTCTGACCTCTGACCGCAGGGCGCGAGACGCGAGACACCGCGCAGATGATCGGCGCGGGACCCGGCTTTGGCCCTTGTGCGGCGTACCGCCGACCCTGCATCGCTTTGGCTTTCCGCGAAGCGCCCCCGGCCCTGCATCGCTTCGGCATTTCTGCGAAGCGCCCGCGGCCCTGCATCGCCTTGGCCCTACCGCAGATCGCCCGCAGCCCCGCATTGCTTTGGCGCGTGGTCTGCTGACGGGAAGTCAAGGAGGAGATGCCGGCCTAGAGGCCGGCATCGGGGGACATGAGCGGCAGCAGGCCATGCGTCGAAGCGCCGCGGCGCCCAAAAGAAAAACCCCGCAGCCGAGGCTGCGGGGTTTTGGGGTAAAAACCCTGGCGATGACCTACTCT
>NZ_JAEMDY010000007.1:0-5669 GCF_016457215.1 Luteimonas sp. MC1895
AGAGGCCGGCATCGGGGGACATGAGCGGCAGCAGGCCATGCGTCGAAGCGCCGCGGCGCCCAAAAGAAAAACCCCGCAGCCGAGGCTGCGGGGTTTTGGGGTAAAAACCCTGGCGATGACCTACTCTCGCATGCTGAATGCACACTACCATCGGCGCGTTCACGTTTCACTTCCGAGTTCGGAATGGGATCGGGTGGTTCCATGAAGCTATTGTCACCAGGGAGAGGGTGGAGGGTCGCGGGCCGGTGGTGCTGGCTTGACGCGCACACGCTCTCGTTGGGTTGCCTCGGAACGGAGCTTGAACACAGCTCCGCCGTTGGCGAATAAGTAGGGACGTAGCGAACTTTTGGGTCGAACATCGACGCGTCGTCGAGTCCAAGGCCACTTGAGGTTATATGGTCAAGCCTCACGGATCATTAGTACTGGTTAGCTCAATACATTGCTGTACTTACACACCCAGCCTATCAACCACCTGGTCTTGATGGTTCCTTCAGGGGACTTGTGTCCCGGGAGATCTCATCTTGAGGCGCGCTTCCCGCTTAGATGCTTTCAGCGGTTATCGCTTCCGAACGTAGCTACCCAGCAATGCCTCTGGCGAGACAACTGGAACACCAGCGGTTCGTCCACTCCGGTCCTCTCGTACTAGGAGCAGCCCCTCTCAAATCTCCAACGCCCATGGCAGATAGGGACCGAACTGTCTCACGACGTTCTGAACCCAGCTCGCGTACCACTTTAAATGGCGAACAGCCATACCCTTGGGACCGACTACAGCCCCAGGATGTGATGAGCCGACATCGAGGTGCCAAACACCGCCGTCGATATGAACTCTTGGGCGGTATCAGCCTGTTATCCCCGGAGTACCTTTTATCCGTTGAGCGATGGCCCTTCCATACAGAACCACCGGATCACTAAGTCCTAGTTTCCTACCTGCTTGATCCGTCGATCTTGCAGTCAAGCACGCTTATGCCTTTGCACACAGTGCGCGATGTCCGACCGCGCTGAGCGTACCTTCGAGCTCCTCCGTTACTCTTTGGGAGGAGACCGCCCCAGTCAAACTACCCACCATACACGGTCCCCGATCCGGATCACGGACCTAGGTTAGAACGTCAAGCACGACAGGGTGGTATTTCAAGGTTGGCTCCACCCCAGCTAGCGCCAGGGTTTCACAGCCTCCCACCTATCCTACACAGACGAACTCAACGTTCAGTGTAAAGCTATAGTAAAGGTTCACGGGGTCTTTCCGTCTTGCCACGGGAACGCTGCATCTTCACAGCGATTTCAATTTCACTGAGTCTCGGGTGGAGACAGTGCCGCCATCGTTACGCCATTCGTGCAGGTCGGAACTTACCCGACAAGGAATTTCGCTACCTTAGGACCGTTATAGTTACGGCCGCCGTTTACCGGGGCTTCGATCAAGAGCTTCGCCTTGCGGCTGACCCCATCAATTAACCTTCCGGCACCGGGCAGGCGTCAGACCCTATACGTCCACTTTCGTGTTTGCAGAGTCCTGTGTTTTTGATAAACAGTCGCAGCGGCCTGGTATCTGCGGCCCTCGCTCGCTCAGCTGCGCATGCAGCCACGAACAAGGGCGTACCTTCTCCCGAAGTTACGGTACCATTTTGCCTAGTTCCTTCACCCGAGTTCTCTCAAGCGCCTGAGAATTCTCATCCTACCCACCTGTGTCGGTTTACGGTACGGTCTGCACAAGCTGAAGCTTAGGAGCTTTTCCTGGAAGCGTGGTATCAGTCACTTCGCTCTAATGAGCTCGTCTCGGTGCTCGGTCTTGAAGGGTCCCGGATTTGCCAAAGACCCAAACCTACCGCCTTTCCCCAGGACAACCAACGCCTGGTAGACCTAACCTTCTCCGTCCCTCCATCGCACTTGTGCGAGGTGCTGGAATATTAACCAGCTTCCCATCGACTACGCATTTCTGCCTCGCCTTAGGGGCCGACTCACCCTGCGTCGATTAACGTTGCGCAAGGAAACCTTGGGCTTTCGGCGTGGGGGCTTTTCACCCCCATTATCGTTACTCATGTCAGCATTCGCACTTCCGATACCTCCAGCAGACTTCTCAATCCACCTTCACCGGCTTACGGAACGCTCCTCTACCGCGCATCACGAAGTGATGCACCCCAAGCTTCGGTTCCATGCTTAGCCCCGTTAAATCTTCCCCGCAGACCGACTCGACCAGTGAGCTATTACGCTTTCTTTAAAGGATGGCTGCTTCTAAGCCAACCTCCTGGCTGTCTGTGCCTTTCCACATGGTTTTCCACTCAGCATGGAATTTGGGACCTTAGCTGTGGGTCTGGGTTGTTTCCCTTTTCACGACGAACGTTAGCACCCGCCGTGTGTCTCCCGCATAGTCTGTCTTGGTATTCGGAGTTTGCAATGGTTTGGTAAGTCGCAATGACCCCCTAGCCATAACAGTGCTCTACCCCCAAGAAGATTCGTGCGAGGCGCTACCTAAATAGCTTTCGAGGAGAACCAGCTATCTCCGGGTTCGATTAGCTTTTCACTCCTAATCACACCTCATCCCCTACCTTTGCAACGGGAGTGGGTTCGGGCCTCCAGTACCTGTTACGGTACCTTCACCCTGGGCATGACTAGATCACCCGGTTTCGGGTCTACTGCCCGCGACTATGCGCCCTTATCAGACTCGGTTTCCCTTCGCCTCCCCTATACGGTTAAGCTCGCCACGAACAGTAAGTCGCTGACCCATTATACAAAAGGTACGCAGTCACCCCGAAGGGCTCCTACTGCTTGTACGCACACGGTTTCAGGGTCTATTTCACTCCCCTCACCGGGGTTCTTTTCGCCTTTCCCTCACGGTACTGGTTCACTATCGGTCGGTCAGGAGTATTTAGCCTTGGAGGATGGTCCCCCCATGTTCAGACAGGGTTTCTCGTGCCCCGCCCTACTCACTTTTCATCATTCCGGCCCTTTCGCATACAGGGCTGTCACCTTCTATGGCCAGTCTTTCCAGACTGTTTTGCTAGAACCGGAACAACTTTTGGGCTGCTCCCCGTTCGCTCGTCGCTACTGGGGGAATCTCGGTTGATTTCTTTTCCTCCGGGTACTTAGATATTTCAGTTCCCCGGGTTCGCCTTGCATGGCTATGTATTCACCATGCAATACTCCTTGCGGAGTGGGTTTCCCCATTCGGACATTGCCGGATCAAAGCTTGTTGCCAGCTCCCCGACACTTTTCGCAGGCTGCCACGTCCTTCATCGCCTCTGACCGCCAAGGCATCCACCGTGTGCGCTTATTCGCTTGACCATATAACCCCAAGTCGCCTCGGAGCCATATGACGTGCCACCAGGGGTACAAATCCCGGCAGCGCGAAACATACACTCAATCTCTAGGGCCTCAAGGGCCCCGCCTTAGCCTCTACGACACGTCTGGATATTCGTCTCAAACGCTCGCTACGTCCCTGGTTTTCAAAGAACACGGGCCGGCCACAATGCCGCCCCGCTTCAAATCTTGATGTGTGTGCGCAGATCATCCAGGAATGGTGGGTCTGGGAGGACTCGAACCACCGGCCTCACCCTTATCAGGGGTGCGCTCTAACCACCTGAGCTACAGACCCAATGTCTTCCCCAGCGTGGTGGAGCCTGTCGGGATCGAACCGACGACCCCCTGCTTGCAAAGCAGGTGCTCTCCCAGCTGAGCTAAGGCCCCAAAAACGGGGTCGGTCCCCCGGCTTGCGCCGTGGAACTCCTGGATGCAGGTCACTTGTGCGGACGCCTGACAGGCAATTAGCTGTCTTTAGTCTCTAAAGGAGGTGATCCAGCCGCACCTTCCGATACGGCTACCTTGTTACGACTTCACCCCAGTCATCGGCCACACCGTGGCAAGCGCCCTCCCGAAGGTTAAGCTACCTGCTTCTGGTGCAACAGACTCCCATGGTGTGACGGGCGGTGTGTACAAGGCCCGGGAACGTATTCACCGCAGCAATGCTGATCTGCGATTACTAGCGATTCCGACTTCACGGAGTCGAGTTGCAGACTCCGATCCGGACTGAGAGAAGGTTTCTGGGATTGGCTTGCCCTCGCGGGTTCGCAGCCCTCTGTCCTTCCCATTGTAGTACGTGTGTAGCCCTGGCCGTAAGGGCCATGATGACTTGACGTCATCCCCACCTTCCTCCGGTTTGTCACCGGCGGTCTCCTTAGAGTTCCCACCATTACGTGCTGGCAACTAAGGACAAGGGTTGCGCTCGTTGCGGGACTTAACCCAACATCTCACGACACGAGCTGACGACAGCCATGCAGCACCTGTGTTCGCGTTCCCGAAGGCACCAATCCATCTCTGGAAAGTTCGCGACATGTCAAGGCCAGGTAAGGTTCTTCGCGTTGCATCGAATTAAACCACATACTCCACCGCTTGTGCGGGCCCCCGTCAATTCCTTTGAGTTTCAGTCTTGCGACCGTACTCCCCAGGCGGCGAACTTAACGCGTTAGCTTCGATACTGAAGACTCAATTGTCCCCAACATCCAGTTCGCATCGTTTAGGGCGTGGACTACCAGGGTATCTAATCCTGTTTGCTCCCCACGCTTTCGTGCCTCAGTGTCAGTGCTGGTCCAGATGGCCGCCTTCGCCACGGATGTTCCTCCTGATATCTACGCATTTCACTGCTACACCAGGAATTCCGCCATCCTCTCCCGCACTCTAGCTCGCCAGTATCCAGTGCAATTCCCAGGTTGAGCCCAGGGCTTTCACATCAGACTTAACAAACCACCTACGCACGCTTTACGCCCAGTAATTCCGAGTAACGCTTGCACCCTTCGTATTACCGCGGCTGCTGGCACGAAGTTAGCCGGTGCTTATTCTTTGGGTACCGTCAGAACAACCGGGTATTAACCAGCTGCTTTTCTTTCCCAACAAAAGAGCTTTACAACCCGAAGGCCTTCTTCACTCACGCGGCATGGCTGGATCAGGCTTTCGCCCATTGTCCAATATTCCCCACTGCTGCCTCCCGTAGGAGTCTGGACCGTGTCTCAGTTCCAGTGTGGCTGATCATCCTCTCAGACCAGCTACGGATCGTCGCCTTGGTGGGCCTTTACCCCGCCAACTAGCTAATCCGACATCGGCTCATCTATCTGCGCCAGGCCCGAAGGTCCCCGGCTTTCACCCGTAGGTCGTATGCGGTATTAGTCCCGGTTTCCCGAGGTTATCCCCCACAAATAGGCAGATTCCGATGTGTTCCTCACCCGTCCGCCACTCGCCACCCAGAGAGCAAGCTCTCCTGTGCTGCCGTTCGACTTGCATGTGTTAGGCCTGCCGCCAGCGTTCACTCTGAGCCAGGATCAAACTCTTCACTTAAAATTGCATGGACCGAAGTCCAAACTCTTGAGTGCAGTCGTCGTCCCGAGCTCCAATTACCCGCTTGCATTTGCATGCATTTGAATCGTTGTTGCTCTTGGTACGAACGTCTGCAAGATGGACAACCATCCACCGGCCAGACGCCCGCACAAGTCACCTGCGCACACTGTCAAAGATCTTCGGAAGTGGCCTCAGCGCCTCCTTCCTTCAACCCCGCCGTTTCCGCCGGGGTGAGCCGCACATTGTAGCGCGACTTTCGCGTCCGTCAACACCCTGTGGGTGGAAACTTCCGCCTCCCCCGCCGCCGCGCCGTGTTGGCCGTGTCCGCCGGGGAGCCGCACATATTAGCG